>JBGCFQ010000003.1:0-151289 GCA_045106985.1 Pseudomonadales bacterium | reverse complement strand
AGATTGCTCGAACAATGTTAATCATGTTGTTCTCCGGTCTCTCTAAACACATAACCCTAGTGACAGGCGCGCCACAGAGCGCAGCTTTTTGGCGTCGGTTGCTCACTGTTGTTAGTCGTCGGGTTCGGTATTTTCATGCTCTAGAAACTGCACTGTCTCATCGGGGAGTAAGTCTTTTATCTCATTCGGTATTTGCAGTAACACCAATGCTAATGTAGACAACATCGTTATCTTGGCAATTATCATCCAAAAGCTTCTAGCAGCAGGATTTGAGCCGGAGACATCTCTAAACTCCGGATTTAGGACTGCGTGCCCGAAAGTAGATTCGATTTTCTCCACCAGAGGTCCTGACCCCGATATTTTATATTCATCGATCGCTATCTGTATTTCTCTCAGCTTTGCAACCATGAACTCCTTTGCCTCTAAGTCTAACTGGGAAGCATGGACTTCTTCTATGACGTCGTCGATACCCTCACCAATGCGTTCAAGTTCGTCCGTGTTCCAAGATTTTCGCGGATAGTATGCGGTCAAAATGTCCGCCGTGTTGCTCAGATAATTAAGCGTATGAGTGTTGATATGATTGCTAAAAGACTCCCAAGTAGCGTTCAGGTTTTGCTTGGTAAACGCTGTAACGGCTGGCTCAACCCACCCTAAGTATCTATCGGGATCTACGTCTTCGATCCGCGTGATCTCTGTTTCTGCTTGCCCTATGAGAGACATAGTCTTCCCCAAACGGCTCAAAAGAAGAGTTTCATTTCCTTCTTCTACGCCAAGCAAGCTGCTCCAGGTTTTTCTACAATTGTTACTTGGCGGTACTTCTTTACCTGCCGTTAGTATGGCTAGGAGCCTTGCTGCGGGGTTTTCGTATCTTGCATTTATCATCTTTCTGCTTACTATCTATTGACGACTAACACCCAAGTCTATTTCACATTAACGTTTTTATTAACATGATAGTGACATATATCCCCAATCACTGCCCACACAGAAAGCACTTCTAACATATTGTTCTATCGTCCATTTTTTCTTAATCGCTTGAAAACATGCCATCTTGCAATACGTCCGTAATCGCGTTTCTACATTGTGCCATCAATAACAGTTATTCTTAAAACATTTTTGGGCCATATGAGACGAACGACAGCAGCCAATACACCTGACCTAATACCTGGGTCAGCCAGCTCGTCCAACTTTCCCATACTGCATTATTCCGGCCCATACCCCTTGAATTCGGTTAGCCCTACCCCAATCAATTACCACAAGGGGAATCTATCATGCCAGAAAACCTATTAGTTCAGTTAGCTGTTGTATTTATTCCAGCTATTGTACTGTGGCTCGGCTACAGGCTGGTACTTCTGTTGCGGCGCAAGCGTACCAATGTTGAATTGTGGGCCACTGTGTTTGAAGGCTTAATGCAGAAAACCGTTAATCTCGACCCGGTAAAAGAGCCTGAGATATTTATTGAGAAAAAAGCAAAAAAAGATGGTCAGGACGATGAGCAGCAGGCCGACATTCTCAGTGAACAAAAAAAATGAGTGCTAAGTTTACCTTCTAACTGTTTCGCTTTTTAGGGTTTAACAAAGCGGCCATTTTTTAGGTAGTACAGCACCTGCTCAATAACGTCGTCGTTACTCATCATAAAAGTATGCGTAACGGGCATGCTTATGTGGTCGTTCATTCCCTCTAACTTGGTGTTAGCTACCGATACCTTACCGTCGTCTGGGTTTGGCAACATTAGCGACAGTATTGGATTGAAGGTGCTGGTGCCGGCAATAATGCCTAGGTTAAAGTGGGCGGGGCCAAGACGCAGAGGAACACTGTTGGCGCCAGTGCCCAGCTGCAAACCGGCAGGGCCGTTAAGCCAATAGTAGCCAGGCATTTTATGCAAGCTGTCTACCACTTCGCTGCCTTTGTTAGGTGGCGCAAGCATTACTACTCTGCCCATGTCAGCAATAGAATGTTGCGATAAATACTGGCGCAAAATTATGCCGCCCATTGAGTGGCTTACAAAATGGATGGTGCGCCCGCTTGGGCACTCAGCAAGCGCCTTTTTTACGGCGGGCTCGGCAAGTTGTTCGATGGAGGCTTTGGTGGATGGGTAGCCAAGGTTTACCGCTGTATAGCCATTAGCAGTTAATGCATCAGCCAATGGTCGCATGGCTTTTTCTGTGCGGGCCAAGCCATGCAGCAACACCACGCATTCGCTTTTTGCACTCGTATTGCTTGCAAGCGGCGCTGCCACGGTGGGCAGGCCGTGTAGCAAAACGGACAACAATGCAAAAAACGTTAACGCACACTTGTGCATTACTGCACAGCCATTTTAAACAACACTAGCAACAACTAACATTAAATGGCTAGGCCATTTATTGTGCGGTTAACGCAGCCATATCAAAGTAATCACGCCAGGCGCATATTTTACCATCACGAAATTCAAACACGCCCATTACGGCAAGCTCTACCCACTTGCCATTCATCTTTAGGCGATCAGTTCGCTCATTCATTACTATGCGGCCATCGGCGCTTTCTGTTTGGTGGTGAACGGTAAAGTTTATCTCGGTGCAGCTACCGGTAAACCCTTCTATAAAGGCGCGTATTTCTTCTTTGCCGTTGTTTGGTGGGTCCATCGGCATGTTGATGTACACACAGTCGTCAGTGAAGTGCTCCATAATACTGTCTACATTGAGCGCGTTCCAAGCGTCAATAAATCCTGTTACAAAATCTGCATTACTCATTGAGAGTGTCTCCTGCTTTGGTTTTCTTAGCGCTGCTTTTCTAGTTAGGCTTCATACGGGTCATCGGCCACCAGGTAGGCAATAAGCTCTGGCTTACATTCTAATTTTTCTACAATTTTTTTAAACTCTTTTACCGCCCCGTAATGCTCACCAAAGTCTTCAGCATACATGGCGTCCAGCGTGTCGCGGCTGTTGGCTTCTCTTACTTTGCGTTGCCAGGTGTGGGTAAATACTTCGTTGAGATGATTAGCCACACCATTGGTTTTTAATAAAGCCCATTCGCCTTTGTCCAGCCAAATGGCATTGATGCTGGGGCTAAGATCTATTTTGCGATCCGTTTCTTTTGATATACGAAACTTCAACATTAGCTTGCCAGATACTGGGCAAATAAGCGCGCGGCGGCTTTCGTCTGCTTCATCTGTTTCTGTGTTGCCCTGCTTTGCTGCAACGCTACCCTCTACGTCACCATGCAAGTCGCGCCAGCGAAGATAATCTTTTAGAAATATGAGGCTGCCGCCGCACTGCGTGCAGGTGTTACTGGGCAGCATGTTGTCTATATGGGCCGGTGCAAGTTCACCTTGTTTGCAACTAGTGCATTTCATTTTTTTGCCTTTATTCTGAGATTAGGAATTTTTCAAACTCGCCGTCGCGTAGTACTTTCTGCGCTTTTTCTAGCTGCTGTTCGGGAACGGTAATGTAGTAAGAATGGTCACCGCCGGCGATAGACACATGCCCAGAGCTTATGCCGTCTGTCACGTCTATTGCTTCGCTGTGCAGCAACGACTTCATTACGGCCGCAATGCCCATGTCGTAGGTACGCGCTACGTGGCGCATCATGACCTGGCTGCCACTTTAGGGCTTACTGTGCACCAAACCATAATTCCACCTCGTCGGTTTCTTGTTCAAAGCGGGCTGCATGCTCAACGCCTGCAGGCACGTGATACCAGTCACCCACACCATACCGCAGCTCTTTGCCTTCTAATATGAGAATTAGTTCACCGCGGGTAATTACGCCGTAGTTGTCGGTGTCGTGTGTGTGCGGCTCTATCTCCATACCTGCTTGGTAGCTTGCAAACAGCACGTCACCGCCGTCGGCGGAAAGTTTATAAGCGTCGAAGCGGCCGTCGTATAACGGCAGTTGTTTTATTCGGTCAGGATATTGGCCAGCCATGTGGGGTGATGCTCCTTTAGTAACACGCAACAGGCAATAGCACTGCTGTATCAGCAGCTTACCTTATCAACCTATATTGCGAAACGTCAGATTAATGCGCGGCCCGCAAGGCCTGCTCTCTTTGGGAACGCCATGCTTCCAATAGCGCTGGGTGTCGCCGCGCATCAGCACTAAGCTGCCATTACCGAGGGTAAGTGAGTACGATTTTAACTCCTTACGGTATTTGTGCTTTAGCACAAAGCGTCGTTGCTCGCCCAGGCTTAGCGAGGCGATTACTGGCTGCGGCCCAAGTTCGGCTTCGTCGTCGGCGTGCATGCCCATGCTGTCGCGTTCGTTACGGTACAGGTTTACTAACACGCTGTTAAAAGAACAATTGCAGTGCCGGGCAAGCCGGTCGCGCAGTTGCAACAGCTCCGCAAGCCAGGGCAAGGGCGTTAATTGTATGCCTGAATAGCGGTAACTCGCGTGCGCATCGCCATACCAGGCAAATAGCCTGGGCTGTAAGTGGCTTTTACCCCAAACCGTTATGCTTTCTTCGCGCCACTGCACTTGCTCATACAGGCGCTTAAACAGTTGCTCAGGTGTTTGCCCAAGCTCAATGTTAGTGGCGTAGCTTATGTCGGCGTCTTCTAGTGGCAGTGCATGGCTGGCCGGTTCATCAAACAAGCCGTTCATGGCTTATTCGGCTCGTCTCTGCTCGGCGGCTCTATGTCTATCGCGGCGTTTGCCATTGCGGAAGTGGGCTGCGCTGAATTGATTTGCTCACTGGGCACATTGGGCGGCCTATAGTCGCTGCACTCTCGCATTCGCTGCCCTACGCTACTGTGTAACTGCGAATTGTCGGGCAGCAACCTTGGCTCGTTACCTGGTAAGTACCAACCTAAAAACGTTCGCCGCGATGCGTCTTCACGGTGGCGGCTGGCTTTGGGCAGGTATTCTAATACAGACCAGCCTTTGTTCATTGAGTTATGCATATCAGCCAATGCGTTGGGCGCAATAAAGCTCTTGCCTTTGCCGTGGGCGTGCTGGTTTAAGCCGCGCTGTGAAAAAGCGAGCAGGTCGCCGAGCTGCTCTACCATCCACACCAGCGACAGTTTTGCCAAGCCGCTTTCCTGCTCGGTGTAGCCGCCGCCAATATCGGAATGAACGCCCGGAAACCATACTTGTTGTACTTGTTGGGCAGTTACTTGCTCTTTGTTTTTTGGCGGGAATGGCCCGCCCCAATAGTCTTGCTGTTGCTTCCATAAGTAAGGGCGAAACATTCGGCGTCGCTCGTCTATCGCCAGGGCATGGCATACCTGCTGCACGCTGGGGTTACGCTCGGTATACGCAAGCTGGCGGGTTGCCGGCAGATAAAACCGGTCTTTGCGCGGCACAAGAATAGTACTTACGGTGTCCCATAGGCCTAGAAACAGTATTGTTGGCCGGTGCGGGCGAAGGATGCGCTCAAACTGGCGCACGTCGTCGAAACTGTTTTTATCGGATATACGCTTATAGGCATTATAGGCATAGCTAAGCAAGTGTTGCTGGTCGCTGTGCAACAGGCCAATGGCATTGATAAAACCCGCCAGCACTCTAACGGTGTAAGCGCCACGGCTAAAACCGAAAAAATACAGTTCGTCGCCGGGTCGGTACTCACGCAGTAAAAAACGGTACGCATTCAGAACATTTTCGTCCAGGCCATAGCCTGTCGCCAGGCCCAACACGCGCTCGGTGTTAGATTTCCAACGCACCCAGTCTTCACTAGACCCAGCCGTACCAATGCCTGGGTCATAGAACACTCGCTGCCCGGCCGACTTGCTCAGCACACGGTACAAGCGCAACACATTAGACTGGCTGCTGTCGATTTGGTTGCCAGTGCCGTCGCACAGAACAACCAGCTTTTTTGGGATTTTTTTTGCCGCCACTTATGAATGCCGCGTACATTGTTAAAGAAGCACACGTTAACGGGGTTAGCCCACACATTCAATACGCGTGGCCCGCTGCTTGCACTGTATACTTGACGCCATGCCACCTGTTCTTTCAAAGTCTCGCATTCTCAGCGCCCGCCAATGCCCCAAGCGCTTATGGCTAGAGGTAAACGAACCCTCACTGGCCGAGCAGTCTGGTACCAGCCGCGCCATTCTCAGCACCGGCGTGTCGATTGGCGAATTAGCACGTAAGGTACTGGCGCCAGGCGGTGTGCTGATTGAAGGCCCCTCGGCTCAAGCGGCCGAAAAAACAAGCCAGCTGTTGAGCGCGCCAAACGTAACACTGCACGAGGCCACTTTTGGTGCGTCACAAGTGTTTGTTCGCAGCGACCTGCTGTGGCAGCACGATGGCCAGCTGTCTGTGGCTGAGGTTAAATCAGGCAGCAAGGTAAAGCCCTACCACATTGAAGATTGCGCGATTCAGTACTGGGTATTACGCGAAGCCGGCTACCCGCCCGAAACGTTCTCGCTGGCGCACATCAATACAGGCTTTGTTCTCAGCGACGATGGCTCGGGAGCAGATGATGAAACAAACAATGACACAGACCAACAGCGCTACGCAGGCCTGTTTACGCTAAGCGACATTACACCCGACATCGCGGCCCTGCAAACCGAGATACCCAAGTGGATTCGCCATGCCGACAATGTGCTGGCCAACGACAGACCTGATATAGCCACTGGCGCGCAGTGCAAAAAGCCCCATGCTTGCCCTTTTATTAGCCATTGCCAATCAAGCGAGCCACAAATAACCTTCCCCATTGCGCAGTACCCCGGGCTTAAGCCAAAAACACGCGCGCAGCTATTTGATCACGGCTTCCAGGACATACGTGATGTGCCAGCCACTGAGGCAAGCGCAATTTTGGAGTTACAAGAGCCCGCCGCACTTTCACGCTGGCAAGCCGCTAGCCAAGGCAAAGAATGGCTGTCGGACGCGCTGCTGCCCACGCTGCGCGAACTGCCTTTTCCGCGTTACTTTCTTGATTTCGAGAGCATTGCCTTTGCTGTGCCTAAATGGCCAGGCAGCAAGCCCTTTGAACAGTTTCCATTTCAGTTCTCAATACACGTTCAAACTGGCGATGACAGTACGCTTGAACACAGGGAGTTTTTGGATTTAAGCGGCGCACCACCCCTGCGCATGCTGGCCGAGTCGCTAATACGCGCACTTGATAGCAGCGGCCCTGTGGTTGTGTACACCAGCTTTGAGCGCACCTGCATCAATGGCCTTGCCCGACGACTGCCTGACCTGGCAGATCCCCTACAAGCCATTAACGAGCGTTTATTCGACCTGTACGCCGTTCTTAAAAAACACTACTACCACCCCGCTCAAAATGGCAGTTATTCCATTAAGAAGATATTGCCCGTAGTGCTAGAGCCGGGCGACGCAGACTATTCGTCTTTGCACGGCGTTAGCGACGGGCTGGCGGCTCAGCTGGCCTACACCGACGCCATTGCCTTGGCCGAAAACAGTGAAGAAAAGCAAAGGCTTAACACTGAGCTTTTGGACTACTGCGGGCTAGACACGCTGGCCCTTTACAAGGTGATGCAGCGTCTGCTGCAGCCACGCCTGGAGAATCACTGAACCAGTTCACATTTCAGCCAACTAGTGACCTATAAGCACCCATCCGCAGATAATTGACCTCTACACTTACGCTAGCGCAAACGGCTTTTGCGTTAACTTGTAGATTTTTATCGTTCAAACAGGGATGTGTATTGAACACCAAGGTCCTAGCGCCCTCTCTTCGCCCAAGCAGCGTACTGATTAGCATCAGTCATCAGCCGCTACGCTCATGCGGCCATCCAGGTATGGCACTTCTTTGCACTGCCCTCCCTGAGGTCGGCCAGTGAAAATAAGAAGCTTGCTTGCTGTCGCCATTCTTGGCTGCCTTGCAGCAGGGTTTATTCTGGAATTTTCTCTGGCGCACCAATTTTCGAAAGTTCACGACGCAGCAAACAAGGCCCGAAATCTGACTTTATGGACAAGCAAGCTAGACCGGGTAAGCGGTGATATACGTCAGTTGCTGATTAGCACAGAGCTTATTCTTGGCAACGACGAAAGCTACTTAGTTGAAGGCGCCACGCGCAAAGCTGACTTAATTTCCGAGAGTTTGAGCGCACTAGGTAACGACGCGAACACGCCACAAGATTTAACTGACATTGTTCAAAACCTTGCTCCCAATCTGCACAGCATCAGCCGCTTGCTTGCGCGCGCTACCCAACTTGGTTCTGACAATCGTGAAAACAAACTGGATGAGTTGCTTCGCCAAACGGATCAACATGGCGCAACGTTGCTAACAAAACTTGAGTCACTGACAGAACGGGCACGCCTCACCTCCAGTAACTTTGAAGCCGATGCCATTAGCGCTACAAAAGAGGCTCAACTGGTTCGTGTGCTCGCCATGATATTGTTTTCGGTTATCGTTCTTTGTTTATGGTTTTGGGCAAATCGACAAATTTCGAACCCTATTTACAGCCTGATAGACCATGCGAAAGACGCCGAGAATACGGGTCACTTTAAGGAGCTAACACGCGGTTCAGCCGAAGTAATAGAACTTGCAAGCCACGCAGCAAGGCTAACCAATACTTTGTCGTACCAGGCCACGCACGACCCGCTTACAAACCTGATTAATCGCCGTCAATTTGATCGAATACTCAATCACAGTGAAAAGCTGGCGCGAGACTATGAATTAAAAGACACACATGTTTTGTGTTTTATCGACCTTGACCATTTCAAAATTGTAAACGACACCTGTGGTCACGCTGCCGGCGACGAATTACTGATTCAAGTATCGGTGCTGCTAAGCAACCATGTGCGTAAAGTTGACACTGTGGCCCGCCTGGGTGGTGATGAATTTGCACTCTTTCTGAACTGCTGCGACATTGCAACAGCTACCGAAATTTGCAATAAAATTCGTAACTCCATTCGAGAAATTCGCTACGAGTGGGACCAGGACGTGTATCGAATTAGCGCAAGCATTGGCGTGACCGAAATTGATTTCAGCAACGACAGCATAGAAAGCACGGTAAACGCAGCCGACACAGCCTGCAAAGTTGCCAAAGATTCCGGGCGCGATCGTGTTCATGTGTTCGCTATGAACGATCAAATGCTGGCTCATAAGCGCCACGAAATGCTCTACATTAATCAGATCAACACGGCTGTTGAAGAAAGCCGCTTTGAGTTGCACCGCCAGTTTATAACCCCATTGCAAGCCGACCCACTGGCTGGCAATCATTTTGAAATTCTTGTACGTATGTTGTCACAAGATGGCGGCCTCATCTTTCCTAACGATTTTTTACCGGTAGTAGAGCGGTATCAACTGGGTTCTAAGCTGGACCGTTGGATTATTGGCGCAACCATCGACTGGTTGATTGCCAGGCCAGAGGAAATGGACGCCCTGCGCACCTGCGCGATAAACCTGAGCGGGCAATCGCTGGCCAGCCAGGATCTGAAAGACTACATTGAACAGCGGCTGGCTGAAACGAATTTTCCAGCTGAAAAACTGTGCTTTGAAATAACCGAAACAGCAGCGATAACCGATATTGAATACGCCAAGCAATTTATCAGCGACCTGCGTAAGCTCGGCTGTCGCTTTGCACTCGACGATTTTGGCAGTGGTTTGTCGTCGTTCGCCTACCTGCAGTCTCTTGACGTTGATGTGATTAAGATTGACGGATCGTTTGTGCGCGACATGACCGGGGATAAAGTTAACTACGCTACGGTGAAATCTATTAACGAGGTCGCAAAAGCGGTGGGCAAAATAACCGTGGCTGAATTTGTTGAGAATGCAGAAATCGCAGAAGCCTTGGCTAAGTTAGGCGTTGATTACGCGCAGGGCTACCACTTTAGCAAACCAGAACGACTGCCACAGAACAGCGAGCTAGAAAAAAAGCTGACGGGCTGATTTTGCCTGCAAGCTCGCGAGCCGCTCTCCCAACAAGCCAGCTACTCGGCAGCGTTCGATGCCTCTGCCAAACCAAGCTGCTGCTCTATGCCCTGATGCACTTGCTGGTGCCTTCGACCATAAATGTTATACAACATTGAACGTTTCACCGGTTCAACGCGAACCGTTTCGCCAAATACCATCCATTCGTTTTGACTCTCGGTGTACTGCGGCCACGCTGGTAAGCCCTGCGCTAGCGGCAAACCGGCTTTTGCAAAATTGGCCCAGTAGGTAGACATCGCTTTTGAAAGGTCTTCATCAAAGTCGTTAGTGGGGAACAACGGCATGCTGCCGCCAAAAACGAAGGAGATTTCGGAACTATGGGTGGCACCAAGAGTTTGTGTTGGTGACGGTGGTGTGCGCTCAAAGAAATACAGGTAGGCTGGCGATTGAACGCCACGCATTGCTTGTGCGCCAAACACAGACTGCAGACCAAAATACGAATCACCCCAAATATTGAGGCGCGCCATGTGCACATCGTCATCGTTCTTTACTTGATAATGCGACATGAGCAACTCGGCGTCTTTATCTCCGAATTCTTCGCCAAGGAAGTGTTGCAGCCCATCTTTGGTAGTAGGAAGTTCGCTGCTCCAGAACAGCGGTGTCATTGGGAATATGTCAAACAGAGTACCTTCGTTTGCATTGCTGCCCAATAACAGCGGCACGTCTGCCTGTTCGCCTGCCTTAAATACACTGGCCACCGGCTTTGGCAACACCCAGCCATCAACATTAGGGTGAAAGAACGACACCAGTTCAACGTCAGCGCTGGAGATGCTTAACAGTTTTTCAACACTGAGCGCGCGTAATGCGCTTACATTGTCGGAGTAGGCACTGTCGCGCACGTCAATACCAGCGGCCTTAGCAATACGCAACCCACCTTGCTCAGCGGACGCCGTTGCCGGCATGGCCTTAGTAAGATGCAAGTAGTTGTGTGACCCAAGGCCACTTTGCGCTATAGCACGATGAAACAGGCCACGCGCCAATGGCGACGCCATCATTTGCCCCACTGAATGCCCGCCAGCCGACTCGCCAAAAATAGTCACCTTGTCGGGGTCGCCACCAAACTGTGCAATATTGTCTTTTACCCATTGCAGGGCTGCTATCTGGTCTAGCGTGCCATAGTTGCCTGAACTGCGCGCCCCACCTAATTGCTGTGACTCCTCACTAAGCGCAGGATGAGCCATATAACCCAGCAAGCCCAAGCGGTAGTTAAAAGAAACGATTACCACGCCCTTTCGTGCCAGCACATCGCCTTCGTACAAGCCGTCGGATGCGCTGCCGGCTATGTGCCCGCCACCGTGTATCCAAACCATTACCGGTAACTTGTCAGCGGACGTTGCGTCTTTTTGCGTCCATACATTCAGCGACAAACAATCTTCGCTCATGGCTCGCTCAGGCATAAGGCCAACAAGAAAGCTCATTAGCTTTGTTCGCCACCAACTCATGCCCTGGCCGGTAATCATGGTGTCTAACACACCCGCCAACTCAGTTGTTTGCGGGCACATAGCGCCGTATTCTTCTGTGCTTTTAACACCTTGCCACGGTGTGGCTGGCTGAGGCGGACGCCAACGTAAGGCTCCTTCAGGAGCCGCTGCATAAGGAATGTTCTTATATATCTCCAGGTCCTGGCCCGGATAATCAGAGTCAGACGCAATAATGCCCTGCACCTGGCCGCCGCTAACAGTACGAACGGAGGCTTTGTCGGCGAACGCAGAGGCGCTAAACAAAAAGAAAAAGCAAAGGCAGAGACAAGAAACGAGAGAAATGGAAAGACAAGAACGCAGGCTGAATGTCAGCGAATTGCTAAGCATGAGTGTTTCCTGGGGTTTTGCGGTCGCCTACTAAACACGACGAGCTATGTTTGAAAAAAGCCATGTTGGAAAAACCGAGGCTTAACGCGTATTTGAAAAACTATTTTAACCAATGACACTTGGTGCGGCACTTACAGTTGCGTAAGAGACTGAAAACTACCACTCACCAATATTTTGCATTGATGCCCAAGGTTCCTGAACAGGCAATGCGTCGCCACGCTGCAGTAGTTCAATGGAGATGTTGTCCGGCGAACGAACAAATGCCATGTGGCCATCTCGAGGTGGCCGATGGATGGTAACGCCAGCGTCAGCAAGTTTCTGGCACAGAGCGTAAATATCGTTAACAGCGTAAGCCAAATGGCCAAAATTGCGGCCGCCGCTGTATTCTTCGGCGTCCCAATTATAGGTAAGTTCTATGGCAGGACGAATATCACTAGCAGAACCAATTCGCTCAACTGTGCTAGCAAAGTCTTCTTCGGTAACTAAAAACACGAGCGTGAAACGCCCTTGCTCACTGTCGAAACGATGCGCCTCCACCAGGCCCAGATGTTCGCAGTAGAACTCGAGAGATTTCTCGAGGTCACTGACCCGAACCATTGTGTGGAGGAATTGCATCTTATTGCCTCATTTACAGGCTTGAGAGCGACTTAGTCGTCACTCTCGTTGTTGCTTTCAGCTTCAGCACTTTCAGCTGGCGCTTCGTTTTCTTGCAGGGCTTTCATGCTTAGCTTGATACGACCGCGGGCATCCACGTCCAGTACCTTAACTTGCACTTCCTGACCTTCAGACAAAACGTCGCTAACATTTTCAATTCGCTCATTGGCGATTTGAGAAATGTGTACCAAACCGTCCTTACCAGGAAGGATGGTAACGAAGGCGCCGAAATCAACGATGCGAGCAATAGTACCTGTGTAAACCGCGCCAACTTCCGCTTCGGCCGTAATGGTTTCTATCATCTCTACCGCTTTATTCATGCCGTCACGATCAACCGCAAAAATCTTGATGCTGCCGTCGTCGTCGATGTCTACCGATGCACCTGTTTGCTCGGTGATGCTGCGAATGGTTGCGCCGCCTTTACCGATTACATCGCGAATCTTGTCAGGGTCAACCTTCATCGTTGTCATGCTAGGCGCATTATCAGAAAGCTCCTGGCGTGGCGCATCAATAACAGCGTTCATTTGCGCAAGAATGTGCAAACGCGCATCTTTGGCTTGGTCCAGAGCGGTTTCCATAATTTGCTCTGTAATACCCTGAATTTTGATATCCATCTGCAAAGCAGTAATGCCTTTGGCAGTACCAGCTACTTTAAAGTCCATGTCGCCTAAGTGGTCTTCGTCACCGAGTATGTCGGTTAGAACCGCAAAGCGATTTGAGTCTTTAACCAAGCCCATTGCAATGCCGGCAACCGGTGCAGTAATTGGCACACCCGCGTCCATCATTGCCAAGCTAGCGCCACATACGCTGGCCATTGAACTTGAACCATTAGATTCAGTAATTTCTGACACTATGCGAATGGTGTACGGGAAGGTTTCCATGTTCGGCATAACAGCAGCAATACCGCGGCGTGCCAAACGACCATGACCCACTTCACGACGACCCGTAAAACCTGGACGACCACACTCGCCTACTGAGTAAGGAGGGAAGTTGTAGTGCAACATGAAGTTGTCTTTGTATTCGCCTTGCAAGGCGTCGATGATTTGCGCGTCGCGCGTGGTGCCTAAGGTAGCCACTGCGATTGCTTGTGTTTCACCACGAGTGAAGAGTGAGGAACCGTGTACTTTTGGCAACACACCGGTTTCAACGCGAATAGGACGAACTGTTTTGTTGTCGCGTCCATCAATACGCTTTTCGCCATTTACAATGCGGCCACGTACTAACTTCTTCTCAACGGTGCTGAACATACCCGACACGTCTTCACGGCTAACGCCGGCTTCGTCGTTGGTCAGTTGCTCAACTGCTTTCTTCTTAAGCGCGCTCAGAATGTCCTGACGCTCTAACTTGTCGCTAACCCGGTAAGCCTCGCCAATCGCAACAGCGAAGTTTTCTTTCATTGCTTCAAGCAGTTCTTCATTAACCGCTGGCGCAGACCAATCCCAAATAGGCTTGCCGGCTTCAGCAGCCAATTCTTCAACCGCTTTAATCACAACCTGCATTTCTTGATGAGCGAACAATACGCCACCCAGCATTTGGTCTTCAGTCAGCTCTTGAGCTTCTGATTCAACCATTAGTACAGCGTCGGCTGTACCCGCTACAACCATGTCCAGTGCTGAGGTTTTCAGCTCGCTGTACTTAGGGTTGATGATATAGCCTGTCTCTGGGCTGAAACCTACTCGTGCACAACCAATTGGGCCGGCGAAAGGAATGCCTGAAATAGACAATGCGGCTGATGTTGCGATCATTGCGCAAATGTCTGGGTCAACGTCTTTGTTGGCCGACATCACAGTACAAATCACCTGCACTTCGTTTTTGAATCCTTTTGGAAACAATGGGCGAATTGGGCGATCGATAAGACGTGAGGTTAGCGTTTCTTTTTCGCTAGGACGTGCTTCGCGCTTAAAGAAACCACCGGGGATTTTGCCCGCGGCGTAGGCTTTCTCGGTGTAATGCACACCCAAAGGGAAAAAATCCATGCCGGGCTTTTCTGATTTAGCACCAACAACGGCGGCCAAAACCACGGTGTCGTCCATGCTGCAAAGAACCGAGCCTGATGCCTGACGGGCAATGCGGCCGGTTTCCAATGTGACGGTTTGGCCGCCATAGGTAAATGTCTTCTGTACGGGGTTCACTATATTTTTCTCGCTATTTTATAGAGCTTAGATATTTGGGCCAGCTCACCTATTGTGATGAGCATGGCAACGTCGCTATTTAGCGGCGTAAACCTAGGCGCTTAATTAGAGTTGCGTATCGTTCTGTATTCTTACGCTTCAGGTAGTCGAGCAGTTTACGACGCTGATTCACCATACGGATCAGGCCTCTGCGCGAATGATGGTCTTTTTTGTGGCTTGAAAAATGCCCTTGCAGAGCTTCAATATTCGCCGTTAATAACGCTACTTGAACTTCAGATGACCCAGTGTCACCTTCTTCGCGTTGGTAGTCTTTTACAATCTGTGCTTTTTGGGCAGCATCAAGTGCCATAGTCGTATCTCCAATATGCGTGAATTTTAAGTTGAGGTGTGAGCCTTGCCGTGCATATTTACAGCAAGGTTCGTGCTTCCAAAAGGGGTGCTAAGGCCTGTTCAGTCTGGCGTAACCACCAAGCGTTTGGGCTGGATGACCTGGCCATCAGCCTCGGCGATGCCTATAAAAGCGGCGCGCAGCATAACACGAACGGGCCCTTTACTCACCTGTTCGCTAAGGGTTATTTTGCGGCCTAAGCGCAGCTCAGCCGCCGCCTCATCGTCAACAACAACCTCAGGAATGTGTTTTATTCCGGCATCAACGGGGCGCAGCAACTGAGCCGCCAGCTCAGGCGTAAATGGTTGATTCTGCTCAACTATTTCTTCTATTTGGGGAATACTAAGCATGTCTGCGGCTTGAAATGGACCGGCCGCTGTACGGTGCAAAGCACTGACGTGGCCACCCACTCCCAAGGCTTCGCCCAAGTCGCGCGCCAGGCAACGAATATATGAGCCCTTGGAACAGCGCACAAAGACCTTTACCCGCGCTTGCTTACCGGCGGTGAAGCTGAGCAGGTCAAACTGATAAATACTAATAGAGCGTGGCCTACGCTCTATCTCAATGCCCTGACGAGCCAGCTTGTACAGCGGCTGGCCCTGGTGTTTGAGCGCCGAGTGCATGGGTGGTATTTGTTCTATATCACCTTTAAATTGCTCAAGGGCCTTAGCCACTTGCTGCTCAGTGAGTGCCGACGCATCACTTTCTTGTATTACTTCTCCATCTACGTCGCCACTGCTGGTCGCAACGCCGAGAATAAATTCGCTTTCGTAGGCTTTTTCCGAGTCGAGCAGATATTGGGAGTATTTAGTAGCTTCGCCAAAACACAAAGGCAACACGCCAGTGGCCAGCGGGTCCAGCGCGCCAGTATGGCCAGCCTTCTTGGCCCGCAGTAAATACTTAACGCGCTGTAAAGCACCGTTGGAACTTAGGCCAAGGGGTTTATTGAGCACCAAGACACCGCTTACAGAATAACGCGTGATCTTGGGCTGGGTGAGTCTACTCGGGGTCTTCTTCACTGGAAGCGGCGTTTGCGCGCTGGTCTCGTTCGACCGCATCGTCGATTAAACGTGTCAGATAGCTACCGCGCTGAATACTCTCGTCGTAGACGAACTTTAAACTAGGGGTAAATCGCATGGTGCTGCTTTTGGCCAACAAGGAGCGAAGATAACCGGCTGCACCGTTTAGCACGTCAACACGCTCGTCTTTTTCGTCGGCTTTTTTCTTCTTTTTACCCTTGCCCCGGCCGCTGGCCGATGACCTGCTGGTAACTTGCGCCTCGCTATCGGCACTTGTTTCTGTGGCAGCGCTGGTGGCGCTTTGCCCGCCGGCGGGAAAGGTCACAAACACGCGTGCATGACTGAGATCTTTGCTGACCTCAACACCGGTAACGTCCACCATGCCTACGCGCGGGTCTCTGACTTCGCGCGAAATTAGTACAGCAAGCTCTTGCTGCAAAAAATCCGCAACGCGATCAGCGCGCTGAAATTCACGAGCCATTCACTGTCCTTTTTATCGCATTAAAGAGCGATAACCTTAAAGTGAACGCGCAAACTCTTGCACACTAAACACTTCGATCTTATCGCCAACTTTGACATCGTAGTTCTTCACGCCGATACCACATTCAACGCCGTTTCGAACTTCATTAACGTCGTCTTTAAAGCGGCGCAATGATTCCAGCTCGCCTTCAAAGATAACCACGTTATCACGCAGTACCCGAATCGGCTTGCTGCGATGCACAGTACCTTCTACCACCATACAACCGGCAACTTGACCAAATTTGGGCGATTTGAATACATCGCGAACATCGGCAACGCCAATAATCTCTTCGCGCAATTCTGGCGCCAACATGCCGCTCAATGCTGCTTTAACATCGTCGATCAAGTTGTAGATAACGCTGTAGTAGCGCATATCCATATCTTCGTCTTCAACCAGCTTTCGCGCTGAGGTGTCGGCACGAACATTGAAACCAAAAACCACTGCTTGCGAGGTAAGCGCTAAACTCACGTCAGATTCAGTGATACCGCCAACGCCACCGGAAATAATATTCACCTGTACTTCGTCATTACCCAAATCGAGCAATGCAGATTGAATAGCTTCCAGGGAACCACGAACGTCCGCTTTAATAACAACGTTGAGCGACTTGGTTTCTGCACCCGTTAACATTGCAAACGGGTCGTCGAGCTTAACAGTGCGTTGACTAGCAACACGCTCTTCGCGCTCCATCTGCTCGCGCTGACCAGCAATTTCACGGGCACGTTTTTCATTGTCTACGCACATGAACTGATCGCCAGCGTTTGGCGTTGCATCCAAACCTAGTATTTCTACAGGTATGGAAGGGCCAGCGCTCTTAATGGCCTTGCCATTTTCATCAAGCATGGCGCGTACGCGACCAACACTGGTGCCAGCAAGCATGATGTCGCCACTTTTCAGCACACCACGTTGCACAAGCAAAGAAGCAATAGGGCCACGGCCTTTGTCCAACCGCGACTCAATCACCAAGCCTTGTGCTGGCACGTCTCTTGGCGCTGTCAGTTCCAATAACTCAGACTGCAGCAATACCGCGTCTAGCAAGGCATCAATGCCTTCGCCGGTTTGGGCTGAGACTGGAACGAACTGAGTGTCGCCACCCCAATCGTCCGGAATAACTTCCTTGGCAGACAGTTCGTTTTTAACACGTTCTGGGTCTGCTCCCTCTTTGTCGATTTTGTTAACCGCTACAACTATTGGCACGCCTGCTGCTTTTGCGTGCGCTACAGCCTCTTCTGTTTGAGGCATGACGCCGTCGTCGGCTGCTACAACAAGAATAATAATGTCGGTGCTTTGTGCACCGCGAGCACGCATGGCGGTAAACGCGGCGTGGCCCGGCGTATCCAGGAAGCTGATCATGCCTCGCTCGGTTTCAACGTGATAAGCACCAATGTGCTGGGTAATACCCCCCGCTTCGCCGTCGGCCACTTTCGCCTTGCGAATGTAATCCAGCAGCGAGGTTTTACCATGGTCAACGTGACCCATAACGGTAACAACAGGTGCACGTGGCTCTGGCGTTCCCTCTACGTCTAGAATTTCTTCAACCTTGTCTGCAACACTTACACCTGTTTGCAGCTTCACCTTATGACCCATCTCTTCCACCAGCAACGCAGCGGTGTCTTGGTCAACATAGTCATTAATGGTGGCCATTACGCCCATGCCCATCAATGTCTTGATCACTTGACCAGACTTAATAGTCATTTTCTGGGCCAGATCTGCAACCTTGATATTCTCAGGCAACTCAACTTCATGAATGATATCGGCCGTTGGCATTTCAAATCCGTGTTTGTGGTGTTCTGCATGAACCGGACGAAGCGCTTGTGCCGCCATCGCTCGACGCGCTCTGGCTTCTTCTTCCTGCGCTAACATTTCAGCTTGGCGAGTTAGGCTGTGTCCTGATAAGGCTTTGCCTTTGCGTTTGGCCGCTGCTGCACCGCCTCCTGAACGTTTGCGCGGCTTGTCGTCATCGTCACGAACGTCTTTGCGCTTAAACCGCGGATCTGCTGCTGCAGCGCCCGCCGTTGTCGTTGCAGGTGCTGTTTTTGCTTTCGCCGCTGCGACAGCCGCTGCTGCTTCTTTCGCTACTCTTTGGCGTTCTTTCTCTGCAATGTCTAAACGCTTTTTATGCGCCTCATCACGACGAGCTTGCTCGTCGCGCTCTTTCTGCTTGCGCTTGCCTGCGGCCGCCACACGCAATGCTTCTGCATCGAAGTCAGCCTTGCGAGCTGGTTTTGGCTCAGCTACAACAACAGGCTCTTCGACCTCAACAATGGGCTCAGCAACGTCGGGCACTGCTTCGGCAACGGCTTCTTCGCTGGCCTCTTCGCTGGGCTCTTCAACTACCGGTGCAACTTCTTCCACTTCAACTGGCGCATCAACAAGCTCTGCAACCGGTTCGGCCGCTAAAACCTGCTCTTCTTCAGTAGCCGTGGCTTCTTCAACCTGGTCCGACTCTTCACGCTTCACATAGGTACGTTTTTTACGCACCTCAACGTTCACGGTTTTTCTTGTTTGACCACTGCCAGTCTTTAATCGACTAACCGTTTTGCGCTTAAGCGTTATTTTCTTTGGCGCAGTCGGCGTTTCGCCATGCGAACGCTGCAAGAAAGACAGCAAAGTCTTCTTGTCGTTGTCAGACACAACCTGATCTTCTTTGTCGTGGGACAAGCCAGCCTCTTGCATTTGCCCAAGCAAACGATCAACTGGTGTTCCAACTACTTTGGCAAGTTCGCTAACGGTAACTTCTGCCATTTGTACTCTCCTGTTCAGCCTTTTTGGCTGCTAACTCTTTTGTGCACGACCATATGGTTTATAAGGAATCGCTTACTCTTCCGCAAACCAGGGCGCACGAGCTGCCATAATCAGCTCTCCAGCACGCTCTTCATCAAGCCCTTCAAGCTCAATAATATCTTCTATCGCCTGTTCGGCCAGGTCTTCCATGGTGACTACTCCAAGACCGGCCAACTGATAGGCCAAAGCCTTATCCATGCCTTCCATTTCTAGCAGGTCATCCGCAGGCTCAGCCGCATGTTCTTGCGTTGCAATCGCGCTGGTTAACAGCGCATCTTTGGCTCTGGCTCGCAACTCTTCGGCTATGTCTTCATCAAAGCCTTCAATAGCTACCATCTCTTCAAGCGGTACATACGCCACTTCTTCAAGAGAAGTAAATCCTTCTTCAACCAACACAAGGCCTACATCTTCGTCCACCTCAAGGCTATCAATGAACATCTGCATGGTCTTGCCGGCTTCTTCTTCCTGCTTAACACTCGCGTCTTCAATGCTCATCACATTGATTGTCCAACCGGTCAGCTCGCTGGCCAATCTAACGTTTTGGCCATTTCGGCCGATGGCTTGCGCCAAATTATCTTCCGCAACCGCTACATCCATCGTGCGGCTGTCTTCATCAACAACAATGGATTCAACTTCAGCAGGCGCCATGGCGTTGATGACCAACTGCGCCTGGTTGTCGTCCCAAAGAACAATATCAACCCGCTCGTTCATTAACTCGTTTGATACGGCCTGCACGCGCGAACCGCGCATACCCACACAAGCGCCAACCGGGTCAATGCGACCATCGTTGGTTTTAACCGCAATCTTGGCTCGCGAACCAGGGTCACGAGCGGCACTGCGAATCTCTATAACTTCTTCCGAAATTTCAGGCACTTCCACCTTGAAAAGCTCTATGAGCATTTCATTGCATATTCGGCTTAGAATAAGCTGTGGACCACGTGCTTCGGGACTTACTTCTATAAGAATGGCTCTAACGCGATCATTAATACGGAATGCTTCGCGACCTACAACTTGCTCACGAGACAATATGCCTTCCGCATTGTTACCCAGATCAACAATAATATGCTCGCGGGTAACTCGCTTAACGGTGCCTCCAATCATTTCACCAACACGGTCTTCGTATTCGGTAACAATCTTGGCGCGTTCAGCCTCACGAACTTTTTGTACAATAACTTGCTTGGCAGTTTGTGCGGCTATACGGCCAAACTCTACGTTCTCTACCGACTCTTCAAACCAATCGCCCACTTTCAGGCTGGTGTCTTTTTCGGCGGCTTCTTCTGTTGTGAACTGAGTTCCAAGCAGGGCCATCTCATCGTCGGCTACTACCAACCAACGCCGCAATGAACTGTATTCGCCGCTTTCACGATCGATAGTAACGCTAATATCAGCCTCTTCGTCGAAGCGTTTCTTGGTCGCCATGGCCAGAGCCATTTCCAGGGCCTCGAAGATAATATCTTCCGAAACACCCTTTTCGTTAGAAACAGCTTCAGCAACCAGCAAAATTTCCTTACTCATTACACCCTCTATCAACCCGTTAGAAGCTCAACAGCCACTATTCAAAATTAGGCACTAAACGCGCGTTATCAACCAACTCTACTGGCAGAGTAAATTCTTCATCATCAATCTCTAGGATTAATTCTTCGTTCTCAACTCTGCGCAGAATTCCCTTAAAATTCTTTCTTCTCTCAAAGGCCATGCGCAGCTTAATCTGCACTTCATAGCCCACATGTTCCTCAAAGTGAGCCAGCTTAAACAACGGCCGGTCCATTCCTGGCGAAGACACCTCTAACCTGTATTCACCGGAAACAGTGTCTTCAACATCAAGGTTCGCACTCAGTTGACGACTGACTTTTGCGCAGTCATCAACGTTTACGCCCTCTTCTTTATCAATGTACACCCTAAGCAAACGTGGCTTGGATGTTAGGTGAAGCTCAATACCCCACAAGCTGCAGCCTAAAGCAATAATGGCTGGCTCAAATAAAGCTTCTAACTGCGCGGCCGATGCCATTACTTTTCTCCAGAAGCGAAAAAGCCCCAAAATGGGGCTTTTCTACTACCGCTGTCACCCCTTGTAAACACCCAGTGCTTACAAGCGTTTGTTGTTAGTGGCCCTATTAGGACCATCTACCTTCAGCGGCTGCGCCTGAAACAGTAGAGCCCGATCTTCGAGCCTTCTCACTTCTGGCACAGTTACTAAATTGGTAGCGGGGGCCGGATTCGAACCAACGACCTTCGGGTTATGAGCCCGACGAGCTACCAGACTGCTCCACCCCGCAACAAACTGTTGAAACCTGAAAATCCAAGTTTCCATCTCAAACTAGAGTGCGATTTTCTCTAGCTCGTTAAAGAAGACGGCGAATTATAGAGACGCGACCCCTTTAGGTCAACAGCAGGTCAACGAAACTCTGTACTCATCGTCGTACAATACACACTTATTTTTCGTGCATTGCGATATTTGGTGCCCAAGGCTGGGTTTGATGCCAAAGGCATTAAACGCCTGAGCCCAAATCGGCTATGCAGTGAGCGAGGCGAACGACCGTTTTGGAAACAGCGAAGGCCGGCAGTCCGGCTGGGTTGATAAAGAGCCGCATTCGCCAGAATGCCTTAATAAATATGGTGCCCAAGGCCGGACTTGAACCGGCACGGCTTGCGCCACTACCCCCTCAAGATAGCGTGTCTACCAATTCCACCACTTGGGCATAAGCTTTTCAGCCATGTCGCCGCACTAATAAAAGCCGCCGACCTGTTATCCGAGGATTATTAACAGGCTCTTCCTTAAACCTGCTGCGCGCAGGGCCTATTGCCCAGCGCAAACTGCTTACTACTGAGGAATATCCTCTTCGCCTGGTACGGCAGGTATGTCAGTCGTATCCAGAACAGGTACTTCATCACCAGCAGCGGCGGCTCGCTGAGCCCCTTCTACCTGGGCTTCAATTATTTCAGCCGATGGCAGGCTGGTATTTACATCAATACTGGCCTTCTCTTTCGCAAAAATTGCCAGGCCAAAGCTGGTTATAAAAAATACAGTCGCCAGCAATGCAGTACCTTTGGTCAGGAAGTTGCCGCTGCCGCCACTGCCGAAGACAGTTTGCGATGCCCCGCTACCAAATGACGCACCTGCATCTGCGCCCTTACCCTGCTGAATAAGAATCAGCCCTATGATGCCGAGTGCCGCTAAAACGTGCACTATCAGTACTATTTGTTCCACGCCCATGTTCTTACCTGTCGCTGCTGTTTATGTCCGGAAATCGGCTCCTGCCTCTTCCAGACTCGCTTTCTTGAAAATGCGATTTTCAAGAAGCTTTCATTTTACTGGGTAAAATGCAGGTGCATCCATGCACCTGACGTCACCACCTGCCCGAAAACGTAGTTCAGGCCGGGTACTAATTAATTCATGTCCGGAAATCGGCTCCTGCCTCTTCCGGACTCGCTTTCTTGAAAATGCGATTTTCAAGAAGCTTTCATGTGCCGACCCCGCAAAGCGCTGTGGGTCTTTACTGGGTAAAATGCAGGTGCGTCCTTACACCTGCCGCTTGGTCGAGAATCGAGTCGATATCCGAACAAGACCTATTAGTATGCTTACTGCTTTGCCGCTGCTGCGCAGATGGCTAAAAACTCTTCTGCCTTTAGCGCCGCGCCGCCAATTAGACCACCGTCAATATCCGGCTGGCCAAATAACTCTTCTGCATTGGCCGCCTTAACACTGCCGCCATACAAGATTCTTAACGCACCCAACGAATTGTCACTGGACGTTAACTGCTCACGAAGTGCCTTATGCACCTCTTGCGCTTGCTCAGGGCTGGCTGTTAAACCGGTACCTATTGCCCAAACTGGCTCGTAGGCCACAACCATGGTTTTCAGCTCTTGCGCTGAAAATGCAGCCAGTACAGCGCCCAACTGCTCACCAACCACCGCCAGTGTATTACCCGCTTCGCGTTGCTCCAGGGTTTCACCAATACATACCACTGGGCACATTGACTGGGCCAACACCTGGGCCGTTTTGGCAACGACAGCCTCGTCGGTTTCGGCGTAAATACTGCGACGCTCCGAATGCCCCAGCAATACATAGTGGCAACCAACATCGGCCAACATCGCGACTGAAACTTCACCCGTATACGCACCCTCGGGCTGATCTGCACAATTTTGCGCCCCAAGCCCTAAGGCTGTGCCCGATGCTTTTATTGCCACATAAGGCAAATAAGGATAAGGCGGGCAAACCCCAACCTCGACACTCTCCAACTTGGCCAAACCAATCAGTAACTCAGACACCAATGCATCCGCGCTTGCTGCGGAGCCGTGCATTTTCCAATTACCAATAACCAGAGATTGTCGCATCAAACCCTTCTTACTCTACTCAAACAGTCATGCACACGCCGTACAGCTGTTTCAGCGGGCGCACATGGTACCCAAGGGCTCCATAACATACAAGAGCGGGGTATTAATCCTACCTAAACCAGCCTAGGCCAAGCCTAGAGAAAGACAATAAAAAGACATAAAAAAAGGCATCTCGCGATGCCTTTTTCGCTTATCTATATTGGCTTAGAACGAGTACTTGCCTCGCAGACCAAACACAGCCCCTTCTTCCTGAAAGCGCGAATGCGATCCGGCCAAAACAGGTGTATCGAAGCTTTGCGCGTAAGCCACTTCATCAAAGATGTTACGGCCGTAAGCCATTACTTCCCAGTCTTCGCTTCGTATGCCTAAACGAAGGTTTACTTTCGTATAGGAAGGAATCAAATCGATTGGGTCGTTATCACCGGCTGAGTTGAACTCGTCACGGTAGTTAACTTCACCACCTATAAAGATTTCCATTTCGCCGATTGGCTTCGCGTAATCCCACAATAAAGATGCACTGTAGTCAGAAGCGTACAGTGTTGGCTCGCCTGACAAGTCGTTGAAATCACCAGCCGCATTGCCCACCACACCACACTGTGGGTTAGCGTCTAGCTGAATAGCGGTACAAGGCGCGTCAGCAAACTCTGAGTAAGTTGCGTCTAACCAAGCTACGTTAGCGCCAAGCTGCAAGTTTTCAGTCGCCTGCCAACGAGTATCAACTTCAATACCCTTAATTTCAGAGGCGCCAGCGTTCTTTACGGTAAAGCCCACTCCTTTGAAAATGGCGGTTTGAAGGTTGTCGTACTCTGTGTAGAACGCTGCCCAGTTTACAGTCATCGCGCCATCTAACAGGGTGTGCTTGCCGCCAATCTCAAACGCGTCCACCGACTCATCATCAAACTCAAAGTCATCGTTAGGTACAGTTGGGTCGTAGCAATTGTTAATATCTACAGTGCCGTCAGCCTCTGCTACACAGGTATCCCGCAAAGCCGCACCCCATGCACCTAAAGCCGCACCACCTGGCTCGCCATCATCAGCCGCAGTAAAGCCGCCGCTTTTGAAACCCTGTGAGAAGCTCGCGTACAGCATGCTGTTATCACTAACATCCCATTGAAAGTTAACAGAAGGAATCAATTCACTGGTTGTACGCGAGTCTTGTACGTTGTACGCGTAAGTATTGAAATTAACCGCCTGAATCTGGCCCAAAAAGAAGTTATCGCTTCGTGTTCGGTTACCCAAAATACTGTCTGTCAAGAATTGTTGGCTGTCCACATCCTTGTTTTCTTCGGTGTAGCGCAAACCCAAGGTTACTCTCAAGCTATCAGACACGTTGTAAGTACCCTGGAAAAACAGCGCCCAGGAATCCGAATCAAGCGCGTAGCGATGATTACGGCCTATAAAGTCAGGCGCATAGCCTGGGCCGCCCACTAATGGCGTGAGGTTTGTAAACCCAATGGCGCTAAGGGGGATTGGCGGTAAAGAAGGGATCAGAAGATTCGCTGGCAGACTGCCAATCAAATTACCCAATGACAAATCGATTTCCACCAAGCGATCAGTTATTAACTCGCTTTTATCATAATAAGCGCCAGCAACGAATTCGAATTTCTCTCCGACAGGCGACGTAATACGAAATTCTTGGCTGAACTGCTCGTAGTCTTGGTCATCGTCTCTGGAAATAAACCGCAATGGCAGCCAATCCACATCTGAGCCCGACTCTACCTGGTACTCGGATAAGCCTGTAACAGACGTAAGTGTGTATTCTCCCATCTGATAGTTAACATTCAGCGCGAAGTTTTCAACAGTAGCATCGTCCCCGTCGGGGTAACGACCAAGCCCTAAGGTCTCTGCAGAACCAAAACCATTGTCTTTAAATGTAGTGAAGTCATTTCCTGCCAATCCAGCGAATTCCGGGAAATTAACGTCTGTAACGCCATAAGCTGCACCGGCGAATGGGCTTCTATTCGGGAATAGCTCATCGCGCTCTTCAGCACTTAGGTACAACCAGGTAGCCGAGGCGGCGCCGGTTCGCTCTTCGTCTGACTTACTGTATTTGAAATTAAGATCCAGGTTGTCAGTAGGCTGCCAAACGAAGGTTACGCGAAAACTAGTTTCTTCCGTTGCTGGCTCATCGGTACCACGCAACAAGTTTTCAATGTAACCGTCTGTTTCTCTGTATTTAAAGCCCAGCCGTATGCCGGTATTTTCGCTAGGCGAGCCGCTGATAAAACCTTCGTAGGTTTGGCCGCCATTTTCTTCAACCGCTACAGCAAGTTCACCCATCAGCTCTTCACCGGCATCGGGAGACGCAGATGTGATGTTGATGGCGCCCGCTACTGTGTTACGACCGAACAATGTGCCCTGTGGACCACGCAGCACTTCAACCCGCTCTAAATCAACAAAGGCATTTCGGTATTGGCGACCACGGCCCATATAAACGCCGTCGATGTACATGCCTACCGATTGCTCAAAGCCCTGGTTGTTACCTGAACCAACGCCGCGCATATAAATATTGGTGTTCACAGCCGCATTGGCGATGTGCAAGTTTGGCACATAGTCAGCAACCGCTGCCATGTTAGGTATACCTGCGTCTTTTAGTTTGTCGCCTTGCAGGGCCGACACTGAAATAGGTACGTCTTGCAAGCTTTGGCTTCTTTTCTGCGCCGTTACCACGATCTCTTCAAGCATTTGCGCCTGAATAAATGGGGTAAATGGCAACATAGCCAAAGTAAGACATGTGAGGGTTTTTCCGTGCTTAACGGCCATGATGAATACCTCTGAGAATGC
This sequence comes from Pseudomonadales bacterium, assembly GCA_045106985.1. Taxonomy (GTDB): domain Bacteria; phylum Pseudomonadota; class Gammaproteobacteria; order Pseudomonadales; family JAUIET01; genus JAUIET01. The sequence goes on along the minus strand of JBGCFQ010000003.1, from coordinate 125,060 downwards.
TTTTATGGTTATTTCGCGTTGTGTTCAGAAGCTTTGTTATTTCGACACTTATTACTGAAGCTTTCAAGAACCGCTATCGCGAGTGCGGATACTACCGCAAAATCGCACCAGAGATATAACAAAATTGCACAGATACGCGAATTGCCATTGAACAAACAGACAGGCGGCACTGACCCGGTAGGAATTATTTAGCCCTTTTTAAGGCGCTGGCAACAAATGCAGAAAGGCCCACAGCACGATATTGCAGGCTTTTAAGAGGTGCGTTAAGCCACGGCTTGCTCGACAACGCCCGCTAGCTGTTCAGCTAATTCACCCACCAACGACCCATTTTCACCTTCTACCATTACCCGTACTACCGGCTCGGTACCTGATGGACGCAGCAATACACGGCCTTTTAGGCCCAGCCGCGCTTCAGCTTCAATAACGGCACTTTGAATATCGGGCTGATCGACTAGATTAATCGCGCTATTGAGCCGGACGTTAATCATGCGCTGAGGAAATTTACGCATTCCTGTCCGCAGTTCACGTAAATTTCGCCCTGACGAGGCTACCGCTAGCAGAACTTTCAGCCCAGCTACGATACCGTCTCCGGTGGTGGTTACGTCGGTACAGATGATATGGCCAGAGTTTTCCCCGCCCAACTTCCACCCGTTTTGAATCATCTTTTCTATAACATGGCGATCGCCTACCTGCGCACGCAGGAAGGGAATATCAAGCTCGGCAAGCGCCAACTCAAAACCTAAATTGGACATAAGAGTACCCACCACGCCTTCACAAGCTCCAGTGGTTCGCAGCATGTCGCAGGCAATGATATAGAGTATTTCATCGCCATCGGCCAAATCGCCAGCGTGATCAACCATCACAATTCGGTCACCGTCGCCGTCCAGCGCGATACCCAGGTCTGCTCGTTGCTCTACGACCGTTTTTTGCAGCAGCGCGGGACTGGTAGAACCCACACCGTCATTAATATTAATACCGTCGGGGTCAACGCCTATTTCGATTACCTTGGCGCCCAACTCGCGAAGCACGGCAGGAGCAACGTGATAGGTGGCGCCATGAGCGCAATCCACCACGATAGTCATACCGTCAAGGTTAAAACCTGTCGGTACTGTGCTTTTACAAAATTCTATATAGCGACCCGCCGCATCCTCAATACGCGACACCTTACCCAGCTGGTTGGAATCTACGGTAGTCATTGTTTGTTCTAGCTGCGCTTCTATACGGTGCTCGAGCTCGTCGGGCAGCTTTGTGCCCTGGCCGGAGAAAAATTTGATGCCGTTATCATGATAGGCATTATGTGATGCACTAATCACAATGCCTGCTCGCGCATTAAAGGTTCGAGTGAGGTAAGCGATTGCCGGTGTTGGCATTGGCCCCATCAAAGCTACGTCAACGCCCGCGGCCACTAAGCCCGCTTCCAGAGCCGACTCAAACATGTAACCGGAAATCCGGGTGTCTTTGCCAATCAAGACCTTGCCAATAGAACTCTTGCCACGACGCTCTTCAGCAAACACTTTGCCAACCGCCCAACCCAGCTTAAGAACAAACTCAGGGTTGATTACACCGTCTCCAACTCGACCACGGATTCCATCGGTACCAAAATATTTTTTGCTCATTTTTTTGCTCATTTTTCTGGTCTGCGCAGCCCAAGCTACGTCAATTTATGTCGCGTTCGATTTGATGGCTCTTCAGCGCCTGCACGGTGTCCACTGCGTCTCGCGTAGCTTGAACATCGTGCGTGCGAATAATCGACACACCCTGCATTGCGGCAATCGTGGCAAGCGCCAAGCCACCAGCCATACGCTGGTCTACCGCGCGAAGTGCACCATCTCTCGAAAGTATAGACGCAATCATGGACTTGCGAGACACACCAACTAAAAGCGGATAGGGCAATGTGCTTAGCTCACCCAAGCTGTTAAACAACGAAAGGTTATGCGCCAATGTTTTGCCAAAGCCAAAGCCTGGATCAAGCACTATTTGTTCGCGGGATACCCCAGAATGCTCGCAGAGAAGGGCCCTGCCCTGTAAGTAAGCACTTACTTCAATATCAACTTTTTGATAGCTAGGCGCCTTCTGCATAGTGCTGGGCGCGCCCTGCATGTGCATTAGGCATACCGCCACATCGGCCGAACTTACGGCGTCTAAGGCACCGGGGCGTTCCAATGCTCGCACGTCATTGATCATGAATGCGCCAGCCTTTATAGCTTCTACCATCAGCTCAGGGTTGCTGGTATCAATTGATATTGGCAGCTCGAAACGACTATGCAGCGCCTCCAGAACTGGTAACACACGTTCACATTCTTCACTGGCGCTGACTGCGTTGGCCCCTGGCCGTGTTGACTCTCCTCCGAGGTCGAACAAATCGCCCCCCTCGTTGACCACGTTCTCGGCGCGACGCAACACAGAATCGAGACTTAGCGCATTGCCCTGATAGAGCGTGCCGCCATCTGAAAAAGAGTCTGGCGTAAGATTGAGCACCGCCATTACTTGCGGGCGTGTAAGATCCAGTGTTCGACCGGCAGCCGAGAGCACACGCTTATTCATCACGTAGGTGTCTTGATAGAAAGTGGATTTGAATGAAGAAAAAGAGGGATGTTGAGGAACACAAGTCGGTCGCCTTTAATGACTTAAAGTGCTCACCGACTTGCTCTGTTCAATTGGCCAGCTAGTGGTCGCTGGCCGGGCCGCCTACCGAGCCCTTATGGTCGTCTTCATCTGACACAGGCGCATCGGCACTTCCGCCACCGCCATCTAAGTCGTCTGAACCCGAACCCCAATCAGCGGGCTCACGAGGCTCGCGGCCTTCCATAATGTCATCTATCTGATTCGAATCAATCGTCTCATACAACATCAATGCGTCGGCCATGGCGTGCAGTTTATCAGCGTTCTCTTCCAGAATTTTCTCTGCTGTCTTGTAACAGCCGTCAATAATACTGCGTATTTCTTCGTCGATGACTTTCGCGGTTTCACCCGAAAAGTGTTTTGCAGACTGGCCAGCAGAACGGCCCAGAAAAACTTCTTCTTCTGAGTCATCGTACATAAGAGGCCCTAGCTTCTCAGACAGGCCCCACTTAGTGACCATATTGCGAGCAATTTCAGTGGCCCGTTTGATGTCGTTTGAGGCACCCGTGGTCACCCCATCAACACCAAGCGTCATCTCTTCGGCGATTCGACCCCCAAACAAACTGCATATGGAGCTAATAATGCCACGCCGACTGAGGCTGTAGCGATCTTCTACTGGCAGGAACATAGTCACGCCAAGCGCTCGGCCACGCGGAATGATGCTTACCTTATAAACCGGATCATGATCAGGCACCAAGCGACCAACAATAGCGTGGCCTGCTTCGTGAAAAGCTGTATTACGCTTTTCATCTTCAGACATAACCATTGATTTGCGCTCTGCGCCCATCATGATTTTGTCTTTCGCTAACTCAAACTGCTCCATGCCCACAGTGCGCCTATTGGACCGAGCGGCAAACAGTGCAGCTTCGTTAACCAAGTTCGCTAAGTCTGCGCCCGAAAACCCAGGGGTGCCACGCGCTATTTTAGACGGCTCAACGTCGTCACCGAGCGGTACTTTGCGCATATGCACTTTCAAAATTTGTTCGCGACCGCGAATATCCGGCAAGCTAACAACTACCTGGCGGTCAAAACGACCCGGTCGTAACAAGGCAGGATCAAGCACGTCTGGACGGTTAGTAGCGGCAATAACAATAACGCCATCGTTTGCCTCAAAGCCGTCCATTTCAACCAACAACTGGTTCAGTGTTTGCTCACGCTCATCGTGCCCACCACCAAGTCCTGCTCCGCGATGGCGACCTACAGCGTCAATTTCATCAATGAAAATAATGCACGGCGCCTGTTTCTTGGCTTGCTCAAACATGTCGCGCACCCGCGAGGCACCGACGCCTACGAACATCTCAACAAAGTCTGAACCCGAAATAGTAAAGAAAGGTACTTTTGCTTCACCAGCAATGGCTTTGGCAAGCAAGGTTTTACCTGTACCCGGCTGGCCTACCATCAATACGCCACGCGGAATACGACCACCCAGGCGCTGGAATTTGCTCGGGTCGCGCAAGAACTCAACCAGCTCTTTCACGTCTTCTTTGGCTTCTTCAACGCCCGCTACGTCAGCAAAGGTTGTTTTAATCTGGTCTTCACCTAACAAGCGTGCCTTGCTTTTACCAAAGCTCATAGGACCACCACGGCCGCCCGCGCCACCTTGCATTTGGCGCATAAAAAACATGAACACAGCAATAATGATAAGAATGGGGAAGCAAGCAACCAAAAGCTGGGTAAGCAAGCTCTGCTGCTCAGGCGCGCGACCTTCAACAATAACGTTATGCTCTAGCAAATCGCCCATTAGGCCATTATCAACAACATTAGGCCTAACTGTTTTAAACGGTTCGCCATTTCGGTTTTCGCCGTATATATCCAAGCCATCGATGACGACTTTGCTCACCTGGCCAGACTGAACCTGGCTGACAAACTCTGAATAATTGAGCTGATCAACCGGCGCCTTGACGTTCAGGTTTTGAAAAACCATCAGCAGCACGGCCGCTATGATGGTCCAGAGAATTAAATTTTTTGCCATATCGTTCAAAACAGTACCCTTACAGAGCGGCGCCTGTCCTATCTGTTAAAAGATGATACCGACGCTGAACTGCGTACGGTATTTATTGGACTAGTGAAATAGAGATGAGTTCTTTTAACTGTACTACACATTCACGATGCCCTCCATCATAAAAACGTGCCCAAATCACTGTATATAATTGAACTTCCGACTTACAGCAGCCACTTATGGTTGCAGAGTCCTCAAGTCAGCGATTAACGGCCCTCAACCTGCCCTTATGGGCTTTTCAACTGCTGTGCCAGCTGATAAATTTCCTTTGATCTAGGCCGCGACGCCTTAGGCTTTATCGACTGCACTTTCTTAAAATGCGTTTTGCATTCCCGCAACCAATCATCAAAGCCTTCACCATGAAACGCTTTAACCAGCAAGCTTCCACCAGGTCGCAAGCTTTTAACCGCTAAATCAAGGGCTAGCTCGATAAGATACATAGCCCGAGGCTGATCGATCTCGGACATACCACTTATATTGGGGGCCATATCTGATAAAACAAGGTCTACCTTTTTATCACCAATAACGTCCATTATTTGATCAAATACGGCGTCATCCGTGAAATCGCCTTGAATAACATCAACATCGGCCATTGAATCCATCGGCAGAATATCAACTGCGACGATAGAGCCTTTACTGCCTATTCGCTTGCTGGCCACCTGAGACCAACCTCCAGGCGCTGCACCAAGGTCGATAACGGACATTCCTGGTCGTAATAAGCGGTGCTTGTCGTCTATTTCTATCAGTTTGAAGCTTGCGCGAGACCGGTAGCCTTCCTGTTTGGCCAATTTCACGTACGGATCATCAAAGTGTTCTTTCAGCCAACGCGCACTGGTTTTAGATCGGGCCATAATAATTAGTGTCCTGCTTGGTGTTCATTTTACTGTAGAATGCCGCGCTTCTGAAAACAGGCGGCATATTGAACGTGGAAAACGCGTACAAAAAACAACTTAAGGCCGTAGGCCACAAATTAAAACCGGTCATCATGATTGCGGGCAACGGTGTTACCGAAAACATCGACGCTGAAATTGAGCGCGCGCTGGAAGACCATGAGCTGATTAAAATTCGCCTTAGCATAGCAGACCGTGCTATTCGCAAAGGGGTTGCAGAAGAAATTTGTGACACCCATAAAGCCGAGCTGGTGCAGCGCATAGGCAATGTAGTTCTTATATACCGGGCGGCGCAGAAGCCCAATCCGAAGTTGTCGAATCTTATTAGACTATAAGCCTGACGGTTGACTATATCGCCAGCCGACAGAGCGCGCTAGTCACTGGCTATTTCTCAAACGAATAACTGACATCGCCGCCGCTGGAGACAGCCGACGACTCTGTTACAAGATTCCATCGCTTTGTCATCAAGTAACGAAGCTTAACAGTAGAGAGTGAATCTAATAGACCGACCCCATAGCTCACGTACAGCTTAGGCGTTATGTATTTACCAATAACCAAGGCAGCCTGATTCACATCACTAGCGGCGCCCGCTTCTCCTGAGCCGGTTTCTATACCAATGGAGTCCAGGCCCAGGTTGTCGCCGATACCCTTGGTCAAAAAGTTCCCGCCTTTAACACCCAAGGCGAGTGCTGCTTGAGAAATGTAATCACTTTCAGCACCTGAGGAATTGTCCATGGAGCGTCCAAGCACCAGCCAGGAAAGCTGATTACTAGAACTCATACCAGGTTCCGAGAACAAACTGATTTCAGGTTCACGAAGCTCCCCGAATACGTTGACGCCAACCAATATGTTTTCTGCCGGCCTACGTATAGCTCGCACACTCAAACCAGGGTTATCAATTTCGCCCCCGGCGAAAAGAATCTGCCCTCGATCCACGACCAAGCCCTGACCATAGGCCCGATACTCTCCCTCTTTCACATTCAGCTCGCCACTCGCTACCATCGGCTTGCCGTTGCGCTGACTTACATCCAAAGCACCTTCAAGACGCCCCTTAAATCCAAAGCCAACTATTTCTACCTTGTCGCCAAGTCGTATTTTCAGCCGCGCGTCTATAGCAGTTTGTTCGCTGGTATCTACTAACTCTACGTCTTGCTCATCTGCGGAGACAATTATCTGGTCGCGGGATACATTCACAGCACTTTGCGGTAATTCTTTAGGTGTTATCTGTGCGCGAGGCACGTTTATTTCACCTCTCACCTTGATGGCTGCGCCTTGCAAGTTCAGCTGAAGATTCGGCGAGGCCCAAACACGAGCGTCAGCGTTATTCCATACTTGAAATTGCTCACCACTCACCGTTAATTCGGTACTGCTTGCATCGCCACGCAAGATAGATTCCCCTTGTAGCTGCAGATGTCCGCCGTCGGAAGCAAGCGACCCTTCATATTCCAGAACGCCGCCAGGTTTCGCCGTGGCAGAAAATTGCACATCAGACAGCGACAGGCCGGGCGATACTAAATCAGCTTTACCATTTTGCACACTAAGCGTTCCACTTAATTCAGGCTTTTCAAGTGAGCCGCTTAAAGAAAACGCTCCGAGTATAGCGCCGCCAAGTGCTTGCACTTCGGGACTGAAAGGTGCGATAAACGCTATATCAGGAATGTCGAGATTAACGCTGCCTTGCAATTTGTCTTTGCCACTCGAATTGTCGAACAGCACGCCTAAGGAACTCAGCGATACATCACTACTTATGCCGCCCCCATCTGCAAAGGGTAAAGAGATTCGTGACACTACAGCACTTTGATCTCCGTCTATTTTTACAGATCCTGGTGCAAATCCAATCAGTCGAGCCTCATCCTGTTGCTTTGTTGCACGCAACAACACTTCACTATCACTATTATTAAGCTGCGCTGCTAGCTTCCATTGCTTACTCGAAGTTTGAACCGCATCTACTTCGGCTTCAAACGATCCTTGCACGCGAAGCTCGGGGGCTAGAAGGCTCTGAAGATACGACAGATCAAACTGCTTGACGGTCATCTGCAACCCACGTTCTTCGCCCTCATTGCTGCCAGCAAGGCAAACCATGGCTTCGCCACTCGACCAGCAGGATCGGCCAAGCTTCTGCTGCTTTGCGCTAAGCGTCAAATCAGCAGGGGTCGACAAAGCCCAGGCTTCAACATCCGCCGGGTTCAACTCTCCAGCCGTCAACTTGCCCAACCACTCTTCATCTATGAGTGCGCCACTAACACTAAGAGCAGCCGCACCAAATTCCGTGTTCGCGTCAAACTGCAGGGTATGGGATTCGCGATCACCATCAACCGCCAGCGACAGCCTGGCAAGTTCCGTTTTAGCAACGACTAGGTTTTCAGCCAACAGCCGCAGGCGCGACGGCTTTTCAGATTTCAAGTTCACATTTGCATTTAGATCGATATTTCCAATGCGCAGCCCTTCTATGCTTACAGCACTTCCTTTGAGCTCAGCCTTGATATTTGGCAATGGCAAAGACCCTATTATTCGGCCATCACTAATCACACGCCCTTTGGCATCCGGATACAAGGTCGAAAGGTCCGCACTGTTAAGCTGCCAAGAAAAATTCGATTGCGCCCCTATACTGCCATTTGCTGTCAGCCGGCTACTGCCTGAGCGCAATTTCAGTGCTTGCACATGCGCCGTCTCACCGTCGTAATCGAGCTTCGCTTGCAGCTGAAAAGGGTTGTCGCGCAACTTACCAAAAGCGTTTAACTGTTCAATGTTAATTTCGCCGCCCCGCTGCATTCCTTGCGCTGTAAAGCCCAATTGACCAGGCCAGTCCTTCAGCAATTCGCCCGGATCCAGATCTTCACCACGCAGATTAAATTGCGCTTTGAACTGCTCAGCCCACGACAAACTCACCTCACCACTTATCGCGCCCTTTAACACATTGAACTCTATATCATGCAGCTTCACTTGCTCGCTACTGCCTTTGGCCTTAAGGCTTACTGACCCATTGGGTGCCTGCGCGGTGCTCACCTGTGCAGATAATCCAGCCGTGTAATCATCCAGGGTTCCGAACACTTGCAATTGTCCTTTCAGACTTGAAATCAACGCAGCAAGCGGTTCGTTACTCAGATCAGCGTTGTCGGCTTGGCTGGCTGTAGTTAAGGTTTGAGATAACTGCACTTGCGAGGAGGACGGAGCAGTCCTTGTGAACTGTTCAACTAAGGGCCATTGTAGTTCTTGCCAGTTCAGTTCTGCTTCTATCGTTGGCTGTTCGGCCGCAAAAGCCACGAAGGCGTTGCCATCGATGACCATTGCGGTACCGTCTCGTTCGAGATTCAATTCTGTTACCGTCAGCGCTTCCCTATTTGCGAAGCCGTGTACATCAGCTGAAAAGTCACCATATTCGAACAAAGTCGCATTCGCTCTTGCCGCTATATTCGATTTCGACAAATCACCTTCTAGGCTTAGCTCGCCGCTAGCGTCAACAAGCTCATCGTCTAAATAACTCCATTTAATTGAAGCCAAGCTTTGATAATTATCACTCACGAGACTGAAAAGCTTCCCTGAGACGGTCAATTTTGGCGCCTGCACGTTAAGCGATGACACGTCAACTTGATCGGCGTTGACCACCAAGCTGGCACTTAGTTGATTGATCACGAGTGGGACTGCATCTACCGCGGCGCGCCATTGAAAGTCATTGACCTGCAGCGCCAAAACCCTAATAGTGACAGGCAGAGGTAAACTGTCAGGTAAAACGAACGGCTCTTCGGAAGGTCGGCTACTCTTCAGCTGTGTAACGTATAGGCCTGCGGCTTTTAACTCAGTCACAGACACTTTAGCCGCTAACAACTTACTAGGTTGCCAGTTCAGTTGAGCTTTTTTAACACGCACGCGAATTGTGTCGGTCTCAAACAGCAGGCCATTCAATTCAAGGGGGCCAATCAAGCGACCATTTATTTTTTGCACCTGCAAACCCGGCACCAAACCTTCAATGGCTTTGAACGCAGTGCGTGTGCCACCATCAGTAGCCAGCAACCAGCCCACTGCTATTACTACGCAGAGCAGCATGAGTAGCACAATTTTCAGCCCGAGTTTGAGCATCACAAATCTACTCCAAAGCTGAGATGAAGACGAAAATCGTTGTCGGGGTCATCGAATGGGTGAGCTAAATCTATACGCAGCATACCCACTGGCGAACGATAGCGAAACCCAAGCCCTGCCCCCACTTTCAAACTGTGCAAGGGCTCTCGCGTGGCGTCGCCTGCGTCCACAAACAGCGCAATGCCCATGTTCTGGTAAACCAAATAATCAACTTCAGCGCTTACAGCGGCCAGGTACTTACCGCCAGTGCGATTTCCATCTAAATCGCGTGGGCTAAGATCTTTATAGCCATAGCCACGAACACTCTGCGCACCGCCAGTGAAAAACCTCAGTGATGGTGGTAAAGCGTCGAACACGTCGGTTGTGGTTGCGCCGAATTCACTGCGCAATAACAATCGGCTTTGCTCAAATAAAGGGACAACAGCCTTGGCGAACAACTGCAACTGAAAAAAACTTACATCCGAGCCCGCATTCTCGACGCCACCCAGCAGCCGAACAGTTCCGCTATAACCTCGCCGCACAAAGAACGGATCATCTGCATTTTTTTTTGTGAAGTCGATACTGGGCACCAGTAGGGTAGCGGTGTCACTCGGGTTGTCACCAAAGGCCCAATTTTCATGAACAAGATCTAAACCAAGCCGACGACGTCCTCCCCATCTGTTTTGATTCAAACTACTGCCTATACGATATTCGGTAACGTCTACTTCGTTCACCTTTTCTTGTTCAACATTGGCCGAAAAATCCAGAAATTCCGAGCTAACATCGCCAATCGGAATAATGTATTGGGAAGCCAGTGTTGATGCTACACCTGATATTTGTAGCTGATTTTTGAATCGATGCCCCCTGCGGTTCACTCGCCGAAAGTCTGCGCCGATTCCGACCCTGGGCCCAGTATCGGTGCCAAAACCCACACTGAAGTCGTACTTCGCTGCTTTGCGTGGCGCGGCAGTGACTGTGACAGGAATCTGAAAGTCACTTGCCTCTTCACGCTGCACGTCTATGCCCACACTACTAAAGTAATTGGTTTCACTCAGCGCCAATTGCATTTGAATCAACTTGGCTCCTTCAAATGGATCACCTTGGCGTGGTTTTACAAAACGCTGAACGAAATCTGGGTTGAGAGTATCTTGTTGTACTGTTATTGGACCGAAAAAATATCGCGCGCCGGTATCGAAGTTCAGTACAACATCAGCACGCGCCTGGCTGGGAAAGACACGCAATTGATGCTCAGTAAACTGGGCGTCCAGATAACCGATGGCGTACGCGCGGGACCGCATCGACGCCTTGTACGCTTCGTACTCGGCATGAGACAAACCAGCGCCAGAGACCAAAGCCGATTTGCTGACAATGTTGTTGAGACTGGCGTTCTCTTGGCCTTGACCATTAAGCTCTAAGCTAACATTTCGAAGCTTAACCTGATCGCCCTGTGTAATGCTGAGCGTAAGTCGCCAGGCATCCAATTCTTGCAAGTCAGCGGCCACTATTGGCTGATAATAACCATAAGCCTGCAATGCGGTTGCTACTTCTGCGTCGACCCGTTTATAGAGTCTTTTTATTGTACTTTCTGTCTGCGGCTTTGAGTCGCTGGCCAAGCGATGCATACTTAAATGAGCAAGCACGTTTTTTTGCAGCTCGCTATCAACCCCATTAACAACAATTTCAACCCGTTTTGCTTCCGCCACAGCCAGCGACGCAAAAAAACACGTCGCTAGCACAATCGCCTGCGCGATAGTTTTGCGGATATTGGGGTGAAAATGCATGAACTCTACATGACCTCTAACTATGCACGCCCAGTTTTAAGTAGGTACCAAGCTGCTAAAACAGGGGGACGCAAGAATACTGCAGATGAGGACCTTAGTATGTAAACAATGCGGCGCTATTGGCTCTTTTCAAAGCCAAACGGCCTATTCATCTAGCGCGTTAAGCCATCCATTTAGAAACGAACTGCAGTCCATATCAAATTTTTCTGTCGCCATTTGATCTGCGCGCGTTACACCCGGATTAACTAAGTAAATTGGCTTGCCCATTGCCTGAGCATATTTGCAGAAACGATAACCAGAATAAACCGCCAGAGACGATCCCATCACTAACAACCCTGAAGAATTTTGCAGGTCTTCGCGAACTGTATCTACCCGTGTTTGAGGAACGATACCGCCAAAAAAAACCACATCTGGCATTAAAACGCCACCACAGTGCTCGCAGGCGGGCACTTTAAAGTCATGCGTTTCAGAGTCCGGTAATTCAAAGTCCCCATCCGGACGAGGGTTGTTCACAGTGTCAGCAGTTGCGCCGTTCTCTGCTTCCAGGAAAGTCTGTACCTGTGCCCGAGAAATCAAGGCATTACACGTCAGGCATTTAACTTTAGTGATTCGACCATGTAAATCAATCACGTCTTTATGACCCGCTCGGCGGTGCAGATCGTCTACATTTTGGGTAACTAACAAGGAAATCTGAGAGCGCTGCTGCAAGGAGACTAAGGCAAGGTGCGCGGTATTAGGCTCTGCATTGGCCACCGTAGGCCAGCCATGCATGCTTCGGGACCAATAGCGCTTACGCGTGCTCTCAGAAATCATAAAGTCCTGATGCTGAATAGGCGTGCTGCCCAACCACTGACCTGCCTCGTCACGATAGGTTGGTATGCCAGAGTCAGCAGAAATTCCGGCTCCAGTTAAGACAGTAAGCGGCGGCTTTGCGCTGAATGGTTTGCGGCTCATCGTTGATGGCACTCACCAGCATCGCTCACAGATAGTGATAGCGCAGATCGACTTTTAGGCTTATTCCGTTTATATCGCGCAATAGCCCTATGCCTTCGTACCTGAGCAACTTTCGAGCCTTGGCATCGTATTCAACGTCAATCGGTGGAGCCAATGCCGACACGAACCAATTGGCTGGCGATATTCGAAAACAAATCGAATCGCCTTGCCCGGATTGCGACTCGCAAGAACGCTGGCGCGCCTTCAACGCTACTATCTTATCTTCATCGGTCATTAGAAACGAAAACTTGGCCGCCTTGCCCGTTTCTAGAAATCGCCATTGGGCGCGCAGGTAATTATCAAATCCTGCGTCAGTCACTTCGTGATTTTCTGCCGGATGCGTCGCGCTATCGATAAGCTTTTTGGTGTTTGCATCTTCAACGACTAGCTGGCATTTATCTGGCCCATGCATCACGCTCACACGGCGCTTTAATCTATAGTCTTCGATTAGAATATCGGGTGAGAAGTTCTTTTTCTGCGAATAGTTTATTGTTTTACGTGCAAGAATTTCATCTTCTTTATCGTAGTACTCAACCAGAGATAAAAAATCAGTAAGCCAATAGTACTTCTCTACATAGAGAACTTCTTCTGTGCCCGGCTTGTAAGCCGTACCTATCATATAGGGCTCTTTATTAGTAGCGTCGGAAGCTGCTAGACCAAAGCTAAAGCCTGCAACCAACAGTAGCCCCAAGGCTTTGACCAACCCCTTGCTCAGCTCTTTTCGCTTCTCGATTCCCACAGAGGCAATTAGACGTCTACTCATGAACTACCCTCAACAAACATATTCACAGCCGGAGCTTCGCGTCGGCCTGGTTTGGCCGCCAGCACTTGCACCGCACTGATAAGCCGCTCTCGAAATCCACCTTCACAATACATCAGGTAAAAATCCCACATTCGCTCGAAACGCTGGTCAAAGCCCTGCGCCGCGAGCCCATTTTTTGCAGCCGAAAAACGCTGGCGCCAATGAGCAAGCGTGTCGGCGTAATGTAACCCGATATCTTCAAGCCCAACAATCATCATATTCCCATCTTTGGCCATATGATGAGCAATAATCGAGTTACAAGGTAAGCAACCGCCGGGGAATATGTACTTCTTAATGAAATCGACAGAATTCTTTGCGGACTCGTAACGATCATCAGCAATCGTTATCGCTTGCAACAGCATTAGGCCATCCTCTTTCAGTAAGCGACTGCAGGCTGCAAAGTACTCTTTGTAGTATTCGTGGCCTACCGCCTCTATCATCTCTACGGAAACGAGTTTATCGTAAGTGCCTTCAAGCTTTCTGTAATCCAGGTCAAGAAGCGTTACTTTGTCTTCTACCCCTTCATCCTTTACACGTTGACGCGCCAGCGACAATTGCTCGTTTGAGATGGTGGTGGACGTAACTCGGCAGCCATAGTGTTTAGCCGCATAACAGGCTAAGCCTCCCCAACCGGTTCCAATTTCCAGCAGATGATCAGACTCAGTTAGCTGCAGGCGTTCGCAGATGTGACGCAGCTTATAGTCGGCCGCCTCTTCCAGACTCGCATTAGGATAGGGAAACATCGCAGATGAGTACATCATGCCTTTATCAAGGAAAGAGGCGAAAAACTCATTACTCAAATCGTAGTGAGCGACTATGTTGCGCTTGGATCCATCAATGGTATTTTTGTTTCGAATCAATTGCCAAGCATTCGCGATGGCTTTCGAAACCGCACCACCATCATCGAGTTCTGACATCACTATCATGTTTGCAGAAAACACTCTAACGACAGCAACAAGATCGGGACTGCTCCATTCACCCAGAATGTAGGACTCAGCCGCCCCGAGAACGCCACCACGCACAATTCGTCGATAGGCTCCTTGATTCAAGATGTTTATATGCGCTGTTAGATCCGTACGCGAAAATTTTGATCCGTACTCGAGAGTTTCGCCAGGATTAGTAACAGTCAACAAACCTACCTGCAGTTTCTTTAACACACGGCTTAGAAGAACGCTGTACATGTGGTGACGGCGCAGGCTCTGATTACTTGCCGTCAGCCCTGTGTTAGCAATCGAGTTGTTAGCCATAATTTATTTCACCTAAGAGATTCTGATTTAGCACTAGTGCGCAACACCACAGGGATTCTTTTTAAGAAAAGCCGAAGTGCCTGCCAGTGAATAACGAAGTAAACCTTTGCCGTCATCCATGGGTAGGCCGCAATTACCTTTAATCGCACCCTATTCGTGTTGCCCGCCGACTTCAGCGCTAGCGTTGCATCAAGCGCCAAGCGCTCTTGCTCCCAATTCTGCAAGTGCACCGCCACTTGATTAGCGGGCTGGTTGGCTCTAAGAACATAGGTCATATCCATTGGCAGGAACGGAGACACATGCATTTTTTTCCTAAAGCGAATACGTTGATTACGTGCCAATGGGTCACAGGCCAGCACGTATCGACAGCGTTCTTTCCACGGCGTGCTGACAACCTCCAGAACAATGTATTGCACACTTTCCTGCTGGCAATCCGTCGATGAGAAGCAATAAAAAATGGAAATCGGATTAATCAAATAGCCGAAGATTCTTGGGTTTGTAAGTAAGCAAATTCGCCCGCTGGGTATTTGACCTGTAGCGGCTTCAACAGTGCTTCTAACTTCCTCCGCCAGATTAGGCTTACCGGGAAGATAATCTTGTCGCCTAAAACGCACCAATGACGGCCTAGTGCTCCAGAAACGACCAAAATCAAATAGGTCTTCCACGCGTTCCAGATCAACCAACACCATAAAGACTGAGTATCTAAAGGAATGCGCTTTTGTTCGGTAGCGACGATGCCGGACGGAGCCGGTTAGAACACAGCTATCCACGGTTAAGTCCACCATGCAGCATCGCTTCGACTACTCGAAGCGCGCTAGTCACCCCATCTTCGTGAAAGCCATTGCCCCAATAAGCACCGCAATACCAGGTGTTACGCTTGCCATTCAGACCTCGCCACAATTCTTGCGCCGCGACTGCGCCTTCGCTGAACTCAGGATGAGAGTATGAATAGCGACCAAGCACCTCGCGCTCATCAAGTAAATCGTCCCCGTTCAACGTAACGCAAAACGTTTTATCGGCCTCAATGCCCTGCAAAATATTCATGTTATAGGTGAGCACAGGTTTGCTGCGCTCTTGCTTGGGAATCAGGTAATTCCAGCTAGACCACGTGGACTGCAAGCTCGGTAGAATCGATTCATCTGTGTGCAACACCACTGAATTTTCAACGTAGGGTATGGCACCAAGAATTTCCTGCTCTAAGTAGCTTGCATCAAATAGCATCTCTAAGGCTTGATCTGAGTGGGTTGCAATAACAACGTGGTCATAGAATTCCGTACCAAAACGATCGGTTGAAAGCTCGATGCGATTGTCATTTCTACAGATTCTCCGCACGGCGCAATTGAGGTGAATGTATTCTTTGAAAGGCCGGATTAACGGTGCAATGTATTCTCTGGATCCTCCGCGGATGGTGCGCCATTGAGGGCGGTTGCTCAGTTGCAACAGGCCATGGTTCTTAAAGAACTCAATGAAAAACAAGATAGGAAAATCGAGAACGCTGTTCAGACTGGTTGACCAGATGGCCGATGCCATGGGCGCCAGATAGTGGTCGATGAAGCCTTGGCTATAGGCATTCAAGGCAAGATATTCGCCCAGAGTTTGCTGCCCGCTAAGCGCCAGGGCGTCGTAATCCCGGGTAGCACTGCTATTGAAGCGAACGATGTCACGCACCAGACGCAGAAAGGTCGGTGATATTATATTCTTCCGCTGCGCAAAAAGACTGCTTAGGCCAGCACCGCTGTATTCCAGCCCTGATCGCTGGCAGCTCATACTAAAGCCCATAGTCGTTGCTTGGCTAGACACACCAAGTTGTTGAAGCAGTTTAATAAAGTTGGGATAAGTACGATCGTTATATACAATAAAGCCGGTGTCGATCGCATGAGTCGCTCCAGCAACCTCAACGTCCACTGTAGCCGTGTGTCCGCCTACGTATGTTTGTGCTTCATAAACCGTAACTGCATGATTCCTCGATAATTTATTAGCAACGGTGAGTCCGGATATTCCAGAACCTATAATGGCAATTCGCATTTCTTTATTTTCATGGCAAACGACGGATCAGTCTGGAACTTACGTTTAGCCCCCATGCTTGGATCACAGACAAGTGAAACATCTTAGTGTGATCCAATAGGACTCAGTACCCGTAGTAAGAGAGAGACAAACATAGAGAATGGACATGAACGAAGCGCATCAGGTTGCTGGCTGGGTAAAAGCCATAGCAAGCGATCAAGACAAACACGCTTTTAAACAGCTGTTTGATTTCTATGCAGGTAGAGTGAAGGCCTACTCAATGAAGTCGCCTGGCGTGGCGGGGTCAGCGTCAATGGCCGAAGACATCGTGCAAGAAACAATGATTAAGGTGTGGAACAAGGCTGCGCTTTATGACAGCTCCAAAGCCAATGTAGACGCCTGGGTGTTCACGATTGCTAGAAACGTGCGCATTGATATGCAAAGGCGCAACAAGAATCACGATGCCTGCATAGACTCCGATGATTTATGGCACGAGTCGGACGTTCCAGAACCTATAGTCCAGCTGAAACAGCGCCAGATAGCAGACAACATACGCCTGGGATTGGCGGACATTAATCCGGAGCAAGCACTGGTGTTGAAAAAAATGTATATGGAAGGTAAGTCACAAAGTGAAATTGCCGCTGAATTCAACATCCCCTTAGGTACTGTTAAGTCGCGCACCCGACTCGCACTCGCACGCATGAAGTTGTTGTTGCAGGAGAAAGAACTATGAGCCACCACCCTACAGAACATTTACTGACAGAGTATTCCGCTGGCAGCTTAAGTGCTGGTCCTGCACTGTGTGTTACTACTCATATTGAACAATGCCATGAGTGCGAACGCCGCGTGGGAGAATTTAACTTACTGGGCGCCGCCATACTGGAAAGTGGCGAAAGCATAGCGTGCAGCGATGATCTATTCGATCGCGTTATGATGGACGTAGATACCGACACACAGATAAAAACGCTTTCAAGCCAGCGCAAGAAAAAATCTGCCTTGTCAGCTTTATTGCCAGATGGAATAGAGTCGGCTAATTGGAAGAGTCTGGGGCTTGGTGTACGTAGCTGTGACTTGGGGCTTACCGAGGATGGCTTTGTTTTAAAGCTGTTGCGTGTGGCCAAGGGCCGCCGTGTTTTCCAACACACTCACACCGATGCAGAGTTTACTGTCCTTTTACAAGGCGGGTACTCCGACGAGCTTGGAAATTTTGTAGCTGGTGACTTTGTTGAATGCGATGCCAGTCACGTGCACCAACCCGTTGCGCATCGTGATCAAGACTGCGTGCTTTTAACGGCCGTATCCGGCGATCTTAAATTTACTGGCCCGATCTCACGACTGTTCAATCCTATTTTTAAGTTTTGACCACCGAGCCAGCTACACCTACGAACCAGCCCATAGCTCTGGTTTGGTTTCGTCGCGACCTGCGAGTTAATGATAACTCTGCGTTGCATTCGGCGTTGGAAACCGGCCTTCCCGTACTGGCAATTTACATACACGACCAAGAAGATCTGCGTGAAATTGGCGGTGCCAGTGCCTGGTGGCTTCATCATAGCTTGCAGGCTCTCGAGCTTGAGCTTGGCAAGCTCGGTAGCACGCTTCACATTGCAAAAGGCGCAACGAAGGATATTTTCAAAGAACTCAGTGCATCACACACCATTGCTGAAATCTTTATGTCGCGATCTTATGATTCGGACGCCGCACTACTTGAACAACAAGTTCACGATATGTTCGCAAGCCAGCAGATAGCCGTAAGACGGTTCGCCGGAGCACTTTTGTTTGAACCGGAGTTGATTCATCGCGACAATGGCCAACCCTATAAGGTGTTTACGCCATTCTACAAACGTTGTATGAGTCATCTTTCACCCGGACGCTCAGCCGCTACTGCGCCAAAAGGTCTCTGGTTTTCGTCAACTAAGTCTGTGTTTCAAAGTTTGGACTCACTTGTTTTGTTGCCCGTAAAGCCTGACTGGTCTGCAGGTCTGGCCCGAGAATGGACGCCAGGCGCGCAAGGGGCTCAAGAGCGGTTGGATGAATTTATAAAGCGAGGCTTGATTAACTATAAGCTTGGGCGTGATATACCGGCAGAAGACGGCACATCGATGCTTTCACCGCATCTGCATTACGGTGAAATAAGCCCGCGCGCTGTTTGGCACCAGATTGAACAAGCCGTGGACGACTTGCCCCACCGAAAGGAAGGCGCCACCGCCTTTCTTCGCGAATTAGTGTGGCGCGATTTCGCCCATTACCTGCTGCACAACTGGCCAGCAATGATAGACAAGCCATTCAGGCCTGAATTCGATGCCTTCCCTTGGCTGGAAGACGAAGCGCAGCTGCGCGCTTGGCAGCAAGGCCAAACTGGCTACCCTCTAGTAGATGCCGGCATGAGACAGTTGTGGCAAACCGGCTGGATGCATAATCGAGTAAGAATGGTTGTTGCTTCCTTCCTTGTGAAACACCTGCTTCAACACTGGCTGCATGGCGAGCGTTGGTTTTGGGACACGCTGGTAGATGCGGATCAGGCGAACAACACGGCGAGCTGGCAATGGGCGGCCGGCAGTGGCGCTGATGCAGCACCCTACTTTAGAATTTTCAACCCTACGCTACAAAGCACCCGATTCGATCCGCAAGGCGATTATATTCGCAGCTATGTACCCGAGCTTAGCGCCCTGCCTGCAAAATATATTCACGAACCTCACAAGGCTTCTGATGACATATTGTCAGAAGCCGGCATAGCATTAGGCGAAACATACCCTCACCCCATTGTTGAACATAAAGCCGCACGAGAACGCGCAATGGCTGCATTCCGTGGTTTACCCAAGCGAGAAAAATCATGAATAGCATTGTTACCCGCAACAGCTCCTGGGACGAAAAGCAGATTGAAGGGTATTTTCATTCTGCACACACTCCCATTCGAATAGCGGTGAGCTCTGAAGACGGCTACCCCATTATCTGCTCAATGTGGTTCGAGTACAGTGATGGCTATCTTTGGTGTGCGGCCCATCAAAGTAGCCGTCTCATTCAAGCATTGCAGGCAAACGCAAAGTGCAGTTTCGAAATTTCAGGAAACGAAGTGCCCTACTGCGGCGTTCGTGGGCGAGGCACCGTAACACTCGACGCTCAATCCGCGAAACCGGTTCTTGAAAGCTTGATCAAGCGATACCTTGGAAACTCCAATTCTTCCTTGTCGAATTGGTTGCTGGGTCGCGCGGCCGAGGAGTATGCTATTCGAATTGAGCTCACGCGATTAAGCGCTTGGGATTTCAGCCATCGAATGAGTCCGGTTAGCACTACTTAGATTACTAAGGAGTAGGCAGGACACATACACACCAAAGAGTATGCCGTCTTGTTGTTAAACCGCGTCTGCGCCATTGTCGACTTAGAAACTACTGGCACAAGTGCAGCAAGAGAGAGCATTACCGAGGTTGGCGTAGCAATACTTGACGTGGACGGCAGTCGTTTTGAATTACAACGCTTGGTAAATCCCTACCGCAGCATTCCCCCCTTCATATCCTCATTAACCGGAATCAGCAATGCCATGGTTGAGAATGAGGCTGGCTTTGAAGACCTCGCGCCGGAGCTCTGGTCTTTGATCAAAGATACTGTTTTTATTGCGCACAACGCTCGCTTCGATTACTCGTTTTTGAAAGCAGGCTTTGCGCATTGTGGTTTTGATTTCAAACCTAACATTGTGTGTACAGTGAAACTCGCTCGCGCCTTGTACCCTCAATGGCAGGGCTACAGCCTTGGGAAAATCATTGAGCGCATAGGCCATAAACCCGGCGCGCGACACAGAGCAATGGCCGATGTAGAGTCGACTGAGGCCTTCTTAAACTACGCCATTGAAGAACATGGTTTAGACACTGTAAACAAAGCGGCAAGCGTACAACTGAAGAATGCCTCCGTACCATGCCACTTGGACCCGGCTGATATTGCCGCTCTACCAGAGGAGCCCGGCGTTTATTACTTTTATGGTGAGAACGCCAGCCTGCTGTATGTTGGCAAGAGTAAAAGCATTCGTACTCGAGTACGCTCCCATTTTTCGTCCGACATAAGAGAAAGTCGCGAAATGCGTATGGCGCAAGAAATTCGCTCCGTGGAGCACCGTTGCTCGGCCGGTGAACTCGGCGCTTTGTTGCTAGAAAATCACGAGATTAAAAATCTACAGCCGATCTACAATCGGCGCCAACGGCCCATGAAAAAACTATGGAGCGTGCACCTTGACGCCAACGATGCGGGATATTACAAAGCCGTCGTGGCGCAACACGAAGCCAGCAAAATTGGGCAAATGACCTGTTATGGAATTTTTAGCTCCAAGCGCACTGCGAACAAAATGCTCGAAGAGCTTTCCAGCGATGATCAGCTTTGCAAAAAGTTGTTAGGCCTTGAGAAAGGCCCTGGTGCTTGCTTTGGTTTCCAATTGAAAAAATGCAACGGCGCCTGCACGGGCAGTGAGAGCTTTGCAGACCACAACGCCAAACTGAAACTTGCACTGGATAAAAAACGCATTGACGCATGGCCCTACGACAGCCGCATAGCTGTAATAGAACGCCACAAAACCAAAGCCTTCGTTGATGCACACATTATAGATAACTGGGCCTATCGCGGTAGCTGGCGCGTGGCGAATCCTTCAGAGCTGATGGTGGACGAGCTGGATGAAGACATCATCAATAGCAGTGGCGTGCAACTGACAAGCATTTCTCTGGGTTTTGATAAAGACACTTACATGTTATTGCAACGGCATCTGATTCGCGAGCCATCGCCTGACCTTAGTATTGTGCAGTTGAGGCCTATTGAAGCAGAGTTAGAGAAAGCATAGTGAGAGAAAGTGCTGCTGGAACTGAATGTAGCTTACTCACCGCGCAGCTAACATTGAGTGAGCTGAAAGCCCCCAGTAAACTACCTAAAGAGTGGCGAGCAGTTTGCCTGCTGTTTTAGAGCGAATAGCGCCAGGCATGGGCGCGGGACGGCACATGGATGTGCCACTGAGCGGCAAAACAGTAGGCAGACTGATCGGCACGGTGTCGAAGCAGCGATGATCTTTCAACATCAAGGTACTACCTACCACTCAGTCACAGCTCTTCAGCGCTCAACCAACACCAACATGTCTCTGGAAAATGGCTCAAGATAATGCTGCGACTGCGCCCATAAATTCGGATTGTTCGCCAGGTGGTGTTTAATAAGAGTCATCGGCGCCTGACGCGGCAAACGGCCATTGCTGTAATCCAAAATAACGCTGGCAAGCTCAGCACGCTCACGTTCAGACAAACTGTCTTTCACATAGCCCTGCAAATGCATCAACACGTTTGCATGCTGCCCCGCAGTAGGCACTTGATTCATAGCCTTCATGAACGCTGAGAAATACTCTACTGATAAATCCTCAAGACTTTTTGACGAGAGGTCTGCCAAGAGTTTACCCAAAGTGCGGTACATATTCTGATTGTGAGCGAGCAATAAAAACTTATGCTCGCTATGAAAGGCCAGCAGGCTTTTCGCCGTAAGCCCCGCCTTTAGCATGACTTGCCATCGCTGCTTAACATGTGCACGAGTAAGGAAGCTTTCCATAAGCCCCTTGTCATTTAGACGACCGTCTTCTTCTACCGGCAAGGTCGGCAGGCGACGCATTAATTGAGCAGTGAAAATTCCGCTGGCATCGTGACCGAGCACACCGCCGGTTTCGTTGTAGCGTTTTACGCCGGCCATGCCACAACTCGGCGATCCCTTGCAAACAATAAACCCCGATAAATTATCATCTCGCTGCAATACATCGGCAACGCTATTGGCATAGTCCGTTAGCTTGGAAGTGACATCTAAAGTTCCGGACCCCTCGACTATGCTGGGTTTTTCAACGTCACCCACTAGTCTCAGTGTTTTGCGAGGCACGCCCAAACCAATGGCCATCTCTGGGCAGTAAGGTTGAAAATCTACGAACTCTTCCATCGCCTTACGCTGCTTGAAACGCTTACTGGCTCCGTCGTAACGTACATTTTGACCCGCCAGGCAGGCGCTAATGCCAACCTTCAGCCGAGTGAGCGCTTCAGTAGATTTCGTGTCTGTAGTGATTACCATTGTTGCTTGTGCTTTATCCCTTTAGCCGCAGCGCCAAAACCTCAAGGGCCGCTTGTAAATTTCTAGCAGCATCTATCATGTTAGGCAACAACTGCATTATCAGTATAGACGTAAGCTAGCACATCTTCAGGTTTAGAGCAGCGTTCGAGGAACTGCATAAGTTCCTGGCGTTGATTCCAGCTCTCTTTGGTACCCGGTATTACATATCGTTCGCGCGGCAAACGATCCAGGATCAGTTGGCCATTTACCCTTCCGGCCTCTGTAGCACTGGCCATCCAGTCGATGCTGTCCGCGCCCTCCGCTGGTGTTCTCAGTATTTTTTTCGTGAGCCGGTAAAACCCTGGCAGCGAGTCTTCAACACCAGGCGTGTCGGCCCAGCCTGGGTGCATTGCGTTCACAGCAATTCTAGAGTCGGTCCAAGCACTGGCAAGCTCTTCTGTAGCGATCATTAGGGCTCGCTTCGCGCGCGCATACACTACGCTGCCAGAAAAACCTTCAGCCTTGGGATTTAATGTTGATTGAAGGTTTAGTTTTTGGGTATACATTCCACCAGACACCACATTAATTATTCTGGGGTCATCGCTTTTTTCGAGCAATCCTTTGAGTTCAACCATTAACTTGTAGGGGCTTAGAAGTAATAGCGCCAGGCTTTCGTCAATACCCTCTTCAGTATTGCGCTGCTCCTCGAACAGAGCACCTGCGTTGTTAATAAGAACATCTATGGGTTTACGTGTTTGTTTCAAGCGCGTTGCCAAGGCCTTAGTATCAGCAAGAAGACTTAGGTCAGCTAACTGCAATGATAGTTGCTCATTACCGGTTCGCTCGATCAATGACTTGATAACTTGCTTTGCCTTGCTTTCATTGCGCATGACCAAGGTTAATTTGGCTCCTCGCGCAGCGAGCTGCTCTGCCGCTGCATAACCAATTCCCGACGACGCGCCGGTTAGTACAATGTGTTTGCCAGCCATATTATTACTTATAGGATTAAAAGCCGTTTTCGTTTGGCTGTAACCCAGGCTGGAAAATGTTGCCATTCCTGGCAACACCAAGCGATCACCCAAGCCTCGTAGATAGCTGGTGACCGGCGTTGGGTAAATATCTTCTAAGGCTGTACGCAAACCTTCAAGCGCATTTTTACCCATGGATGTCATGCTGCCCTTGGCAAAACCACTTATTACCGACGCTACCTCATTGAAGGTAAAGTTTGCTGTATAAGTAATACGACTGCGCGCTTGAGCTACGTGGCCACCTTTCTTGGTGTTTTCTATCGGCTCAATGTCTATTGTATCTTCAACTGTAAAGAAGTTGGATTTACCAATTAGCTTAATGCGGGTAGGTTCTTTGTGATCCAGCAGGGTATATTCCAGCTGCACCGAACCTACAGGCAGGTGACATACCACTTCAAACGTAGCGCCCGCTTGGATGGGACCAAAGCTTGTTCGCTTCGCGCTCTTGACGCCTGGGTCCCACTCAGCAGTGGATGAAAAGTCCAGTAGGTAAGCATAGCAATCTTGTACGCTGCGATTAACTTCAATTTGTTCCAGTAACTGCATCAGGCTTTTACTTCCTTTAGATATTTTAACAATGGCCGGGGATTCTAGGCGTGGTGTTCACCTCCAACACAAACCACAAGTAGCAGCGAGAAAACACGCCGTTAAGAAACAGAAAAAAAGCAGTTAGAGCAACGAACGCCTCAGTTAACGAGAACGAAGGTTGGCTCAAAATCCAGATTGTCAGGCCAACGGCAAATACAACACGAATAACCCTTTCTACGTTTCCAATATTTTTTTCAATCATGTCGAAACTCCTATAGTCAATATCAATAACGGCTTATACGGCAAGATTTGATATCTAGATCATACCGCTGGTTAAATATCCTTAGTCCATTGCGAAGAAATGGCCTCACTAAAACAGACTTCTTAGCATTGGCTATGTGATCCAGCAGCAAGCTCAATTACGTATGGGGAATAATAATACTGTTTACCCAGGAGAACCCGATGCTATCGGATGACGCTATTGCCGTTAGAAAGAGGCTACAGACGCTTGGCCTTGAGACCCCACTACAAGATAACGGCCTTGATAATGAGCAAAAATATGAGTTGATTAAAGGCCAGATGAGCGAAGTAATGCGCACCTTGGGTCTAGATTTGGGTGATGACAGCCTGCATGAGACGCCACACAGAGTGGCGAAGATGTATGTATACGAGATTTTTTCGGGTCTTGATTACGAAAATTTTCCGAAAATTGCTACCATTGAAAATAAAATGGGGGTGGAAGAAATGGTGAAAGTCAGAGGCATCGGCTTACTCAGCAGCTGCGAACACCACTTCGTCACAATAGATGGAACAGCCAAAGTTGCCTACATTCCGAAAAGCAAAATTATTGGCCTCTCCAAGATAAACCGCTTAGTGCAATTTTTCGGGCGACGCCCTCAAGTACAGGAACGATTAACGCAACAAATACTCGTTTCCCTACAAACACTATTGGAAACTGATGACGTAGCGGTGTCGGTTAGCGCCACGCATTATTGCGTTAAGTCGCGAGGGGTTATGGATACTAATTCAGAAACTGATACGACCGCTCTTGGCGGAGTATTCAAAACGAATGCCAGAACTCGAGCGGAGTTTCTGACTTAACAGCGCCAATATGAAACATTGGCGCTCGTAAATAAGACGCGGCGGCTAAATATGCTCTACCAGAGAAATTTCGTATTCAATTTCTCCTACCGGCCTAACAACTTTGACAACCTCGCCTTCTTCTTTGCCAATCAAACCTCTGGCGATAGGAGAATTGACAGAAATTTTATTCTGCTTCACGTCAGCTTCGTCATCGCCCACGATCTTGTACGTTACTTCTTCGTCGGTATTTATGTCGACCAGGCTAACGGTAGTGCCGAAAATAACCCTATGCTGATTCGGTATCGCAAGTACATCGATGACTTGTGCGTCGCCTAATTTACCTTCAATTTCATTGATCCGACCTTCTGCAAAGCTCTGCTGTTCACGGGCCGCGTGGTACTCGGCGTTTTCTTTCAAATCACCGTGTTCTCGCGCCTCGGAGATAGCCTGAATAATTCTAGGGCGATCTTCGCTTTTCAACTTAGTGAGCTCTTCGCGAAGTTTAGCTTCACCTTCCAAGGTCATTGGGATTGGTGCCATCAGTGTAGCCTCTTGTGCAGGTCTTGTAGCCGCCGAACTTTCAGATCTCCCGAAAACTTAAGGGCTTCGGCAACTGCTGCGCCGCCGGCCAGTGTTGTCGTGCAATAGACCTTGTGCTGCAATGCACTGCGGCGAATAATCGCCGAATCAGCAATAGCCTGTCGACCTTCTGTTGTATTCACAATCAACGTTATCTCATTATTCTTAACCGCGTCAACAACATGGGGCTGACCTTCCGACACTTTGTTAAGAACTCTTACCTCTAGACCTGCGTCTAACATCGTTTTCGCTGTACCGCGGGTAGCAACCAGATCAAATCCCAACGCAGACAATTCGCGCGCAACCTCTACTGATGCTTCGTGATCCGCGTCTCGCACACTGATGAAGGCAACGCCTTTTGTAGGTATTGTATCGCCAGCGCCCGTTTGTGACTTCGCATACGCTTCGCCAAAAGTGTCACCAACCCCCATAACCTCACCGGTCGATTTCATCTCGGGGCCCAAGATTGGGTCAACGGCGGGGAATTTATTAAACGGAAACACCGCTTCTTTCACCACATAGTAGGGCGGTACAATTTCTTTGGTAAAGCCCTGCGCTTGCAAGGTAGTCCCTACCATGCAGCGGGCCGCTACTTTGGCCAATGACACACCGATGGCTTTGGATACAAAAGGAACGGTGCGCGATGCACGCGGATTAACCTCAATGATATAAATTTCTTTGTCTTGATAGGCTAGCTGCACATTCATCAGACCTATTACACCTAGCTCTAGAGCCATCAGCTTCACCTGGCGGCGCATTTCATCCTGTACGTCGGCCGGCAGACTATAAGGTGGTAACGAACAGGCTGAGTCGCCAGAATGAATACCGGCTTGTTCAATGTGCTGCATAATTGCGCCGATAACCACTTCATCGCCATCACTTACCGCGTCAATATCAACCTCAATGGCTGCGTTAAGAAAGTGGTCCAGCAACACTGGCGATTCGTCAGACACCTGCACAGCCTCGCGCATGTACATTTCTAACTCACTGTCTTTATGCACAATTTCCATCGCGCGCCCACCCAACACGTAAGACGGCCTTACCACTATGGGGTAACCAATCTCTCCCGCCACACTTAGCGCCTCTTCTTGACTACGCACAGTTGTGTTAGGTGGCTGCAGTAAATGCAGCTTTTCAATCATCTTCTGGAAGCGTTCTCTATCTTCCGCTCTATCGATTGCATCAGGCGTGGTTCCAATAATGGGTACGCCCGCTGCTTCCAGATCGTTAGCAAGTTTTAATGGGGTTTGCCCACCAAACTGAACAATCACGCCAACCGGGTTTTCCAAAGCCACAATATCAAGCACATGCTCTAAGGTTACAGGCTCAAAATAAAGCCGGTCTGATGTATCGTAGTCAGTAGATACTGTTTCAGGATTACAATTAACCATTATGGTTTCATAGCCGTCTTCGCGCATAGCCAAGGCTGCGTGAACACAACAGTAATCAAATTCAATACCCTGGCCTATGCGATTCGGGCCTCCGCCAAGAACGAGTATTTTATCTCGGTCACTTGGCTCACTTTCACATTCTTCCTCGTAAGTGGAATACATATACGCCGTGGAAGAGGCAAACTCAGCAGCACAGGTGTCTACACGTTTGTACACCGGCTTTATGCCTAATGCTGCACGTCGAGTGCGCACTTCCTGTTCTGATACCCACATCAATGCGGCCATACGTGAATCAGAGAATCCTTTGCGCTTCCACTCCCACAACTGATCTTTACTAAGATCAACCAGCTTGGTTGCTTCAATGACTGATTCGGTGTTTACGATATCTTCGATCTGCACCAAAAACCAAGGGTCAACGCCGCTGAACTCAGATATTTCTTCCACGCTGAAACCGAAACGGAAGGCATCTGCAATGTGCCAAATCCTATCGCCGTTAGCCGCGCGTAATCTGCCAATAAGGTTGCTGCGAATGTCGTCTGCACCAAGGTCAAGAATGGGGTCAAATCCACTGGCGCCCACTTCCAGGCCACGCAGTGCTTTTTGTATCGACTCCTGAAAAGTGCGGCCTATCGCCATCACTTCACCAACCGACTTCATTTGGGTGGTAAGTCTATCGTCAGCCGCCTGGAACTTCTCAAACGTAAAGCGCGGAATTTTGGTAACAACGTAATCAATACTGGGCTCGAACGATGCCGGTGTAGCACCGCCGGTTATTTCGTTTTGCAGTTCGTCCAGTGTATAACCAATGGCCAGCTTTGCGGCCACTCTGGCTATTGGAAATCCAGTTGCTTTGGACGCCAATGCCGAAGAGCGCGAAACGCGAGGATTCATTTCAATAATGACCAGCCTGCCGTCGGCAGGGTTCACGCCAAACTGCACATTGGAGCCGCCAGTTTCAACACCAATTTCGCGCAGCACGGCGAGCGATGCGTTGCGCATAATCTGATATTCCTTATCAGTCAGCGTTTGCGCTGGCGCTACCGTAATAGAGTCACCGGTATGAATACCCATGGCATCAAAATTTTCAATGGCACAGACAATAATGCAGTTGTCGTTTTTGTCCCGAACAACTTCCATTTCATATTCTTTCCAACCAATCAATGATTCATCAATCAGTAATTCGTTGGTTGGTGAGAGATCGAGCCCGCGCTCGCAAATTTCCACATACTCTTCGCGGTTGTACGCTATGCCACCACCTGAGCCACCCATAGTAAAGGACGGGCGAATAATGCACGGAAAACCGATACCATCAACCAGCTGCAACGCTTCTTCCATGCTATGCGCCAGCGCAGACCTGGGTGTTTCCAGGTTTATGGCTTTCATTGCCACATCAAAGCGTTGGCGATCCTCAGCCTTATCAATTGCGTCTGCGGTAGCACCGATCAGCTCAACACCAAACTCTTTCAGAACACCTTCTCGCTCAAGGTCGAGCGCGCAGTTCAATGCAGTTTGGCCACCCATGGTGGGCAACACAGCGTCAGGTCTTTCCTGCTCTATGATTTTCGCAACCGTTTGCCAGTTCACGGGCTCTATGTAGGTTGAGTCCGCCATCGCCGGATCGGTCATGATGGTGGCAGGGTTGGAATTTACCAGAATCACCCGGTAACCTTCCTCGCGCAAAGCCTTGCACGCTTGAGCGCCGGAATAATCGAACTCACAGGCCTGGCCTATAACAATAGGGCCAGCGCCTATAATTAGGATCGATTGAATATCAGTTCTTTTTGGCATCGATCAGTTCAATAAAGTGGTCAAACAAAGGAGCTACATCGTGTGGGCCCGGGCTTGCTTCCGGATGCCCTTGAAAGCTAAAAGCAGGGTGTTCAGTATGGTGGATACCCTGCAAAGTGCCGTCAAATAGCGATTTATGCGTTACACGCACATTGGCCGGCAAGCTTAATTCGTCGATAGCAAAACCGTGGTTTTGGCTAGTGATCATCACAGTTCCGTCGTCCAGATTCTGAACAGGGTGGTTAGCACCGTGATGACCAAATTTCATTTTGAGGGTTTTCGCCCCGCACGCCAGGCCCAAAAGCTGATGACCCAGACATATGCCAAAAATAGGGGTACCCGTTTGCAGAAGCTCAGTGATTGCACTGATAGCGTAGTCGCAAGGTTCTGGGTCGCCAGGACCATTAGACAGAAATATGCCGTCTGGCTGCATGGCTATCACTTCGCTTGCGGGGGTTTTAGCAGGCACAACAGTTACGTCACAGCCGCGCTCAACCAACATACGCAGAATATTGCGCTTAACACCAAAATCGTAAGCAACTACCTTTCGCGGTAAATTTCCTGCTTGAATGTCATGATAGCCATTGCCGAAAGACCAGACTGAAGACCGCCATTGATACTTTTCGGTGACCGACACTTCCTGCGCCAGGTCCATGCCTTTTATACCTGCGAACGCACGTGCTTTATCAAGAGCGGCCTGCTCGTCTATATGGCCGGATGCGTCGGCTGTTGCGATGCAGCCGCTCTGTGCACCCTTTGCTCGCAACAAGCGTGTTAGGCGGCGTGTATCTATTTCCGCTATGGCGACAACATTACGACTCTGAAGGTAAGCGCTCAGAGATTGCTCGGACCGATAGTTAGATGCGATCAATGGTAAATTTCGAATAACAAGGCCCGAGGCCCAGATGTCAGCAGACTCTTCATCCTCCGCATTCACGCCCGTGTTACCGATGTGCGGATAAGTGAGTGTGACTATCTGTTTGGCGTACGATGGATCTGTCAGGATTTCCTGATAACCGGTCATGGAAGTGTTAAACACCACTTCACCGGTGGAGCTGCCAGCGGCACCAATAGAGACACCTCGGAACAGACTTCCGTCTGCGAGCGCCAATATTGCGATTTGTGCCAACTGCTTGTCCCCTGTGTTTAACGCGCGCTACTGATATCACGCATTTTATCTTGCAAAAAAGCGAGATGAACTCTCTGCCGATTAGGGCTCATCTCGCTTTTCTACCTTCCGCGAATTCATCGCGCGAATTGGGGTGCATTCTACTGAAAATGAGGGCCGGCTGTCTATGCGCTAACGCCGCTGTTTCATTATTTCAGTCAATCTTTGCGACCGCCGTATGGCAAGCGGCCTCAATACTTGCCAGTGCCTGCTCCAGATCAACCGCTTGCCACAAAATCTCGGCTTTCTCCGCCTT
The DNA here is from genome assembly GCA_045106985.1 of Pseudomonadales bacterium. GTDB lineage: Bacteria > Pseudomonadota > Gammaproteobacteria > Pseudomonadales > JAUIET01 > JAUIET01. The sequence goes on along the minus strand of JBGCFQ010000003.1, from coordinate 94,800 downwards.
CTTTCCATCATCCTTAGCATGGGTATCATCGGCTACTTGCTCGACCAAGCCGAAACTCACCAACTTGTTGACCGCATCATCCACTTCAAAGTCACAGCGGCCGCCGCCATAACTGCGCAACCAATTTTCTATATTGTCGTCCAGTTGAGACTGACTTAATGGCTGCTCTGCAGTGGCCAGGAAAAAATAGGCCAGCATGGCCTCCTTACTTTCGGCCTCTTCGGCAGCATCAATTAGACGATGAAACACACCGGCATTATTGTCCAGATTCTTGAAATACAGGTTGTCGGCCAGTATTTTCATAAACTTGATTTTACGATTGCGAAAACTGTTGAACTGCTTCCAAATATAAGCGCCAACTGAGCCCAAGCCAATGCCCAGCGCTATAAGCGCTGTCTGATCAATACGCACTGGCTCCTCGCTCCAGCCCAACCAAAAGGTGAACAACCCAGCGAGCAGCAGTAAAGTGGAGCCGAGCTTGGTAACAAGGACGGCGATACCACTGACAGCCGCCGGCACACCGATCATTATTTTATCCTGAACCCGCATCGCCACTTCCGTATTGGGGAAGAGCATCTCCAAGTCTGCTTTTGGAATATTGCGGAACAACTTGATCATTGTTGTACCCGGCTTGAAGAACAAGTCTTTTGGATCGCGCTTGCGAAAATAATCTTCGCTTTTAAATTTAACGTAAACCAGCACCCGCTCATAATTGGTAAATTCAATTTTGGTCTTTTTCCAGCTGTACCATTTTCTGGCCTCAGCCGAACGAATCGATTCACCACGCCGGTAAAAGAGAATTTGCTCAAAATCGTTGAAATCTACATTCAGCCGAATATTGAATAAAGACTCTTCCAGCATTGCTCTATCAAGATCTTCCTGACTGACCGCCTTGAAGTTTGCCGCACGCACTACGTCGGTTAGCACTTCAATCAACTGGCTTTGCTTTTCCTTAAGCTGGGAACCCGACACTTCACCAATGGGCAAGGTATCTGCATCCGGATTGAAAGGTGCATAGCAATCTTTCAGCGTGTTCAATTTCTCATAAAAATGCAGATGATAATACCGACTGAGTAACACGCATATTTTTTCGAAGCGACGCTTATTTTGCTCTGGCATTTCGTCTGCCCGCAACAATAACACCAGCAAGTCACTGACGCGAAAAGGTATAAAGTGTTCTTGCTCTACTTCGGCGAGTTTCATAGTTTATTATTCTTGTTCAGAGGTTCCCTGCTATCTCAGCTCTAGCACATCTTGCATGTCATACAGGCCGGTGTTTCTGTCGGCCAACCACAAGCAAGCTCGCATAGCACCTCTACCGAAGTTCATTCGGCTTGAGGCTTTGTGCGTAATTTCAACGCGCTCACCTTCGGCGGCAAACATTACTGTGTGCTCGCCTACTATGTCGCCGGCTCGCACTGTGGCAAAGCCAATAGTTTCTGGATCTCTTGCACCGGTCTGACCTTCACGACCGTAAACAGCCACCTTGCTCAGATCACGACCCAGAGCATCAGCAACCACCTCCCCCATTCGAAGGGCAGTTCCTGACGGCGCGTCAACCTTATGCTTGTGGTGTGACTCAAGCACTTCAATGTCGACGTCATCGCCCAACACCCGCGCCGCCATATCTAACAAGGCGAAACATAGGTTAACGCCAACGCTCATGTTTGGCGCCCACATAATGGCAGTCGATTCTGCGGCTTGCTCTAATTGCGCTTTACCTGCGGTATCTATCCCGGTTGTACCAATCACCATTTTCTTACCATGCGCCGCGCACACCTCGGCATTGGCCAAAGTCGCCTGAGGCACGGTGAAATCTATCAAGGTATCAAACTGGTCAATGACATCAGTTAGCGAATCAACAAGCGCTACACCGATTTTCCCTATCGCCACCAATTCTCCAGCGTCCGCACCAATCAGAGAGCTGCCAGGCATTTCTATGGCAGCCGCCAACTCTAAGCCTTCAGTCTGGGTGATTGCTTCAATCAGCGTACGGCCCATACGGCCAGCCGCTCCGGTTACAGCAATTCGTTGCATTGTGGCGTGCGCTCCTACTCTCATCTTTAGAGGCAACACTATAGCGTATTTGCAGCGCAGCTCACACGTTGAGCGACCAATCCGGCATGTCTATTCGCAAACGGCTTGTCCTGCCCGTTTATGGCCGAGACTAACTAACCAGTCATATCGTCAAAGAATTTTTTCACACCCTTAAACCAGGTATCTTTGCGCGGCGAGTGCTTGGAGCCTTTTTCATCCATTGAGGCCTTCAGCTCTTCAAGCAAATCTTTCTGCCGACGATTTAGACTAACCGGTGTTTCAACAACAGTACGGCACATCAAATCACCGGTGCTTCCACCACGAACCGGTGCAACGCCTTTGCCTCGCAAGCGAAAAAGTTTACCGGTTTGGGTTTCCGCGGGTATCTTCAATTTCACCCGGCCATCAAGTGTGGGCACTTCAAGTTCGCCGCCCAGTGCCGCGTCCACAAAGCTAATCGGCACTTCACAATACAAGTTCTTTCCATCGCGCTCAAACAAATCATGCTCACGCACAGAAATCTGAACATACAGGTCACCATGTGGACCACCGCCAGGACCGGCTTCTCCCTCTCCACTAAGACGTATTCGATCACCAGTATCTACGCCGGCTGGCACTTTAACGGACAGAGACTTGCGTTCTTCAATACGCCCTTGACCGCTGCATTCACGACAGGGGTCCGAGATAACCGATCCACGACCACGACAATTGGGGCAGGTTTGCTGGACTGAAAAGAAGCCCTGCTGCATACGCACTTGACCAATACCACCACAGGTAGTGCAGCTGGTGGGCGTACTTCCAGGCTTTGCGCCACTGCCATCACAAGGATCACAAGAGACTAAGCGAGGCACTTTAATCTTAACGGTTGTTCCCTTTACGGCTTTCTCAAGTTCGAGCTCTAAGGTGTACTGCAGGTCCGAGCCACGCTGAGGGCCTCCGCGCGAGCGGCCGCCTCCGCCACCACCACCAAAAATATCCCCAAACACGTCGCCAAAAATATCGCTGAACGAACCGGCTCCGCCGCTAAAGCCGCCCGCCTGCGGATCGACTCCAGCATGACCATACTGATCATAGGCTTGGCGCTTTTCTTGATCTGAAAGCACTTCGTAGGCTTCGGTTGCTTCCTTAAACTTTGCATCGGCGTTCACATCATCCGGGTTGCGATCCGGATGAAATTTCATGGCTATGCGCCGATAGGCCTTTTTAATGTCAGCCTGAGCCGCGCCGCGATCGACGTTCAATATTTCGTAGTAGTCTCTTTTTGACATGCCAGTTTCCGATTAATTACTATGCTGCAGACGCAGGAACGCGGAGCCGTGCTCCGCGTGTTGCATTATCAGGCAAGCACTGCGCTTGCCTGAGGTTGCGGCACTAATCTAGTCTTTACCTAGACCAGATAGGTGCCCGTCCCACACCTTACTTATCGTCCTTCACTTCCTCAAACTCAGCGTCTACCGCATCGTCTGCTGGGTCATGCTGCTGTGGCTCACCGGCACCTTCTGCCGCCGCACCTTCCGCTTCAGCTTGCTCGGCGTACATTTTTTGCGCCAACCCTGAAGAAGCTTCCATTAATTTGGTGCTTGCTGCCTCAATAGCTGCTTTGTCGTCGCCCTTAACAGCTTCTTCCGCTTCTGTCAGCGCCGCTTCTATAGACGTTTTCTCGTCTTCGGTCGCTTTGTCTCCAGCTTCTTCAAGTGTTTTTCGGGTTGCGTGAACCATGCCTTCTAATTGATTGCGCGCAGTCACCAATTCTTCAAATTCGCGGTCAGCTTCAGCATTCGCTTCGGCGTCTTGCACCATTTGATCGATTTCTTCGTCCGACAAACCGCTGCTTGCCTGAATAACGATAGACTGCTCTTTATTAGTCGCCTTGTCTTTGGCCGACACATTCAGAATACCGTTAGCATCAATATCAAAGCTTACTTCAATTTGCGGCATGCCACGAGGTGCTGGTGGAATGTCAGCCAGATCAAAACGACCCAGAGACTTGTTCTGCGACGATTGCTTTCGCTCGCCCTGCACAACATGAATAGTTACCGCAGTTTGATTGTCGTCTGCCGTAGAGAAGGTTTGCGACTTCTTCGAAGGAATAGTCGTATTCTTCTCAATCAGAGCCGTCATCACGCCGCCCATTGTTTCGATGCCCAGTGTCAGTGGAGTAACGTCTAACAGCAGAACGTCTTTGACGTCGCCGGACAATACTGCACCTTGAATCGCGGCACCCATGGCAACAGCTTCATCAGGGTTAACGTCTTTGCGTGGCTCTTGGCCGAAAAACGCCTTCACCTTCTCCTGCACAAGCGGCATACGTGTTTGACCACCAACCAGGATGACGTCGTCAATTTCTGAGGCTTGCATGCCAGCATCTTTCAACGCAAGCTTGACAGGTTCGAGCGAGCGGTCAACCAACTCTTCAACCAGAGACTCCAGCTTAGGACGGCTTAACTTAACCACCAAATGCTTCGGCCCGCTGGCATCAGCTGTAATGTAAGGAAGGTTTACTTCCGTTTGCTGAGCGCTGGACAATTCGATCTTGGCTTTTTCAGCGGCCTCTTTAAGGCGCTGCAATGCTAAAGGATCGTTGTGCAAATCAATGCCACTGTCTTTCTTGAACTCTTCGGCCAAGTACTCAATTAAGCGCATGTCGAAATCTTCACCGCCGAGGAATGTGTCCCCGTTAGTAGAGTGCACTTCAAACTGGTGCTCGCCATCAACCTCAGCAATTTCAATAATCGAGATATCAAAGGTACCACCACCAAGGTCGTACACAGCAATGGTCTTGTCACCTTGTGACTTGTCCATACCATAGGCCAAGGCCGCCGCTGTTGGCTCGTTTATGATGCGTTTTACTTCGAGGCCCGCGATTTTGCCAGCGTCTTTTGTCGCTTGACGCTGAGAGTCATTGAAGTAGGCAGGCACAGTAATAACCGCTTCGGTCACTGTCTCGCCAAGGAATTCTTCGGCGGTTTTCTTCATCTTCATCAGTATCTGAGCCGATACCTGTGGCGCAGACATTTTGTCGCCGTTGGCTTCTACCCAGGCATCGCCGTTATCAGCGGCTACTATTTTGTAGGGCACCATTTTGATGTCTTTCTGAACCACGTCGTCTTTAAATTGACGGCCGATCAGGCGCTTTACAGCAAATATTGTATTGTGAGGGTTGGTTACAGCCTGGCGCTTAGCCGCTTGACCCACCAGTATTTCTCCATCGGGCGTATAGGCCACGATAGATGGGGTAGTTCGATCACCTTCCGAATTCTCTATAACCTTGGGTGAATCTCCATCAAGCACAGCAACACAGCTGTTGGTGGTCCCCAGGTCAATTCCAATTATCTTACCCATTTCGTTTTGCTCCTGTGAATCCCCTTCGGGATCGTCTCTTTGTCTTGTTTACTGATATTGGTGTGAATTATTTAATTTCAAGCCCAGCTAGCCACAAACTGGCTATTTGCTAACAACAACCATCGCCGGCCTCAACAGTCGACCATGCAGGTTATAGCCATTTTGCATAACGTCGAGCACAGTATTGGGCTCGCTGTCGGGGTTTTCTAGCATGGTTATCGCTTGATGCAACTGTGGGTCAAACGGCTCCCCAATAGGGTTAATAGGCTCCAGCTTAAATTTCGCCAACACATCGATAAAGCTCTTATGAGTTAACTCAACGCCCTCTAACAATGGCTTGAGCGCGTCATTACCAGAACCAGAATCTGAGTCGGCCTGATTCTGAGCGCGCTCTAAGTTGTCGACCACTTCAAGCAACTCGCGGCAGAACTTCTCCAACCCAAACTTGTGCGCACTCTCTACATCTTTCTCAGCGCGACGGCGTACGTTCTGCGCTTCGGCGGCCGCTCGCAAAGCCTGGTCTTTGGCCTCACCCAGCTGCTGATTGAGGCGTTCGACCTCGGCTTCTAGTTTTTCTATTGGGTCGAGCTCCGCGTCATCGGTCTGCTCGGCACCGTCTTCAGCTTTTCCTTCGACTTTTTCTTGGCCAAAGCCATCAGCCTCAAGGTCTTGTTCTGTCTGCTCATTCTTCACGCTGTCATCTGCGCCTTGCTCAGCCGCATTACCTTGATCGTTCTGCGTATCGTTTTGTTCAGCCACCTGTGTTGCTCTCCTAAATCGGCCCATTGATGGCGAAGTGGGGGTTGATTCGGCCATTTCAAGGGTCAGTTGTAAAAAAAGTGGCTTTAGGGCTATTGTGGGCAACGATTGTCCGCGACAAAGGCTTCGCCATCACAGAGTGATCCCCCTATGAACCTGAACTCTATGAAGGAGAAACTGCTCAATCAACGCGCCGAGTTGCTGGCGTTGGAAATCACTTCAGATGACGCAAGCGAAATAGTCGAACTGGACCAAACAAGTGTTGGGCGTTTGTCTCGTATGGACGCCATGCAGGGTCAAGCTATGGCTATTGAGACAAGACAACGACGCAAACTGGAGTTAATCCAAATTGATGCTGCACTGCGACGAATGGACGCCAATGACTATGGCCTATGCCTGGAGTGCGACAATCCGATAGCGATTGCACGCCTTGAGCTCAGGCCATCGACGGAACTCTGCATTAATTGCGCCAGCGCACAGGAATAACAAGCTGTAACAAGGCCAGGCTCTGGCGTTGCCTCAGCGAAAGCAACTGAGCTATGATTTGCCTTTGCCAATCAGGGAGAAATAGATGCGTCGCATTCTTGTTGCCAGTATTTTGATGGCCATTGCCAGCAGTTCGTGGGCCAACAGCGAATTTGACAGCGCGATGTCGGCCATGTGTGAAAAGACCAAATCGTGCGCGATAGCTGAAATGAAAAAATCTCTGCCACCTGAAATGCAAGAGATGGCAATCGGAATGGCCGCGCAGGCATGTACCGCTATACAACAGAGCTATTCATATCTTGCTCAGCAGGCTCAGTATGGCGACTTAATGGACAGTGCTACTGCCTGCATGAAAAGCATGGGCAACTTGGAATGCGAGGCTCTAATGGCCGGGCCGGAAACACAAGCCTGTAAGGACTACGAAAAACAGGCCGAGAAATTTCAAGCCGATTTTCAATAAGGCGGCCAGGAAGTTAAGTAAGCGCGGCAAACTAAACTCAATGCATGCCGCGGGCTCAGACTAGGGCTGAGATCGGAAATTGGTTTTCTTTTTCCACCAGAACACATAAACCGCACCCATAATCGCACCCCCTAAGTGGGCGAAATGCGCTATGCCGCTAGCCGCACCCGAAACACCCAGGGTTACATCAAACACAATCAAGCCAACGATCATGTATTTGGCCTTCATAGGTATGGGAGGAATAATCAGCATAATGCGATGATTTGGAAACAACATAGCGAAACCAACAAACACACCATAAATCGCACCAGAAGCACCAAGAATAGGAACCGGATCGGCCAAGCCCGTCATCCAAACCAGAAACTGAAGTGCCGCTGCACCCAGTGCGCAAAGTAGATAGAACAAAAGAAATGACTTTGCACCCCAAATTTGCTCCAGCACTGAGCCAAATATATACAAGCCAAACATGTTAAATAGCAAATGGGCAGAGTTGCCGTGCATGAAGAAGTGGCTAATTATTTGAAAGGGTAGAAACAATTCAGAACTGGGCGGAAAAAGCGCTAGCATTAAGCGGCTATCCCAGTTCATTGTTAGCAAAAATACAGCGACGTTGATGACCAACAGAACAACGGTGACAGAGCTAAGTTTTTTGAGCATGAGTACTACTCTCCCCTCTATTAGCCTCTTTGGTCACTTCTTTATTCACCTTTTTATTCATCTCTTTATTCACCTAAGCTTGCCTTCAGCATAGCGACCTCGGCTTCAAGCGCCGTTAAGCGTTCTGCAAGCTCAGCGAACTCTGGACCACCCGCTCGGGCAGGGTTACTGGTTTTTACAGGCTCTGGTGGTTCGTAACTTCCCGCATCAATTGGCCCCGATAATAAGTGCATGTATTCGGAGTCTTTGCGTCCCGGCGCTCTGGGCAGCTTGATCAACAAGCGATTGTTTTCATCGACCATCAAGGAATTGATAGAGTCAACAACAGCCTCATTGTCTTCGAATTCGTGCAGTCGACCGCTACGAGCCCGCAACTCACCAGGCGTTTGCGGACCACGCAACAACAACAGAGTGACAATGGCGTACTGGGCTGTATCGAACTGCGGTGTGTGCATGCCTGTATTGCAAAACCGTTGGGTGTACTTCTTCATTCCGGTTTTGAAATTCTCCTCCTCCTTCAGCAAACGTTGCTCGGCAAGGTCTAAGGCCGCACGCTCTACCTGGCCCTTGCTCAGCGCCATAACCGGTTCACGCCCTGACTTTTGATTACAGGCGTTGTTCAGTGCATTTAAGCTGAGTGGGTATTGGTCAGGCGTGGTAACCGCTTTTTCTAGCAAGCAGCCCAATACGCGGGCCTCATTTTCATTTAGTACAGGTAGGCGCACAGTTTCTCCTTGAACAAAACGATAGCAACAACAATAGCGACCACAATAGCGACCACAACAGCAGCGAGGGAGCCTTACATGCAGTATACGGCACGACAGTTGTTAATAGTTTATGACCGGGAATGAGATCCAGTTGCTGTTTACTGATTGAGCTTACGAATCAGAAAATCGACAGGGCCTTCACCGCTTGGATGGAGTATTCCCAACGTGGGCAGATAAACAACACTGCTTAGACCAATCGCATCGGCGCGCTCAAGCAATACCTGTCCGTGCCGGGGGTGGTGCAGCAAGGCCGATGTTGACGCAGGCAGTGTGCCAGGGTGATTGGCGTTACTAACAAAAAATTCCGGATCATCGACACTCATCAACGCCAGCATGTCGACGTCTGCCCTATAAGCAGCGCCCTGCTCGGTATACAAATCCGCCAGGCTATCGGCGCCGTTAAAACTGAGAATGCGCGCGGCCAATTCTGGATCGGCGGAAAGTAAATCCAAGGTGATACCAAACGACTGAAAGATGTCGGTTTCCCATCGCACGAGGTCATAACTTCCTTGAGTCTCAATCGCAACAGCGGTTTGTACGCGCGTGCTTTCCCTAAGCACGGGGTCTTCATGATCAACAATCGCTCGGTCGTCTGAGAACGCCAACCACAAACTAGTACCCGCACCCGCCGAGCCCCCCAACAAACCGACAGACATTTTGTTTATATTTAAGCTGGCCGAGTGATACCTCATGAATTGCAAGGCGCGCTGGCTGTCGGACATAGGTTTGATCACGCCATCTTCGTCCATGTCCTCTAACAAACGATAGTTAATGCTCGCAAAGGCTATGTTTCTTTCCAACAGACTGCGCACAATGGCATCGCCACCATCGCTATACGCCGACTCTTTGTCACCGCCGTCAAATCCTCCGCCATGAATATAGATCGCGAGGCTGGTAGGTGCGTCTGATTCCGGCAAGAAAATATCAAACACGTTTCGAGCATCCGGACCGTAAGAGACATCGGCAGCGTATTGCGCTGCATTGCCTTGTAAATCGAAAGGCGGCTCAGTAAATTCGAGCGCTAAGGTGGGAACAGTGGTCGGTTCAGGATCGGGCGTTGTTGTGGCTGGGGATTGCTCATTACTGACCGGCGTGTTGCTGCCGCCACCACTGCAGGCTGCCAGCACGCTGAAGAGCAAAACGAGGGCACTAACACGAGTGTAAGATATCAATAGTTGCATACTTTTTAGCGTAGCATATGGCTTAGTTACCACTTGGTTTAAGCCTACTATTGCGCGCTACGATAGTCTTAAGGCTTCTCAACTACAGCATCATCTGACGACGCAGCATTTGGCTGAGGTAAGCGCCCAGCATTGCGCAAGGCCTCACGCAAAACGTACTCGATCTGAGCATTAACCGAGCGCAGCTCGTCGTCGGCCCAACGTTGAACTTCGTCAAGGATTTCTGGGCTTACCCGAAGAGCGTAGGCTTTTTTCTTACTCATACATTTTGTGCTCACCAGCCTTCATACGGACTTTAGTGGTGGCAGACGGAGTAGCACCGACAGATCTACACATAACACGCTGTGTGCCGGCGCTTTTTAGAGAGAAATAACGAATGAGACTGGCTGGCTTATTCACTTAATACAAACTGCCAGTGTTTACGATCGGCTGGGTTGCCTTATCAGAACAAAGTACAACAAGTAGATTACTGACCATAACGGCGCGTCGTTCTTCGTCCAAATCAACCACACCTTTACTCTTCAGCTCAGAGAGCGCCATCTCAACCATTGATACAGCGCCTTCTACAATACGTGTTCGGGCAGCAATAATAGCGCTGGCTTGTTGACGCTGCAGCATAGCTTGGGCAATTTCAGGGGAATATGCCAAGTGGCTGATTCGAGCCTCCACAATTGTTACCCCGGCAACGCCTACTCGCTCCTGAATTTGATTCTTCAGGTGTTCTGAAATCAACTGTGGATGGCTTCTTAAAGATGGACCTTCACCGGTATCATCCTGGTCATAGTTGTAGCTGCCGGCGATAGCGCGCACGGCTGATTCTGACTGTATCTGTACGAAGCTTTCAAAATGGTCCACGTTGAACACAGCTTCGGCAGAATCAACAACCTCCCACACCACGATGGACGCAATTTCTATAGGGCTGCCCTCCTTGTCGTTCACTTTTAGCTTGCCGCTCTCAAAATTGCGAACTCTTAGACTGATGTGTCGCTTAACAAAGAACGGGTTGTTCCAACGCAAACCCTGATCCTTCACCGTACCCACATACTCACCAAAGAAACTAAGCACGGCCGATTGGTTGGGCTCTACCGTATAAAGACCTTTCAACATGAACACAAACAACGGGATCAACAGTAGACAAGGCACTATTATTTCGCCGCGATCACCATCAATTCCGTAGGCGAGCGTTGCTAGGTTGACTATTAATAGAGCGCCGAAAACAATTGCTGTCAGCAAGCCAGGGCTGGATTTTCTCGCTTTCTCTTTCATGGTCATTCTCTCTCTTTTGTTTTTCAACATAATGATATCATTTTGATATCAATCATCAAACCCGATTAACATCCTGCACGTCAGAAATGAACCGACCAAAAGCCCATCGACTATAAATAGGCAACTGAAGCGAGTTGAGGCGTGGATGAAGGTGCTGTAGGGATAAGAAATTCGTTCTAGAGGACGTACAGCTCTGGAACCAAGCCGGGCGCTGGTGAAGACATAATCAACGCTTTAACGCGGCACTCAGCATTTTTGCGGTCAGATCAACCACTGGAATAACTCGTTCGTACTGCATTCGTGTGGGACCAATAATACCTATTACGCCAATTGCTGTAGCGCTGCTTTGATACGGTGCCGTGATGAGACTGTAGTCTTCGAACGGCTGGTAGCCCGACTCATGGCCAATGAAAATCTTAATTCCTTGAGCGTCCATGCAGTGATTCATCAGCATTAGAATATCTTTCTTGTACTGAAAGGCATCAAACAACTCTTTTAATTGACCAACATTGCCGGCTTCGGCAGAGTCCAGAAGATTATTTTGCCCGGCGACTACGCAATCTTGACCACCCGCTGAATCTACAGCAACCTCCATCATCAGCTGCATTAATTCGTTGATTGACTCTTTGTCGCTGTGCATTGAAGCCAACACGGCATCGCTGACCTCGCTTAATTCCAGGCCCGCAAACTGCCCGTTAATGTAGCGAGCTGCCTCAGCTAATTCCTTTCGACTGAATTCTCTCTGGGTGTGAATGATTCGATTTTCTACGTCTTTGTCGTTTATAACCAATACAACCAAAACGCGGTTGCCCGACAGCGGCACAAACTCAACTTGCTGCATTCGGCAGCTATCGGTTTTGGGGGTCAGCACAATTCCAGCTTGCGAGGTAAGCTGTGACAGTAAATTGGAAGCCGATTCAACCAGTGCTCCGCTGGGTTTATCCGGGTTCAGCTCCTGACGCAAACTGGTAACATAATCTTCATCGATAGGATTTACGTTGATTAAGCTGTCGACAAACAAACGATAGCCTTGTTCGGTGGGCACACGACCGGCCGAGGTATGTGGCGCGCTGACCAAACCGTGCGCCTCTAGGTCAGACATCACATTACGCATTGTCGCCGAGCTGATGCTCAGTCCGGTTTCTTCCACCAGGCTTTTTGAGCCCACAGGAAGACCCTCACGAATGTAACGATCTATCAACGCCTTTAGAATATGGCGGCTACGGTCAGATATTTGTGGCGCGTTCATTATTCAAGCAAGTGTATCAGTGCCCATGGTAAAAGTTTGATAAAAAAAGTACCAGTCCTGCACGGCCCTTAACAGAGAGTGCCAAGAGCCCTTGCCAACATTGCTAAAACTACTGTATAAATACCCATGTACTGTATCAATATACAGCTTATTGAATTGGGCGAATTAACGCTCAAGCGCAACCGGCCAGGGGATTGAAATGCTTACGCAGTTGACCATCAGCAACTACACAACCGTAGAAAATCTGGAATTGGACTTTCGCCAGGGCATGACCGTTATTACCGGGGAAACTGGCGCTGGCAAGTCTGTAATGCTTGATTGCCTGGCACTGGTGGTAGGCGGCCGCGCTGACAGCAAGGCCGTGCGCAACGGTGCCAACCGCGCCGATGTGCATGCGATGTTTGATATCAGCAAAGAGCCTTCTGCTGCTCGCTGGCTTAAAGATCGCGACCTGCACGACGGCGATGAGTGCCTGCTGCGAAGGGTGATTACCAGCGAAGGGCGAAGCCGTGCTTACATTAACGGGCAGCCTGTACCTGTTCAGGATTTAAAATGCCTGGGCAGCTTGCTCATCGATATTCATGGGCAACATGAACAGCAATCGCTGCTAAAGAAAGACACTCATAGGCAGCTACTGGACAGCTTTGCGAACGCCACAAAGCTGTCTGGCGAGGTAGCAAGCGCTTACCACGGATGGCAGCAAGCCGAGCGAAAAATGACCCTGCTGCGCAGTGGCGTCAATGAACAGCACGCTCATGCGCAACTATTGGAATATCAGCTTAATGAATTGCGTGACCTGCAATTTCAGCCTGGCGAGTTAGGCAACCTTGAACAACAGCAAAAGCGTCTTAGTAATGGCGAGTCGATTTTACAAGACTGCAACCAGTCGCTGGCGCTGTGCGAAACCGATGAACAGAACAATTTGCTAAGTGTTTGTTCGCAGGTTCAACAGCTATTGGCGCCTCACGCGGAACACTGCCAGGGCTTGGGAGAGTCGTTGGACCTGCTAGCCTCGGCGCGCATTCAAATTCAGGAAGCGGCCTACAATATTCAAGCTCAGGTTGATGACCTCGAACTCGACCCCGAAGAATTACAGAAGGTTGAGCAGCGCCTTAGCTCGCTTTACCAAATTGCTCGCAAGCACCGTGTGAACGCTGATGAACTTTGCGAGCTGCAAGAACGACTGCAAGCTGAATGTGACAGCCTGCAACGCAGCGATGAGCACCTGGAAGAGTTACAAGCCGAAGCCGATCTTCAATGCCATCGCTACTTGAAGCTCGCGGTAGAGTTGAGCCAGCAACGCACGCCGGCCGCACGAAAATTGCAGACACTGGTAAACCAACAATTAAAGCGGCTGAATATGAGCGGTTGTAAGTTTGAGGTGTCGCTCAAGCCCTTAAGTGATGAACAACGCGGTGGTTTTGGAAAAGAGAGCATCGAGTTTCTGATAAGCACTATTCCTGGCCAAGCGGCACAACCATTGGCCAAAGTAGCCTCAGGCGGAGAGCTGTCGCGCATCAGCTTGGCAATACAGGTAATTACGGCCAGTAAATCATGTATACCCACACTGGTGTTTGATGAGGTTGATGTTGGCATTGGCGGCACAGTGGCTGACGTGGTTGGCAACCTACTAAGAGCCCTGTCGGAGCACAGCCAGATTTTATGTGTTACTCACTTGGCACAAGTGGCCGCCAAAGGGCATCAGCATTTGGGCGTGCGAAAGTTAAGCAACCGCAAAAAGGTAGCGACTGAGCTTAGCGTGCTAATGAACGATGACAAAGTGAACGAAATTGCTCGCATGCTGGGTGGTATGGCGATCACTGAGCAATCCAGGGCGCACGCGAAGGAGATGCTGGGCACCACTCACTAGACATGCACGCGCTATTAACTTGGGAGGGTTGTTAAAAACGTCGGCTAGGGCCGGCGTTTTACGTAGAGCACCATGCTGTGGTCAACAATGTCATAGCCCTGCTCGGCGGCGATTTCGTGCTGGCGCGTCTCAATAATCGGGTCGTAGAATTCCATTACTTCACCGGAATCAACACACACCATATGATCATGGTGCTCGCTTTGAGCTAACTCAAATACCGAGTGACCGCCTTCAAAATGATGCCTTTCCACCAAATTGGCCGCTTCGAACTGGGTAAGCACACGATACACAGTGGCCAGGCCAACGTCATCACCACTTTCAAGCAGCAATTTGTACACGTCTTCTGCACTTAGGTGTTGCCTGGAAGTTTGTGCTGCCTGCTCGAGAATTTGCAGGATTTTCACCCGCGGCAGGGTAACTTTTAGGCCCGCCTGTTTGAGTTCTACATTTTCGTTTGGCATAGCAACTTCGCGATCTCGCATTAATGGGCTATTATCTCACCTTTCATTCATTAGCGAAACGCCGTATTTCAATGCTCAGCACTCCCTCTCTCCGCCTAGTTACTCAACTGTTCGCCATTTTATTGCTGAGCTCATCGCTTGGCGCGTGTTCGAATTTTTCCTTCCCCGGGGTTTACCGGATTCAAGTTCCGCAAGGAAATGTATTTGACGAAGAAATGATCGAACAACTTGAGATTGGCATGACACGTAGCCAAGTGCGTTTTGTGATGGGCACAGCATTAATAAAAGATAGCTTCAACCAGGACCGCTGGGATTACACCTATCAAGTGCAGAAAGGTGAAGAACTGTCTCAGAAAAAAAGGATGACCCTTCACTTTGAGGGCGATAAGTTAGCGCGCATTGAAGGTGACGCTAGCGTCGCTGGAGGCGCAGAGTCAAACGAAGACAGCACCGAGAATGACGCTGGCTGAGAGCGTCAGTCGTCATTGAAGCCACCTTTATTGTTTTGGCAGGGGCTTCTCGCAACCCATTAACTCGCGTCAGCACCATCGGCTTTCTGAGCCTTTACCTTTGCAGCGCGCTCTTTTCGAGATTCTTTTGGGTCAATAATCAGCGGCCGATATATTTCTACCCTGTCGCCTTGTTTTAACACGTGCTCATTCGGCTTAGGAATTGCTTTTCCAAAAATACCCAACTTAGTACTTGAGAGGTCAATTTCAGCGAAGTGCTCACATATTCCTGACTGCTCAGCAGCCTCAATCGCGGTACTTCCAACCTCCACATCCAAAGCAATTATGCGCTGCTCTTCGGGCAAGGCGTAGGCCACTTCAACTCTAATTGTCATATTACTCCTTACTCAAAATAGTTACTTTAGCGCGGGTTGCTGTAAGGCGCGCTGCGAAACGGCTTCAACCAAATCATCTGCCACTGATTTAAACAAGCGCTCCAGCGCCTTTGCCGCCAGTTTGCTTTTCACTACAAACTCCAGACTGAGCACAACTTTGCAGGCCTCACCCCCCAATTCTGTTATTTCCCACAAGCCAGAAAATTTGGAAAACGGCCCCTCTACCAAATTAAGCTGAATTGTTTTCGGAGGGGATAGAACATTGCGCGTAGTAAAGCTTTGACTCAAGCCAGCCTTGCGTACGTGCAAACGCGCCACCATGCTAGTCGCGCTTTGCTCCAACACCTCAACTCTTTCACAACCCGACATGTACTTTGGGTACGAGGCGACATCGTTGATTAAATCAAACATTTTTGTAGCAGTGGTGGGAAGAATTGCACTGCGTTCAATACTGATCATAATTAGAAAAACACCTTGCCCTGCAACGAAAACCATATCAAACCTATCACCACAAGTGGCGAAAGGTAAGCAATGTGCAGCCTTGCCAGCAAGCTAGTCAACAATGGAAAACGCTTACTGTAGAGTGGTGAACCAAGTAACGCGGCAAACAACCAACCATTAAGAACAACTAAAAGCGGCACTAAAACGTAAGCAGTGACCAGCTCTACAACACCAAAAGGTGTTAGGTCAGCGACTAAATGGAACTCTGACCATTCATTAAATGACATCGCGCTAACGACAGCAACTAACCATACCAGCCCAGAACCGGCAAACGAGGCCACATAACGCGGAATGATCAATGCGCGCTCGAGCCAGGATACGATCGGTTCAAGCAATACCAGGGCGCTGCACGCCAGTATCAACGCCACGACTAAATAAAGCAGAGCGCCATAATAGTCGCCATTTAAACTAAGCCCAAAGGCTAAAGGCAAGTTAAGAAACAAAGCGGGTGCACCCTGTGCGATTTCAACATTGGCCTGCAGTAAGACCGGCAATACAGCCAGGGAGATTAAAAGAGCAAAAACTATAGTGAGCGAAACAATACCAAGCACGGCACCACCAATGCTCTGGTGCTCTGGCATGTAAGCCGAACACGCCATAATACCTCCCAAGCCAACACTCGTGGTGAAAAACGCGAGGCTGACTGCCGCCCAAATTCCTTCTGATGACATTGCTGCATCGCGCGTGATGTTCTGATGATTAATTAGCAATTCGATCGAGCCAACAGACAAATTATGGCTAACGAGTACAAATAGCAGCAAAACCAATACAGGCATAATTAATCGCGCCGCGAATCCCAAACCGCGCTTTACGCCTGCAGCGGAGACAAACGCCACCGCAAGCAAGAACACACTAAGCAGCCCAACCATTTGATTGGATTGCTCCAGAAAGGAACTCAACTTACTCACCATATGGTCAGCATTTTGCCCAAGAAACTCCCCGCGATAAGAGTCCAGACCATAGCTCATTGCCCAACCGCCCAGCACGCATAAGTAAGACAACACTAGAATACTAACTATTATGTGAAGGGGTCCTAGCAAACGCCAGAAGCTTGAAATACCCGTGCGCACCTGAAGCAGCTTGATGGCACTGATCGGATTGGCCGCACCACGCCGGCCCAACCAAATTTCGACTGCAAGCAGGGGCGCAGAAAACAAAACCATGGCGCCCACATAAACGAGCAGGAAACTGGTGCCGCCGTAACGCAACAGCAGGGCCGGAAGGGTCCAGACCAGCTGCAACCCAACCGTAAGACCAGTAATGACCAGACAGAACGTCCAACCACTGCGCCAGGCCACTGGATCAGGAATTTTATGCATAGGCGTACAACAACCACAAAGCGGATACCAAGTGTATCAAGAGCACGCGCGGCAACCTACTTGTTTAACCAGAGCTCCCCTAGCTTCGGCATTTATGATCATGCATCAAAGGTCGCCTCGCTATATAATGATGCAATGAGTAAGAAGCCAAAAAAAGTAAACAACACGATTGCGCAGAATAAACGCACGCGGCACGATTTTGCCCTGGATGAGCGTTTTGAGGCCGGCCTAGTACTTACAGGCTGGGAGGTAAAATCGTTGCGTGCTGGCAAGGTTCAATTGGTGGACAGCTATGTTCTGCTTAAGGATGGAGAGGTATTTCTGCTGGGGGCTCAGATAGAGCCGCTACAAAGTGCCAGTACACATGTGGAAGTAGAACCAAAGCGTACACGCAAACTACTTTTGCATGAGCGCGAAATCGCGAAAATACTAAAAGCCACAGAAAGGGACGGCTACACCTGTGTTGCAACCTCTCTGTATTGGAAAAAGCACCTGGTAAAATGTGAGATCGCTATAGCCAGAGGCAAAAAAGCCTTCGACAAGCGCGCAAGCGAAAAGGAAAGAGACTGGACCCGGGAAAAGCAAAGAACGGTTCGCACCGACAATCGCTAGCTGGGTAACTGTGGATGAATGGAAAGGCAGGCTGTAATGGTAGATAACCAAGAGCAAATTGAGTTCTGGAATGGTGAAGCCGGAGATAACTGGGTAGCCGAACAACAACAAATGGATGCCATGCTGGCTCCGATCAGCGCGTCGCTTTTATCTCAAGCGAACGGGCAAGCTGGTGAGCTGGCACTAGACGTGGGTTGTGGCTGCGGCGACACAAGCCTGGCTTTAGCGGAGTTGGGCCTGAAAGTTAGCGGGGTGGATATATCACAACCCATGTTGGCCCATGCACGCAGTCGCAAGAACGCCCGCCATGACCTGGATTTTGTGCTCGGAGATGCCTCAACGATGAGCTTTGCACACTCATTTGATTTGATTCTGTCGAGATTTGGAGTGATGTTTTTCTCCGACCCACAAGCGGCATTTAACAATCTCCAAGGCGCACTTCGACAAGGGGGCAGGCTGTGCTTTATCTGCTGGCAAGCGCCTTCGCTGAATGAATGGATATCTGTACCCATGCAGGTAGTGAAGCCATTAATGCTCGCTAATCAAGAGCCAACTGAAGCACCGGATCCAGAAGCACCAGGCCCGTTCGCGTTTGCAAACCCAGATCGCTTACGCAACATTCTGGATAAAGCTGGATTTAGCGATATTGTTATTTCAGCCCAGTCACATTCAATGGGCATTGGAACGGACGCCGAGGCCGCCGCTCGCTTCTGCACCCGCATGGGACCGGTAAGCGCACAACTGAAAGAGCAATCCGAAGAAACGATAAAGCAGATCCACGAGGCTCTGCAAACCGCGCTGGAGCCATTCGCCACTGCTACAGGTGTGAAGCTGAATACCGCCACCTGGTTAGTTAGCGCGCAAAAAGCGTAGACCCAACCGAACTATTCAGCCTGAAATCAGTCGAATAGACTACAATAGAAACGTGCGCTATCACACGGATGCTCAGGCTCCGTTAATGGTATAGTGCGCGACGCTTTCCAAACGAAGGAGAGAACGTACATAAAAGTACGTGACTGACTGAGAGCAGAAAGCAACGAAGCAATACGCCTTCACAGGCGTTCAAAGGGGGCGATCTGGATTCGACGTGGATTACTGACCTATATGGTGCATGCCGAGATGACAGCGAATCTCGTTAATCGAAAGCTGTAATTGAATAGTCGCAAACGACGATTCTTACGCTCTAGCAGCTTAATACCCTGTTAGCAGTTGCCACTGGATGCCAGTAAACGGGAAGCAACTGTCATATAGAACTGGATCGCAAGCAAAGCTCGTCTGAGGCGGCGCTGTTAAAAACTCATCAGAATCGCGATTTACGTCCTGCCCGTCGGGCTGTAATGAGCTAAATCAATCGACGGACCTATGCATGTAGAGCCTTTAGCAAAGGATTGACGGACGCGGGTTCAATTCCCGCCGCCTCCACCAAAAAACGCAAACCTCGTCTGTTTTTAGACGGGGTTTTTGTTTTTTATGGGCCATGGAAAATCAGTGCGATGCACGTCCAGACAAAGAAAAACCGGCGTAAGCCGGCTTCTCTAATCGTCCAACGGTTTATCTAAAGACCGCTTACAATTCAATGTCTACTGAATACCCCACAACAAATTTCAACTCATCGTTGTCCAAATTGTCGGGACCCGCGTCGTCAACATCAGTGCCGGAAATCATAAAGCTGAAGCCGTCTTTAGACAGCGATACATTGTAATCAATATAGCTGTCTGGAACGCCGTTGAAGAACTCGTTAAAGTCGCCGTCATGGTAGCCAATGTGAAAGCCCAGCTCCACATCCTCTTTTACTTCAAAGCCATAATCTGCGTAGGCGTAAATAGCTTCACCAGCGCCGAAATCTGCACCCGCCGGTTCATCAGCTTCCGTATGCACTAAAACGTTGAGCCCTAAGGTAACGCCACCTATGCCGACTGAGCCATAAATTTCACTGAAATCAATCTCTGCCTCTTTGTCGTAGTTATAGTAGAGATAGCCGACGTCATAACTAATGCTTCCCACGTCCCAAGCATAGCCAGCATAGATGTCATGCTCAAATGAGAAAACATCACCAGGCGCATAGCTAACATTCGCAGCCCAGGTACCCACATAAAAGCCACTGTCTGCGGCGTAATCTATACCACCAGAAACCACAGTGGCATTTTCGGTTTGAGTCAAACCACGCCAAATATAGTTGTTGCTCACCGCCGCGTTCGCAGACCATTCACCGGCTTGCACCGCTGCTGATGCGGCTAACAGCATACCCGCGGTCGCTGTAGATAGAGATAGCTGTTTAATGTTCATCAATATAATCCTCAGAGTTTTCTATTTTAAAAGAAGCTGTTATCGCTTGAAGCGCATTTAGCTCACTAGACAGTATAGCAATATGCGGGCCAACTAATATATCTATCTATATCAGCGACTTAGATAAGCTCCGAATATATGGAGTAATTATCGTGCATGGAAACAGTGCACGACACTTGGGCATTCGCACCTCGGTGGATCAGGCAGCCTAGGGATAAGATTGGAGACATGCTTGCGCGGCAATGGCGCGTTAAGGAGTGCACTCCCAACTTACAGTAATCGAAAATGGCTTAACTGATAACGAGGGCTAGCGGGTGAAAGCGCTGCGTATCAACTTTTCTATGCCCCACTTTTCCTCACGCGCTATCAAGAGCTCTTCAAGCATGACTTCCAGCTGGGTCGAGACTTTGTTGCGCACGTTCTGCAGCTGACGCCGGCTAAGCTCTTTGCCTTTGTAGCGACTGAGATCTACTGGTTTGCCAAACTGGATAAAACACTGCTGAGGTTTAGGCAAAAAACTGCCAAACAGTCCGCTGGGTATCGGGGGGATAATGTCGGGGCGAATATTGCTATCAAGCAAGCCAAAGGCTTGGGCTAATCTGGCGAAAGGCGTATTCAGAAGATCTTCACCTTCTATACGGTGGTCATAGAATTCATCGGGGCCAACCATCGCCACAGGCATTATGGAATAGCCGTGCTCTGCGGCGAGTTTGACAAAGCCGCAGCGTTGCTTCCATTGGAGGGTATAACGCTGTTCTTGAGTTTTAGTTGCCTCATGCGCGCCACCGGGATAAACCAACAGGTCTCGCCCATCTTTCATTAAGGCGCTGCATACTTCCGGGTCACCAATCACACCGCCTTGCGACAGTATGAAATTCTCAGTGACGGTGTTCCAGAGGAATCGGTCTCCCATTGGTCGCAAGAAGCGCCCTGTTTCGGCCAGCATTGCAGGCCCCAGAATCATTCCATCCAACGCAAACAATGAGTGATTACCCACAAACAGGCAGGGTTTATCTGGCAGGTTCTGCACATCAATTAGCTGGGGGTTGAATATCCATTCGATATAACGGTACAGATTCTTCTGAAAACGTCCTTGAGGCCTTGTTATTGCCAATGCAGACTTTATGTGCCGCTTGAGCTCCGACGTGCCATAGGGTCCGATGCTCGCTTCGTTTGTCTTTGCCATGGCGGTTATTGTACGACAGCGTGCGATAGGTTTAAGGGTTATAGTCGGCCATCCGCCTAGTAACCGACGAAGCGATCTATTGGCCTTAACTTTGTAAAGATGGCCTGCAACGAGCCATAGAGAAGCTGACCGCAATGATGGTACATTGTGTACAGATTAGCTGTCGTATTTTAACAGACGTAGTTTACGACCCCAGCAGACGAATGCAGTTAACGCTTGTAATCGGCCACACCTGGATCAACTAGCTTGAGCAACACATAGTATGAATGACACCATTATAAAAAAGCGCGCCTGCCATCTTTGCGAAGCTGTTTGCGGGCTCGACATTCACCTGATAAACAACGAAATAGTCGCCATAAAAGGTGACAAAGATGACCCGTTATCGCAAGGCCATATTTGTCCCAAGGCCGTCGCACTGCAAGATATACACAATGACCCGCAGCGATTAAGAAAGCCAGTGCGACGCGACGGCGATCAGTGGCAGGAGATTTCCTGGGATGAGGCTTTTGAATTGGTCGTAGACCAGCTGGCCGATACTATGGCGCGCCATGGCAATAATGCAGTTGGCGTTTACGGCGGTAACCCCAGCGTGCACAACTACGGTTGTATGACTCATCCGTCGCAATTTTTAAGCTTTATTCGCACTCAAAATCGCTTTTCAGCTACTTCTGTTGACCAGTTGCCGCATCAGCTTATGGCTTACTGGCTTTATGGGCACCAGCTAATGGTACCCGTTCCCGACATCGACAACTGCGACTATTTTCTTATGTTAGGTGCCAATCCTATGGCGTCGAATGGCAGCATTATGACTGTACCTAATTTTCCGAAACGGCTCAAAGCGCTGCAGGCGCGCGGCGGTAAGCTGTGCCTACTTGACCCTCGTCGCACAGAAACCGCAGAGCGCGCCGACGAACATTTGTTTATACGCCCGGGAACAGACGCTGCTTTTCTAGCATCAATTGTGCACGTCATAGTACGCGATTCACTGGACAAGCCTGGCCGGCTTGCATCCTTTACTGATGGTCTTGATCAGTTACCCGCTCTGTTTACTGATTTTTCGCCATCAATCGTCAGCGAACTCACTGGTATTTCGGCTGACGACATAGAACGCGTGGCCGCAGAATTTTGCGCCGCAGAGCGTGCTGTTTGTTACGGGCGAATGGGGTGCTCTACTCAGGAGTTTGGTACTTTGTGTCAGTGGCTCACACAAGTGATCAACATACTCACAGGCAATATGGATGAAGTGGGCGGCATGATGCTCACCCGCCCAGCGGTGGATATGATTGGCGGGGCTGCCGGCGGCATGGGCAAAGGTGGTCATTTCGACCGCCATAGAAGCCGCGTGTCAGGCTTGCCGGAATTCAGCGGTGAATTACCTGTTGCCTGCATGGTGGAAGAAATTTGTACCGCAGGCGAAGGGCAAATACGGTCTATGGTGACTATCGCTGGCAACCCAGTACTTTCCACGCCTTCGGGGCAACACCTTGGCGAGGCGCTTCAATCTCTTGATTTTATGGTCAGCGTAGACCCATATATTAATGAGACCACACAACACGCTACGGTTATTTTGCCGCCAACGTCACCGCTTGAGCACGACCACTACGATTTGATTTTTAATCACTTCGCTGTGCGGAACACGGCCAA
This sequence comes from Pseudomonadales bacterium, assembly GCA_045106985.1. GTDB lineage: Bacteria > Pseudomonadota > Gammaproteobacteria > Pseudomonadales > JAUIET01 > JAUIET01. The sequence goes on along the minus strand of JBGCFQ010000003.1, from coordinate 71,873 downwards.
GTACTCAGCCGCCGTATTTGAGAAGGCCGAAGACAGCCTGCACGACTGGGAAATTTTCACTGAGCTCGGCAAGCGACTCGCAAGCAAGCTTGGACAGGAGCCTCGACAAAGCGTAGCACCCGATCAAATAGTCGATTTCAATCTTCAGAATGGTCCCTATGACCTGAGCCTGGATCAGTTAAAGGAAAAGCCGGAAGGTGTGGATCTTGGTCCGTTGCGCAGCGTTATGCCTGAGCGACTAGCCACAGCAGGCAAGCGCATTCAAATTATTCCTGAGCTTATGCCTGCCGAGTTAAAACGCTTAGAAGATCGATTGGGCGAAGCGAAGCCTTCAAATTCCGAAGAGTCATTAAGCTTGATTGGTCGACGCCATGTTCGCAGCAATAACTCCTGGATGCATCAGTACCATCGGCTGATTAAAGGCGCTAATCGATGCACCTTACTGATGCACCCTGATGACGCTAAGCAGTTTGGACTTGAGGATGCAGCAATGGCGTCTATAGAGACGAGCGCTGGAAAAGTACAGCTGCCCGTTGAAGTATGCACCAGCATGATGCCAGGCGTGGTTAGTATGCCGCACGGTTACGGGCACGGTAGTGAAAGAAGCGAAATTAGCACTGCGCAAAATAATGCAGGCGTTAGTATGAATGATGTTATTGCCACATCCCTGATTGATCCGGTCTGTGGAAATGCCGTGGTTAATGGTGTGCCTGTTACGGTTGCTAGAGCGTAGGCTCTAGCTTTTTACTTACGCACCTGGAAGCCCGATTGCTTCAGGTCCCAGGTGCTTGCATCAACGCCTTGGTCACGCAATTTGTACTTTTGTACTTTATTGGTTGGAGTATAAGGAAGCTCATCTACAAAACTAAGGTAACGTGGCACAAAATAGTAAGGTGCATGATCGTTAATGAAAGAGCAAATTTCTTCTGCTGAAACCTTTTCGTCCGGCTTCAAAACAACATTAACTTTCAACTGATGCTCCGACTCTACCTCTTCAGATGGAATACCAAAGGCTGCCACGTCTGCTACTGCAGGGTAACGCCTAAATACGCTCTCAACCTCTAGCGTTGAAATATTACGACCGCCATAACGAACGGCGTCTTTCTTTCGATCTACGAAAAAGTAAGCGCCAGTCGTTGCGTCCTGTCTGGCCATGTCACCGGTGAGATACCACTCACCGCGAAACGCGGCTTGGGTCGCTTCTTCATTGTCGAAATAACCATTGAAGATTAAGTGTTCTTCCAAGGGCCTAATGCATATCTCACCCGGCTCGCCAACGGTTACTTCATTGCCTTCATCGTCACACAGTTTTAGTTCTACATCAGGCGGCGGAAAGCCCAATGAATACACCGGCACGTCGTCACGCGCCTCTAGCTGAGTAGTGATCAGTTGGCTCTCACTCTGACCCAGTCCAACGCGACATATCTCGAGATTAAAGCGTTTTTCGAAAGCACTCCATAAGTCGGGAGGGAAAGGCACCATCATTGCTTTGCGCAATGTTGTTTTGGCATCATCTGAGGTCTCGGCCTGATTCCAAAGAAAGACGCCCATGGCCCCAATAAGAAACGTTTGCGTGGCTTTGAACAAGGCCACTCGTTCCCAAAATTGCGTCACGGAAAACCTTGGCTCTATGACACATGGAATTCCTTCCAGTAGGGCTCTATAGATAGCGGTAATCCATGCCCCTGTATTAAACAGCGGCATCGCACAATAAATGACATCGCCTTTTTGAGTGTCGAAGAGAATTGATGCACCTTGAAATATAGCTCGAATCCAGCCGTTGTAATTCTGCAGCACTCCTTTCGATTTGCCGGTCGTTCCCGACGTCCAGAGTATTGCGCAGGTGTCGCCATAGTGCTGATCTAAGTACTCTGACTCTAGCTCCGTACTGCCTAACAATTTCTGATAGGCGGTCGTGCTGCCGTCAAGCTCTTCCATACTGTCGGTCACTACCACCCACTGGGGTATGTCGAGCTCGGCTCGCAATGGCAGCAAGCGCTCCTGAAACTCTGTATCGGTTACCATTACCGTGCAACGCGAACGCCGCACCGAATCAAGTAGCCATTCGCCTTTGTAGTCTGTATTGATAGGCACCCACACAGCACCCAACTTGTTTGCCGCCAATGACAACAATACGAACTCAGGTCGGTTACCCATGTACAAACCAAGACGATCACCACGTTTTAAGCCCAAAGACGCAAGCCCCGTCGCCAGTTGATTTGTGATCTTTTCGGCCTCGGCAAAAGTGACCCGCATGTCTTCGTTTACCAGAAAGTCGGTATCACCATTCTGCTGAGCTTGCATACGCAGAATTTTAGGAAAGATACGGCTGCTTGTTTCAGATAAGTCGGGTTTGTACATGTTGCACACACATTATTTATTTTGTTTTAGAGCGCACAGTTTACTCATTTGCGAGTGCTACACCGCTACATTCTTGTCATCTTTCTAGATCGACGTATTGGGGGCTGGATTGTAGAAAAAGAGACAGACGCAGGCCATTGGCCTGCGCCCAGAAGCAAATACCCTAGGGTGCGTATTGCCAGCCTAGAGTGAGGGTCCAGTCAGTTTCAAGTTGTGGACCATCGAAATCCTGATGCAAGGGTGCGGCTAGCTCCAATCCAAGGCGATGTCGCGAGCCCGGCAGAACAAAATTCAAACCTAAGGCCCCATCCAGCCTGTCATAGGCTTGGCGGTCTGGGTCCGCTGTTTGTACAGGCGCGAGAATCGCTTGATCCATGCCGCTAATGTTGCCACGCTTTGCATACTGTAAGCGACTTGAGACGCTAACTGAGTCGTTTAAACGATAACTAGCCCAAGCAGACAAGGTGTGCTCGTCACCGAGGGTATAGTCCTCGGAGTTGTCCCACAGACGGAATGTTGAGCGCCATTGACCACCCCAACCCCAGCTATCGCTGTGATCTGCATAGCTTAACCCTGCGATGGGGTCATAGCTGCCTGAACCCAACTGCATAGGGTAAGGCAAGCGCGGTGACGGCATGGTATTCATTGGCGTAAGGATCGTGTCGGTTTCCTTTATGTCTCCAGTGGGTAGTGAAAGTCCGGCCGTTGCGTGCCAGTGCTTATTGAGCTTAATCAAAGCGCTAACGCTTGTATCACCCAAACCACTGGTTTCAGTTTTAAAGCGACCCAGTTCATTGGTTCCCATTGGACCCATAAACGTGATGTGTTCCATTTCTTTGCGTCGATAAGAGGTCATCAACATCAAGGTTACCTTGTCACTCGGCGCATACATCATTCCCAGCATGTGCATGTCCATGGTCATCTCCGTTGGCACAACGCGCAAAGTGGGCGGCTGCATTGGTGGATTAGCGAAACGATTTGCCACCGAGGCTGCAATATTGTCAGGCGCAAGCCGGGACGTGCCATCGCGATTGCCCTCCATTTTCATGCGCATGAAACGATAGGAAAACATAAACTCTCCTTTTTTATGGACGTGGTCACCCATAACGGCAATGGGGGCATGGCTATCTGGTCGGACTGTGTTTGTAGAAGCTTCTTTTTTGGAAACGACGTCTGCAACAGCAGGCATAACCAGAAAAGATAACGCTGTTAAAGTGCAAAATGTGGCGCGCTGGCAAGCACGCGTAAATAAACGGATCATTGACTCTTCCTCAACTAAAACAGACAACCACAGTCGACATAAAGCATGCCGAGTGTGATGCGTCTGGAATGTGCCTTCTAAACAATCTTGAAAAGGCAAATGGCGCTCTAGCGCCTCTGGATTAACTCAATGCGAAGAATGGCGGGGCACGGGGTCTATTTGAGGAAGGAAGAACAAGTACCGCCGCGTCAATCGAGCGGGCACTAATGCGCGCTTGAAAACGCTGGGGGTTTTTCTCTGGGGTAAGAGCATTCAGTGTCAGAAAATCGTTACTGACACTCGCACCATAGGGACAGTCATTGGACCAAGCGCTATGCTCAGAGCCATGGCCCATCTCAGCTGGAGCGTCGTCTAGCGCTTCGGTATGCGTGCCATGGTGATGCTTAGAACTTTCGAGATCATTGCTGGAAGCAATCTTATGCTGCGGGTGCAGCAATTGCATAAGTTCAGGGGAAAGGCCACTTGGACAGAGCTGAAAAAATTGACCGCTGGCCACGGCCGCTGGCATATAGCCAACGGGTATCAGCACCTGCAAAAAGAACGACAGCAACACAAGCAGACTGACTGGTCGGCGGTAACGCAAACGTTGTTTTTGTTTTAGCTTTAGGCTGATGGGCCTTTTGCCATTTAGGAAAGACATGCTGATGTGTGGAACGGCTATTGATAGTGAATAGCAAATTATCGCAATTCACTGCGTCAATTACTAGCCGACCTCTACTAACCGACTTCGCCTCTTCTCTCACCTTACCTAAAGGGCGATAGAACTTAAAGGGCGATAGAATTAGATAAAATAACCTTCTTGTGCGCTGCTAATAGGTCAGCTGCGTGCTTAGTCCAGCCAACCTTCTTTCTTATACCACTGGTAGATATTATCTACTTCTTGCTTAAAGGTGTTCTGCGGCTTAAAGCCCAACTCACTCTGAGCTTTGCTGGTGTCGAAATGACGGTCTTTGGTGAAAAAATCGACCCGTCTTCTGTAAATAGGTGGCTCAATTCCAAACGGTATACAGATTGTTTCAACGATATCGCCAAGAATTTGTATTGGCCATGCAGGGATTCTAATGGGGAATTTTTTCACGCCTGCGCATTCAGCAACTGTTTCTACCAAAGTAGAAATGGACGTAGGTGTCTCACCCGCAATAATATAAACCTGACCTATCGCGTTTTCATTTGTCGCAGCAAGAATAAAACCATTCACCAGATCGTGCACGTAAATCCAATGCGTCATTGTTTTACCGCTACCAATAACCGGGAATTTACGCTGCGAAACGCCTTTGTACAATTTCAACATTCGGTCATCGCCTTCGCCCCAAATCATGGCTGGCCGAATAACGACACCGTTTACTTTGCCTTCGTTAAAGTAGCTACGCGCTAGCTTTTCGCCTTCGCACTTGGTTTCCTGATAGATGTCTCCAGGTCGGTAATCTTCAGTCTCGTCGGCTGGTGGGTTCAGAATATGGCTATGAACCCCGACCGTTGAACAATGAACCATGCGTTTAACGCCATTTTCAGCGGCCGCGTCCAGCACATTCCGAGTCCCTTCTACATTTACTTTGTAGTAGTACTCGTCGACGTGCTTGGCCTCACGGAATAAGGCCGCGATGTGGATTATGTACTCTGCTCCTTTCGCGGCTTCAAATACTGAATCACGATCGGTGACGTCACCAACAACGATCTCCGCACCGCCAGCCTTATACTCGGAAATAAGATCCGGGTTACTCGTGCTACGAACCAACAAGACCGGTTTAATGCCCGCGGCGAACAATCGTCGAGTCATATGCGAGCCAACAAAGCCCGTTGACCCAGTGACCAGTACTCGTTTTCCATTAAGCACTTCTAGAGCTGCATCGATATCCATCAATTTTCACCAAACATTCGTTTACGTCAGCGGCCTAATTTTGCGAAATTCGCAAAACAGGCGCGCCCTGTTTCAGTTACAAAAAGGCCGGTCAATGTACATCACTATGACAATTGACCAACCGTATACGCTTTTCTTTTAATCTCGGAATAACTCTAGATTTGCCCCTTTAACGGTAAGCGCAGCACCAGAAAAGCAAAAGCTCGAATTTACATCGAAATCAAATATTTAATAAAGCTTAGCCACACAAGCTATTGAAAACAAGAATCTTTTTCAGTGCGACTGAAGTTGTCTATAAACTGGCTAATAGCGCCGAACTCGAGGCTAGCGTAGATTGCCAAACAACAAATGTTTACACTGCATAGCAATATTTAGGCTACGTGCCCTCTTGTCGGGCACGAAGCCACACTGTGTGGAGAAAGAAGCCATCAGTGGAACATGAACGAGCTTAACGGTGTTATGCAACAGGTCGAGAACCAAGCCAATAGTCTGGACAGTACAGAAATGCAGCGCTACCAGCGCCATTTGCAACTGCCTCAGATAGGCACTCAAGGGCAACATAAGCTCAAGCAGAGCACGGTGGTTATTGTTGGCTGTGGCGGTTTGGGCGTTCCCGTTGCACTGTATCTCGCTGCGGCTGGCGTTGGTTACATTACAGTTGTAGACGCTGATGTAATTGAACTGAGCAATCTGCAACGACAGGTTATCTATACAGAGGACTGCGTTGGCAAGTCAAAAGCAGAAAATACAAAAATAGCACTGACAAAACTCAATTCATCGATTAGCGTTGAAGCTATTCAACAGGCGCTCTCGCCGGATAATGCGCATGCCATCCTGAAGGGTGCCAACCTAGTGTTAGATTGCACAGATAATTTCGCGACGCGCTATCTTATCAATGACGTTTGCCTGCAATTAGAAAAACCCTGGGTGTACGCCAGCATTCACCAATTCAGCGGTCAGATTGCTATGTTTCTGCCTGGCGGCCCCTGTTTTCGATGTCTTTTTCCTGAGCTGCCAAAAGCCGCACCTGATTGCAACGACGCCGGAGTGCTTGGCGTTTTACCAGGCATTTTGGGCACTATGCAGGCCTGTGAAGCGTTGAAACACCTACTGGGTTTACCCACCGTGGCCAACGAGCTTCTAATGGTTGAAGCCATGGATATGCAGTTTCATAAAATTGCACTTCGGCACAACCAAGCCTGCCGCTGCAGTCATGAGCGTGTAGATTGGATAGCGGACGATCCTTTTTATGCGAGATTTTGCTCAGATTCTAGCGACAGTGCTGTTGAAATCAGCAGCGCTGATTTGAAGAGAAAATTAGAACTAAATGACGATGTGTGTTTTGTTGATGTGCGGCAGAACGAAGAGCATCAAACCTTTAATCTCGGTGGGCAGAATGTGCCTTTGGAACAACTAGAGAGTTGGCTAAAACACTCCAGCCCCGCTAACAAAGAACTTGTTTTTTACTGTCAGTCGGGAATGCGAAGCGCATCAGCATGCCTCATAGCCGAACAACAAGGCATCAACGCTACCAGCCTGCGCGGTGGTATCAATCTGTATTTACAGGAAAATGCTTAGGCGCCTGGCGCGCCTTTTTGCAGTGTGCCTGCAGTAAGCCCTGCATCAACTACAAAGTCTGCACCGGTACAGGATTGGCTCTCGTCGGACGCGAGAAACAAGGTCATATGCGCGACATCAGACAAGCGGCTTGTGGCCTCAACCTCCGGCCTTGCCTTCAAAATGTGTTGCATCATCTGATGAGGCACATCACTTAAATCCGGATTGCCGGGTATAAAAGGTGCGCTCATGTTTGGGTTGCCAGCTTCAGGACAAACAGCATTAACTCGAATGGCGTGCTTACCAAGCTCTATGGCAGCGGATTTAGTGATGCCGCGCAAACCCCACTTGCTACTCGCATAGGCCGACACACCATTCATGCCCTTGATGCCGTCGGTAGAAGAGATATTGATGATGCTGCCGCCACCACGCTTTATCATCGCGTCTAAAGAGGCCTGTATGCCCAAAAAGGGTCCTAATTGATTCACCTCTACAACGCGCAAGAAATCGGCGCGACTAATACCGGGCAGCGCTGCTAGCAACAACACCGCCGCATTGTTAACCAATACGTCCAGGCCGCCAAATGTGCGCTCAGCCAACGCAACGGCAGCGGCCCACTCATTTTCAGAGCGCACATCGAGTGCTGAAAATACCGCGTTAGATCCCAGCGACTGTGCAAGTTCGTTGCCCTTGTCATGCTGAATATCAGCGATCACGACTTTCGCGCCATGTTCAACAAATAGCCGGGCTGTAACGGCACCGGTGCCTTGCGCCGCACCCGTTATAATGGCCACCTTACCTTCTAAACGTCTTGCTGCACTCATACAAAAGCCGTTCCGTTTCCTTCTATTTGCTGAACACTTTCTTTAAAAGATCAGTGGTGCGTTTTTTCGGGTTGGCGCGGATGGCCGCTTCTTCTTCTGCTAGATAATGGAAAATGCCGTCCAGACCTTTATCAACCGTATGCTCGGTTAAATCGGCTTTCACATCGGGTACAAATGGAATATTTTTATAGTTGGACATAATCTTGTCAAAGCTCTGAACAGCGCCTGCCTCAGAAAGACTTTCCGATACAAAGGGCCTAATTAGATCGCCCAGTTTGCCACCCATTTTTTCGCGGAAATATTCTGTAGCAGCCGTATCCGAACCTTTATAGATTGATTTGGCATCGTCTATTGTCATTGCGCTAATCGCGTCAACAAACAGTGTTTTCGCATGCGGGGTCGCCAGCTCAGCAGCTTCGTTCATTTTATCTTCCAATGCAGACAAGCTGTCACCCATGCCTACTTTATCCAGGTATTTTCGAGCGGTCTCGAGCTCGTCCGGTAAGCCAATACGAATGGCGTCGTCCAAGCCAAAACCACCTTTCGCGCCCAGCTGGCTCACTACATTGCCAGTGCCTACCTGTAAGGCCTCCTTGAGGCCTGAGCTTATATCTCCAAGAGACAGTGCCGCTGCAGTTGTTGCGGAATCACTCGACTCGTTACTGGATGAGCTGGAACTACCCAATACGGATTTGGCTTTGTCCCACCAACTTTCGGCTATGGCCTGGGATGACGAAAAACTGATAACACAGAGGGATATCACTATAAACTGGCGTGTTGCTTTCATTATTCTCACCTTTGGAGAGCAAGCTTCTATACGCGCCCTTTTACAAGCACAGTTGGAGAAGCGGCATTAAAAGCCTAATACTAAGCTCTAGAGACTGGCGTTGGCCACCACTATTGGCGGCGTGCATACTGTTTTACAAATGAGGGGCCGTTGGCTCAGGCAGATTTCTACCAAGCCCTTTAATACTGTCTTATAAAGGTTTCAGATAGCCCTGTTCTTCAAGCTCAAGTAACAGCAAGTGTTGCAGCAATAACTCTTTGGGCGTATTCGGATGCTCCAAACCTATGCGCTTTAGGTAAGGGGCCGCCTCAACATCGTTGGCATCGTGCAATAAAGAGCGTACCGCAGACGACAGTAAGCTGACGGGACTGCTCATGTCTTTTTTCAACTCTCGCAGGCTGTTACTTAGAGCAATCTCTTCCTCGCTAAAATCAGACCCCAGTGGAAACTGCGGAAACAGGCTCTGCCCGCGCCAATATTCGAATTTCTTCTGCAGTTGTTCAGGGCTGTTGTGTTGCTGCCATTCTGGCAGGTCGTACGATGGCTCAATCTTGCCGTTTGTTTTAGCTGCCTGCAGTAAGGCAGGCTGAAAACGCGAGTCGGTAATTGCCAACAACTGCTTGATCACTTCTGAATCAGTTTTACCACGTAAATCAGCAACACCATATTCAGTCACAACTACATCGCGTAGATGTCTTGGAATAGTTGTGTGACCATATTGATCAACAATATTGGACTGCACAGATTTGCCGCTTAATCTTGTGCTTCGTAAACAAATAATAGAACGCGCATCATCAAGTTCGTGCGCCTGTGCGACGAAGTTGTATTGGCCACCAACGCCGCTAACAATCTGTCCGTTTTCTAAACCATCCGAAACTACAGCACCAGAAAGCGTTACCATCATAGCGGTATTGATAAACCGCGCCTCTTTGCGCTGCAAAGACTGCAAGGGGGCATCGCTGATACGATTGATGTTCCGCACGCTGTCCATGCAGACAGCGGCCTGCTGGCTATCACTGAACTCACGAAGTGCCGCATAAAAATCAGATGGCCCTAGGAAAAAGCCACCATGCAACACAATGCCGCCCTTTAGACATTTGCCTTGTAGATCACCCTCAAGTACACCCCAACGATTTAGGTAATGTTTATCTTCTGCCGTTAAATCGGCGCTTACCAATCCGGCATCGATGAACGCTTGCAGAGTGGTTTCGTCCACCTGCTCCGTTATCTTCTTTTCAGACAACAAACTCTGCACACCAAGGTCATCATAAACATGGCGCTTTAGGATACCTGCTCGCAAAAGATGAACAAAACCGTTGACCAACATTTCACTGCAGCCATAGAGGCCGTCTACGAATTCAGATTGATCGCCAATCGTTAAAGGGGCGTTTTCTTTTTGTGCAAAATCGCTCAGCGCCTTTCTATAAACGCCATTACTATTGTGACGCAACAAGCAGGAATAAGTAATGGCATCGCCAAGCGAACCGATGCCAATTTGCAGCGTACCGCCATCCTTGATAAGCGCACTAGCGCGCAAGCCAATTATGTGGTCAACGTCTGGTACCGCCATATTGGGTGTAGAAAACAGCGTGGTATTGTAATCCGCGTTACGAATAACAATATCGAAAAAATCATCATCGACCACCGCTCTGTTTTGCATAAAGGGCAGTTCGTCGTGTACCTGGGCAATCGCTAAAACAGGTTTATTACTTGCGCGCATAGCCGGCAAAAGATCAAGGCTTATATCGGTATTGCACGACAGGCTAATACGGCGTCGCCCCTCGATTTCTTTTTCGCTGACTAGCTGTAGCAGCAAGTTGGCGCCGCGATTCAGAATATCTCGAGCCACGAATGTATAGTTAGTTGATATATAATTGCTCTGGACCGAAAGCACACCTTTCATCGAACCGGCTTTGATATAAAACTCGGAAACCGTAATATTGCTTGGCAAACTCTCTGCCCGCTGCGCTTTCACATAGTCTAGCGACTCATAGTCACCAAAAAGCCTGGCAGTAAACGGATCAAGAAAGTTCGCTTCGAGTTCACTTTTTGCCTGCGGCCTTTCCAGCGACAAGGCGGTCATTATTTGCAACTGTATCGCTGGATTTTGTAAGGCGCGTTGATAAAAAGCATTAATCAACTGATTCGGCTTACCAAGCCCAAGCGGGGTTGCTATCCGGACATCATTACCCAGCACTTTGAGGGCATAATCAACACTGTCTTCAACATTGGTTTTTACAATCGGCATAGCACGTAATCTTTCTCGGTCTTTCTGAGCCCCTTGCGTCGAGGCTACAGACAATCGGCGAAGAATAGCGCGGCCAGATCATTTAGTACATCAGCGCGTTCCCACTGAAGAAAGTGACCACAGTCGGGGATCACCAGAGGGCCGACTCGATTGGGGAATGCTATCTCACAGCGCTTCGCAAAATCTTTGGGTACTATCTCATCGTCGGGTCCGTATAAAACCATGGTTGGCACATCAACAGTTTGCAAAACCATGGGCATTTCCGTCATGGGCCGCTCAAACGCTAGCTGATAAGGCGCCCAGCTGGCCGCCAACCTGTCTGCGTCAGCAAAAGGTTCGGTCATAAAATCTATGTCTTGCTCGTTAAAACTGAACGGTGACGCTAATAATCTGTGTTCGTAAAAGTCACGCACATATCGCCGGCGCCGCACCGCCGTGTCTAATTCGGCAAGCGTTTCCCGCCAGTCTCGACCTTGTCGAAAACGATACTCGCCACTGGGGTGACCATCTAGCGCATCAAATGGCATGCCGCGCTCTGCATACCACTCTGCCTGCTCAACAATCATGGGGGGAATGGTATTAAAGGTTATCAGCTTGCGCACAAAGCCAGGGAATCGATTGGCCATGTCATAACTGACCGTTCCACCCACATCACCAGAAATAATGCCGCAGTCGCTGTAACCCAGCACGTCGTGCACAAGTGTGTGGCAATCTTTGGAGTAATACACCAGATCGTACTCATCGTTGGGCGATAAACCTGAATCACCATAACCGCGAAGGTCAGGTACGATCACTTCGAAGCCGGCCGCCACCAAAGGTTTGATATTGCGCCACCAAATTCGTTTCGACTCTGGATAGCCATGCAACAGCAGCAATGGAAAACCGCCCAAGCCCTCGCGAATAAACGCAAGCTCTACACCGGTGCTAAGCATGGCGCGCTCTACAGTGAACGCGTCAGCGGCAGGTGTTTCTGGCTGTGGCGGACGATGTGTCAGCGAGTACGGTTTAATCATGTGCTTAACTCCTAATCAATGGTCCTGCTACCTGCAATCCGAACCTTCGGTCGATATTAATGGAAGAAAACCAAGCAAAGACATTAAAATTCTGACGGGATGGCGCGAAATCTATATAATCCTGCCCCCATTTCCCGTCACACGTGCACTCCATGGCCTCTTTCTCCGAGCTGAAGCTGTCGCCGCCAGTTGTTAAAGCGCTAGAAAAAATTGGCTATGAACAGCCATCCCCCATTCAAGCAGCGAGCATACCGCATTTACTTGATGGCCGAGACTTACTCGGTACTGCGCAAACCGGCACCGGTAAAACGGCGGCCTTTGCCCTGCCAATATTATCTCGCATCGACCTAAAACGGGCCGAACCACAGGTGTTGGTGTTAGCGCCTACGCGCGAACTAGCAATACAAGTTGCAGAGGCTTTCAAAACGTACGCCAGTGAAATGAATGGTTTTCATGTTCTGCCTGTGTACGGCGGTCAAGACATTGGCGGTCAATTACGGGCTTTGCGGCGCGGCGTGCATGTCATCGTTGGGACACCTGGCCGGGTAATGGACCACTTGCGCAGAAAATCTCTTAAGCTCGACGGACTGCAGACAGTCGTTCTTGACGAAGCTGATGAAATGTTACGCATGGGATTTATAGATGACGTGACCTGGATTTTGGAGCACACCCCCAAGCAACGGCAGGTAGCACTCTTTTCCGCTACGATGCCAAAACCGATCAAGAAAATTGCTGAAACCTATCTGAACAACCCTGAAGTAGTGAAGATAGAAGGCAAGGCGACAACAGTTTCTACCACCGAGCAGGTCTATTGGTCTGTGAGCGGTGTGAATAAGCTGGACGCCCTCACTCGAATTCTCGACGTTGAAGAATTTGACGGCGTAATTCTATTCGTTAGAACTAAAACTATGACGGTGGAAATTGCCGATAAGCTTGAAGCCAGAGGCTACAGTGCTAGCGCGATTAACGGCGATATGAGCCAACAGTTGCGCGAACGTACCATTGCACAACTGAAAAGCAGTAGCATTGATATATTAGTGGCAACAGACGTGGCCGCCAGAGGCATTGATGTTGACCGGATCAGTCACGTTATCAACTATGACATACCATACGACACCGAGGCCTATGTGCATCGTATTGGCCGAACGGGTCGTGCTGGCAGAAAAGGCAAGGCCATACTGTTCGTGGCGCCTAGAGAACGACGTCTGTTGCGAGCCATAGAAAAGGCCACGCGCCAGGAAATTAAAGCCATTCAATTACCCAGCAAAGAGCAGGTAAACGAAAAACGCAAAAACCTGTTTAAAGCAGAAATTACCGAAGTATTGTCCAACCAAAAATTGGAGTTTTTCCACAACCTGGTGGACGAGTTTCTTAGCGAAGGCAGTGCCAGTCCGCAAGAATTAGCGGCGGCTCTTGCCTATATGGCACAGCTTTCGAAGCCTCTCATTACACCAGAATTCACACGCAAAAAGACCGACAACAAAGCATTCGAATCAGATCGGCCCAACCGCGATCGTAAACCTCGCCAGGATAGAGAAGAGCGTAAGCCGCGGCAAGATCGCGAAGACCGCAGGCCGAGGCGTGAGAAGGAGGAAGGCAAACACACTAAACCTGCAAAGAAGATAGTTGACGAAACCGGAGAAGAAGTTGAACTTGAGGGTTATCGATTAGCCGTCGGGTACCAACACGAAGTAACGCCAGGCGATATTGTTGGTGCTATCGCAAATGAGGCCGGCGTAGATTCCGCCTATATTGGACGCATAGAGTTGTTTGACGATCACTGCATCGTTGACCTGCCTACTGGTATGCCGAAAGACATATTCCAGCACTTGAAGAAGGTCCGGGTCCGTCAAGTACCCCTGGCGATCGAACGACTCAATAAAGGCAAGGAAATCAAGGAAGGCAAGAAGAAAGAAGGTAAGAAAAAGGACAGCAAGAAGAAGGACGGTTCCAAGAAGGCTAAAAAGCCCAAGCGCTCGGGCCCTAGCTCTGAGTCTAATTCTGGCCCTAAAAAAACAGAATAATGGCATGCGCTGGTCAGCAGCGCCAAATAATCTGCAAAACACGCAAACACAGCGATTGATTTAACTCATCGCGTCTCTCTATAGGTAATAGAACGGTCCAAACGCTATCGCGCCTGGATTGTCTCAATGGAGTGCGTTTAAGGAATTTGGCGAGCTAGGTAAATTCAGGTAACAAATAAGGTACTTTTCTGTGCAAACAACAGGGAACGTGCAATAGTTTTGGTGGTCGGAAATAGAGCGAAATCAAAGCGCACTCATGAAGTTCTTAAGGAGAGATATGAGACCTAATAACGGAAAAACCAAAGCAATGTATGGCATTTCCAGAATCGATGACTATGTACATCGAACGCACGCTTGGCGCGTAAGCCTATGCCGACGCGGAAAACGTTTAGTTAAGAATTTCCCGGACCAAAAGCACGGTGGTAAGCAAAAAGCCTTAAAGTGCGCGAAGGGTTTTCGCGACGAGCTGCTGTTACAACATCCGCCTCTTAGCCGCAAAGAATTTGCCGACGCTCGACGCCGTAATAACCGCAGTGGAATCACTGGCGTGTATACCTATGCAAAGCGATTTGAGTTGCGTGATGGCAGCATGAGAGAAAGCTGGTATTGGGAAGCAAATTGGCCGACTGAGCGCGGCGAAAGTGCCCACGAGTCGTTTGCGGTAAACCAATACGGTGATGAAGTGGCTCGACAAATGGCCATTAGGGCTCGCGAACGCGGAATGCGCTTGCTTCAAGGCACCTTCTGGGCCAGCGAGCGTGGAGAAGTTGAACAACAAGAACAGAAAGCAGAGAGTAAAACCAAACGTCAGGTCGCATAGCCTTTTTGTAGCCCCCCTTTACTAAACCCTCTCTCCTTGGGCCTGGCGCAAGCTGGGCCTTTTATGGCTTACAGACATTAGTCAACCGCTAAGCTAGGCTGTAAATCATCCAATTTTACATTTGTTTGGCCACTGCCGATTGTATGCTTTGCCGCATCAACCTAGCATAGGCTGGAAATGCGCCACCTACCAATGATGGCGCTCACAGTTGGAGTAATAGAAATGGGTATATTAAGTTGGATCGTGATGGGCTTGCTGGTCGGCGCGCTCGCTAAATGGATCATGCCTGGCCCAGATGGTGGCGGTCTGATCGTCACTATGCTGCTCGGAATAGTAGGCGCTTTCGTTGGCGGCTGGATTGGCTCCCTGCTGGGCTTCTCTCCAGCTGCAGGATTTAACATCGCCAGCATTGGCCTTGCCACAGCTGGAGCACTGTTGGTGTTGTTCGTCTACAAAAAGATAAAGAGCTAACGCGCTTATTTATTACACTAGCATCTGTTCGATAAATTCGGGCCAAGGTGGGTATTCGTCTGGCTTAAACAGGGAGTTGATGTGCTCATACATCTTCTCCTTGGTCCACAAGCCAGTGCGGCAAGCAAACACACCATAGAATACTGACACGCGATAATTCGCTGCGCAATGAATGTAAGCCTTGCGTTCGCCTAGTGAGGCCATAGCAGCTTCAAACGCCTCAAAGTCAGCCAGTTTCGGCTCCGAGTAGTCGACTGGAATGTAAATATAATCCAGGCCCTGCGATTCGACCGCCTGGCGTTCGCCGGCCACAGCGTATTCGCTGTCATCAGGCAACAAGTTAATCACTATACCGTAGCCTTCAGCAGCGAGGCCTGAGAGTTGATCGATGGTCGGCAAGCCACTAGTACTAATGGTTTCCGAGATACCGACGTAGTTAAACGCTTGTTGAATACTCATGCCGCCGTGCTCCTGTGTCAGTGCTCCTCTACCTGTGCTGGAAGTATCCCTGCTTCTCGACTAACTGGCAACTGACTCAGCTAGCTCACACCTAATGTTTAAGCCTGCGATAGCGCAGATTGGTTGTGCCAGCGGTACGAGAAACACCGCCCATCTGCTGACTGCTCGGTTGAAGATCACCGCTCAATTCATCGAATTCGTATTCGCTGAGCAATTTTGACAGAACGACTTTGCACATATTGTGCGAAAATTTCTGCGCCGGACAGGCGTGCCGACCATGACCAAAGGTACTCACCGTTTCACGGCCATGCTTTACGAGATCACGGCTCAGGCGTCGACCTTGATAATGATCGGGATCGAACTTCGCAAGCTCTTCAGTTTGAGTATTGGTAACCGATAACATCGTAGCGATATAGATGCCTGGCTGCAGAGTATAAAGATCGCTCTGCCCCTGAAAGCTGGTTTCCCGTATTACTTTGCGCAGGGTAAGCGATCGCTGCGCCATACGTGTACTTTCCATCAACATTTGTTCACAGAACACAATGCTATCAAGCGCGTTCTGATTCTGGCGGTAATCGACGCCATACTGAGCCTCAGTTTCTCGTATTTCCTGGCGCAACCTGTTGCCGTACTGCGGGTAACGGCATGCGTTGATGAGGGTCCAGGCAACGGCGGCGTACAAGTTGGAGAGAAAGCCTTGATTGGCATTCACCAGGTTATGGGTAAGCTTGCGTCGCGTCACTACTGAGTCACCCTTGTCGAAGCGACTGTAAAGATAACTCAAAGTATCCTGCGGCCAGTTATTGTCAGATTCTCTCTTATCAACAATTTGGCCAATTAATTCGTGCAGCGCTGCCAGCGCTTGCCGCTCTTCCGCTTTGTTAGTTACCAGAGTATTTAAGGTAGCCTGCGGATTAACAAAGGCATTCTCTTGAGACAATACATCAAAAGCTTGCTTGAACTTGTGCCACATTGTGTCACTCGCGGCCTCTTGCCCCATCCACACTTGAAAGCCTATGCGTTGCTCTAACGTGCGCACTGCATCAAACACATCAAGCTCACCAGTATCACCCCATCGCTGCACTTCCAACAAAAGAATCTCGTCGAAGTCCTTTAAGTAACTGGACACCCTATCTTTCGCCAACAAGTCGTAAAACAGGTCGATGTCGGCGTCCAGGAATATTTCCATGGGCGTTTTGAAGCCCATCATGTCGTAGGTTGCCATGCCAAAGCTGGCGTCTTCTTCGGCCGCTGCGTAGAGGCTCGCTAGTCCAACGGGCGAAAAAACGCAGAACAATTGGTAACCAAACACATCGAGAAAGAACTCGTCACCATACTCTTCACGCAATGACTGCAAGTATTCTGTAGGACTGTGCGCAAACCTCAGGCCAGCACCTATGTGTGGCAGGTCATCCTTAACGATGGGAGGAGTGGGTGAAATCATAGTGCCACGCTAACGCATTTGTATGAAGAACCTGACTATATTTTGCTTAAAACCAATGGCAGATGGTCAGCAGGTTTCGGGAATGGAAAATGCTGAATCTGAGATGGATAGCTGTGGCCTTCGGGAAAGCTGAAACGATAACGCTTTAACATTCGACTCATTACCGCTTTAAAAAGCATGTCAGCAAAATGTATGCCTATGCATTTATGCGCTCCACCCCCGAAAGGAGCCCACTGAAATGGGTGTTGTTTGTGTTCATTACGAGCAAAGCGATCTGGGTCGAATTCGTGCGGATTACTCCACCACTCTTCCATGCGTTGCGCATAAATTACAGAGGTTTGAATTGGCGTGTGAGCGGGAATGCGATACCCGCCGATTTCCGTCTCAGCAACTGTTCTGCGCATAAAACTCGGTACTGACGGATGCAGGCGTTCGATTTCTTTAAACGTGTTTCCTATGTCGCTTACCTGTGCCAACTCGTCGTAGCTTATATGGCTGCCGCACAAGCCTTGCGCTTCTTCGCGCAATCGGCTCTGCCATTTTTGGTCATGGGCCAAATAATGACAGGCCATGCTCAATGCAGCAGTTGTTGTGTCGTGCGCTGCTAGCAATAGGAAGATCAAATGCTTGGATACTATTTCGTCAGGAAACAATTCACCTGACTCAGTCGTTTCGTTGCTGAAAAATGTTGCCATATCAGATCCGGTTTTACCGCGGCGATCAGGCACTAACTCCAGAAAAAACTGGTCGAGAAAACGTCGGCCGTTCATACCTTTTCTGTAAGCCAGGCCTGGCAATGGCCAATCCTTACGTATAATGGCCATGGTGCCCTCACCCATCGCGAGGAACGCCTCATTAAGTTGTGTGGTTTCTTTGTCAACCAAATCCAGGCCAAGGAAAACCTTGGCGCCAATATCAAGTAGCAGCTCTTTTACATTAGGGTAAAAAAGAAAATCGTCTTGTTGCTCCCACTGGTCAAGCGCCTTGTCGATGAGCGGATGCATTGCATCGACATAATTGCGCATTGCCTCGGTTTTAAATGCAGCCTGCATTATGCGGCGATGAAATTTGTGCGCCGCGAAGTCACGCATTAATAAGCCACCCTCAAAAAAGTGCTTTAGCGGAGCTTCATAACCCATGCGGGACGAAAACACTTTGTCGGAATCCAATGTGAGTTGCTTGATGTACTCAGGACCAAGACAGACAACGGATTTCTGAAACGTTGAGGAAAACCGGAACACATCTCCGTATTGCGCGCGCTGTTCGGCCATCAACTCAAAAGGTCGTTGGACAAAATCAAAGGTGTAGCCAATTAACGGCCGACCATAGTCACCAGGAATATGGTCCAGATTGGTATTGTCCTTCAACCGAACGTAGTCTGGGTCTTCACTGTAAAATGTAGATTCACTCATGATAATGTCACTTCTCGATCGGCCTAGTGTTACTGCTACCCCAGAAGGCGCGCATTTCAACCACCTCGCCCTTTTCGTTGAAACGAAAGGTATCAATAATTTGTGTTTCTATTCCAGCGCTGGAAATCCGAGCCACAAACGGAAACGCCACCTCCATTCCAGACAAGCGTACCTCGCCAGTTAGCTCAGCTTGCACATCTGCATTAACGGCTTTCTTGTAAAACTCGCGAATGGCGCTTTTGCCTGCAAGTTTATCTGTACCCACTGGGTCTTCAACGGTGGCGTCCTCGGCGTATAGCGCAACAAGGCCGTCGAGGTCTTTATTATTGAGCGACGCCAGATATTTTGCCGGGGCCTCCAGCATCTTTTCCGTCTCAGCCATGACTTGTCCTTTTGAGAGAGCTTAGTAAGTGGTCTGAGGGCCATTATAAGCCATGAATACTTGAACAAGCCTTTTATTGCCTTTCTCTAAGACAAGCCCTGAGAAAGCATAATGGTGCCTCAGAAAGAGCTACTATAGCTCGAAGCGATAGCCCACGCCGTAGACTGAATGTATGAGTTCTCGACCGGCGCTAATATCTTGCAACTTGTTTCTAATTTTTCTCACATGACTGTCAATGGTTCTATCGCTGACAATACGATGGTCTTGATACATGCTCTGCATCAGCTGACTGCGATTGAATATTCGCCCAGGTTGAGAATAGAGTATTGAGAATAATTGAAATTCAACGGCTGTTAACTCGGCGCTATTGCCATCAAAGTTTACTGTGTAACGGGCATCGTCTAGTTGCACGCCTGTATTTACATCGTCAGCCACGGACGGTGGCGCGCTGCGGCGAAGATTTGCTTTGACTCGCGCCACTACTTCGCGCGGGCTATAAGGCTTACATATATAGTCATCGGCACCGAGCTCAAGGCCAAGCAAGCGGTCTATCTCGTCTACGCGGGCAGTAGCCATCAAGATAGGCACACTCGAAAAGGCTCTGATCTCCCTACAAATCGTTAAGCCATCCTTACCCGGCAACATTAAATCCAGAACGATTACCGCCGGCTCGTTTGTTTGAACCCAATCGACCACCTCGTCGCCATTCGCAAGTATCTGCACTTGGTAGTTTGCCTGTCGAAGGTAGTCTGCAAGCAAGTCCGCTAGTAGTGGCTCGTCCTCGACAAGTAGCACTGTTGTATTACTCATGCGCTTCTTCCATACCATCCCTCATAACTATGCTCCACAACCCTTACTGCGGCTTATGCTGCCACGGGTAATCTTATCTCTATTCGTAAGCCGCCAAACTGTGATGCATTGGCTTTGATGCTGCCATGATGCGCCTCAACGATACGCTTGCAAATCGACAAGCCAAGGCCGGAGCCGCCTGTGGCACGATTGCGTGAATTTTCTGCTCGGTATAGATGGTCGAATAAGCGTTCTAGCTCTTCTTCTTCAACTCCGGGCTTACTGTCTTCAATGCAAATCAGGACTTCGCTATAGGCAGGGCTGGCGACGCGGTCAAGCTGCCAACTGCATTTCGTCTTGCCCCCTCCAGCGGTGTACTTGAGACTATTACTCAGCAAATTGTCCAGCAGCTGATGTATTCGTGATGGGTCGATGTGCACTAGAATTTTCTGTGATGGCGGATAAACTGATAAGGAAATGCCTCGCTCCTTGAATGCCAACTTGTGGGGCTCAATCGCCTCACTTAGCAGCTCAGACAGATCAATGGTTTTCTTGGAATATCGGAGCGCCCCAATGTCGGCGTTAGACAACTCATGCAAATCATCCATTAGTTTTTGTAGGTGGGCAATTTGCGTCATCGCCACTTCTAATTCTTGCTTACTTAGTGGCCTGATGCCGTCTAGCATAGCGCCTAATTGAGCACGCATAATACTTAAAGGAGTGCGTAGCTCATGTGAGATATCGGCCAGCCACCGCTTTCGTGAGCGATCGCCTTCTTCGAGCGTAGACGCAAGCTCATTGAAGCTACGCTGCAAACTGCCAAATTCATCGGCTCGCTGAAAATCGATTCGCTGCGAAAAATCGCCAGAGGCTAGCCTCGCCGTTGACTGTTCAAGAGTGGCCAGCGGCTTTGTTAGATGTCGCGCCAATGGATAGGCAATAAGAAGGGCAAGAGCAAACACTACCAGGCAAATGAATAACAGTGTTTCCTGAAGTTGCTCCAGGAAGCTCAGCTCATAGTCAGTTGTTAAGCGATCGCCAGCTCTAAGCGCCAACCATGCAACCGTTTCCCCTTGGTATTGTAATGGCAGAAGTAGACCGCTTTCGCCTGGGCCACGAACAATCATTTGCTTGTCGCCGTCCAGCAATCCGATGTTTTCTGGTCCGCCTGCCCCAGGGCCTCTTCCCGGCGGTCGCGCTCCTCGAGGACCAGGTGGTTTTGGTTCACGCTGCACCGACGCTCCTTTTTCAGGACCACGCCCTTTAGGCCCGCGGTGCGGTGGACGCGCATCAAAGCCACGCCGACCTAATGCTTGGCTATCGAACCTCCTAACAAGATCATGAAAAGCGCGCGGACTCTGCGCAAATGCCTGCCACTGCTGATGCTCGGCATAATGCGCCTCAAGCCCCTGCACGACAGGTTCAAACTGTTCCATTTGTCGCTGATTGACGTAATTCAGAACACCGCGATCTACACTCCACTGCAAAAGGAAGTAGAGCACTGTTACAAGCACAAGGCTAGCTAGCAGAATGCTGAGAATCAGCTTGGTTTGGATCTTCACATTTGAAGCCTATCGGTATGGCGCATTGCTCGCCAGCCGACTTTGGTGATTACACAATGTTTGCACATTGTCGCCACTATTCTTGAGTAATGCACGCCTAGTATTAAACCCAGCATTAGGGTCAAGGTAGCGAAGCCATGAATCGATTAAAGATAGTTAGCAGTATATCCATAATATTACTCACCGCCTGCAGTGGAGGTGGAAGCGACGCACTGGCAACGCAGAATAATGCAGTGGAGACACCGCCTGTCCAAGATGCTCCAGCAGTGGTGCCAGAGCCTCCGGTTACACCCGTCGACCCGCCAGTAGCTAATGACCCGTCTGACACTGCGCTTCGCGCCATTATCGATGACGAGAACCTGATCGGCGACGCGAGTATTGGCCGAACGCTTCCCGATATTAGCGACCCAATAGCACAACTGGGTCGCGATCTGTTTTTCAGCAAGAGCTTAGGCGGTGGTTTCGACTCTGCCTGTGTTAGCTGCCACCATCCGTCGCTGGGCGGCGCAGATGGTTTAATGCTGCCGGTTGGTGTAGAGGCATTGAATGCGGATCTTCTAGGGCCAGGACGCGAACATGTAGACGGTCTTCCACCGGTACCTCGCCATTCGCCAACTGTGTTTAATGTTGGCCTGTGGGATACCAGTTTGTTTTGGGATTCTCGGGTTGAAGCTATCGATCCAGTGGCTGGACAAAATGGCAGTGACTCTGACATACGTACTCCGGACACAGCGTTTATTACAAGCGATGCCAATGCAGGCGCGAATTTAGCAGCGGCACAAGCCTTGTTCCCTGTTACATCGGCCGAAGAAATGCGCACAGCGTCGTTTGAATCAGGGGCCGACAACAACACTGTTCGAAATCATTTGGCCGCACGAATCGGTGATTACGGTATTGGCGCAGGCGAAATTGGACCCAACACCTGGGCTAGTCGCTTTCAGCAAGCTTTCGACAGCACGGAAACAAATGAAACACTGATTAGCTATGCGAACATTGCCCAAGCCCTTGGCGAGTACGAGCGCTCGATGGTATTTACCAACAATCCTTGGAAGCAATACGTAGAAGGTGACAACAACGCCCTAAGCGAGCAGCAAAAACAAGGCGCTATTTTATTCTTCACAGCGGCGGATGACGGTGGTGGTGGTTGCTCCAGCTGTCACAGTGGTGATTTGTTCAGCGATGAAGAGCACCATGTTGTTGCCTTCCCACAATTTGGTCCAGGAAAAGGCGATGGAAATGGCGACGATTTTGGTCGAGAGCGCGAGACCGGCGAGCGGGCCGATCGATACCGCCTTAGAACACCGAGCTTGTTGAACATTGCTCAAACAGCGCCTTATGGACATACCGGGGTGTATCCAACGCTAAACGCTGTACTTGATCACTACAACAATGAACGCGACAGCGTTGATGATTTTTTTGATAATACGGAATGGTGCGACACGCAGCAGTTTGCTGCAGTAGCAGGCTGCGAAAATCTCTACCCATTTGCAGAGGGAAACTCGAACTCAGCACTGCAGCAACTTAACGCAAATCGACAAAATGGAACGGCCGATTTCCTTAACACTAACTTGAATAACAACGAGCGTGATCAGATCGTTGCTTTTCTGCAGGCCTTAACTGATCCCTGTGTAACCGATCGCGATTGCCTGACACCGTGGATACCTGAGCTTGGTGATCCGGGGCCGGACGGTAACCAGCTGAATGCTGTCGATCAAAATGGTGACCCTTTGTAGCGGGCTGTTTAATCCGCCAAACGACGAGTATCACGTTAAGCTGCCTGGAATAGCTTGGGTCCATTTGCTTCGCTACGCGACAGCTCCGCTGTGCCCTTATTCAGAAAAATGCGTTTCGCGAAGGTAAAAAACGAAGGCCGAAAGATCGAAATAGACTCGCCATTGCGAGGCATCAATGTTACTAACTGGCATTGGCTGCCACTTCAATGTCATCAAGCATACTTGTGTAGACGCCGGTCATCATAGCGATCATATCATTCGCATCAAGGCCCTCAACAACGCTAGCAAACGTTGCGTGCCAACGAACGTCACACTGCGCAGCATTTTCCATCAAACGAACAATCACGCGATAGTCCTGCATTGGAGTATCAGGAATGCGATAACTGTACTCTAGTTTGTCTTCATCCAGAGTTTCCAAGACCTCATCTACCGACGTATCCATACCCGGCATAGTTATGCGCCTGATCTGTCCAATACCTTCCCCGATTTGTTCTACCTTTTCGGCGGGGGAATACCAGGACAGATCTGAGAAGCGAGACAAGACAGCCCACACTTTACTGGTATTGGCATTGAGAGTTTTTTCTATAAGTATTTCATGCATTAGTGGCAGCCTTGCTTAGCGCTATGGTCCAGAAGGACCCAGTCTGATGGATTGCGTATGACATGATAAGCAAACGCAGCGCGCCGCTAATGACAATGCGTTCATTAGCCGTACTTTGATAGTCAGTTTATAGATGAGCAATAGCAAAACACTGAAAAGTGCCGTCTCTCCGGGCTGTCACACCACTGGGCAGGTGTCGCTGCACACAGGCAAGCAGCCGTGTTACAGCCAGGGGACTCGATGAGCAAATGCACAACGCCCCCCTGATGTAAAAACTATAAGCGATTAGGCTTTAATGCGTTGTTAAATGGCGTAAAATTTCAGCCCTTCTCGCCCAAGTGCCTACTGCATGACCAAACAACTCGTTGCTCTCACCATCATCTCGGTATGCACAATGGCCACGGTTCCTGTCTTGGTGAAATCCGTTGCCGCCAATGAAATGACGATAGCCATTGCTCGTCTGCTGATTGCGGTCTTGGTTTTTTCACCGTTGGTGGCGTTTCGTTCGCGCCTGGGGTTACTGACGCCTCGGGACTGGTTGCAGCTTGCGATAATAGGTCTCGTTTTCGCGGCACATTGGCTTGGCTATTTTCTCAGCATTAAGCTATCGACAGCATCAATAGGTGCACTCGCCATTTCTACATTTGGTGTTCAATATCTGCTGCTCGCGCGCATTTTTAATAAGGAACGAAGTGGCTGGGTGGAATGGTGTGCGGTTTTTTTGTGTCTGCTTGGCTGCGTTATTGTTGCACCCGAATTGAGCCTTGCCAATTCAACGACTATTGGGCTGATTGTGGGCGTCGTCAGCGGTACCTTTTACGCCGCACTACCGCTGCTGCACCAGCGCGCATCGCATATTGATAATCTCTCTCGTACCTGGGCGCAGTTTAGTTTTGCTCTGCTTTGCTTACTGCCCTTTTTGTCTTTCTCGGATTGGGACCTGAGCCGTGCAGATTATTATAAGTTGTTGTTTCTGGGCGTAGTCTCTACCGTAATTGCACATGGGCTATGGGTAAAAGTGACCACCGAGCTGCCGGCCATTTATCCCAGTGTTATCTATTATCTTTACGTGCCAATCGCGATGGCCAGCAGTGCGCTTATTTTGGGTGAAGACTTATCGCAGAGAAAACTGCTGGGCGCGGCGCTAATATTAAGCGCCAGCGCCGGAGTGACCGTTTACCGGTTATCAGCCAGGAGGCATTGAAAAGCCGTCGATAATTGCACGATGGTCTGGCGTGAAATAACTGGCAAGACTGTTATGCAATCCGTCGACATCCCATTTTTCTTGCCCGGCAGGGTTAAGAATTGGCTCGCCCAAAGAAGGCCTTTGCACGACCTGAACCATATTACCCCAAACAACTAACACTTCACCTGATATGTGCCCCGCCTGTTCAGAAGCAAGATAGGCCACAACCGGCGCTACGTTAGCGGCATCAAAGGCATGAAAGCCACCATCTTCCGGTGGCTGAAACATCGCCGCCGTAGGGCCAGTATTAGTCATATCGGTAAGTGCTCGAGGCATGATCACATTGCAGGTAATGCCGTACTTAATCATTAACTGCGCCGCACCCATGGTCATAGCGGTGATGCCCGCTTTGGCCGCCGCATAATTGGGCTGGCCCGCCGAGCCATAAAGCATCGCTTCCGAGCTAGTACTGATCAAGCGACCGTACACGCCATTGCCTGCTTTGGCCTTCTCACGCCAGTAAGCGGTGGCGTTGCGCATATTAATAAAGTGACCGCGCAGATGAACACGTACAACACTGTCGAACTCGTCGTCGCTCATGCTAAATATAGTTTTGTCACGACAGTAGCCCGCGTTGTTGACCATGATGTTCATGTCGCCAAAGGTTTCCAGCGTAACCTTCATTAGGTTTTGTGCATCATTAGTGTCAGCACAGTCACCAAACACTGCGATCGCTTCACCACCCGCCTTCTTGATTTCTTCTACGGTGGCGTGCGCCGCTTCTTCCGCTTTGGGAAAATTGATTTCGTTAACCACAACGCGCGCACCCTGGCTGGCGAGATAAAGCGCCTCCTCTTTACCAAGACCGTTGCCAGCCCCGGTGATGACTGCGACTTTTCCGTCTAAATTGCTCATGCTTTTGTACTCGATCTATTTTGTTGCTATCTATCTTCTTACTAGGTAAGCGACACTCTTTATATGCGCTCGATAATGGTGCCCGTGCCCAAGGACGAACCACAACACATCGTGATGAGCGCTGTGTTTTTATCGGAACGTTCAAGCTCATGCAATGCGGTACAAATCAAACGCGCACCCGTAGAACCAACAGGGTGACCTATGGCGATAGCACCGCCATTTACGTTAACCTTGCTCATGTCGGCGTCATACACCTGCGCCCATGACAATACAACAGCCGCGAACGCCTCGTTGACTTCAAACAGGTCAATATCGTTCATGGTCATGCCACTGCGCTTAAGCATGCGAGCCGTTGCATCAACAGGGCCATCCAAAAGGTAGTACGGATCGCAGCCAACAACACAGTCGGTGATAATTCGTGCTCGTGGTTTAAGGCCGCGTTTTATCGCTTCGTCGGCACTCATCCACAATACACTTGTAGAACCATCCGACACTTGTGAGCTTGTGCCTGCAGTATGACGACCGTTCTCAATCACTGGCCGTAACTGTGCTAAGCCTTCCAACGTAGTTTCGCGCAAACCCTGGTCGCGGCTAATTGTTTTCGTTTCGCCCGTTTTATTGCCTTCGGCATCCAAAACCGGCGCTTCAACGCTCATTACTTCGCGATCAAAACGTCCCTCGTCCCACGCTACCTGTGCTCGGCGCTGAGACTCACAAGCGAATTTTTCAAGATCTTCTCTGCTGAGACCGCGATTGTCGGCAATACGCTCAACCATGGTGAATTGGTCATGGGCTTGATCCCAAGGCCATTCAGAAGGAATGTAATACCCTGGGCCATTGTAAACATTTGCCCCGAGGCCAACATGACTCATCGACTCAACACCACAGGCAATGCCTACATCAAAAGAACCATGCTCAATCATTGCGGCTACTGCGTGGTTTGCAGCCTGTGCCGAGCCGCACTGGCTGTCAAAAGTAGTGCCACCTGCAGCATAACCAGTACCCGCCGAAAGCCAGGCGTTTCGTGCGATGTTACCGGCTTGCTCCCCTGCCTGTGTTACACAACCTCCGGCTATGTACTCAAGGTCTTCGGACGCAACACCGGCTCGACGCAATACTTCCTGCTGGCTTAACGCAAGCAACTCTACTGCATGAAATCCACTCAAGTCGCCAACGCCCATTTTACCGCGTGCGATGGGGGTTCGAACTGCATCAACAATAACAGCTTCAGGCATAATTTTTCCTCATGGATGGATGATAAGAAAGAACGGAGTCGCTAGTTTAAAGAGCTACTTTAGCAAAACCGCGACGTTTTAGAACATCATTAATATCAGCTCATATATCAACGAAGGACGCTCATTGCCGACCACTTGAACATGCTGCTCCATGGTGATTTTAGTGCCTTTCTCCGAAACCTCTGTAGATTTCACGCGGTTACGCGAATGCACCGCGCTGTTAACCGGTACCGGGTCAAGAAACCGCAACTTGTTTGACCCATAGTTGGTCATGAACTGATAACCAGTGACGTTCTCAATTTTGTTTTCGGCTGGCTTAAAGCGCGACATACACGCTAGCGTTAAAAAACCGTGTGCAATAGTGGTACCAAATGGGCCTTCTTTGGCTGCACGTTCTTCGTCAACGTGAATCCATTGAAAGTCTCCGCTCAGTTCTGCGAAATCATTAATCAGCTTTTGATCGATAACAAAACTGCTGCTCCATTCACTAAACTCTTCAGTTACCAGTGTGTTCATGGCTTCCTGGTCATTAAATGCAATGCTGGTCATAGTGCGTCGGTGCTGATAGTTTAGGGCCGGAATTTATACCATATCGGCTAGATAGCCGGAAGCTACAGTCGACAGCGCGTATCTGAATCGCGTTAAATATCCTTAATTACAGAGCATCAGCACCACATGAGCCCAGGAAAATCACGCAAGCAAGGGCACCTCAATGCTTGCGCTAACAATGAGCGGCATGCTCTAACGGCGGCTTGACTATGGCCGTACTTAAACCGCGTGTTCGATGGTTGTTAGTAGCAACCGCATTATTCCTCTTAGTGGTATCCAGCATTGTCAGCACCATTTTTTTCGACAACAGTAAGGAAGGCTCACAGGGGCAACGTTTGCATAGCCAACACGCAATACTGGGCGCAAAACCAGAGGACGTTCTGTTTGTTGGCGACGACCTGGTTGCTGAAGGTCTTTGGACCGAACTTTTACCAGACCGCAATGTGCGCAACCGAGGATTAAACGGCCAGACTACAAGCGAGCTTATTCGCCGTATAGTGCCTCTCGTCAGCGCCAAACCACGGCAACTGTATCTGAGCATCGGCGCAAATGATCTGGCAAACCAGGTTGAAGTGGCGGTGATTATGGCCAACTACCGTGAACTGATTAATTTAATCAAAGCGTTTAGCCCAGACACGCGCATTGTGGTAATGACAGCGCTACCGCTCACACCCCAGTCCTACCCTGGCATTGAGTCACTCAACGAGGAGCTTAAAGTGCTGGCCGAGACGCATACGCTAGATTTTGTTGACACCGCGTCAGCGTTGCTTAGCCAGACCGGCGAGTATCGCCCCGGCCTTGCAGACAGAAGAATGAGATTACTTGGGGACGGCTACGCTTTATGGCGCGAACTTCTGCAGCAACACCTGGAAGACATCTAAGGCGCTCTTAGGCTATAGAGCTTAAGAGTCGTTTTTCGGCATGCGCCTTATGCGCTATGGCCCGATATAACGCTAGCATCACATGGCTTCTATGATGGTAAAAGGGATTGTCTGGATAGTTGACCTGCTCCAATAGATTTTGCAGTAACTGCAAGCCCACTGCGCGTAGCGAAATTTTCTCGGCATAAAGAAGGGGTCCGTAAAAGAAACAGCGCTCTACTGGGGTAAGGCGCGCATCTAAACGCTGCTGAATGCCATAGCGGCAGAGCTGCAATGCTTCATCACGGCATCGCTGCTCAAATTCTTTGCCGTGTAATAAGCGCTTGGCAAATTGATCCAAAACCAGAATAAGCGCTAGGCATGTGTCAGGCTCTTCTCGCCAATCACGCAAGCCGCCATTACAGGCACTTTTAACTAGAAACAGAAAGTTTTCTTCGATATAGCCCAATTGTTCGCTGTGTTCAACAAGCCAGTGACTGTCGGAATCATCGGCATGCCAGAATTGTACTTTCTCTACTGGAAATGCTCCGTAAACATCGTTGCCGAACCAGAAACGTAAAATTCGTTGATGAACCGACGCCGTCATTGAAACGTCGGGGGTTGAATCGTGGGGATTTGATAGCTCGGCTGATACAGAGGTAGCATTCATTACAGGCTCCATCCTTGGGGCAATTTTGAAAAATTTTGTGGCGCAGTGTTGCGAGGTACAAAAAGCTTGGACACATCCTTGTGTATTGGCTTTCCTAGCGCGGCTATTGTGTTACCTAATGAGAGTTATAACTAGGTGGTCTTATCGGAAGCTTGTGTAGGACATAGCCTACGCAACACTTTAACCACAGTTAAAGTGTTGTTCTCTGTAAGCTAAAAGATTTCGTGGGGCTTAAGGCTGAAGGCTGGCGGCTCGTGTAGTTCCAGAGCCTGATACAGACTCGGGTCGCTGTTCTTCAACAAATTCAACTGGGCTTGAGTTGTTGAATCAAAACCTTGCTTTATAACTAATTCAACACGGCGATTGCGCGCCCGCGCTTTGTTTGAATCATTCGCCTCTAAAGGACGGGTTTCCGCAAAACCAGATACAGTGAACCGCCCCGGATTAAGCTTCCCCCCCACTAGCAGAGCATGCGCAACCGATACGGCGCGCGCCGAAGAGAGATCCCAATTAGAACGAAATCGCGCTGTTCTAATAGGTACATTGTCTGTGTGGCCGTGCACGGCAATAATTCCCGGCTTGTCGGCTAAGGTCTCTTGCAACTTACGAAGTACCGCTACATAACCCTTTTTCAAATTGGCTGAGCCAGACTTGAAAGAACCTTTCTCCTTAATACGCACTGTAATTTCCCGACCGTGCGTTTCAATTTCAACTTCACCGCGCGCTATCTGATCGCGAAGCGCATTGGCCAAATCGACTGCATCCGCCTCCGTTTGTTTGATCATCCCCTGCAGCTTTTCCATCAACGCCGCCTTTGCCTCATCTGGCGATCCTTCTTTACGATCATCACTCTCACCAGCGTCGCACTGCGTATCCAACGTTAACGACTGATCGCGATCCGTTTTCTGCCATATCTCATGGATCGGTGTTGGGTCTGGCCTACCAGGGCTAAACTCTTGAGCAATAATGCTAGTGCCCTTAGGAATATCTTTTACATTCAGTTTGTTTTGAACACCGAAAGCCTCGCGCATAGAACCGGCGAGGCGTTTGAACTTCAATGAGTCCATTTCTGAAAAAGACAAAAGCAGAACGAAAAAACACATGAGCAACGACATTAAGTCTGCAAATGTCGGCATCCAACTCGGTATGCCGGGTTCCTCTTCGGGACAGATACATTCGTCGTCGTCAGCCGACATCGTGCGACCTTGTCAAAGAGTTTAGCGGGTGCATAGATTTATTCGCCACTGCTGCGCTTCTTCTCTGCAACGTAGGTTTGCAACATAGATTCGATCACTCGCGGATTTTGCCCCGCTTGTATCGCTAGCAGGGCATCAATGATCAGGCTTTTAACCCGACCTTCTTCGGTGCGGCGCAACTTTAGCTTGTCGGCAATTGGCCCTGCAATCATTGTGGCCAACATGGCTCCGTATAACGTTGTAAGCAAGGCAACGGCCATCGATGGGCCAATTGATTTTGGGTCATCCATGTTGGACAACATCTGCACCAGGCCTACCAGTGTACCAATCATGCCCATAGCTGGGCCTACATCAGCTAAGGCTAGAAAAATCTTCTGGCCCCACTCATGGCGTTCCAGCGCCTGGTTCATGTCTTTGCTAAGCACAGCCTTCACTACATCGGGGTCGTGTCCGTCCACTAACAACTGAATGCCATTTTGCAAATAATCGTTGCCCACTTCCTTACCTTCCAGAGAAAGTAAGCCGCCCTTTCTTGCGGCGTCCGCCAATTCAACGATTTCAGTAATAAGTGTGGCGGGCTCATCAAGTTTGAACATGAAGGCCTTGCCCGCTACCTTCATGGCACCCACCATCTGGCCCATCCCAAATTTCATCATTACAACGAAAATTGAGCCCACGATAACAATAAGAAGGGAAGGCACGTTCACCATTACGCTGATGTCGCCACCAAGTACCATTGCCATTATGACAATGCCGAACGAACCTAAAAGACCGATGAGAGTCGCTAAATCCACCACTTGCTCCTTGTGATGAGGCAGCAGAGCTGCAAGTAATCCTTTTCTCCATTTAGTGTAGCAGGCTGGTAGAATTTGAGCCTGTCTAGAGAAAGAGGTTATACATATGCCTGCCAGCAAAAAAAGGCTAAATTTTGAACAAAACCTGGAAGACCTTGAAGCACTGGTAGTGAATATGGAATCGGGAGAGTTGAGCCTGGAAGATTCGCTGGCCGCTTTTGAGAAAGGCATCAAGCTCACCCGTGAATGCCAGACCGCCTTGCAAAAAGCCGAACAGCGAGTTCAAAAATTGATCAGCGACAACGGCGAACTGAGCGCAGTCGTGTTGGACGACGATAGTGACCCCAGCAACGATGATTGATACGTTCACAAAGTTCCACAAACAAGCACAAGAGCGCGTCAACAGCGCTCTCGAATACGCCCTGAGCCACAATGAGGCATTGGGCGGGATAGACGCAGCGATGCGCTACGCCGTTATGAATGGCGGAAAACGTCTAAGACCAACAATGACCTATGCGGCATTTCTGGCTACTACTGACAGCGATAGTAACCCCAGTAGCACTGTGGAAGCTGAGCCACTGAGCGAGTTGCCACAACGCGTGGATGCCACAGCTGTCGCACTGGAACTGATTCACTCGTATTCATTGGTCCATGATGACTTGCCCGCCATGGATGATGACGACCTTAGGCGCGGCAAACCTAGCTGCCACATTGCATATGATGAAGCGACCGCTATTTTAGCCGGTGACGGCTTGCAGGCGCTCGCGTTTGAGCAGCTGGCCGCTTGTGAAGACCTGAATGATGGGCAACATCGTCGAATAAGCCACACCCTTGCTCACGCTGCCGGCGCGAGTGGCATGGTTGGCGGCCAAATGATTGATATAAGCGCGGCGGCAGCATCAAAACAAGCCATCAAGCTCACCCAGCAGCAACTGGAAGGTATGCACAGGGCCAAGACGGGCGCGCTCATCTGTGCGGCACTGGAGATGGGAGCAATTTGCGCCAATGCTCATAATGAGCAGTGTGCTCGCCTAAGACGCTATGGAGAATTAGTCGGTTTAGCCTTTCAGGTGGTGGACGATGTACTGGATATCATTGGCGATACGGAACAATTGGGCAAACAACAGGGTTCTGACCAGCTACTAGATAAACCGACATACCCCGAAATGATTGGCCTGGAGCCCTCGCAACGCTACGCCCTTGAGTTATGCACTCGAGCACAGAATGAACTCGTGGGCCTGGCTGGTTCTACCGACATTCTGCACCAATTAGCCACTTACATTGTGCGACGCGTGCACTAGGCTCTATATCGTGCCGCGCAGTACCCTCTATTTGCAAGTTCCTGGCTGCAGCAGTAATGTTTACAATGGCGTCCAACCGAGACCACACAATAGGGTACAATTACGGCCTCTCCATCCTATTCTGAGCTAAAGCAGTAATGTCGGTACAGCGCAAAACATTTGAGGAATTTCCCTCAGCCCGCCCTGTTACGCCATTGCTTGATGCTATTGAACTTCCGGAACAACTGCGTGAACTAAGCCCTGGCCAACTAAGTGGTTTGGCCAATGAGTTACGCGAATATCTACTGTACTCGGTTGGGCAAACAGGTGGACACTTTGGCGCCGGACTGGGCGTCGTCGAGCTCACTATTGCATTACATTATGTGTTCAACACTCCGCACGACCGATTGGTTTGGGATGTAGGCCACCAAACCTACCCACATAAAATTCTTACCGGCCGACGCAATACCATGCACAGTATGCGTCAGGGCGGTGGACTGGCCGGTTTCACAAAACGGTCAGAATCAGAATACGATACGTTCGGCGTTGGACACTCAAGCACAAGCATTAGTGCGGCACTGGGTATGGCTTTGGCCGCGCAACAAAAGAACGAACAACGCAAAGTGTGCGCGGTGATTGGTGATGGCTCCATGACGGCGGGTATGGCGTTTGAAGCACTGAATCACGCGGCGCATACTAAATCTAATATGCTGGTTGTTCTAAACGACAATCAAATGTCTATCTCGCATAATCAAGGAGGGCTGGCTAATTATTTTGCTAAAATTTGGGCCAGCAAATTGTATATTTCTTTGCGGGCAGGCAGCAAAAAAGTACTGGCCAATATTCCGCCTGCAAAAGAACTTGCGCGTCGCACTGAAGAGCATATGAAGGGGATGGTAGCGCCCGGTACTTTATTCGAAGAACTGGGTTTCCATTATATTGGGCCTATAGACGGCCATGACATTGATAGCCTGGTCACGACTTTGCGCAATATGGCTGAGCTAGAAGGCCCGCAGTTGTTGCATGTATTCACACGCAAGGGTCAGGGATTTTTGCCCGCTGAAAAAGACCCAGTTGGTTACCACGCCATTAACAAAATTGAGCCCAAACCACTGGCGGATGCTCCGCCGGCAAGCGCCACTGCGGCAGTCTCAGCACCTAAATACCAGCAAGTTTTCGGTGACTGGTTGTGTGATGCCGCTGAGAGCGATCCACTACTGATTGGCATAACACCTGCGATGGGTGAAGGCTCTGGCATGGTGGAGTTTTCTGAGCGATTTCCGGAACGCTATCACGACGTTGCCATTGCTGAACAACATTCGGTAACCCTCGCGGCCGGCATGGCTTGCGATGGTCTGAAACCTGTTGTCGCCATTTACTCTACTTTTTTACAACGCGCTTACGATCAATTGATTCATGATGTGGCCCTGCAAAATCTGAACGTCACCTTTTGCTTGGACCGTGCAGGTCTCGTCGGCGAAGATGGTCCAACTCATGCGGGCAGCTTTGACATTAGCTACCTGCGCTGCATACCCAATATGGTAGTAGCAACACCGTCAGATGAAAATGAAACCCGACTGCTGCTGAACACGGCTTATCAACATCAGGGGCCTGCGTCGGTTCGCTACCCACGTGGCGCGGGAACCGGCGCATCAATTGACACCGAGCTCAACACGGCCGAAATTGGCAAAGCGATTACAAAGCGCATTGGCGCGCAGACGGTCATCCTTAACTTCGGCGCATTGCTTCACGAAGCGACACCCGTCGCCGATGCACTTAACACGACACTGATCGACATGCGCTTCGTAAAGCCTCTGGATGAAGCTTTATTACTGCAGCTAGCAGAACATGCCAAGCTCTTTGTCACGCTGGAAGAAAATGCAGTAATGGGCGGTGCTGGCAGCGCAGTCATTGAGTTTTTTCAAGCCAATAATGTGCAAACACCGGTTCTGCAACTTGGCCTGCCAGATCGCTACGTAGAGCATGGCAAACAGCAGCATATGCGAGCTGAATGCGGCCTGGATGCTGCTGGCATTCAACAATCCATCGAGCTTAAATGTGAGCAACTGGGGCTATTGGCATTTGAACCAGAAGTACTCAGTTTGCATGACCGCGCTTTGGCGGACTAGCTCAGCAGCACCGTTGCATTTTCGTTGCCTATTCCTGTCCGTCCTTTCACTCACATATCAAATAAGTGACCTAGCTTGCCAGCCTTGGTTGAGAGGTAGTGCGAATTGTGCGGGTTATGCCCGGTATGGAGTTCCAAACGCTCGGCTACCACTATACCAATGTCTTCGAGCGCTTTGACTTTGCGAGGGTTGTTAGTCATCAGCTTTACTGATTTCACCCCCAAATGAGCAAACATTTCTTCACAGATTTGATATTCACGCATATCGGCTTCAAAACCCAATTGCTCATTGGCTTCCACAGTATCAGCGCCTTTATCCTGAAGATTGTAGGCTTTAAGCTTGTTAAGGAGTCCAATACCTCGACCTTCCTGGCGCAGGTATAGAACCATTCCTCGCTTCTCTTTCGCAATTCGTCGCAAGGCAGTTTCAAGCTGAGGACCACAATCACAACGCATGCTAAAGAAAGCGTCGCCGGTAAGGCATTCAGAATGCACTCTGGCCAACACGGGCTCATCGCCTGTGAGCTCGCCAAACGATAATACAACGTGCTCTTTACCCGTTGCTGGCTCTTCAAAGCCGTGAATATCGAAAATTCCCCATGGAGTTGGGATCTTGGATGAGGTTACAAATTTAACCGACACATCAACCTCTTTCTCTTTATAGCGCACTGAGCAGCTATGAACTGGAACCAGCCATTTTAACAGATTACAGCGCAAGACATAAAAAGGATGAGGGCGAGAGTGGAAGAACATGAAAAAGGGGAGAATATTCGACTTGAATGGCAGATTTCAGGTGCTGATAGCGTCTAGTGTCTCTCGGTAAGGTACAAAGCGCCTGCTTTTTCTTCCATACGCACATGGTTAAGAAAGCTCATACCCAGTAATACCTGCGACGGAAAACTGCCTTCGCTAATGGAGGCCAACACGTTACGCACGGTAATACCGGCCACATCAACAATCTGCAAGTCCAGATACCACACTTCTACAATACCACTGGCCGTAGAAAGGCCGCCTTTCTTGCCCAATTTTTCGTAGTTAATACCCAGTTGCCTGGCATGGGTGCTGTTCATGGCAATGTGTGTTGCACCGGTATCGACCAGCATTTTTATGCTCTTGCCATTAATAGAGCCGCCTACATAATAGGCATTCTGGCGGTTTTTCGGTATAGCAACTTGCTTGCGATCAACTTTGCGAAAGCTGGAATTGATTGTGTTTGATAGCCCCAGCGTACTGCGCTTGCCATTAATCTCAATCACTGCCTTTGTCGTGGACGCTCGCAGTAAGCGCACACCTTCTGGGCTGGTGTCGCCCTTCTTCAACAAGCGTCTTTTACCATCGATAGTTAGTACGGCTTGGCCAGCAAATAAACCGTCCACCCGAACTTCTTGGGCAAAGGCCGGTGTTACCAGCATACAGATGAAGAGAAGCCACGGAGTTAGCAGTTGCTGTTTTTTCATTGTCGTTATTCAGAATCGCCTTATTTCAGTGTAGCAGGCCTATTTACCAGCGGTTAGCATCAGCCCTCGTGCAAATTGAAGTGCCTAATACCAGTATTTTCATTAGCAACAACCTGACAAGCTTGCGATAGTAAAGTGCTATACGCATACATCTATCTATTATCTTGGCAGCAACTAAAAAGCGCCCACGGCGCAATACAAAAACACGGAAGAAAAAACCCTCGATATGGCAAAAACTGCGGCGCATCTTGCTGTGGTTGCTGCTAGCACTTGTGCTGTGTGCTGTGCTTGCTGGTTTTTGGATGAGTCAGGCACTTGGCGATAAATTCAATAATCATCAGTGGAGTATTCCTGCCAAAGTGTATGGCCGGCCGCTGGAGCTGTTTGTAGGCAGCTCTTTAAGCCGCGCACAAGTTGTTACCGAGTTAGAGTTGCTAGGCTATAAGCGCGGAAGCAGCGATTCAGCAGGGCACTTTTCCACAGGACCGAATGCACTCAATGTATACACCCGAGGCTTTGCTTTTGCAGACAGCGTAGAGAAAGCCCGCAAAGTAAGCCTTCAGTGGTCAAACGGAAAACTCGTCAACATGCGCGCGCCAGGAAGTTCGCGACTTAGTTTATTGCGTCTGGAACCGTTGCTGATAGGCGGGATTTACCCCGGCCATAACGAAGATCGTTTACTCATTAGCTTGGACCAGACGCCAAAAGGAATGCTAGACGCCTTATTGGCGGTAGAAGATCGTAGTTTTTACTCGCACAGAGGTATTTCTTTAAGAGGTATCGCTAGAGCGATGCTGGTCAATATAAAGCAAGGTCGTTTCACCCAGGGTGGCAGCACTATCACTCAACAATTAGTGAAAAACCTATTTCTAACACAAGACCGTAGCCTGGCGCGAAAGATAAGCGAAATTCCTATGGCTCTGATGCTGGAACGAAAAACCAGCAAAGAAAAAATACTCCAAATGTTTCTCAACGAAGTGTTTTTAGTGCAAGACGGCAGCCGAGCCGTGCATGGCTTTGCCCTCGCCAGTCAATACTTCTTCAATCAGCCGCTGGCCGAGCTGTTACCTCATCAATACGCTCTATTGGTTGGAATGATCAAAGGGCCGTCGTACTTTCACCCCACACGCAATCCAGCGCGCGCTATGGCCAGGCGAAATCTGGTGCTGGGCGTAATGGCTGAACAAGGCATCATGAGTGATGACGAAGCCAACTTTGCCAAAAAACTTCCGCTTGGGCTGAGTAGCAAGGCAAGCCGCAGCATTCGCCAGCCCGCTTATCTAGACCTTGTCCGTCGCCAGCTGAGTAATGATTACCGTCTGGAAGACTTACAAAGTGATGGCCTGCGCATCTTTACCAATTTTGACCCATTGGTACAAACCGCTGCGGAAAAGAGTCTGACACTGGCTTTTGCTGACATAAACAAGAGGCCAGCCATGAGTCAGGCCGGTGCTCAAGAAGCCACACCGCTTGAAGCGGCCATGATAGTTACCCACAGCAGCACTGGTGATGTGTTAGCTATAGTAGGCGGCAAGGAACCAAGATACGCTGGCTTTAATCGCGCGCTGGATGCAAAACGCCCGGTAGGTTCACTCATAAAACCCGCGATATTTTTGACCGCACTTGAGCAACCTGATCGATACACTTTGGCGAGTAAAATAGAAGACGAAGCCTTTGAGCTTCCGCAGCCCGATGGCAGCGTCTGGTCGCCTAACAACTTTGACAAAACCAGCCATGGGCCAGTGAGCCTACTTGAGGCTTTAAGCAAATCGTATAACCAGGCAAGTGCCCGACTAGGCCTGGAATTAGGGATAGAGCAAGTTCACGCCACGCTTCGCAAACTGGGCGTTGAAGGCGACATACCCAAGCTGCCTAGCTTATTTTTGGGCTCGCATGAAATGGCGCTTATCGACGTTGCCGCAATGTACCAAACCCTTTCCAGCGGCGGCTTTAATAGTCCACAGCGCGCTATTCGCGAAATAGTGGACGCACAGGGCCTAGCCGTAAAGCACTATGGTTTGGAGATTGAACAACAAGTGCCATCCGACACCTTGCACTTGCTTCATTACGCTTTACAGGAAACGATGCGTAATGGTACCGGCCGCAGCGCCTACAGCTTTATACCGGGCTCGCTCGCGAGCGCAGGTAAAACGGGCACCAGTAATGGACAGCGAGACAGTTGGTTTGCCGGCTTTACTGGCGATTACCTGGCCGTTGTTTGGATGGGTAACGACGATTACAAGAAGACCTCAATCACTGGCAGCAGTGGCGCGCTTAGAGCATGGTCTTACCTGTTTCGCGATATAAGCCGCCAGCCGATGGAATTTGTCAGGCCTGCAGGTGTTAGCTACGCCTGGACAGACCGCGAAACCGGTGGGCTGAGCGCAGAGGGTTGTGAAAACAGCGATTACATTCCTTATGTGTCGGGCACGGAGCCTATTGACCAAGCGGCCTGTGCTAGGCGATCAAATCGAACGCCAAACTGGCTCAAAAACTTATTTCAGCGACGCAATAACTAACAGGAGTAACACAAGATGATTCAGAAGTTTATCAAGCTAGCCTGTTTACCCATTCTGTTTGCGGGCTGTACTTACACACCACTAGAACCCCAGAGACCTAGTGAACAGTTACCCCAACAAACAAGCCAAACAACAATAGGCGGCGACCAGCCAGCGCAAAATGGTGACGATCAAAATACGAAACCAAATACTAATGAGCGTGTTGCGATTGCTACTCCGTCGACGGTAAACACAAGGCAGTCTTCCGATCGACTGAGAAACGAGCGCTCGGCTACTGATGATTTAAGAGCGCAGGCACAACTCGCAAGCCGGACCGGTGATTACGATAAGGCGGAACGCTTACTCAATCGCGCCTTGCGTATTGCTCCGCGTGAACCTCTTAGTTATTACGAGCTAGCGGAACTAAAACTGAAGCAGCACCAGCCGGGCAGTGCGCTGCAAATGGCGAGAAAGGGCTTGAGCTTACAACCGGTTGGCCGAATTGCGAAAAAGCTAAGGGACACCGAACAGCGAGCTCGAGACAGCATGCTATAGATCTCCTTTTCATGCACAGTACTGTGCGTTTTATAGGCCAACAGTTTGAACATCAATCGTGTAGCAGCTGGCGTGCTCATTCCACACGAATTGCAGCAGCTGGGTTATGCACGCCGGTCGCTCATCCGAAACATGACTCACGAACAATAAGTGGCTTCGACTGTTACTGGCTATTTCGTCTACCAACTCCAGCACCCTGTTTTTGTTTTGATCATCGAGGCCAATGCAGGGCTCATCAAGAATTAACAACAGCGGCTGCTTGACCATAGCGCGCGCGATCAAAATTAATTTTTGCTGGCCGTAAGACAACTTGTCAAAACGGCGGTTTTCCAATTCCGGCGCACCCACTATGGCCAACCATTGCGCTGCAATATCGCGCTGCTGATCTCCCGCTTCAGCGTATAGACCAACACTGTCTTGGAAGCCTGATTGTACAACCTCAGCTACGCTGTATCCCTTGGCGTACTTTTGTTGCAGAGCTGTACTGACCACACCAAAGTTTTTGCGCAGATCCCAAATAGACTCACCGCTGCCTTTCTTTCGACCGAACAGTGACACTTGTTGACCGTAGGCCTTTGGATTTTCCCCGGTCAACATCGCCAGCAGTGTCGATTTACCACAGCCATTCGGCCCACTGATCATTGTGTGCTGCCCATGTTCCATTACCCAATTTAATCCGGTAAATACTGCATTCTCTGCGAAGCTAACAGACACATCCTTAAGTTGCAGCAGGGGTTCACTGGCGTTCACCTCCAATTCCAGCGGTGCAGGCCATGATGTGACAGCACGGTGTCGGTTCGCTTGATGTGACGCCCAACGCTGGCGCGCTTCGCCGACAGACGCTGGCGTTACCTTACCTTGCTGCACCACCACGCCATCAACCAACAGCAGTAGATGATCGAAGCGCGGGGTGAGGTCGTCCATTCTGCTACTGAGAACCAACACGGTTTCCAGTTTTTCAAACACTCTATCAAGCAATTTTGAAAAACGGATTTGTAGCTGACGATCTAAACCTGCCAGCGGGTCATCAAGAATAAGAACTTCAGCGTTGCTAAGTACTGCCTTGGCAATTAACACTCTGCGCATTTGGCCGGTTG
This sequence comes from Pseudomonadales bacterium, assembly GCA_045106985.1. Classification (GTDB taxonomy): domain Bacteria; phylum Pseudomonadota; class Gammaproteobacteria; order Pseudomonadales; family JAUIET01; genus JAUIET01. Next base: position 31,847 of record JBGCFQ010000003.1, on the reverse strand, counting down.
ATAGTCGGCGAATGCCTTTTTGCAGAAGTGAGTCGATCTCTAGTTCTTCTACCCAGTCACGATAAATTTTCTCATTGCAATCTTGCTCACCCAAAAAGTTACATACAAGAGTACCTGGGTCATTGGCATCTTCGCGCAATTCGCTGTCATCAAATCGATCGTCTCGCTCGTGTAAGTATTGCTGTTGCTCAAACGAGACAAGAGCTATATTACTATTTGCATCAAAATCGTCATCGACGATCATTTCGCCACGCGACAGCGCAACCTGGCCACACAACACATGGGCCATGGTGGTTTTACCTGAGCCATTCGTGCCGGCAATGAGCCATTTTTGGCCACGCTGCAACTGCCAGGCTGCGCATTCGAAAGCCTGCCCAGCGTGTGCTGCTGTGCGAGCATTGATGAGCGTTACTAATGCCATAACAACCGACTCTCTAGTTGATAAACTAGCTATTCTACCTGAGAAGCCACGCTACAATGTCGAACGCCGCCCATCTATCGCTGGAAAAGATCGCGACTTATAAAGCAAAAAAATTGCTTGGCCGACGGTATATGGCACGTGCGGCCGTCACTATGATTTTGCGGGAGAGCAGAACTAACAATGCAGTCGCCGGCTCGTTTGACGTACTGATGATGCGAAGAGCCGACCGCAAGGGCGATCCATGGTCAGGGCATATGGCCTTTCCTGGTGGCAAAATGGATAGCGTAGACGAAAGCACATTTGAGACATCACTGCGTGAACTTGCCGAAGAAACAGGGATACCGTCACCCGCTACCACGCTGGAATCAGTCGGTCGTCTTTCTGATGTACTAACTAGAAATCACAGTGGCAAACGCCCTATGGCCGTTACACCTTTTGTGTTTCATTTGGTAGAGGATGTTGAGTTTAACCCAAACCATGAAGTAGCCGAATTAATATGGGTTCCAGTCGACTACATACGCAATGCTTCGCACCGGGAAACCATGCATTGGGAATTCAAAGGCGCTACGATTAATTTGCCCTGCTATTTCTACGAGGGGAGGCGTATCTGGGGCTTGTCGCTGACCATGCTGGATGAATTGCTAAAGCTTTTATACAACCAGAAATTTAAGGACACTCATTCCAGGCTTCAGTTTAGCCCAAGAGGGAACTGGATAACGCGCTCCTGGGAACGCTGGAAGCGCTAGCGGCAAGTTGCCGCCTAAAAGAAAATAGCAAAAAAAACCCCGCTAAAGCGGGGTTTTTGGTTTTATGCTTTATAACGTTGTCCTATGGGTCGGTGGTAAAACTCACTGGGCCCGCAGAATCACTAAGAGCAGCGCCGCAGAAAGATCGAACATAATATTCGTAATCTGTACTCGCCGTTAAACCATCGATCACATGGGGGTTCGACGTCGTAGAACTTGAACCAGTACCTTCGATAAAACCGGCTGGGCCAAACTCCACACTCCAGCTGCTGGCGTTGCCATTTGAAGTCCATGACGCAACAGCGCTGTCTGATGTAATTGAACCTGCCGCAATTACAGCATCTGAGGGAGCTGAGCATTGCACGTTAATGGGCCACGACGCTTGCACCACCTCAAAACCAGGAACTTCTATAAGCATTGAAAGCGTACCAGTGGTTGGATCTGAGGGGGCGCTTATCGTTACGCCAGAGACCAACTTCGGTTCAGTGCGACTGCCAATCTTAAACTCGGTGGTACCTACCAGAGTACCGATCGTTGTTTCGAAACTGTAGGTAGTGTCAATTGGCACGGCGTTTCCGTTCAGATCTTGCAGTATTAAGCCGTATATTGTCTCAGTCTGACCTGCCTCAATGTTAATGGGTTGGTCAAAATAGCTCAATGCAGGATTTTGATCGGCCGGCGGTATCACATCTAAGGCAACACCGTCAGTAGACATCACAATAAGCTGTGTTCGATAGATTCCGACTTCATCAGTAGTAGGCGCGCACAAAGAGCTATGCTCGCACAGAGGTCCATTCCAAACGCCGTCCGCTATGTCTATGACACCGTTACTGTTAAAGTCAAAGAAAAATTCTCCTGCGTCGTACATGCCATTTTCGTTTTCATCAACGAAGGGCTCATCTAAGTCCATAGATGCATCAAACACGTCTCCGTCGTCAAATATTGAGTTGCCATTAACGTCGCCAAACTCTTCAACACCGCTGGTGTAAGCGATAATAGTAGCCCGCCCTGCTCGATCACCAGGGCCACCCAATGGCCGCGGATCAGAACTTACCCAAGTAACTGAGCAACGACCGTTAACCGTTGAACAGGATGATGGAATAGTGCCGCCCTCAGGGGATGCGAAACTGATAACCGTATTGTCTGGAACCGGATTACCAAACTGATCGGCAGCAATAATGCCTACGCCAACTTCTGTGCCGTCAAAATTAAATCCCCGCGGGTTGCGGTATTCCACAGACATTGAAAGTCGATTAGCTTGGGCAATGCCTGTTGAGATATTAATACCTTCAGAGTTACCAGAAATGCCAGTGGCGTCGTGGGTGGCTGTTACAACAACCGTGGTGTGCACAGTACCGCTTTGTACGATAGCGGTTACCTCACCCATATTGTTTGATTCTGCCGTTGTTTCTGCCAACGCTATGCCACCAGCCTCGGTGCTTAGTGAGAATGTGATTGATTCACCCACGATGGGCGCTGATTGTTGACCCACCAAGCGAAACTTCAGTTGTACTGATTCAACGCCACCAACACCGCGCAGTGACAGTTGAGCCGGCTCGTCGCCTGCAATGAACTGAACCGACAACACCGCGTCCTCTTCGATGGTAACGGTGCCCGTTGCCTGAATAGCAGTGCCGCCTGGCGTGGTTGCTGTTGCGGTAATTAAATCGTCACCTGTACAGCCGTTGGAATTGTAGTCGAGTGTTAGGCCGCCACTGGTGGTTTCTAATTCGCCCTCAATACTGGATTGCGAGTTCGCTATGCAATTGGACGATATGGTTACCCGTATAGATTCTGTTACTGCTGCGCCAGCAGCATTAACAAAACTGATTTGAAGCTGCGTAGACCCGCCGCTTTGCAGCGTGGCTTGCGCAATGCCGATTTCGCCAAGTACAAATGCCTCGCCGATGCCATTGCCAATTTGAACCACATCCGGATCGTCGGTAACGCCGTCATCAATTGCCGTTGCGGTATTACCACCGCTGCCTCCGCAACCTGCCAATAGCAGGATGGAAGCTCCGGTTAGCACACCCGTTCGAAGGCGTTGGGTGAAACGTCTCCAGCTGTGTTTACGGTTGAATGTGCCGTGGCCCTGTGTCTGAAACATGATTGCTTTACCTAATTTTTCTGTGGCTAACAAGAATAGAAAAATACGCAACGTGATTGCGCTTGTTAACACTCAGTATAGGCAAGGTCGTTAGTAAATCTAGGCAATCGCAAAATGCATAATCATGAAGCTAATTAATAATCAATGCGTGCAATTATTGTTCATTTTTCAGAATAGGGCTTAGAACTCGCGTCACCGCTTTGTTCATTAAGTCTGCAGAAAGTGCGTAGCAATCCAAATGCTAAGCTGGCCAAGAATTATGATTGAGCCAACAATAAAACCCAATAGCAACCATGGCCGAAAGGGTTTTCGTTCTACGGCGTGAATGCCGGTACTGGTTACCTGGCGCACTCGCTCCAAATCTGCCGCTGACAGTTTTGAAGCTTGCTCTTGTGGAGAGGAGGTACCGTCTTGATCATTTTCATTCATAGACGGTATATTACTCCAAACCTCCGCTGTTGTGCTGCTTTCTAGTTGCTAAGTTAGAATCGAAAATATTGTTCGTCGAGCGACATTAGATTATCGGCCCCTGACAACATCACTTCTTTGTGCGTTCTGGTTCTGGGTAACAGACGCTGAAAATAGAATTGGGCCGTTTTGATTTTGGCTTTATAGAATTCTGGCTCTGACGTGCCTTCTTCCAATGCCTTATGAGCAACCCCAGCCATTTGTGCCCACATATGCGCCAACACAAAATAGCCTGAATACATCAGGTAGTCGACTGAAGCAGCCCCCGCTTCCTCCGGGTCTTCCATGGCCAGCGCACCAATTTGCATGGTCAGCTCACCAATTTCCTTGTTGATGGCCGCCAACGGCTCGATGAACTCTTGCATTACTTCGTTATCAGCATTGGCTTTACAGTACTCGTATACTATCTTGGTGTAGTTCTTCAGTAATTCTCCACCTGAGCCAAGCACTTTGCGCCCCAGCAAATCAATTGATTGAATGCCCGTGGTTCCTTCATAAATGGTTCCGATACGACCATCGCGTACAATCTGCTCCATGCCCCATTCTTTGATGTAACCGTGACCACCATATATCTGCACGCCATAATTAGCCGCTTCAGAACCGGTCTCGGTCAAAAAGGCTTTTGCGATTGGCGTTAGGAAAGACATCAAGTCCTCGCTGGCCTGTGACGCCTCTCCCATATCCCCATGGGCTATATCAAGATGCATGCCCAACCAATACATAAAGGCGCGTCCACCTTCGGCTAAAGCCTTCTGGGTGAGCAACATTCTTCGAACGTTCGGGTGAACAATAATAGGGTCTGCCTCAGACTCCGGGTTTTTGGGTCCACTCAACGAACGCATCTGCAGGCGTTCACGTGCGTAATCCAAAGCGCCCTGATAAGAACGCTCTGCGGTACACAAACCCTGGATCGCTGTACCTATGCGCGCCGTGTTCATAAAGGTAAACATTGCGGGCAAGCCTCGATTGGGTTCGCCAATCAAAAAACCTCGTGCATTGTCAAAATTGAGCACGCAGGTTGCGTTACCGTGTATACCCATTTTGTGTTCGATTGAACCGCAATTCATACTATTGCGCTCACCAACACTGCCGTCGTCATTTACTTTGAATTTTGGCACCAGAAACAGAGATATACCTTTAGTTCCGGATGGCGCATCTGGCAGACGTGCCAACACAACGTGCACGATGTTGTCTGACATGTCGTGGTCACCAGCCGAGATAAAAATCTTTGTACCGGAAATGGCGTAGCTACCATCAGGGTTGGGCTCGGCCTTGGTGCGCAATAAGCCCAAATCAGTACCGCAATGGGCTTCGGTCAAACACATAGTGCCTGTCCAGCTGCCTTCAACCATTTTGGGCAAATACTTTTCGATTTGCTCGGGCGTGCCGTGAGTTTCTATCGTTACCTTCGCACCGTGACTTAAACCTGGGTACATACCCCAGGCCCAGTTTGCGCTGCCGACAATTTCATTGTTAACAACACCACCAAAGGAATGCGGTAGACCTTGGCCACCGTATTCAACAGGCGCACTCATAGCCGGCCACCCGTTCTCAACATACTGCTGATAGGCTTCTTTAAAGCCCGTGGGAGTCGTTACTCCTTCTGGAGTCCAGGTGCAGCCTTCCTGATCGCCTACTTGATAAAGTGGCGCCAATACGTTGTCGGCAAACTTCGCGGATTCTTCTATTACCGCCGTCATTAACTCCCGAGTTATTTCGGAATAGGCAGGAATTGATTTGTAATGCTGCTCAGCATCTAACAGCTCGAACAACACAAAGTTAATGTCGCGAATAGGTGTGTGATAGTCGGGCATTGTCGTGTCCTTGGTTGTGTAACGGATGCCGCATCAGTGCGTCAACCGCGGAATGTTGGCTAGCTGCCGCCTCGCAGATAAACCCTAAAACAGGATGCAAAGCACTTATTGAACGGCTTTACAGCAACAGCTGATGAGACCAACTATTTAGCGCCTCTGATAAAAATAGACCTCAAAGGCAACTTTGCAACTAGTGCTCAATTGCAAGGGACGCTAGTTTTTTAGATTACGGCCTCACATACAAGGTGAATAGCGGCCATTACCGACGAAGAACCACAAGGTTCTTTCTTTTTTACAACAAGCGCATTACCGTGAGCATGTTGGTTTTTTAACCAACACTCAACAAAACTCGCAAGGACGCGACATGATACGCAAGACCTCGAAGCAACTATTCGACCGCTTCACTAGACTTGGCCGCAGCCAATGTATTCTCTGTCTTGGCCACGCACAAGGCAATTGTGCGCTGTGCCAGGACTGTGACACAGACTTGCCTCGCATTCACAATGGCTGTACACGCTGTACCCTGCCTTTCGCCAATCTCACCGAAGGCTTAAGCCAAGGATTGATTTGTGGGCGCTGCCAGGAAAGGCCGCCTTCTTACGACCGTTGCATCGCGCCGCTGCGCTATGACTGGCCAGTGGATCAACTGATTCCCGGACTCAAGTTCTCGCAGAATTTCAGCAATGTAAATGTGCTGGCAACACTCATTGTCCAGCAGCTGTCGCTAAGCCGTGCAGATAGCCACTCTTTACCGGACGTCCTGGTCCCCATCCCATTGCACTGGCGGCGACACCAGCAACGAGGCTTCAACCAAAGCAGTTTGCTAGCCATCAGTATCTCTAAGCAATTAGCTGCCAGAACAGGCCTTCGTGCTCCAAAAGTAGATCAGCGTTTGATAAAGCGAGTGGTTAATACTGAGAGCCAGGTAGGCCAGAGTAAAAAAGCCAGGCGGCAGAATATGCGACATGCTTTTAGGGTACGAGCAGGAACAATGCCGGCGAGCGTTGCGCTAATTGATGACGTTGTTACGACAGGCGCGACCGTGAATGAGGCCAGCCGAGTGTTACGCAAAGCAGGCGTTCAGACTATTGAAGTTTGGTGTGCGGCGAGAACGCCAGTGGATAAATGGTGATGGTGATACACTGATCGCATGAAGCCGAAAATGATTATTGAACCGTGAACACAGACCAAGAACACCCGTTCGACCGCCTAACACCTGATTTTATCTGTGACGCGATAGACAGCACCGGCCTAAGTGCCGACGCGCGACTGTTTCCATTGAACAGTTTTGAAAATCGTGTGTATCAGGTAGGCATTCACGATACTGACCCATTAATCGCCAAGTTCTACAGGCCGGGTCGCTGGAGTGTCGATCAGATTCTCGAAGAACACCGTTTTTCTGAAGAGTTGCTTGACGCTGAGCTAGATGTAATTTCGCCCTTAAACTTAGACGGCCCGTCGAGCTTGTTCGAATACCAAGGCTTTCATTTTGCATTGTTTAAACGCATGGGGGGCTCTCCGCCCGACATTGAACACGAAGAGAATCTCGCCATTCTTGGTCGCTTACTGGGCCGGATGCACGCTGTAGCGCGTTCGGACAAATTTCAACACCGTCCAGAGATCAATACCGACTCTTATGCACGCAGCACGTCCGCCCTGCTTGCCGATGATTGGCTGCCGATGGATTTGCAAGCTAGCTATAACGCGATAGCAAAAGATGTTCTGGAGTGGCTGCAGAAGTTCGAAGACGAAATTCACACGCTGTCGAAGCTACGCAGCCATGGCGACTTTCATCTTGGCAATATGATCTATCGCGATCAGCGCATTCACATGCTTGACTTCGACGACACAAGAAGTGCGCTGGCTATTCAGGATATATGGATGCTACTGAGCGGTGAAGCCGATGAGATTGACCACCAATTAAGCACCATCATTAACAACTACGAACAATTTCACAACTTTGATTGGAGAGAAACCCACTTCATTGAGTATTATCGAACGCTTCGAATAATGCATCACAGCGGATGGATTGCAAGTCGTTGGAACGACCCTGCTTTTCCGCTAGCTTTTCCCTGGTTTGACAATGCAAGTTACTGGTCCAATCAAATATTGGCTCTACGCGAACAGCTATACGCCTTACAGCAAAGCTATGCCGGCTTGGCTGGAAACCGCTAGTTCAACAGCGCTCTCGGGATGACGCGTGCCTAAAACCTTAGCTTTTGCTGCCAGCGTGCTGTTATTGGCCATGGCCACTGCACAGTTTAACGACACTAACGGTATTTACTGGATACTACTTTATACCTCGGCGGCGGCGGTACCCATTTGCCTAATCTTAATCGATGTTGCCAGCTCACGGCTTAAAGCCGGCCTGTTTTACATCGCTCTAACGCTTACATTATTAGGCGTCATAAGTTCGCTAGATTCTGTCAATCTTAGATTGGATGCCATTGAGCAAAGTATTAGTAACCCAATGCAGGCCGCAACGCCATATATTGAAGGCAATCGCGAATTCGCGGGCAGTCTAATTGCTTTGCTTATTATTTTTTGGGCGCGGTTAGCTAGCCACACTGCTAGCTATGGTTAAACCATGCGCCTAATAAGAAACTTTTTCATACTGATGACTGTATTGACGCTAGTTGTTTTAGGCGCTGCGGCAGTATTGATTTTAAACAGCCTTGAATCGACACCTCTGGTTCCTATCAAAGTCCTAAGCGCAGCGGATTCCGATCGATACGCTGACATTGCAGCAACAACAGGGGACACCAATGGACTGCTGACCATTCAAGATAAGCAGCTTGGTTACCTACTTCGCTCGCAGCTGGCAAGCATGCACATCCCCTCTAATGTAGACATTCTTTTCAGTCCTGAAGACATTAGAGCAACGGCAACAGTGCGATTGCCACTAAACATAGGGCGCCGATATCTCAATGTTCGAGTATTAGCAGAGCAAGCGAGCGCGCCTGAACACGTTCAGATCGTAAAGTTGCAAGCCGGCGCGGTGAGCATTCCGCTTAGCCTGGTGAGGCTGATACAGAACCTCGCAACCACTAAATGCACGCGTGATCTACGCTGCCGATCCGCGCTCAACACCTATCGCAATGTAGAGTCAGTAGAATTTGGCGCTAATCTGTTACGGGTTCGTTACTCCTTGGGTGCAGATACGTTTCGGCTTCTAGGGAAAACAGATATCGATGATCTTGAGCTCGCCCCCTATCAGGCCGTGTTGGATTCAATGAGCCTTGACGCAAATGGCAAGAATGTAAAACTGCATGATGCTCTCCAGAAAGTAATGCTACTGGCAAGCGAGCGCAGCCAACAGAGCGACCCGGTAAAAGAAAATGCGGCTGCGTTATTGGCACTTGCCGTGCAAGATGCCGATCGCAGAGTGCAGGACATCCTGGTCGGCAGCAGTCAGTCTGAAAGACCCAAAACGGAACTGATGCTGAAGGTGCATCAGCGACGAGACCTCGCACGACATTTCGTCAGTTCAGCGGCACTTTATCTGATAGGCGGAACGGAGTTCAGCGATTACGTAGGTATTTACAAGGAAGTCTACGACGTATCAAGAGGCAAAAGCTTTGGAACCGGAGATCTAATTGCTGATCGCGCTGGCGTACGATTTGCTCAGCACGCAACCAGCTCACGTCGTCAGGCACTGGGTCTGCAACAGAGTTTGTTAGACGATTCCGATGCTTCTGGTTACTTGCTGAGCAAACAGCTCATTTTACAGTTCGAAAAGCAATACAGCGTGAAGGCTACCGATGAAATCGGTGCAATCGTTACGGTCATTGATGCAGCATTGAAAGACTTACCACTGCTAAACTAGCGTCGCTAAAACCTGACACCTATACTCAATATATTAAGCCAACAAGGACTGTGTGACGATCAACAAGGTCGGAACCTAGTGGCCACGTGCAGACAATTAAATGAGCCAATCACAACACGTTCTTCTCGCCCACCCTGACGAAAGAAACAGATACATTATTAAGCGCGCACTGAATGAGCGGGGCTTTGACAATATCGTTGAGTCGGCAGGTGATCATCATTGTATCAACCTGCTCAATGACTACAGCTTCGACGTTGTAGTTGTTAACGTAGATTTAGGCGGGCTCGATGCATGGCGCATGACACGCCTTATACGATCTGGCGTGCTCAGCACAAAAGAAAACACGCCGGTGCTTATCGTTTCTGAAACCTTTAGCGAGCAGATAGCACTGGCAACCGCTAAAGAATTTGAGGTTAATGCATTTATAACGATGGATCAGGCGCACACTGTGCCTCGTGCCATAGAAAAAATGTTTGCTGAAGGCAAGGTAGAGCCTCCTAAGAGCTCAATTCTGATTGTCGAAGACTACGCTGATACAGCCAAGCTGGTAGAGCGCGTACTCAAGAGCCGCTTTCACATTGAAACAGCCACTGACGGAGAAGCCGGCCTACAAGCCTGGACAGAGCGTCGTCATGAGATCGTTTTGCTCGATCTTATGTTACCGAAAATGTCAGGCGAGGAAGTTCTGCGGGAAATCCTAAAGCTGAAGCCAACACAGTCGGTCGTCATGATGACCGCTTTTGGCAGTGCCGAAAAAGCCGGCTCATTAATCGCCGCTGGTGCTGTAGATTTTATTTCCAAGCCATTTCGCGCAGAGCAACTTAGGCATGTATGCAATATTGCGGCGCATCGTGAAGACTACATCACCAGTAATCTTCAGTTTGAAGCGCGACAGCGCGAACTCGCATCGGAAAAAGAACGCGCACTGGTTACATTGAATTCAATTGGCGATGGCGTGATTACCACCGATTCCAATGCCAAAGTGGTGTATATGAACCCGGTAGCAGAAACACTTTCAGGCTGGTTAGACACAGAGGCGGAAGGGAAGAAACTCAGCGAAATATTCAAAACCTATCATGAGTATTCTAGGGTTCCGGCTGTAAGCCCGTTGGAACGTTGTCTGGAAGAACAGCGCTCAATTCACACCAAATCCAACTTACTGTTACGCAGCAAACAGGGCGCGGAAATAATTATTGAGGTGTCAGCCTCGCCCATTAAAGACGCAGGAAACGGCATCAGCGGCGCCGTTATGGTATTCAAGGACAGCACGGCAGCCAGAAACCTTGAGAAACAACTAACTTATCATGCCAGCCACGACCCGCTAACTGGGCTAAAGAATCGCCAGGTCTTTGATCAAGAAGTAAAACTTGCATTAGATGACTGCATAAATTCCCAGGTTGAGCATGCACTGTGCTTTATCGACATTAATGAATTCAAGATGATTAACGAGAGCCAGGGCAACCATGCTGGCGACAAATTACTGCAAGATGTTGCCAAGCTGCTAAGCCAAAAAGTGCGGGCACCAAGCGACGCCATAGCGCGAGTTAGCGGTCACGAATTCGCAGTGCTACTTCGATATTGCCCGGTGGATGCGGCAACTCGCATTTGCGAGAACATTGTCAATGCCTTCGATACGTTTCAGTTCGAATGGCAAAGCAATAAATTTCAGGTTTCTGTCGCGATAGGCATTACCCAGATTAACCAAGACCGAAATGAATTGCAGGATATATTTGCCTCGGCCCGAGTAGCCTGCGTCAACGCTCAAGGCACCGGCGGCAATAAGGTGCATGTTTACGCATCAAGTGATGATGAAGTACTGCGCATGCGTAGCGAGGTTCAGTTAGCATCAGAAATTGTTCAGGCAGAGCGTGAGAACCGTTTTACCTTGTTCTGCCAACCGATAAAATCTCTCGCTGATCCTGAGGAGCTAAGCTACGAAATATTGATTAGGATGCATGGTGAAAACGGCGAAATTGTTTCTCCCGCCAACTTCCTTCCGGCCGCAGAGCGCTACAATTTAATTCCGCAAATTGATCGCTGGGTTGTTCACACAGCCTTCGAGTGGCTGCATAACAACCGTGATAAATTAGAACGAATTACTCATTGCGCAGTGAATCTTTCTGGCACCTCGCTTAGCGACGACGGATTTTACGCTTATATACGCGCGGCCTTCGAAGAGTTTGATGTGCCGGCTGAAAAAATCTGCTTTGAAATTACTGAAACAGCGGCCGTAACCAACTTTGCAGTTGCCGGTGACTTTATCGCTGCCATCCGGGAATTAGGCTGCAAGTTCGCGCTCGATGATTTTGGCACGGGCATGTCTTCCTTCGCCTACCTGAAGAAATTGCCCGTTGATTACCTGAAAATTGATGGCATGTTCATCAAAGATATTCTAACGGATCCAATTGACCTGGCGATGGTTCGATCTATTAACGATATTGGTCATGTTTCCGGATTGAAGACTATTGCCGAATTTGTCGAAAACCAGGAAATTGAAGACAAGCTTCGAGAAATAGGTGTGGACTATGTGCAGGGTTATGGCATCAGTCGACCAATGCCGATTGATGAAATGAAGTTTTAGGCTTACCTGGGATTCTCACATCACAGTATCGCTTCTTATTTTATCGGGCGTTCTACGCTACGCTTTGCAGGACCGATATATTCGACATCATCACATCGCAGCGGCAGAAAGCTACCTAGTTGCCGATCTTCATAATCAACAAAACACGCCTCCACACCTGACAACACAGCAGCTGAGCTAAGCTGGTAGACTTCTTTTGCACTGAAGCCCTGATCCAAGCTAACTGCGGCAATGAATCCATTCATATTAATAGATTCTCCATATTCGCTTTCGGCGTAATCATGGATTCTCATTGCGAGCTCTTCATATGGACCCTTCTGCATATCTAATGCCCGCGCTTTCTTTCGAAGTAACTCAACACGCTCATCACCTTTAGCAATTGGTCTGGAAAAGCCGACTATGCTGAATTTTCCTCTACGAAGTCGTACTTGGGCCTCAACAATATCAGTCGCACTTGCGCCCGCTTGTGCAGTAAGAAGCGCTTCCATAAGGAACTCCATGCTGCCTAATATTGGTCTACTGCCATAAAGTGCTGAATCTGCCGCGAGTATTCCCGCTGCGGTGGCCCCAACAACTGAACATTTGGTATCACCGCCGAGAGCCGCTATGTTGTTACACCAAATACGGGCATCTGGGTAGCTAAGACAACTAAACAGCACCTCTACCCAATCCGCTATATTGCGCGGCACATGGCGTCCGGTTACAGCCAGCATCAAAGTTTGGAAGTACGAGTGGTCTTCAATGTACTGTATCAAGTTTTCGCCACGCAATGTCACATTGCCATCAAGCGTGAATCCTCCTGCTCGGCTTCTAATTCGATTGCGACAAGCGTCCCAATGACTCGTGTCAGACATCTTCGCCCTCCCGTATAATCTGATACTTATCATCGCTTAGGAATGGTACCTGGCTTCGCGGTTTTCCGACATACTCCAGGCCATGAGCAAGAATACCTGGCGCACTCATCAATTGAAATATAGCTGGAGCTTGCTTAGGGAGAAATCCTAGATCGCTCAACGTTGCGGCAACAACGCCATGCTTTAACACTCCCATTTTGTGCTCTCCTTCTAGCTGGCTAAGCGACAAGTGAAGCTCACTAGCAATAGCGAGGCACGAGTCCGCGCCTGGTAATTTAGCCAACTTATTGAGAAGCTTCTCCGCCATAGGATCGACACTATTGAAACGTTTCCCGAAGCCGTATGTCGCAGGATTTTCGATCAGCCCTATTAGCTCCAGGTTTTCCGCTTGTGATCGCTTCGGCGCGCGCGCAATAAAGCGCATCGATTCAAACATGAACTTCGCTCCCGAGGCCTCTCCTGAAAAAATATTTAAAGCGATGGGAAGTATATGCAAGGTATCTGTCTTTCCAATAGAGGCTTGCACAGCAGCCCTCGACGCATTATCTCTAGGCCCGGGATTTATGAAAGCAATTAACAGAGCAGAAAAAAGTTGTGCTTGCTTTGCATTCGGCAAATCTCCTTTCAAAAGCAAGAAAATCATGTCGGAGTACGATAAATTTTCCATTAAATCTAAGCAATTGTACCCATGGCAGTATGCGTCTTCTGCCAAATAAGGATTTCTTTCAGACCTTTCTTCCAACCAAATTCGGGTCTTGACTCTATCTACAAAATCTTCGTTGCGAGAACTAACTTCCGCGCCGACTCCTTCATTGTTCGACATACATAATCTCTTTATAAATTGTGGCCAAGAAAGCCTTTCGACACTCCCAATGCCTTCAGCTTGTGTCGTGCTCTATCATACTCACAAAATCGATTGCTGAGCTCTGATTCCGATAACGAATATTGTCTTGCGCTGTAGCCATGCTCCCGATCGATATTGGAATTAGATGGCCTCGTAGCAAGCCAATCAAGCATGCCCTTCTCAATTGATTTGTCCCACTCCAACTTCATTACTTCATAAAGTTGGCGACATGTTTCGATAGGGTATTTAGTCAGGCTCTCGAAACTAATGTTTATCATTGAGCCTGGATTTTTCAAACTTACAATCTCATTTACCCTATAAGCTTCTGAAAAGAACTCAACTCCAAATTTCCCGATTTCAGCCAAGTCAGGTGATTCACACATCATACTCCTGACTGTGTGCGTGAGACTGCAAAAGGACACTATGGAGTCTACTGGATCTCTCACTGTATTTACCAATAGCGCGTCAGGATAAGTCTGCAGCAGGCCTTGCAGGAATAGAGCGTGCGCAGGAGATTTAAGCACCCAACGACCAGTCTTATTATGGTGTTTTGCCAGCAACTGCAGCTGGTACTTATGATCTTCATATACTTCAGCAATGGTGTTCGAATCAAGGTTCTTCAACAACCAAGCTTTGTATTTAGGAGCCTCTGCATACATGAGAAAAGTGGGGGATAGTAGAGTATTTTCAAGAAGCTTAAGACATTCCTCATAACTGTCAGCATTAACAGGGTGAATTTTCTTCATCTCAGGCGCCAGTAGATTGCTGGCTCGTGCAAATCGGCGAACTTCGCGAAGACGTCGCTTCTTCTCTCTACCGCTGCTCGACAGCGCCGGAGCATGCAACTCCCACATCCTGGGTGCGCAAAACTGTGGATCACTCGCAAGAAGATTATGCAGAAAAGTCGTGCCTGTTCTAGGAAATCCGACAATAAACACAGGCTTCTTGATTTTCCGCAACTCGGCGATATCTGAACGAGTTCTTGCGTAACCATAGGCAAGCTGGTTTCGAACGCTGTCTGTTAGTAGTTGACTTAGCGCAACTCCGCCAATCAAGCTTAAAGACTCTAGTTGAATAGACTCCAATAGTCGACTTACGCGCGCTTCCAATTCAGGGCTCGATCCTAGCTCATAATTTGCTTGGTCAAGAATAAAATCTGGGTGTAGCTTCTTTGCCAAGACTCTTTTTGTTAGGCCTAGATCGTGCCCCAGTTTATTAGTTTTACGCACCCAAGCAGGTGAGTTTGAGTTATTGGGGTCCACTGGCTTAACGCTAGACATTGTTCAATGTCTGTCCAAGTTATTAGGACCTTAGGTTAAGGCAAAGAGGTCAGTTTCGCAACGCTGGACTTGCAGAACGTACTGAAAGTGGACCTATTACGATGGTCCGTTTAGTTTGAAAATTGATATCCAACGCTAAACATAATACTGCGACCCGGTAGAGGCAAATCACCGGGAATGGCCGTCAAGACTGCTCCGCTATTGCTGGGCTCGCTGGCACTTTCGTCGAAAATGTTTCTGATAGTTATTCCGAAATCCAAGGCGCCGAAAAAATTTGATCTATTTAGTGCGGCGTTAACTAACGCAAAATCACCAATAAACTCTCTATTATCGTTCAATCCTCTACGACGATCGCTAATCCAATTCACGTTCAGATTGAGTCTCCATAACGAGGGTAACTCGATGTTGCTCGAAACAAAGAGTTGTGAACCGGGGGCGTCTTCCACCCTTTCGCCCGTCTCTCCTGCCTCAGCAAATTGACGAGAATAATTAGCGGCAAAAGAAAGCTTATCAGCGGCCTGCCATGCTAGCTCAAACTCAAACCCTTTACCGTCTTGGGTGCGTGCGTTGCTTGCCAACAGTGAGCCTTGAGGCAAGCCCAGCTCTGGAGGCGGATCTACAAAGTCGATAGCATCATCAATCTCGTACCAGAAAAAGTTTAATTTTGTACTTAGGTTTGAGGAGAACCGGTAATCAAAAGCAAGCTCGATCGTATCTGTGGTTTCAGGTTCAAGGTCCGGGTTTCCTAGTATCACCGGGTTATTAATAGCGAACAGCTCTGCATTCGAAGGTGCGCGAAACGCTCTACCATAAAGCAGCTTTGTCGTCAGGCTATATGAAGTTGCCCACACAAGAGCGGCTCTAGGATTTACTGTACCACCGAAATCTGAATAATTATCATAACGAACGCCAACGGTTAATTCCCAGTCTTTAAGAAAGGCCCAATTATCTTGAATCGAAACAAAAGCTATTTCTCTCGCCTCGATGTCAGCGTAAACAAATTCGGTGTTGGTTACATTTGTTAATTCTCCAGTGATTACATCTGGTATGCCAACTACAGCGCCTTCACCAAAATTCTTTGACTCTGTTGCTTCACCTGTTTGTCGCTCGAAGCCCGCCGCTAATCTCACATCATGCTTTTTCCAGCCAGAGTAACTGCCAATTAATTCCGCTGCATACCGATTTTCCTGCCCACTAGGTGTTCCGATAACTCCATCTGAGAACAGCACAACCCTTCCGCCAAAATCCAGATTTCCAACTTCATCCACGGGAATTCGCGCACCCGCGGGAAAGAGCACCGTGAAGTTCTCTTCATCATATAAGCTGGCCCAAACTTTGGCCTTATAAGAAAAATTATCAGTTAACTTTGCAGAATAGGACGCACTAATTGAATGATATTCCGCATCAACACTGCCCACTGAATCCAATGCCTGAGCTCCACCTTGACCAAGACCTGCATCAGATTGCATCCATGAATGCCAAGCAATGTCCCAGTTTTCGTTTCTCAGACCTAACTTTATATTGTTGACGGAGTATTGAGTGCTAAGAGAGCCAGGAGCTTGTGACGCATTCGCTAGCGTCGTTGGAAAGGAGTCAAAGAATGATTGAATGTCGCGTTCAACAATACGGTCATCATCCCCGTCGCTATTGGCATGCTCAATGCTAAATGCTATCTGCCATTCATTGTCAAATATTTTGCCATACTGAAGCGCATAGTTTTCAGTATTAAAAGAACCAAGTTTTACAGACCCCCTAAGTCCGTCTAACTCTGCCGCTCCCTTTGTTATAACATTAATTACGCCAGCAAAAGCATCAGCTCCAAAAACAGCCGAGCCTGGGCCACGGACGATTTCGATTCGTTTTATATTCTCGACAGGTAATAGGAAATTGCTGGGGCGACCACCACCATAGACTTGTCTTATTGGTAGATCGTCGATAAGTACTAAAACTTGGGCGTTACGTGCGGTGTGTATTCCCCTGATGGAATAAACAGAATTAAGTTTACTGGTTTTAGAAACTGACACATGAAGGCCTGGTACGGTTTCCAGAATTTCATCCAGAGTAACCGCTCCCAAACGTTCAATGTCTTCTTGAGTTATTACAGTGGCAACCGAAGGCGCAAGCCTGATTGGCTTATTTGTGCCAGTAGATATGCTAACCGTTTCATCATCGGCATAGAGCTCCAACAACTCGTCTTCAAGCATATCTGCCTGTGTAGAGATGAAGGGTGAAATAGCGATAAAAATGGTCGCTAGTCCTTTTATAAGACCGTGTCTCAAGTTAAATATGCTCTTTTTTTCGTCTTACCGGCGTTATTGATGCTGCCGGTGAGCACCAATCGATGGCATTTACTCAATAACTATAGACCAATTATCGGATCGTAAACGCGAAGTCAGGCCACATTTCGGCCTGTAAACAGAAGTAGAGATAACTTAAGGTGGGATTGATCGCGTAACGATCAATGTTGTTTATGCAACAGTACTTTCATTCTTTCACCCATCGGGGGCACTTCGTCTTTATCAATCTTCACATCCAGCAAGGTGGGCTTGGTACCGGTTAGTAACTCGTCCAGGTCAATGGAATCGAAGTCACTTGAGGACGATATAGTGAAACCATTGGCGCCGCACGCACGTGCCATGGCGGCGAAATCGATAGCAGGAATCTCCCACCCCAGTTCTTCTGCTCCTCCCAGCAGTTGCCCATGACGTATCGTACCCATGCCTTGGTCGTTGAGTATGACAAAAAGTGTAGGCAGTCCATACTGCACGGCTACGGTTAATTCCTGTGCTGACATTAGATAAGCACCATCACCAGTAATGCATGCGACTGGCGCGCCGCGGCTTGCGATGCTGGTACCAACAGCGGCTCCAACGGCCCACGCCATGGTGCCAAAGCCAAGCGCCGACCTATGTCCACCAGAAAGCCGGGGGTGCAAGGCATGCAGGCCCCACAATAAGGCTGCGCCCGCATCGGTTAAATATCGAGTATGGGCTGGTAGCCTGCGGCTCAGTTCAAGCATTAAGCGCTGTGGCTTTACAGGACTACTGTCGAAATAATAGGCGTTAGTGTCTCCAACGTGTCCTATCTGCTCAGGTAGACGATTAAAGTCGGCCTGTTGGCTTAATGCTTGATAGTCAACCAGGGGCTGGCATTCTTCGTCTTTAGCAATTTTTCGGAGTTCAGAAAAAATAGATTTCAACCGGCCCTGCACATGCATGAACGCCATGGGAGAGCGTGAAAAATTCTCTGCACAGGGTTCTATGTGAATGAGCTTTTCGTTAAGTAAAGCGCTGTCCCAACCTGCGGTCTCCGTTTCACCAAGGTTGGTACCTACAGCGTATATGCGGCTTACATCGCTGGCTTCAAGTGCATCACGAGCGGTTCCATGCCCGGAAAAGCCAAACACGCCCTTGTAAAGAGGATGGTATGCGTTCACCCATCGCTTACCAGAAGGTGAGGTTACGATGTCTGCATTGAGCAATTCAGCTAAGCGCATAATGTCGCTTATCGCATCACCACAGCCATGCCCAAGCATGAAGACTTGCTTCTGGCCGGCGCGAACCATGCTAACCATATCTTCGGCCATGTCGGACAATGCTTGTCTATCGACCGCTACAGGCTCACGCATTTGAGTTGCTATTGCAGGAATAGTAGGTTTGTCTATAACGTCCATATTCAAAATATCCATTGGGATACTAATATGCACAGGACCTCTGGGGTGCTGAAAAGCTCTAACAATGGCTTTACCTAGCTTATTCTGCAATTGACCAACATGACTCACAAGTGAGTTGTAACGAGTGCAGTGAGCGAACATACCGACTACATCAATCGTGTCCGACGAAGACTCTTGGAGCCCCCCTCTGCTGAGCGAGGGCAATGATGTTTGCGGAGTGATGACCAAGAGCGGAATATTGTCTTCATAAGCGGTGGCGACACCGGTGAGCAAATTAGTGCTGCCTGGACCCGCAGTAGCTACGCACACCCCCAACTTTCCTGTCTCACGGGAGTAGCCGTCAGCCATAAATGCGGCGCCACATTCATGTCGCGAAAAAATGGGCTTGGGACCAAATAAAAGAGAGTCGCGTTTTCGAACACTCACACGACCATCGAGGCTCCGGTCCACCTCACCGCCGCGGCTTCTTCGCCGGGCAACCGCATTGTAAAAAGGCTCAATTAGGCCCCCTTGAATGCCAAATACATACTCAACACCAACCTGCGCAAGATAATCAACTACTAGATCTGAATAGGTGTACTTTTCAGCAACCTTCTGATTCAAGTTCGGTCCGTTTTGGAAGGCGTTGGCGGTGACAGCCTTTACATTTCCGGTCATTGTGTGACTTCTCTTTAGTAAAGCGGGCATTTAACAATCAGCTGCATCAGCAATGCTCAATTCTGACCAACCGTTTAAAATGTGCGCAAATACTATCTATCATTTGAGTAAAAATCCACCAATCGGTAATAATTCCTGATCAGCGGAAACGATGTTCCTACCACATCGCCTTGTTCGCTTATGCTAATCGAACAGTTTTTTTACAACTCAACGAGATCATAATGTATTTTGTGATATTAGTCATCTAAGTTAATGATTTATAACACATATAGCTGTGATATCCGGTCAATAGTTGTTACGCACCAACTGAACCTGACAGTTTTATTATTTTGCATTAGCAGCAACGAGTGTCATTTTTTTGTCTAAACTTTAAGGATAAATAGGATAGAAGTCGGTGGCGCGGTAATGCCTGCCGATACACGCCATACATGGAACCACGTTGAGCCAGATTTATCGGCCCACTACACACTACGTACGCCTGATTGGGAAGGCCCTGTGCTGCGTGCTACTTTTGTGTCTTACTAGCACCTCAATTGCCACCAGCCCTCGCATCGCTCTGGTTATTCCGCACACCACGTCTAAAGCTCAGGTTATCTATGATGAGATTTTAGCGGGTGTTCAATTGGAAGCGACCACCGAGGTAGTGCAGTTCAATTTAACCAGCACCAGTACGGAAGAAGAACTGGCAAGTTGGCTCGCCGAGCAAGATCCTTCGGCGGTTATCACGGTAGGTAAATCAGCCCACTCGAAAGTGATTGCAACGAACATCGACGTGCCGCTCATTGCTGGCGGCATGGGCTCGCTGCCCCCTGGTGCCTCTGGCGTGGCTTTAGCTGGAGACCCCGACGAATTTTTTTCTAACGCCAAATTGATTGCACCAAAGGTAAAACGCATTTACATCGTTTACAACGAAGAACTGAATGGTTGGTGGATAGAAGAGGCAGAAATTGCCGCTATACGACATGGTTATGAGTTGATTTCCATGCAGGCCTCAAGCTTGAAGTCCGGCGCTAAGATGTACAAAAAACTATTGAAAGAATCGAAGCCGGATACTGATGCGATTTGGATCCCCTTGGTTAGCATTGTGCCTTCTAAGACAGTGTTACCGTTAGTTCTGCGTAAAGCGTGGGACAAACATCTTGTCGTTTTTACCAATAGCCCATCCCATGCAAAACAGGGCGCCTTGTTTTCGCTTTACCCCAACAACACATCTATGGGAAAACAGCTAATGCAATTGGCGCTGCAGCGGCAAGAAGAGCTTAGCGGTGTTCCCGAGGTTGTGTTGGCGAAAGACATGAAGCGCGCATTTAACTGGCGTACAGCGTCCCACCTCGGACTAGAGTACACTTTGGAAGAAGGAGCTGGTTTTGACAGAATCTACCCAGTTCAGTAAATCAAAGGCGGGCATCTCGTTGAAGCGTAGAGACAAAAGCAAAAAGCGCACTAGTTTTCGCCAACAACTGTTCTCGATATTTGCGGGTTGCGGCTTAACAATAGCGGTAGCCGCGGCGATTGCCTATGCCTACTCTACTACGCAGTATTTGCGCGAGCTCTACGTTAGTCAGGCATTGCAGGCCACTGAGAATTTCGCCGAGCTAAGCGAGCTGGCTTTGTTGTATGAAAGCGGTGAAAATGCACAAGACGCAGCGTCAGCCACACTTTCCTTTCCGTCAATCAAGTTTGTTTCAGTTGTGAGCAGCGACGACAAGGTACTCCTTGAAGAAGGGCTATGGGATGGAAATCGTATCGCCGTGCCATCAAACAAAAAATTGGCTACAGGCGCTGAACTGCTGGGCAGCAAAAGCCAAGCCTGGCATTTCTGGGCCCCTGTATACAGCGATACTGAAGAGGGCCTATCTATAGCTGGCGATAGAATCGCTAGTAGCGAATACGTAGGTTACGTTTATGTTGTGGAAGACCAGCAGGAATTTATCGTTGCCGAGTATGAAATTTTTCGAAAGAACATTCTCATTGGTCTGCTCGGCGGGCTGATGTTTATACTTGTTCTGCATTTTCTGCTCAACCGCTTATTGGCGCCAATGAACCGCCTTGCGCTGGTTATGGAAAAAACCCGAGAAGGCGACACGTCAGTACGAGCAATACCCAGTGGCCCATCTGAAATCGTTGACATGGCTGAGGTGTACAACAACGTGATGGATAACCTGGCCGATCGCGACGCCAAGCTTATGCAACACACAGAAATACTCGAATCTGAAGTTAACTTGCGCACGCAAGAGTTAGTACAGGCTCGCGACCAGGCAATTAATGCCAGCCGACACAAATCTGAATTTTTGGCTAACATAAGCCATGAGTTGCGAACGCCACTGCAAGCTATCCTTGGCTATTCAGACATCATAAAGGAAAGTTTGGAGGATGAAGGCTTAGATGATTTCGTGGAGGACATTGATCGAATTACTCACAATGGTACTCATTTGCTAACGCTTATTAATGGTATTCTCGATTTATCAAAAATTGAAGCCGGAAAAATGGACCTCAACCTAACCAATATTCAGGTTGCCGAAGTCATTGAGAAAGCACGGGACACCTTGTTGCCGCTGATGCAACAGAACCGCAACGAATTACAAATTGATATTGATGATATCGAGAAAATAATTCGAATTGATGAAATTAAGTTGCTGCAAATCATTCTAAACCTTGCAAGCAACGCCGGTAAGTTTACCAAGAACGGTGTCGTCGTTATTCGGGCTAGGCACAGTAATGACTTCTTTGAAGTAGAGGTGGAAGACAGTGGTATTGGAATGGATAAAGATCATCTAAATCTTATCTTCGATCCCTTTCGCCAAATAGACGGCTCCACAACACGCGAATTTGAAGGCACTGGACTCGGCCTTTCAATTACACGTCGATTTTGCGAAGTACTTGGCGGTCACATTAGTGTCACCAGCGAAAAAGGCAAAGGCTCCTGCTTTACCGCTCGCTTCCCACTGCCCATAAATGCCAATTCGAATGTGCCCGACGATCCTACCGTTTAAGCTCAGCTTTTGGACAAGCGCCAACGCAGTCTAATCTTGCCGGTTGGGTTTTATCAGCACTCGCAACCAGTTTAACCAGCCATTATTCTGCAACACCATATGATCTATTTGATCATATTCTTTTGCTAGTGCGGCAGGATCAGAAAAGAACTCGGCTCGCGTTACTTTTGGCGCATCCGGGTCTAGCTGTTTAACCACCTTGGCGGGGTTCCCTGCAACAACCACATTGGCTGGCACATCTTTGCTTACCACGGCGGCCGCAGCCACAATGCTGTTCTCGCCGATACTCACACCTTTTAAAATTGTGGAGTGGTCACCCAGCCATACATTGTTGCTTATGTGCACTGGTGTTTTTTCTTTGGGCCGCTCTACTCGATCGTATAAGCCATGCCAGTCAGAGTCTGTGATGTATACGCCGTTGGCAATCAGGCAGCTGTCGCCAATACTAATGTGGTCGCAGGCACTGATTCTTACGCCGGGCGCCAATAACACCGCATTGCCAATATCAACCCGGCCGCTGTCGGCGTCATGCCCCCACACACCTATATTGGTTGGGCTGTCGCGCTCAGCAATAATCGTTACCGCATCGCCAATGTGAATATTGGGCCCGTTAATACCAATGTACCAGGGGCGCATCATCGTTGGATAGTCGCCTAATTGATCAAGCTGCGGGCGAATAAAGTGCTCAACGTACCAGCTCCTGAACTTCAGGTAGTACTTTTTTACGAGATAAGGTCGTCTGTCTTGTCGCATGGGGCGCGATTATACATCTTCAAGGTGCAGGACAGTTGGTTGCCTCTCAACTACCGTGTGATTTAGACTGCTACTATAGCGGTTAACCACGTTCACGACATGAAGCACCGTGCCCTCTTTCGATTTTTGAAGGGCACCAGGAGAATTACGATGTCTAAGCCTTCATCAGCAATACCCCAACGCACGGCATTAGCCAGTGAAAGCGACGATCCAATATGGAAACTTATACAGAATGAGACACGCGCAAATGCGGCCGAAGAGCCGGTTTTGGCGAGCTTTCTGCACGCAACAATTTTGAACCATGACTCACTGGAATCAGCACTGAGCTTCCACTTAGCAAGCAAGTTGCATAGCAGCACAGCGTCGGCTTTGCTGCTGCGAGAAGTGATCGAGGAAGCACTTAACTCTGATCTTGAAATAGGCATTGCACTTCGCGCCGATTTACACGCTTTTGCTGAGCGTGATTCAGCATGCTTACAAATGTCTACGCCTTTCCTTTTCTACAATGGCTTTCAGGCTCTACAGACTTATCGCATTGCCCATTGGTTGTGGAATCAGGGCCGGCAATCACTTGCCCTGTATTTGCAAAACAGAATCTCGATGGAGTACGCCGTCGACATTCACCCCGCTGCCAAAATAGGCCAAGGGATACTAATGGACCATGCAACCGGAATTGTCATCGGCGAAACCGCCGTAGTTGGCGATAACGTCTCAATACTACAGGGTGTAACACTGGGCGGTACCGGCAAAGTCACTGGCGACAGGCACCCGAAAGTAGGTGACTTTGTATTGCTGAGTGCAGGTGCGAAGGTGCTGGGCAATATTAGAATCGGAGATTGCGCCAAAGTAGGTGCAGGCAGCGTAGTACTAAAAGACGTGCCAGCCAACTGCACCGTAGCCGGAGTGCCCGCCGAAATCGTTGGCCGTTGCTGCAACCAACCTGCGCTGGAAATGGACCACGACCTGGAACCTAGAGATACCTCAGACATTGAAACAGGAACTACACAGAGAGAATAGCGCTAGAAAGCGCCCATCCTCACCTCTATAAAAAGATTCTGGTGATGGGCGTTTTTTATTATCTGTGTCTATTGGTGATAAGCAGGAGATAACTCATGCACGGCGTCGATAAACGCCTTCGCATTATCTGGATTTATATCGGGGGTAATTCCATGCCCAAGATTGAACACATGCCCAGGTCCATTTCCATAAGACTCTAGAATGCTTCCCACCTCGGCACGAATCGCCTCTGGTGATGCTCGCAACATTCCCGGGTCCATATTGCCCTGTAGCGCTACTTTATCACCTACGGCGTCACGAGCAGCACCAATGCTCATTGTCCAATCCAGCCCCAAACAATCGCAGCCGCTTGCCGCCATTTCTTCTATCCACAATCCACCGTTTTTGGTGAACATAATAATCGGGATACCGTCATTAGCAGGATCACTTCTTAACCCTTCGATTATTTGACGCATGTAAGCCAAAGAAAACAATTCATAGGCCTTAGGGCTCAGTACTCCGCCCCAGGTATCAAAAATTTGTACCGCTTGCGCTCCAGCCCGAATTTGAGCTGAAAGATAATCCACAACAGAGTCGGCTAGCTTGCTCAATAGTTGGTGCATTACCTCCGGCTGAGTGAAGGCCATCGTTTTGATCTTTGCAAAATCACGCGTGGTGCCACCTTCAACCATATACGTTGCAAGTGTCCAGGGGCTGCCAGAAAAGCCTATAAGTGGAACTCGATTATTCAGCTCTTTTCGAATCAAACTTACCGCGTCAATAACATAGGGTAAATCACGGGAAGTTTGCAGCACCTCTAATCGCTCTACGTCAGCGGAAGAGGCGATGGGCGATCTAAATTTCGGTCCTTCTCCCTCAGCGAAATACAGGCCGAGTCCCATTGCGTCGGGAATCGTTAATATATCGGAGAACAAAATCGCCGCGTCAAGCTCAAAGCGCTCCAGCGGTTGTAAAGTAACTTCACAGGCCAACTCAGGATTAGCGAACAAGTCTTGTATGCCGCCGGCTTGTGCACGTGTAGCGCGATATTCTGGAAGATACCGGCCTGCCTGGCGCATCATCCAAACGGGGGTGTAATCTACTGGTTCACGTCTTAGCGCGCGCAGAAAAGTGTCATTAGGCATGTTGTGTTCGCTTTAAAACCCGGAAGCGCCGGGCGGACAGTTAATTGTTGAGGTCTTTAATTGTTAAGACCGCTTTATATCGAGATAGTGAGACAATAGGGCTCTTACACTTCAAGATAGTCGAGCATTGCTTTGGCGGCTTCACGACCTTCCCAAATTGCGGTTACCACCAAGTCAGATCCACGAACCATATCGCCACCGGCAAATATTTTTTCGTTTTCTGTTTGAAATGGATATGTGGATTTCTCTGGCGCAATTACACGGCCACCGTCGTCGATACTGACCTTAAACTCGCCAAACCAATCAGCGGGGCTTGGGCGAAACCCAAACGCAATTATCACTGCGTCAGCGGCCAGAATTTCTTCGCTTCCTGGCACAGCCTCGGGCACACGGCGGCCGTTTTCATCAGGCTCACCAAGCTGGGTCTCTACTACTTTTACACCGCTAACCTTGCCGCCCTTACCAACTATCTCAATTGGCTGACGATTGAATAGAAACTGTACCCCTTCTTCCTTCGAGTTCTGCACCTCTTTGCGCGAACCCGGCATATTTTCTTCGTCTCGTCGGTACGCGCATACCACCTTGCTCGCACCTTGCCTAATAGCTGTACGATTACAGTCCATTGCTGTGTCGCCACCACCAAGCACCACGACGCGCTGGCCTTTTAGGTCGATGAAATCTTCAACGTTTTGCTCAAAGTCCAAATTGCGATTTACGTTGGCGACCAAGTAGGGCAGTGCTTCATGCACGCCTAACAAATCTTCGCCGGCAAAACCGCCTTTCATGTAGGTGTACGTTCCCATACCAAGAAAGACCGCATCATAGTCATCGTACAACTGTGCAAAACTAAGGTCCTTACCTATCTCGGTATTCAACCGAAACTCAATACCCATATCTTCGAATATTTCCCGGCGACGGTGCATAACGAATTTTTCGAGTTTGAATTCGGGAATGCCAAAGGTGAGCAAGCCTCCAATTTCCGGATACTTGTCAAATACTACAGCCTTTACACCTGCACGCGTCAAAATGTCAGCACAACCCAAACCTGCAGGACCGGCACCGATGATTGCTACGCGCTTATCAGTAGGCACAACGTTCGAAAGATCAGGCCGCCACCCCATGCGAAAGGCTGTATCAGTGATGTATTTTTCAGCCGAGCCAATAGTGACAGCTCCGAAACCATCATTCAGAGTGCAAGCGCCCTCACATAGTCTATCTTGTGGACAAACTCGGCCACACACCTCGGGCAAAGTGTTTGTTTGATGACAAAGCTCCACCGCCTCAAGAATATTGCCCTCGGCAATAAGCTTCAACCAGTTAGGAATGTAGTTGTGAACCGGGCATTTCCACTCGCAATACGGGTTGCCACATTCCAGACATCGATGAGCCTGACCTCTAACCTGTGGCGGCCGGAACGGTTCGTAAATCTCAACGTATTCCAGCTTTCGAACCTCAATAGGCTTCTTATCAGGATCTGCGCGACCCACATCGACAAACTGAAAATTGTTATTTAATCGCTCACTCATAAATACTCAACCGTTGTTGTGCTGCTTATGCTGGCGCTGAACGCACATTGTCCAACAACTTTTTCAGACTGGCGGCCTTCGGCTTAATCAGCCAGAACTTTCCGGCGTAGTGATCGAAATCCTCAAGGATTTCCTTGCCCCACTCGCTCTCGGTTTCAGCAACAAATTTCTGTATCATCGCAAACAACTGCATGCGATAAGGCTCGAAAGTTTCGCCGGCCACACGACAGATTTCCACCAATTCGCGGTTAAACTGATCAGGAAAATTCCGATCCAAATCTAGCACATAAGCAAAGCCGCCAGTCATGCCCGCGCCAAAGTTGTAGCCTGTTGAGCCAAGAACCGCGACAACTCCACCGGTCATGTACTCGCAACAGTGATCGCCCGCTCCTTCAACAACCGCCATTGCGCCTGAATTGCGAACGCCAAATCGTTCACCCGCTCGACCAGCCGCAAACAGCTGACCACCGGTAGCTCCGTACAGGCAGGTATTACCGATGATGGCCGCTTCTGAACTTTTGAACTGACTGTTTCTTGGTGGGTATATAACAAGCTGGCCTCCCGCCATGCCTTTGCCCACGTAATCATTAGCGTCGCCTTCAAGGCGCATGCGCAAACCGCCTGCATTCCAGCAGCCGAAGCTTTGGCCTGCGGTACCGCTGAGATTAAGGTCAATTGGGTTGTCGGCCATGCCGTGATTGCCGTAGCGCTTGGCAATTTCTCCCGACAACCTGGCGCCAATCGAACGATCGCAGTTAGTTACTTTAAAGTCGTACTTACCGCCTGTTTTGCTTTCTATCGCAGGCAGGCAAGTGGCCACCATCGTTTCGGCCAATTGGGCTTTATCAAATGGATCGTTTGCTTTTGAAGTACAAAATTGCGGTTTGCCCGGATCAATATAATCATTAAACAACAGTGGATCTAAATCTATATTGCGCTGCTTACTGGTTCCACCTTCTATGCGCTCTAGCAAATCAGTTCGGCCAATAAGATCTTCCATTTTGCGCACCCCAAGTGAGGCCATGATCTCGCGAGTATCTTCTGCAACAAAGCGGAAGAAATTAATCACCATGTCTACCGTGCCAATGAAATGCTCATCACGTAGAGTTTCGTTTTGTGTGGCCACGCCGGTTGCACAATTATTCAGGTGGCAGATCCGCAGATATTTACAACCCATCGCCACCATCGGAGTTGTGCCAAAACCAAAACTCTCAGCACCAAGAATGGCCGCTTTCACCACATCCAGGCCGGTTTTTAAACCGCCATCTGTTTGCACTCGCACCTTGTCACGCAAATCATTGCTGCGCAGCGCCTGATGAGTTTCACTCAAACCCAGTTCCCAGGGCGAGCCTGCATACCGAATGGAAGTTAATGGGCTGGCCGCAGTGCCGCCATCATAGCCTGAGATGGTAATTAGGTCCGCGTATGCCTTGGCTACACCGGCGGCTATCGTGCCTACCCCAGGTTCAGATACTAGCTTCACGGATACCAGAGCATCTGGATTGACTTGCTTCAAATCAAAAATCAGCTGCGCCAGATCTTCGATTGAATAAATATCATGGTGTGGTGGTGGCGAAATCAAGGTAACACCTGGCACTGAATAACGTAGCCGGGCTATAAGATCATTAACTTTACCACCGGGTAGTTGCCCACCTTCACCAGGCTTCGCACCCTGTGCCACTTTAATCTGCAGCACTTCTGCATTTACCAGGTAATGGGGTGTAACCCCAAACCGGCCAGAAGCAATTTGCTTAATTTTCGAGTTGCGCTCAGTACCATAACGAGCCGGATCTTCTCCACCCTCGCCAGAATTAGAACGACCACCCAGGCGGTTCATTGCAGCAGCGAGCGACTCGTGCGCTTCAGGTGATAAGGCACCCAACGACATGCCAGCACTATCGAAGCGAAGCAGGACGTTTTCTATCGGTTCAACCTGCTCAAGGTCAATTGCATTAGCATCGGATTTCAGCGCTAACAAATCGCGCAGCATAGACACTGGCCGATCATTCACCAAGCCGGCGTAGTCTCGATAGGCTGCGTAATCGCCTGTTTTTACCGCATGCTGCAATGCGGCAACCACATCCGGATTGAAGGCATGGTACTCAGAGTTATGTACATACTTAAGTAAGCCGCCATGTTCTATTGGCTTGTGGCGAGTCCAGGCCGCCTTGCTGAGTGCTTTAACGTCCAGCTCAAAGTCAGAGAACCGCGCGCCTTGAATACGGCTTGCAACGCCACGAAAACAAGTGCGAGTAATTTCTTCGCCCAAACCAACCGCTTCAAACAGCTGCGCCCCTCGGTATGAAGCGACCGTGGAGATCCCCATTTTGGACAGAATCTTCAACATGCCTTTATTGATGCCACGGCGATAGTTTTTCATCGCCTCATCCGAATCACCTAACAACTCACCACTGTCGACTAAATCAGCAAGCAGGTTATAGGCCAAGTATGGGTATATGGCCGTTGCTCCAAAACCGAGCAAGGTGGCAAAATGATGCGAGTCACGAGCGCAAGCTGTCTCAACAATCAAGTTCGCGTCGCAACGCAAACCCTTGGAGATAAGATGATGATGCACCGCACCAGTCGCCATTAAGCAGTGGACCGGCAGCGCATTTGGGCTAATGCCTCTATCAGACAGCACCAACACAACATTGCCTTCCCGCGCCGCGTTCTCGGCGGCGACGCAAATGTCTTGAATAGCTTGCTGTAAACCGCCTACTTCAGGATTGAACAACAAACTGATTCTTGCTGACTTAAATCCCTTACGATCCAAAGTTAACAACTGATTGAATTTCGCAGGCGACAGCACGGGCGAGCTCAAAATGACCCGGTTCGCGTGCTCGGGAGTTTCTGTAAAGATATTGAGCTCTGCACCAATACAGGTCTCTAAGGACATCACCACTGTTTCCCGCAAAGGGTCTATGGGTGGGTTTGTAACCTGCGCAAACTGTTGGCGAAAATAATCGAAGGGCGAGCGAATTTGCTCTGACAATACGGCCATTGGCGTGTCATCACCCATAGAACCCGTTGCTTCCTGACCCGCCTCAGCAAGTGGGCGAATCACCTGATCTCTCTCTTCAAATGAGACCTGGAACTGCTTCATATAAGGTTCGAGCTCATTACTGGGCAGACCGTCAAAGTGCTCTTTGTCCAGCGAGCCCGCAATGCGCACCGCGTTTTCCCGCAGCCAACGACGATAAGGCTGACCTTTTTTCAACATCTCGTCGATGTCTTCAGTAAATAACAACTCACCTTTTTCAGTATCGACTGCCAACATCTGCCCAGGCCCAACACGACCTTTTGCTACAACATCTTCTGGCTTGTAGTTGTAAGTACCAACCTCAGAGGCAACCGTAATGAAATCGTCATTTGTAATAACGTAACGCGCTGGTCTAAGCCCATTTCTATCGAGCAGGCATACTGCGTACCTGCCATCGCTAAGTACAATACCCGCTGGCCCATCCCAAGGTTCCATGTGCATCGAGTTGTATTCGTAGAAGGCACGCATGTCAGCGTCTAGCGTTTCAACATTCTGCCATGCTGGAGGAACCATCGTTCTAACCGCCCGGAACAAATTCATGCCACCTGTTAGCAGCAATTCCAGCATGTTGTCCATACTGGACGAATCGGAACCCGAACGATTTACCAGTGGCGCAATACTGGCCAGGTCAGGCAGTAATTCTGTTTCGAATTTATTGGTTCTGGCATCAGCCCAGTTGCGATTGCCGCATATCGTATTGATCTCGCCATTGTGAGCGAGCAGCCTGAACGGCTGAGCCAACGGCCACCGAGGCAAGGTGTTAGTAGAAAAGCGCTGGTGAAACACGCAAATCGCTGTTTCCAACCTGGAATCATCCAGATCTTTGTAAAAACGTGGCAAGTCGGCCGGCATTACCAAGCCTTTATAGCAAAGTACCGAAGCCGACAGCGAGGAAAAATAAAAGTCCTCATCGCCTTTCAACGCTTTCTCAATTTTGCGCCGAACAACAAGCAGCCGATTGTTCAACTGCGCCGTATCCAGATCTGGCGCATCGATAAACACTTGCTCAATCTGAGGTAAACTTTGCAAAGCAATGTCACCGCAGCAGGAAGGGTCGGTAGGTACCACCCGCCAACCAACAACTCTTAAACCAAGCTCTGCACATTCTCCGGCTACTGCACGCCGCGCAGCTCCAGCGCGATCACTGTCAGTGCTTAAAAAACACATCCCAACGCCGAAGGCAGGCGCCAATTCCGCACTGAACGACTCCCTTGCAACGGTTCTGCAAAAGGACTCAGGTAACTGCAGTAACAAGCCACAGCCGTCTCCCGTTTTACCATCCGCAGCAATGCCGCCCCTGTGGGTCATGCAGGTTAGCGATTCGATGGCCGTTTGGAGTAACCGGTGGCTGGCCTCGCCCTTCAAATGGGCAATCAGGCCAAATCCGCAGTTATCTCTGAATTCGGCAGGGTTATACAGGCCTTCTTTCAAAGCAATTCTCTAGAAACTTTTGAATATCAGTGACTTATAAAGCGTGAGCGTGTTGAAAAGGACAACACAGTCCGCTCAAAAGGGCCGCTATTCTACACGTTTAGTAAATTTTCGACAAATTTAGCTAAGGTGTCCGGCTGTCCCGTATTTCGGTCTGGATAGACGAGATGCTTCGCGGCCAGGGTTGTTGCTTGCGCAAAGATGATGATAGCTGGCTAACGGCAGCCTGCGCGGCCTGGCGGCTGTCGTACTCACCAAGCACCGCTACATAAACTTGCTGGCCATTGCGCGCCCGCGCGTAGTAGCGAATTGTAAGAGACTCCTGCTGCTTAACAAAGCGGCGCATGCCCGACTCAGAAGTACTGGACAGCAGCTGTAAAGTGAACCGACTGGGCTCTGCTCGCAGCAGCTCTCGCTCAAATTCACTTAAACCAAAAGCACTGCTGGCCTGCCCCTGCTCAACCACTTCAACAGGTGATGTACTGCTCGCCGATACTGACTGGCCTGGACGAGACTCAGCAACTGGTTCTGGTTCTGGTTCTGGTTCTGGTTCTGGTTCTGGTTCTGGTTCTGGTTCTGGTTCTGGTTCTGGTTCTGGTTCTGGTTCTGGTTCTGGTTCTGGTTCTGGTTCTGGTTCTGGCTCTGGCTCTGGCTCTGGCTCTGGCTCTGGCTCTGGCTCTGGCTCTGGCTCT
>JBGCFQ010000029.1:0-22384 GCA_045106985.1 Pseudomonadales bacterium | reverse complement strand
ACGGCTTTATTGCACAGCGCCGATATTTCTATGGGCTTTGCTTTTGGCCTGTTCGCCGTATTTTCCATGCTGCGCTATCGAACCGAGTCTATAACGATTAAGGAAATGACCTACCTGTTTCTCGTCATTGCTATTGCCTTGTTATCGGCTGTTGGCCAAATGGTATGGTGGGAACTCATAATGCTAAATGGCTTCGTTTGCCTGATGGCTTGGTGGTCAGAACGGAGCTCATTGATTCCTTTGTTGCATGATCGCGAAATTTTACACGAAGACTTAGCGAATATTACTCCGGATAAAAGCGCAGAGCTTATGGCCGAGTTGAAACAAAAAACCGGTCTTGATATTCAGATAATTGAAACACTGTCCATCGATTATTTACGAGATACTGCGCGCTTAAAAATTCATTTTTCGCCGCCAGAAGAATCGTGATTAAAGGTCTATTTTAATGCAAAGAGCAGCGCGAGTAATTTACTGCCGAGCTATTTGCCTGGCGTTACTTATTTGTTTTCCTGCGCATGCCGGTGACAAAAATCCGCATGATTTTGAGCTGAAAGGTCTTTTACAGCTGGATGCAGATTGGTTTGGCGAGTTCTATGATAATGCTGCACAGACCAGCAGTGAGCAAGAGGTTCGCAGAGCGCGCATTAGTGCGCACTATCGATATAGAAAGGACTGGAAAGCTGAAGTGTCAGTGCAATATCGTGACCGTGGAGATGATGTTGACCTTAATGATGCCTACATTCGATATGATGGCTTTAAGCCCTTCGACATAACGGTAGGCAAGTTCAAGCAACCTTTCGGTATGGAGCGTCTAGAAGGAGCTAAGCGTCGCGCTACAATGGAGCGATCGATGACCAGTGAGTTGCTTACTCCAGATAGAGCTCTAGGTGTTCAGTTTGCAAAACAAAAGAAGGATTACACTTGGGCAGTTGGTGTTTTTCAGGATGACGACGAGGATGATCGTTTTACTAGATCAGCTCCACAGTCTATTACCGGCAGGGCCACTTACGCCCCTCAGCACAATAAAGAACAGACCTTGCATTTTGGCGTAGCAGGAAGCTATCGCGATTGGAAATCGAATCTATTTGATGCGCGCTCCAGAGCGGAAGTAAGCACTGCTAATAATGTTGTGCGCAGCGCGCGGTTTTTAGCCGACAGTCAATGGCTTTTTGGCGTTGAAGCCGCATGGCAACGTGGGTCACTGTTGTTAAAAAGCGAGTATATGCAGAGCGAGGTTGACGCCTCGGGTTTTGAGCAGCAGTTTAGTTACAGTGGGTTTTACTTGCAGAGCAGCTTTTTCCTTACAGGCGAGCGACGTAAGTATAAAAAGGGTGAATTTGGACGGGTAAAGCCCAAAAAGCATTTCGGAGCTTTCGAATTAGTGGCCCGACACGGTGAAATAGATCTTCGCGATAACGGGGTGGGCGCGCAATCGTCTGTAACCTTGCTAGGCCTAAATTACCATTGGCGCAAAAACGTTAAAATCATGTTGAATGTGCTGCATCCGGAGATAAAGGGCGATACGCGGCATAGTAGAACAGAAGGAGATGCGTTCACGCTGCGCCTTGAGTACCGGCTATAGCCGTCGGCCCTGTTCGGCACGCTTCTACAAAGCGTTAATTCAATAGTGTTTTACGATTGAGGTGTTATTAAAGCGCAAAAACACCGCTTGTTGACGCCCTCACTTAATAATAAACTACTGCCCCCTTTTTCATGCAGAATCGTGTGATGAAAACAACTAAGCTCATGCATTTCAATATACTGGCATTCGTGCTCTTCGGCCTGCAGGCGCAGAGCGCATTTGCTTATCTCGATCCTGGCACCGGCAGTATGATCCTGCAAGGCATTGTGGCGGCAGTAGCCGTTGCTGGTGTCACAGCCAGGCATTACTGGTATAAAATTCAGTCTCTATTCGGTAAAGAGCCTCCACAAGGTAGCTTGCTCGATGATGATGACGAGCAAGATGGCGAAGATAAGTAGTGGAAGCTAGTCGGCTCAACGCCTCGTTTCGTGACCCTAGCGGTTTCGTATTTACTCATGAAGGCACGCTGTATCGGCAAATTAATCGCTGCTATAGCGAGCAATTTGATGCCTTCATTTCTAGCGGCTTGTATGAGCGCTTGGTCAAGAAAAACTACTTGGTACCGCACCGCTTGCTTGATGTTGACGAAGCCAAGCAAATAGCTGATCTCACTGCTAAGAGTGAGAGGTACGCCATAGTAGAACCCGAGGCCTTGCCTTTTATTTCTTATCCTTTTGAATGGAGCTTCAGCCAATTAAAGGATGCGGCGATGTTAACGCTTCGCGTACATCTAATGGCGCTGAACAAAGGCTTTGTACTAAAAGACGCTTCGGCCTACAACGTTCAATTTCATCAAGGCCGCGCGATATTCATAGACACCCTCTCTTTCGAGCCTTATACCGAAGATCAGCCTTGGGTTGCTTACAAGCAGTTCTGCCAGCATTTTTTGGCGCCTTTAGCGCTCATGGCTCATTGTGGTATAGAAATGGGCAAGTTGCTGACTAGCTACATTGACGGCATACCCTTGGATTTGGCGAGCAAGTTGCTGCCAAAAAAATCGAGATTAAATTTCTCACTAATGGCGCATATTCATGCCCATGCCCGCTTACAGCGCAACCACGCAGATTCGGCAGCTCAATCGTCAAAGGATGTTGCAGAGACAACTCTGACATTGAGAGCCCAAAAGGCTTTGATAGAAAGTTTGGGCAAAGCGATAGACAAATTGGAGTGGCGCCAGCCAGATACTGAGTGGGGCGACTACTACAACAATACCAACTATACCAATGAGTCAGCATCGCAGAAGCGAGAGCTTGTTGCTGAGTTTCTGCAAGCCATACCAGACACCTTACATGTGGTGCAAGACTTAGGTGCTAATCGTGGTGAGTTCAGTCGTGTTGCGGCTCAGCACGCCTCGCTTGTGATTTCACAAGACATAGACCCAGTCGCCGTGGAGCAAAACTATCTGCAAGTAAAGCACGCCAATGAGACTGGAATTCTTCCTCTGTTGCAGGATCTATTCGCGCCATCGCCAGCTATCGGCTGGGCCAATGCGGAACGTGATTCGTTTATGCAGCGAGGACAGTGCAGTGCAGTGATGGCCTTGGCATTGATCCACCATTTAGCAATCAGTAACAATGTACCGCTAGGGCATATTGCGACACTATTCACCGAATTGGGAGAGTGGTTAATTATCGAATTCGTACCAAAAGCGGATTCACAAGTTGAACGTTTGTTAGCAACGCGTGATGATATTTTTCCCGATTATACTGATCTAGGGTTCGAAGCCGCCTTTGGCGAGCTTTACGATACCCGTCGCAAGCAGCGAGTAGGGGAGAGCGAGCGTACGCTGTATTTGTTGCAGCGTAAGTCGTAGAGTTTCAAAAAGCCTTCCTGCCTGCTTGCAAGTAGTAGTTCTAGGTCGGCGCTTATATGCTAGCGACGATTGAGGCGAAATTTGATCGAATTAATAATTCGGCTTATGAAGCTGCCCTTGTAGTGGTTGAGCCTTTCCTGTGTTTGTTCAAGGTCAGCTCTTACAACGCGAATCTGATGTTCGCTTTTAGCAGCCGCATGCTTTGCGTCAACTGTTTCTTGCTCAGCTTTAATTAGTTCCCGTTTAAGGCTGCGAATTTGCTGTAGGCGCTTTTTATCTTGTGCATCAGCTGCGCGTTGTGCGCCTTCAGAGCCAAGCTGCAGCATCTTTGCATAGCGTGTTGCTGTGTTATTTTCAGAACCATGGTCAGCAGACAGCTTGAACTCGGTGTGCCAACGATGATCTAGTTTGGAGGCCTCAAACTTGTTAGCTAGCATTAGCTGCGCCAACCCCTCCCAGTGCGCAGCGAGCGTATGATGCCTGAGAACATCAGCTCTCGCGTTTTCAGCAATTCGTCTTCGCAGTTCAGGGTTTTCGATCAAGTTAACCAGAGCGCAATATATGTCGTCCACATGATTGACTACGACGCCAGTTTCACCGTTGCGGATCCAATCAGAAAACTGCGTAGGCGAATTGGTGGTTAGCAATGGTATGCCCGATAGCGCCGAATCGTGATACTTGATTGCACTTTTTGATTGGATAAATGCGTTTTTGTCGTAGCTTACACTGCCATTTTCCGAGAGGCGTATGTCCAATTGTTGTGACATTTCTGCGATGTTCAACATTACATCGCAACGGTTCATCAATTCGAACAGCGCGGGCCACTCTAGTGCTTCTCGAACTTCAACGTGCGAATTAGCCGCTAATGGGACTGAGCTAACAAAGACGAACTCTACATTCTGAGAGTGATCCCTGTGAATTTTTTCAGCTACTTCGCAAACACGATCATAACCCAATCCGTCGGTGCTAACGCTCAATACAATGTTGCTTATTGGTCTAAGATGAATCGATCGCATGCTGATTTTTTCGGCATCAATCATGTTAGGCGCGCAGTATGTGTCGGGGTGGTACTTGCTCAATTGTTGTTCGAGGAAGGGAGTACTGCAGCTCACGCGGTCGCATATTGAAAGGAATGTTTTCGGTAAACCCTGGGAATAATCCAGCACATGATCATCAATGTCATAAACGAAGGTTTTACCCGCAAGCTTAAGCATAGACGCGGCGTAGAAAAAATCGTCAAGGGGTTCGCCATAGCGCTCTACCCAGCGTTGAACAATAATTAGATCTGAGCCTACAATATGGCGCAACTCAAAACATCGTTGATCCACTAACTGCGTTGGAAAAATAGCGCTTAGAGTGTCAGCCATTTCCAAACTTCTTTTTCTTGTTGAGTTCGCGCTAGGGTTGCCAGTCAAAAAAGTTATGCGAGGTATCTGATGCTCCGCTAAACCCATCATCCTTGTTTTGTTCAGGAGTCCAAAGCAGGTTGATAGAAATCTAGCCCAGTGCCGAGCTTCGGAACAATCTCGATAATACACTCTCATCAAGGGGTAGCTTTCTCGGTATGCTTTGGCGGTTTCTCGATTGTTGCAGAGCAGGGCATCAAATTGAGAAATGCGAACTGGGTCAAGCGCAAAGTCATCGCCAATCAGCAGTAACAGCCTAGGCTTATCCTGCTTCGCCGGGAGTAGCGGCACATGATGGCTAGCAAAATATACAAGAGGGCCCGTTTCTACTGAATGTAAGAGGTCTTCACTATTTATTTCGACGTCA
Organism: Pseudomonadales bacterium; assembly: GCA_045106985.1. Taxonomy (GTDB): domain Bacteria; phylum Pseudomonadota; class Gammaproteobacteria; order Pseudomonadales; family JAUIET01; genus JAUIET01. The sequence goes on along the minus strand of JBGCFQ010000029.1, from coordinate 17,216 downwards.
TCATTTGGATGCCCGTCTCCATGAAGTATCTGGGACACATCTGTGAGCGTTTCACTAAAGCTGTCTTCTAATTCGCTGTCCAGTATCAGTTGAATACCCCAAGCATCGTTTGCCTGAGAATAATCGCAAATCGTTTCAATGAAGTGATCTAAACCAAGATCTGCATTGCCTCTTCCATGGTTAAGCAGAATCCGGTCTAGCGGGTTTACATCTGCCTGGTTGTTAGCCCGTTGCAGTTCCTCTATATAGCTTTGAAAACCCTTTTTGTGTTCAGTGCTATCGCAGACAATGAAATGCAAACGGTTATAGCTTGGTAGGCTTACATAGGTATGCGGGTCAGCATGTGACAAGAGGTAAAAACTTAGAGCACAGCCGTATTCAAGCTTGCCTATCGCTTGATGCATTTGTGCATTGTTGTTATCCCACGGGCAGCTTTGCCAAAACACAATATCTGAAGCTTGCAAATTGAAACTTTCGAATCCGGATTTTTCAATGACCAAGACTGGAAAGCCGAGCGTGAGAAATTTTTCCAGCACAGTATTGGAGGGCTCAACACCAACAAATACGGCACGAAGAGTAAGCGGAGAGTGTGACTTTAAGGATATTAGCACTCTGTTTGGCGCAAAACTTGCGCTCATACTTATCCGGTTGCTTGAGCGGTGGTGGTAGTAATCAGCACCGATACTAGAGATTTTGATAGGGCTACGCCGGGCCGTGTAACGGAGTATCAGGTCCCAGTCGCATAAGCGGGTCATTGTCTCGTCAAATCCACCACACGCTGCAACCAGATCTCGGCTGTGTGCAAAGGTGTTCATATCAATTTGATTGCGACGTAGGATTCGTCGCCGCTCATAAGTCTGCAACATAGTACTCTGGCTGATAGTACTCCCGCTATCGTCAAGAATGTTGACTCGCATCGCGGCATAGCAGCTGACGTTGACCTTGCTGCCGATTGCGCTCCAAACATCGTACAAGTAGTTGCTGCGCCAGCTGTTGTCAGAGTCCAGGTAACTAACAATTTGACCTCGCGCATGTTGTTGGCCAACATTACGAGCAACAGAAACACCTTGATGTTCAATTTGATGTAGCTGAATTCTCGCGTCGTTGTCGCAATAGCTTTTTACCAGCTCTACGCTGCCATCGTCACTGCCATCATCAATACAAAGCAATTCCCAGTCACAGAATAATTGATTTCTAACACTTTCAATTGCTCTAGATAGGGTGGTTTGCCGATTATAAATCGGCATTATCACTGTGATCAGAGGAGGCTCGGCGGCATTTTGTTCAGCACAAGAAGTTTTATTCATATAAGCCAGGAAGGCATTGGGAAACGGTGATTTGTCGGACTCTGATTGTACCTAGTAACGCCTCGATTTAGTAGAATGGCCGGTGAGAATTACTAACGATGGAGGAGCCATTCCTGCCATGCAAGACAATATTCCACCGATTTTATCCATAGTGCTTGTTGTATACAAAATGCCTAGGCAAGCACTTAATACCTTACATTCATTGTGCACAGCCTATCAGCAACGCGTTTCGCTCAGTGACATTGAATTTATCGTTGTCGAGAACTCCAGTGATTCTCTGCTTGGAGAACAGGCCGTGCGTGAGGTGAATGGCACTATTCGTTATTTCCTCAGAGAAGAAACCGTCCCTTCACCAGTGCCTGCACTGAATTTTGGTTGGAAACAAGCAAGAGCGTCACATGTAGCATTAATGATTGACGGAGCTCGAATGCTTAGCCCAGGTGTTCTCGGACTTTGCTTGCAAGCCATAAAATCAGACCCGGCAGCGGTGATTACCGTGCCGGGGTACCATTTGGGGCAAAAACTACAACAGGAAGCTGCCGCAGGTGGATATGATGAAACGGTCGAGCGTGGTTTGCTCGAGGGTATTCAATGGCCTGAGTCAGGCTACCGGTTATTTGACATTGCCTGTTTGAGTGGCAGCTGCAGAAGCGGTTTCTTTCTGCCAATGAGCGAAAGTAACTTTTTGGCACTGCCGAAGTCAACGTTGGAGGATTTAGGTGGATTTGACGAACACTTTAATACTCATGGGGGCGGTTACGCCAATCTGGATTTGTATCGTAGGGTCTGCGGGCAATTAGAGACGGAAATCACGATTCTGTTTGGAGAAGGGACATTCCACCAGTTCCACGGTGGCGCTACAACTGGCGGAAGTGGCAAGGACGAGCGAGCGAGCATCATGCAGAGCCTGAGAGAACAGTATGAACAGCTTCGAGGTGAAAAATTCGTGGCTCCGGTTGTTAATGCTCAATACAAGGGGGCGTTGGAGCCGCCAGTTATGAAATTCGTACGCCACTCGCTGGAAGCTTTTGAGCGAACGCAATCAGGCTGACTACAAGCTTATAGTGCTTCAGATTGTTCAGGTTCACAAGGCAGGGAGCCAGAGTTTTTAACCATTGTCAAAAGCCTAGAGTACAGCTCTGACTTAGTGAAATCTTCAAGCGTCGAATTGGATCTTGCCGCAAATTGACCGACGATAGTGTCAAATTCTGCTCGAAGTGCCAAAACTTGCTCCTTGCTTCCTTGATGAATGATTTTGGTCTTTTCGATCCATAAGAATTGGCCGCAATCATCCTCCACGATAACGTAGGGTATGATCGTGATAACCGGGTCGTGAATTTTGACAACTCCCTGAAAGCGATCCTGAACCTGCTTACGATGTCCTTTCCATTGATCTTTCAGTTCCCTGCGCATGGTTTTCAAAACCTGCACTGGGTTTTTATTTCTAGGGTGGCTGCGGATAGTGTCTTCGGTCCATTCCGGGTGTTTGAGAGCGATGCTATGCACTAGATGGTCGTAAGCAAGGTATAGGTCAATAGCCTCGTCTGTTGCCCCTTGATAAACAGCCTCCCCATTCTCTAGCCACAGTACTTTGTCACAAAGTGCTCTAACAGAATGCTCATCGTGTGAGACAAAAACAACTGTTTTATCTGTTTTAATCCAGGTGCGTATGGCTTCGCTGGAGCGTAGTCTAAACTCGTGGTCACCTACCCCCAGTGCTTCGTCTATCAGGATAATATCCGGGTCTGCCCACAAGGCGACGCTGAAGCCCAGCCGGGCCTTCATTCCCGCACTGTAGGTTGAAACCAGATCTTTGCGTTGCTTCTCCAAACCGGCAAATGTGAAGATTTCGTCCATGCACGATTCTACTTGTGCGCGTTGCATCCCAAACAACATGCCACTGTAAACGGCGTTCTCTTCCCCTGTCATGTGCGGAGTGAAACCGAGTTGATAGGAGAGCAGAGTGGCTCTGGCACCCTCAGCCAATGTAACCGTTCCAGAGCTGGGACGAAGAACCTGTGCAATCAGTTTTAGCAGCGTGCTCTTGCCTGCGCCATTACGGCCAATGACACCAAGTGTTTCGCCCTGGTGCAGTTGCAAGGTTATATTGTTAAGGATGGGCGTGATCTTCGTCCCCCATAACGACTTTCGCTCGTAAACGACGCTAACATCGCGAAAATCGATAGGGGGTTGATTACTTGTATTCATCAGCTAATTTGACTGGCATAGAAAGAGTCGTAGCGGTTTATAAGCCGAACGCCAAAGCCAAGCATTATCAGTCCTGCTAGCGCTACTACGACTATTGAATTGAATTGTGGCGGTAGGCCATCCAGTAAGACCAATCGATATTGTTCAATGAGAACAGCCATAGGATTGAGGTACAGCCAGCTCTGAAAGGCTTCGGGCAACTCGTCTATAGAAAAGAATATACCTGACAGGTAGAAGCCGAGCGTCATTGCATGATCCAACAGTTTTCTTAAGTCTGGTGCAAATGGGATAACAGCCGCGAGTAGAATGCCGGCACCCATAATGAGAAGCCCCTGCGCCAGCAGTAAAATGGGCAAGTACAACAGTGACATCGTTAATTCGTTCTTGTAAAAGAGCAGAAAGATAATGAATAACACCAGTACAAATAGAAACCGACAAAATGAGGCCGCTAGTTCTGTTAAAGGAAACAAAATTTTTGGAATGGGGGCTTGCTGAATTAGAGCCGTATTGGCCATTATGGCGCCAGCTGATTTTTTTATCGATGAATCAAACCAGCGCCAAAACACGAGACCACATAAAAGAAACCCAACAAAGCCTGGTCCACCCCGTTGGAATATTAGATCAAATATTACATAGAATGCAGAGAGGTATATTAGTGGTTCTAAAATCCACCATAACCAACCGGCGTACGCACCTGAAACTTCACCTCGTAAGTCCGCAAGAACGCGAAAACGAACCAATTGGAACAGGTGCCCCCAGTCATAGCTTTCGTTCTCGGCGGCGGTATTTTTCTTCATGAGGTTGCCAGTCGTTTCCACAATTGAGCGACACCAAAATCTATTGCCTGTGAGAGCTCGGTTTTGCTAACTTTGCTCGCTCGGCGTTGGATTGTTTGGCGTTTCGACCAGATTACTTTCAAACCGCGTAGAGCATCCAGTTTCGCCCTAAATACAGTTCGAAATTGTCCTCTTGCCGAATACGCGACAATTGCACCAAGGTTGAGAATAATATGGGGAACTAGCATTAGAATAAACAAGGTAGTTGGCATGTTTTTAATAAACACCCAGACGAGATTGCGCTGACCGTGGTACACGCTAAACTCGCTTCGTTCGCCAGTTATTGCAGATTGATGATGCACCACCCGTGCTCGCTTCACGAATAGGGCTTTGCCACCATTGAGCCGCATTCGAAATCCTAGATCTAAATCTTCTCCATAGCAAAAGAACTGCGTATCGAAGCCGCCAACGGCTTCCACTGCAGATCGTCTCAATAAGCAGGCAGCGGCGCAACTGGAAAACACTTCCTGATGATCACTCATATTTTGATCCAGTGGAAGATTATGCCCGCGCCGCCATCCATAACCCACGGCGTGGTAGCAATCACCTGCCCCATCACAAATGTTAGAGTCTCTGGCAGCGACTTGTAGCGACGCAAAAGAATCATAGGAAGGTTGTTTACTCGCGACTGCATGCAGTGATTCAATCCACTCCGGATCGGCCTCGGCATCTGGGTTGAGCAAGGCTAGCCACTCTGAGTCTTGTGCTTGCTCTATTGCTTGATTGTTTGCTGCTGCAAAGCCAAGATTTTCGATATTTTGTATCATTTCCACACCCAAGGAGTGTTGGGCTGCAAGTTCCGCGGAACCATCATTGCTAGCGTTGTCGACAACAATAACGCGCGTAGGAGCCAACGTCTGTCTTTCCAGGGAGTCGAGACACGCTTTCAAGTAGTCTCCGCCATTGTAGTTAACGACAATGGCGCATATGGAAGCGGGGCTTATGTCACTGTTCATTCAGAGTATCCAGGACACAATCCTTCTGCGACTGCCCCAGGGCAAGAATGCCCGCCAAGCTTCGCGAATGAATTAGCGTGTGAATCTCCTGTGCTCGAGCGCGAAAGCTGTGTTTGTCACGAATATGCTTTGCAAGTGTTAGTCGTGCGTCGGTTTTAGCGTGTTTCTCTTCAATCGCGAGTTCTATCGTACTCTTTAAACCGTCTGCGCTGCCGTCATAACTGTAAAGGGTGTTCAGAAAAATTTCCTCTAGACCATCAATGTGGTCGGATACAACGGTGGCGCCGCATGCTGCTGCATCGAATAGGCGGTTGGATATAAAACCATTATCGAGCATTGATTCCCAATGGTCGTTGAGCAGTACTTTCGCAGATGAGTAATGCTGGCGCAGGCTTGAGTTTTCCAAGTGTGTGCCAATGATAAAACGTTCAGGTATCAGTGATTCCCAACGGCTTCCATACACTTCAATTTCTATATTGGCTTCTATCGAATCTTTAACAATTTTGCGGTACTGTAAGCGCGAATTCCCGACAAATAGAATTCGATCGACTTCGTCTGTATCGCCGTCACTATCGTCTCCGCTTGAGGGATAAAACAAATCGTGATCAGTACATTGCAGTAGAGTTGAGCAGGAGGTCGTTGTTACTTCTGCCAGAACGTCGGTGTAAGGCAATGATGAAACGAAAATATGGTTGTACTGATTCAGCTCTTCGGGCGTCACCTTGTCTGGGTGGCTGATCATCCAAAGAAGATTTAGTTGATCGTTACTCGGTTGGTACTGTGACAATCCACGTAACACCAAGACGACTTCATCATTCAGCGTGTGCTTCCCATACCATTCAGGCAAAATATCGACTCTACAGCGATGACCTATACGAAGAAGCTCTTTCTGCAATGCTTTGGCAAAGTGATAGTCGCCCCATTCCGGCGCTTTCGCATAGCTTGGGACGCCTATTTTTATCGCTATCTGTGAAAACGTTTGTGCATGATCGATCAGAATATCCCTGAATTCAGTCGCTCGCCTACGATAGGTATGATTGGCCAGAACATTCGATCGTAATTGTTCACTGTGCGTCACTCTGAGTTCACTATTACGCAAATATTTTTCTATCAAGCTCTCTAACTGCTCGACGGAGTCGTAAGTAGGCAGCTTGTCGCCAAACAATTCCTTTGCTCCGCTTTCGCCGTTGCTTATAACCATAGCGCCGGCTGCAATACCATCAAACACGCGACTGTTAACAGACGCCCATGGTCGTGTTACATGGTTGGCGTCATCAACCAGTAATTTGGTGCCGGCGTAAACGGCGGGCAATTCCGCATAGTTCAAAAACCCTCGGTAGTGCTTGGAAAACTGCTTGTGTTTTTCCCATCCCTGCCCGTATAAAGCGAAATCAAAGGGAAGCGATGATGGATCGAAATCTTCTATCTCGCGCTTTACATTCCAATAGCTACCTGTGAAACAGTAATCGCTTTGATGTTCACTCGAGCTGTTGTTGTCTGGATGAAATCGCATTTCGTTGGTCGCGATTCTGAGAACATGGCAAGGCCGACTGGTTGCCGAGCGCAAATACTCCGCTCCATGCTGTGAGGAACTGAGTACCAGGTCGAAGTTTCTGAACCAATCGTGCGTAGGCCAACGTTCAAACCAGTTTCGAACCCAGGCCACTGTCAACAAATGGGGTTTTCGATTACGAATTTTCTTGAGATCGTAGCGGTCAACCATCACAATCAAGCAATCGAGATCGCTAGCATCATACCAATCGTGGTTCCGGCTGCGTTGCGCAAGATAGACGCATTCCCAGCCGAATTCGCTAGTCAATGCCTCCGCAAATTCAGACGCAGTAAAGAAGTCTCCCGCTGTGGTGTCGTGTTTGTCGTCTGTAACGACCAAGCCAACTTTAAAAGGCTCCGCGTCAGCGTCGGTTTTTAATGAATCTAGCCCTTTGAGCGCGCTATAGCGATCCAGAGCTTTCCCAAAGCGTGATTTAAGTACAGCAATATTGCTTTGTCGCCGAAGCTTAATGGCTAAGGCATGGTCTTTGTTTTGGCTTGCGCTTTCGTCGTGAATCGCCGCAATATCATTCGCGACCACCGGAAGTTTACTCGTTTTTTGAGCAAGACTTAGGCACAAATCTACATCTTCGTAGCCATACAAATAACGTTCATCGAAACCATTTACCGAATTGAATACTTGTCGTTTGCACATAAGAAAAGCCGCTGTAACAGCAGGCCAATGACGCCAGCCATTGCTATCGTGGAGCGTATTAACATTATAAGGTCTTTGGAAGTTGTGAATCGTGTCTGGTTTAAAATCGATACCCGCATGTTGTACCTGCTTAGACCGGTTTTTAGACTCATCAGGGTAATAAAGAGGAAGGCTTACACAGGGTGCAGCAGATTGCTTCAGAACTCTGTGCATTTCAGCGAGCACTACCTGGTCCAAAATAATGTCATTGTTGAGAAACACCAAGGTGTCGCTTTCTGCATGCAGCGCACCTTGATTACACCCATACGAAAAGCTGTTATTCCCTTGATAGCACATCATTTTTATTCGCAGCGAGTCAAATCGGCTGCGGACAAATTCCCTGCTACCATCAGTGGACGAGTGATCAACAATTATCAACTCAAATTCCGATGGATTCTCAAAGCGTAAAAGAGAATCGAATAGTTCGCCAAGATGAGCTTTGCCGTCGCGATTTAGCACTATCAAACTGTATATTGGTGCGATACCTAGCAGTTCGCTGGGCGCACCTTTCTCTAGGGTATATTGCGGATTGCTTGGTCTTACTTGATCTTTGTCATTGAGTGCAATCCGTGTTCTTAACTCGATAAGATCATGCAGTGTTTGCGCCGCACTGGGAGCGACGCCAGTTTTCGCGCCGAGGCTGACAATGGCAGAACAAATTCGCCAGATCTTCGTTTGGAAAAATCTATACAAAAGTTTGTTTAACATCCGATAATCGGCAATGTTTTCCTGGAGTTTGTAAAGCTCGACTTCTTTGACAGCAGCTTTCCGCTGGTATTCAAGCCGGTCTTGCGTGGTCGTTCTTTGATATTCCTGCCGATTCTCGGTGATTTTTTTCTGGTATTCCAGCCGATCTTGCTCGCCTGTTCTTTGATATTCATCAATGTTTCTTTGATACTCATCAGTGGCCCTTTGATACTCATCAGTGGCTCTTTGATACTCCAGCCGATCTTGTTCAATGGTATTGTATAGCGCTGTGATGGCACTTTTCTGTTCATTCCGCTTGTCGAAAAGCTCCTGAATTTTTTCCTGGAACATTACTCTGTCTGACTTTAATCGAGTCAGCTCGGTAAGTTGCTTGTCTCGCTCGGAACGCAGCCCCATGACCTCTTTACGCAAGCCTGCACGTTTTTGTAACTCGTGATTTTTGAGCTGATCCAGAAGCTGGGCGTCAAGTGGTGTAAGGCTATGTTTTCTGCTCGTGCTTGGGTCGAGTACGGTGTTGCGAAGCTCGCATTGTCTAGCTGTTAATTTATTAGGTTTTTCCCCCAAGTGCGCACGATGTAATTTTTCGGACACAACCTGGTCTATTCGGGCCTCCTCTGGCTCACGCAAGCCTTCAGCGCCAGCTTTGAGCAAGAAAGCGTGAATTTTTTTACTAACATCAAAAGGGCTAGCTATAATCTCGTGAAAGTCGACACCCAAACAGGCATGATCAGCGACGTGCTTATGAGCCAAGCTTAAGTAGGCATCCGTAAGCGCTTGCCCCGTTTCTGTTGTTAAGCCGTTGCGTTCTTTTAAGCTCAGAGCAATTTCACGAGGGTCGCGCCAAGTGTGCACATACACTGCATTAGTGAAGACTTTTTGCCAAAGCGGAAGGAGTACATTAATGCGTGGCTCTTTGATTCCAATAAGAGCTTGGTCACCGAATTGAGTCAGAATATCTGAGGCGACTGAGCTAAAGTACGCAGTGTCGGCGGCGCTCAATTTGCTGATATCAAGGAGTGAAACTTCGTCCCATTCAGAGTCAAGAGCATGGAGAACATAGTCGTTCAAACGACGAACATCTTTGCGTTCCCAAAAGCCGCGAGGGTTCTCGACATTGGCGTTGATAAAGTCTAATCCGGAGCCGAAATAAACCCCCAGCTCATTGAGTAACATGGCGGTCACTGACGTACCAGAGCGATGCATGCCCAATACAATGACCTGTAATTGCTTGGCAGCTAGGCCAGTCATCGTAGAGCGCTTTCCCGCAGCTGTTGCGTTGTAGGACAGCGAAAATCAAGTGTATACATTTTGATTACTATTAAATGGGGCCTTGGTGATGTCATAGCTTTAGGCGGCCTTGGCCCTAAACGATCGTAGTTTACCAAGAAATCGCAGTGCACTGCCGCAGTGCCAGAATAGATGGGTAATATTACTTCGGCTTTTCCATTGGCCAATATGCACGATTTGAAGTTCGGTCGCCAATATCGCGGTTTTGCCAAGCTGCTGTAATCGTAAACAAAGGTCTACATCTTCATAATAAAGCCGGTAGGCCTCATCAAAACCACCCAACTTTGCGAATGTGTCCCGATGCAACAACATGCACATACCTGCCAGCCAGTCGACAGTTGCGACGTTATTAACAATATGGGCCGGGTTAGCTGGTTCGCGACCCAGCAGCTTCTTGAGAAGATACGCCAGGTCAGGGAATATTCGGCCATTCTCCTGAACGTTGCCGTACTCGTCTACTACTTGAGGCCCTACAACACCAACATTCTCGTTTTCGAAAGAAGTCAACACAGCCGCTAGGTCGGTTAGTACCGAGCCTTCCAGGCGTGTATCTGGATTAAGAACAAGAAAGAAGCGGGCGTTTTCGGGCTTAGGCGCTAGATCAAAAGCCAAATTATGGTTTTTTGAGAAGCTGAATGGGGTGGCGTTTTCCTGCAACAAATACGGAAAGGGGAGTTCTGCGAGTTCATAGTTCAGCTGCTCCGGAATATTGAGTGTTAGCGTCAACTGCAAACTATCTGCCGAGGGTAAAGCAGCGAGATCGCCCAATAACCTATCAATGTGCACACCGTGCCCGTGGCTAACAACAGATATGTGTATTTCAAAAGGCAAGCCAGCGTTCCTAACGGCGAAGGAGATCTCTGTATTTAAGCAAATTCGCTAACAATAGCCCAATTCGCATGCCGGTAGTTTGTCGGTTCGCAGACTGGGTATGTATCAAATCTCAGCGGTGATTGAAAAAGACCTTGGCCCTCACAGCCATTGGTATGGAAATCGTGTCTGAGCCTGCAGTTGCTTTAGTGTTTTGGTCAGCGGTTTCGAAAGAGGCGTGTTCTGAGCAGCGTGATGTTTTAAGTCTCGGGTGTAAAAGCTTTCATCGGATATCTGTTTAAGACCCATTTTCGACGCCGTGCGTGCCATTTTTCGTAGAAATTCAGGTTCGGGCCAATCAAAGCAGAGCATTGGGAAGCGGCAGCGGACTCGAGTTTCAAGCAATACGGTGTTGTACCTTTGCCAAGCGCCAAGTGCCAACTCTCGATCAATTTCGGCCCTTGATTGTAAAGAGTTCACAACAGCGTTGGGATGCCTGAAAATGCCCACGAACTGCAGTCGATCCCCCAAGATACTCTGCCATCCATTCAAGGTTAATAAAGTACGCGGGTCTTTGAAACCAAACAACGGTTGTTCTTTGTATTCGGCAAGAATTGAGCGTGCTTCCTGCAGATGTTCTTCTTGCCATACCACACGATTAGGTGGCTCTATCCAATCTCCACCATTACTTTTGAGCACTTTGTCATTAAGGTCAACAATCGATTGATTCTCCCGATTGCCGCGAGTGTTGTACTTATTCCAGGTGCTGTGCTCTCCAAGAAACAAACCATAGTTCTGTAAGCTGCCGGTCACACAACTTGTGCCGCTGCGGTGCATGCCAAGTACGGCAATGACCCGCTGAGGAAGTTCGGCGGTGTCTGGCATTTTGGTGTCTAGCATACTGATGGGGGCGCTTTGTGGACCATTACAACCGTCGAATGCTAGCACGTTTTTGTCAATCCGCAGAGCGCAATGGTGCAAGGTTTGACTCCAGACTTGGGCGACACTTGCAACACCATTTCCCCTTGGGCTTCACTGAGCTGAGATTGCGCTTTTCATACAGAGGAAAGTGACAAGGTTTACAATGTTATTGCTACCTAAAGTGGGACTTCAGCTCGCATAAGCGCAGCGCTGGTAGCTGCGCTGTCATACAAGTTTTGTTATACTTTTGTTGTCGGATCGCAGGACGCACAGCGCTAGCGCCCGTTGCCATCGGGAGCATACCCTGAGGGCGTGCGGGATCAGATGTCCTGTCTGCAGGCTTGCTTAATGAGTCGTCTGCATTGCCTTCCTTTGTGCGCTGCTGGATACTGTCGCCCGCTTGAATGAAGGCATCAAACATTCTGTCGAGACAGCTTTCATCGGTATCATGGCGCGGCTAAAAGCGTGTGGAGACACCGTTCCATGTGGGTGAGCGATATTGGCATTACTAACTAATTTTACAAGGCAGTCGAAATGAGTTCTGCAAAAGTGTATTTCCCTAAATCAGCGCAATTCGACGCCAAGCGGATGGCGATGAGTACCTGGGTCGACCATATGCCGTTTGGCTATGACTTGGTCGCAGAGCTGCGTCCCTCAAAAGTCGTTGAGCTTGGCAGTCACAATGCAATTTCGTACTTCACATTTTGTCAATCGATCATCGAAAACGACATCGATGCGCTTTGTTATGCGGTAGACACTTGGGCAGGGGACGAACACAGCGGTAGTTATGGCGAAGAGGTTTTCGATTCGGTAAGAGCGCACGCGCGGGAGCACTATCGCGGAATCAGCTATTTGATGCGAATGCTGTTTGATGAAGCGCTGACTCATTTTGATGATGAGAGCGTGGATTTATTGCATATCGACGGGCTTCACACCTACGAGGCCGTTAAGCATGATTTTGACACATGGTTGCCGAAAGTTCGCCCAGGCGGAATTGTCCTGTTCCACGACATTGAAGCGCGCATGGAAGGCTTTGGTGTTTGGAGATATTGGCAGGAGTTAGAGAAAGAGTACCAAACATTCTCTTTTCCTTTTGGCTTTGGTCTTGGCGTTCTCTACAAGCCAGGTCCTGGGCTGCCGGAGGGCGATTTGTTTGATGTGATGTTCAATGGATCTGATGAAGACCATAGCAAATTGCGTCGACTTTATACGACTCTCGGACATTATCATCAGGTACAACGCCAGCTACGTCGTTTCCAAAAGACGTAGCGTTAGAAGTCGCTAGGCTCCGCTTACACGTGACTCCTGCCTCTCAGCAAATGCTACGCGGCAAGGTCTTCTATATCGTCTGCTTGCTCGCTAGCATGCTGCTGTGCGCGTACTTCTTTCATTATGTGGAAGTACGATCTTTGAATGCGCCCTATAGAGACGACATTCGCGATATTCTTAAATTTCTTCTGCGTTTCGAGAGTGCGGAGGGGCTGTGGAACTCACTCTTGTTGTTGCACGAGCAGCACAACGACCACCGCACCACAGCGTCAAGGCTTGTCTATCTCGCTGCTTTTCAGAGTGCCGGAGAGATAGATTTTCGAATGCTAGCTTTGTTGGCAAATTCATCATTGCTAATATTGCTCGCGGGCTATGCTTCACAGTTAGGCAAGGGGCAAAATTTTCCTACAGTACTGTTAATCGTGTGCCTGTTATTGATGCACCCCAGGGCTTTCACCTTGCTTTCTTACCCTATGGCCGCGTTCGCATTTTATTTTCTGTATGGTTATAGCTTTCTGGCGATATTGCTTTTGCACCGAACCAGTACTTGGTCTTTTTCAGCTGCGTTGGTATGCGCATTAGTCGCCAATTTTTCCATTGCATCAGGGCAGCTTACTTGGCTGTTTGGCTTAATGCTATTGATGTATCGGTACTGGACTAACATTGATCGTAACCCCTACAAACCTGTCATCTGGTTGCTGGCATCAGTGGCGGCCTTAAGCTTGTTTCACGTAGGTCTGGAAACCCAACACGATATTGTTACTCTGATGTTGAAGTTTCTGGAAACCCCTTTGCGCCAGATGCACTTTTTTCTGGTGATGATGGGCAGCGTAGTCGCCTTTGAGTCTTTGGCGATTAGCACTGTATTGGGTGCAGTGTTTCTTGGTTTACTCTGCCTATTAACGCTACGCGATTGGTCACAAGGTTTAAATTCACTGCATTGGTTTGCCTGGTTCATCGTCGCTAGTCTAATTGTTCTAATGCTAGGACGGGCACTTTACTTCCCAGTAGAGTTTGCGCTTAAGCCAAGATATAGCTTTGCTTCTATGAATTTATTGGTGTGTCTTTTTCTGTTGACGCTGAAACACCCAAGCGCTTCAAAACGTTGGCACCTTGGCACCGCATTAGTTCTAGCAACCGTTGTGTGCGTTGGTAGCTACACTGCATACACTCCTGTTTATGATGATCATAACCAGCGACGTATAAGAGAGTTTAATGCTGACAGCTATTGGATGTTTGGTTTCCCGAGAAAAGAAGCCAACGCTATCGTGCGGCAGGCTATTGATCGCGGGATTTATTTTCCGCCGGCCAAACCGGTAAAACAGAGCGAGCAATGAAAAGGCGCGTTTGGTAGTGAGCTAGGCGGGGCTCGCCGTCGTTGGCGTATATGTCAGCTCAGGCCGCAGATCGCTATTGCCAATGTTAGGCAAGAACGAAATAATGGCTGGGGTCGAGCGGGGCTCTTAGGGCAAGTATTTGCAATTGCCTGCTCACCACAACCTGGGCCGGCAGTAATGGACGACTTTTCCCACTTCACCAATACAGCGGTACTTTTATGACACCCAAACGCCGCAATGCTTATTTTGAAGTCATGGACTTAACTCTGTGGCGCCCTCATACTCAGCTGCCTGGTGCAAAGCCATCTTTGTTAGTTGGGCGAAAAGCGCTTGTTTCAGGGCAGTCACAAGCGGCGATAGAATCAAGCCGTCCGGGGCACTCGCGTTCCAGCCCGGTTGCTAAGCCGCAAAAGACAAGGATGCAGACGGCCGCAAGTATACTAGCGGCTGAAGGCACACAAACTCGCAAACCTGCAGGGAGTAAAGTACAAGCCGCAGCGATTGAAAGATTGGCACCTCAAATTGAATCTAGGCCATCAGCCCCTCAGTCCACTGTCTTACCTGTTAATACGAATTCTGATACGGAATTATCGCTCTGTGTAGTCGAATGTCCCGGTGAGTTACTGATTATTGATTCTGCGGCCGCTGATCGCGAGCATCATCAGTTGCTGCGCAACTTAATGTTCGCCATAACGGGTGTTCCCGCAACCAAGTACCGTATTACGCCGTTGAACAGCCGCAGTCTGGGCTCGAATCAGGGCAGCTTGTCTGACCTTGCCTTTGGTATGGTCGAGCGCGCAGCGATTCAGAATCGAACGCAGCAGCTAATTCTGATGGGCGAAGAGGTTAGAGGTCTGTTTGGTCATTCCGAATCCGGGTCTGCTGCAGAAGGAGCGCACCCTCTGAGTTCTGATATCGCCGTTGTACTTACGCATAGTTCAGAACAGTTGCTGCGCAATCCGGATTTAAAGCGCGAAACCTGGGCGCAGGTACAGCCCTTGTGTAAGAAGTGACGAATTTTTCCATCGCTCTTCTCGCTGAGAGTGACGCTGAAGAGCTGCTTAAGCTCGAGAGCCTGGCGACAGACTTTCCCTGGACCCTGAAGTCCTTCCAAGACAGTTTGACCTCATCTCACCGATGTTATTGTTTCCGTAACAAAACTCAAGTAATGGCCTTTGCTATTATGACTCTGGTGCTTGATGAGGCAACACTGCTGAATATTGCCGTGCACCCTGATTTTCAACGCAGAGGTTTGGCAAAGGCATTGCTTGAACAATCACTGCATTTGCTTAGGGAAGACGGCGCGACGATGTGCGTGCTGGAGGTTCGCGACAGCAACCGTAGTGCGCAGGAGCTGTATTACGAACTCGGTTTTTATGAAATGGGCCATCGGCCTAATTACTACCCTGCTAAAAAAGGCAGAGAAGATGCTTTGTTGATGTGTATGCCTTTATAGAAAAGTGTAGGCATGTGTAGGTGGGTGAGTTGCACGATGACGCCATGTCTTTGCAACTGGGCGCTGGTAACTATGTGTTGGTAGCAACAGGAATAAAACAATGAAAAAATTTGCCATAACTTTGCTCGTTATCACACTGTTACTTGTTGCAGTGGCTATAGGCTTACTGCTTTGGAGCGGCGCCTGGAGTGCTATTTTTCCAAGCAGCGACCATGATACCGAAGCGCCAATACTGCCTGCCAGTTTGCAGCAACCAGCGTTAATGTTATTCACTAAAACTAATGGTTTTCGCCACAAAGAAGGTATTGAAGTTGGTAGCGACATAATCAAGACCATCGCGAAAAATCGCGGCTGGAGTGTGTTCCACACCGAAAACGGTGCTGTGTTTAATGCCACTGATCTCGCCAAATTCTCAGCCGTAGTATTCCACAATGCAACGGGTGATATGTTGAGTGACGAGCAGGAATTGGTGTTTCAGAATTGGATGGAATCTGGCGGTGGCTGGATGGGCACGCACGCAGCAGGAGATGGATCGCACCTGACATGGGATTGGTACATAGAGAATTTGCTCGGCGCTCGTTTCACCGCGCATATCATGGGCCCCCAGTTCCAGGCAGCCACGGTGAATGTAGAACAAGCCGATCATCCCGCGGTGCATGGCTTGCCTCAGCAGTTTACACACACTGAGGAGTGGTATTCCTGGGAGGAGAGCCCGCGCAAGAAGGGTTTCAATATTCTGGCTACCATTGATGAGGATAGCTACGACCCTACTCAGCGAATGCTGGGCAACGAGAATGATCTACGAATGGTCGATCATCCTGTGGTTTGGACGAATTGCGTAGGGCAGGGGCGAGCTCTTTACTCCACGCTTGGTCACGCAGCTGACTCTTATAAACCTTCAGAGCACAAACGGCTGTTGGAAGATTCTCTTGCTTGGGTTATTGGTGAAATGGGGAGCTGTCAATCACAATGAGCTTGGCCTGCGAGAACAATATGATAAGCCAGTAAACTCAATGGCTGGAAGAAGAAAAAACCCGATTAAGGGAGAATCTATATGAGTTTGTTAGTCAGAGGTCTTTTGTTTAAATTCGCATAGATCTTCAATAGTACAGGCACCGCAGCGAGGTTTGCGAGCGACGCATACATAGCGGCCGTGCAAAATCAGCCAATGATGCGCGTCCTGTTTAAATTCATCCGCTACAAACTTCAGCAATTTGCGTTCAACTTCGTCAACATTCTTTCCTGGCGCGAGTTTGGTTCTGTTTGATACGCGAAAAATATGTGTGTCTACGGCTATAGTGGGTTCGCCGAAAGCTGTATTAAGTACCACGTTTGCGGTCTTTCTTCCTACACCAGGTAACGCTTCCAGAGCCTCTCGTTCGCGGGGTACTTCGCCTTTATGTTGCTCTATCAGTATTTCGCACATGGCGATAAGGTTTTTCGCCTTATTGTTGAATAAGCCAATAGTTTTTATATATTCCTTAACGCCATCAAGGCCTAGCTTAAGTATTTTTTTGGGCGTGTTGGCTTTCTTGAAAAGTTTATCTGTGGCCTTGTTGACGCTAACATCTGTGGCTTGTGCAGATAAAGCGACGGCCACTAGTAATTCGAATGGGTTCTGAAAGTTTAACTCAGTCGTTGGATTGGGGTCTTCGGCCCTGAGGCGTTCAAAGATTTGGCGTCGCTTGTCCGGGTTCATTTAATGGCGCCCGTCACCCTCACTCGCTTGCTGCCCGCAGACGGCTTTTCTTTTAGCGCATCGGCGCGCGCCTTCAAACGCGCGTCGATGATGTTCTTCAAGGCGATTAGCAGGCCAGTAAAAATAAATGCGCCGGGAGGTACGATCGCAACAATAAACCCGGGGTAGTTTGCAAAC
>JBGCFQ010000028.1:0-13330 GCA_045106985.1 Pseudomonadales bacterium | reverse complement strand
GAGGCTGATCGTTTAGAAGTAGAAGAAATTGAATGTGCAGCGCATGAAGTTATTGCTGAATCAGTAAAAGTACTGAAAGTAAAAGCCGAAGAGAAAGGCATATATCTTAATTTTGAACCTGAAGGCATGCTGCCCGAAACTGTCCTGTCGGATTCATCTCGCCTACGCCAAATTGTTACAAACCTAGTCGGCAACGCGATCAAATTCACTGACCAAGGCGGCGTGACTGTTAGCTTGCAGCACGTTGAGCAAGGCGGCGAAAATCTGTTGAAGTTTGATATCAGCGACACTGGTATTGGCATGCAGCAAGATCGGCTGGAGAGCATATTTGACCCCTTTGTACAGGCAGACTCGTCTGTATCGCGGCAGTTTGGTGGCACTGGTCTGGGCTTATCTATTAGTAAGCGGTTCGCTGAAGCGCTAGGTGGCGGGATTGTTGTCAGTAGTGAACCTGGTGTTGGCAGCAACTTTAGTTGCACCATACGAACGGGTGATCTGACCGGCGTGGCATTAGTTCCAGCCGTCGAGCTGATGAGCCGAATCCAAAGTACTGGAGCGGTCACAACAGTTAGCTGGCTTTTCCCAGACAGCCGCGTTCTGGTGGTTGATGACGGTGAAGAAAACCGTGAACTAGTGCGTTTGGTATTAGAAGAAAACGGACTTAATGTGGACGAGGCCTGTAACGGTCAAGAAGGGGTCGAACTGGCCCTGAACAATAATTACGATATTGTGTTGATGGACGTGCAAATGCCGGTTATGGACGGCTTTGAAGCAACTAGAATGCTACGCAGCAAAAATTATGACGTTCCTATCGTGGCATTAACTGCGAACGCTATGAAGGGGTTTGAGCAGCAGTGTCTTGATGCTGGTTACACCAGTTACATGAGCAAGCCTATCAATATCGATAAGCTGCTGGCATCGCTAGCCGATTACCTTGGCGCGACTGAGAGCGATGAACCCTTAGCTAATGCTGGCATTCCTATCTTGCATGCAGCGCCGTTGGCTGGAGACGCTGACTTTATATATTCGCGGTTGACGGACGCGCGCTTCAAGAAACTGATTGAGCAATTCAAGGAGCGTCTAGCGGTTCAGATGGCCGCTATGCACAAAGTGATCGCTAACGAAGATTATGCCGAGCTAGCCAACTTAGCGCATTGGTTAAAAGGAGCGGGCGGTACAGTGGGGTTTGACGCGTTTACTGATCCTGCCGCTGAGCTGGAATTGGCGGCAAAAGCGGCTGATAGAGAACTGGTGGCTCAGTTCATGGCAGTGATTAGCGATTTCGAGACACGATTGTCGGTAGAGCAGGTGGACCCTGAGACTGCTAGCCGTATGGCCCAGCGCAGAGAGTACGTTGACGCCGAGGCCGCCAACGACGCGCTGACTGACTTAATTAATGACAACGGGCCATTGTTGTCCAGATTTGCGGGCGACGCTCGCATGCAGCCTTTGATTGAAAAATTTCAGACCAGGCTAGTTGGGCAGTTGGCACTAATGCATGAGCAATGTGAGGCTAACGCCTTTGGTAAGCTTGCCGACCTGGCGCATTGGCTTAAAGGGGCGGGCGGTACTATCGGTTTTGATGTTTTCACCGAACCTGCGGCTGACCTCGAAACGTATGCGAAACAGCAAGATCAGGCGGAATGCCGTGACAAGCTTGCTCAACTGGATTCGTTGATACTGCGTATCAGCAATGCCAGCGAAGATGGCAATATTACTGGAACCGCTAGTTAAAGTGATGGATGAATTCTCCGGGGCACTAAACACACATAACTCATCAACTATTATGATGGTTGATGATGAACAGCTGAATATGGAAGTAATCCGTATTTTTCTGGAAGACGCAGGTTACAGCAATTTTGTGTTGGAAGACCAAGCTCCAAAAGCAATGGAAGTATTGCTTAGAGAAAAACCCGACGTAGTACTCCTAGATCTGAACATGCCTGAGGTTTCCGGTATGGAGATACTCGCGGAGATACGTAAAGATCAGGCATTGAAGTACCTGCCGGTTATTATTCTCACCTCGTCGACGGACGCGGACAAAAAAAATCAGGCATTGGAACTGGGAGCAACTGACTTTCTTGCTAAGCCAGTTGATGCCAGTGAATTAGCTCTGCGCCTTCGCAATACACTTTCGGCAAAGGCCTATCAAGATCAGCTAGCACATTACGATGCGCTTACAGGCTTGCCGAATCGCAGCTTGATCGTAGATCGCGCTGCGATGGCGCTAAAAATTGCAGCACGGCGACAAAGCAATTTGGCCGTACTCAATGTAAAGATAAGTCGTTTCAAGGCTATTACGGATACCTTGGGTGAAGAGGCAGGGAATGCAGTACTACAGGAACTGGCCCTGCGGCTGGATAGCTGCATTCGCGACAGTGATTCTGTAGCGCGGGCTGAACCAGACGGGCTAGGTACTCAGTTGGCCCGTGTAGCAAGCGACGAGTTTATTATCTTATTGCCTGACCTTCGTGAGACAGAGGACGCGTCGATCGTTGCGGGTCGAATAGTCAAGAGCGTGTCGGCGCCCATAAATGCAGTTGGGCAGGAAGTTGCCATTAACGCCAGTGTTGGAATATCAGCTTATCCTGGTGATGGCGAAGGTGCAGAACTGTTGCTGCGTAATGCCGCTAGTGCGGCCAGTTTCGCGCAACAAAGCCACGGCCTTAGCTATCAATTTTACTCCGAGGACTTTAATCAGCAGTCTAAGCGGCGATTGCAAATAGAGGGTCAGCTTCGGCGAGCGTTGGATCGCGACGAGTTCACTTTGCACTACCAGCCTAAAGTTTATGTCTCCAGCGGCAGAATGTATGGTGTTGAGGCGCTGCTTCGTTGGTATAACGAAGAGTTGGGGTTCATTGGTCCAGACGAATTCATACCCATCGCTGAGAATGCCGGGCTTATTTCTGCCATTGGAGAGTGGGTGCTACGTGAGGCCTGCCAACAGCAACAGACCTGGGCGAGTGCTGGATACACCAGCCTCAATGTCGCGATCAATATTTCAGTGCAGCAATTCCAGGAACCTGGCTTACCCGAGCTGATCAATGGCATCATAAAGGAAACAGGCGCCAATACTGATTGCTTGACCTTAGAAGTAACTGAAAGCGTTTTAGCTGGTAATGTTGAAGAGAGCATACGAACCCTAAAAGAGCTGAAAGCCATGGGGCCAAATTTATCAATTGATGACTTCGGTACCGGCTACTCCTCTTTGAGTTATCTGAAACAGTTTCCAATCGATGAGTTAAAGATAGATCGGTCGTTCATTATCGACGTTGAGAATGACTACCGGGATGAGGCCATCGTCAGCACAGTTATTTTTCTTGCGCACGCCTTAGGTTTGAAAACAGTGGCTGAGGGTATTGAAGATTCGGGGCAGCTAAACGTTTTGCGCGCTAAGAACTGTGATATCTATCAAGGCTATTTCTACAGTCGCCCGATGCCTGCCAAAGATCTTGAGCTCTTGTTAGAGGCTGATGCTAAATTAGCCGTAAGCGCTTAACCGTTTATGTCCACAAATAGGCCCCAGCCTTTCTTACCCTAAACGTTAGACGCACGTTTCGTCGTTCGATTTTCAAAAAACTTCCTTAAGCCGGCCTCACAGAGCCCTTTATTGCTTCGTAGCCCGCCACGCCACCGAGCACTGCTTTTGTTACGTGACTTGTCCCCTCCGGGGTTCCCTCGATCTTAAAAGAGCCTACGCTATGCTTGTCTCTTTTACTCACTCGGCCTTCGTCTTTTACCTTCACAAAAGCAGTACTCGATGTCGTGGCTTGTTTAGCGGTATTGTCGTGATCTTATCTCGATTCTGAGGCGTTTTCGGAGTTGGCACACTGTGAGTCACGAGAACAGCAGCGGTGTTTGCGTAGATAAAAATACCCAACCGATGGAACGAAAAAGAAGACAGGCGCAGGGATGCGCCTGCGATTTACGCAGTGAAACGAGAGCTTATTAGAAATCGCATTTTCAATAAGCGGCTCCATAAAAGGCAGGAGCCTTTTATGGAAGACAAATAACCTAGCGCAGGCTTTTTTGTGATGGAGGGTACCCGGGACGGGTAGGGTCTCGTAGCAAAGACCGCTGCTGTTCTCGTGGCGGATTTCACAGCCCCAATCACTATTGACGCTGGTCCCGCGGAGTGCTTCGGGTTTTTTCCACGGGCCCTTTATTGCTTCGTAGCCCGCCACGCCACCGAGCACTCCTTTTGTTACGTGACTTGTCCCCTCCGGGGTCCCCTCAATCCTAAAAGAGCCTACGCTACGCTTGTCTCTTTTACTCGCTCGGCCTGCGTCTTTTACCTTCAAAAAAGCAGTACTCGATGTCGTTGCTTGTTTTGCAAGTGGGTCTAGATCTCATCGTTTTTTCTTAGGTTTTGGATGGTGGCAAGCTGTGAGCCACGAGAATACCAGCGGTGTTTGCGTAGATAAAAAGACCCAACCGATGGAACGAAAAAGACAAGCGTAGCGCAGGCTTTTTTGTGATGGAGGGTACCCGGGACGGGTTGGGTCTCGTAGCAAAGGCCGCTGGTGTTCTCGTGGCGGATTTCACCGCCGCAATCACTCTTGACACTGGTCCCGCGGAGCGCTTCGGGTTTTTCTCCACGGGTCCTTTATTGCTTCGTAGCCCGCCACGCCACCGAGCACTCCTTTTGTTACGTGACTTGTTGGGTCTCGTAGCGAAGGCCGGTGGTGTTCTCGTGACGGATTTCACTGTTGTAATCACAGCTGACGCCGAGTCCAAGAAGAGCCTTAGATTGACAAGCGTCTTTGATCCTGCGCTAATGGCTTTTTAGGCATAATAAAAATTGGGTGACCCTTGAGTTCAAGCAGCATTGATCAGGCCGTAGAGGCCTATGTAGAGCCTTTGTCGGCAGCGCTCTCAGCTTTCGTATTCTTTAAGGTGGAGATTTTTGGTCAACAGGCTCCGTTGATTGTTATTTGGTTGGTAGCCGCAGCCCTGTTTTTTACTGTTTATCTAGGATTTATCAACATACGCGGTTTTTGGACCGCGATACGAATCACCCGCGGTGACTTCGATGACCCCAAAGCGGTAGGCGAAATATCGCATTTCCAGGCTGTTTCAACCGCGCTGTCTGGCACTGTAGGTATCGGTAATATTGGTGGCGTAGCCGTTGCTATAGGCATAGGTGGTCCGGGAGCTGCTTTTTGGCTTTTTCTGGCTGGGTTTCTTGGTATGTCGACTAAGCTGGTCGAGTGCACGCTGGGCGTTAAGTATAGGCGTGTGAACCCCGATGGCTCCGTTTCTGGCGGGCCAATGTATTATTTAGAGCATTGGCTGGCCAGCCGCAATTGGCCGCGCGCGGGCAAGCTTTTGGGGTCGTTCTACGCGCTGGCTCTTGTGATTGGCTGTTTGGGCATAGGCAATATGTTCCAGTCCAATCAAGCATACGTGCAATTCGTTGGAATAAGCGGCGGCGATGCGAGCTTTTTCGCAGACAAGGGCTGGCTGTTTGGATTGATCATGGCGGTTCTCGTTGCAATGGTGATATTGGGCGGTATTCGCTCGATAGCTCGAGTAGCGGGTAAGGTCGTTCCATTCATGGCGATCCTCTATGTTGTTTCAGCGTTGGTTATTATTCTTATGAGCGCCGAACACTTACCGTTCGCTATCAAATTAATCGTCAGTGAGGCCTTTACTTCTGACGGCATGACGGGCGGCATGATCGGCGCAATGATCGTTGGTTTTCAGCGTGCAGTATTTTCTAATGAGGCCGGAATAGGATCGGCCTCCATTGCCCACTCTGCGGTTCAAACAGATCAGCCTGCTTCTGAAGGTTTGGTATCGCTACTGGAGCCATTCGTAGACACTGTTGTCATTTGCACGCTGACGTCTCTGGTCATCGTAACCACAGCGTACCCCAATGGTTTGATGGACGGTGGGCTAGAGGGCATTGCTCTAACCTCGGCCGCATTCCAACACCACATTAGTTGGGCCCCTTATCCGCTGGCTATTGCGGCCTTGCTGTTCGCTTTTTCGACCACACTAGCTTGGTCATACTATGGCCTTAAGGGCTGGACGTATTTGGTAGGTGATTCTGCTCTTATGCAAAATGGTTTTAAACTTGTATTTTGTAGCTTTATTGCGATTGGCTGCATGATTCAGCTTACAGCAGTTCTGGATTTCTCAGACGCGATGGTCTTTCTGATTTCCATACCAAACATTATTGGTTTGTATTTGTTTGCGCCAGAAGTGAAACGCGAAGTTAAGAAATACCTGGAAACCTTAAAGGCGTCGGCTTAGTGTTGCATGCTTAACTGGCGGTTGCCTGCAGAGCGCGTTCTGGACCCTTAACAAAATAGTAAACAAGCATGAGCGGCTCGGCGCGTTAAGATAATTTGTCTGTTTTGATCATTTCTGTTGGACCAAGCCATTGACTAATCGTGTTGTCAGTTTTCTGTCGGGAGTTTTTCTTCTATTCCCCATCGTTGTTGATGCAGCTTCATTCTCTACTAACGTGGATCACGATCGCTTGGTTGATGCCGCCGCTGACCAAAGCAATTGGCTTAGCCATGGGCGAGATTATGCTGAGCAACGATTCAGCCCACTAACGCAAATTAATAGCGACAGTATTGATCGGCTGGGTTTGGCATGGCACTTTAATACCGGCGACAAGCATGGGCTGCAAGCCACACCTTTAATAATTGACGGCGTCATGTACGTCACGGCGTCATGGAGTGTGGTTTACGCGTTGGACGCAACGACCGGCAAGCAAATATGGCGATTTGATCCACAAGTTCCTAAGAGTGAGACCTACCGATATTGCTGTGGCGCCGTGAACAGAGGCGTTGCGGCGTGGGGCGGCGACGTATTTGTTGGTACTCTAGATGGCCGATTGATTTCAATTGACCGCACAACAGGGCAGCAAAACTGGGCGACACTCACTGTTCCTCCCAACACCAACTATTCGATTACCGGCGCGCCAAGGATTGTGAAGGGCAAAGTGATAATCGGTAATGCCGGCTCGGAGTACGGCACGCGAGGATACGTCAGCGCCTATGACGCCAGTAACGGAGAAATGGCTTGGCGGTTCTATACGGTACCTGGTAATCCTGTTGAGGGTTTCGAATCACCGCAAATGGAAGCGGCTGCCAAAACCTGGAAAGGCGAATGGTGGAAGTATGGAGGTGGTGGCACGGTCTGGGATTCGCTAGCTTACGATCCCGAGTTGGATCTACTCTACGTGGGGGTTGGAAATGGTGCGCCTCATAATAAGCACATTCGCAGCCCCGGTGGTGGCGATAACCTGTTCCTTTGCTCCATATTAGCTCTGCGTCCAGACACCGGCGAGTACGTTTGGCACTACCAGCAAATACCCGGCGAAACGTGGGACTACACAGCTACCCAGCATATGATATTGGCTGATATTGAGTGGCAAGGCGAAGCGCGCAAAGTTCTGATGCAAGCCCCAAAGGCTGGTTTCTTTTATGTTATAGATCGAACCAATGGGGAATTGCTGTCTGCTGAAAAATTTGGCACACGTGTTAACTGGGCCAGCCACTATGACATGGACAGTGGTCGTCCAGTAGAAACTCCGGGCGCTGATTACGCTGACGCACCATTTATGGTTTACCCCATCGGTATAGGCTCGCATAACTGGCACCCTATGTCTTATAACCCAGGCACCGGTCTGGTTTATATTCCTGGGCAGCATATTGGCGCTGAACTGTCTCAAGAACAGAATTTTAAAATGGAGGAGCGCGTTTGGAACATTGGCGTCAAAACGTCTGAACCACTGCATAATTTGCAACTGAATCAAACTTTAAGTAAAGCCTTGGTAAATGGCTTTTTAATGGCTTGGGACCCAATAGCCCAGCGTAAGGTATGGGAGCGCAAACATCCCTTTATGGGAAACGGTGGTACTCTTAGCACTGGGGGTGGTTTGGTTTTCCAAGGCACTGTGGACGGTAAGTTCATGGCGTTCGATGCCAAAAATGGCAATGAACTGTTTAACTTTGAGACACAAAACGGAATTGTTGGCAGCCCCGTTAGCTACGCTGTGGACGGTGTTCAATATATTGCGCTGCCGGTTGCAAGAGGTGGCGGCATCAGTTTAATCGCCGGTGCTCAATTGCAGAGGGATACAGCACAAGGCCGCATTATGGCGTTTCGTTTGAGTGGTGCCGACGAACTTCCAGCGCTAGTTAAAACACAGATACCAAGCCCACCGCCTATGCCTGCTGGCGTTAGTGATGAACTTATTCAGGAAGGCTTGGAGCTGTATCATCGCTATTGTAATCGCTGTCATGGCTCTGGTGTTGTGAGCGATGGCTCGGTGCCTGACCTGCGTCATAGTGAGGCCGTGTGGCACAACAATTTTTCCAAGGTAGTGTTGGGTGGTTTGCTGGAATCAGCGGGTATGCCCAAATTCGACCAGGTGCTTGATCAGAGTGGCGTAGAAGCTATTCACGCCTATGTACTGGATCAGGCGCATCAGGATCATAACTTGCGCCATGGCAGCTCCTGGTGGCTTGCAGTCAAACAGAATGCCTACGACGCCTTAGCCTGGTTGCTAAAGAAGCTGGACAGTTGAGCGCAGCGTTGGCAATTTAGTCGTCGAGTCTGAACAGTTCGTTCTCAGCCCACACTTACAATTTACAATTACCAGCTCTCTTTCGAGGTTCGCAGGTCCAGCTCAAAGCTCCAGGCCGTTGGGTTCTGCCGGTAGAGGAACTCATAAGCATCCACAATGCCGCGAAGGCTTATCATACCCTGTTCGCCTAGTTTTTCGGCGTACTCAGGCAATAGAGTTTTGATTTTTTCTCCACTTATGGGGCCATCGACGATAACGTGGGAGACATGAATATCATTCTCCGCATATTCCTTCGCAAGCGCTTGAGCGAGGTTTCTTAATGCGCCTTTAGAGGCGTTGAAGGCACCGAAGTTAGCGCGACCACGTAATGAGGCGCTTGCGCCAGTAAAGAGTAGTGTTGGGTTTGCACTGCTGTTGTCCTGCTGAATAAAACGTCTCCCAGCCTCACGCCCAAACAAGAAGCCTGCGAAGCAACAAGTTCGCCAGCTGTTCTCGAAGTAACTGGCTTCCATCTCTAACAGCCGTCCCGGCGTATTGTTGCCTACATTGAAAATGGCGGCTTCTAGTTGATCTCCTGCTTGATCAAATAGGGCTTTAACTTGCTCTTCATTGCGAGCGTCCGTTTGCACCGCTGTGGCGGTGCCTCCGCCTTGTTCAATAACAGACACAACCATAGCCAGTTTCTCAGCGGTTCTGCCGGCCACCAAAACGTGCATGCCAAGCTCGGCAAATCGAATGCACAGCTGTGCTCCAAGCCCTTCGACAGGTCCTACCCCAATTATTACAGCTGTCTTCATAATCCACTCTCTATCTTCAAACGGCGCGCTTTCTATCTTATCCTGTTACACACAAATTTAAACCACAGCGAAGTTTATAAATGGCTCAAGTCGATCAAAACAGGGTGTGGACTTTCCGTGATGCGGGCCAACTGCCAATGCCTCTGCGTTTGCTGAACTCGATTGCTGGAGTATTTCCCGCATTCAGTCAGTTACAGCTTGAAACGATTGTTTCGAAGGCAACCGATGCCACGGGGTTGAGCGACTTTGGCGGCGAAGAATGGCGTGAAGGCTTGCAATGTCTGGTGGACGCCATCAATGGCGAGGATCTGCTAACACCATTTGGTGCTATGACAGAACGCGGCTTGTTTCAATCATTGCTAGAGCAACGACTTCGGTTGATTGATTACGCAAAGCAGCACCCAGAAATAACGGAGGAGAAAATTGAAGCGCCGATAATAGTGCTTGGCTTGCCGCGCACAGGCACAACGTTATTGTCCTACCTGCTTGATTTGGATCCGCAGTCTCGCTCGCTTATGAGCTGGGAGTCGATGGAGGTGATTCCTCCGGCGTCGCTTGCCGGCCGCCACACGGACGATCGTATCGCCCGCCTTAGCAAGCAAGAGGCGCAATTAAGTAAACTGATTCCGCCAATGCCCGCGATGCATCCACAGGGGGCAACTCAACCGACGGAATGCATACCCTTGCTAATGATGGACTTTCGTTCGCAGGGCTTTGAAACCCAGTTCCTCGCAACCCGCTATGGCGCATGGATGGACCAATGTGATATGAGTTCGGCGTACAAACTGCACAAACTTGCGCTGCAGACCTTACAGTCAACCATTCCAACAAATCGTTGGGCACTAAAAACACCGCAGCACCTTTGGTCTTTGGATGCTTTGTTAGAAACCTATCCTGACGCAAGACTAATATGGACTCACAGAGACCCAAGTAAAGTAGTGCCATCAGTCGCCAGCTTGAACATGGCGTTTTATCGCACCTTTAGTCATGACCCCGATCCGGTCGAGGTAGCTGAGCACTGGCGAAGCAAGTTATTGTTGGGTGTAGAGCGCGGTATGGACTTTGACAAGCAGTCGGACAATTCAAATTGGTGTATGCATCTGCACTACAGTGAGCTGATGCGTGAACCAATAGAAGCAGTGCGTGGAATTTATCAGCAAATGGGCGAAGAATTAGATCCTCTGCATGAGAAACGCATGCGAATTTGGATGCAGACCAGGCCCAAAAATACTTACGGTACCCATCGCTACGATTTGGCAGACTTCAATTTAACGGCTGAACAAATAAATGAGCAGTTCGGCGCATATATCAATCGCTTCGACGTATCGCTTGAGCATTAAGAGACGTTGGGCGGCGCGCTGTTTCTGAAATTGCGTTAAACTTGCATCAATATCTACAAGGAATTGATGACTAATGAATAAGTTATTTGCGTTGGCTTTTAGCTGTGTTGTAGCGATAGCCGCCTGCAGCACAAACACCAGCAAGCTCGCATCGGAAGCAGACGCTGTTACAGAGTCAGACCGGCTCAACAGTTGGTTCGCTGAGCGCTTCGAGGAAGAACTGCAGTTTAGTCCCATTACTTTAACGTATCTGGGACGTAAAGATGCCTACGACCAGATTGATGATTTCAGTGAGAAAGCTGAAGACGAGCAGTTGGAATGGAAGCGTGCCAGTGTCGCCGATATGGAGAGCAGCTTCGATTATGAAGCCTTAAATGATGAGGCTCGAATGTCATATGACATTTGGAAGTATCAGCTTGAGCAGAGCGAAGCCGCTCTGCCTTTTCGACACCACGCTTATATTTTTGAACAAATGGGCGGCATGCAGTCTGAGTTGCCTAATTTTTTAATGAACTTCCATGAAGTGATCACTGCCGATGACTTGCGGGCCTACATAGCTCGCATAGGTGGCATTGCGAAGGGTATTGAACAATTGCTTGAGCGTAGTAGAAAGTCCGCAGCGTTAGGAATTCGCCCGCCAAAGTTCGCCTTTGAAGGTGTTATTGACCAGTCGCAAAAATTGTTGGCCGGTAAACCATTTGATGAAGCGGCTGAGCAAGACGCGCCTATGTGGGCTGACGCAAAAGCAAAAATAGCCGCATTGCAGGAAAAAGGTGAGCTAGATGCAGACGCGGCGGAAGGCTTCAAGCAACAAGCGAAGTCAGCGTTGCTGGAAAAATTTGGCCAAAGCTATGGCAACTTAATAGCCTGGCTACAAACTGAAATGGCCAACGTGGGCGTTGAGCCTCATGGCGCCGGATCATTGCCCAATGGAGAAGCGTATTACAATCAGCAACTCGCCGCGTTTACCACAACGAATCTAAGTGCCAATGAAGTGCACGAAATAGGTCTGCAAGAGGTTGTGCGGCTACGAGGCGAGATTGAGAGCATTAAAGACAGTCTAAAATTTGATGGTGACCTATTAGATTTCTTCGCTTTTATACGCACTGATTCCCAGTTCTTTTTCCCTGATACTGATACTGGGCGTCAAGGTTATATTGACGGTGCACAATCCTACATCGACTTTATTGATGCGAAACTACCTGAGTATTTTGGCTTACTGCCAAAGGCCGATTTGATAGTAAAGCGCGTTGAAGCCTTTAGGGAGCAAGACGGTGCCGCTCAGCATTACTATCCTGGTACGCCAGACGGCTCACGCCCCGGCGTTTACTATGCGCATTTGTCTGACATGACTGCTATGCCGATGAATCAAATGGAAGTTATTGCCTATCATGAAGGACTCCCGGGTCATCATATGCAAATTTCTATTGCTCAAGAGCTTGAAGCAGTACCGATGTTTCGTACTCAAACGGGCTTTACTGCCTACGTAGAGGGTTGGGCTTTGTACTCTGAAATATTGGCTGGTGAGATGGGCGCGTATGATAATCCATATTCCAAAGTAGGGCAGTTGTCTTCAGAAATATGGCGCGCGATTCGGCTGGTAGTAGACACTGGTCTGCACACTAAGGGATGGACTGAAGAGCAGGCGGTTTCATACTTTCTCGCAAATTCGCCGGAGCCTGAAGAAAGTATTCGTTCCGAAGTGCGCCGCTATATAGTATGGCCCGGGCAAGCGACTAGCTACAAGATTGGTATGTTGAAGATTCTTGAGTTGCGCGAAGCGGCGAAGACGCAAATGGGAGACGCATTTGATATCAAGGCCTATCACGATACGGTTCTTGGCGGTGGCGCATTGCCTTTGTCTTTGCTTGAACGACGAGTGCAGGATTGGGCTGCGCAGTAACTGATTATCTTTTTTAAGAAGCCCCAAAGCGCTTGGCGGGGCCTACTTCTGTGTGACTACAGTCGTGAAATCCGCCTCGAGAACACCAGCGGCCTTTGCTACGAGACCCAACCCGTCCCGGGTACCCTCCATCACAAAAAAGCCTACGCTATGCTTGTCTTTTTGATTCCATCGGTTGGGTCTTTTTACCTACGCAAACACCGCTGGTGTTCTCGTGGCTCACAGCTTGCCACCTTCCAAAACCTAAGAAAAAACGATGAGATCTAGACCCACTTGCAAAATGAGCTAGGGCATCGAGCACTGCTTTTTTGAAGGTAAAAGACGCAGGCCGAATGAGTAAAAGAGACAAGCGTAGCGCCGGCTCTTTTAGGATTGAGGGGACCCCGGAGGGGACAAGTCAAGTAACAAAAGGAGTGCTCGGTGGCGTAGCGGGATATGAAGCAATGAAGGACCCGTGGAGAAAAACCCGAAGTGCTCCGCGGGACCAGCGTCAAGAGTGATTGCGGCGGTGAAATCCGCCACGAGAACACCAGCGGCCTTTGCTACGAGACCCAACCCGTCCCGGGTACCCTCCATCACAAAAAAGCCTAAGCTATGCTTGTCTTTTTTGTTCCATCGGTTGGGTCTTTTTACCTACGCAAACACCGCTGCCATTCTCGCGACTCCCAATGTGCCAACTCCGAAAACGTTTGAACATCGCGACAAGATCACGATCATACTGCATAACGAGCTACGGCATTGA
>JBGCFQ010000027.1:0-39696 GCA_045106985.1 Pseudomonadales bacterium | reverse complement strand
ATATGCCATTTCTGATGCCCAAAGGCTCAGAATGATAACCTTAAGGCATAAAAAATCATGCCATTGAAAATAATTGCACCCCTGG
Source organism: Pseudomonadales bacterium (assembly GCA_045106985.1). GTDB lineage: Bacteria > Pseudomonadota > Gammaproteobacteria > Pseudomonadales > JAUIET01 > JAUIET01. Next base: position 39,611 of record JBGCFQ010000027.1, on the reverse strand, counting down.
AGGCCTTATAGAGCGGGGCCTGTGGGCGATTATGTCTTTTTTAGACGGAAAATCCCTAGTACCCCGTCTTGATAGAGCGTTCAGAACCAATACAAATGGCGAATACTCAGCGGACATTTATCGCGCAAACCTGGCAATTCTGGAAGCACGCATCAAAGGGCTGGATAAGATTACAGCCCTACCCATTAATGAAGAGCTCATTCAACAAGATCTCAACCGGGGCAACACACTGGGGGGTAGTCACGCAGATCACCGATACCAGCCAGTACGTGGGTAACACGGCGAAACGATTTGTAAATCATGCCATTTACCCTGCCGGTACAGAGTTTTTGTCCACACTGCGATACCTCGGCAGTACTTAGGCTAGTGTTTCGTCTTACGACGGTTTGCAACCATTTTCTCTTGCAGTTCTGCGATCAGCTTGCTACCTGCCGTCTCAAACAGGAATGGAAAAAACGCATGCACTAGCGCTGCATACGCACCATAGCTAAAGCGTACAAAGAAGCTTAAAGCCGTTTTCATGTGCTGAAAATAGCTCTCGTTTACACTGGCAGGGTGCTGTTTAAATTGGGCTAGCATGTAAACCTCTTGTGCTGTTCATCTACACCATAAGAATATCAATATTCGATCGAAAATTATCCCATTATTAGATGTTTTAACTATATAATTAGAACAATATTCTAATATAGCGCAAATATAGAGGTAATTATGCTCGACCGGTTTGATCGCGAGATACTTGCATGCCTGCAAACTGATGCCGACATCTCACTGATTGAATTGGCCGAAAAGGTCAGCCTGACCAAAAACCCCTGTTGGCGACGCATTCAGAAAATGCAGGCAGCCGGAATAATTAAGAAGAAAGTGGCTCTATTGGATCCACAGAAAATCGGCCTGGGTGTAACCGTCTTTGTCAATATTCGCACTAACCAACACACCACAGAATGGCTAGAATCGTTCGCCAAAGTAGTGCATTCAATCCCCGAAGTCGTGGAGTTCTACCGAATGAGCGGCGATGTAGATTACACGCTAAAAGTTGTAGTGCCTTCCATACATGCATTCGACGAGGTGTACAAAAAACTCATCGGTCAAATAGAAGTGTTTGATGTAAGTTCTCAGTTCGCGATGGAAGAGATCAAGAATACGACCGTACTGCCGCTCAAATATCTAAACCGCTAACTACTTGGCGCCCCGTCCAATGAGACACTCAGCGGCGTAAGCGTGTGGAAGGCATGGACACTGCCATCCGCGTTTATAGAAACATAGTGTGTTCCTTGCCGATAGATAGGCCCACATTTCTTTTTGCCTATTAAGTCAGGCAATCCCGAGACTATCGATACGCAGCGCTTGTCATTTTCTGCACTCCAAGTGCCAAGTACAATGCCACTCTGCTTCGCATTGCTCCAGCGATTTTCAAAACGTCCGTCTGCAAACCAAATATTCTGAGCTGTTGTACCGGCAGCATCTTGTATTAGTGCTGAGTCATTAACATTCGAGAATACCGTCAGTATTTCCTTAGTTGTAAGCTGCACCCGCGCGCCCCCTCCCTCACAACCCAGCAACGTTACTAAAGCAGCCAAACAGGTCTGGCGCATATAGGAAGGGTTTTCATTGCTCATAACTCTCAATCACTAAATTATTGGAGAACCACTCTGCGTATTTCTCGCTACGTTGTTATCGACAGCTAACGTTAAAAGAACCGAAAGCTCAGTCGACCAATTCATGCTTCAGGTCGGAGAAAGCGCCACACCAAATCTCTGAGGTTATTGGCTGATGGAATGCGCTTTAGTAAGTTCAGGCCATCAGTAAGCGAAGCGAAACCTTCATTAGTTGTGACAGCTACCTTGTAGTTTTTCGACACTAAATCGTTACAAAACGTGTTAGTTACGCCATTCGGGTAACAAAAAACATCAACGTTCCTGCTTAATATTCTAGCAAGCTCGGCCTTAGAGCCAACAATTTGGTTTTCCATTTCCTCTTCATCTAACGAATCCAAGATAGGATGACTAATAGTATGGCTTCCTACTTCTACACAATCTGGCAGATTCTTTAAATCCTCAGTACTCATTATCAAATAGTCACGCAACATCTGCGCGCTGTATTGAGGCTCTGGGCATTTATCACGTAACAAGGACATAAGATGTTTCACTTCATGTTCTGGCCAGAGCTTTACCGACTCAACAAAATTGAATACGCTAGTACTGCTGTTATCCAGGCACTTTGAGTTGCTTACCTTGTAGACTTCTTCTGGAGATAATAGCGAGAGCCTGCATCTCAACTCGTGATTCCACAGCATTGACTTGCCGTCCATAAGCGCACTGCAGACAAAGAATGTTGCCTTAAGATTATATTTCTCCAATATCGGAGCTGCGGTAACCTTGTTATTTAACAAACCATCGTCGAAAGTTAAGATGATTGGAGGCTTCTTCGACAAGCTGGCTGACTCGTTGCTTAGAATGAGCTCCGCTTCACTAGCCCAGTACGATTCAAAGTGATCACTGATGAATTTCATTTGAGCTTCAAATGAAGCTTCCGAGAGGCTACTGCAGCCCGTTCCGTGATACATAATGATTCTTAGCTTCCCTGGCACCCATCGGAATAGCTGCATGTGACTGGCAAGCCAAAGAATTAGCATTTTTGTAGGGATGAGAACAATTTTTTTCAACCGTCTAGCCTCGCAGCAAGAATCTTGTGCATATTGAATAATAGCAGCAGATAGAGTCACATAAGTTTAATGCAAAAATCTAGTGTAGACATAACATATGAGGCTAGTCGTTGGGACGTACGACCTTTAAACCGCGCATTACTCCGTTTATCTGGCTCGCTTTGACCCATTGCCACTGATCAAACAGTATCGGCACAAACAAGAAAAGAAAAATATAAGAACAACAAGGCTATAGCCAATGGTACGCCAAAAGTACCATATGCTGAACGACTGGCTAAATCGCTAAGTCCCACGCATGTTGATTTGGCCATTCTCTGAACCAAAAAAGTGTACCAACAGATGACCACCTGTTCTCGTTGGTATTTACATATTTTTGTTTAGAGGTAAATGACATGAAAGATTCCCTGCACACGATTTTGACTTGTCCTAAATGTAGGCACGCCGTTGAATTTAGTAAGCCCATTCAGTGTGTAAGCTGTAAGCTCAGCTTTTCGAATGCGGAGGATGGCACACCAATGATGTTGCTAGATCATGAAATCGTGCGTACCGATAAAGAGGCATCACCGAGCAAATTCCGAAACTTCCTCAGGTCATTAGTTCCTTCTGGACGATTTCCAGGAATAAACATTGGTCTTGATATAGAAGATGCCATTGAAAAACTATTGTCAGAAAAGCCCGATGCAGTAATAGTCAATGTTGGCTCTGGGGAATCGAACTTACACTCAAAAGTTGTGAATCTCGACATCTATAATAATGATGCTGTTGACCTTGTTGCAGACGCGCACTTTATTCCATTGCTGGACAACAGCGTGGACGGAGTTCTATGTGAGTCGATTATGGAGCACGTGCGTCAACCGACAATGATTGCCAAAGAATTTGAGCGTATTCTAAAACCAGGCGGCTACGTATACATCGTTGCCCCTTTTATTTTCCCATATCACGAGTCGCCTATTGATTGCTACCGATACACCACTACCGGACTAAGTGAGCTGTTCCCTAACTGCGAAGTGCTCGAACAAGGTTACCTCAAAGGCCCCGCTTCAGCTTATGCGAGAATTTCAGCTGCGTTCTTGGCGGTATTGTTTTCTTTTAATAACCCATGGCTCTACCGAATAATTCATCCAGTGGCCCGAGTCTTGCTGCATCCATTGTCATTCCTGGATTATGTACTGAAGGGTTCAAGATACTCAAATCTCATAGGCTCGGGGACGTTTATCTGGGCTAAGGGGAGATAACCATCACGACGAATAGTGTTCACTCTCTTCTATAGGAGTTTAGCCCACGATTACGACTGGGTAAAATTGTCACTGCTATGCCGCTTAGTAACAGTGAGCCTAAGCAATTCGGTGTGAAGCAGTTTTCCGAGATATGCGATCGCTGCGCAAAAGCATGCCAACCAAAAGCGCTGCCATTTTCACCTCCGAGTACCGAGGTTTATAACAAGTCGAATATTATTGGCATTTCAAAATGGAGCACCGACGCCGAGAAGTGTTTCAAGTTTTGGGCCAATCAAAACTCTGACTGTTCTATTTGTATTAGGGTTTGCCCATACAATCGTGACTTTAGTTACTGGCCGAACAGAATTTAGCGTCGACTTGCGAGCGGCAGCCTGCGGCGATTCGCTCTGTGGCTGGATGACCGCTTTAACGATCGTGCCCGGATGAAATCGCGCGATTGGTGGTCACGCCCGTAACGCGACGAACAACTTACCCCGCTGTGTTGTTTATTGCCCAGATTACTAAACCCTTTTTCTGTAGGCGTCCACAATAGGTCGAAGTTCTGACGGTGTAGCCCCGTGCATAATGACGCCATCGCAGCCAAGATCAAACTGGCCTTGTATTGCTTGCACGCATTGATCAGCACTGCCGGTAGCGCTAGCGTCCATCCATTCCGGCGGAATTAGCTTAGCAACCTGTTCTAGTTGCTCGGTGGTGCCCGACACATCAAGCCCCCGCACACTGGATACAATTGGGTCGGCCAAAATCTTGGCTAGAATTGCTTCGTCCCAGCCATTGGTTCGCACTAGAAGTGCACCATACCCCTGAAGATAGGTAGCCAAGCGGCCCACCAATTTCATCAAGCGTTTTTCTTCTGGTATCTGATCACTGACGGTAGCAAAGCACGACCATACCTTAACCGACGCTGGATCACGCCCAGCTTTTTCGGCGGCATTCTTCACCGTTTGCACGCAACGTGCAGTCGTCTCGTCGGTAAAGAATGTATGCAGCACAACGTGGTCGAAACAGCGACCGGCCAGTTCCAGCGTGTTTGGTCCGAACGCCACCATGCCCATAGGTAAATATTCGTCTAGCTCAGCGTCGAGATGTAAAACGGGCCAGCTACCCGCGGGGCCATCGTGATTAAAGATCACTTCGCCTCTAAACAACCGACGCATTAGATTCGCAAAGTCTTCCATCTGATCGGTTTTAATTCGCGGTATACCATAAGCGTCTTGCATCATGGCAATACCCCGGCCCAAGCCCAACACGAATCGCCCACCGCTAAGGCTTTGCATGGTGCGCGCGTAGCCGGCCGTAACCATTGGATGACGCGTATTGTGGTTAGTTGCTGCAGTGGCAATAGTTATTCGGTCACTAACAGCCGCCGCTGCGCCTGACAGGGTTACTGCTTCCTTCTTGTTGTAGCGCTCGGATATAAAGGCAGTTCCAAGACCAAGCGCCTCCGCCTCTGCTATTTCATCGACCAATTCGCGAGCGGATTCTGGTTGCCCGGCCAGAGTGTAAAAACCGAGTTCTTCTAGTACAGGCGTGTCTACTGCCATTTTTATCAATCCTAGCTCTATTAAATCTGCAAGCTCGAATTTTAGCATCTGTCACGACGACAGCACATGCAATTAGCGTGAGTATTCGTCCACTTCAAGAAGAGTTCGTGTTTAGTGGTTAAATCACTTGCCAAGCTCGACGGAAACGCTGGAAGACGGGCAGAAAAGAAGCTGCCTTTTAACGCCATTTGCGACCGCTGTGTTAAATTCCACAGGTGCAACAAACACTACAAGAAGGAGCCAACATTGCGGCATGACGATATAGAACACATAGGCGGCCCAGTAGTGATTAGTGGTAAAGAATTGTCGGTCACTAATGTGGTTAGAGCCGGCAATCTGCTCTTTCTGTCCGGCCAAATTCCGTTCACAGACGGTGTACCAATGATTGACGGCACTATTGAAGAGCAAACACGAAGTTGCATCAAGCACATTAGGAACACCCTAGCAGCCTGCAACTGCGATTTGAGCCATGTCGTTAAATCTATGGTATGGCTTAAATCTCGCGAGGACTTCCCAGGCTTTGATGTGACTTACCGAGAGTATTTTTCAAGCCAACAACCAGCGAGATCTGCATTAGTCAGCGACTTTTTGGTGGACGTTCGCATTGAAATAGAATGCATTGCTTACCTAAAGAAATAAGCACTTAGCAACGCCTTTTTATTCCCGAGTCTCACCTCGCTGGTAACGATCAAGCTCATCGGGGTCAAAGCCCTGATCATTATCAATCATTTCGTCTCGCCGGAAATCATCAACTGGCTCAACTTTTGTGGAGTGCAGCAATAATTTTCGACACAGCTTATCCAATAAGGACTTGTTTCGAGAAGAACGTCCCGCCAGCCAGATTTGCAGTTTGGCTGTTCTTTCTAAAGAGTTTGCCTTAGCCATACATCAATACCAAAAGAAAGAAAGGAAAAGCAGCACTATGATGCAACCGAAGAACTGAGTTTCGAAATTTGACACGGTACTCCCTTTAAATGGGGTATGCCTTGTTCGCGGTCCAGATAATCCTCATCATCACGGCACAGTTGCGCATCCGAATATTTCAATGCGCCCGATAAATGGCCTGCGCCTTGCTTCATTTCGGGCTTCCACCAACCGTGCGGTATACGAACCAAACCATCGGGCATTGCGTCTTTTATGGCAACCTTGATTGAAATTCTTCCAAGCTGATTGTGAACCTCTACCCATTCATCTTCTGCTATATCGTAGGCTTGCGCGGTACCCGGACTAACAAATAATAGTGGGTCAGGGTGTCGCTCGCGCATCTCTGGAATATGACGATGTCCGGTTTGGAAGAAGCCATCTTCGCGAACACCAGTAAACATTTTAAGCGGATAGTTAGGATCGTCAGGCGGATCCTCGCGAAAGTAAGGTAAGGGGTCGAAACCCAAATCTTCCAAGATTGAAGATTTCAACTCAACTTTCCCGCTAGGTGTCGCGAAGCCTGTTTTCTCATACTTTCGAAACTCTGGTTTCGCAAAATACACATCGGTTGAAGCAACGAACTGTTCCCAGTCCATGCCCGTCGCCGCTAGGCGATAGGTGTAAAAATCCTCCAATGTATCCCAAGGCACCAGCTCTTCATGATCTAAAGCGCCAGCAATAAGCTTCCAAAACTCGAAAGTACTGCGGCATTCTCCCGGTGGCTCCATCGACTTCTCAGAAGGCCTAACGTTCGACATCCAACCAAATGAATCCATCATCCAAGGTCGTTCCAGCCAACTGTCGGCCGGCAAAATGTAATCTGCTAATTGTGCAGAGGGTGTCATGAACTGCTCGTGTGCCACCACAAGGTCTTGATTCATCATCGCGTCGACGATCAATGGCATGTTGGCATAACTCATCAAGGGGTTATTGCCTAAAAAGAAAAAGGCTTTCACCGGATACGGGCCTTGGCCTGCCATAGCTCGAAAGGTAGCTGAAGGTGTTGCCATATGACAACCCATCACTAAGTTCGCGTATTCCTGCCCCCAGACACGCTTCGTTGGCGCTCTAAATCGCTCTTGTGCTCGGTAGGTAAATGCAGGATGTTTATCTGAGCCTAGCTGTTTCGCTTTTTGCTCGTCAGAGAGCACATGGTGCATTTCAATCGCAGACTCATTGATGACGTCAGGATTAAAACCTTGCAGTGTTTCTCCGCCAGGCACATCAACATTGCCGCATATCGCCCTTAGTATGCCTTGTAAACGAATACCCGAAGTGGAATTGCGCTGCATGTCCGTGATGGGTGTCCATGGAATGATGGCCGGCCCCGACGTGGCGTACATTCTCGCTGCTTTTGCAATCATATTGGGGTCGCAACCCGTAAGTTTGGCAACACGTTCCAAAGGAAACTCGTTAACGCGCTCCTTCAGTTCTTCAAAACCTGTCGTCCATTGCTTAACGAATTCTTTATCATAAAGCTGCTCATCAATAATCACCTTAAGCCAACCAAACATCATCGCCGTATCGCTGCCGGCCTTTAGGGGTAACCAAATGTCTGCCCGTTCTGCGCTTGAGCTCTTGCGCGGGTCAGTAACTATTAACTTGGCACCGCGCGCCTGCGCAGCACGAATGTAGTTGTACATTGGTGTCCAGCTGTGACGACGGGGGTTGTGGCCCATTAACACAATGCACTGAGTGTTGTTGAAATCACCCATTGGAAACCAGCCATAGGTAAACCGATTGATAGCGGCCGTGTTGCCAGCGCACAGGGCAACGCCACTTATCCAATTCGGTGAACCCACATGGTTCATAATGCGGCGCCCTAAGCCATGGTCAGTTGCGGTGTTCCACTGACTCGTGGAAACAGCCCAGGCTTCTGGGCCATGGTCAGCGATTACCTTCTTTAGACGCACTCCAATATCAGAAATCGCTTCGTCCCAAGACACTTTTTCCCACTGTCCTGAGCCGCGTTCGCCTACTCTCTTTAACGGCTGCATTATTCGGTCAGGGTGCGCGAATCCCTTGGGGGCCATAATGCCCTTCATGCAAATATTGTCGCGGAAAATAGGGTTGTCGGATGAGCGTACTTTAACAACGCGACCCTTCTTCACTTCACAGACAACGCTGCAAGCAATGTCACAGGTTTGGCAGATAGTGCGCTTGGTTGTAACACCTGGTTTTAGTGCACGCTCTTCATACTTTGCTGAAGCGATTTGTTCTGGGTCAAATGGAGCAGCTGCGGGCATATGCGTTATATCCTGAGTTTTGAGCATGTTAGTCCATTAAATGGACTTAGTAAAGCGACACAGATATACTTGCAAGAACACTATCGTAACCTAAGAAGAAATGACCGATGAAATGGGATGATCTCAATCAACAACAATGCTCGGTGGCGAGGGCCAGCGCAGTGCTTGGCGATCGATGGTCGCTGCTGATACTGTCTGACCTTTTCCTCGGCGTTAAGCGCTTCGACGACTTCCATAAACGTCTAGGCCTGTCTCGCACGACATTAACAAATCGACTCAAACTTCTGGAAGATCATGTAGTAATCGACCGCCGTCTTTACCAAACCCAACCAGACCGCTATGAATACCGCTTAACAACTAAAGGGCACGACCTATTCCCTGTGGTATCGACGCTGGTCACTTGGGGTGACAAGTACTATTCGGATGAGGCCGGACCGCCTATTGTCAGGCAACATGTATCCTGCGCGCACGATATTCAGCCGGTTCTCAGCTGTCCGCAATGCCAGGAAGAAATTAGCGCTCGTTCTGTCAAGGCAAGAAAGCGCCCCGAGAATACCAAGTTCGCGCCGGTTGAAAGAGGCCCTGTTCACCGTCACTAGTGCTTTCAGCATTCTTGCGCTTGTTTGAAATTACAGGATTGGAGAGCAACTAAAGCCTTATTATATTGCTTAGGATTATTGACGTACAATCACTATCCAACACGAAGCAATAGTAAAGAGCTCTCTCTATGTCTAAGCCTTTTAACCAACCGCTGAGCGGCAATGACATGCCACGCTTCGCCGGCATTGCCAGTATGTTTCGCTTGCCGTCACAGGAAACCGCCGAAGGTCTAGATGTCGCAATAGTCGGCGTTCCACTCGATATCGGCACGAGCAACCGTGTTGGCACTCGTTACGGTCCGCGCCAAATACGTACTGAGTCTGTATTGGTTCGTCCTTATGGTATGGCCACTGGGGCGGCACCATTTGACAGCTTCCAAATTGCAGACACTGGTGACGTAGCGCTCAATGCCTACAATTTGCCAAAATCTATCGGCATTATTCAAGCTCATTATGATGCCCTGCTAAAACACGATGTAGTGCCAGTATCTATGGGCGGCGATCACACTATTGCTCTACCAATATTGCGTGCAATTGCTAAGAAACACGGTCCTGTCGCTTTGGTACATGTGGACGCGCATGCTGATATAAACGATGAGATGTTTGGCGAAAAAATAACGCATGGCACCATTTTTCGTCGAGCTATCGAAGAGAATTTAGTGCAGCCGAGCAAAATGTTTCAAATTGGCCTGCGAGCGACTGGTTACGACGCGAACGATTTTGATTGGTCACGCCAGCAAGGCGCCCAAGTGATTCAGGCCGAAGAATGCTGGCACAAGAGTTTAAGCCCATTGATGGATAGGGTTCGCGCCAAGATAGGAAGTGAAACGCCCGTATACCTTAGTTTTGATATTGACGGGCTTGACCCCTCTGTAGCGCCTGGAACCGGCACTCCTGAACCCGGAGGGCTGACCGGAGCTCAAGGGCTTGAAATTATTCGCGGCTGTTACGGACTCAATTTGGTTGGCTGCGATTTAGTCGAAGTATCACCACCTTATGATGCAACAGGAAATACCGCACTGCTGGCCGCCAATCTTATTTTTGAAATGCTCTGCAGCTTGCCGGGGTGCAAACGGCGATGAAAACACTTATAGCACTATCAATCTCTCTTTGCTTGTTATTGTCTTTTGTCTTATCGGCTCAAGAACAAAAGGAGGCAAAGCTAAACGTTCTTTTCATCCTAACCGATAATCAGCCAGCGTCTATTCTGGGAGCCTATGGAAACCCGGATGTTCGCACCCCTCACATAGACCAGCTTGCTCGTGAGGGCATGCGCTTCGACAACGTATTTGCCGCTAATGGAATGTGTTCGCCAACTCGCGCCACTCTGATGACCGGATTAATGCCTTCTCAACATGGCGTACACAATTGGCTGGACGATGCGCAAATGAAGGACTGGCCACGTGAGTGGTCAGCAATTCGCGAGTTTCGAACACTTCCTCTTACACTTCGAAATCGTGGCTACCAAACAGCTCTCATTGGAAAATGGCATCTTGGCCAGCCTTGGAAAGCGTCCATTGGCTACCAACATTGGGTAACATTTACTGATGGGCACACGACCGATTTTTGGAATAATACGGTCGTTGATAATAGCGAAAGCTACGAGGTTAGCGATAAACACATCGTCGATTTTTTTACCGACAAGGCGGTTGAGTACCTTGAAAGCGTTGATGACTCGAAACCATTCTACTTACAACTGAACTACGATGGCCCTTATCTGAATCCGCCAACGAATCTTGGCCCTGCTCGCAACCGTCATTACGATAGCTATCGTCAATCAAGCTTTGACTCATTCCCTAGAGTAGCGATCAATAACAATGTGGTAGAGCAATTGTTTGACCCAGCCACGCCTAACTTTTTGGTGCGTAAGCATCGTGAAGCACTGGCCATGCATAACGACCAAGCAACTATGGCCAATGTTGCTTCACAGAACACGGTAGTAGATGACGGTGTGGGGCGAGTTATGGCTGTTTTAAAGAAAAGGGGCTTGGATAAAAACACGCTCGTTATATTTTCGTCAGACCAGGGCAACTTCTACGGGCAGCACGGCCTTTGGCAACATACCGTTGTCACAACGCCGTCTAATCTGTATGAGGCCGCGATGAACGTTCCCTTTATTGTTCGCCAACCAGGACGAGTAGCACCGAACACTACGTCGAAACGTTTGGTCGGTCAGTACGATATTCCTGTCACCGTACTAGACTACCTTGGAATTCATGATGTCTACTTCGAAGAAAGCCCAGGTACAAGCTTTTCCGCCGCGCTGCAGGGCAAACGCGCCCCGGAAACGCACGCTGTATTTTATGAACAAGAAGAATCACGAGGCATTCGTACAGACCACTACGCGTACTGGAAACGTTTAGAAGCTACCGGAAAGTCGGAGCTATATGACATGCGCAGTGATAAGGGCCAGCAACACAACCTGATAAATGAGGCGAGCCTGCAAAAGGTCGTTGCTGATCTAGATGCAAGACTGATGAGCTTTTTCAAGAGATACTCAAACCCGAAGTATGACCTTTGGAACGGCGGTACCGCTAAAGGTTCGGTTATTCGACCCAATATGTTCAAGGCTATCTATGGCGACAGCTGGCATACGAAGACAGATATGCTTCCAGCTTTCGCAGAATGAACAAAGAGATATTTTCCGTTAATATCGATGAACCAAATGGTTAGGCATACGTCTTACTAACCATCTTTAGTAATAATGCGGTGCTCGAAACCATGCGCTTTTATCTTTTGCTTGCCACTTTTCTGCTTTGTCAGGCATGTACATCACAACTTGTTATCAAGACCATTTACAACGACATGGACGGCATGTTCGCTGATTCAATAAATGACCTCGCAGATTTTAATCCGGAGCAACAGGATGCTATAGAGCGTGTTGGTGACGAACTTGCCGCATGGCATCGTAACACCCAACTACCCCTGTACCGAGCATTTACTGTTGATGCTAAAACTATGTTGGCGCAGCCGATAAACGAAGCGCAAATGGAACAACTAGCAACGCAAATCGAATCGCTTGGCGACGCACTGGCCGAACGACCCTGGCCTCTACTGATGGATGCTCTAAAAGATCTAAACGGAGAACAAATTGACCAGATTGCCGCCAGCCTGGAGAAAGAGCTCAGTAAACGCGAGGAAGAGACCGCAAAAAAACGTCGGAATAGAGACCCGAAAGACCCGCATCGAGAAACGCTTAAAGATGTGCGCAAAACCTTTAAGCGACTATTGCAGGTTAAATTAAGCGATGAGCAACTGCAGCCTTTTAGGAAAGGCATAGAGTCGTCGGTAGACCTGAATGTAGATGAAATTAGAACTGAACGTGAGTGGAATACAGGCTTTGTGTCGCTATTAAGGAGCCAGGAAAACACTCCCAACACGCAGGCCCTGCTTGAGCATATGCTACTTGGAACGAAACTACTGCGCACCCATTATCCAATGGAAGTAGCAAAAAATCGTAAGGTGGCACTGAACGCTATGCGTGAAACGTTCAACCTCCTTAACCAAAAACAACGAGAGCGTCTTCTCAAACGCTTGCAATTCTACATAGAACTCATCGACGTACTGCAAAAAGACCGGTAGTGTATTATAGCCAGGAAACGTGGCGTTACAGGACCCTGTCACAACGTTTGGATCACCTCTATGCACCCCACTACATTGAAAGCGATTATCACCGTAATTGTTGTAGCTCACTTGGCTGGCAACGTCTGGCACGGCGACGCTCATACTGCGTTGGAGATAGCGCTACCCGAAACTAAAACGGCGTTTGTGATGCTAGTCATTCTGGCAGCGCCATTGCTTGGCGTAGCTTTGCTCTGGTTTAGCCACCCATTATTTGGCTACTTATTTATTGCGTTGAGCTTGCTGGGCTCAGTTTTATTCAGTGTTTACCATCACTATGTGATGGTTTCTATCGATAATGTAGACTACTTACCGCAAGGGTCGATTGCCGACCACACTCACTTTATTGACAGTGCAGAATTTATAGCACTGTCGGCTATCGCAGGCACTGTATTGGCATTTTATGCAGCAGGTCGCAGCTCAATGCCTTTTAACCCTTAGTGAGTAATGCGCATTACAGAATAAAAATGTATTTGGAATCAGTTAAGGATGCTTATGAAGAACAATAACGAATATGCCGGTTTTTGGATACGCACAGCGGCTTCTCTGCTTGATACTATATTCCTTGCCTTATTAGTTTACCCCTTGGCCGCAGCCGCTGGGCTAACAAGTTCCATTAACGGTGAACTTGGCGGCGCACTTGTTACCTTTGGGGTAGTGCTTAATTATATATTGCCTGCCGCCGTCATCATTCTGTTTTGGGTATATAAATCGGCAACGCCTGGTAAATTATTGCTCAGCCTGCGAATTCTGGACTCTGACACAGGCGGTCAACCAAGTACCAAGCAATTCATAGGGCGCTACTTGGCCTACTACGTGAGCATGATCCCATTGATGATAGGCTTTATCTGGGTTGGCATAGACGAACGAAAGCAGGGCTGGCATGACAAGCTGTCAGGTACTGTTGTCGTGCGGAACACTGGCTAAACGAAGCCTCTCCCCGCTTCGAATATATCAATGAATGTGATGCGATTATTGTCCGTTTATCAAGAGCTGTACTCGCTTTAGTGCTAGCCTAACCGCATAAGAGTCTTTGCCGGTTAATCGATCATGCAAACCAAACATCCCACACTTGAGCAGGTTTTGGATCTGCTAAAAGTCTGTGATTTACCTACGGAGGACGTCGCGAATCTAGATTTGAGTTTGTTCCTAGCTATTGAGCAAGAAAACCAACTCGCCGGTATTATTGGTCTGGAAATGCATGGTTCCAGTGGCTTACTGCGCTCATTGGCTGTGACACCCACACACCGAAACAGTGGGAGTGGCCAAAAGCTGGTACGCGATATTGAAGCTTTAGCTAGATCACTGGGCCTTAGCACTCTTTATTTGCTCACCACTACAGCCGAAGTGTTTTTTGAACGGCTAGGCTATCAACACATTGCCCGCCACCTTGTTTCTCCAGAGATACAGGCTACTAGCGAGTTCGCCAGCATCTGCCCCGATTCAGCCGCCGTAATGGGCAAAAAGCTGACGGGAATTCAGCACTGACCCAGGCAAAGTAACGATGCTATGATTGGCTTCACAATACAAAGAACAGGCGTTCTGGAACAACAGCCAGATTCTTTTTTAATCAAAGCAGCGTAACGCAATCTATGACCCATTTATCTGTTTCTAATGCGCTTCAAAAACTGGGTAAGGTAAGCGACCCATTCGCTGAGCTGTTTACCCACGGCTCACTAAGCATTGAAATCTATAAGCCAGTTAACAAAGACCTGCAGCAACCGCATAGCCGTGATGAAGTCTATGTTATTGCAAGCGGCAAGGGCTGGTTTGTAAACGACACCAAGCGAGATGCATTTGAAACCGGTGACGTCTTATTCGTAGCAGCCGGTGTGCCTCATCGCTTTGAAAGCTTCAGCGATGACTTTAGCACCTGGGTTTTGTTCTATGGGCCCGAAGGTGGCGAACAAAAAACGCAACAAGAGCATTCGAGCTAAGGATATTTATGTCAAACATGAGCAAAACATCAGCCACCATATTGGCTCTAGGCGTAGCGTTTGGTTTAACCGCTTTGGGCTTTTTGCTCGCTCAGGCTGCTATCGAGTTCAAGACCTATGATCGCAGTGTTACCGTTAAAGGTCTCTCAGAAAAAGAATTTGAAGCCGACATAGTTATCTGGCCGATTCAGTTTCTTACTGCAAGTAATAACTTGGGCGAACTCTATTCTGTATTGGAAAAACAGACTAACAGCATCCAAAAACATCTACTAGACAGCGGCATTGATGCCAATGAAATTAGCACCCCAGCTCCTTCCATTATTGATAAATCAGCGCAGGCCTACGGCAATAATGGTGGAGTTGAGTTTCGTTATAGCGCCACCCAAACCGTCACCGTCTATTCGAAAAACATAGCGTTGGCACGCAACACTATGAACTCACTGACCCAACTCGGAAAACAGGGGATTGTATTTACTGGCAACGACTACAGCACATCGACCGAATACTTGTTTACCAGGCTAAATGAGATAAAGCCTGAAATGATAGAGGAAGCAACCACAAAAGCGCGAGAGGTTGCCCTCAAGTTTGCGAGCGATTCTAAAAGTTCCTTGGGCAAAATAAAGCGTGCCCGCCAAGGTCAGTTCAGCATATCAGCGCGGGACAACAACAACCCGCATATTAAGCGCATTCGCGTTGTGTCTACCGTGGAATACTACCTTTCGGATTAGCAGCCCAATCATTTTGCCAACCTCGATAGAATCAGAAATAGTGCTGCAATACATTAATTCTATTGATGTTTTTTAGATTGATTGTTTTCGACACTTGCTTATTCTAGTGCAACGTTCGCTTATTCTTGCGACGCTTCTTGGAGACTCGTTATATGCATACACTGTACGGCGACAAGCTTTCTGGCAACTGCTACAAGATTCAGTTATTGCTAAGTCATTTACAAACTGAATACCAATGGGTTGATGTAAACATTCTCGCTGGAGAATCTCGTACTGATGCGTTTTTGAAGATGAGCAACGCAGGCAGAATTCCTTTGCTGGCGCTTGACTCCGGCGAGTATTTGCCCGAATCAAATGCAATTCTCAACTACTTCGCTCAAGGCTCAAGTTTTTTGCCGGAGGATGCCCTGCAACGCGCTAAGGTACTGAGTTGGCAGTTCTTTGAGCAATACAGCCACGAGCCCTATATAGCGGTAGCGCGTTTTATAGCGAAGTACCAGGGCATGCCAGAGTCACGACGCGAAGAGTTCAACGCAAAGCAAGCAGGGGGGAATGACGCGCTTGCCGTGATGGAACAACACCTGGCAACACAAGACTACTTTGTTGGCAACTGCATCACAATTGCTGATTTTAGCCTTTACGCCTACACCCACGTGGCCGAGGACGGTGGTTTTAGTCTAGAGCGATACCCAGCGATTCAACGCTGGTTAGCGCGTATAGAGGCACATCCCAAACACATTAAAATGGAAGCTTAAACAATGCTGGATATACGTCCGAATTGCGAATGCTGCGACGCAGATTTGCCACCCGATTCCACTATCGCGATGATTTGTACCTACGAATGTACTTTCTGCGCCACTTGCGTAGAGACTGAGCTCAATAACAAGTGCCCGAACTGCGGCGGCAACTTTGAACGCCGGCCTGTTCGCACACCAAAAGCATTACTCAAACATCCGGCGTCTAGCGAGCGCGTGCATCAGAATAAGAGTGCTAGCGACTTGGATTAAACCCGGACATACTCCCACTGGCTCAATAGCTTCGCCATAAAGGATCTTCGCTGACCGCCCCCTCCCAATTTATCGAGCGCGCTCTATAATGATGCTCTGTAACTAGCGGGGTCTTCATGGTTGAATTCTATCAACGCCTGGCACATCGATTGAACGCGATAACCAAGCTACTATGGCTACTACTGGCGCTGGCGGCGGCATCTTTTGCATGGCTAGTCGCCAACGCAACAACGGCCTCTGATGACAGCCTCATGCTGTTGTCAGTTGTTATCAGCGCCTGGCTGATAGGATTGCTAGCGATACAGTCACACTTTTCTTATTTGCCAGACACTGTCGAAAAGCACACAGGCATAGTCGCTAAACTAATGGCCAAAACGCGACGATTTATGTCGTGGTGCCTAGCGCTGGCAATGACTTTGTGCACAATAGCTCTGATAATACTGAGCTACAAAGCGGCGAGTTACTACCTCCAAGCCAGCGATGACGTTATTGCCGTCACGCTCTTATCGGCAAACCAAACCAACACCAGCAAGCTAAGCTCAAAACCAACATCTATTCGCTAGGCTTATTAGCAGTTCCGGACTCAGCCGACAATTGAGTAGCTTGCTTCACCCAGTCATCTCGTTCAATTCGTCCCTTAAAAACATCTAATCGGGCGTCCATCACATCGATATCAGACGGTGTCCAGTCGGCAACCTGCCAGAAGTAATACACCCCATGTTGATTCAACAAACCTTCGAGCATTGGCCCCACTCCGGATATTCGTTTCAGATCATCCTTAGCACCAAAACTGGCCGACTTAAGCAAGCGCGGCTCACTTGTTGTTACAGCAGGAGCTGCAACGGGAACCGCCGCCACAAAGGGCTGAGGTGCAGACGCGGTATTCTCTTTCTGTGCTTGCAGCAGTAACCTCAAGCGTTCTTCTATAGCCGTCAACCGGTTTTCAACAGGCTCTAGATCAGGCCCTCCTGGTATTCGCTGCAATGCAGTCTCTAAAGCGCCCAGGCGTTGGTTGGTCGGCCCAAAATCCACCTTCTCCGCTGTGGCGGGCACAGGTATCGCACTAACCATAGAGCTAAGGCTTGACATTTTACTGTTCAGTTCGGACAGATCAATTGTCTTAGCTTGCGGTATCTGTTGCGGGAATGCCTTAACAGATGCGGCCAGTACGTTTAAACGATCATTAACAGGCGTAAGGTCTATTGGCTCTGGCAGCTCAGGGGTAGGTATCGCTTTAATAGCGCCTTCAAGAGCATCGATGCGTGAGTTGGTGGCTGAGAAATCCACGGTTTTAGGCTCTGGTATGGCCTTTATCGCCTCTTCTAGTTCATTGAGGCGTGTATGCGTTGCAGTTAGGTCCACCGCAGGCGTCGGTGCAGGAATATCTGCGAAGCGGCTTTCTACCTGATTAAGCTTAGAGCTAATGCCACTGAGATCTACTATAGGTATATCTATCGCGGGTTGCGCGTCCAACTCGCTTTTAACAGTTTTTCGCATCATGGGTTCTAATCCGTCAAAACGTGCAAGCACGTCCCCCCATGGGGCATTATCTGCGGCTTCAGCGCTGCGGCGAAATCCTTCATAGGATTCACTAACATCTACAAACTGGCGGCGAATCCACCAGCGACCAAGAAGAAAGCCAAGTACTGTGGCCAGCAGGAGTAAGAGTAAAATCTTCACTATTAAGTAAGTCATGAGACCTCCGGGACGATTAGCTGCCAGTAGAGCAGCTGCGTTTATGCTTAGTTTATTTTTGTTACACGAATTTCTATTCTTCGATTCTGGCGCCTACCATCCGCAGTTTCATTATCTGCAATTGGACGATCGGGACCAAAACCATAAGCGCTGAAACGGGCAGCATCTGCTCCGTGAAGCACCAAGGATTCAACGACCGCATTCGCGCGCGCCAGACTCAACGCTTTATTTAACTCTGCAGATCCAACGCTGTCGGTATGCCCTTCAACATCAAGCTGCATGTCGCAGTTTGCAGCCAGCTGCGCCACCGTTTGTAACAGCTGATCACTCTGAGGGGAAATTGAAGCACTGCCAGTATTAAATTGAATACTGTTTTCGCTGAGCAACTTGGCAAATTCCTGATCGCAGCGATTAACAGTTTCTAGCAACTGTAATTCCAGTTCACCATACTGTCCTGGCGCGCCATCTCTCTCAAATAGTGCGCGTACTGCAGCTTCATTCTCAGACTTGGCTAGCAGAGCTGCACTTAGTTCACCGTCGTTCCAACTCACTTTGCCTCGCTCAGCCAAACTCAACATTTGACCAGCCTGCAGTGCAGCCCAAACGTCATTGTTCGGTGATTGCAATTCAGACACAGTGAGCTGATTATCGACTGAGTCGTGCGTCTGACTCAGCTCGTCGGCAATGGCTTGGCGCGCCTCAACGCTTGGAACTTCGCCTCGCAGAACTATCGAAGACCCATCGCTAACCGCTGTGAAATTATGGGCGACTGATTCTACTGGCACGGCCACCGGAACTTGTTCAGCAACCTCAGTAGCCCCATCAGCTTCTACCGCGACGTTAACATCGATTGGACAGCTTAGATCTCCGAAAAACCTTGTAGCGCATTTAGCCGATAAACTAATGGCTTCTGCTAAGCCTTCGTTCTCAGCTAACCCTTTGGCCGTTACCAGAACGCCTTGGCCACTAGCCGACACGTCAATGTTTGAAAAACCAAGATGGTTTTGACTTGCCGCCAGCTCGCCAGCCACTTCATGCTGAACTTCGCGTTCGATATGTGGAGCGGTAACAAATACAGCCCATAACACCAGTAGCAACAAGCCGAGCAGCCACAACCAGCCTGGCCAACTAAAGACGGATGGCAATGACTCTCGCCGCATCCAATATTTCGATGTTGTTCTACTGTATCCTGTGCTGACAGCGTTAACCTTATTCTTCATTCTGCGCTCCGATCTAATCTCAGCATGCGCACAGGCTATCTTAATTTATTTGTCGTGTGCTAGTAGGGCAGGTAAAAACTCAGTTTACATTTTCAATTATTTGCAATTGCTTGAACAAGAAACCAGCTATTTCACTGCGTTATTCCTTAAACGTCTAAAAAACCGGATTAACAGTCGTTTACTAGCGTACTATCTAGATCATATTCATCTAATGAAAAGGCTGGAAATCTTTGCGATGATCGCCATTTCTAATCGAAGGAAGTCTACTCTTATCAATTCTTTGATTAGAAAACAACTAATACAAGTAGATAGGTAAGCTCTTCTGCGCTGGCATTCAGAGCCTGCTCACCTTGGACTATGCCTGATCAGGCTTTAGGTAGCGTAACCCCACGTTGGCCTTGATACTTACCACCACGATCCTTATAAGTCACTTCGCATTGCTCGTCGGACTCGAAAAACAGCATTTGAGCAACACCTTCATTCGCGTAAATCCGCGCCGGCAAACTGGTTGTATTCGAAAATTCAAGGGTGACGTGCCCTTCCCATTCAGGCTCAAGTGGCGTGACATTAACAATGATGCCGCAACGCGCGTAAGTAGATTTTCCAAGGCATATCGTTAGAACATTACTGGGGATTCGAAAGTACTCTATCGTGCTCGCTAGAGCGAAGGAATTTGGCGGGATTGTGCAGACGTCGCCAACTACGTCGACGAAGCTACCCTCATCAAAATTTTTGGGGTCTACAATGGCCGAGTTGATGTTGGTAAACACTTTGAATTCGCGCGAGCATCGCACGTCATATCCATAACTGGAAGTACCATAAGAAATCACTTTGCCCGCGCCTGAATCGCGAACCTGGCCTGCCTCAAAAGGTTCTATCATGCCCGCGGCAGCTTTCTCTCGAATCCACCGGTCTGACTTAATGCTCATACGACTTCCTATTTAATAAAAGATACAGAGGATTAAAGATCCAGCGGGCTAGGAATCGCGCGCTATTCTAGGGAACCTCAGATTCTGATATTGTATCAGTGCAACAATCAAACCACACCAATAAGAAGGCGATTGAGAGAACATGCAGCAAGAAAAGCACATTGTTAAAGTAGCGGTTGAGCCTGCTAATTGGCGCCGCGACGTGTTGAGTAAAGCCATCCAGGCCGCCGGCGCACAATTAACCGACGCCTCTGAAGCGAGCGCCCTGGTTTGGGTTGACGCAGACTGCGGCAAAATCGCAGACTCACTTCACGATGGCATCGACTGGGTACAATTGCCGTGGGCCGGCATAGAGCCCTTTCGACCTGTGCTGGACCATAAACGACGGTGGACATGTGGCAAAGGCATCTATGCCGAACCGGTAGCAGAGCATGTATTAGCGTTGATTCTTGCCTGCTTGCACAACCTGCCTAACTACGCCAAGGCCCAAAGTTGGGCGCCACCCGTCGGTAAAAATCTGAAGGGCTCTAAAGTGCTGGTACTTGGCGGCGGCGGGATAAGCGAAAAGCTTTTACCTTTACTGGCGGCCTGCGGCGCGCACACTGTTGTGTTGCGCAGAACACCACAGCCCTTGGAACATACAATACGATGTGCCGGGCTAGAGCAGTTGCATGACGAGCTGCAGCAAGCCGATATCGTCGTACTAGCGCTAGCGCTCACCGAAGAAACCAAGGGTGTTATTGCCGCAGAGCAACTTGCTCTAATGAAAAACACAGCCTGGATTGTAAACGTTGCACGGGGAGCTCATATCGTTACGGAAGACTTAGTGGATGCACTGCGCTCAGAAACCATTGCAGGAGCGGCTCTCGATGTAACCAACCCCGAACCTCTGCCTGAGGGCCACGCTCTGTGGCAACTGGAAAACTGCTTGATCACGCCACACGTTGGGAACACCCCGGAAATGGGGATTGCGCTTCTTAAAGCCCACATCGAAGAGAATGTACGCCGTTACATAAATGGCGAAGAGTTACTTGGACCTGTAAACGTAGATGCCGGCTACTGAGCATGCGCGGCATCTTTGTTTAAAGAACTCTCTAGTCAGCTTCGTGTTGCAAGCCAGCTTTCCAAGTCGTCAGCGGTACCGATCCGCTCACCATTCACATACACCTGAGGTGTAGTGCTCTGCCCCGTCACCGCAGATAAAGTACTTAGGCTCAAAGCACCACTGCCAAGTTCTATTTCTTCAAAACTCAAACCTGCATTGCTTAAAGCGGCTTTTGCTCGAGTGCAGTGAGCGCAGCCCGGCTTGCTAAAAACACTAATCTGCAGAGGCTTCTCTGCGTCTGCGTTGATGTAGTCAAGCATTGTGTCGGCGTCGGATACTTCAAAGGGATCGCCAGGCACATTCGGTTCAATAAACATTTTTGTAATGTTGCCATCCCGAACCAACATCGAATACCGCCAGGAGCGCTTGCCAAAATTTAGGTCTTCCTTACCCACTAGTAAGCCCATTGCATCACTAAACGCACCGTTACCATCAGGTAAAAACGTAATATTTTCCGCCGCTTGATCCTTCTGCCAGCTCTCCATCACAAATGGATCATTTACTGATAAACAAACAATTTCATCCACTCCATTTTGCTTCAACGTGTTGGCGAGCTCATTGTAGCGAGGCACATGCGTAGAAGAACAAGTCGGTGTAAATGCGCCAGGTAAGGCAAATAAAACAACATTGCGACCCGCAAAAAAATCTTTGGTATTACATTCCTGCCAATCCCCTTTTGATCGATAACGCAAAGTAACTTCTGGCACCTTTTGTCCTTCTTTAGAAAGCAATTCATTGTTAGACATTTGATATTCCTGTTCACGAGTTGATGAGGTTATAGTAGGCGTACTCATTTAATTTATAAAATGTTTTATTTAAATCAATTCAATTGATAATATATATCATTAGATATGACGGTATAGATCAGAATTTTAACCTTAGCTTCTTCTTTTCTTCGGAGTCTTTTCGATGACAAATCTACCAACTACTCGCCAGCTACAATATCTGGTTGCTTTACACGAGCAACAGCACTTTGGCAAAGCCGCGGAACAGTGCTTTATTTCCCAGTCGGCATTCAGCATTGCCATAAAGGAACTAGAGCACACTCTTGATTGCCAGTTGTTTGAACGAACCAATCGCAGCGTCCGAACCACGAGAGCGGGCGTTGAAGTAGTAGACAGGGCAAAGAGTGTGTTGCTTGAGCTAGATAACCTAGTTAACTGTGCTCACAGCGGTAAAGACCCATTCAAAGGTGAGCTAAAACTGGGAGTGATCCCAACCATCGCCCCGTTCCTTTTACCAAGGCTGATTCCAAAACTGCAACGAATGCACCCACAACTGGAGTTGGTTTTGCGCGAAGAGCAAACCGCAAAAGCCTATGCCTCACTTATGGATGGTAAGTTGGATATCATTCTAATTGCGCTGCCTTACGAGCTGCCCAACTGCTCTGTGGAAGAGTTATTCGACGACCCGTTTCATCTCGCGTTTCGCAGCAATAGCCGATGGCTAAGCACAGCAACGAAATATGCTCAGCAGGCGCCGGAACGTTTACCCGATGAGGCCGTTATACTGCTGGAAGATGGGCACTGTCTGCGAGAGCACACCTTAAGCCAATGCGAGCTGCAAAGCGACGGTCAGCAAAGACAACTCAGTTCGTATTCTTCTACCAGCATCACCACCCTGCTGCACATGGTTGCTCAGGATATGGGCGTAACCTACGTGCCAGATATGGCAATTGGTAGCCCTCTGCTAAAAGGCTTGAGAATAAAAACGCTGGCGATGCCAGAAAACAGCATGCGAGGTATAGGTTTAGCATGGCGTAAGGGTTCAGTGTTCGCCGACAGCTACAAGCTATTCGCGCAGCAAATTCGTGATATTTACGCCGCCTGAGCTAATGCCTATATAGAGAGTTAGCGCACGAAATCAAACCCTTTAGCGCAGTGATTCATACTCCTTGTGCTAACGTTAATAGAAGATAAGTCAAAAGCGCATAAAGGACTTCTATTGTGCATTTAATCGCCAAAGCTTTAGGGATTAGCGCATGTGCATTGCTGCTTCAGGGCTGCGGCGGTGGTGGCAGTGGTAGTGGCCCTACGACCAACGGTAACAACGCAGCTGGTGGTAGCACGCCTATCAACAGCGGCGGCCCAACAGTAACCATCACATCACCGCCTGCCGGTAGCATGGCGTCCAGCAATCAAGTGACCCTCAGCGGAACAGCTAGCGACGCAGATGGTGTCGATTCGGTTCAGATAGACAATATCAGTGCAACATCTAACGACGGCTTCGCAACTTGGACGGCTGACGTTGCTATTAACGAAGGCATAAACCGGATTACTGCCAGCGCGACCGACTCATTAGGTAACCGTAATGCCAATGCGGCAAGCATTTCAATAGAACGTGGCTACTTGTTCGATAATGCAAGGTCTGTGGTGCTAGACCCTAGCCGTAACCGCGCCATACTAATCGATACCAATGACTCAACTCTCAAGGTGGTCGATTCTGCCAATCAAATGCGTCAAATGTTTTCCAGCGATACAGTCGGCAATGGCCCATCATTTAACCGACCTACAAGATTGTTCCTTGATGAAGAATCCAATCGCGCGATAGTCTTTGACTCTGGATTAGGCGCTTTGCTAGCCGTTGATCTCACTACAGGAGATCGCAGCGTCATATCGTCTGATGAAGAGGGTGCCGGAGCGTCGTTGATTGGATCCATAGTGGCCGCAATGGACCCTGCACGCCCGTTTCTTTATGCATTGAGCGACACGCAGTTAATCACCGTAGATCTCAACAGCGGTAACCGCAGCGCTATTCCATTGTCAGGCACATTTATAAATGATCCACGCCTGTCGCGCGTTGATTTGGACAATAACCGTCTACTTGTAAGTGCGGCCACTAATATCTTCGCCGTTAACCTTAGAACTGGTGAGCGCTCAGCTCTTGTTGGTTCTAATTAGTGGTTTCGACGTTAAGAATTAGCTGCTTTCTATGCTGCGTCAACTAGCGCTTCAAACATTCAATCTTGTACGCGGCCTCATGCCCTACTGTTCTAAGTAGCGACCCTACTATATAGTGCCGCGTCTGTTGATTATTGATACCCCCTAAATGACCGGCTCAGCTTCCACAAAGCGCTTTAGCAACTATCAACGCAGTGTTGTTCTAGTGGTATTAGCGGGTCTGTTCCTCAGCACGTCCGGCATAGCTGTTCGATCGCTAGAACAAGCCACCAGTATGCAAATTGTGCTCTACCGCTCAGTTGGCCTAGCCATTTTTATGCTGTTTGTGGTTTGGCACAGCAACCGCGGACAACTACAGAAAACACTGTTAGGCACTGGAAGCTTGGGGATTGTTGCTGGTCTTCTATATGCTGGCGCCTCACTTACAGTGATATTTGCGCTGTTAAACACAACCGTCGCTAATGCCATGTTTATCATTTCATTAGCCCCGTTCTTTGCTGCCATGGGTGGCTGGCTGTTCCTTCGCGAGCGAGTGTCTACCAGAACCTGGGTGGCATTGTTTATCGCCATTTGCGGCGTGTTAATCATGATTGAGGGAGGCGTGAGCGCAAAAGGCTTAACCGGCATAATGTACGCCTTTATCATGGCTATTTGTTATGGCGGCTTCTCGGTCTGCATTCGTGCCGGGCGAGACCGCGATATGCTGCCTACCATCGCCCTCTCGGGAATAGTACTAGCGATATTTGCTGGTTTTGCAGCAGACTCGCTGTTGCCTTCAACACACGATATAATTATCTGCTTGGCAATGGGTGTGTTTCAAACTGGTCTTGGTGGCCTTTGTCTAACCCTGGGCGCACAGCACATTCCTGCTGCGCAGATAACGCTTTTGGCCATGCTGGAAGTAGTGTTAAACCCAGTATGGGTCTGGTTGGGCGTTGGGGAAACGCCTGGTATTTATAGCCTGGTTGGCGGCGCGCTCATAATTGGCGCTATAGCTTACCAGGCATTCAGCAAATCTTGAGGGCAGTAAACAGTGATTGATTCGAAGAACGATGTATATGTACTAGGCGCTGCGCGCACAGCGATAGGCACCTTTGGTGGTTCATTAACGAGCGTTTCGCCCACTGACTTAGGCGCACACGTTACCTCTGTCGCTCTTGAGCGCGCAGGGGTTAGTGCCGATGAAGTTCAATCAAATGTTGTTGGCCATGTAATTCGAACAGAAACACGAGATGCCTATATTAGTCGGCGCATTGCTTTGCAGGCTGGGCTACCTATTTCTACGCAATCGCTCACTCTAAATCGCCTATGCGGTAGCGGATTGGAAGCCATTGTATTCGCTACTCAACAGTTACAGCTGGGAGAAGTGGATGTTGCAGTTGCAGGCGGTGCTGAGTCTATGAGCCAGTCTGGACACTTGCTTACCACCAATCGCTGGGGCCAGCGCATGGGAGATGTCACCATGCTGGACGAACTAACAGGTGTTTTAAGTGACCCTTTTAAGGGCAACCATATGGGGATTACCGCAGAAAACCTTTCTGAAAAATATGACATTAGCCGAGAAGAGCAAGACGCATTTTCGGTGCAAAGCCAGCAGCGAGCAGCCAATGCTATTGAGCAAGGCTACTTCAAAGAACAAATTACACCCTACGAAATTAAAACCCGAAAAGGCACGACCGTGTTTGATACCGACGAGTTTGTACGCGGCGACACAACGGCAGAAAGCTTGGCAAAACTTCGCCCCGCGTTCAAACGCGATGGCGGTACGGTAACGGCTGGTAACGCCTCAGGCATTAACGACGGTGCTGCAATGGTTGTGTTAGCTAACGCCGCCAAAGTAGAAGCACTTGGCGCGAAACCACTAGCGAAAATCATCTCTTATGGTCGTGCTGGCGTGTCACCAGACATTATGGGCATAGGCCCGGTAGGCGCTTCAAAAACCGCCTTGGAACGCGCCGGGCTTACCGTAGCAGACCTGGATGTTATTGAATCAAACGAAGCCTTTGCAGCACAAGCATTGTCGGTCAGCAGAGAACTCGGGTTTCCGAATGACAAAACCAACCCTAATGGCGGCGCCATTGCGTTGGGCCATCCAATTGGTGCCAGCGGTGCGATTATCTTCACCAAGGCTTTGTACGAATTGGAGCGTGTGGGCGGACGTTACGCCTTAATCACTCTGTGCATTGGTGGCGGTCAAGGTATTGCGGCGATCATTGAGCGTTGCTAGGCAGCTACTAAGTCGTAAAGCCTTCCTAGCTGTAATTAGCGGCAACAAGAGCATGACGATACAATCGAGTGAACAACTCAATAAATAGAAAGGTGTTCGTTCGATGCTCGACTTAACAGGAAAAACAGCGCTGGTAACCGGTTCCGGCAGCGGAATGGGGCAAGGAATCGCGGAGCAATTAGCTCGCCAAGGTGCTCATGTTGTGGTTAATGATATTTTCGAAGACAAAGCCTTAAGCAGCGCTGCCGCGCTGAATGACATGGGCTTAAAGGCCAGCGCAAGCGTATTTGACGTTACTGATTTTGATGGCCTACGCGCTAAAATCGCCGAAGCCGAAAAGGCCCACAATGGCATTGATATTTTGGTGAACAATGTGGGTAACGCTGGAGCCGTGCAAATGGAGCAAGCCCATTTCAAAGATTCACTGCCTGAAAACTGGCTCAAATTTATAGACGTAAACCTTTACGGAGTAATGCACTGCACTCACGCAGTTTTGCCCGGTATGTGCAACCGCGGCTGGGGGCGAGTAATGAGCATTTCCTCAGTGGCGGGTCGAACGGGTCTTAACATTGGTGTGTCCATTTATGGCGCTGCTAAAGCAGGCTCCATCAATTTAATGCGACACATTTCTCAGGAAGTCGCGCCCCAAGGTGTTACCTGCAATGCCATCGCGCTAGGTTTGATGAATACCGTGCCTGACGAGTTTGCCGCTCCAATGATCAAGACCATTCCTTGTCGCCGACTTGGCACACCTCAAGACGCGGGCGCTATGGCTGGTTTTCTGGCATCGGAAGAAGCGAGTTGGATTACCGGGCAAATGTTCTGTGTAGATGGAGGGGCGTCACCCTACTAGCTTATTGAGTCATTGTTCATCTTTAGGTTAGCGACAAAAATGAAAAGTAGAATGAGTTCGATTTCTACTATTGCTTCAGGGGTGGCTTCGACAGCGGTCTTGCTACTTTGCATCGGCAGTCTTGGTGCCTGCAGCAATGACAACTCAGTAATGGCCAAGGCCAGTGATCTTGCCCAAGCATTGAAACCCGACGCAGTGGCTGGCGATGAGTGGCGGCATTATTTAAGTGGTAGTGACCACAGCCATTTCTCTCAACTAGACCAGATAAACGTTTCTAACGTTCAACATCTACAGAAAGCCTGGAGCTTTGATGCTGGCGCATTGGCGGGTGGCTTCTCGTCAGAAATGCAATGCAACCCCTTAATCATACGTGGCATTCTTTACTGCACCTCACCCACCTTGGAAGTATTCGCACTGAATGCTGCCACCGGCGCGCAGCTGTGGCGATTTGATGCGGGGTTTTCGGCCAGCAGTATGCTACCCAATGCAAATAGAGGCTTAAGTTTTTGGGACGGTAGCGCTGCCATTTTCGAGCCTGGCGAGAGCAGCGATCAGCGAATATTGTTTACCGCAGGTGGATTCCTCTTTGCCATCAACGCATTGACCGGCGAATCGATTCGAAGCTTCGGCAATGATGGCCGCGTCGATCTGCACGTAGGTTTGCCCGAGTGGTCTAAAGACGCTCTTGTTGTTGCAACAACACCGGGTACCGTGCATAAAAACTTGTTGATCATGGGCACACGAGTCTCTGAATTCAACGGCTCTGCCCCGGGACACGTGCGCGCATTCGATGTAGTCAGTGGAGAAATCCGCTGGATCTTCCACACCATTCCGAAGCCTGGCGATTTCGGTGCCGACACCTGGCCAGCTGATGCTTATGATCGTGTAGGTGGTGCTAACTCTTGGGCTGGTATTGCTGTAGACCATGAACGTGGCATTGCCTATGTTCCTACAGGTTCTCCAACGTTCGACTTCAATGGCGCCGACCGATTGGGCAACAACCTATTTGCAAACTCGCTGGTGGCATTAAATGCCGAGACTGGCGAGCGCGTTTGGCACTATCAGTTTGTTCGCCACGATGTATGGGACAGAGACCTACCTTCGCCACCAAACCTGTTGGATTGGCCCATAGCAGATAAGGTAGACGGTAAAGCGGGTTCAGGTTCAGGTTCAGCTACAGTACCAGCAGTGGTGCAGGCTACGAAATCAGGGCACATTTTTGTCTTTAACCGAGTTACCGGCGAGCCACTTACACCAATACACAAACAACCGGTTGTAGGTAATGCGCTGGGCGGTGATGTGGTTGCACCATGGCAACCTGTTCCTGAATTCCCTACGTTTGCCAACCAGACCTTTGAGGTCACCGATAGAGACCCGAAAATGCAAGCTGCAGTGCAGCAGCGCATCAGCAAATACCCTCCGCACGAACCTTTTAGACCACCTAGCTTTGAGGGGACCATCATGTACCCCGGAATTGATGGCGGTGCCGAATGGGGGGGCATGGCATTTGACCCGAGTATCAAGCATTTATTTATCAACTCTAACGAAGTACCTTATGTGCTACAAATGGTAGAGCTGAAGGGCGACCCAAACAGCCCCGAGTTTGCCTACTTAATGATGTGCGCAGGTTGCCACGGTGTCGACCGCCAAGGCGATAGCGTAAGCGTTCCTTCTCTTGTTGGGCTTTTCGATCGCTTATCTATTTTCGAGGCATGGAAGCTTATAAGTGAAGGCCGACGAAAAATGCCTTCATTTGCACAAACACCCGCGATAGCTCGTGCCGCCATTCTTTATCACTTATGGTTTGGCGAAGAAAAGGAAGCACAAGGCAGTGAACAATCACGAGCTAATGCTCAACAAAGTGGCCGGGATGAAGCGCCAACAGAGGGCACTCTTGTTAATGCTGGTTATCAGAAACTGCTGGACCCGGAAAACATGCCGGCATCCAAGCCGCCATGGGGAACACTGACGGCAATAAATATAGAA
Source organism: Pseudomonadales bacterium (assembly GCA_045106985.1). Classification (GTDB taxonomy): domain Bacteria; phylum Pseudomonadota; class Gammaproteobacteria; order Pseudomonadales; family JAUIET01; genus JAUIET01. The sequence continues at coordinate 10,190 of JBGCFQ010000027.1, read as the reverse complement.
AACGCGAGTATTAGCTGGCGCATACCCTTGGGTGACTACCCGCAGATGCTGGAGCAAGGAATTTCCGGATTAGGAGCAGAGAACTATGGCGGCCCGATAGTTACGGCCGGTAACTTGCTCTTCATCGCTGCCACCCCTGACAAACAAATACGGGCGCTCGATAAACGCACTGGGCAACTACTGTGGAGTGCCGAGCTGCCCTTCGCGGGTTTCGCAACTCCCAGCACTTACATGGTTGATGGTGTTCAGTATTTGGTGATAGCCGCGGGCGGCGGAAAGCTCAACACAGAAAGTGGCAGTCAATACCTGGCTTTCGCACTCCCACCGGAAAAACGCTAGACGTCGGCTCTCCCAAACAAATCCTCAGCGACTCTATAATAAAAAGAGGCGTTTACTACTCTACATAATCCAATAACTCAGCAAGCCCACCACAACCGCAACAATAATCGCTTTGCGAAAGGTAGGAAGACCACCACCAAAACCATGCACTAGCGCTGCCATAGGATCCTTGTTGGTTTTAGCGTGTTTGATAACAGGCCATTCCAGTGTTCCCACAAAGGCCATAGCCGCTATAGATGACGCTAAAAGTGCCATTCTATGGGGAGCATCAAGCGGGATCGTCAGCCAGATCAACAATATCACGGCGATATTACCCAGGGTTCCACCCAAACTCATCGCCAAAAATTGCTCATTGCTGTTGTTTTTTATATCGAAATCATAGGCCAGAATAGCAGGCTCATTCTTCAATGGCGCTTTTGCACCTGACAGGACTGCACCCAAATAGTGGCCCCATTCATGGCCTAAGGTGGCTATACCATAACCCGCTATAATGGCCGCCAAAATGGCAAAGCCCTCAGCAATACCGAGAGAGGTCACCGTTACCCAGCTATCTGCAGCTGCAAACAAAATAACAGAACCAAGCAGCGCCAACAGATGCCACTTGCCCTGTGTGAATGCGGCTTGCATTTGTGGGGTGACTGCCTCGCTCGCATCCTCGAAATCCAATGGATTCGGTTCTTTTTCAACAGTGTCCATCAATGTTACCTCTGATGTCTTTGCTTCAAATATCGTGTATTGGGTACTCGTTTAGAGCCGCTTAATCATTGCTTATCTGGATGCCGGGGAACTGTTGAACCGAAGATCCACGCTCATTCAAACTATTCATGAGCTGTGTGGCAACTGAAAGATAAGTAACGGCCGCCGCACTACTCGCATCCACGCTAACGGCTGGCCGTCCAGCGTCCGTGTTTTCGCGAATGCTCAGGTCCAGGGGCAGCGACCCCAGTAGAGGAGTTTGATATCGGCTGGCGATCTCCTGGCCCCCGCCTTCGCCAAATAAATGCTCAGCGTTGCCACATTCAGAGCAAACGTGAACAGCCATATTTTCGATGATACCTAACACTGGAATATCGACTTTGCTGAACATTTCGATGCCTTTAATCGCGTCCAGCAAAGCGATATCTTGCGGGGTAGTGACAATAACAGCGCCGGCAACAGGCACTTTTTGCGACAGCGTTAACTGAATGTCGCCCGTTCCCGGAGGCATATCAATAATCAACACATCAAGCTCGCCCCAATCAGTCTGCAACAACATCTGTTGCAAGGCGCCACTTGCCATAGGCCCGCGCCATACCATAGGTGTTTTATCCGTTACCAGAAAACCCATCGACATGGTTTGCAAACCCTGCGCTTCAACAGGCACAAAAAACTGTTGGTCATCAATATTACGAACATCTGGCCGCGTGCCATCTGGCAGACCGAGCATTAGGGGCTGACTGGGCCCATAAATATCGGCATCAAGCAGACCTGTTTTAATACCTTGATGTGCAAGTGCTGCTGCTAGATTGACAGAGGTGGTTGATTTACCTACCCCACCCTTGCCCGATGCCACTGCCACAATATGCTTTACCGATTCAATACCGCTCACATTCACTCTCTCGCCAAGTCATTTGAAAACCGCTATAGTGTGCGGCTCCCTTTTCACCGCTAATTGTACCTGATTGTAAGCTATGGCTTCTGAATCTTTGTCCAGCCCTCGCCGAATATTGGTGACCAGCGCTTTGCCCTACGCTAATGGGCCCTTGCACCTGGGTCACTTGCTAGAGGCCATTCAAACCGACGTTTGGGTACGCTTCCAAAAACAACGCGGCCATGACTGCGTGTATGTTTGTGCCGATGACGCGCATGGCACACCCATCATGCTGCATGCAGAGAAGCAAGGCATAACGCCAGAGGAGCTTATAGCCAGCATTCAGGCTGAGCACGAGCGCGACCTCAAAGGCTTCAAAATTGAGCATGACAACTACTACACCACGCATTCAGAGGAAACCCGCGAAATTGCGGAAAGCATCTACAAAGCTGTTCGCGATAATGGTGATATAGCCGTACGCTCCATTGTTCAGGCCTTTGACGCTGAAAAGAATCTGTTTCTGTCGGACCGCTACATAAAAGGCAGTTGCCCAAAGTGCAAAACCGAAGACCAGTACGGCGATAACTGCGAAGTTTGTGGCGCTACTTACAGCCCAACAGACCTAATAAATCCTATATCAGCACTGTCTGGCACAACGCCAATAGAGAAAGAATCCGAGCATTATTTTTTCAAATTGCCCAATTTTGAAGAATTACTGAAAGAATGGACTCGAAGCGGGCGCTTGCAGGAACAGATTTCAAACAAACTTGGAGAATGGCTCGACAGCGGGCTAAAAGAGTGGGACATCAGCCGCGACGCCCCCTACTTTGGTTTTGAGATACCCGACGCGCCAGGCAAGTATTTTTACGTGTGGTTGGACGCCCCCATTGGCTACATGGGCAGCCTCGCCAATTATCTAGCCCGTGAAAGTGCCGATCCAAAAGGCGCTTTCGACAGTTACTGGGCAAAGGGCTCTGAAGCCGAGGTCTATCACTTTATCGGTAAAGACATTATCAATTTTCATTGTCTGTTTTGGCCGGCCCTACTTGAGAGCGCAGGCTATAGACTGCCGACCTCTGTGTTCGCGCACGGCTTCCTAACCGTGAATGGCACAAAGATGTCGAAGTCGCGCGGCACCTTCATACAAGCCAGCACTTATCTGGATAACTTGCAGGCCGATTACCTGCGCTATTACTTCGCAGCCAAACTTGGCTCAGGCGTGGATGACATTGACCTCAACCTAGAAGACTTTGTTCAGCGCGTAAATTCAGACCTGGTCGGCAAGGTAGTTAACATAGCTAGTCGCTGTGCAGGCTTTATTACTAAACGTTTTGACGGCCAATTAACCCAAGAGTGCTCAGAGCCTGGATTAATTGCTGAATTTGAAAGCGCCTCTGCGGGCATTGCAGAACAATTTGAAGCTAGGGAATTTAGTAAGGCTATCCGCAGCATAATGACCTTGGCTGATCGTGCTAATCAATACATCGACAGCAACAAGCCGTGGGAACTGGCTCGAGACCCTGATCGCCTGCAGGACGTTCACGACGTGTGTTCGGTAGGCATCAACCTGTTTCGTTACCTAATAGCCTACTTGAAGCCTGTCATTCCTGAGACAGCAAGCAAAGCTGAGAGCTTCCTGGCCATAGATCTTGCATGGCCCAAAACCGGCGACGCGCTGCTTGGCCACTCAATCAACAAGTTCAAACCTTTGATTACTCGCATTGAAGAAGCGCAGGTAGAAAAAATGGTCGAAGCATCACAACAGAACAACCCTGACGCACAGACCAAGGATGCATCAAAAGCGGCTGCGGCGGTTCCTGCCCAAAAAGCTAAAGTCAAAGCGGAACCAGAAACGAGTTCCGACTCTTCGAATGAGATCAGCATTGATGATTTCTTCAAGGTAGATTTACGCGTTGCCGAAGTGACCGAGGCAAACCACGTTGAGGGAGCGGACAAACTTCTGCAGTTAACCCTTAATGTGGGTGACCACACTCGTAATGTGTTTTCTGGTATCAAGAGTGCCTACGCGCCTGAAGACCTGGTGGGCAAACTGGTTGTGGTGGTGGCTAATCTGAAGCCGCGAAAAATGCGCTTTGGAATGTCGGAAGGTATGGTATTGGCAGCAGCTGGTGATAAGGGCGATGAGATTTTCATTGTGCAGATTCCGGGTGCTACGCCGGGGATGAAGGTTAGCTAGACTCCCCCCTCCTCTTTATTCAAAGTCCATTGAACTGAATTCTGCATACTGAACCCGCAACGCAAGCGGCCATGCATTTCGCTACGAACTCGACCGCTCCGCGATTCCCTCTTTCACGAAAGGTGCTCGCAATGGCGAGTCGTGTCGATCTCTCGGCCTTCGTTTCTTACCTTCGCGAAACGCATGGCCACTTGCGTGGCTCGCTGGGGGGAGCAAGAAAAGTACCGCCCTCTAAAAGATTGAAGCCGCATTCATTGTGAGTATGGAATTGCTTAAGCCTGTTTGCGTAGGTAGAACGACGCGACCGAAGGAGGAAAAATGACTTTCGCAGAAAGGCATTTTTTTGAGTGAGGGCACAGCGGAGCTGTCGTGGAGCGAAGCAAAGAGGCTTAAGCAATTCCAGACGGAGTCCAAAGCACGCGCCCGAGCTCAAACAGAGACCTACTCATTCTTTATTTCCACTGCAGCGTCGCTCTCATAGCGCTGTGAGTATGGGATTGCTTAAGCCCGTTTGCGTAGGTAAAACGACGCGACCGAAGGAGGGAAAATGACTTTCGCAGAAAGGCATTTTTTTGAGTGAGGACACAGCGGAGCTGTCGTGGAGCGAAGCAAAGGGGCTTAAGTAATCTCAGACGGGTTCCAAAGCGCATATCACCAGTACTAAATAATCTAAACCCACCTCCGCAACGACACAAAGCGCTACATTCTCTGTGTTACAATACTCCGCTAATTGAGATGCTTTTCAGTTACAAAAGCCCTCCTAAGCAACTGTTTTAGAACACATAACCCGCCAAAGCTCATGGAATACTTTAGCCTACTCATCGGCGCCATTCTGGTGAACAACTTCGTTCTGGTTCAGTTCCTGGGTCTCTGCCCTTTTATGGGTGTTTCCAACAAACTCGAAACGGCTATTGGCATGTCTGCCGCGACCATTTTTGTACTCACTTTGTCGTCCGTGGTGAGCTACCTGACCTTTGCCTACATATTGAAACCGTTGGGCTTGGAATACCTCGACATCATTGCTTTTATCGTCGTGATCGCCGTCGTGGTGCAGTTCACTGAAATGGTGGTGCATAAATCCAGCCCGCTGCTACACCGTGTTCTTGGCGTTTTCCTTCCATTGATAACCACCAACTGCGCCGTACTCGGCGTCGCTTTGCTTAACATTAACAAGCAGCATAATTTTATTGAGTCGCTGTTATTTGGATTTGGTGCTGCTGTGGGTTTCTCGCTGGTGCTCATTTTGTTTGCCGCGATGCGCGAACGTCTGAACGTGGCCGATGTGCCCCTGCCATTTCAGGGCGCATCGATTGGCATGATTACCGCTGGCTTGATGAGTCTGGCCTTTATGGGTTTCGCCGGGCTTGTTTAACTGTGATTGATCTAGCTGTCCAATATCCTTTTACCGCTGCAGTTCTAGCCTTACTGATCATGTGTATTGTATTTGGTGGCCTGCTCGGTTTTGCGTCCATTAAGTTCAAAGTTGAAGGCAATCCCATTGTTGATCAAATCAACGATATTCTGCCGCAAACGCAATGCGGTCAGTGCGGCCATCCGGGTTGCAAGCCCTATGCTCAAGCCATTGTTGATGGCGAGCCTATTAATAAATGCCCTCCTGGCGGAGAAGCCGGTATTCAGGCGCTTGCCGACCTACTGGATGTTGAGTTTATTCCTCTCGATGAAGAACACGGCGAAGAGAATGTTCGTACGGTTGCGTATATTCGCGAGGCTGAATGCATAGGGTGTACGAAATGCATTCAGGCTTGCCCGGTTGATGCCATTTTGGGTGCGGCGAAACTCATGCATACAGTCATTGTTGACGAGTGCACAGGCTGCGACTTATGCGTTGAGCCCTGCCCCGTTGATTGCATCGACATGCTGCCTATCGAAGTGGACCTAAGTAGCTGGGCGTGGGATCTGCCACCCCCGGCTGAAGAAAAGTTGATTGCAACTGACGCAGGTCGTGGCGTGCATGGAGCTGCAGCATGACGGCCGAAGCAGGCAAGCTCTGGCAGTTTCATGGTGGAGTGCACCCTGCAGAGAACAAAGCTCAAAGCATGGGCCGCAAAATTCTATCTGCAGGTATTCCACCCCAACTGATACTGCCACTTTCCCAATCAATAGGTGCTGCTCCAGAGCCATTGGTGCAAGTAGGCGACAAGGTTCTTAAAGGGCAGGTGTTAGCGCAAGCCACTGCATATGTCAGCGTACCATTGCACGCGCCCACATCGGGCATTGTAGCCGCGATTGAAGAACGCCAAATAGCCCATGCTTCAGGCCTAAGTGCCCAGTGTATTGTGATAGACACCGATGGCAAAGACGAATGGGTAGAGCGTGACGCCGCAGCTGATTACACCCAGCTCGAGCGCACAAGCATACTGAAACTTATTAGGGGCGCAGGCATTGCCGGCATGGGTGGCGCAGGCTTTCCTAGCGCGGTTAAATTAAATCCGCCACCTGATAAAAACATTAGCACTTTGATCATTAATGCCACGGAGTGCGAACCGTATATCACAGCTGATCACGCATTGATGCTTGAACGGGCCGAGGAGATTTTACAGGGTATTGATGTTCTGACTCACCTGCTTCAACCCGCTCGTATTTTGATTGGCGTAGAAGACAACAAGCCTGACGCGGCAGAAGAACTTAGGGCGCAGATGGGTGACCGCCCTTATCAAGTGATGGAATACCCAACTGTATACCCGTCCGGTGGCGAAAAGCAGTTGGTAGAAATATTGACTGGTAAGCAAGTGCCTTCAGGCGGACTGCCTGCGGACTTGGGTATAGTGTGCCAGAACATTGGTACCTGCTACGCGATTAAACGTGCGGTTATTGATGGCGAGCCTTTGGTCTCTCGCATTACCACTCTTACCGGCGAAGCGCTGCGTGAGAAAGGCAATTTTGAGGTGCTGATTGGAACACCAATGCGCTTTCTACTTGAGCTCAGCGGCTGGCAGGTTGAAGCAACTTCTCGCCTGATTATGGGCGGGCCGATGATGGGCTTCACCGTTCACTCCGCTGACGTGCCTGTGGTTAAAACCACTAACTGTGTCCTTAGTCCAACCGTGGAGGAATTACCGCCACCACCAATCGCTCAGGCCTGCATCCGCTGCGGTATGTGCGCTGAAGCCTGTCCTGCAAGCTTGCTTCCACAGCAACTCTATTGGTTTTCTCGCGCTCGCGAGTATGAGCAACTTGAAGCGCATAACATAGCCGACTGTATTGAGTGCGGCGCTTGCTCTTATGTGTGCCCAAGCAATATTCCGCTGGTGCAATATTACAGAGCGTCAAAGGCTGAACTGAAACACCGCGCAGAAGAACATCGCAAGGCTGAGTATTCCAGAGAGCGCTTTGAGTTCCGAGAGCTTAGGTTGCAAGAAGCTGAACGCGAAAAAGAAGCCAAGAAAGCGGCACGCAAAGCCGCGGCTGAGCAGCGTGCAAAAGAGGCTAAGGCAAAAGAAGCTGCGGCTGGCAGCGAACAGAACAGTGACAACGGCACTAGCAGTGGCACAGATGGCGTGGATACGGCCATAGACGACAAATCGACAAAGCAGGCGGAGATACAAGCCGCTATAGCCCGTGTGAAAGCCAAGAAAGCCAGCGATAACGGCGAGTCAAACACAGAGGAAAAAGGCTAATGGCACTGAATCAGATCAGTTCGCCGCACGTTAGCCGTGCCGGTGATACAGGCAGCGTTATGCGCCACGTCTTGCTGGCAACCGTTCCTGGAATTGTGGTTATGACGGCCCTGTTTGGCTGGGGCACTATTGTTAACATCCTCTGGGCCTCGATACTCGCTGTAAGTTTTGAAGCACTGGCCATGACCCTTAGGGGCAGACCACCAATGTTTTACATTCGCGATTGCAGCGCATTGGTCACGGCTGTGTTACTTGGTCTCGCCCTGCCGGCATACGCACCTTGGTGGTTGATGGTTGTAGGCGTTGGTTTCTCTATATTGATCGCCAAGCATTTATACGGCGGAATGGGTTATAACCCATTCAATCCGGCAATGGTCGGTTATGTTGTTTTATTGATTTCATTTCCTTTGCAAATGACCCAGTGGGCAGCGCCAGTGGGCAGCGTGCCTGATCAGGCAGCTCTACTAGGGCCTATTGACGCTGTGCTAGCGAGCTTTGGCTTTCTCAGCAGCACACCCATTGACGCCTACACAATGGCAACACCATTGGACGTATTCAAGCAAAACAACGGCTTGATGGTTGAAGAGCTATGGGCCACGGAACCTCAGTTCGGCTCGTTTGGTGGCTACGGTTGGGAATGGGTCAATATAGCGTTCTTACTGGGCGGCGCTTACTTGTTGTATAAGAGAATTTTTACCTGGCATGCCCCCGTAAGCATGTTGTTAGCGCTGGTGGTAATGGCCTCATTATTCTACGACGGTGGTAGCTCGTCGTCGCTTGGCTCCCCCCTGTTTCATTTATTCACTGGTGCAACGATGCTTGGCGCATTTTTCATTGTTACCGATCCTGTCAGCTCTGCTGTCAGCAATATTGGCCGACTGTATTACGGTGCAGGTATTGGCGTGCTCATTTTTCTTATCCGCAGCTTTGGCAACTACCCTGATGCTATCGCCTTCGCGGTGCTGTTAATGAACTTTGCAGCACCGTTAATAGATCACTACACCCAGCCAAAGGTATACGGGCACAGTACGAGCGAAGCCAGCAGAGGCGGCAACAAATCATGATGCGCGGAGCAATCACAAAAAACGGTCTGCTGCTCGGTCTGTTCGCGATGGTCACCACGGCTATTATTGCGGCAACGCAACTAAGCACAAAAGATCTTATTGCCGAGCAATTTCGCCTAGCGAAAGAGAAAGCCTTACTGGAGATTGTGACGCGTGAACGGCACGACAACCAGCTACTAGACGATACAGTTGAGGTAAGCGGTGAATTACTAGGCTACAGCGAGCCTCGCATTGCATTTATTGCCAGGTACCAGGATGCACCAGTAGGTATTATTCTGCCGGCGGTTGCGCCTGATGGTTACAGCGGAAAGATAGAGTTGCTAGTGGGTGTAAACACTAACGGCAGCGTCGCAGGGGTGCGTATTGTTAAGCACGCTGAAACGCCAGGGCTCGGCGACAAAGTCGAATTAAGAAAGTCAGACTGGGTGCTGAGCTTTAACGGCAAGTCCATCGGACAGCCTGCGGCTAGCGGTTGGGCTGTGAAAAAAGACAAAGGCGAGTTCGACCAATTTACTGGAGCCACTATCACACCCCGTGCAGTCACTCACGCCGTGTTTAATGCCTTGCAATACTTCGGTAAAAATCAGCACTTACTAAACGCGCGAGCGAAGGCTCCCATTAGTGACACTCTCAGCGCGAGTACCCCGAAAAGGGAGGAAGCTAATGTCCAATAATGAAGAGGCGAGTGCAGAGCTAAGCACTGAGGGCATGCGAAAAACCGACTGGGGCGAGTTAACCAACAACGGTTTATGGAAGAACAATGCCGCGCTTGTGCAACTGCTTGGGCTCTGCCCTTTATTGGCCGTTAGCGGGTCGGTGGTGAATGCAACTGGCCTGGGTTTGGCCACAATTTTTGTATTGGTGTGCTCAAATACAGCGGTGTCGCTGATTCGAAATGTGGTTTCGGACGCTGTACGACTTCCGGCCTTCGTGATGATTATTGCCTCGTTCACAACCTGTATTAAACTCCTAATGCAGGCTTACGCTTTTGAGCTGTATGAAATTCTTGGCATCTTTATTCCGTTGATAGTAACCAATTGCTCAATTCTCGGACGGGCAGACGCCTTTGCGTCTAGAAACCCTGTACTGCCATCAATGTATGATGGATTCATCATGGGTCTCGGTTTTGCGCTGGTGTTGATTGCACTGGGTGCAATGCGTGAACTTATTGGCACTGGCGCACTGTTCGCCGACATGAACCTTCTTTTCGGCGCAGCCGCCGCATCCTGGAAAGTAACACTGTTTGCAAACTACCCCGGGTTTATTGTTGCGATCGTACCTCCCGGCGCATTTATTTTTACTGGCCTGCTAATCGCCTTGAAGAACATCATCGACGCGCGTTTGAAGGCGCGCGCCGATGCGCTAAAAGAAAAGCCGTCTGC
>JBGCFQ010000026.1:0-53525 GCA_045106985.1 Pseudomonadales bacterium | reverse complement strand
GAACCGACAATGGCGGCGGCAATGCTGGCGGCGGCGGAGGCGGCGATGGTGGTGGTGGTGGTGGTGTAACACCACCCACCGGCGGAAATACTGAGCCGCCTCTTATAGAAAACCCTGTGGTGCGTTCAGAGCTCGTCATCTGTGCAAGCTTATGCGACTTTAACCTTCGTGATGATACCGATAACGTACCGATAGACTTTGAAAGGCCGATTCCTGTCCGTGGCCAGCTTGTCGCTGACCCTCAATTCGACACGCAAATCATGAAGGTCGCCGAGTCATCGCAGATTCCGATTGACTCTGAAGATCCTGGTGAGACAGAGAGGGTTCGTCATTACTACTCAAAGGCAAACCATCTTAATGCCGACGAAAGTTATGCGATCTTCTTCACCAATAGTGGCGGAACCTGGATATATGAAACCGATAATTGGACACCAGTTGTATCGTTAGAATTGGTCTCGGGCGACCCTGAAATTCATTGGCATCCAACGGACCCTGACATCTTTTACGTTATGGACTTTGTTATCAATGTTTCTGGTGACAATCGAGCTATGTATCGCTATGAAGTGAGCTCTAATACCAAAACCCTCATTCGTGATTTTGATCAATACATTAATGCATCTGGAGAACATGAAGGCAATATGGACAATGCCGGTCAATATTACGCAATGATTGGTGATCTTGCCGACGTAGAAGATGATGATCGAGAGTTGTTTGTTTACGACGTCATCAACGATTCTATTGTTGGTCCTGTACCAATTTCTGTTTCCGAAAGCAGCGACTGGGTTAGCGTTAGTCCGAGCGGTACTTTCGTTGTTTCCATGGGTAACAATTACACCACTGTGTTTGATGCGTCTAATCTTAATCGGTTATACAGCTTGCCAAACGGAACTTACGGTCACGCTGACTTGTGCTATCTAACCGACGGTCGTGAGGCGATGGTGTTCGATGGAGCGGATTATCCGATGGACCCGTCGCACCGAACGATTAATGCGGCTGTTTTAGAATCTGGCGAACTAATTCGTGTGGGTACAATAAGTTGGACCCAAACTCCGCATATTTCTTGTCGAAATACAGAGTTGCCAGGCTGGGCGCTTGTCAGTTCGTTCGATCGAAATGATGGTGACCCTACTTATAATACTCTGCTTGATGAAATATATTGGTTGAAACTAGATGGATCAGAAGACGTCAGGCGCGTTGCGCATCATCAGAGCGATGGTTTTCGAAACTATTTTGGTGAGGCTCATGCAGTGCCCAATAGGGATGGCAGTAAGATCATATTTTCCAGCAATTGGTATGAACGTGATCAGGAGTTGGCCTACTTGATCGATCTAACAAATTTAAAGGTCGATTAAGTACTTCTGCGCTAAAAGTTCGGTATAGGCGATACTTTACTGAAAAAACTGTAGCTGAAACAGGGTAGCGAAACGTGATAGCCTCGTAGCATAAGATCTACAGAGGCTTTCACCTTGTACCAGAATATAAAATTACCCGTTTTTCTTTGTGCCGCAGTTTTTGTGGTGCTGAGTGCTTGTACCTCAAAAACCAATGATTCGAGTGCCTCGTCTGATTCAGAAGTCGTCTCGTCTACACCTGGTGCAGCGCCAGCCAACGTGGATGGAAAACGCATCCTGAACGCCAATTCAGAACCGGGTAACTGGATGTCACATGGGCGCACCTATGACGAGCAACGTTACAGCCCTCTGAAATCAGTAAATACAGACAATGCAGCTGATCTAGGGCTTGCTTGGTCGTATGACTTAAACACCAAGCGTGGCATAGAGGCAACATCGATTGTTGTTGATGGTGTGATGTACACGACCTCAGCTTGGAGCATTGTGCACGCACTTGATGCTCGAGATGGTAGCTTGCTATGGACCTATGATCCAAAAGTTGCAAAGAACAAAGCGCGACATGGCTGTTGTGACATAGTGAATCGTGGTGTAGCTGTATGGCAAGGCAAAGTCTTTCTTGGCGCATTTGATGGTCGCTTAATTGCCTTGGATGCTAAAGATGGCTCAGTAGAGTGGGAAGTCGCGACAGTTGACGCTGAAAAGCCGTACACAATTACGGGAGCGCCACGTGTCGTTAAGGGAAAAGTGCTAATCGGTAACGGTGGCGCGGAGTATGGCGTGCGTGGTTTCGTTTCGGCCTACGACGTTAATGATGGCGCGCTTGTGTGGCGCTTTTATACGGTGCCTGGCAACCCTGCTGATGGGTTTGAAAACGACACCATGAAGATGGCTGCCGATACCTGGAACGGTGAATGGTGGACCATTGGTGGTGGTGGCACGGTATGGGATTCGATGGCCTACGACGCCGAGCTCGACTTACTCTACATCGGTGTTGGTAACGGTACGCCTTGGAATCAGATGATTCGCTCACCTGGTGGCGGTGACAATTTGTTCCTGTCGTCGATTGTTGCGATAAAGCCCGATACAGGTGAATACGTGTGGCATTACCAAACCACACCTGGTGAAACCTGGGACTACACTGCCACGCAGCACATAATTCTTGCCGATCTGGAGTTGGACGGCAAAACCCGAAAGGTATTGATGCAGGCGCCTAAAAACGGTTTCTTTTATGTCATTGACAGAGCAAGTGGCGAGCTACTGTCGGCTGAGAATTTTATCAATATCACCTGGGCCAGCCATGTCGATATGAAGACTGGTAGACCGGTGGAAATTGCAGGTGCTCGATATGAGAAAGAGACCGCGCTTATTTTCCCTTCCTATCTTGGCGGCCATAATTGGCATCCGATGTCCTTCAGTCCAGACACGGGGCTAGTGTACATCCCAGTACTGGATTTTCCTGCCGCTTATGCGCAAGACCCAAATTTTAAATATCGCCCGGAGGCCGCTAATTTGGGTACCGACGGCGTAATAGGCAGCCTGCCAGATTCACACGCAGAACGAACGGCGATGGCGGCGTTAATGCAGGGTCGCTTATTGGCGTGGGACCCGGTTAAGCAGAAAGAAGCATGGCGCGTTGAGCACAAGGGCCCATGGAATGGTGGCGTATTGACTACCGCGGGTGGCTTGCTGTTTCAGGGTACGGCGTCTGGCAACTTGGTCGCCTATCGTGCTGACAGTGGCGCGCCACTGTGGGAGTTTGCTACTCAAACGGGTGTGGTAGCTCCGCCAATGACCTATGAAATAGACGGTGAACAGTACGTATCTATTAATGTTGGCTGGGGTGGAGCGTTCGCTCTGGTGTTTGGTGAGTTTGTTCAGGCCGAGAGCTTGCCTAATGTAAGTCGTGTTTTAACCTTTAAGCTGGGAGCGAAAAAGCAATTGCCTGAAGTAGATTGGAAGCCAGCTGTGAGCTTTGATCCACCGGAGTCTAATGCTTCGGCTGAGGAGCTTGCGAGCGGTATGCGGCTTTACCAAGATACCTGCATGGGTTGCCATGGACTCAATGCAGTGTCTGGATTATTGATTCCTGACTTGCGCGGATCGGGCCTTTTGCACGATTCTAAAACCTGGCAGTCAGTTGTTTGGGATGGCGCCTTGGCGGCACGTGGAATGCCGGCCATGAAAGATGTTCTGAACGGCCCTGAGGAAGTAGAGCTTGTTCGCCAGTATGCCATTCAGCAAGCTTGGCGTGCCAAGAAAATTGTGGCGGCTGAAAAAGTGGCCAAATAGCAGCGAAGAATAGAACAGTTGAGAGTAGAACGGTTAAGTAGAACCGCAGCCTTTGTTAGAAGAAGCGGGCTTTAGTCTAAGGGCGTTTTGACGCTGCCATAATGCAGTTCAGAGCTTTTGCCGCGGAACACATAGTAAGTGAACGCGGTGTAGGCAATAATTGCAGGCAGCGAAAGAGCTACTCCGAAGCTTACGAACTGCAAAGATTCGGTGGCTGCTGCAGCTTCCCAAAGTGTCATCTCATCAATGATGACAAATGGGTATAGGCTATAAGCTAGACCTATTGCTGCCATAAGACAGGTCACAATAAGAGACGCTAGTACATACCACTCACGTCCTTGTGCCAACCAATTTGGATGGCGCAGCATGGCCCCTAAAATGCACAGCGCGACGGTACAGCTGAGCGGAATGGGCATAAGCCCAATGAAGTTTTGTACGGTAAACCATTTTTCTGCGATGCTTGGAGAGACAATGGGTGTGGCTATAGACACCAATAACAAACACATGGCCATCGGTAACAGAGTGCGACGCGCCCAGACGATAGCTTTTTGATACAACGCTCCTTCGGATTTTATTAACAACCAACTACAACCAAGCATCACGTAAAGTGACGGCAGAGTGATGGCGATGAATATTGAAAACAGCACACTGGTTGTTGTTAGTTCGAGGCCGGTTATATAAGAGCCTAACATCCAACCTTGCGCTAAGCTGGCTAACAGCGAACCAATAAAAAAGCTCAGGTTCCACGCAGACTTGTATTGACTGCCCGCTTTAACTCTAAAATCGAACGCTACCCCGCGCAAGATAAGTCCAATCAGCATGACCGTAACGGGAATATACAAAGACGACAGTATCTGCCCATGAGCATAGGGAAACGCGATCAAAAGTACGCCCACACCCAACACTATCCAGGTTTCATTGGCGTCCCAAAAAGGGCCAATAGAAGCGATCATCTGGTCTTTCTCTTCTTCTTCGGCCCAAGGCAATAGTATGCCAATGCCCAAGTCGTATCCGTCCAGAATGACGTAGACAAGAAGCGCAAAGCCCATGATAAAAAAGTAGGCAATGGGTAAGTACTCAGCCATTTGGAGTCCTTTTGTTGCTGTCTCTCCGTTCTTTCCATTGAGGCAACATAGCGAGTGATTCAGCGGGCTTGCTGGCCATGTAACGTATTGTGGCAATGTATGCGCCAAGCAAGACGGTATATACGCTAGCGTAGGCCAGCAGTGACGACAGCACTACTGTCGCGCCATGATCCGCCACTATGTCTTTAACAAGCAGTTCGCCGTAAATAATGTAGGGCTGGCGACCTACCTCTGTAACATACCAACCAGCCAAGGTGGCAATCCAACCCGAAAATGTCATGAGTCCAAGCAGCCGTAAAGTAAGCTTCCCGTTTTGTTGAGAACGAATATTCTGAAACGTGGCCCACCAAGCAGTCAGCAACATCAGCACGCCAATACCTACCATCACCCTAAAAGCAAAAAACACGGGAGCGACAGGTGGGTGAACGCCTTCGAACTCATTCAGACCGCGCACTTCGCCGTTTATTTCATGAGTTAGAATAATACTGGCCAGTTTCGGCACTTTCACAGCCATTAATGTGGAGCGACTTTCTTCGTCTGGCCAGCCAAACAAAGTAAGTGCGGCGCCACGCTCTGTCTCCCATACAGCTTCCAATGCGGCTACTTTTGCTGGTTGCGATTTACCAATATGCAATCCATACATATCGCCAATGAGTACTTGAACAGGCGTCAACACGGCTGCTACCAGCAATACAGTGCGAAGAATTTTTCGGGTTGCCGGGCCATCCAAACCTTTGCGAATGCGCAATGCGCTGATGCCAGCCACAAAGAATGCCGCAGTAAGGAAAGATGCGTTCATCATATGCGCGAACATATAGGGGAAGGTTGGGTTGAATATGATCTCTAACCAACTCTCGGCATAAAACACCCCGTCTTCGATTCGGTAGCCATTGGGTGTTTGCATCCAGGAATTCAGCGCTAGTATCCAAAATGCTGATAAGGTAGTACCAAATGCAACAAAAAAACTGGCTGTTAGATGAACCCGGTTGGAAACGCGTTCTTTGCCAAACAGCATGATGCCGAGAAAGCTGGCTTCCAGGAAAAACGCGGTGAGCACTTCATAGCCAAGTAGCGGTCCCGCTATATTACCGGCTTTCTCCATAAATCCAGGCCAGTTGGTACCAAACTGGAAGCTCATCGTAATGCCAGAAACAACGCCAAGTGCAAAGGTGAGCGCGAACACTTTCACCCAAAAAAAGTACGCGTAGTCCCAGGCTTTGTCGTTGGTCGTTGAGCTTTTGACTCGGAAGAAAAAGAGAAGCCAACCGAGTCCTATAGACAAACTAGGGAACAGAATATGGAAACTGATATTCAGTGCAAATTGCAGTCGAGCAAGAATAAAGGGGTCTAGTTCAGGCATAATCAAAGCATGGCATAAAAGCAATATTCCTTCAAATGATGTGTTGTGATGATCGTCATGATCTGAAGTTATGTTTGTTGGTGCAAGAAGGATGCGGAGTAGGAGGAAGCGTAGCATGGTGTGGTTTTGTGAAGCGGAAAATGGTGAGCAAGTGATCGCCCAGCATGGGGTGCTCGCGCCCTTGTTTGATAATTTCTATGCAAGTTTTTATCAGCAGGCGCACATACCGCCTGTGGTCCTAGAGCTGTGTAGACTGCGCGTCGCGCAACTGCATAAAAATGCGGCAGAATTTAGGCTGCAACTCTGCGATGTAGAGTTCGGTCAGCGTGATGCATTAGTTAATTGGCCAAGTAGTGAAGTATTTTCTGAGGCCCAGAGAAGCTGTCTTGCTTTAGCGGAGGTATACAGTATGGATGTGCATGCGATAAGTGATGCACACACTAATGCGGTTAAACAGCATTATGGCGACGCGGGCTTAGTAGCCCTTATCCAGGCGCTGGGTGTGTTCTATGGGCTGACGCGAATGGGGCAGGTGTGGGGTGTTGAAGGAGCAGCGCCATGAGCAATGCAAACAACGGTGCGCGGGTAAGCTCGCAGCCAACTAAAACAACAGGTAATGTAGTGCGCGATTCGGTCTTGGGTTTGGTGCCGGAAACAGTCGATCCGTATTTAGGGTTAAATTACCAGGTATGGCATGCCGGCCCGCTGAACCCGGCAGAGTTGGAAATGATTCGACTTCGAAACGCGCGTAAAGTAGGTTGTGTATTTTGCAAGGCTGTACGTTACGATGTTGCTACGAATTCCGGTCTATTTGAGGAAAAAATAAGCTGGATAGACGATGATTTTGAACGTAGTCCATTGAGCGACCGTGAAAAGTTGATTCTTCGTTTTACCGACTATTACCTGCAAGACCCAACAGAAATGATGTCGGAGTTTAAATCGGAGATGGCCGTTGAGTTCAGTGTCGAAGAGATAAGCCATATGTCGATCGCTCTTATGTTGTTCAATACGTTTTCGCGCTGCGCGGTAGCGCTTGGAGGCATGCCAGAACATGAATTGCCCCTTATACCTATGGAGGTTCCTCAATGAAGTTAGCAGCGGTTAAGGCAACTTTTGTTAGCTGTTTATTGGTTTTATCGGGGTGCGGTCGAGATGAGGAAGTCGTTGAGGTCAATTCGGAGAACTTCGCTGGAACTAACGAGCAGCAAGCATTCAAAATGGCGATTGGTGACGAGTTGCTTCAATTACGCCCCAAGCCCAATGAGCAACGCAACGCCTACTATGGCGACTTGCATGTTCATACAGCTTACTCGTTTGATGCTTACGCGTTCGGAACCACCGCAACTCCCTACGATGCCTACCGATTTGCCAAAGGTGAACAGATACAACACCCTTCAGGTTATGGATTGAAAATTCGCGAACCATTGGATTTCTACGCCGTGACTGACCACGCTGCGTTTTTAGGCGCTGTGAAAGAGGCAGCAAATACCGATACCGAATTATCAAAGCATGAGCTTGCGAAGCAAGTGCATAACATCAACGCTGAAGACAACCTTGATTTCACGTCACTCGGCCAGCGGGCACAGGTGTTTTCCACATTCTTGCCTAACGTACTGACCGCGCTGACGGATGGCTCTCTAGAAGAAGATCTGCTCAACAGCGTTGCTAAGTCGGCATGGCAAGACATTGCCGATGCGGCAGAAATGTATAACGAGCCGGGTCGCTTCACCACGTTTCTGGCCTATGAATACACATCGGCCACTGTCGAACGGGGTAACTTGCATAGGAATGTTATTTTCCGCGACAACCAGGCGGCACCCGCCATACCCTTCTCACGCTATCACTCTCGCAATCCTGAAGATCTATGGTCGTGGATGGATGGTTTACGCGCAAAAGGGGTGGAGAGCCTGGCGATACCACACAATTCCAATGGCTCTAATGGTGCAATGTTTCAACGCACAGATTGGGCGGGCAATGCCTTCACAGAAGAATACAGTCGAACGCGTATGCGCAACGAGCCTTTGGTAGAAATTACGCAGATCAAAGGCACTTCTGATACTAACCCGCGCCATTCACCTAACGACGAATGGGCAGACTTTGAGATCATGCCCTTTAGAGTGGGTACCACGTTGCCAAGCAAAGAAGAAGGCAGTTACGTGCGTGAAGCCTACTTGAATGGTTTGAGCTTGGAAGCTGATGGCGCGGGCAACCCATACAAGTTTGGTTTGGTGGCGGCTAGCGACACGCATGTCGCAGCCACGTCAGATGATGAAAAAAGTTATTTTTCAAAAGCGGGATTGTTGGACGGCGATGCGGTAGCGCGAGGTTCTGTTCCCGCACCTAAGGCGATTGCGTTGGCTGTGGGTGCCCTGCTACCCGATTCACTGCAAGAAATTGACGGCGAAACCTACATGGCTACGTCATCCTTTGAAACCTGGGGCGCTTCCGGTATTGCAGCCGTGTGGGCTGAGGAAAATACTCGCGACTCAATTTACGCGGCGTTCAGACGTAAAGAAACGTTTGCTACAACCGGTCCCAGAATTAAGCTGCGGTTTTTTGCCGGCTATGATTTTAGCGATGAAGTGCTAACTGACGAACATCGTGTTGAGACGGCCTATCAGCAAGGCGTAACAATGGGAGCCACACTAAAAGCGGAAGCTCTGCAACAACCCTCTTTTCTAGTGTGGGCAATTGCTGACGCAAACACAGTGCCGTTGCAGCGTGTGCAAATCATCAAAGGCAGCTTGGTTGACGGAAAAACGATAGAGAGAGTGTACGATGTTGCCTGTTCAGAAGGCGCTAAGGTTGACCCCGTGACTCAGCGCTGCCCTGATAATGGAGCGACGGTGGACATTAGCGATTGTTCGCCAAGCGAAGGACCTGGTGCGCAGGAATTGTTGAGCCTTTGGAAAGATCCCGACTTCACCGCGGGCGAAGAAGCATTCTATTATCTACGAGCCTTGGAAAATCCAACGTGTCGCTGGTCGACGTGGGACGCCGTAGAAGCAGGCGTAGAACCTCGCTCAGATTTGGCGCTGACGATTCAAGAGCGTGCGTGGTCGTCGCCTATTTGGTATTCAAAACATGTTGAGTAATACCCTGTTACTTCCACGGTTAGCCTGACAGTAATGGCTAACCGTCCTGACTTAACAGATAAAGATTTCAAGCAACTCTTCATTGATGACGTGCCATTGATGGATGTACGTGCGCCGGTTGAATTCGAGTCCGGCGCGTTTCCTTGTGCCGTTAACCTGCCAATTCTAGATAATCAACAGCGTCATGAAATTGGTACAGTTTATAAGGCGCAAGGACAAAAAAGCGCTATAGCTAGAGGTCAAGCCTTAGCTACAGAGACGGTTCGTGCACAACGTTTGTTGGGCTGGACCAAGTATGTGGAGAATAATTCAACCGGTTACATGTATTGTTTTCGCGGTGGCTTACGATCACGTACAACGCAACAGTGGCTACACGAAAGGGGTTACGACTACCCCTTGATTAGCGGCGGTTACAAAGCCTTGCGAAGCTTCTTGCTGGGTGAACTTGAACGACTTTGTAATAATAGCGAATTGATATTATTGGCCGGTGCGACAGCCACTGGAAAAACCGACCTACTTTATAGATACAAGCACAGCCTTGATCTGGAGGGTAGAGCGAATCACCGTGGCAGCGCTTTCGGCTCTACGTTTACGCCGCAGCCAGCGCAGATAGACTTCGAGAATGCCATAATCATTGATTGGCTGAAGTTAGAGAATAACCAAGGCCTGCCGATTCTCATTGAGGCAGAGTCTCGGCTAATCGGTAGATTGTGTCTTCCCCCGTCCTTGCAAGAGGCAATGCAACGCTCACAGGTGATTGAGCTGCGTGCTTGCCGCGTGGAACGTGTGAAGCGCTTACGTCGTGATTACATAGAGTTTGCCTTGAGTCATTTTCAGGCTCATGCAGAACAGCCATGGCAAGAGCTAAGCCGATATGTACAAAGCGCGCTTGACCGAATCCAAAAGCGCCTTGGTGGAGCGAAACATAAAGAGCTAAGCGCACTGTTGCCTGTCGCTTGTAACGAGCTTCGCGAACAATCAGCGTGGCAAAGTTTCGATCTCATCTTTTCGGAGTTGTTAGATCACTACTATGACAAGATGTATGACTACCAGTTACAAAAGCAAAGTGATCAAATGGCATTTAGTGGAGAAGCCTCTGATGTTCTGGATTACATGAGCCGCAACTACAGCTATGTTTGAGCAAGACCTGGTCCTGGTTGGTGGTGGTCATACTCATGTGCTGGTGATCAAGGCGCTCGCAATGCGCGCAATTCCTGGCGTGCGTGTCACGCTGATTTCGGAACAGGTGCAGACACCATACTCGGGCATGCTGCCAGGCTTTGTGGCCGGTCATTATGCAAAGCAGGACACGTTGATTGATTTGAATCGACTTTGCCAGGCCACCGGTGTTCGATGGATAAAGGGTCGGGTAACAAGCCTGGACCTGAAGAGCAACTGCATAGAAATAGACGATCAGGCAAGCATGAGTTTCGATCTAGTGTCGATTGATGTTGGCTCAAACCCCGGTGTCAGCAACATAGAAACCAATCATAGGGTTATGGGCGTGAAGCCCATCGCCAGTTTCCATAGACAATGGCAAAAACTGCAATGCTCGCTCGCAGAGCCTGACAAACTCAATACAAGAAAACAGCAGCTGGGCGTGGTCGGCGCAGGTGTTGGCGGAGTGGAGCTGTGTCTCGCTCTTGCGCATCGATTGCGCTCTAGCAGCAAACATTCTTTGAATCTGTTGTTCCCACATAAAAGAATTTTGCCCGGGCTACCTGCCAGCGCGGTGTCTATTGCTGAGAAACAATTGCGGACGATGAGTGTTCAGCTGCATTCCGAGTTTAAATTGGCAAGTGTTGACAATAGCCATGCGCTCGCGAGCAATGGGCAAGCTGTGGAATTGGATCACATATTTCTATGCACTGACGCGACCGCTCCAAAGTGGCCCGGGCGCAGCGGGCTTGAATGTGATACGGCGGGTTTTATTCGCGTCAATCGTTACCTGCAAAGTGTGTCTCATAGTAATGTGTTCGCGGCTGGCGATGTGGCCAGTATCGACAATTACCCAAGACCTAAGGCCGGCGTCTTCGCGGTGCGCCAAGCGCCATTCTTAGTGCAGAATTTTCGGCATTATTTTTCAGGCGGCACAATGCAGAAGGTTAAGCTGCAATCGGAATTCTTGCGTTTGATCACTTTGGGTGACCAACGCGCCATAGCGTGTAGAAATGGATTGGCCATATCAGGACCTCTGGTGTGGCGTTGGAAAGATCGCATTGACCGTAAGTTCATGTCTCAGTTTAGCGATCTTCGATCCTCGAGCATGCAGGGGCCCACGATGAAAAATGAGATGAAGGCAGATAATTCCGCAGGCGTGATGCCAATGCATTGCGCTGGTTGTGGCAGCAAGCTTGGGCCTCAACGATTGCAACATAACCTGGCAAGCCTGCCGACTAACTCGCAGCAGAAACTAAGGGCTGCGGTTCAATCCATTGAAGACGCTGTGGTATGGGAACCGAGAGCAGATTATGACAGTGTGCAAAGCATCGACGGGTTTAGGAGCTTTACGAGTAATCACTATATATTCGCAAGGATAACGGTGAATCATGCACTTAACGATTTGTATGCGATGGGTGCGCGACCTCTTCATGTTCAGGCTTGGGCAAACCTGGCGTTTGCTCATCCAAGCTTGCAACAGCGAGACCACTTAAGGCTAATGTTAGGCGTTAACGACGCCTTAGTTGAAAACGAAGCGGTTCTCGCTGGCGGGCACAGCTCTGAAGGGATGGAGGATCATCTGGGGCTCGTGGTTAACGGTGAGGTGCCACGTGGCAGTAGCTGGTCAAAAGCAGGTGCCCAGGAAGGTGATGTCCTCCTGCTGAGCAAAGCCTTGGGCACTGGAGTCATCCTGGCTGCCAACACTGAAGCTGAGGCACCAGCAGAAGCTATCGCTGCGGCAATGTCCAGCATGTTAAGTACCAATCGCCAGGTGTGGCAGCAATTGCAGACCCTGGAGCCAAGTGCCGTTACCGATGTCAGCGGGTTTGGGCTAGCGGGGCATCTGCTGGAGATGCTAACAGACATGAATCTGATGGCTGAACTGTCGATTGATGCAATACCTGTGTTAGAAGGAGCTGAGCAACTTGCAGCGCAGGGTTTCCGCTCCAGTCTGTATGCGGAGCTCGAATACTTGTTGCAGGATTGCACTCCGGCAGCGTTTTTTGAGAGACCCCGGGTCCAACTGTTGTTGGACCCGCAAACTAGCGGTGGGCTGCTCTTTACATTGTCGGCACAACAAGCCGCAAAGCTATGTAAGCAGAGTGACGAATTGACGGTGATTGGCCATATATGTAGAAGAGAGCAAGGCGACGCTCGAATACGCTTTATACGCGATTCCCAAGAGGCGGTTTCTGAAGCCAATAAGCCCTAAATGTAACTGCTATCCCGACCAGAACATATCACTCCCTTTGCTAAAGCAGTCACAAGCCTTGCCAGTGCTTAAGGCACACTAGTATGAGCTAGTTGATCATCGTTTGATTCTCAATGTAAAAAAGTACATTTTAACAATGCCTTTAAGCCTGAGTAAGGCCTAATTCTAGTCTAAACTTGTGCTAAGTCATCTCAGCCCATGCGTTCCTTGAGCGAACAAAAAGATAAAGGAAAGGGTGTTTTGGCGTACGGAACTCTAAGGAAGGAACAGATCACTGTGAATCTGTAGTTTGTACATATCGTGAACAATCTATTCTACATTGAGAGTGATTGGGCAGGAAGCCAAAGGACTATCGCGAAAAATGACCATCCATGAACCAGCGCCGATTCAGATCTACGTAGGTACCGATCGTTCCCAACGAATTGGTCTCAAGGTGTTGGAATACAGTATAAGAAAGACAACCAGTCGCCAGTTTAAGGTGCACTCTCTCGAGCATCTCAAGCTACCTGAGCCCGTTGACAAACGCCAAACTCAACGCACGGGTTTTTCGTTTAGCAGGTTTGCCATACCGCAGTTGAGCAACTTCACAGGTAAGGCCATCTATATGGATGCCGATATGTTGGTTTTCCAGGACATTGGCCAGTTGTGGGATTTGCCATTCGAAGGCAAGAAAATACATATTCAGGGCGCGGTACCAACCGAAAGCAAACTTCGTTCGACCGGTAAGTTCAACGCCGTCAAACGGGCTAAACAGTGCTCTGTTGCGTTGCTTGATTGCGCGGCGCTGAACTGGCGACCGGAGCAGATAATCGCCGGGCTTGATGGGCAGTACAGCTATAAACAGCTGATGGAAGAATTGTGCATTCTTGATGAAAGTGAGATTGGTTACGCAATACCAGCAGAATGGAATAGCCTGGAATACTGGGATGAACAGACCTGCAATCTGCATTACACCGATATGCAGACCCAGCCATGGGTCTCGGCTAGAAATAAAAATGGTCAACGCTGGCTTAGCGTTCTTCGGGAAATGCGCAGCAAGGGTATCATTTCGACCAAAGAGATCCAGACTGAAGTAGAGTTGGGTTTTGCGCGACCGTCGTTGCTGGTGGAATTGAACGATGAGCTTACTGTTGGTGAAAGTCCCATCAAACACGAGAGCCGACTACAGGCCTATGAAGATCTCGATAATCGTGCGGGCTTCCAGAAACATAACGCCACCTATGCCGCAAAGCACGAGCGAGACAAGGCAGAAAAGGAATACATTGCTGCACTGAAAAGCCAGTCAGCTAGCCGCCATTTTGAACGCTTCCTGAACGGCTTGAGTCGGGTTCGTCGAGGGAGTTTGGAATCGGCAGCGACTCAAAATTTGACACCATCCAGGCGACGAGCACTCCGGATTCTTTGTGTTGCAAATTCGGCAAACCTCCCGACGCTGCAACTGGCATTTACTCAACCGTTAAAGCATTTGCGTAACGAAGGGCAGCTAGAACTTCAGGTGCTCACAGAGCCCATGATTGGTGAGCATTCCAGAATAAGATTGATGCGCGATCTTTCATGGCGTACTTATATTGACAGAGAGCTAAAACAGTTCCAGCCAGACGTGGTAATTTTTTGCCGCTATACCGGCATAAAGGCAGACTATATATTTCAGCGCAGTAAGCAGCTTGGAGCAGCCGTCATCAACTGCCTTGACGATGATCTACTATCTGTTCCGCTGGAAATTGGACAGGCAAAATTTGACTATTATCGGCAGCCGGAACGTCGTAGGACCTTGAAGTTTTTGCTTGATAACGCCGACCTTGTTTACTCCTCTACCACGGCACTAACAGAGAAGCTGCGTACCGATGGTTTGACCACACCGGTTTATACCGCCGAAGTATTCTGTCCGGGAGATGTAATACAAAAAGCAGAAGCAACATATCCTTGGAGGATCGGATATATGGGCTTCGGTCATGAGCACGACTTTGAGCAAGCATTGTCGGGCGTGGTGCTAATGATGGCCAAGTATCCTCAACTACAATTTGAGCTATTTGGCACAATAGGAAAGCCTACTGAATTGGACCAATTTGGTGCGCGCGTAAAAATGCTTTCACCTTCCTGGAACTACGCACATTTTCTCCAGCAATTAGCTGAGCGAAAATGGTCTATCGGTATTTGCCCGCTGGCTGACCTATCGTTTAATAAATTCAAATCTAACACAAAATGGCTCGAATACACTTGCGTCGGCGCCGCGGTGGTGGCGAGCGATCATTCGGTGTATCGATCTGCATTGAGTGACGATTGCGGAGTGCTAGTTAAGGACGCTTGCTGGGCTAAAGAACTCGAAAATCTACTGCTGGATACTCATCGTCGTGAATCGATGGTTGAAAATGCTCAACAAAAAGTACGCTTGGAATATAACCATGCGAAACATGTGGGTCAGTTTGAAGATTTACTGGACCAACTTGGTGTAGGAGCCAATGTTTTATCTTCGCCAACAGTGGCAGCCTAGACAGGATAGGCAGTAGAGAAAACGGTAACGCGACGCTTTAGCAATTGAAGGGAATCACAAGAGGAAAAAATGAAAGATATACTGGAATGGGTCAAAGAGCTCGACATTAACGCCAAGCCTTGGTTGATTTTGGGCAAAGGCCCTTCGCTTAGAAAGCTGGACACCATAGACGCCAGCAAGTATTTCGTTTGCACTCTCAATCATGTTATCCGCGAAGTGCCCGCCAAGCTTGCGCATGTAATCGATATCGACGTAGTGATTGAATGCGCTGACGAGATCGACAGTAACGCTGAGTTCCTGGTTTTACCGTATCGTCCACACGAAGATAATAAAGTATCAGGCAAAAGTATCGACGACTACATAACTGAAATTGCGGTACTGAAAAAGCTTCAGGAAGAAGGTCGTCTCGTATGCTACAACCTATCTACTACAGAGCCTGTTGCTTCTTCGCCGGTTATTAGAGCGAAATTTTTTAGCGCTGAGGCAGCTCTTGACCTTTTGGCAACACTGGGCGCTCGCACGGCGAGGTCACTGGGAGTTGATGGCGGTTCGAGTTACAGCAACAAATTCGAGGACATGAATGAGACGACTCGACTTAACAATGGTCACGACACTTTCGATAAGCAATTTCGTGGTATTGCCCGAACAATTCGAGAAAAAAACATACTATACGGTCCGTTACATAAGCAAGTACCTGTACGAGTATTTGTAGGCTCTGACGATGCGCAATTGGCTGGAGTTAAAGTACTTGAATACAGTATTAAGAAACACGCAAGCCTTTCTGTAGAAGTGGTCGCGATTGACGACAAGCCGATACCGGAGCCCATTAACCCGGAGCACCGATCGCGATCAGGATTCTCTTTCTCGCGATTTCATATTCCAGAACTTTGCGAGTATAAGGGACGAGCAATTTACGTTGACGCGGACATGCTTGTATTCACCGATATAGCAGATCTCTGGAATACGCCATTCGAGGGCGCCCACGTTTTGTACTCTGAGCTGCAGAATGACGATGGTCAGCGCATCCCTCAAACGAGTGTAATGTTACTTGATTGCGGCAAGTTGGACTGGCAGGTCAATAACATTATCAAGGGCTTCGATGAGGAGCAGTGGGATTACCACGACATTATGTATCACATGTGCATGGTGCCTCCATCAAAAAAACGTGCGGGCTTACCTTTTGAATGGAATTCTCTTGAACACTATGAAGAAGGAAAAACACGCCTTATTCACTACACTGATATGCCTACACAACCTTGGGTCAGTAACAAAAACAAGCATGGCAATCTATGGTATGCAACGGCGAGGGAAGCGATTAACGAAGGTTTCATGAGTGTCGATTGGATTTGCGAAGAAATTGAAAAAGGTCATGTTTCCCCAGAGCTGCTTAGTTGGCTGGGTTTTAAGAGTAAGCCAGCCCACCAGAAGAAAAGTGAAAACTGGGTAGCCCCCTTTAGACGGTTTGCGAAAATGAAAAACAGCGCCACTGCAACAAACTAAGGTAGAACGAATGATCGCCTGGAAACCTAAATCAAATAATAGGGCCGTAGCCAGTGTTCGTTACCGCTGTCTTATGCCATTGGATGCGTTACAAAAAGCGGGCTACGAAGTTGAGCTGTTCGATGATCGTCGGTTGGCTAGCTATGACGCAGTTATATTCTCCAAGCTATATGACAAGAAAAACATAGAAATTGCAAAACGCCTAAAGCGACAAGGCAGCAGTGTAATACTGGATATTTGCGACAACCATCTATACAACCCGAAGGGCCTTCCCGAGTATGAGCAGGTACAACAGAATCTACGGGAAATGATCGGCTTGAGTGACCTCATTGTTTGTGCAAGCGATGCGTTAGCTGACGTATTAAAGAATGAAGTTGGATTGCAGCAACGCCCCCTGGTTATCGGTGACGGCATTGAAACACTGCCAGCAAATGATGGGATAAGCATTGCGCCTGGCGCGGCAAAGTACAACTTACTATGGTTCGGAAATCACGGTTCGCCAAACGCGCAGTGCGGCATGCTCGACTTGTTGACTATACGATCTGAACTAGAGTCTCTCTCATCTCAGCATTCGGTCGATCTTCATGTTGTGAGCAACAATGAGGCGATGTATCTAGAGCATATACTTCCCTTGGCTTTACCGACACGCTATAGCGAATGGTCTTACGAAACGTTTGAATCCGTGATTCGCGGCTCGAATGCGATCTTGATTCCTATTTCAAATAACCCGTTTTCTATCTGTAAAACCAATAATAGATTAGTAATGGGTCTCAGCTTCGGTATTCCGGTGATCGCAGATCGTATACCGAGCTATGAGGAGTTCGATGAATTTGTTGCGCTAGGTGATTGGCAGCTTGGATTCGATCAGTTGGTGAATCAGCCCGAGGAAATGAAATCAAGGGCTGTTAAAGGTAGGGAGTACGTTGAGCTTAACTGGGCAACGGAAAACATAACGCCCCAGTGGATGCAATTGCTGGATAGCATCAATGAGTACGGTAGCCCGATTTGTTCAGCGCGAATATCCTGAGTATCTACTCAAAGGAATGATTATGGATAACATTGATAAGAAAACACTGGTGGTCATTTCTTACTATGATCGAAGGCCGATAAGCAATTTGCATAGCTTGATAGACAGTATGCAGTTCTTTGATGCTGGAGCACCCTATGAAGTATGCGTAGTGGTTAATAGAACCTGCGATGAAGAGATTGAACTGAACTATCCAGAGCTTAATCCAGACGTGCACTATCGGCATAATGTGGGGATGAATATCGGCGCCTGGGATTTCGGTTGGCGTTTGGCCTCTGGATTTGACAATGTAATCTTTCTTCAGGATGACTGTTACATTGTGCGTGATGGCTGGGTCAGTGCCATCAATGACAGGCTCATTGATACTGATGTTGGTTTACTCGGAGAAGCGGCCAATCGAGGTTGGGATATACCTTGGGAAGAGCTTCATAAGCGCGAAGCAAACGTAAATTTGGCTGAGCATGAACTCAATGGCCAGAAAGCGAATCGAGTAGATGTGTACCTCGACTGTCTAAAACGCTATGGAATAGCGGCGGGAGATAATGGTTTCCATATGCGCTCACTAATGTGGGCGGCAAGAATGGAAACTCTGCAACAAATAGACGGTTTCCCACATGGCCGAGATTTTGGCGAGTGCATAGCGGCTGAAATAGGTGTGACGAAGAAAGTTCAATCCGCGGGACTGGCGATTGAGAATATCGACAAAGAAGATTTTAAGTACTTCCGACACCTTGAATGGAATCAGGACTACCCGGGTGGTCGGTTTACAAAACACCCAACAGTAGCCCGTCAAATAGCCAGGCTTAAAACGGAAAACAATCGGCTAAAAGAAACTGTGAGTGAGCAAAGCGAGCAGATAGAACAACTTGTGGTCAGCAGGGGGTTATCCAAGTGGAAGCTGATAGTGCACCTACTAGCTGGCAACCCTAAAATAAAAAATCTAGAGCACGAGATGATAGCAGAAGGAGAACAGCAGTGAATCTAGCTGACATGGTACACAGGAAAGACTACGCATTGGAATTGGAAGCAGGGGAAATAGAATCAGTTATTCAAACCGTCTACGGCAAGAAAATGCGCAGCGTAAAAATGCGTGCTCGCTCACAGGTTCGAGTTCTTGATTCTCAGAAAATTAAAAGCATGGACAATTTTCCACGCTTCCTAAACTGGAAAATTGACAACAGCGCTGGCAAAAGCCCCGTAGTATTGGAAATTGACATCGTCGGAAAATCGCCACTTACTATGCGCCACACGCTTAGCCGCCTTCGATGCGAAGCCGGTGTAATCGCGCCGCAGTTAGAGCTGGACTGGCCTACATGGGCAGATAATTCTTCGGAATATAATTTTGAGATTTTCAATAAGTCAGATGTTGAAGCTAACATCTGCACATGCTACGCATTTGATCCGCGCGCCAAAATCTTACCGCTTATTCAGGGCAATGGTGTTGAAATTGGCCCAGGTGGAAACCCCAAAATTCTTCCTGCAAAAGACGTGGATGTGCAGTACATAGAAACCATGCCGGCAGAAGAATGGAATAGGCTTTATAACAAACAAGGCAACGCCATACCTGAAGACCTTTGGAGTAGGTACATAGTCGCCGATGCTCGGCAGCTTGATCACATCGAAGATGAATCGATAGATTTTGTGTTTTCTAATCATGTTTTTGAACATCTGGTTAACCCCTTACAAGTAATAGAAAACTGGACACGCAAGTTGCGCGTTGGTGGAATGATAGTGGGAGTAGTACCTGACTGCCGCTTTACATTTGACTGTCGGCAGCGGCCTAGCTGCAGCGACGAATGGTTAAATGAGTATGAGGATGGAGCGTCTGATATCTCGATGCTCAAGTACGAGAAGTGGTGTGAAGGAACAGCACCATACAACACGCCAGCTGATCTAATTGCTCGAAAGTACTCTATTCATGTGCACTACTACTCGCCGGACAATTTTTCTAATCTTGCCAGTATCGCCAAAAATAAGGGCTGGGTGTCCAGTTTGTTTCTGAACACTTCGCCGAACAATAAAGACTTTGGCTTTGTGCTTAAGAAGTAGGACATCGATATGAGTGCGCAAAACTTTAATTTATTGCTGGATTTTTCCAGACGGGATATCCAAGCGCGGTACCAAACTTCGCATCTAGGAATGCTCTGGATGATTATAACGCCACTGCTCACACTCGGTGTGTATGCGTTTGCATTCTCGACGATTTTGGGTGTTGATAAATTGACCGGGTCAACTACTGACCCAATGGATTATGTCTTGGCACTGTTCTCAGGTTTGCTAGTCTTCTTCTTTTTTTCAGAGGTAGTCTCCAGCTCGCCAGATTTAATTTCGAAGAAATCAAATTTTGTCAAAAAAGTTGTGTTCCCATTACCGATACTTGTCAGTTCGCGGGTAATGGCGGCCTCCCTTGGTTTTTTCGTTAATATAATATTGCTGATCGTCTTCATAGGCATCAAGAACAATGGTTTGCCAATGTCAGCGGTGTATCTACCGATAGTGCTACTGCCGATAGTGGCCATGGTGCTTGGTCTGGCATTTACCATTTCCTCATTTGGTGTGTACTTGCCGGACATTGGCCAGATAACGACACCGCTTATGAGAATGGCGTTCTACCTAACGCCCATTGTGTACCCTTTAACGGTAATTCCTGAACAATACCGAGCTTATTTTTGGATCAACCCCATGACTAGCATGGTGCACCACTTAAAAACTGTATTGATAGTAGGAGATGCGCCTAACTGGATTCAGCTTGGCTGGTTTTACCTTGCGGCAATAATCATACTTTGTCTCGGATACGCCTTGTTCTCCAGGTTACGTAGTGGTTTTGCAGATGTCATCTAAACCAGCATTGAAGGTATCCGAACTAGCCAAGGTATACCAGGTATATGGTTCGCCGACCGAACGATTGCGCGAGTTGCTTTTCCCACGGCGGCGTCACACGGTCGTCACTGCATTGCAACCCACCTCTTTCGAGGTGCAGCATGGTGAAGTACTTGGCATTCTTGGCAGGAACGGTGCAGGTAAGAGTACGCTCTTGCAGATGCTGGCAGGCACACTTACGCCGAGTTCTGGTAACGTTGAGCTTGATGGAAAGATAACGGCCTTGCTGGAGTTGGGTAGTGGTTTTAACCCAGATTTCACCGGTCGTGACAATGTCTTTTTGTATGGTGCCATACTGGGCCTGACCAGAAAACAAGTGAGCGAACAACTTAACAATATCCTGGAATTTGCGGATATTGGAGAGTTTATTGACCGCCCATTGAAGACCTATTCTAGTGGCATGCGAGTCAGGTTGGCATTTTCTACCGTAGTAGGCCTTGACCCCGAAATAATTATTGTTGATGAAGCATTGGCAGTTGGTGACGCCGCGTTTCAACTTAAGTGTATGCGGTTGATCAGTTCACTGAAGGCAAAAGGAAAGACCTTTGTATTAGTGACACATAGCGTCCCCCAGGTGGTTTCATTTTGCACCAGGGCCATAGTTATAGAGGCCGGCAGGGTTATTTTTGACGGTGAGCCGCAGCAAGCAGCGCACGTTTATAAGTCTATGTTGTTCCCTGATGAACGAGAACGGTTTATCGAGCAGGCATCTAGCGGCGATGACGTAGCAGTTGAAGCGGTAGCGGCTGCCAGTTCAACCAGCGGAAAAAAAGCAACGAGAAAGAAAGGGCCGGAAAAAAAGTTGTCGAACTTCGTTGCTGAGTCCAGCGAATATCGTTTTGGCAATGGTGACGCAAAAATTGAAAGAGTTGATTTGCTCGGCCGGAACGGCAATGTATCACGCGTTTTTGTTTCGCACGAACAGGTCACTATTCGTTTAACAATGCGAGCCAAACGAGATATCTCAATGCCCGTTTATGGATTCAGGATTCGTAATTTTCGTGGGCTGGATGTGTATATTAAGCACACCCAAGGTCTTAAGACTCAGGTCTCACCTATTATCAAGAATCAAGTCCACCAAGTTTCGTTCTCAATCGATCTAGCACTTCTCGGGGGAGAGTATTTCGTCTCTTGTGGCTTGTCGGAAGAAGTGGGTACTGAAATAGTGCCACTGGACCGGCGAATGGACGTATTGCAGATAACGGTAATATCAACGGACAACGCAGCGGGCATTGCCAACCTGAGCGCAAACTTTTGTGATCACCTTGTGGCGACAGATAAAACGTGTACAACTTCGTGAAGTAATAGTATGACAATGGAATATGTAGAGCAATTGCGCGGTAATGAGCTATTTCAGCGATGTCCGTTTGAACACGTTTTTCGTAACGTCTCTCAAGACGCATTTATCGCCCGACTCACGCAACAACGAAACGTTAGTTCCGAGTATTGGTCGTCAGGGGGTAAAAATGCGTTCGTTAAGTTGGTGATTACACTTGATGAAAAGTGGGACGCGAATAGCCAGCAGAAACTCAATGACACTATTTTGATGTGGGCGTGCCAAAGCCTTGAGAATGTCATAGTTGAAGTGGCAGTTGCAGCTACTCTCATAGAGTCGGTAGAGCAATGGCTGTTATCTGGCAATGCAGTGGGTACTAGTACAGCTGGTGTCAAAGTAGTTGCTTCTTCGAAGCTAACGTTCAGCGATGCAGAGTATATTGTGTTTGGCAGTGCAGGTGAATTGCATCATCCTGCGCTTGCGCATAGCTTGTTTACTAGTGCTCGCAATAACGCCCCTGAAATTGTTAACTGGAACTATCAGTTAGTTGACAAGAAAAGTCTCTTAATCAAGGCCTTTCAAAGAGTGCCAAAGTTGGAGAAATACAGCTTACTTGCTAACAACTATGTGCGTAATGCCGTCGCTATGTCATCGAGGCTTCTGCAGGATCAACCGCTAGCCACTTGGGGCACAGTTAAGGGCAGGCAGTCCATTGTTTTAAGTGCGGCCTTGGATGATGATCTAGTCTGCGAAACCATTCCGGAGTATCTACATATTATTCCTGAGGCTGAAAATGAGAAAGTAAGTGATAGCGAGCAAATCGCGCGGTACCACTACCTAAAGAATGCAGAGCTTATATTGCCATCCCTCAGGGTTCTTGATGGCGACTCAGCAATCTTTGTGCCACGGCAGTCCGCGAATAGTATTAGCGTTTGCATACCATTTCGGGATAAGCCCGAAATGACTATCCAGTGTATGGAGAATGTTGCGAGGCAAAATATTAGTGGGCAGATGGAAATTTTGTTAGTAAATAATC
The DNA here is from genome assembly GCA_045106985.1 of Pseudomonadales bacterium. GTDB lineage: Bacteria > Pseudomonadota > Gammaproteobacteria > Pseudomonadales > JAUIET01 > JAUIET01. Next base: position 30,761 of record JBGCFQ010000026.1, on the reverse strand, counting down.
AAAGCGCCGCTGAAAGTGTGGGAAGAATTGCAGTCGCCTGTCGAAAAATCGAAGCAGATCACGGACATATTGTCCGATGTGATATCGTGCATTACAACAAAGCATTCAATCATAGTGCGCAGTGCAATCTTGCGATTGAGCAAGCTGTAGGCGAAGTGATTGTGCTTCTGAACAACGACGCAGTCATAGTGTCCGACGCAGCAATTGAACAAATGTGTGCTTGGGCGCTTGAGCCCGATGTCGGTACCGTTGGCTGTCGAATTGAAGAGGCCGAAGGTGATCTGCTATGTGCTGGTATTAAGTCTCGCCTGAATCCAGGCTATGATTTCAACTCGGTGGTTGAGGAGTCACGTGAAGCGTCGTATGCGGACGCGGTTAGGGAGTGTTTCGCTAACACCTTTGCATTTGCTGCAATCTCAAGACGAGTATTGGAACAGGTTGGTCCGCTCAACGAAATTGAATTTCCTAACGGATATAATGATGTTGAGTATAATTTGAGAGTTCGAAGAGTACATCTTAAGAACCTGTACCTTGGGCACCTCATTGCCCAACATGCCCCTGGTACGAGTCGCGGAAAATGTGACGAATTGAGCGAAAAAATTTTGGTCAGAAGTAGATTTCCGGAAATGTTGACGGATAGCTTGTTTCAATTGGAACGTGACGATTATCTGTTGCAGCGGGCAAAAAAGCTGTCTGCCGTGGCAAGCGGTTTACAGAAGCAGGTTGCTTGATTATGGCTAAAGACGTAGTGATACTTGGGATGCATCGCAGCGGTACGAGCTTGGTGTCAAGACTTTGTGCTGGACTTGGCTGCCACTTGGGGAGTTCAGATGAACTGATACCAACTAACTCAGCTAATCCTGATGGTTATTACGAGCGTCAGGATATTGTATCGCTAAATAAGCTACTAATGTCGAGTCAAGACGTAGACTGGCTTAACCCCCAGGACTTTCATTCAGATGCTATAGCAGAGAATGTAGCACCCCTTTTCACTGATGGTGTACAAGCTGTGGTCGATTCTTTGAGCGGCGACCGTGCTGCGGCTATAAAGGACCCGCGATTTTCAGTAACACTTGAGCATTGGTTACCCTATCTAGAACAACCGGTTTTCATTCTCTGTATTCGTCATCCATTGGAAGTGGCGCTTTCGCTGCAGCACCGAAATGACATTCCGATTAGTGTCGGTCTAGCTTTATGGTATTGGTATAACGTCAAAATGTTGGCCAAAACCCGATCCAAAGCGCGACTGGTGATTGATTACGGCACGCTGATGGCGGAATCGAAAGCGACGACTCAACAATTGAGTAATTTTTTGTTTTGCCATGAGGTTAAAACCAAACCAGAAAGCAATGAATCTGTCCACCACGTTGTTGACTCGGGGCTTTACAATCAACGTTTTAATGCAGGGTCTACAATGGCGGATGTGCTAAGTGCACAGCAAACTATTTTGTACAACGCAATGCTCGCGAACAAGCTGGATGAGTATTACTCGCTTGATACCAGCCTGGAAGTGTTGGAATTGTTTCAATCGACGCGCCGTTTCAGTTCGAAATACAAGCGACAATTGCAAAGAACGGAAGTGTCGCACCAACGGCAGAATGCTCGGATAGCTGCGACAGAGCAAAGCGTAGAAGACCAGAGAAGCAAACTATTGATCGCTCTTAGCAGTTTGGAGGCTCAAAAAGCGAACAGCGAAAAACTACAGTGCAGTCTCGTTAGTCAACAGGAGAAGGCATCAACTGCACGCAGTAAGGCAGACGCTTACATGGATCGTATTGAGCATCTGCAGCATCGCCTTGCAACACAACAGCAAAAGGTAGCTTCTGCGGTTGAAAGGGCGGATCGATATAAAGCGCATGGCAAAGTTCTGGAATGCAATCTAGCGAGGCAGCAAGATAAGATGGCTGATGCATTAAGAAAGGTGGAGACTTATAAAGGCCACAGCAAAAGCCTGGAACATAATCTTGCTGAACAGCAGGCTAAGGTAGCGGTAGCAACTAGAAGAGCAGATGCTTACAAGCTACGGAGTGAGCGGTTGCAAGCCAGCGTTGAAAGCCAGAAATCCAAAGTGGCAATTGCCGATGCTCGAACCAAATCCCATAAACAGAACGCTGAAAAGCTGCTGGACAGCTTTGGGGATCAGAAGTCCAAGGTGTCAATTGCTGATGCTCGAACTAAGCTTCATAAGAAGAACGCGGAAAAATTACTGGCGAGTGTCGGAAATCAGAAGTCTAAAGTATCGATTGCCGATGCTAGAACTAAAGTCCATAAGCAGAATGCCGAGAAGCTTCTGGCCAGTGTCGAAACTCAAAAGTCCAAAGTGTCAATTGCTGATGCTAGAACTAAGGTCCATAAGCAGAATGCTGAGAAGCTTCTGGCCAATATCGAAACTCAGAAGTCCAAAGTGTCAATTGCTGATGCTCGAACTAAGGTCCATAAGCAGAATGCTGAGAAGCTTCTGGCCAGTATCGAAACTCAGAAGTCCAAAGTGTCAATTGCTGATGCTCGAACTAAGGCTCATAAGCAGAACGCTGAAAAACTGTTGGCCAGCGTCGGAAATCAAAAGTCCAAAGTGGCACTTGCTGATGCTCGAGCTGAAGCGCATAAGCTAAATGCTGAAAAGCTAATGGACAGTGTAGTGAATCAGCGGAGAAAGGTGCTAGTAGCAAGCGAAAAATTGGCGGTGTTAGTGAACGAGGTTGAGCACTACAAAGGCAAGGCAGAGCGTGCTGAACAAGAAGTTCAGTTGATGCGACAAAAAATAGAGATATATAGAAATAAGATTGCTCAGACCGAAAGTAATGTTCGACTAGAAGAACATTTAGTTCCTGAGTAACGGGCGTTCTTTTGGGTTTGGGTAAGGGAGGTGCTACTCGATGGTCGTTCGCGTGCTAAACCAAAACAGCGCCAAACCGACAGCAATGACCCCAACACCAGACGCAGCTTCTAGAGGTCTATTTACGCATACAAAGATTAAGCTACCTCCTGTTACCAATAGGTAGACCAAAGGGGGCAGAGGATATAAGGGCGTTACAAATGTGGCGCTACTGCTGCCACGGCGATGACGAAGAACGAAGAGACTGATTACTGTGGCGCATGAACTCAGCGCGAGGGTGAAGCCAGAGAACACTAGAATTGTATCGAAACTAGCGGTCATTATAAAAACTATGGCCAGGCCACTTTGAAAGAATATAGCAATATAGGGAATGCCCTGCTTTGTTTCGAAGCTCAATGCTCGAAAGACTTTAAAGTCCTGGCCAATTACCTGGAGAACGCGTGGGCCAGCCACCGTCATTGCGCTAACGGTTGATATGAGTAGTGCGGCCAATACTAAGCCGGTGAAACGCGCTCCTTCACTGCCAAAGGCTGCTTTTGCGACGATATTACCGATCTCCAGCTGGCCCTGCATGGATTCTATGGGTGCAACCAACATGAAAACAGCGTTCAACGACAAGTAAAGCAAGGTGACAAGAAGCGTACCTCCAATAAGCACGCGAGGCAGGTTTTTCTGAGGTTCGTTCATTTCCCCGCTCAAATAGGTTGCAGCGTTCCAGCCAGTGTAGGCATAGCTGACGTAAATGAGCGACACCGCAAACGCACCGCTGCCGACTACTTTGCTGTCTTCTGAGGATGGTAGAAAACTGATGTTCTGCCACTGTGGAGTAAGCCACAAAGCGAATCCGCAGAACAACACAATCACCAATATTTTCATTGCCGTAAATGTTTGTTGTACGCCAGCGCTCGCGCGATAACTCTTAATATGTATAAGCGTCAGTATCGACACGAGGCACAAAGCCGTGACTTGTTCGACTGATTCTGAATCGATATTTAATGCCGACAATGAGTAGGCTGCGAACGTTATTGCCGCTAGAGCAACCGGAGCGGCAAAGCCAATGCTGGCCGATACCCAACCCGACACGAAGCCAACTGCAGGGTGAATGATTTGAGACAAAAAATTGTACTCACCTCCAGAGCGGGGCATTGCGGCACCCAACTCGGCGTAACAGAGTGCGCCGCAAAGCGCTGCTACTCCGCCAAGAGCCCAAAGCAGCAAAATGGCAAAGCCACTCTGTATGTCGAGCAACTGAAACCCTAAGCTGGTGAAAACACCTGTGCCGATCATATTAGCGACAATAATCGCCATTGACGTTCGCGCGTTAAATTTATGCCGCATAGACCATACTTGCCTTAATTATTCTTTGCTATGTAGAGTCCGCTTTTTTCTGCTAGTCAATGTCGAAGCTGCAGGCTTAGGCGCGCATCGGGCCCTGTACGCAGAGTAAATAGCTCACCGCTGTTCAGCCACTCTCCTTGCACCGCATTGTTGTCTGTTGAGACGTTGCCTGCCTTACCACCAACATGTACAAGACCGTGGCCGGCGTGGGCTATAGAGCGCTGCATTTGTTTCGCATAGGGGTCTGTGCCGGCAGAACTTACTTCGACCAGCTCGAGCTCGAGAACACCTGCGTTAACTAGGCAACGCCTTGCCTTGGTGTTGTGTATTAGGCCCGAAGAGTCAGTTATTCTTAGCGTCTCAAGTTGAATGCCTGCTTTTTTTGCGGGAAAACAATGCGCATAAAAAGCAAGACTTTGCTCTAGGTCAGCAGTAACAATCGTCGCACGATCTAACTGCATTCGCTCGCCGCCGGAGGCATTTGTGAGGCCAATTTTTTCTCCCTGTTGCTGCTCCTCGTTGGTTGGCAGTCCCTGCTCTCCGCGTTCCAGTAACTCTATCATTGACGGGCCGGTAGGCACGTTCATAAAGGTAAAAGTGATTTCGCCGTACCGATTCTGATCATCCATTGAGCCTCCTGCACCCGCCAACAGTTCTATAGCCTGCGCGCTGTCCTTACAGAGTACGCCCAAATGTTGAAGCCCAGCGCCCATACTGGATTGATAGCGTTGAATTGAATCTTGGCCTTGGTGAACACGAATCAGCTCTACCTGTGAGCGGCCGGCCATGCCCAGCGCTACCTCCGTGAGCTTGTCGCCTTGCCAATCTTTGTAGCGGCAATCTTTGCTTGGGATTTTGAAGTGTTGGAAAGGTCCCCATCCCAGCTCTGAGGAGCAAAACTTCACGGCCTGTTCGACGTCCTCGACGACAAAGCAGGCCTGGTAAGCTATTAGTTCTGATGAAGGCATAATCTTGGCTTCGCTATACCGAAAATGCATCACTATACAGAGTTCATCAAGATAGATGAATCGATCAAATATTGATCAAATTGGGCGCGAGTATACGATGTTTTACTTGCCATCATCGCGCACCGCGGCGATTATAAGTACCCATAACGTAGAGGAGCAGGTAATGGACATATTAAAGATGGGCGCTGAGATTCTTAGCAAGCAGTTAGGCGGTGGTGAGGGTAATAGTGATGCTATTCAATCAGCATTAGCTGGTGTGCTTGGTGGCGAAGGCGGCGGCTTGGATATTGGTAGCTTGGTCAGTGGTTTGCAGTCAGGTGGTTTGGCTGATGTAGCCGCTTCCTGGTTAGGCGACGGTGAGAATGCTGCAATTTCCTCTAGCCAGCTTCAGGATCTATTGGGTAGCGACAAAATTGGTCAACTGGCCTCGGCTCTTAACAGTGATGAAGGATCAATTCTTTCAGGTTTACAGGACGCTTTGCCACAGATGGTCGACAAGTCCAGTTCAGGCGGCAATTTGCTAGATTCTGTCGGAGGATTGGGCGGTTTGGCTAATCTTGCTAAAGGCTTTTTGAAATAATATTGCTCTTTGTGCTTTGAGTCTGACGAGAACTATCTCGTCATCTATCAGGCACTTTCTACTGAGTATTATTTGCCAAGTACTAGGCCGCAAACAGGGTTCTGTTTGCGGCCTCTTTCGTTTTAGTCTTCTTGTTTTGTTCTAATTTATTTAGTCAGTAGTCGATTGCCAATTTGAGCTTCCGCTTAACATCGACGATACCCAATTGTGAACAGTGACTCCGCCGGCCGTAGCAAATATGTCCCGCTGCAAGAATGTATGTGCGGCGCCGTCGGCAATAAAGCTTCGCACTCGATCTGGATGCCGGCTTTCTATCGCTTGCATGGCGGGTATCAGTGCGGCTTCAAAATCGGGGCCTGTGATACCCAGGAACACATTGCCAATAACGAAATCTTGCTTGGTGCTCATTAGAGCAAGGTTAACATTTGCGTCCTGTTCGAGCTGCCAATCAAAATACGCCGTTAAGTTGCCAGTGGTAAAGCAAGCTGGGCAAATGCTATTGGGGAAGAATGCGCCGCTTTGCCAATCGTCAATGAGTACCGTTTGCGAGGAGGGATCATTTGCACGACCTACGCCCACGCCGGAATCGTTAATGACATCAATGGGTACGTTAGGGTAAAGGCTACGTACTAATGGTAGGGCAAAAATTGTACCGAAGCCGCCTCCGCTATTCCCTGCCAGCACTATGCGGCTTGGTGTAGGAAAATTACGCTGAGCAACGTCTAAGCCTGCGGACAGGTTTTGCAGGCCGCGATGTATCTCCGGATTGCCGTCATCTTCATAGTCGCGTGTTACATCGCCCGAAAAAATGGAGCCGTCACAGTAGGGAAGATAAGTAACGTTCCAGCTGCGCATTGGGTTAGCGGCTTGAGCCGCATCTAAAATGCCTCGTTCGGGCAGCCCAGGCGCCGCTTCTTCGTTAGCCGCACATAACTCTGACCAACAAGCACCGCCACCTTCTAGAAAAATAAGTAACTCGCTTGCCCCAGTGTCACGAGTCGATACGGTGTATTCGCCGCCGCGCATGCATAAAGGACCATCCCCAGTACCAAAGGCATGATTAACGATATCGCCGTCGGCGACAGAGCTCATTGGTGTAAAGCTTCCGAGGTGTCTGTTTACTCCGGCGGCGAGAATTTCCGCAAAGGGCTCTTCCTCAAATCTAACGGATTCGTCTCCGCTGTTACTGCAGCCCGCAACCATGGTAAGTATAAGAGCGAGTAAAAGGGCCTGGCTTAATTGAATAATGTACGTCATTTATGTTTCCGAACTTACAGCAAGTCTAAAGGTATCAGTATACGGTTAGCTCGGCCCCGCAAGGCTAACAAGCTGGCCGAACTATTCACCAAAGATGAGTTCAAAGGCCTGTTTTGAATCCCAATACTCCTGCATGCGCTGTACTTTGCCATCCTTTAGCTTCACTAAAAACAAGTAGTCGTTCAAGTAATCCGTACCCTTTTTAGTGCGGCATTTCATCGTAAATTGGTAAATAACATGGTCATCTTCAGCTTCAAGCCAAAGCTGGTGTGGATACTCAACTGTCTCAGGAATATAGCCATTGTCGACTTGCTTGCCACTGTTGGCCACATTAAGAACAGCATCGAACCCTGTATGGTAAATGCTATTTTCATTCCCTGGGATAGGCATGGAGCGAGTTGTCACCCAAGTCACATCCTCTGTGCACATCTGCTTTGCAGTTTCAGGGTCGGTCCAAAGAGTTGCAAATAGTGTTTCTACTGTTTTCTTATTGCTCATGGGTGTCTCTCACTATTTTTTATCAAAGCCATTCCAGCTCAGCACATTCTCAAGAGGCTCGCGGTGCGCCGGTTTGAATTCCGTACCGAGGGTATAGGCAATAGGAAACAAACCTACCTGCATATAGTGTTCGTGCGGAATATTTAGCAGTTCGGCTACTTCTTGTTCGCGCCACAAATGCCCTGTGGTCCATGCACTGCCTAAGCCTCTAGCGCGCAATGCCAGCATGAAGCTCCATACCGCCTGAATTATCGAGCCCCACATACCAGCCTGCCAAAATACTGCGCCTGGCGCATCCGAGTGCTGATCAGTACGACCGGCAATGAGTGGCACCAATAGGGCGGGCAAACGATGAAAGTTATCGCGTAGATGCTGAGTGGATGACTCTATTTTATCGGCACCCTCAACCTGTGCGCCAACGTAGCCGGCATCTCCAAAAGTTGAGATGAAATCATCAAGCCCGACGTTATAGAGGTCAGCAATCTTAGAGATGATTTCAGGGTCATCAACAATAATCCAGTGCCAGCTATTCATATTGCCGCCATTGGGTGCTTGAACTGCTAATCGTAAGCACTCCTCGATTAATTCTCTAGCAACAGGTCTATCATAATCAAGCCGTTTGCGTACGGCGCGAGTTGTAGTCAGAAGTTCGTCGTTACTGAGGTTTAGCATGCGCTGGCATCCATGAGTGCAACCAATGGTTTAACTCAATCATATCGTGCCTCTGGAGCATCGAGAATGACGCTTTGGCAAGTAACAGGGGGCGCTGAGGATCTACTACTTTCTTGTTGGCTGTTAACCGTCTCTGTATTCTAGCTTGAAGCAGTTTTCTAGCTGCGCTAGCTAAAGAGGATCTTGCGAATTAGACCACAAATTCAGCCAGGGTGATGGCAATAAAGGTATTGAATTGTTCGCCTGGTTTCAATGATTGTATCGACGTTTTATTACTGAAATCTTGTTCAGCATTGTCAAAATCAGCATGTCCCCACCATGGTTCTATGCAGACAAACTCGCTGCCAGGCTTTGCCCAAATCCCTAGATGGGGAGCTCCCCCTGTTTCCACGCTAAGTCGCCTGCCTGTACTTTTGTGGTGCAGCGATATTGTATCGGAATTAATATTTCTGAAGACAAGGGCATCGTTATCAAACACATTCGGGCTAAGCGGAATACCTTGAGTGTCAAGCTGATAGGGCCTTGGGTTTGGGCTGAGTAAGCCGGCCGCATTGACTTCGTAAAGATTCAACTGTTCTTCGCGATTGAATACGATCGAATAGTCTGAATGTTGGCCATTTCTTATCGGGAGATGAAATGCCGGATGCGAACCAATATTGAATGGAAGGGTGTCATTACCAAGATTACGAACCTTGTACTCAATGAGCAGGCGTCGACCAGTGATCTCAAAGCGCACGTTCAGCTCAAATGGCCAAGGGTATTGTGCCAATGTTGCCGCGTTGCTCTCGAATCTAAAAGCTGCACAGTTCCTGCCACGTTGCACACATTCAAGTTCCGAATGCCGCACAAAACCATGCTTTTCGAGAGCAATGCACTTTTTTCCATAGCGGGCATTGGTATGTTTTAGAGCCCCGACTATTGGGAAAAGAATGGGCGCGCGACCGCTCCAAACCTCGGGTTTACCAGACCAAATAAACTCTTCCTTCGATTTTGTTAAACGCATCGAATGCAATTCAGCCCCCGTGCTGTTAACCGAAACTTCAACTTCGTCTGATTGGATATCAATAATCATGGGTGTTTAAGCTGATTCAAAAAGTACTCATCAATACTATAAAGCCAGCGAGGAACGTTGGTGAATGGAATGTTATTCAAAGCTGGGCTATTGCTATTTCTTCGTGCTATAACTGACGATTTCTCGCTGGTCGTTAAGTTCAAACAAGTGGTTCGCTTGCTCCGGAAGCGTTGCAAGGCCATGTTCAGTCAAACGTTGATAGAACTTTATAAAACGACCTATTTGCGCCTCATCCATTTGGCCTTTCCCCCCATAGCCCTCTCGTATGCGGAGTTTTTGTTCTTGCTCCAAACGCCAGTTGTAGACACTGCTGAAAGAGGGCGCCGCCAAATAAATCAATGAATCAATGCGTTTAAATACCGTTTGATACTCTTCTGCCAGAGCGTTGTTAACTGTGGTGCGCCATCGTGCTGTTGGATCCTCAAATTCTTCCAAATCATTGGCAGCAATCGCGAGAGCGGAAGGCAGTTGCGGCGTGAGACCCACGCACCAGCCTTCAAGAATAAGCACATCGACGGGTGTCTCTACTTTCAGCCAGTCTGATTCAGGTTTACGATCGTCGTCGCGTTTACTGAAAAGCGGTACCGGCACAGAACGGGTATTCCTGCTGGTCAATTGATCTAGGATGTCTGCCAAGAGTGTGCAATCGTGAGTGCCTGGAACTCCGCGTACTTCAAACAATTTATGTTGCTCGCGCGCTAACTGCAGTCGTTTTTCAAGTGGTAAGTAGAAGTCATCAATTGACAATACGCTAACTCGTAATTGCATTCGCTCTGACAGGAAGGTCTGAAAATAGTCGGCTACGGTTGATTTTCCTGAGCCTTGACAGCCACTAACGCCTACTACCAGGCAGCGATTACGGTCCCGCGTTTCATCCAGTGAATGTGCAACAGGGTTCAGCCAGGTGCGTGCCGTGTTCAGGTAGTGTTCGGGCAGAGTGTTGCGCTGCAGAAACTCTTTAAATGCAGGTGACATTGTTCTTCATCTCTGTAGAAAGATAAGTTCACAATAGCAGTAAGAGGCCGCTGCAGTCACACCGGCCAATTGGTGATTTTCCCTTAATACCCAGTTAGCCGTTAACCGCTTTGAGTACGTGTTCCTCATTGATCACGCTAATCAGTTCATCGAGCGTTTGCATCGCTTGATCGTTAGGTACTTGGCAAGTGCCTGCGGCATGGTGACCGCCGCCGCCATACTGCAGCATTAGTTCGCCAATATTGGTTTGGCAGCTACGGTCAAAAATTGATTTTCCAGTTGCAAACACAGTGTTCTGTTGTTTCAAGCCCCATAAAACATGTATGGAGATATCGCATTCAGGGTGCAAAGCGTAGATCATGAAACGATTGCCTGCGTATATTACCGGTTCGTGCCGCAGGTCTAGCACAATCAGATTGCCGTGAGCCGTTGAGCAGCGTTCCAGTTGAGCCTTGAACTTTTCTTCGTGTTCAAAGTAAAGATCTACGCGCTCTTTCACGTCAGGCATCTTGATGATGTCTTCAATACTGCGATCCTTACAATAATCGATCAGGTCCATCATAAGGTTATAGTTTGAGATCCTGAACTCACGAAAGCGACCCAGCCCCGTTCGAGAGTCCATTAGGAAATTCAGTAACTCCCAGTTCTTTGGAGTTAATACTTCTTCTCGGTTGTACTGAGCTGAGTCGGCTTTATCAACCGCCAACATCATTTCTTCCCAGGCTTCAGGAAACTGGCTGTAGCCACCGTAGTGATCGAACACGACTCTCGCTGCAGAGGGTGCATCCGCGTCAATAATGTAGTTCTCGTATTGCCCAGGGTAGCGAATCAACTCAGAGGCGTGATGATCAAAGCACAGATGTGCTTCAGGTACATAAGGAAGGTTGGTAGTAATGTCGCGGTTAGTGATCTCAATCTTGCCGTCTTGCATATCTTTGGGATGAACGAACGTTATTTCGTCAATCATGTCGAGATGTTTTAGCAAAACGCCGCACACTAGGCCATCAAAGTCACTGCGAGTAACCAGTCGGAATTTAGCAATCATTGCTGTCCCCTTTTATCCTTTAAAATGCCGCGCTCGCCTCTAGGCTGCGCAACTCTTGAGCTGTTCTATTTAAGGTAGCACTCAGTATGCTATTTGCCCAAAAACACGTCACAAAAACGGACTAGAGGGGCTGCATAGTTGGTTCTTCGGCCGATTTACTGCTGCCAGAGGGTGCGATGACGTTTGCAGCGCAGATGGCTAATCAATAAATACCGCGCGATGTCTTCCGCACGACCACATCTTTATGTGATAAATTTCTCAGACTTTAACTCGATGTAAAACAGGATTTAGCTCATGGAAGTAGTTGGCCGTACGGCAATAATCACCGGCGCAAGTTCCGGTGTAGGAGCTGAAGTAGCTGTCAAGCTAGCGGCTATGGGTGCTAGCGTTGTCGTCAACTATGCCAATTCCCAGGCTGGCGCCGAAAAGACCTTAGAAAGGGTGTTGGACGCGGGCGGTCGGGGCTTTTGTTTTCGGGCGGATGTCAGCGACGCGGCGCAATGTGAAGCAATGGTTGCAGAAACCATTGCTCAATACGGCGGCCTAAATATATTGGTAAACAATGCGGGTACCACTACCTATGTGGAGCATGCGTCGTTGGGCGATCTGACAGACGAAATATGGCAGTCTACATTAGGCACCAATCTTATGGGCCCGTTCTATATGACGCGTGCGGCTGTGCCTGAAATGGAAAAGCAAGGTGGCGGTGAGGTGCTTATGACGTCTAGCATTGCTGGATTGAGCACGAATGGTAGCTCGATGGCTTATTGTGCTTCCAAAGCGGGACTTAATAGTTTGACTCGTACTCTGGCTAAGGCGCTTGGGGCTAAAAAAGTACGTGTTAATGCTATTTGTCCGGGTTTAATCGACGGTAACTGGGCAAGCGAGGGCTGGGGGGAGAGCTGGGATGATGTTAAGGCGATGGTAAGTGCAGCAACCCCGCTGACTGATATTGCAGCACCCGCTGACGTCGCCGACAGCTTAATCAGCATAATCACGGGGTCAGATTTAATGACGGGGCAGATCATCACTTTTGACGGTGGCTTTTCTCTTTGAGTCGCAGCTAGTGTGTCGTAAGACGAAGGCGAGTGGGATAGAAAATGAAACTGCAAATATTTAAAAGAGCGATGCTGTGTGTGCTACCTATTATTCCTATGGCCTATGCGGCACAGAAACTGGCGACAAAGTGGTAGGGTCATGCAATACCAGTGAATATCGACAGTTCGATTTTTGGTTAGGCAATTGGGAGGTATACACTCGGTATGGCGACATGGTCGCTCGAAAATCGATCACGCCACGATGGCTGTGTGCTTCATGACAACTAAAAAACGCTGGGTGACTATACGGGCGAAAGCCTCAACATTTGCGACGCCAGTAGTGGTATTTGGCACCAAACCTGGACGACACCTTTTATAAAGTGATTGGCGGACCCAATGACGAGGGCGCTATCATTGTGTCTCAACTTGATGATGCGGTTGAGCCGCTTCGCCGCATGTGTAAGTGGATTTTTGAAGAAGAATGCAAACCTGATGAACTCTTTCCTCTTTGGCGTTCTGAGTAAGGTCAGTTTTAGTCGGTGACAGCTAAGTGTGTAAAAATGCTAAGACACAGTAGCAATTGAGAAATGCCTCATGAGTAAAGCAGCAACCGCCGAAAGTGTGACTGAAGGAGTTGATCTTAGTGGCAAGCTAATGCTTGTAACCGGAGTGAATTCCGGTTTAGGGCAGGAAACCATGCGTGTTTTGTGCCTGCGAGGTGCACACGTGATTGGCGCGGCCAGAACGCTGGAGAAGGCTGAAGCGGCCTGCGCACAAATAGACGGTGAGACTACGGCATTGGCCTGTGAGTTGAGTGATCTCGAGAGCGTTGCAACAGCTGCCAAGCGAGTGGCTGCACAGCACTCAACGCTCGATGCAGTGATTTGCAATGCTGGCATTATGGCCTTACCTGAGCTGAAACAGGCCCACGAGCTAGAGATGCAGTTCTTGTGTAATCATGTTGGCCACTTTCTGCTATTAAGAATATTGCAGCCATTGATAGAACGGGCTGAGCAGGGCCGTGTGGTTCTGGTTTCCAGCGACGGCCATAGGCACACTGTTAAGGGTGGAGTCAATTTCGATAATCTCGACGGTGCTCAGGCATATGATGGTTGGCGATTCTATGGTCAATCCAAACTGGCTAATATTCTCACGGCGAAGGCCTTGGCAGAGCAATTTGCAGGGTCGGCTGCAACGGCTAATGCTGTGCACCCTGGAGTAATACGAACTAACTTGAGCCGTAACATGAAAGGCTTGTTCAGTCGCGTGATTGGTTTGTTTGCCCCTCTTTTTGAAAAGACAATTGCCGAGGGCGCTGCAACTCAAGTTTATCTTGCGGCGAATCCCGATGCGGCACAACATAATGGTTGTTATTTTTCAGATGTTGCTACGAAAACACCGTCTAAATACGGTCAAGACACGAGTATGCAACGCAAGTTATGGCAAGTATCCAACGAGTTGATTGAACACTATCTTTAGGCGCTTTCATGAAAAGCTCACATTTCGAGCGAAATACCGAACTGTTGCGTCAATGATAAAAGATCTCTGCGCTTCGATTCCAGTTGGGGCCAAAATTCCTCGCCAAAGCGATCCAGATGCCAAAGCATATCTCCCCATAGCATTGCACACTGTGAGCTGAAAAATATTTTCTCAGTATGCTTATTTCCCCAAAGAGCTTGGTAAGCATTTAGCAGCAGTTTCGCCTGCTCGGTGTTGAGTTTGAGATAGTAAATTAGACCGGCAAGATCAAACCAGGGATTGTGCAATTGCGCGTATTCCCAATCAATAAATGCAGTGTGTTTCTCGGAAGCGAAGCAATTGGCGGCGACTAGATCATTATGACAAAAACACCATGGCGTATCGTCCGCCGCGAAATGGTCCAGTAGGTTTAGCATTTGCGCATGTATGGCCTGAGCTTTAAAGCCTGCATTTCGCGAGTAAAGGTTGCACCAATAATGTATGTCGAATCGTGAGGCCTGAAAACCAAGTTTAGTTACATCGTTGGCGTGAAGAGTCGATAGCTGAACCCCGAGTGAGTTCAGTTGTGTGTCGCTAATGCTGACGCTATTATTCAAAGCATCTGCTAGAGTCTCTGTACCTGCAACGTTCATTACGCAATAGCGAAAGTCATTGGGATGATAAACGACGTCGGGCGCCACACCGCAGTGAGCCGCCCATTGCTGAGCCTTAATCGAAAGCTCGCCGTCAGTAGAAAATACTTTCAGGACCCATTGCTCGTGTGTGGTTTTGATCAAGCCGGTGCTATGGTTTAGGCCAGCGGTATAAATTGTTTTTAGTTCTGGAGCAGAAGCTACAGGCCACAGTGGCCAATCGCGGATGGCATTTTCCAGCTCAATACTCATACTTTAGTCGGTGAGCCTGCTGCAAAGCGTGACTGCTCGTGTCCTTTCTTACGATTGTTTTTCGTGGAGTTTGCCAGCCACTGTTGATATCCGTAGATCGCAACAAAGAAATACACAGCAAATAGCGCAGAGTACAACAGTAAACCTTTGCTCCAGAACAAATAGATAGAGACTGCGTCGATAATTATCCAATACAGCCAGTTTTCTAGTATTTTTCTGGTTACCATCCAGGTGGCAATAACGGCCGACCACGTGGTGAAGGAATCCAGGTACGGCATATAGGCGTTGCTGTGTTGCTGTAAAAGATTGCCGCTGACAAGAGTTAGGCAAACTATGGTTACCCCGGCCGCTGCATGGTTTCGCTTTGGCCAACGACTTATCGAAAGCGCACTTTTATTGTTGCCGCCGTAATTCCACTGCCACAAACCATAAAATGCGATAAGCAGGTAAAATACGTTAAGCGCTGATTCCATCAACAATGTCGCGTCCCAAAAAAGTGCGATAGCGGTGCCGGTATTGACGATCGCGGCTGGCCAACACCACGCACTTTCTTTCGCAGCAAGTAAAACATACGCTAAACCAAACAAAACCGACACACATTCGAGTGTGCTGGTTGCTAGCCATGCCGCGGCAAGAGCAGCTATTGTTTCACTCATAGCCACTCAAATCACGCGCATCACCTTGAAGGTATTTGCACACGAAAACGATTTTCCCGTATTTTTGCATAGATGAAAGCATGGCTTCGTTAAGCAGAGCAGTCACTGCTTCAAATTCTCCAAACACCCTGGTACTCATATTTGAAGTGCGAATCTCTATGCCTTTACTTGAAGCGTGAGCATTTATGTCAGCAAGAAAATCCTTAATCTTGGTTTTGTAGTCGTCTTGCAATGGGTACATGCTAATGTCGACAGAAAGAATCATAGAGTTCACCTTTTTTCTGTATAAGTAACAGCGAAATGTTGATTTGAAAAAACAGCCGAATAAAAGGCCTACGATTAGAAATTCATGCGCGCCTTCAAGCCAACTAAGCGCGGTGCAGCAAATTGATTGTACGGCTCTAGTTCATAGAATTTACGCGGGTCATTACCGAAGCTACCAAAACCACGGGTTTTTACAAGCTCGTCATTTATGTTCTTACCGTACAAGGCTACCTGCCATCGCGCAGTAGAGTAGCCCAACTCGAGGTTTAGCAGCCGATAGGAATCGGATTTAGCGTCATGCCGATCGGAGAAGTAGAACTCATCTTTTGCTTCAACTGAGCCGCTTAGGTGCCACCCACGAGCAAATTTATACTGTCCGCCGACCGCGAGTTGATAATTGGGGGCATGCGCTTGATCTCGGCCCACCAAATTGAAAGGCACGCCGTTATCGAGGTCGGCATTCAGATGTTGAAAGGTCAGAAATTCGTCGAATTCTGTGTCTAAAATACCGAGCACAGCAAATACTTCTAAGTACTCACCAATAGCCCAGTTAAGCTCCAGCTCTACCCCTTTGTTACTGCCACTAGTGGCGTTGTCGGTCAGGTCGGTAAAGCTGCATGGACATAGCCCACCTTGTTCGCCTGAGGCGATAGAACGCACGATTGACTGCTTTGTTTGCACGTCGTCGCGGTCCTGATAAAACACGGCCAGTTGAAGCTGTAAGGCACCATCCAGCAAGCTGCGTTTTACGCCCAGTTCGTAATTTAGCATTGTCTCGGTGTCGAATTCGCGCAAAGTTGGCTCAATATCATCACCCAAATTAAACCCCCCCGGTTTGTAGCCGCGAGAGATTAAGCCATAGTAAAACGCGCCAGAATCTGCATGGTATTCGATCGCTAGCTTGCCGCCCCACAGGTCTTCATTGGTGGACAAGCTCTCGTTGTTCGAATCGTCGTAGTTCACATCTCTTTGTTCAAGCCGAAGTCCCGTACTGAGTGACCAGCGCTCGTCCAAATGAATATCAACTTGGGTATAGAAGGCGGTGTTTGTGGTGTCGAACGCGCTGCCAAAATCTGCATCGGCAAAAGTGTAGATTCGGTCGAGATCAATGCTTTGATCTCGATAATACAAGCCCAGCACCCATTCAAACGTTTCGGAGCGAGTGTTTAGCAATCGCAGATCTAAGCTGGTGTTCTCATTATCGCGTTGCAGGCGGTCAGTCGACACATAGAACCAGTCGAACCCAGCTAGGGTACTGTCACAATCCAGGTCATCGCAAATGCCGGGGTGACTCCAGTCTTCATCGTAGCTATAGAGCAGTTCAGAACCCGCCGTGCTAATTAGGCCTTCTAACGCTAAACCATCGCTCAGCTCGGCGCTGATTTTAGCGCCGAAAGCCAGTGTTTCCTGCTTATCCTCTCCAGGTTGGTCGGAGTAAGTCTGACGTGAATTGTCGAGACTAAACGCGTCATAGCCATTGTCGACATCTGCGTAAAAGCTTGTTACATCGAGCGTAACTCGATCACTGATGTGGGTGACAAAACGCAGTCTTGCTGAGGTTTCATCAATATTATTAGTGTTGTCACGATCTAGAAAAACGTTATCAATAAAACCATTACTTTGGTACTGCTTCACAGCAAGCCTATAACCACTTGTTTGGGTAATCGGACCGCTGACAACACCGTCCCAACCAAAGCCACCGTGTTCCTCTCCTAATACGCCAAAAGCGGCGCTGAGTTCATCGCTTGGCGCATTCGACACAATGTTGATCATTCCAGCTAGAGCGTTGGCGCCGAACAAGGTACCCTGTGGGCCACGCAATATTTCTACCTGCTGTACGTCGAGAGTGGTGGCGCCTGTGGCCACACCTGTCATATCAATTCCATCAATCAGTACGCCTACGGAGTTGATGATTGGCTCTTGAAACTCGCTGCGCTCACCTATGCCTCGAATTTGAATAAATCGACCGCGAGACGCTCCGCTTGAGAAGTTCACATTAGGCGCAAGATTCAACAGGTCTTCAATATGTTGGGCAGAACGAAGTTCAATCTGAGCGCTGTCAATTATTGATACGCTTAATGGCAGCTCAAGAGGATTCTGTTCAAGCAGCTCAGAAGTCACCACAATTTCGCTGAGCGGTTCCTCTGCGTAGCTCAATTGAGCTGTGAATGCTATATAAGTTAGATACAGCAAAGCTACTGATATTGATTGGTAACGATGTTTCATTTTGGTCTCTTTTGCGAAAAGCTACAAAAAGACCCGGAAAGGCGTGAGTGATGTATCCCATCCCTACGCCGGTGTTAGCCGGATCAGGTTCATGGGGTTTATGCGTATGCAATTCTCAGACAGCAACTACCATTTCGGTAGGTGACCTCCCCCTGGGTGCTTCAATGAAGCAAGCGCACAATAGCATATAAGTTTTCAATGTGCGCTGGAAAATCGGCTGAGTTGCCATAAGTGCTGAGACGAAAAGCTCTTGCTACTCGTTCAAAGCGTTCCGGACTGCTATGTCTGCTCGCTTGGCAGCTTCTCAAAAAATTCCATCAAGAACGGCCCTAACCTCGCCTTTTTATCGGAATCTGGCAATATTTTGGCCTAACTATTTGCCGCATAAAAGCCATTTGTGGTAGTTTTCAAGCCGTGCGTATTTTATACAGCACACGACGAAGGTAATGCAAATGGCTATTACAGCACGCTGCGAACAGAAAATTAAAACCTACCTCGTTGCTTTCCATATTTTATTAGAACCGAAGTATTCACTATGAACAAACGAGCGGCTATCTGCCTTTTAGGTACGTGGTTTTGGCAGCAACACGCGTGGGCGCACAGTACGGTGTCTGAGCTTGCTGAACTTTCGCTGGAGGACCTGCTTGAAATTAGAGTTGAGGACCAACAGGGTAACGTTGGTTCTATGAAGGAACAGAAAAAATGGAGCCTAAACTTTGGAGTGTATTCACAACGATTAGGAGGCTACCGAAGTGGTAGCCGCAACGTGGCGAATGATTACGTATTAGTGATGTCAGGAGAGCCTCGTTTAGAAACCAATTATCCAGTATTGGCGACTGAAATTGAACAGACGGTGCTTACTGCAAGTATGAGTTATCAGCTTTCCGAGCGAGATACTCTTTCTCTAACGGTACCCTATGTTCGACAGAAAACGGATCATATGAGTGTTATTGAAGACTATAGCTCCTTTACGATTGATACTGAGGGGGTGGGCGATGTTGGAATGAGCTGGCGTAACCAATTCTATCGTGACGCCATCTGTCAATTTTCGGCAGGCGTTGGCGTGAGCTTGCCAACGGGCTCTATTGATGAATGGGGTGATACACCCCGTGCACCCGGCGATCAACAGTTGCCTTACACAATGCAATTAGGTTCGGGCACCTATGATGCCAAATTTAATCTGGGCATGAGCTGGTATTTTGCTTCTTGGACGTGGGTGACCGATGCAGCTTATGTGCGCAGACTTGGTACAAATGACCGCAACTATAAGCTAGGTAATCGTTTCACGATTGCAACAACATGGCACCGCGCGCTGGGCGACAAACTAAAATTAGAGTTGGGGGGCGCATACCAAACATCGGGTGCTATTTCGGGCAGCGATAGAGAAATCGAAATGCCAGGTCCTTTCCCTTATCCCGCCAGTATCACCGACCCAGCTAATTTTGGTGGAGACATTGCCCGTCTAAGAGCTCGGCTCACCTATCAATTGAGTGAATCGCAAAGCATTTCAGCTGGCTACGATGATCCCTTGTATCAGCACCTCAATGGCGTGCAGCCTAAGGCCAAAGGTCGTTTCCTCTTTAACTGGATGATTGAATTCTAGAATGAGACGAAAACCGCATAGGGATAGAGATCCTAATGAGCAATAGTATGACGCTCAGACGGCTTCTCGTGGCTACCATTTTTTGGTTTGCGTTGGTGCCTGCAAATGCTCAAGACACTGTTAAGACGGCCATTAAGTCAAATACTGAACACAATATTAAAACAGCTATTGTATTCAAGCTGTTGCGCTTTGTTAGCTGGCCGGATGAGGTACTTGAAAATAGTAACACAATTAACGTTTGCCTGAGGCGTAACGAGGCTTTTTATGAAGCCTTTAAAGAAATAGAAGGATCTGCTATTGATGAGCGCACGCTGAACGTTGTGTTGCTCTCTAAAGTGCGAATGCCCCAATGCCACGTTGTATTTGTTTCCAGTGAAAACAATCTGTTGGTCAGCGACTGGCGAATCTATGCCAGAAAGGGGGTGCTGACTGTTTCCGATTCAGAAAATTTTGCCCTACAAGGCGGCATGATCAATCTTTTCATGCGTGAGCAGCGCGTATCGTTCCGAATGAATATTGCTGCGCTGACCCAAGCTGATCTGCAAATCAGCTCTCTTGTTCTCAAACTGGCAGAGATAGTACGGTCAGCCCCAGGGTTACCTCAAATTGGCGTTCGAGAGGAGTTGCGCAATGAGTAATTTACAGCGTCGCGACCCTATATCGTCAAAGCTGCGGCGCACAATTTTCTTCACGTCACTCGTTCTTTTGGTGGCCGTTCTCATGAGCAATCTTGTAGAAGATGCTGCTAGAGAGCAGCAAGCTTTAAAGTTAAGGCTTACTACGGCAGCTAATTTAATTACTGAGAACAGTGCTGTCGCTATGTATTTCAATGATCGCGAAACGGCGGCGCAAACTCTAAAGAGCCTGGATGCTGTTGCAAACATGCAGATTGGTATTCTGTATGATCGCAATGGTGATGTATACGCTGAGTTTAGAAAGGATGTTGCTGATAGCGTCAGTTCTGAGGGTTTTAGCTGGAGTAAGCCTGCTGCCCCCTTTGCGCGCTATATAGAGCGTTCCATCAATGTACCTGTTCACTTCGAGGATGAGAACCTAGGACACTTCTATCTGGAAGCCGGAATAGACGGCTTTCATCAAGTGCTGCAGTGGAATCTGAGGCTGGCTTTGTTTACGTTGGTCATGGTGTTGATTTTTGCCGGTTTTATGGCGAGGCGGCTGACTAGAACCATTACCAGCCCGGTAGCACAACTCTCTCACGATATGGCTCGACTGCGAGAAACTAAGAATTTTTCTTTGCGTTCTACGGCAACCGGCAATGATGAAACCGGTGATCTAGTCGACGGTTTTAACCAACTGCTCGAGCAGATAGAGTTGGATGGCCGAATACTCGATGATTACCAGCGCACTTTGGAGGCCAAAGTCGAATCCAGAACTTTGCAGCTTAATGAAAACGTTTTTCAATTGAGCGCCGCTAAAGAAGAGGCTGAAACAGCAAGCAGGGCGAAAAGCCAATTTCTTGCTAACATGAGCCATGAAATAAGAACACCCATAAACGGTGTGCTAGGTATGGCGGAGCTGCTTCGACGCACACCTCTCAGTGACAAGCAGCATCACTTTGCTAATACGATTCATGTCTCGGCAAAATCCTTGTTGAACATAATCAATGACATTCTTGATTTTTCAAAAATTGAAGCGGGTTCGCTCTCTCTAGAAGAAATACCTTTTAATCTTGCTGATCTAGTTGAACATTGTGCTGCTTTGCAGGCGAGCTTGGCACATAAAAAACACCTTGAGCTGGTAACGAGCATCGCCCTCGACAAAGACTATTCGTTTATTGGTGATCCGCACAGAGTGACACAAGTTATCAACAATCTGTTGAGCAACGCCATTAAGTTTACCGAAAGTGGACAAGTGGTGATTAGCCTCAATGCACGGCATTGCATAAATGGACGTCGTGAAATTGTGTGCAGCGTTGAGGACAGTGGTGTAGGCATGAACGAGTCCGAGCAAGTACGAATATTCGAGAGCTTTCGTCAGGCGGATGGTTCAACGACACGACTTTATGGTGGCAGCGGTCTCGGGCTCAGTATTACGCGCCAGTTGGTGGAGTTGATGGGTGGTGAGGTTACTGTTCGTAGCGCGACGGGGCAGGGTTCGAAATTTACTTTTTCTCTTGAGCTGGAGGTTGATGAAGATGTTGCTGACATTTATCGCGATAACGAGGCTCTACTGGGCGCTCTGGTTTTGATCGTAACCAGTAATGTCGCGACGCGACGGGTGTTGAGCCATATGGCAAAAACATGGCGCATGATCAGCGTAACATCTAATTCAGTAGAAGAGGCTCGCGACATTATTTCGAGTGATCGTGGTCAGGATTTGAAGTTAGTGCTGCTGGATCAAAACCTGGAAGGCGACGGATCGGCGGCACTCAGTGAACTCCTGCAAACCACACGTCCTGGTTTACCGGCTATTATTTTGTCGAGGGTGGAGCAATTGAATAAGTTATCTTCACAGCCAAATAGTGTGCGAGGTAGCGTTATGAAACCAGTTCAGCGAGCAGCGTTGTTTCGGGCGATTCATCACAGCCTTATTGCTGCGCCGGATGATGCGGAGTTACCGGTAACGAGTGATACGATCGCGATAAACAATTCCAATGCAAAAATTCTAGTGGCCGAAGACAATTTCATTAATCAAGAGGTAGCCTTGGGAATGTTGGAGTTGTATACCACAAGTGTTGATTTAGTCGATAACGGGGCGAAGGCGTTGTTCAAACGCTTCGAGCAGGATTATGACCTTATTTTGATGGACTGCCAGATGCCGGTAATGGATGGTTATGAGGCAACCCGCGAAATTCGTCGCCAAGAGCGTGAGCGCGGAATAGATCCCGTGCCTATTGTTGCTCTCACGGCGCATGCTATGAAGGGTGAACGAGAAAAATGTCTGGATTGCGGGATGAACGATTTCCTAAGCAAACCTTTCGAAGAGCGTGACTTTTATCGCATTGTGCAGCATTGGTCCTCGCGCTCGCAGGCTGGAAAAGTGTCAGATTCGTCTATTGCAGAAGTAGACCCGCCGAATACAGCTGTTATGAAAGCGAATTCCGGAGTTAACAAAGATACTCTAGCCGGCTTAGATCAACTGCAACGTCCGGGCGAAGTGCGTTTACAAACCAAATTGATTGATCACTTGTTAGAGCACGGGCCTAAAGCCATTACTGAGATAGGGCTGTGCAGTAAGAACAATAATATTGCCGGAATGCTCGAGCATACGCACGGTTTGAAAACTAATGCGGCTACGCTGGGTGCCGAGCGCTTGGCAGAAATACTGCAACAGCTTAACCGCCTATGCCAGGAGGGCCGCTTAGCTGATTGTGGTGCGCTCGTAGAGCAAATGCACATTGAAAGCAATATAGTCTGGCACCAGTTGCAAAAAATTAGAGCTCTATCTGCAGCGTAATTTTAAGAGTGGAATGACAGCTCCCTAATGGGTTGCTATGATCGGCAGATTACTACTGCTGAGACCTGTTGCTATGAAATTCGATAACATTTTAGAAACCATTGGCAATACACCGTGTATCCGTATCAATCACTTATTTCGTCCTGATATTGAAGTATGGATGAAAGCTGAGCGCTTCAATCCTGGCTCCAGTATCAAAGACCGTATTGCCTTGGGCATGATTGAGGACGCTGAATCCAAAGGTCTTCTGAACAAGGATACTGTCATTATTGAACCTACCAGCGGTAATACTGGTATTGGTTTAGCCTTGGTATGTGCTGTGCGAGGGTATCGTCTGATTCTCACTATGCCTGAGTCAATGTCTATAGAGCGACGCAAATATGTAAAGGCGCTTGGTGCGGAGCTGGAGCTAACCCCGAAGGAATTAGGTATGGGTGGTTGCATTGATAAGGCTAAACAACTGCTCGAAGAGCACCCCAATTCCTGGATGCCGATGCAATTTGAAAACCCTGCGAACACCGAGGTTCATAGGAATACAACAGGCCCGGAAATCATTGCTGACTTTCCTGATGGGCTTGATTATATGATTACAGGTGTGGGCACTGGTGGGCATATTACGGGTTGTGCCGAAGCGTTGAAGGAAGTGTTTCCAGACATAGAAGTTTACGCTGTGGAGCCAGAGAAATCGGCGGTTATTAGTGGCTGTGACAAAGGCTTGCATCGTTTACAAGGTATCGGGGCGGGCTTTATCCCGCCAATATTGAATACCGATCTTCTGCACGGCGCCTTACAAGTTAGTGAGGAAGATAGCTTCGATATGACCCGCCGTTGTGCAAAGGAAGAAGGGGTTTTTATTGGTATTTCTTCCGGAGCTAGCTTGGCCGCCGTAAAGAATAAGCAAAACGATATGGCGCCAGGCTCAAAAGTTCTGGTGTTTAGTTATGACACCGGCGAGAGATATTTGTCCATCGACGATCTGTTTGAAGGCTGAGCTGCTTGTCGCGGATGAGTTTGTATCCGCAGCAACTATTTTCGTGGGGTAGGTCGTGCTGTGATGTTCTTTGCGCCCGTTGTTTAGCTGTTGATATTCGCGTTCAAGTTCTAGAAAGTGCCGTTGGTTTGATAAGTGAGCCTAGTAGTGCTTTAGCTGATTTTGGTCCGTACGATTCTAATCGGACTATATTCTAATGTGTGATATTTAGGGAAACTTTTGAAGTCGTCTGACCTCTATCTCCTTATTATTTTACTTCTTGGCGGATTGGGTTTCGGTATTTACCAATGGCGCCGATGGCGCATTCGGCGTTTTAGGCACAAGCCATTGCCACCGCAGTGGCTTCGGATAATTGAAGATAATGTAGCGTTGTATGAATACCTACCTAAAGATCTAAGGCGAGTTTTGCACGGTCATATTCATTTTTTCTTGTACCATAAAAAGTTTGTAGCATGCGACGGTATGGACGTGACCGAAGAAGTGCGGGTTACGATAGCGGCGACAGCTTGTCTATTAGTTTTACGGAGAGAAACTCCAATTTTTCGTGGCTTAAAATCGATTCTGGTCTACCCCGATACCTATGTCGTGAGTGAGCAAGTGCGAGATGGGAGCGTGGTGCGCGAGGAGAAAAGCACACGAGCTGGAGAGTCATGGTTTCGAGGTCCTATTGTATTGTCGTGGGCTGACGTGTTGAGGGGCACCCTCACCGTTGATGATGGCTTCAACGTTGTGCTGCATGAGTTTGCTCATAAGCTGGATGAGGAAACTGGCGTTATGAATGGTCTGCCTTTGCTTCAGAGCCGTGAGCACTACGATGCGTGGAGTTCGGTGCTATCAAAAGAATATGAGAGTTTTCTCGGCAGAGTAAAAGTGGGGAAAAACAAAGTAATTGACGAGTATGGAGCTGTGTCGCCGGTGGAATTTTTTGCTGTACTCAGTGAATCGTTTTTTGAAAAGCCCAAGCTGATGCGAGAGCGACTACCTGACTTATATGTTCAGCTTCAGAGAGTGTATGATATTGATCCCGCTTCGTGGAACCCCGGATGCGACTAGTTTGCTCGAGCTGAAGTGATGTGGGGCTAAATAAAAACGATAGCTAGTTCAGCCTGTCATTTCATTATCTCATAGGCCAAAATATACGAAACTCTGTACGGCATGGGTAGCTACTGGCAAGCCGCTGTATTCACTTGGCTGGTTCTGAGCCAATACCACCACAGCTAATCCGCTGCTGGGGCTAACGAAAAATTTCGTATCGTAAAATCCGGCCCACCAAAAATCACCGTTACGATCAGTCATGGGTGTTTTCTCCTCATCAAGCACCACGCTCAAGCCGAGACCCCAGCCCATGCCTTCGACATCCATATCTTGTAATACGCCTTCTTTAACGTGAGGTGTGCGAAGTTCCAATAATGTTTCTGGCTTGAGGATCTGAATTCCCTGATATGTGCCTTCGTTCGATAGCATTAACGCAAAGCGCATATAGTCGTTAGCTGTTGAAATTAACCCTCCACCGCCAGAGTACCATTCTGTTGAATGAGAGATGGCGATGGTTGGAACGAGTCGGCCTTCTTCGTCTTGAGTGTACATCGTTGCAAGGTCAGACAAATCCCCTCCCTCCTTCGCAAAAGTCGTCGCTTTCATGCCCAAAGGGTCAAATAGCCACTGCTGTAAGAACTCTGAAAAGTTCTGGCCAGACGCCACTTCTATGACCCTGCCTAATACATCGGCAGAACCACCGTAACGCCATAGGGTACCTGGTTGTTCAAATAAAGGAGCGTTGGAAAATGTATGATGAACTCGCTGCTCTAAATTTCCTTTGTTATTGCCGGACAAGCCGTGCTCGGCCCATACGGAACCTAGATCAGAGTCTTCATCCCAGCCAATCCCGGAGCGAAATGTTAGGAGGTGGCGTACGGTAAGAGGCCGCTCGAGCGGAGCAGTAGTGATTTCACCTGCTGTGTTTTTGTTGTGGCTAGTAGCTACTCTGGCGAGAGCTGCTGCCGGTATGTACTTCTCCACGGGATCATCGATGCCAAGTCGGCCGTCTTCGATTAAGATCATTGCCGCTACAGCCGTAATCGGCTTGGTCATTGACGCGATTCGCACTCTGGTATCCAGGGCAAAGTGACGTTTGGTTTCTGTGTCGGCGTAGCCGCTGCTGAGTGAATGAACCACCTGGCCGTCTCTGGCAATACTGACTACAAATCCGGATCGCCAGCCCATCGCAACATTGAAATCTAAAAAGCTTTGCAGGGCAACTCGTGACAGCCACGACAGGGTCTGGGCGCTGCTTGAGTCTTGCTCGGCTGCACGCACGGTATTTGGCAGAGATGCTCCACTGCAGCCGCTTATGCTGCTAATTAGACAGCTCAAAACAGCCACTGTCGCTGCGTACCTTGTTAATATTAGTGGCAAATTATGTGCTGAACTTTTTGCTAAGTTGTATCTATATTCAGGATCAAGGATTCGCATGCTGGTCTCATTGATTGGATATCAGTAGCGTTTATACCGATAAGCCACGCTCCTGTACAATGTAGAATCTTTTATATCAAAAGCCAGCATGGTTCGGCTGGGCATGAGTGGGCAAGATGCCTGAACCAAGGCCCAGGTTGAGAAAATTTAGGTAGCCGCATTCTGGTTTACTGGTGCACGACGCTGGTTGATGGCGGGGCCACCGTCCGCAAAGCCTAGGTAATTAACGAAGCACGGGAGTGTGGAGATTTAGATTATGGATCTATTAAGCGTCGAAGAAATCCGTTCGCATCTGTCGGCGTCAGCTAAGGATGAAAATCCCGAGCCTACGGTGTTGAGTACAATCGATTCAACAAACGCTGAAGCGCTGCGTAACGTAGAGGCAAGCCGCAGCGGGGCTGCATGGTTTGCCGAGGAGCAAACAGCGGGCCGTGGTCGACGAGGAAAGCGCTGGGTTAGCCCGGAAAAGTCCAATCTTTACATGTCTCTTCTTTGGAAGTTTGATACACCTCAAGCACAGTTAGGAGGTTTGAGCTTGGCTGTGGGGGTTACTGTGGCAGAACGGTTACGTGCTTATGGGGTGTTGGCTGTTCAGCTAAAATGGCCTAACGATATACTGGTCGAAGGAAGAAAATTAGGCGGCATCTTGTTGGAAATGCAGGTCGATAAAATTGGGCGAACGTGTGTCGTTGTGGGCGTAGGTCTGAACATCAATATGTCAGCAGGGGTTGAGAGCGCAATTGACCAGCCTTGGACAGATCTTAATTCGTTGCTGTCTTCTTCGCCGCGGAGAAATGAGATAGCCGCTTCTCTTTTGGAGGACCTGAGCGATTGTGTTCGATCTTTTGAATTGCAAGGCTTCGCTCCTTTTTCGGAGAAATGGGAGCAGTATGATGTTTTGTCTGGGCGTTCAATAAGAGTGTTTTCAGGTGAGACCACATTGTTCGGAACAGCAGCGGGTGTGGCTGAAAATGGGGCGCTTAACTTACGAACGGACAAGGGTGTGCAGCCGATTTATGGCGGAGAAGTAAGTGTTAGACTGGTTAATGATGCTTGAAATAGATGTTGGAAATAGTCGGGTCAAATGGCGCGTAATTGAAGGCGGGGCAATACTTAGGGCTTCCACGTGTTCGCATGACGAAATGGCAAACTCTACTGTTGCTTTGCATAAAGAATTTGCGGTGGTGGATCGTGTTAGAGTTGCCAGTGTTGCTGATTCGTTGAGGTCGGCGTTGCAAGCGTTGGCCAAGAAAGCGAATGTGCCAATCGAGTTTGCTCAATCAGTCTCCAATTGTGCGGGCGTAACTAACAGTTATGACAGGCCCCAAATGCTGGGTGTTGACCGATGGTTGGCGATGCTGGCCGCGTTCAATTGTGAAGTTAGGGTTGGTGCGGCGGTAGTTATAGATAGCGGTACTTCACTGACCATAGATGTGGTTGCTGAAACGGGTATTCACATGGGTGGTCTAATATTGCCGGGGAAGCAGTTATTGCTTGAGTCTTTGACACGCAATACCGAAAAAGTACTGTTTGATCCTGAGTTAGGAGACGCTGCGCTTAGCTTGGGTCGTTCGACTCAGACCGCCGTGCTCAATGGATCGCTACACATGTTGGTCGGTGCTATTCATCAAGCAATTCAGTCCGCAGGCCTTGATAGCTCCCAGGCCACCTATTTTCTCAGCGGTGGTGACGCTCAGTTGTTACGGCCCTAC
This sequence comes from Pseudomonadales bacterium, assembly GCA_045106985.1. Classification (GTDB taxonomy): domain Bacteria; phylum Pseudomonadota; class Gammaproteobacteria; order Pseudomonadales; family JAUIET01; genus JAUIET01. The sequence continues at coordinate 2,779 of JBGCFQ010000026.1, read as the reverse complement.
CTGGACATAGAAACTCTAGTTGTGCCGGATCTTGTGCTTGACGGCTTGCGATACTCGTTGCCATGATGGCAGCTTAATTTTCAGCTAACAATATATTGCCGCGCTGCCTGCCATGCGAACTATTTTCTTTATTCTTCTAATGCTGAATGTCTGCTTTGCGATTTTTCACATTGCCGTTAGTGAGGACAGCGGCGTGAGCAGAGCGGCCGCTATGGAGCAGCAGATAGCGAGAAGCTATGTTGATGCGCCGGAACTAAAGCTGATAAGTGATGCCTCTGTTGAAACTGGCGAAGTGAGTGAGCCGCAATACGACGCAGAGGAGCAGTGCTGGATGCTGGGGCCATTTGATGAAAATGACTTGGCGGCCAATGTGCAGACGCGCTTGCGCGCTACTGGTGTGCAAATGGTTGTGCAAAATATATCCACCCCGGTGGCCCCTGACTATTGGGTCTATGCGGTGCCACAAGACAGTCGCCAGGCAGCGGTACAATTGCTGCGTGACCTGCAAAAGCGCGACATCGACAGCTTTATCATCGCAGAAGGGGAGTTGGAGAATGGAATTTCGCTGGGATTCTTTTCGGAAGACGCGCAAGCGAGGGAAGAGCTGGATCGTCACAAGGGGCAATCGTACGATGTCGCTATCAAAGTTGTTCCTCGTGATATCGACGAATTTTGGGGCGTTGTGCGCATCAACGAGTTCGAAAAGCTGAGCGAACAGGCCTGGGATCGATTTCTAGAAGACAATGGCGAGCTGTCTCTTGAACAAAATTACTGTGACATCGTTGCCACAGTAGGTAACATCGAATAGAATGCCGCCCGATTTCGGGGTGGTAACAAACCACCCTAACGCTTAGCTGGCGTAGCTCAGTTGGTAGAGCAGCTGATTTGTAATCAGCCGGTCGGGGGTTCGACTCCTCTCGCCAGCTCCATTTATTACTCGTTGTCTCTGATTTGGAGCTGCGCGATGCAGCCCGATTTTGAGCTGACCCCGGTTTAAGGCCGGGGACGGGTCTGTGAATGGACGTCTTAGTGGACTCCGTGACATAGATTTTACGTCCAATAAGTAGGATGAATCTGCTTTGGTTAAGGGTTTCCGTCGAGGTAGGTAGTACGTAGCAAATTGCATTGTTGAGTTGGGTACGCATAAATCGTGCCTAAGTGTTTATTTCTATAAACTAATTGTTGACATTGCTAGGGCCGATAAGGAGAATGTCGGCCTCTTTTTGGGAGGGGTTCCCGAGTGGCCAAAGGGATCAGACTGTAAATCTGACGCGAAAGCTTCGGTGGTTCGAATCCACCCCCCTCCACCATCATCGGATTAAGGTGGTTTGGGCTGAGTTTCGACGAAGCGGGTATTGTTTAGTGGTAGAACCTCAGCCTTCCAAGCTGATGATGCGGGTTCGATTCCCGCTACCCGCTCCACGAAAGTAGCGCAAAGAAGAAGAGAGTGCCAGGAAACGAAGTGTTTTGCTCATATAGCTCAGTCGGTAGAGCACTTCCTTGGTAAGGAAGAGGTCACCGGTTCAAATCCGGTTATGAGCTCCAGATGGTTTAAGAGGCTAGCATGTTGCTAGTTTTTATATTTTTAACGCAGTGATTGCCGGAGACTAACGATGGGCAAGGAAAAATTTGAACGTAATAAGCCCCACGTAAATGTGGGAACCATTGGCCACGTTGACCATGGTAAGACGACTTTGACGGCGGCGCTGACGCGCGTGTGCGCAGAAGTATGGGGTGGTGAAGCGGTTGCTTTTGACGGGATTGATAATGCCCCTGAAGAGCGAGAGCGCGGCATTACTATTGCCACGTCTCACGTTGAGTACGATTCACCTGATCGTCATTACGCCCACGTTGATTGCCCGGGTCACGCGGATTATGTGAAGAACATGATCACAGGTGCTGCGCAAATGGACGGAGCGATCCTGGTGTGTTCAGCGGCTGATGGCCCAATGCCACAGACTCGTGAGCACATCCTGCTAAGCCGTCAGGTTGGCGTCCCGTATATCGTTGTGTTCCTGAACAAAGCGGACATGGTTGATGACGAAGAGCTGCTTGAGCTGGTTGAAATGGAAGTTCGTGAGCTTCTTGACCAGTACGAATTCCCAGGTGACGACACGCCAATCATTATTGGTTCTGCGTTAAAGGCGCTGGAAGGCGACACATCAGACATCGGCATGCCAGCGGTACAAAAGCTGGTTGAAACGCTGGACTCATACATTCCTGAGCCAGAGCGTGCTGTTGATCTGCCCTTCTTGATGCCTATTGAGGATGTATTCTCAATCTCGGGTCGTGGCACAGTTGTTACGGGTCGAATCGAGCGCGGAATCGTTAAGGTTGGCGAAGAGATTGAAATTGTCGGTATTACCGACAGCACTAAGACGACCTGTACAGGCGTTGAGATGTTCCGCAAGTTGCTTGACGAAGGTCGTGCAGGCGAGAACTGCGGTGTGTTGCTTCGTGGCACTAAGCGCGAAGACGTGCAGCGTGGTCAGGTATTGTCGAAGCCAGGCTCAATTAGCCCACACACTACGTTTGAAGCGGAAGTGTATGTGTTAAGCAAAGACGAAGGTGGGCGTCATACACCATTCTTCAAGGGGTACCGTCCACAGTTTTACTTCCGTACTACGGATGTAACCGGCGCGTGTGAGTTGCCAGAAGGCGTTGAGATGGTAATGCCGGGTGACAACATTCAGATGGTTGTGACTTTGATTGCACCAATTGCAATGGAAGAAGGTCTGCGCTTTGCGATTCGCGAAGGTGGCCGTACAGTTGGTGCTGG
>JBGCFQ010000025.1:0-84402 GCA_045106985.1 Pseudomonadales bacterium | reverse complement strand
CGCTGATATTAATCGTTCGATGTCTATGAAACTGCAATTAATGGGACACAAAACGGTCTATTCAATGGGCTACTTTTTCGATTCTTGACGCACCTAAGCAATTGTTTTATTTAGTAAAAACTAAAATGTCGGCATCCGTGTTTGGTAAGATTCTGTGGATGCAATTTAAACTAGGGGGGCCTTGAGAGAGCTTCTCGAGGCCTTTCTGACGGAGAGTGCAGAACAGCACTATGAGCAGTCGCGCAGACCTTCCTGAAGCGCATTGCCCTGAAGGTCCAGGTTACTAATCTGGTTGTCGTGCGGAACATCACAAAGAACCCCAAAGTCCATCTGTCCGTTATTGGCAATTCGGTTACTATCGATAGTATTGCCCACGACAATTCCTGACTGGCTACCGTTTGCCTCCAACGAAATTCCCGCCGTATAGCGCGGCCGCCAATTGATCGCCGAGTTCTGACCAACACCCGAGATAAAGTTATCTATGATCTGATTCGCACTGGTGTCGCGCTGAACTGAATTGGAGCCTGCCAGTACAATGCCGACTTTGGCGGGACGGATGATTTCGTTGCCAACCACAACACTATTAGACGCGCCGTGTATCAGTTTTATTCCAAAAATATAGTTCTGATACAAAGAGTTTCCACGAACGCTGACTCGCTGGCCAAAACTATCAATGCCCTCTCCCACCTGAGAAATCGCATTGTCTGTCAGCCAGATATCGTGCGTTTCTGGCCCCGCAATGTTAATGCCGTCAGTTTCGACTCTGTTTCTATCACGCAATTGCTGACTAACTTTCAGCCCCATGATGAAATTGTTATCTACCAGTACAGAACTGGAATTCAGAATAGTTCCTGCGTCAATAACTCGCGAGGAATCTATGGCAATCGCCGTATGTTGTGCTTCGCTGCTGGTGTAGCTACCGTGGATGTAATTGTTATTAATAAAGCCCCATCGAACAGAGTCGAAAGCGATAACCAGGCCATTGGAAAAACCGGTGATATCGAGCCCCGATACCTGAATATTGTCACCACGACGAATTCGAACAGCTGACACATTAGAACGGTCCTGAAATTGCTTGGTAAGCTTAAAGTTCTTTAGTTGTACATTTGCCACGTTATCGCCGGACAGACCAATAGCGTTGTCACTGTATTCAGTCGCCGCGTCAAGATTACCGAATCCATCCGGTCCAGAGGTCATCAATAGACCGCCGCGCCCGTTGGACTCAATCAATAAATCGCTGTGCAAGGTAAGCGTCCTACTCACCATGAATTCGCCATCGAGGTACACTTCGGAGTTGTTGTCGATCGCCGCTTGAATGGCCGCCGTGTCGTCCAGTCCATCTCCCGCAACTGCGCCGTACTCTGTGGGGCTAACCGCAAAGGCTGAATGTAACAGCAAGAAGATAGTTACCATTAGCGTCTGGGTTAAGCGGGTAATAACTTGCCGACTACAAGGCAGAGTTAATGACTCCGCATTTTGAAGCTTGTCTTTTTCGTTAGAATGTAACATAAAGCATCCGCCCGGCCGAATACCGGCCATGTTCTGTAAGAAGAATTTGGAGATTAACGCCTAACAATTGATCAAGAGTTAGGTTTACTAAGAGTGAGAACAAGTTAACAAAGCACGCTACAAGTGTCTATTTATTAACCGATGCGTGGTCTCCAATGTACGCTAATCAGACAGACGGTTTAGCGAGGGTGAAAATTTGAACTAGCGATAAAGTGAACAATAACTGCCGTTCGTCTTGGAAAATGGTTAAAGTAGGCTAATATTTGTAACAAGCTTTGTCGGAATGTCCTTCTGACAGAAAGCAAATAAGCATATGGATGGTGCTTGGAAATGTGGGTTAATTTCGTAAATGCGGTGGAACCGCGCCTAGCAAGCTTTCGCTACCGCAGCGTATGGCCTAGCCTTGCAATTGCCGAGCAGTACCCCTGCTTAATTACAGATGACGCTTCTTCTGTGCCGCTTGATGCCGGTACTGATGGCATTATTTTCACCAAAGCTTTTACTCAAAAGTCTCTGGAGCTAGCTTGGGAAGCCCGCAAGCACGACATTCCAATTGTACTGGACCTCTGTGACAATATTTTTGTGCCCGGCTATCTTGGCGGCACAAACGGCTTACTCACTGTGGCCTGCTTCCGTTCGATGGCTGAGTTTTCTGACTGTATTATTGTTCCAACCCAAGCTTTGGGAGAAATTGTTCGTCAACAATTGGCCGGAAATGCACCACCGCTAAACGTAATACCCGACTGCGTAGAACGCGAAGCAGATGTAAGAAGACTGCTCCGCTTACTTAACCAAGATAAGAATAACGCTCAAGTAGTCAACGGGTCTGTATCAATCTCCGATAATCTGCAGGTAATCAACAGCGCATCTAAGCTAGACTTTGGCCGCTCACACTTGCCAACGTTGCCAGAGTCGCTGGATAAGCTAAAAAATCGTGTGCTTCAAACCACGCGACAGGCCATTAACAATGACTTAACCGCCAATCGAGCGGCGTTTCGAAATCGATACAAGTCTTTGAAGCAAGCACTGCGTCTTGACAAGCTCAATGATTACTCAAGGCCAAGTCGGCCCAACCTCTCTCAGAAAAGCATGCCTCTTGCGGCCGATGTACCGCGCAAGACCGTACTCTGGTTTGGTAATGCAGGTCATTCGCACGGCGATTATGGCATCGCCACTATTCTACGGTTTGCTAATGCATTGGGCCGCATACACGCCCAAACGCCCATCGAGCTTTTGGTTGTTAGCAATAACGAAGGTAAGTTCAACGAATACGTCCGACGCTTACCTATCCCTAGCAGGTACGCAGAGTGGGACCCTGTCGGAGTATTTGAACACTTGCAATCAGCCGATGTAGTAATCATTCCTAATTCAAACGACAGCTTTTCCAGAACCAAGTCGGCGAACCGTGTTGTTCTTGCTCTTTCGCAGGGCGTTCCGGTGGTGGCTGAAGACTTCGCTGCACTGGAGTTACTGCGTGACTGCGTTGCCTGTGAGGACCCTTACCAAGGCTTGCGACGATACTTGGTTCAGGATAAGGGCCAGGAAGATCTGGATAAGGCGCAAACTGTGCTAGATCAACATTTCTCCAAGCAACGTGTTGGCGAACAAATGGCGTTGGTACTAAGCGATATCAAAGCAAAAGATCCTAGACAGCGGCCTTGTTTGCTGTTTGCTCTGGATTTGCTTCAGGACCTTGAAGTATTGAGACCGGTAATGGAGCATTTTATTGGAAGGGACAATTGGCGGGTTCGCATTCTTGTATCGAAATGGCTGATGGCTCAAAGTAGCCCACTACACGATTTTTTCGCCGACTGCGGAATTGTTCCTACGGTGATGGAACGTCAGGACATACTTTCCGGCACACCAGACCCCGTAATTGCTGCCAGTTTAGTGTTCACTGCTTCAGAAACTAATCTTGGGCCACACAAAGTAGCTCACCATATTGCGCGTCAAGCTAGAAAAGCGGGCATCACCGCCGTTACCTTTCAGCACGGATTAGAAAATGAAGGACTGACCTACTTTGGCGAAAACAAATCTGTTCGTTTCGCCTCAGAAAAAATCATTGTGTGGGGCGACATTGACCCCAGCCATGCAAAGTTATGCCAGGACACACTGCGAAAGTGCCTACCAATGGGAATGTTTCGTTCTCTCGATCGACAAATGCCTTCTATCGAGCTGCGCCAAAAGCTCCATCACAATAAAGTTGTTGGGGTTTTTGAAAACCTACACTGGGAGCGCTACAGCGAATCCTATCGCATCGCATTCATTCAGAATCTGATTCATACAGCGCGACGAAATTTGGATTGTTGCTTTCTCGTTAAACCACATCCTGCCGGTCGCTGGTTCAGCTTAAGCAACCGCGAAACCAGTTGCTTGCCTGGTAATGTTGTTACTATCGATGACAAAGATGATTTTCTATGCCAGCTTTCAGGCACTCAGTTAGCGGGCCTGGTGGACGCCGTTATAACAACACCCTCTACCATTGCTGTAGATGCGGCCATCGCCAAAGTACCTATCGCTGTGGTTGCTCATGAAATGCAAGGTCTGGAGCTTTATGCTGGCCTGGATTTACTTCGCAGTGCCGACGATTGGACTGGTTTTGTCAAAAGCTGCCAGGTTGATCAAATACCCATTCTGCAGCGCGCCGAGCGCTTTCTGGCGCAACGCGTCACCAAATTAAATCCAATGACCGAGCTGGAAGCCGAAGTTAGTAAACTCGTTAGCTAGTTTCCACTTGTCTTCTGTAAAAACGCACCAACAAGAAAGCAACGAAAAATCCTAAGGTATTCGCGACTTGGTCAGCTAATGAAGCGGAACGATCCGGCGTTAAACTCTGCAACAGTTCAATTGTTGGTCCGAGTAAAAATACAAACAACAAGCCATAAATATATAAGCGCGCCGAAGGAAATACAATTGCAACGAACAGCACATTAAAACCGTGAATCGCAAAATGCATCAGTTTGTCTACATGGGGAAAATCAACGGAATCAAAGTCGACTGGCGTTAAACTGGCATAAACAACGAAGGCTATCCAGCAAAAAAATAGTATACGGCAAACAAGTAATGCAGCGGGCGGAAGCGGCACTCCGCCAAGTAGTCGTGTAACCATTAAGTAGTGTTGTCCTGACAAAAGTCTAAATAGATTAACAGACTCAAATACTAAACGCAGGGGAAGTATTGTGGGTCGTTGGTCAAAAGAAGAAATTGAGGCAGCCTTCGACAAGTTTCAAGCAGCTGCACTAACTGCTGCTAAGACTTGCGATTGGACAGAATGGGCGAACTGCTTCACCGAAGACTGCGCTTATGTAGAACACCATTATGGGAAAATGCGGGGGCGTGATCGCATACTCAATTGGATAACCGAGACCATGAAACCCTATACGTTTTGGCATATGAAGGCCTTTCCAATGGCCTGGTATTCAATTGGTGCTGATCGCGGTTGGGTCTATTGTGAAGTGAGGAATCGAATGGAGGATCTAGGTGACGGCGAAATCTATGAAGAGCCAAACATCACGATACTTCACTACGGTGGTAATGGGATGTTCAAGTGTACGAAGAAGACGCCTATAACCCAGCCAATATGGGCACAATGATAGGTCGCTGGCTGCAGGCAAAAAAGGTAATAGAGAAAAAGGCGCTCGAGACTAAAGGCACCTAAGCTAAACCACGATGAAAAAACCTGCAGGAGCGATAATACAGAAGCTCGAGGTTTTCTACACCAGAAGACCTTCAAGCTGAGCCTGCCCGAATGCTCAACTTTGTTGACAACACGCTTGCTGCTTAAAGACGTTAAACGCTTTCTTTCTATACATGTTCCCCGGCCGCAAGAAAGCCGCCGCCGCTGAGCTCAACTCTCAGATAAACGCCGCGTCAGAAGATAGATAAACGGTATAAATATCAACTACTTAGTGTCGAGATAGTTAACACTCCACAATATTTGATCCTTTATTGATCACAACAAGCCCCTTAAATTCAAAGACTTAGCAAAGTTGGCACGCCAGATGCTTATTGGTTAATAACTAATCAATTATGGGTATGTGATGAACGCCTCAACGCAAGCGACAAAAATTCGAAACCTCGGCTCATGCCGCGGTGTGCCCGGTTTATTTGTAATTGCGATGCTAACAATCACGGCCCCATCTGCGATAGCGGCAACATCCATGCTAGCGGCACCCGCTCAAGCGATAGGCACACAAGAGGCCTCACAAACTTCCGACCAGCAGCTACAGAAAAATCACTCAACTGCAACCGCAGCTGCTGCCGAGCCTAACAACTCCTCCCCAGACGCTGGCATTTTGGCGTTGCTGGCACTGGGGTTAATTGCTCTTGGTGTCACAAGGCGCAAAGTGCGCGACTAATTCCTCAAGCTTTGGCTTGGGACCCAGTTGGTTCTTGCCCTGCTTCGGCAGGGATTTTTTTGTCTTTAGATTCATAAAACTCGGCGCGCTCTGCTTACCCCCCATTGTTCTCTATGCTTTACGAGCCTTCGAACAGCCGGGGCAATATGCTATTATTGAGTCCACGCAACATATACCTTCACGCTCATCGCAAGGAACTAGAATGAAGCAACTCGGAACGCTTGATTCCGCTTTCATCAATCTTGAAAACAGTTCAACACCGCAGCATATCGGCGGTTTGGGAATCTACGACCCATCGACCTCAGAAGCTGGTTTTGTGCGATTCAAAGATGTACTGGCCAGTTTTGAGCAACGACTGAATCGCTTACCAATGTTCCGAACACGCTTAGTGCAGGTTCCTGGCGATATTGACAGACCCTATTGGGTTGAAGATAAGAACTTTGATGTTGAATTTCATATTCGGCATATTTCGCTGCCTAAACCAGGAGATTGGAGGCAGTTATGGATTCAAGCTGCGCGCCTGCATTCACGCTCACTCGATATGTCTCGACCATTGTGGGAAGCCTATATAATCGAGGGGCTGGACAACATACCCGGTCTGCCTGAAGGCGCTTTTGCAATGTATACAAAGATGCATCATTCACTGGTGGATGGCGCTGGCGGTGCATCCTTTATGTCGGCTTTGCACGATCTGGAACCCACACCCGCGGCTAATCCAGACCCTGCACCAAATGCCATAATTTTTGATCGACAACCGTCAAAGCAGGAACTTTTGGCCCGCGCGCTAATTAATCGCACAACGGGCTCGCTTGGCATGTTGCGCAGTATCGGTGGAACAGCCGTTGAACTTGCAAAATATGGCCTGGCTGTTTCACGCGACGAGGTAAATGCGCCAGATTTAGCTGCTCCGAAAACACGATTCAACAGAAAAGTAGGCCCGCACCGGGTAGCCGATGCCACCACGATAAACTTAGATCAGGTTAAACAAATCAAGAACGCCACCGGTTCAACAATAAATGACGTTGCCCTATCAATTATTGGTGGTGCACTGCGCCATTATCTGACTCTCCATGACGAGCTACCACAAGAATCTTTGGCCGCCTCTATTCCCTTGAATATGCGAACTCGCCGTACTGCAAATGATGAGAACAATCAGGTGGGTTCAATGTTTGCCGAGCTTCACACCAACGTCGAGGACCCGATCGCACGTATAAGCGCTGTAAGCGCGAGCACTAAAGAAGCAAAAGTCGCCGCTGAAGATAGTCCTTTGGTTGAAGCAATGCGGCTTGCCGGGTTTTTCTCGCCGCTAGTATCCAAAACCGCGGCATCCATCTGGTCCAAGAACCAGCTAAGCCGCTTCCTGCCGATGAATACCAGCACCGTCATTACCAATGTGCCGGGACCTAATTTCCCCATGTATTGCGCTGGCGCGGAGATGGTCCGTTACCACGGTTTGGGACTACTAACGCCAGGGTGCGGCTTGTTCCATACCATCTTTAGCTGCAATGGCCTGGTTACAATCACCATTCTTGGTGACAGAGATTCAATTCCAGATCCTGACGCGTACATTAGCTGCCTCCAAAAATCGTTCATAGAAACTTACGAGGCCGCCATTGGTCATGCACCCTCCGAAACGGTGGAAGAAGCCAATTCAGCAAAGCACAAGAATCAGAAGGCAAGTATTTCTGACTCGAAAAAACCTGTACAAAAAGCTACAAAGCTGAAGGCAGCCGCTGAAAATAAGGCAGACAAAAAAGTGGTTAGGAAAAAGCCTGGCAAGAAAAAAGCAGTAACGAAATTGGTGAAAGAAGCGGCTAAAAGTCCAGTTAAAAAGGCTAGTGGCAAAAAGCCCGCTCGATCACTACGCAGTATAAAGATTCCTGCGTCGGCCAAGCGTACCACCAGCAGCAGCCGAAAACGGCAAGCTAAGCCTACCACCGTGCACTAAATGCTTACTCTGTGCGTTCGTAACTCCAGTTGCCAGGGTCCATCAGGCATCTGTGTTTAGCGCCAGATTGAGTGGCATCTCTGTCAGTGTAGCCAGCATCGCCCTCATACAGCGCCACAGTAACGCCATCTAGCTTAGAGAACCGCGGCGCGTAGAATATAACGTTTCGATTTTTAAAATACTCTAGGGCGCTATTAACTGTGTTGTGGCGTTGCAGCTCGTCCAGGCACACAAATGTAGGCGGCATGATTTCAATTTCCAAAGCCGCGTGCTTCGCTAGCGCATTCGCCGGCGTCGTCCAAATGTGATCGTGAATCTCGGAACCGTCAATCTCTACCGATGCATCACCGTGCAATTCGCTCATGTAAAACCAGGTTGCGTAACGCTTTGGCATACCAGGAGGCGTCGTCCAATGCGCGTAATAGACGAAACTCTCCGGGGCGGTGTTTAGCCCGGTCTCTTCTAGAGTTTCGCGCGCCGCCGCGAAGGGTGCTGCGGCATCCTCATCTGCAAGGCCCGCAGCTTCAAAATCAACATCCTCAAAGCGACCACCTGGGAAAACCCAGGCTCCTGCAGCAAACGCTAGTTTGGAATTTCTGCGCAACAACAACGTTTCCAAGCCATCTTCGCCGTCTCTGAGTAGAATCACCGTCGCAGCAGGTCGGATAGGCACTTCTGCAAAATCGGCCTTTCCCTTGTCTAAATCGTTATAGTTCATAGTTTATTAAAGTGTTGATTGAGTAATGAAATTAAAAAGTTGAGCTAGCACGCAAGCCAGTATTCAAATGAATAAGAAAATTTAAGACTCAGGTATTTCGGCTAGCCAATGCGTCCAAAAACAACTGCGGCTCCGGGCGCGCGCGATAATTGTTTGTTTGATCAGAATAAATAATCTTTCCAGTTTCATCGGTCACAATTGAAGTAGGGTAATGAGTATCAGTAGAATATGCGCTCGTTCCCATCGGTAAACCGCCTTCATGCACTAAACCAAGCTCTCGCGCTACGGCATTGTTTTTATCTATACAAAAAATCAATGGTACATCAAATCGCGCAGCCAATTCCTTACTTTGTTGCTGAGACTGAGCAGCAATAATAAATACTTTTGCGCCGCACTCCACAATCTTTCGATAGTTGTCGGCAATTTCGCTGATTTGTGCAACGCACAATGGACACCAGTTACCACGCACAAACATCAACACGCTAGGCGAGCCGGCTTGGGTCGGTGTGTAGTGTCTACCATCGATGCTAAGCACGCGAACAGGCGGTAACTGTGAGCCTACGGCCAAATGACTTCCGGCCGTTCTGCCAAGTTTAGAGTACCAGAATACATACAGTGTTAGCCCTAGCAAACCCACACCTATTGCAAAGACTTGATGCAACAACATACCGTAAAGGCTCGCCAATAATGATCCTCCGAGCGCTAGCAATAGCTCCACGCTTAACCACACCCTAGCTCGGCCAACGCGCGTTTTTGTTAAACGGGCAATAAAGACAAGCGACGGTAGGGTAGCGAGTATCACGCCAACAGCTGCCAGCCTATTTTCTGGTGAAAACGCCAGTTCCCAGAGACCATAAGCTGTCGCGAAGGCGCAAAGAACAAGCCATGGCAAAACGAAAGCACGCTTCAGCTTATTAAGCACGCAACGTCTCTATTGATTCGCTATAAATCATATCGTTGTTAAGGAACAAAACAGTTAAGCAACAAAACAGTTAAGGCACAAAGCGACTAATGGTATCCACCACACAGGCTGGGCGCTCACTGCCATCTATTTCTAAGGTAACTCGCACTACGACTTGCGCAGCACCGCCTTTCAGCTCCTCAACCTCTACCACTTCCCCAATGCCGCGCAACCGCGACCCAACCAAAACAGCCGATGGGAAACGAACTTTGTTAACGCCGTAGTTAACACCCATCGACACGTTATCCACTTCGAAGATTTCCGGTAGAAAGAGGCTTACCAACGAAAGAGTTAAGTAGCCATGCGCAATGCAGGCTCCAAAAGGGCCGTCTTTTGCCTTCTCGGGATCAACGTGAATCCACTGATGATCGCCAGTGGCTTCAGCAAACAGATTTATTCGATTCTGGTCCACTTCTAGCCACTCAGTAGTACCTAATTGCTGTCCGGGAACCACGTTAAGAAGTTCGGATGGAGAGTTAAAATGCGTTGTCATGGAGCCTCCAAAAATTTAAAAACCAGCATGCTACTATATCACAGACACTTTTCTGCGTAGCTCCATGATGGCTATGTTACTGGGTTCAAACCTCTCCCCCTTTGTTCGTAAAACACTTCTTTACATTCTTGAGGCGGGACTAGAAGGAGAACGTGACAACGACATCACCCCAATGAATGGCAAAGACCTTCTGCTAGCCATTAACCCGCGTGGCACGATGCCCGCGTTCGCGGACAACAAGGTAAAACTAGGTGAAAGCTCTGTTATCTGTGCCTACCTTGAGCGTAAGTATGGCTTTTCTGGCTTGTACCCTAGGGACGCAGCCAAGTTCGGAATGGCTTTATGGTACGAGAAGTGGGCGGAAGAAGAATTGATTCCTGTTATTGGTCCGATATTCTTTAACCGCGATGTCGCACCAATGATGGGGCAAGAAGGTATGGACTGCTTGATAACAAATGGATAATTTTTTAGCGCAGAAGCACCGCTTGTCAGATAAGCTTCTATTTAGATGCACTTGAAACCGAGCAACTGACGAGACCCGCCATGAAAGCCGCCGTACTAGAACAATCCAACACCCCTATTGTCGTTCGTGACGACGTTGAGATCATGGACCCGCGCCCCGGCGAAGTGAGAGTAAACGTCAAGTATTGCGGCGTATGCCATTCTGACCTAAGCACTGTTAACGGTACCTTCGAGCAATCCCAAGCTATCATTCTAGGCCATGAGGCGTCGGGTATCGTTGAGAAGCTCGGCGAGGGGGTAACTCATCTTGCTGTGGGTGATCACGTTATTTTGACGCCCGCTCCTCCTTGCGGCCGCTGCTACTTCTGTGTGCGCAACGAGCCTCAGATATGCGAGAGCACCTTGTCAATCTTCACCAATACTTTGCCAGATGGAGCCACTGGTCTGTCTCTTGATGGACAACCAGTACTGCGGGGCCTTGGCATGGCGGCTTTTGCTGAATATGTAGTTATACAAGCAAATGGCGCGGTAAAGATTCCGAAAGAAGTTCCGCTGGAACACGCCTGTGTGATCGGCTGTGCGATGCAAACTGGCGTGGGCGCCGTTCTAAACACTGCGAAGGTAGATAAAGGTGATTCCGTTCTAATAATGGGATTGGGTGGCGTCGGTATGGCGGCTGTTCAGGGTGCACGAATTAGCGGCGCCACCACTATCATAGTTTCCGACCCAGTGGCCAAACGCCGCGAACTAGCAAAACAATTTGGTGCTACTCACTTGATAGACCCTACTGCTGAAAACGTAGCAGAAGTGTGCATGCGACTCACTGAGGTAGGTGTTGACTACGCATTCGAAACGGCTGGAGTCGCCGCTTTGGTCAGTGACGGCGTTAATGCTACGAGATCTGGGGGATTAACTGTCTGTGTGGGCGCACCCAGCCTCGACTCAAAAATTAATATCGACCCAGCCGTCATTTTTGCTTCAACAGAAAAGAAGCTGTGCGGCTGCTTCCTGGGAAGCTGCAACTCCTTGTATGAAATTCCACGGCTTATCCGTCTATACCAGGCGGGACAATTGGATTTGGCCAGCATGATCACCAACGTTCGACCTTTGGAAGAAATCAATGAAGCGATGGAAGACCTCACCGCTGCCCGTGGAATTCGAACTGTTATGAAAATGTAGTCGGCTTACGGTCTTTACACAGTCAACCATTCATGAGGGGTAAATGCTATAATCATGTTTTACCCCGCCACTAACAATAAACACTCGAACAGTAATTGGCCAAAGGCACTTAACGCCCTACCGACTATTTTTTGTTCATTTCCGGGAGTTAAACAACGTTAAGCCAGCGCTTTCGCAGCACACCTCTATTGGCTGCTAAGCTGATTGGATGCCCTGATTTTTTGGGCTAAGAAAAAGGTAAGGAAAGCTTTGAACAACGAGCGAAGTAAAACGTTTATCGCCTTAGGCATTTTGATCGCCTCTATACTTATTGCCGTTATTCTGGTGATGTCGCGCCCTACTATTGAGCAAAAATTGAGCACCCCTGTCGAACCACTAGTTGACGTGGTTAAGGTGAGCAAGCGCCAGGTCGCTATACCCGTTGCCGTTCAAGGAAATGTAAGAGCACGCACTCAAACCCAATTGATTGCGGATGTAGCTGGCCGCATTACTTGGGTATCTGACCGATTTGTTGCCGGTGGCTACTTCAAGAAAGGCGAACAGCTAGCGAGAATTGATGATCGAAATTATGTTGCGGCTGTAAAACGAGCCCAGGCTGCGATTGCTGGCGCCAAAAGTGTGCTTGCAACGGAAAAGGGTCGTACAGAGGTCGCATTAAGAGAGTGGAACCAGGGCGCAAAAAACGCGAAACGGAGCGCTGCGGCCACGGAGCTATACCTGCGCAAGCCTCAATTGGTTGAAGCCAAAGCCCGACTGGCGTCAGCCGACGCTGACTTACTGCAAGCCCAGGCCGACCTTGAGCATACAATAGTCCGCGCACCCTACGATGCGATGGTAGGAGACAAGGCTGTTGACCTTGGCCATTCAGTAAGCCCAGGGGTTATGCTAGGTAGCGTATTTGCTATAGACAGTGCCGAAGTGAGTGTTCCTCTTCCAGAAAAAGAACTGCAGTTTCTCACTATTCCAAATACTTTTTCTGAACAATCACAGCACTTTCCAAAAGTAAAAATAAGCGGCACTGGCGCGTTTAGTAATCAGCTTTGGGAAGGCAGGCTGATACGCACAGAAGGTGTGCTAAACGAACGAACGCGGTCAATGACGGCTGTTATAGAAGTGCAAGACCCTTATGGTCTGCTAGGCAACGAAGAACATCGAAAAACGCCGCTGCGAATGGGTAGCTACGTTAACGCAGTGATCGACGGCAAACCTATTAACGATTTAATCAAGCTGTCACAAGCAGCCATCAATCCTGGCAACAAAGTATGGCTAGTTAATGGAGAGGGGCGACTGGAAGTAAGAACCGTTGATATTCTAACTCGTACCGCAGATAGTGCCTATATTAGCGGGGGCCTGGAACACGCCGATATCGTCAGCCTTACAACTCTAAGCAGTTTTACTACCGGGGCCAAAGTGCGCATTGCGAGTGTCAATGGTGAAACGCCCAAAGACAGCCTAAAACTCATGCCAGAACAGAATTCAACCGCATCTAAATCTAACGCAGAGCATGAGGCTCCCGCTGTGAGCGCAAGTAACGCTGCACTATGAGCGAATTCGACGACGTTAAGTTCGAAGATATCGATACGCACACGGGTATTATCGCCTGGTTCGCGCGTAACAGCGTAGCCGCGAATTTATTGATGTTGATCATCATTGTTTCCGGTCTGTACTCGATTACACACGGGCTGCGCTCAACCATGATGCCTGAACTGGATATGCAATCCATTCAAGTGACGGTGCCCTTCCCCGGCTCAACTCCAGAAGATGTGGAAGAAGGCATTGTTCTAAAAATTGAGCAGGCAATTGAAGATATAACCGGCATTACCAAAGTGCAGTCAACGGCCGATAGCGGCCTAGGGCGGGTCTACCTCAACGTGGGTACCGATCATGACGTTTATGTCGTCATGGATGAGGTTAAGGTTGCAATCGATGGTATCACTACCTTTCCAGATCAAGCAGAGAGCCCCACAGTTGCTAAATTCGAATTAGACTTCACTCAACTTGCCCTACAAATACAGGTGTCTGGAGATCTTGACGAGTTTGGCAGACGGGAAGTTGCCGAAGACTTACGCCAGGAACTACTCAACCTAAAGGAGATTTCTCAAGTTGAGCTTTTTGGTGACCGCCCTTATGAAGTGACTATTGAGGTGTCGGAGCAAACCCTGCGCAAATACGGTTTGAGTTTGAGTGATGTGAGTGACGCGGTACAACGCGCTTCCGTCGACATACCAGGTGGAAAAATTCGCACAGTAAACGGCGATATTCTGCTACGCACAAAAGACAAGGCTTATAGGCAGTATCAGTTTGAAGACCTAGTATTGATCAGCAATGCCGACGGCACTCGCGTAACTCTGGGTGATGTTGCGGATGTTAAAGATGGTTTCGAAGAGCAAGATGGCTTTTCCTACTTCAACGGCGGACCTAGCATTGGTGTTGTCGTTATGTCGGTCGGCGAACAGGATATTCTTGAAGTTTCTGACGCCGCCAAACAATATTTAAACGAGCGACAAAAAACATTGCCTGCAGGCGTGGAACTTGAATATTGGGCCGACTTCACTTTTTATTTGAAAGATCGACTCGGCTTAATGTTTGAAAACATGGCTCTGGGCGCGGTGCTGGTATTCATTATTCTCTTGTTGTTTATGGATTTCAAAGTAGCTTTCTGGGTAGTGGTTGGTCTGGTTGTCACCTTCCTTGGTGTATTCGCCACCATGCCAATGGAAGGTATTGACGTCACAATGAACATGTTCAGTGTGCTTGGCTTTATCGTGGTGCTAGGGATTGTGGTGGACGACGCTATTGTTATAGGTGAAAGTGCACACGCTACAATGAGTCGCGACGGTTACAATGTTGATTCCGTTATTCGCGGCGCGCGGCGCGTTGCAACGCCCGCCACCTTTGGCGTACTAACCACGATTGCCGCTTTTGTACCTATGGTCTCGCTCGAGGGCGACGTCGCTGCATTCCCTGCAGCTATCGGTTGGGTCGTTATTCTTAGCCTGACTTTTTCCTTAATTGAGTCAAAGCTGATTCTGCCGGCACATCTTACCCATATAACCAGCGCAACCCCTCCAGATTCGTTTTTTGGTCGCTTGCAAGCGGCCTGCAATGGATTGCTGCAAATAGTAATCACGAACTACTACAAGCCCTTATTGCTCAAGTGCCTAGAATTTCGCTACGTAACCTTCGCGTTCTTTATCGGCCTGATGATACTAACACTTGGCCTTGTATTTGGTGGCGTCGTTCGTTATGTCATGTTTCCGCAAGTTCCAGGCGAATTTATTGAAGTTAATATGGAAATGAGCGAAGGCGTACCGAAACGTGAGCTTTACGGGGCTATAGAGCGAATAGTAGCTGGCGCGCATAGCATGCAGGAAGAGTTGAAGAAAAGCACAGGCATGCAAGAAGATTTTGTTGAGAACTTGTTCGGCTATGGCGAAAATAGTAGCAGCGCCAGCTTCATGCTAGAAATGACTAAGGAGAAAGGCATTCCTGTTAAGCCTCAAGAT
This sequence comes from Pseudomonadales bacterium, assembly GCA_045106985.1. Taxonomy (GTDB): domain Bacteria; phylum Pseudomonadota; class Gammaproteobacteria; order Pseudomonadales; family JAUIET01; genus JAUIET01. Next base: position 69,268 of record JBGCFQ010000025.1, on the reverse strand, counting down.
GTTGCAACCACTTGGCGCAAGCATATAGGCGAAATTCCCGGCGTAAGATCTATCAGCGTATTAGACGCTGATCCAATGGGCGGCGCTCCGATCGCATTTTTGCTAGTGTCGCCAAATATTGAAGAACTGGGGTTTGCGGCGAATGAGCTTAGCCAATACCTGAGCAACTATGCTGGTGTATTCGATATTCAAAATGATGCTGCCGAGTATTCGGACGAACTAAATATAAATATCAAGCCGGAAGGCGAAGCGCTCGGCCTTTCATTAATGGGTATTGCGCGACAGGTGCGCGGGGCCTTTTACGGCGAAGAAGCCCAACGCTTGCAACGCGGGCGACATGAAGTGAAAGTGATGGTGCGTTACCCAGAAGAGGAGCGTCAATCGTTAACCTCGCTGGAAAACATGTTTATCATGACACCAAGCGGTGAAGAAGTGCCATTCTCTGCGGTAGCTGAACTGGATATTCGCCCGGGCTACAGCGCTATTCGACGTGTAAACGGTTCTAGAGGCGTTACCGTAAGTGCAAATGCTGATCTGGACGCCGTTGAGCCATCGAAGGTAGTCGCCGAAGCTCAAGAGAAGTTCATACCTAAATTAATAGAGCGGTACCCGGGGCTAACAGTTGGTCTAGATGGCGGAGCTGAAGAAAGTGCAGCGCTCATTACCAACTTGCTAATCGGTTTAGCTTTCGCCTTATTCGCTATTTACGCACTGCTTGCGATTCCATTAAAATCTTACCTCCAACCGATCATAATAATGGGCGTTATTCCCTTTGGGTTTATCGGCGCAGTTATTGGCCACATGTTACTCGGCATGACCATTAGTAATTTTTCCTTGTTTGGAATTCTTGCGCTGGCGGGCGTGGTCGTCAATGACAGTATCATCTTGGTGGATTTTATAAACCAGGCGATAAAGCAAGGTACTCCGGCAATTAAAGCGGTCGTGCAAGCAGGTATGCATCGTTACCGAGCCATTATGCTCACCTCACTGACTACGTTCTTTGGTTTGATTCCCATCGTGATGGAAGAAGGTGCGCAAGCCCAGTTCATTATTCCAATGGCGGTTTCATTGGCATTCGGGATATTATTCTCGACGGTTATAACGCTTATTTTGATTCCATGCTTGTACATGGTGCTGGAAGATTTGAATAAGCTAAGTTCAAGCGATGAAGAGTACTTAGAAGGTCAGGTTGTTGTCTAGGTCGAGCGGCCTGCGGCGCTTTATGAATTGGCGGCTTTTGCCTTTGGCGGACTAAAATACCGAGTCATGTTATAGCCCTCTAGCCATGCCCTGAATTCTGCACCAGGCAGTGGCCTGCTAAAATGATATCCCTGCGCGTAATCGCACTTCATACGCATCAACATTTGCAAGGTTTGCATATCTTCAACGCCCTCAGCCACTGTTTTCATATTGAAATGATGAGCTAAAGCGATGATGGCACGCACTAACACTTGATCATCTCTGTCGTGCACGAGGTTAGTGATAAAACACTTATCTATTTTTATTTCGTTAGCGGGAATCAATTTAAAGTAAGACATTGACGAATATCCTGTGCCAAAGTCGTCGATTGAAATTCTAAACCCCAAGTCTTTTAGTTCTTCCATTACCTGAAAGCAGCGTTCTCGGTTTTCAAGCAACGAACTTTCAGTAATCTCAAGTGTAATATTGGAACTGTCCATATTCCAAATATTAAGGGCGGATTCAAGTGTTGCGTGCAAATCTCCGGTGGTAAGATCCTTTGGTGATAAGTTGAGTGCAACGTTTAATGGTTGATCACGAAACTGAATGTGCGCAGCCTCTCTGGGCAGGGTCAGAATGACCCACTCCGTTAGGTCGTGAATTAAGCCGGTACGCTCAGCCACTGGAATAAACACATCGGGCGCCACTGTACCCAAAGTTGGCGAATCCCAACGCATTAGCGCCTCGCAGGCTACAGGCATAAACGATTGCAGGCAAACCTTGGGTTGGTAATGCAGAGCCAGTTCCCCTGCTCCAATAGCGCGATTCAATTCATCTCGCACATTCCACTCGTTCATGCCTGATTCGACCTGCGTAGCATCCGCAATGAAGGTACGATCTGGCGACAAGCGCGCGCTTTCCAGGCTTTGCTCGGCATGGATAAATAGTTTTTGCTCTTGGTTTGCGTGAAGAGGTGCAACGGAAATACCAATAAAACACTCAAGACGAATGTCTTCACCTTGCGTCTGTACCGGATCCGCAATTATCTGTTGCACCCTACTTGCTGCGACTGGCAGTAATCTAAGCGACTGCATGTCAGGCACTACAACCGCAAACAAATCATCACCCAAGCGACAAACGATGCTCGCTTTCTTAATACTCTCGCGCAATCTTTGGTGCACTAAAGCCAGCAGACTATCGCCGGTCTCGTAACCGAAACGGCGATTTATGTGTCTAAAACATGACAGGTCAATCAGTATCAACGCGGTAAGACTGTTGTTCTCAATGCCAATACTCAAATCGGCAGACAGGCCCGTAAGAAACCGAGCACGATTTATTTCAGGCGCTTTTTTCGGTACTAGCTCTTCGCCTTCCTCACGCAAAGATGTCATCGTCTTCCAACCCGTAAGCGCCAGGCTCAAGAGCTCTCACTATGTCAAGCGGCCTGCCATCCGCTGTATGCGTATGCTTGAGCAGATCAAGATATTCTCTTGAGTTGATTGCGCGCTTTTCTTCATCAAGCATTAGTAGAATTTTCGGTCTTAAGCGGCGCCTGCGATATTCAGCAATGACCATGCCCACTTGGCCCGAGCTAAGCTCCACCATGGTACCCACAGGATATATGCCTATTGCTTGAATAAATTCTTCGACTAGTTCGCTTTGGAAATCCTTGTCGCGCAGGCCGTAGAGTAGCGTCACCGCTTCGGAAGGCGGGCGGGCGTCAGCATAGGGTCGCTTGGTTGTAACCGCATCATAACAATCGGCAATCGCTACTATGCGACCAAAAATTGGGATCTCAGTGCCTTTCAAACCATTGGGGTATCCAGTGCCATCAAAGCGCTCGTGGTGCGAGGCCACAATATTTAGAACCGGAGTACCAATACCATTCGTTTTCTGAAGTTGTTCCAAACTCTTTTTCACGTGGGACTTGACGTAAGCGTATTCCGACTCGGTTAGCTTGGCAGGTTTGGAAAGCAACTCATTGGAAATATGTACGGCGCCCACGTCAGCGACCAAGGCTCCAAAGGCAACTGTTTTGATATCTTTAGGGGGAAGCCCGAGCTGTCGCCCTAGTGCGGCGGCCCATATCGACATACCCATTGCATGATCATGCAAATAGTCGCTCTTCTTTTTCATCTGTCGCAACAGCATGCAGGCATCTGGGTTACGCACAATGCTACGTACCAGATTGTTTACGGTTTCATTAACGTCTTTTATGTTGATCGTTTTACTACGACGGAAGTCTTCGTAAAAATTCTTTACCGTCGCTTCATAGTCATCATACAAGCGAGTAGCTGCGGGTATTTCTTCGTCAAATGAACGCGAGTCTTGGTATATGCACAGAGGCTTGCCAGGCAGTTCTCTCTTTATAGCTTGGCGACCAGTAAGTCGTTTCTTTTTCGTTGAACTTGATCGTCTTTGAACCGATTTACCAGTGTCTATCGTGACCTGGTTACAGAGCTCCATCAGTAGCTTGCGCTGCTCCGGTTCGCTGACAATAAAGCCCTGCACCAGAAACGGAGTTTCCAGCCACGGCCGATCAAGTTCGGCGACAAACATGCCAAACTCCAGATCTTTTGCGGGAATGCTAACGAAACGGGACGACAACTATGTGCTCCTGCGCAGTAATGCCCAGCTGAAGCACTGAGCCACGAAAATCCTTTTCTGTGTCCTATAATTAGTATAGAGCGCCAATTCTGCGGCGGTGTTTAATACTTGGAAAGTAGACCAAAGGCTATGCAAACTGGCTATTTGCTGAGTTGCGGCGGGTTAAGCTCTAAAAATAGGGCAGAAACACCAGTGCCGCCAGAACCGTAGCACCAATAGCCGCCAACAGCACCGCGCCGGCAGCCACATCCTTGGCGTATTTGATGTTTTCGTCGTATTCCTCACTCACAGCATTCGCAAGGAATTCTATAGCAGTATTGAATGCCTCGCCGACCCATACCAAGGTAATGGCCAAGCTGAGAAACAGCCAATCTACACGGCTTACCGACAAAGAAAAGCCCATGCCTAGCACCAAAACAGTGGCCAAAATGTGAATCCACGCATTGTGCTGCGTGGCTATTAGCACCCCTATACCGCGGAACGCGTAAACGAAACTTTTCAATCGCTTAGCGATGCTAAATGGCTCAGATTCATTCATTCGTCAATTTTTGCACGGCCTGTGCTTGCTTGTCTGTGAGTTTTTGCAGCTCACGTTGTCGTCGCGCTAAAGGTAAGTTGCCTAGCTCTTTAACGGCGGTAAAAAAAGCAGGAAGATCCCCCCCGTGTTGAAGAAGAAGCTGAGCAAATGCAGATTGCCAGCGGTTGTAACTGTGCACCGGCACCAGGCTGGCATTGTTGTTTAACTGTTGTAACCAGCGCCGGAAACCCGGCACGTGCATTTGCTGACCTTCATGCTGTTGGCGTGCGAATAACTCGTGTTTCTGCTCGAGTTTCTCTTTGCGCGATAAATCTGCAGCAGCGTAGAGCCGATTCAGTTCAATGCGAAGCACGCTAACACGCTCAACAAATTGAGTACGCGCTACTTGGTGCATCGCATGTTGGTTAAGCGAATTCAGCTGCTGCCGCCCTCTTAACCATCGGGTCAATGCCTCTGCTTCAACAGCCGATGCGAAGCTTTCATTGAATTCCGTGTCATCGCGAATGTAGACAATTTTGTGAGCCAATTCGTGAAACAACAAAGCGGCTAACCTTGTGTCATCAAAATACACGAAGGTGCTCAATACGGGATCGGCAAACCATCCAAGGGTAGAATAGGCTTTAACAGCGCCAATATAGGTGTCTAAGCCCTGCCCCTGCAGCGTTTCAGCAAAGCCTTCCGCTGCTTGGCGAGTAAAGTAGCCCCTATAGTGTGCACAACCGATTAAGGGGTAACACCACACCTGCGGCTCTAGCGAAAGTTCAGGGGCTGCAAATACATTCCAAACGACGAAGTTGTCTTTTGTATCCCGGCGCAAATCTACATAGCTTGAGTAATTCTTTCCAACCGGCAGCGCTAAGCTCTCGCTAGCGAAATGTCGAATGGCTTGCACGAGTTTTAGCCGCTCTTTTAACGCTAAGTCGGAGGCCTCATCACGCAGTACGCGATCGATATCCTGTCTCTTGGCCAATATAGAAAGCTGGCCAGAAATCGCCTGTCCATAAAAACCAATGGTTTCACAGCCTGAAGCGAACAAAACACAGAGACAGAACAGGAAAACCCGCATGCAATGAGCTTGAAATGAGCGTGCGTTTCTAGCTAACTTCAGCAATACGAGTCCAACGCACAAAAAACAGCGCTGCAGTGAAAACCACCGACAACAAGAGCAGTAATAACCAGTCGCTAACAACCTCTGGGTACTCAACTAAGCGCAGCGCTACAACTACAAAATAGAGATTGAGGAAAAACAGCATCCACGCATACGACCGCCAACGCCCGGCTCGCAAGCCAGGCATTACCAGCAAAAAAGGCAGTAACTGAACCACAAACACCGACGCACGTACACCCAATGTCTGGTCCCAACTGAGCAGCGTTTGCCAAGCGAAAAGCGCGGCCAACAGTACTATTGTCCACAAGCAAATCGTTTTGGCCTGAGCGGATTTTAACAATAATTGTTCTTTCATTTAGATTTCTGACTACCTTATAGTGCTACTTTGTGTCTTTAGTTTATAGGCACAGCTAAACGCTGAGCCATACCAGCCAACCGCTTGCCAAGTGATTTTGCTATGTCCTGTTCATCTGACACCAAGCTCGCACCTTGCTCGTGGCCCGATACCTGTGAAGCACCGTAGGGCGTCCCACCCCTTTGGGTGCTGTGCAGAGCCGGCTCAGTATACGGCACGCCCACCAACACCATGCCTTGATGAATCAAGGGCAGACTCATACTCAGCAATGTTGACTCTTGTCCTCCATGCATACTCGTGCTGGAAGTGAATACCGCAGCAGGCTTGTCCACCAAAGAGCCGCTTAACCAAAGCGCACTGGTACCATCAATGAAATACTTCATCGGCGCTGCCATGTTTCCAAACCTGGTGGGACTGCCAAGCGCTAGACCAGCGCACTCTCGTAAATCGTCTTCACTGCAGTACAGCGGCCCACCGTCGGGAATGTCGTCAGTTGTTGCTTCGCAAGTAGCCGACACCGCGGGTACGGTACGAATGCGCGCTTCCACACCGGGCACCAGCTCTACACCGCGGGCTACTTGGTCCGCTAGCGCAGCCGTCGCGCCATGGCGGGAGTAATATAGAATAAGAACGTACATGTTTTATGTATTCCTTACAGCAAAGTCAGCACATTCTCTGGCGGCCGCCCAAGCACCGCTGAGTCATCTTTAATCACTATGGGGCGCTCGATCAAGCGTGGGTGTGTCGCCATTGCCGACAACAGCTCGGTGTCTGTTTTCGCGGGGTCGCTCAAAGCAAGGGATTTGTATTCTTCCTCACCCTTACGCAGCAAATCTCGAGGCGAAAGTTCGAGTTGTTTCACTATTGTCTTCAACTCACTGACGGTGGGTGGCTTGTCCAGATACAAGCGCACCTCAGCCTGAACACCATTATCTTCTAGCAAAGCCAGTGTTTGGCGAGATTTTGAACAACGCGGGTTATGAAAAATGGTGTAATTGCTCATAAAGGGGGCTCTTTTCGCACAGCTGATATACTTTCATTATACCGGAACCAGTCGGCGCTTTATTGCCCAAATGACATCTGTATTTGATACCGCAAGTGAACACCCTTGGCTACGCCGCGGGCTAGAATTTATAAGCTTTTGCCGCTATGTGGTGCGCCGCTTCATTGATGACGGTTGTCAACAGAACGCCGCTGCGCTGACTTTTTTAACTTTGATTGCCCTGGTGCCATTGATGACCGTGGGCTTCGCCATGTTCTCAGCGGTGCCGGCCTTTGAAACCTTCGGTTCTGACGTACAGTCTTTTGTCTTTGAGCATTTCGTTCCCAGCTCTGGTTCCGAAATACAAGATTATCTCAATGATTTTTCGCAGCGCGCCCGCAGCCTAACTTTTCTTGGCATTGTCATTTTAGCGGTGGCCGCGTACACCACGTTGCGCAATATTGAAAAGTCCTTCAATCGTATTTGGCGAACCCGCGAACACCGCAAAGGTCTGAGCACCTTTTTGCTGTACTGGGCGATTTTGTCGTTGGGCCCTGTTTTGCTCGGCGCCGGCATCGTAATGACCACCTATTTAAAGGTATTTGCCACCAATGTGGATGTGCTGGGCGTGCTGCCGTACACACTAAAGTACCTGCCCTGGTTGCTCACCTCTCTTACATTCACCTTACTGTTTTTTGCTGTACCAAATTGTAAAGTGCCACTGCGCCACGCCGCTATTGGTGGTTTGATTTCAGGTGCCTGTTTTGAAATAGCCAAGAGTTTGTTCGCAACCTTCGTGTCTAACTCAAGCTATCAGCAGATTTATGGCACCTTTGTTACTATCCCTTTGTTCTTGTTATGGCTGCAGTTCAGTTGGTTATTAGTACTCAGCGGTGCTGAAATTGTGCGCGCGCTGTCGGCTTACCACAGCCGATACTCGCAACAACATCCGGATCTAATTGTAGGTACGCATGTGCTGTACCAGTTCTGGCAAAAGCAAAAAACAGGTGGGGCTGTTTCTGAACAGTTCTTTCTTGACCAGAAGTGGCTCTTTGGGCATTCAGTAAATCGCGAACAATGGGAACGATTGCGCAATCAACTACTCAAACACAAGGTACTGACTGTTACAGAGAATGATGATTTTGTGCTTAGCAGGGACTTGTATAGCCTGTCTTTATGGGACCTGCAGTTGATGTTGAACAGCAACCTTAAGACGCTTTATAACGATCCGTCTCTTAGCCATGCCGACAGCGTTCGTCATGAACGCGAGCATGCTTGGTACCAGCAGTTAATGAGTACTGTAAGAGAGCAGCAGACCTCTCACCAACAACGCTACAGCAAAAGCCTCGCTGTATTATTTGAACAAGAAGATCACTCTACCATTGAACAAAGCCAGCCCATTTCTATTGCCTAAATTGCCCGCTACGCGAACTTTCTTTTGCCGTGCGCTGCTGTTACCCATCTTAATGAGTAGCTTATTGGCCTGCTCGCCCAACAAACAGCCAGAGTGGTTGGTGGTTAACTATTGGGCCACCTGGTGCGGACCGTGTCGCGAAGAAATACCGGAGCTAAATGAACTAGCCGCACTAAACCCACAGGCGCTTGTTGTTGTGGGCGTAAACTACGACGCCCCTCAAGGTGAAGAAGCAAAAGAACAAAGCGATAGCATGGGTATAGCGTTTGAGAACATAAGCATTGCTGACGCTGAAAAACTGGGCCTCATAACGCCGTCAACATTGCCGACCACTTTTGTACTGCAAAATGGCAAAGTTATGCAGGAGCTAAAGGGTCCGCAAACAATGGCGAGCTTACGTTCAGTTACCGGGCTTTGAGTTCACTATCTAGCTGAAGACTCAGTCATACCACGGTAATGACGTAAACCTGAGGCGAACACCATGGCTGCTAGAGGACAAAAGATCGCAGCCACAATTGATAGAGAATAGCGCAACATCATCGGGTCGTGAAAAACAAAGTCGGTTAAAGCAGCCACCACGCTTGGACCAAAAGTCATGCCTATTAAATTAGTCAAAAAAAGTAGTAACGCTCCAACTTGTGCACGCATGTGGTTAGGCGTCACAAGTTGCAACGCCGCGAGCGAAACGCCAAAATAGCTGTTCTGAATAAATATCAATGGCATACAGGCCCAAAACATCAACTCGGCACTACCCAGTAACGGTACAAATATTCCGGGTAACATCATAAGCACTGAGGCATAAACCGGCCAACGCAGGTTTGCATCGACGTGCCCTCGGCGCGCTAGGCGCTGGGCAAACCAAGCACCACCCAATGCCCCTAGGCTACCAAACACCAGGTATATGACACCAAACTTTAGGCCAACTTCCGAAGCGCTAAGGCCGTAGGTGCGAATAAACAAGCTTGGATACCAAGCCATTAACCCATAACCAAACACCGACAACAAGGAAATTCCGAGAAACAAAGCCAAGTAGCTGCGTCGATTTTCGCCTACAAACTCCAGCGTTTTCCGGAAACTGTTATCGCTGTGTGATACCGCATTGGCCCCATTGCTTCCTTGCCGTAGGGGTTCACGAACAGCAATCATTAATAACGCAATTAGCAAGCCTGGCAAACCCACAACCACAAAGGTTAATTGCCAGGGTCGCATTGTTTTTAACACCGGCAGCTCAGCCAACCAACTGCCCGCAATGGTGTCCAGTACGGCACCACCAATAACGTACGCCAGTCCACCTCCAATAGAAATGCCCATTGTAAAAATAGCCATTGCGCGCGGTAACTTACGCGGCGGAAAATAATCGGCTAGCATTGAATACGCAGCTGGCGACAAAGCCGCCTCACCAACGCCCACACCAATCCGCGCTAGAAACAAACCAGTGAAACTTTTAGCTAGCCCGCAAAAAAAGGTCATCAGGCTCCACACTGCAATACCTATAGTGATAATCGTTTTTCGATTGCGAGTATCAGCTAGCTTGGCAATAGGAATACCCATAAAGGTATAAAAGACTGCGAATGCCATACCTTGTAGCAAGCTTACTTCAAAGTCGCCAATGTTCAGGTCTTGCTTCATAGGCTCCACCAGCAAACTCAGAACCTGGCGGTCGATAAATGAAAAAATATACGCTAAAAGCAATACAGCTAATGCGAAATTGGCTCTGCCAGACGACGGGTACGCAATGCCCGCATCCGTTGGGCTGAATGTGGCATCAGAGGAGGAGTTCATACTGTTACCAGCTCATTATCTTCTTAACAAAGGGAACCGTTAGCCTTCGTTTCTCGCTCAAGGTTTCTCGATCCAGCGTTTCAATCGTAGCGACTAAGCTCGCCAGGTCGCGACTTGACCGAAGTAAAATGTAATTTGCTACTTCATCGCTTACGGTTAAACCTAGATTGGCAGCACGCAGTTTTAAGCAGCTCTGCTTACCTTCATCGTCAAGCCCATGTAACTTATAAACCAGCGCGGCTCCTAAGCGTGAGTGAATATCTTTCAACAGAAACGGTATGTGGAACGGTGCCGACCTAGAAGAAAGCAACAAGCTTTGTTGAGCTTGGCGACCACGGTTGTATAGATGGAACAACGCTTCTTCCCAATCAGGTTTGCCGGCCAAGCAATCTACATCATCCAATGCGAGAAGCGATACAGATTCCAATCCATCAAACAAATCCGAAGTTGCTGCTGTGATTAGGGTTCTCAATGGTAAATAAAGAGCTGTTCGCTGCTTGCTTTGCGCCAACAAGCACGCAGCTTCTAGCAAATGGCTACGTCCCGATTGAGCCTCTCCATGCAACAACAAGACCTGCCCGTCAGCGTCCGAAGCCAAGCGGCGCGCGATGCCAACGGCCTCGGCATTGTTATTGCAAACATAGAAGTTGTCGAAATCTGAGTGATCTCGAAGCGGAATGCTAAGGGGTAATTGCTTCAACGTTACGTGCTTGCTTATAGTCTGGCGTGTATGGCGTTAGCCCGTGTGCGCATTGTCTTTGCCCGACTGATAAATAGCACTGCTCTTGTATTCGCCGTGCATGTGACGCAGTAGCACCATAATAATCGCCGCAACAGGTAAGGCCAGAAGCACACCCACAAACCCGGCAAGCTGCCCCCCTGCCAAGACAGCGAAAATAACCGCCACCGGGTGCAAGCCGATGCGGTCTCCTACCAACAAAGGCGTAAGTATTGTGCCCTCCAGAGCTTGGCCGATACCAAATACAGCGGCAACGCCCAACAAGTGGAACCAATCGCCAAACTGCACCATAGCAGCAATGCTGGCGGCGCAAATTCCCACGATAAACCCCATATAGGGGACCACACTGGCTAGCCCTGCCAGCATACCTAACAACAGAGCTAAGTCGATACCTACCAACATTAGGCCTAGCGTATAGATAATACCTAGCAAGAACATTATGAATAACTGGCCGCGCAAGAAAGCGCTAAGGACTGAGTCGCACTCGCCAGCAAGTGATACTACAGTAGGCTCCATACGACGCGGCAAGGCGTCGCGGATTCTTTCCATCATTAGGTCCCAATCACGTAAGAGGTAAAAAGCGACGACAGGAATGAGTAAGAGGTTAGCAATCCACCCCAAAAACGCCAAACTTGAAGATGTGAGCGATTGCATAACCACCTTTGCAATACTGCCTGCCTCTTGCCAATGGGTGGCGATCAGGTTCTTCGCTTCCTCTAAGGGCAACTCATACTGCGGGATGTTGAACCTAGTGCTTAACCACGGTAGGGCCACTGTTTGCGCCCATTCGAGTGTATGCGGCAGGCGCGATACAAGCGCGTCTAACTGGCGACCGAGTAAAGGTACTAACAAAATAACAACCAGCACTAACAATGAGGTCATTACAACAAACACCACCGACACCGCAGCCGTGCGACCTAGGCCCATCGCTTCCAAGCGATCGGCGAGAGGGTCTCCCAGGTAAGCGCATAAAATGCCAATCAGGAATGGAGCCAGTATCGGTTTTAGCAAGTAAACGATAATGATAAACATCGCCACAAAGCCAAAAGCCATACCACGCTGGGCATTGCTTATAGGGTTGACGTTGTCATTCAGTGGCGAGCTCATTTTCAGTTAACTCCAAGCCGGTAGCGAAGAACACCATAGTTTTCTCCAGTGTCCATGCTATAAAGAACTCGCTGGGATGCAAGCGAGTCTTGAAATTGTTGCTCTGTACCTTGCAGTTCCAACTCTACAACCACTTTGTCAGCCGACACTTCAATCACGTTGGTGCTGCGCACTAGCGCATTTGACTTCAGATGCTTCAAGGCTCGACCGTAGCCTTCAAAATTAGCGACTTCGTGTACTTCCAAGCGCAGCTGTAACGATTCGCCTCCCAGGATCTGTACAGAAAATCGATCAGACAATTGGTCTGCGAGGGAATCGACAGCGCTGGCCAAAAATTCCGCTCGCTCCCCTTTGTTGCATCGGGCCCGAGATTCGTCTGTTTGGCCAATATAGACGCAACGGCCGGCCCAAACGATTTCTGCCTCATCACCCTCAGCTTCTCCTTCTACCGTCTTCAGATATGCACTAATGGCAAAGGTAGCTTGCTCTCCATAAGAAGCCGAAGCTGCTCGAATAGAGCTCGTATCCAGAATACGCAGCGCCTCAACGTCTAACGCTGGGTTGTCGTCAGGCCAACGCACGGGCACTCCGCGACGCGCCAATTCTGTTTCTACTTCTTTAACTAACTCTGGATACTTAGCCGGCGTAACAATTTGCCGACTGCGGCCTTCATGTACTCCTAGCCACAATAGGACTGTTGGTCGCCCCGACACCCACATTGGCAATTCGGACTGGCGAAGCAGGTTTTGAACGAGCTGGGGCACGAACTGTAATTGCAGCTGCAGCTGATTAGTACGCGTTGAGCGTTGGTAGGTAAAGCTCTGGACATAACGGCTAGCCGTTTGCAAAGCATCAGCAACTAACGGTTCGCGCACAGAGTCTGAGCGGCCAGACAAGCGCACTATCACCTGCCCCAGTCCATACTTCATGGCTTCATCGCGATCCTCATTCGACTGAGACTCGGTAACAACCGTTGCCTGGTACATAGAGGCACCTACGGCCGCGAATGTCTTGGGTGCAAACAGCGCGACGCTAATAAGCAAGAAACCAAGCATTTTGGTCATTAATAATCTGGGCCTGGGCATAAAACGCTTCCGACTATGGCGATAAACGCATTGTACCAGCTGCCAGCCCGTGCACACATCGGCCAGCTGCGTTAAAATACAGCCTTCCTGCCATGGCGATCACGCCCTGACCCGTTTACTTCCACCGCTGGACCCCTAAATGACCCAAGATACCCCGTCACTGAGCTACAAAGACGCCGGTGTAGATATTGATGCTGGCAACTCGCTGGTTGAACGCATCAAACCCATCGCCAAACGCACCATGCGACCTGAAGTACTAACTGGCCTAGGTGGCTTTGGAGCGCTGTTTGAGCTGCAGAACAAATACAAAGAACCAGTACTCGTATCCGGCACCGATGGTGTGGGCACCAAGCTGAAATTAGCCATGAGTATGGCCAAACACGACACTATCGGCATAGATCTTGTAGCTATGTGCGTGAACGATTTACTGGTAACTGGGGCCGAGCCACTGTTCTTTTTGGATTACTACGCCAGCGGCCATTTGGACGTAGACACTGCTGCTGAAGTGGTTAGCGGTATCGGTCGCGGCTGCGAATTGGCGGGTTGTGCGCTAGTGGGTGGTGAAACGGCCGAAATGCCCGGTATGTATGCCCGTGGTGACTACGATTTAGCCGGTTTTTGCGTAGGTGTGGTCGAAAAATCAGAGTTAATTGATGGCAGCAAGGTACAAGCCGGCGACGCTCTTATAGGAATAGCCTCCAGCGGTCCGCATTCCAACGGCTATTCGCTTGTTCGAAAATTGCTGGAGCTAAGCGACGACACGCTTACAACACCATTTGACGGACGCACACTGGGTGAAGCCCTGCTGGAACCTACCACCATTTATGTAAAACAGCTGATTGAACTGCAGCAACACATAAGCATAAAAGCCATGAGCCATATTACTGGCGGTGGCTTGAGCGAAAACATTCCAAGGGTGCTGCCCGACAAGGTTACCGCCCACGTTGACCTCAATAGCTGGCAAAGGCCCGCGATATTTAACTGGCTGCAAGAGACAGGCAATATCAGCAGCTTTGAAATGCAACGCACCTTTAATTGTGGCATAGGCATGGTGCTCTGTATTGATGCGAGCCATGCAGAAACAGCCATTAGCAAGCTTGCGGAACTGGATCTTCAGGCATGGCAAATTGGCGAGCTGCAGGCCAGAGAGGCCGGTGGCGACGCTATTATTCTAAATACTTAAGGCAGAAAAGCCGTTATGCATCGCCCGCGCATTGTGGTGCTTATTTCAGGTAGCGGTAGCAACCTGCAAGCATTAATAGACGCCAGCCAGAATCAGCCCAACAGCAAAACCGAGCTACAGGCGGATATTGTTGCTGTCATCAGTAATAGACCAGCTGTAAAGGGGCTGCAGCGAGCTGAGGAAGCCGGCATTGAAGCCGTGACACTTGACCACAAGACCTTTGTCAATCGCGAAGCCTTCGACGCTGAATTGCTCAAGCTAGTCAGGAGCTATTCAGCTGACTTGGTTATACTTGCGGGGTTCATGAGAATTTTGACGCCCGTGTTTTTAACTGAGTTCCATGGCAAATTGCTGAATATTCACCCCTCATTGCTGCCCAAATTTGCAGGCTTAAACACCCATCAAAGGGCCATTGACGCTGGAGAGGACGAGCATGGCGTAACGGTCCATTTCGTCACCGAGGAACTCGATGGCGGGCCGCCAATTATTCAGGCCGTTGTTCCCATAGAAGGGAATGATACCGCTGAGGAGTTAGCTCAGCGAGTTCTTAGCCAGGAGCATCTTATATACCCGATAGCCGCACAATGGTTTGTAACCGGTCGCTTAAACCTTGTAAAAGGTCAGGTACTGCTCGATGGCCTGCCCTTAGGGCCGCAAGGTGTAAGGTTTTCGGAGCACTCTAATCATAGTGCTTGAAGGTAAGGAAAGAAGGTAACAGCATGAAAGGGAACCAAGACAGACAACAGCCAACCGCCAGAAAGACTAGGGTGAGCTTTAGCTATTCTTTGCTGTGCGCCGCAACGCTGAGCTTGGCGTCCAGTTTAACCTCACTGCCAGCGCATGCCGACCTGAAAACCTACGCCGCTGAATACCAGGCCACAATTAAGGGCATGGGCGTGCGCATGCATCGTACCTTTACGGTAACAGGCAGCAGTGCATTGGTGGAAACAAGCGCGAAGAAACTGATTTTTGGTTTAAAAGAAAGCAGCCAGCTGGACATTTCTGAGGGTAAAAAGCTCAGAGTTGTACGCTATAGCCACAAACGAAAGAATTTAGGTGACCGTCACGACCGAGAGCTGAGCTTTGATTGGAATACCAACGCAGTAACCGACCAGCTGCGCCCGGAAAACAAACCGCTAGCGATTGAATACCCGGTTTTTGACAAGCTCAGCTATCAAGAGCAGTTTCGCCTGGATCTCGCGGCCAATCCCATGGCAGAGCGACTTGAATATCAAGTGACGGAAGGCCAGCGCACCCGCCTGTATGCATTCGACCGAATTGCTGAAGAACAAATAGATACCCCATTGGGTAAACTGAACAGCGTTAAGTTCAAGCGAGACCGTGGCGAAAACAGTGACCGCGAGACCTATATTTGGTTCGCGACTGACTGGAGTTATCTGTTAGCACGACTCGACCAAATTGAGGAAAAAGGCGCAAAACCAGAACGGCTTGAACTGAAGCGGGCTAAAGTGGATGGCCAGAAAGTAAAGGGGCTATAGCGCTCTTCGTTAGCTGGCGTCAGGAACGGAACAAACCAGCACACTCAAGCTATGAAACTGCCGTAGATAGTTGAATGCTAATCGTTCTTAAGAATTTGCTTACCAAAATTTTGCCCCAAAAATACTCTAGTCAGAGTACTGGGTATATTCTCAAAGCCATGCTGAACATCTTCTTTGTGCTTTATTTTTCCTTCTTTTAACCACTGTCGCATGCGTGCGCGAGCTTGCGAATAATGTTGGGCATGATCAACGACAATAAAGCCTTCCATGCTTGCCCGCTTAAACACAAGGTTGAAGTAGTTTTCCGGGCCTTCTGGTCTACTGCCTCGCTCGTAACGTGATATTCCACCACAGATAACAACACGTGCGTTCATAGCAATGTGAGACAACGCAGAATTCAGTATTGGCCCACCGACATTATCAAAAAAGACATTAATAGATTCTGGACAGATTCGGGCCATGCTTTCAGCAACCGACTCGCCCTTATAATCAATCACGTCGTCGTAGCCAATTTCATCCAGCAGCCAATTGCACTTTTCTGGTCCGCCGGCAATACCTACGGTGCGGCAACCCGCAATCTTTGCTATTTGGCCAACCACAGAGCCTGTTGCCCCCGCAGCACCGGAAATAGCCACCGTGTCTCCTGCGATTGGTCGACCATGCTTTAACAGACCGAAATACGCCGTCATGCCGGTAGTGCCTAATACGCCAAGGTTTGCCGTAAGATACTCATCATCAACCAATTTGGTTAAACCGGCTGCGGGCTTAACAGCAAAGTCTTGCCAACCAAACAGAGAAGCAACCAAGTCACCCTCTTGAAATTTTGACGAGCGCGACTCAATCACCTGCCCTATTCCGCTACCAGGCATTACATCACCAACCTGCGTTGGCGCCATGTAACCACCTATGTTCTCCATCCAACCTTTTTGAGCCGGGTCGAAGCCAAAGTATTCAACTTTAACCAGCACCTCTCCATCGTGAGGAGCTGGTATATCAGCATCAGCTCGCTGAAAATCTGTCATTTCCAAAGGCCGGCCCAAGGGACGGTTTTGTATTAGCCACTGCCTGTTTTTTTGAGTCATGATTTAGATGAAGCATTATGGATGTTTAAGTAAATAGATATTACTAGAGAAAAGCAATTGTATATACATGAGTAAAAGTTTGGGGAAACAATTTATGGGAGCTATCATTCTGCACTTCATTTGTGCTGGGTCTACAACTGATGGCTAAGTTACTTCGACCCCCAACCCTATAGCTAATAGTTATCGTTTTAGCTCTTGGTTATGTACTCGCTACCTAGGTCAGTTCGATAGGTGGAGCAGGGGTATCTCATACTTGTTCAGAGGATCCCTAATAATAGTCCATGTCGAAATGAGTATCTTCGCCAATCGGATAAGTGACAGTCATGCAGTCCATTCTTGGGGGTTTCCTTTGCTTACACTAAAGCCTTACTTTATCTCTATCGCGGTGCATTAAAAACGTTCGCCAAGGTCTTCCGCTATGCAAGAGATTTGTAATGTTTCCATACACCGTAGGCGAGCAACGGAAACGCGATGTGCACAGAAGCAAAGGCTGGCCAGCCGAATAGAAAAATCACATCGTTGATCAAGCCACCTTCAAAGGGGCCACCGCCGTAGGCCAAGCCCCTGGTGCCAAACCAGGCATTCGCTATGGCCGGCAGCGTGAATAGCCAGGCATACAACAGTGACGTCCAGAACAAGACCTTTGTTCCGAGTGAACCGAGCTTAACGTAAGGGGCAATAAAAGCGGTAGCTATGAGCAGTATTCCATTTGTAATAGCCTCCATATGCGCCATGTTCCAGGCCCGCCTGTCGCCGGGAACATCAGCCGTAATGAACTCTATAAATGGCCACAGTCGAATACCTTCCAACAACATAACGAAATACAGCCAGCCAGAAAGTAAGGCAGTGATCAATAGTCCGATGCCGTTTAGAATCAGCAGTGTTCTTTGTTTTTCACTTAACATTTTTTCTTATACCCCTAGGACATCTCTGAGCGAAGTTAGACGTAGTTCAGTTGGTGTAGCACTTCGCTTTCGGCATTCAGCTTGCGAAGTCTGTCAGCAATCGGCTGGTATCTAACGCTACTAATTGTTCATCTTGCGTATTGTAAGCGTTGATCCAATCAACACACCATTTTGGATCATTCACACCGGATGGATGATGCCAGGGCATCAGGGCCGAAAAGGTGGCTGGAATCATATTCGCAAAAAAACGCGCTATCATTTTTTGCAGTTTCCAGCGCGATGAGAAACGCCCCCACAGGCCATCGCGTTTTAGCATGGCGCGATACGCTTTGATGCTGTACTTCACAACATGCATGGTCGCGAACATAGTGCCGTACACTCGATAGAAGTAATGACCGTACACTGCCTGATAAGCGTCAAACGCTACATTTTTGTGTTCAATTTCTTCAACAAAATGCCACAGTATAAGTGATGCTACCCGGGTGTCTGAGCCAGCGAACAAAAACTCTCTATCCCTTATAAGCCAATGACCAATACTGAGCGCCATTGTTTCGAATCCACAGGCATAAGCAAGGTTGAACTTAAGCGAGCGACTTTTCTCAAAACCATCAAAGTCGACTTTCATCTCTGCCTCTATGCCTTTAAGTTCCGTGTAACCGTTGGCAATCAGCGTGTCATTGAATTTACGGTGCTGCTGGTAATGCTGGCCTTCTTGGCCGATGTACAACTTCACGTCTTTCTTTAGCACGTCAGAATCGATCTTCTCTATCGCCTTTCTCATGGTGCGGATCAGGTAGGGCTCAAGATATGGCATGGCCAAGGAGGCACCGTTAACCATATGGCTCCACTCAGGTTTTGCCGAATTCCAATGCGGTTCAATATCATCGGGAAACTCAAAGGGCATTTTTCTAATCACTATATCCACTGGCGGGCGGTCAGTCTGGGGCACAGTGTGATCATTCATGCGTGTCTCCATTTGGATTTAGACTTGGGCAAGAGCGTTAAAAGCGGCCTGCGAGCGAGTTATTTAAAGCCACTATCTTAGCGTCTTTAACTCAATGCGTACGTTTATACGCTGCCAATTTAGATATCTAAGTGCTTGTCCCGCAACATGCGACTCGCTTTAGGCCTTTGGCGCAAATCAGAAGCAGTACTTTTCGTACCTGATCAACTCTCGACACGACCGGCATTGCCGCTCGTCGCCATGCTAGCGAAAAACACGCTATCAATATGCAAGCAATCTTCATTTTGCCAATCAAAATGACAAGAACCAGAGGATTAGAGCGCCTCAAAGAAAAACTATGCCATCTGCAGAACATGAGCTTTTTGTGATCAGTATAACGTTCTAGCACATGGAGTTTGTTAGCGACGCTCCGGAGTCAGATTTTTTCCCTTAATTTTCAATGGATTAAACCCAAAACAACCTAAACGAACAGCGCTGATCAAAACTTGGCCTAAACTTGGCACGCCTAATGCAATTACTACTTGGCAAGGGACGGCACATGCACGGCCCAACCAATAAACGCGGGGCCAGCTGGTTCTGCATTAGAACCTTAAATGGAGTTTGAACCATGAAAAAACTATTAATTGCTTCTTCTATTGTGGCCGCAGCAGTCAGCAGCCAGGCCTTCGCGGCCGACCAAGCTGGTAACGCCAATGTTGATATCGTATCTGCGATTACAATCGCAGAAACTCGTGAAGTGGATTTCGGTACCATCGTTAATGTTAACGGCACCTGTACTATGGGTAGTGGCGGCGGCTTAAGCGGTACAGCTGGAATGGCCTGTTCAGGTACAGAGACCGACGGACTGTTTACAATCACAGGCACAACCGGTTCAGTTGTTGATATCTCCCTAAGCGGTGGCAACAGCGACGCAACACTTGTGTTTAACCCAGTATTGGACGGCGCTGTAAGCCGAACTCTGACTGGCGGAACAACAACTGCAAACATAATCGGCAACATAGTACTGACCGATACTTCTGATGGCGACAAAGACATTGCCTATACCTTTACTGCAAACTATCAGTAAAACTTGTTAGGCTATTAATCAAACAATAGCTTAAGAAGACATCAAACATGTTCGCCCGCAGGCTTCGGCCTGTGGGCGTTACTGTGCGTGTAAATGGGTAAATAGGCGCCTGCCTGCTATGCTGAATTCTTAGGAATCAGTATTGACAGGAGTCACCCTATGAAAAAGCCTTTGATCGCGGCCACCCTCGCTGCAATATTAGGCAGTGCCCCAGCCTTCTCGGCTGAGCAGTCTGGCACAGCCAATGTTGAAATTGTGTCTGCAGTTTCAATCACAGAAGAAACTGAAGTAGATTTTGGTACCGTGGTAAATGTGAATGGCCGCTGTGCAATGGCTAGCGGCGGCGCCTTAAGTGGAACCGCTGGTATGGCGTGCACGGGCAATGAAACGCCCGGCGTATTTAGAGTTGACGGTACTGTTAACGCCTACGTTCAAGCAAGTGTTGCGCCGGGGCCCAGTGTGGATGGGGTTAGCTTTATCCCTAAAATTGATGGCCAAACAATTAGAATTTTGTCAAAAGGCGATGCGCATTTCCCGGTCATTGGAGAAATAGTGTTAGACGACGCGACCGACGGCGACAAAGACATCCCTTACATATTCACAGCACATTATCAGTAGTACCTTCATACCCTTCTGCGCTTGAAAATCAAAGGCCTTACTCACCAAAGGTCTTTTCTCTACTTTCTTTTGTTTAAGTCTCTTTCCTTTACGTTTCTTTCCACCACTCTCTTTCCAACACATCCTTTCAATAGCGCTCAACTTTTGGCTGAAAACGCACACAGCTTGCCGCAATAAGTGCCGCTTATCGAACAAGAACAAAAAGTGACCAAATCCAGGCTTTATCTTTGCATAATGGTTATTTATTGACCAAACTGAATTCAGTTCGCAAACTTATGTGAACTGCGTCAAAGAAAATCAGGGGATCAGTCACAGATATGACTAGAGCAGCAAAAACCAAAGCAACCCTTACCACTCTACTTTTCCCGCTACTCTGCCTGAGCGTAGACGCAGCTGCAGGCGGGCTTGCGGCTTCCGCAAGCGTTGAAATACTACCTGCCATAGATATCGAACAAAAAACCATTATCGACTTTGGTCAATTACGTAACACCAACGGAACGTGCGTCATGTCCAGCGGCGGTCAGCTGTCTGGCAGCGATGGTATGGACTGCACTGGGTCTGAAACACCAGGTGCATTCGTCGTCTCTGGGCGAGCAGACAGCATAGTGAATGTCAGTGTGTCTCCAGGCTCTATGGACGGTGTGTTTTTTGAACCTAAGGTCGAAGGCGGTCAAAGCCGGTCGCTGACCAACGGAGCATCAACCATCACAGTTCTAGGCAGTTTGCGAATTAAGGATTCGGCACCAGGTAAGAAAAGTATCTCTTATACATTCACTGCGAATTACAACTAGGCCATGACGCCCGATTTGCTTACTTTTTGGCGCCATTGACCTAAAAGAAGCACCGCTTATCCTGCAACGTGATTTATAGCGTTCATTGACCTACACTTTTCGGTTCGAACCACTCTTCAAAAACATGTATGCGCAAATGGAATTGGCAGACATCAAATTCTCTCTATTATTGGCTCTACCTCGCTGCCTTTATAGGAATTGCGCAACCTCTAAAAGCTGATGCGCTGAAAGCGCTAAATCCGACGATTACTAATCAGGAGCATGGGCAGGCGCTTAGGGTGTATTCTGCATCGACTGACATAAACTTTGGTCGCATCAGCGGCGAAAATGGCGTTTGCCGGATGAATCAGCGCGGTTTTCTGCTTGGGCTCCAAGGTCAAACTTGCGTAGGCAAAGGGCATAAAGCCTCATTCGAGATCCACGGCGCTAATCATCGCTTTGTGCATATTAATGCCTATGGAAGCGACGCAGGGCGTGGAGTGTCGTTTACCCCGCGTATTAGCGGCAGAGGATTTCGGTCACTATCCAGGCGCGGTCAAGGTCGGTTTACAGTAATAGGTGATCTAAGAATGCAGAGTGCGCTGGATGGCAAGCATGCACTCTCCTACCTCTTGACCGTAAATTACGAATAGCCACCTCACTTATCAGGTCAAATGTAAACCTAATAGGTCAAATGTAAATTTATAGGTCGGCCGTTAGCATTTCGCATTTTGCTACCTACACTTAGCTAATATCCAGCAAGGATACGCTGGACATTCAAATTGTAGCCGTAGGTGATAAGGAGATTCCCAGCGATGCATGCTAAGTCAGCCGCATACCCCAATATACTCACACTTGTTCTGTTGAGCTTTGTTTTAGCTTTCAGCTACGCAGAAACTTTGCACGCCGAATCTGTATTACAGGTACTACCTACCCGTGTCGTTATGGAGGGAAACACTCGCTCAGTAACAGTCACTTTGGTAAACCGAGGTGATGAGGACGGTACTTACCGCATGTTCTTTCGAAATTTGCGAATGGACGCCAACGGTGTAATGACTGAGGTTAAAGCTGGGGAGCAATTAGAAGCCGAGTTATTCGCAGATAATATGCTGCGTTTTTCGCCGCGCAGAATAACTGTACCGGCACGCAGCAAACAAACCATTAGGGTCGTCGCCCGCAAACCAAGCGACCTTGGCGAAGGTGAATACCGAAGTCATCTCGTATTCCGGAAACTGAAAACTCAAAATTCGGTGCTTAACCAAAATGCCGGCGAAAACCAAGTGTCGTTCGCCTTACGCGCGGTGGTTGAGGTTACGATTCCCATTATTGTTAGACACGGCGAGCAATCAGCCAGTATGAACATTGCTGACGCCAGCATGGGCCAATCCGACGAAGGAACGAAGACGATGGATTTCACCCTAACCCGGCAGGGTTCTCGCTCTATCTATGGTGATGTGAATCTCTGGGAGATAACACCCCAGGGAGAGAAACGCAACATCGGGCGTGCTCGTGGTCTAGCCGTTTACGCCCCCAACCATCAACGCAGCTTTTCAATTGAACTGGACGAGACCAAAGAAGTCGCATCCCCCAACAGCAAGCTGCTTCTAGAGTATAAGGAAGATCCAAATTTTGGTGGCAACCTGCAGGCAAATATCGAGCTATAGCAACAGCTGATACATACTAGAACAGCGTGCCAAACTGGCCCTTAGCTGCTCAATCTAACTGTAACACCTCGAGATTGCCTGCAATGCGTTTTGCGCCAACCGTAATTAATGTTCTCTATGGCACGGCCACCTTTGCCATGCTGTTAGCGCATTGTGCTACTGCGCAATCTCTGCAGGAAGATGATGGCATTGACTCTTCTATTGTTCTTTTATCTGACGACAATTTGTTGATCGTCGAAATCCAACTCGATAACTACATACTGGCGAGTGACGTTTTCATGTACTCGTCAAACGAGGGAACAGTCATCCCTCTACAGGCACTATTCGACGCGATTGAGTTTCCAATATCGGTTGATGCTGCAGCAATGACCGCAAGCGGCTGGTTCCAACGAGAAAGCCAGAACTTTGAGCTACGCGGTGGTCAACGCAAAGTTTCAATAGGCGGGCAATCTGAGCCAATTGAAGATACCAAGTTGTTACTAAGCGACGGCATTGATCTTTACGCCGACATCGCCTTACTCGAAAGGTGGTTTCCAATAAAGATAAACGTCGACACTGGACGACTGAGAATTCGATTGTCGTCGACCGAGCCACTGCCTCTAGAGAAGCAGTTGGCGCGAGAACGTAAACGTGCACGTGATTCCGACAACATTAGCCAGGAGCATGTACCTCTGCTAGTCGATCGCTATCAACTGCTGGGAGCACCTATTGTCGATGTGAATATAGGCAGTAGTTTTACTGAAAACAATGACGTCCTGGGCGAGTCAACAGAGTCGGAGTTAGACATGGCCTTCTCCATTCAGGCAAGCGCCGATATCCTTGGTCTACAAGCCAGTTTTTCTTCATCCAGAACATCCTTTGAAGAACGATCCTTTGAACGACTGACCTTTTACCGTCGTCCAGTAGCGCCAGGTGAAAATATGCCGGCTAATATCGCGTACGCCGCTTTGGGCGACGTGTTTGGTGCCAGCGATGCCTTAATTTTTAATGGCGGCCAGGGCTTGGGCTTTGACCTCGAGTTTGGTGAAGCACGACGATCATCTGACTTTGGCAAACGCGTTATTGAAGGTGATGCAGCACCTGGATGGGAAGTGGAAATACATCGTAATGGTGTGTATCTCGGATTCCAGCTAGTTCAGGCGGATGGGCGTTATCATTTTGATGATATTCCTGTTGAATACGGCCAAAACCTGTTCGACATTACATTGTACGGTCCCAACGGCCAAGAGAAAAAACGGCAGGAAGCGATCAATATTGGCAGCCAAGCTTTACCGAAAGGTGAGTTTTACGCTCGGCTTAGTTATATCGACCGAAACAATATGTTGTTTTTTAACGAGCGAAGTTCATCGAGCGCAGATGCCGGTATTGGAACGCTAAACACTGACCTACCTGCGGCTAAGTTAGGTGAAGAAAAACTCTACCTTGCTGTTCAGGCTGGCCTCAGTGACCGATTGTCTGCCAACTTATCACTAGCGCAGCATAAGAATGCATTCGGTGAAGATAATCAAAACCAGTATCTGCAACTTGGTCTCAGTGGCGCTTTAACCAAGGCGAACGTTGATGTTCAGTTTGCGCAACAGAACGATGGAGGTAACGCGTCTCTAATCAGCGCACAAACTCGTTTCAACAAAGTTAATATTTCATATCTACAAAAACACTTTGAGCAATTTGAAAGCGATCGTAATGCGAATGCTAATTTGAAGGACTACGCTGAGTTACGTTTCTCTGGTGTTGCCGCTCTCTTTAACTTTAAGCCAATGTCCTATCAGCTCATTGGCAATTACGTTAGGAACACTACAGGAAATATTAGAAAGTCGATAACCAGTAGCGTGGGTTTTCAAGCGTACAAAGGACGGCTGAACGTAGACACAGAGGCTGTGCTAGGAAATTCCGCAAATAGCATCGTAATAGGATCTGCATCGTTTCTGCGTAACCTGGGTGGAGGAACAAACCTAAGAGCTGGAATCAACTATTCCTTAGAACCCAAATGGCAGGCAACGTCAGCGGCGGCAACAATGGTGTGGCGCAGCGACAATAACATGTATCAGCAACTCTCCATCAACGGCAGTTTTACTCAGGATGCCGCCTACTCTATGGGTTACGCATTGAGCAAGCAGTTTGAATACATGACCCTGTCAGGGCATTCGCAAATCCATAATGATGGGGACATATCTTTTCTGCTTAGCGCCGAATTTTCGTTCTCCCAAGAGAATCGACGCAAGTGGGTAGTACGCAACAAAGCGATGGCTAACGAAGGAAGGCTGAAAACCCGTGTTTTTCTGGATCATGACTACGATGGTGTATTTTCTCCTGCTGACGAACCGATAGCCGGTGTTCGATTTAGCGGGCGTCAGGACTGGAAAGCCAAAGCAACGCAAGATGACGGAATAGTTTATCTACCAGGCTTACGAGCTCAAACAAGTTCGCGGCTGCTGCTCGAAAAAGAGTCTTTAGCTGACCCTTATTGGCGAACAGAATTTGAGCGCGCGCGCATTGTCTCTCACCCAGGTGGGCTACAGCATCTAGACATCCCTGTTGCAGTTACATCGGAAGCTGAAGGGAGTATAGCCCTTGATCTCGGTGTGGCACAGCGACCGTTGGGAGGCATTCCAATGATAGCTAGGACAAAAGAAGGAAAAATTATCGCAGAGATTATCAGTGAGTTCGATGGCTACTTTATTCTTGAAGGCTTACTCCCGGGAAGCTATTGGCTGGAAGTTAGCCCTGAGGCCTTAGCTCGATTTTCTGTAGACGAACTGCCAGCTATCGCCTTCACAATTGTATCGGGTCAGGGTACCCACCATTTCGATCCGATACTGCTACAAGCAGCACTAAGCGTTGTGGTGAATTAAGGTGCCATTGCGACATTTCGACAATAGAGTGGTGCTGACCGGCGCACTCAGACAAGAACTGCGCTCTATATTATGCTCACTTGGCGTTGCGGCTAAGTTTATAGAAACACATGAATCAGCCAAGCAGGCTGAACACAGCGTAGTACAGAACGTACCAACATTGTTAGTTCTGACGCTGGACGCCTCAAGCACCGACGAGCTGGATTTTTTAGACTGGCTTCAAACGAATGGTCACAAGTTGCCCAGCATCGTGGTGGCTCGAGATTGTTCTGCATCAGTAAAAATTGCCGCGATATTAAAAGGCGCTATTGATTTCATTGATCTAGGTCATGCTTACGAATTGGATCGCTTCGGTTCACGGATAACTCAAGCCCTGGTAATGCATGAGGAGAAAAATCTTCTCAGGCGTGCGAGCGATTCCCTGCGCGAACACACTGGCGATGAATTTATCGGCTCAAGCAACGCAATCGAAGCCGTTTACCAGAGAATTATAGGGGCCGCTAAAAGTAACGCCAGCGTATTTATCACCGGGGAAAATGGCACGGGTAAAGATGTATGCGCCACTTTGATACATAAGCATAGCCTTCGTAGCGAACAAGCTCTAATGACGCTCAACTGTGCTGCCATCCCGCATGGCCTTGCTGAAAGCGAGTTGTTTGGACATGTAAAAGGTTCTTTTACCGGTGCGGTCAGTGACCGCATCGGCATGGCAAAAATGGCCCATGAGGGCAGCTTATTTCTCGACGAAATAGGCGAAATGGACTTGGATATTCAAAGCAAACTACTTCGCTTTGTTCAAACTGGCATGTTTTCTATGGTCGGCAATAGTCATACTGAACAGGTAAACACCCGTTTTATCTGTGCTACCAATCAAGACCCAGCAGAGCAAATTCGAAACGGAACGTTTAGGCAAGACTTGTTCTACAGGCTGAACGTGATTCAAATACACATACCGCCTCTCAGGGAGCGCGGTGAAGATATTCTATTGTTTGCTAAGAAATTTCTCTCTGTATTTGCCGAACGCGAAGGCAAGCGGTTTACAGATATTTCCCCCGAAGCTGAAGTTTTAATGCGATTGTATTCATGGCCAGGAAACGTGCGCGAACTGCAGAACGTTATTCAAAGTATTGTGGTGCTTTTTGATGGCAACTGTATAACACCTGCGATGCTGCCCCTGCCAATCGTAACTGCTGCTGGCTACAGTAGACGTAAGTCAGATTACAGCAGCGATGACTTTTTAGCAGTGCAGACGCTCAAAGAGACAGCCAGCATTCTCTTGGATGAGCATGAATTAGATGTGCTTTCCAATAGAGAGCTAATGGGCGGCGAGTTCGCAGATGAAATCGTGCCGCTGAATCATATTATCGACGGAGCAATCAATAGAGCAATTGACCTATGCAACGGCAATGTTGCAGAAGCATCACAAAAGCTTGGCGTTAGCGCATCGACTGTATACCGGCGCTTAAAAGCTTAGAAAGATGTGAAGATGTTCTCGAAAATGCAGCCAAATCGGATATAAACGACCACCTAGGTCAGGGCTCCACCTCTATAATTGCTCGCTTTCTGGAGGTTTGAGGACTCTGCCGTGAGACACTTCTGCTCGCTCATCCCCCCTCTTTAGCACATGCCGCAGTGCCAAATGCCTCACAAAGGGTCAATTTAAGCGCTTTTTTCGCACAATTCGCACATTAAAAAGCATTTACACTGCAGAAACAGTGCTAAACGGCGCCGGATAAGTGTACAATCGCCCTGAGTATCTGTTTTCGTAATGGTGATAGCTAGAACAGAATAATATCCCTCACTATTCTTATTAGAGAAAAGAGCACAGTATGAGTAAAGGTACAGTTAAGTGGTTTAACGCCGATAAAGGCTTCGGGTTTATCACTCCAGAAGACGGTGGCAAAGATTTGTTTGTTCATCATTCAGAAATTCAGTCAGGTGGTGGATACGCTACATTGAACGACGGCCAAGCCGTTGAGTACGAAGTAGGCCAAGGCCAAAAAGGTCCTTGCGCAAACAAAGTACAGCCGTTGTAGTCAGTAACTACATATGAGAAGGAACAGCAGCGCCCTTTGGGTTCTGCTGTTCTGCTTTATGTATTGGCCATTTTGTTCATCACGAACACTAGGCAATAAGCAAAACCAACGCGTCTCAGCGTTTTTTCTAAAGAGTATTCCATATTCTTAATCGAGCGTGTGCCACATGCTCTACTCTCAATCTCTTCACCCCCCAATCTACACAATGCAAAACTCCGTTAAATCGCCTGAATACGCTTGACCCGTTGCGTGTTCGACGCGCAAGCTCGGTGAGTAGTTTCAACATTACTTGGAGAACTAACGATGAGCAGCATACTAGACAAAGCGAAAGCAGCAACGAGTAAACTGGTTGAAAAGGTAACTGAAGCCGGGAATGCCGCATGGTCTAAAACACAAGACGCAGCCAGTGCCGTTAGCGATAAAGCCTCAGACGTGTCTGAAACTGTAGGCAATGTTGCAGAGAATGTAGCTGATGGCGTAACAGACGCAGGCAGCACTGCCTGGGAGAAAACCGCAGATCTTGCCGAATCAGCGGTCGAATCAACCGCCGATACCGCAAAGGAACTAGTCAAGGACGAAGAGCCAGCCTAAAAACCCGATAGCTAGAGTCTTTTGCAATAAGCTACTAGCGATGTCTATAGAATAACCCTGAATGCTCCGGGATTGGCCTTCGCTTATCCCGGCGCCAACCTATGATTCGGTCGGCTTTAGCTGGGCGAAGTTAGCCAAACACCTCTTCCATCACTTGCTCGCCGCCACCCAGCTTGTACTCTATTCCTTTGATTGCGATGAATTTAAAAGCCTCTATTAAGTGTCGCAGGAAGACTTTGCACTTAACTCATATGCGGCACTAGTATTTAGAGAAAAAGACTTGCAAGCGATAAGATATTTTCAATCGCGAGCTGGTGTACACTGTGCGCCTTTACGCTAGGTAAGCAGTTTCAGGCCATGTCTACCGACGTCGATCCACTCACCGGAAAACCTCTAACGGTTTTTATACGCTACGCCGTACCATCGTTGCTCGGCATGTTGGCCTTATCGTCAGCGTCAATCGTTAACGCTATGTTTCTTGGCAATTTTGTGGGCCCTGCCGCCCTGGCTGCGGTCAACCTAACCATGCCAGCTACTGCCCTGCTTTATGCTTTGGCCTTCATGATGGCGGTTGGGGGCTCGGTGAATACCGGCAGATTTCTTGGCGAGGGCAATGCCCACGCGGCATCAGACAATTACAGCAAAACACTCCTGGTGTCGACGGCCATCTCTCTGCTGATCGCTATTCCGAGTTTAATTTATCTCGACCAGCTTGTTGCCTTGCTTGGCACCAACGACGAGTTGCGCCCGCTGGTTACTGAGTATCTACAGGTCGTATTTTTAGCCGCGCCACTCGCCGTGCTGTCATTTGTGCTCTATTACTTCGTGATTGTAGACGGCCACCCTATTCTCGGTTCCTGCTCTTTGCTGCTAAGCGCGGCAATCAACGTTCTCATGAACTGGCTATTGGTGGTTGAGCTCGAATGGGGCGTATTGGGAGCGGCTGTGGCCACGTCTATCGCCAACGCGTCGATCCTAATTGTTCTACTTCCTCACATTTTAAGTGCACGCTCAAAACTTCGAATACAAATACCCAGAGGAAGTTGGCGGCCAGTGGGTCGTTCTATGGTCAATGGCTTTTCAGAGTTCACCAACGAACTTTCTGTGGGTGTGGTTACGCTCATGTTCAATTGGATTCTAATTACTCGTTTTGGTACCTCCGGCGTGGCCGCATTCACCATAGTGGAGTACATTTTATTTCTGGGTGTAATGCTTAGCTACGGTTTCACTGATGCTTTGCAGCCGCTGGTTAGCAAAAACTACGGCGCGAAACAGCCCGACCGCATTCGCCAGTATTTAAAAATTTGCATGGCATGCACAGTGACCGTAGGCCTTGGTTTTTCAGCACTAATGCTACTAGCGCCGCAATTTTTAGTGTCGGCCTTTATCAATGAAAACGGCGGTGAAACAATGAAAATTGCGATGCAATTTATCTATTACTTCTGGCCAGCGTCGCTGTTTATTGGAGCCAACATCACTTTAACGTCGTACTTCACGGCAATGGATCGCCCTCTTCCATCCGGAATTATCGCGCTTTCTAGAAGCCTGATTTTGCCTTCTTTATTCTTGATGATGCTGCCAGACCTGCTTGGGGATGCTGGCATTTTTGTGACGGTACCTATAGCAGAGCTGATATCACTCATTATCGCAATTGTGTTGTTTTATAAGTACCCGCTACGACGGATGATTCAGCAACCACAAATCGAACTGCCTTGATAAGTCAGCATTTACACTTGCCTCGCCAGCGTTAAGAAATTCAGCCGGTAAACTGCATGCCATTCACTCCATTTCACATGGGCCCAGGAATACTCGTCAAAGCTCTGTTGCAAGGCAGTTTTAGTTTGATGGTATTTGGTTGGGCTCAAATCATTATGGACATTCAACCGCTGTTGGTAATGATTAGCGGCGAAGGGCATCTACATGGCTTTTCACACACCTATCTTGGCGCTAGCTTGATTGCAGTATTCTCAGCTCTTACTGGAAAGTACTTGTCTGAAGTCGGCTTACATTTGTTGGGTCTTAACAATGGCTGGAAACTGAAAATTGCCTGGCACGTTGCATTGCTGTCGGCCTTTATTGGCAGCTACAGTCATGTAGTGCTCGACAGCATCATGCACGCTGATGTTGAACCGTTTTTTCCCTTCACAAGCAGCAACCAGTTATTGGGCTTAATCTCTATCCAAACTTTGCATCAGCTGTGCCTATACAGCGCAGCCATCGGTGCTACATTGTATTTTGCTGTTAACTGGCTAAGCAAAAATAAACAACTCGACGAGTAAAACAATGCGCCCTAACACTGCATTTACAGCCTTTGAGCCCAGTGGCAAAACGAGCTGCCTTAGGCTCTTTGATGAAAATTGCCCCAAATATTTTGCACCTAATGAACGCAACGACTACGAGAACTTCCTAGATGAAAACCCTATAGGCTACGAGCTTTGTACCTTAGACAGCAGTGTTGTAGGCGCTTATGGACTGATTGGAGGCAGTTTGAATTGGATTTTACTTTCACCACAAGTACAGGGAATCGGACTGGGCTCGAACATAATGAACCGAGCGCTAGAGCGTGCTATTGAAGAAAAGCTAGCCTGTATTGATATAGCGGCGAGTCATTTATCGGAAGGGTTTTTCGCGCGATATGGTGCGGTTAAAATCAGTGAGCTCGATGACGGTTGGGGACCTGGCATGCACAGAGTGGACATGGAATTAAGAACATAGGGTTTGTGCCTACCTTGATATTCCAATTTTTTAGTCTTATCTGCACTCATCGCTATCTACGACTAAGAGCGGGGGCAAAGAGCAAATCTAACCCGTAATCATTACCTTATCACAGGCTAGAGCGCTCTAACAATACTATCAAGCGTGTTGGTTAAGCTTTACCACCAAGCAACTTGCCCGCGATACCCGACAGCACTCCTCCGCCTAACAAACCACCACCCACATTACCCAGTATTGAACCTAGGTCGAGGCCACCGCCAGCATCACCACCTGCAGCACCCAATAAACCACCGATAATTGGGCCCAGCGCCGCACCACCGCCTACGCCACCAAGAATGCCGGACAGCAGCCGCGGTAACATCGCCATGGCACCAGCCTTTAACAGCTTGGATGCAATACCGCCGCCAGCCATTCCTGACAAGCCTTGAATAATAAGAGGGATTAAAGCTTCCATAAGAATTTCCTTTAGTTATTAGTTATTTATTTGTGAAGGGATGTTCTTCACTCTTAGGTTGCTCAATTTGTTGCTGCAAATCCAGCTGTTTGTGCCAGTGTAAGTTTAAGTTGCCGACTCTTAGGCCATTTACCATGGCTTAACAAGCAGGCTAACCACCGTAGCTCAGGTCTTTGCCTTGGCCGTTAGCTCTTTGAATTAGAAAGGAATTAGAAAACTTAGCAGAACTGAATCAAGGTGCCATTAATCGATTAACCGGCGCGCTATACGGGTCATCAGGCAATTGTAAAATCTTTATACGCTAGCACTCAAGCAAGCTTTTAACACAACTTATGCTAGCTCTAGAAGGTAACAGGCATGCCAGTAAAGGATTGATGGAAGTAGAGCAGTGCGCTGAATACGACTAAGCCAATAAGAACAACCACAACATCGCGAGACACAGGAACCGCTTCGCGCTTTTCCCACTCACCGTCTCGCTTGTTAGAAGACCACATAGCAACCACTGAGAACAGAATCATTCCACCAAACAGCACCGCGGATCGCGTTTCGCCATTGGAGAGCAGGTGGCCAATACCCCAGAGACTTACGCCCAATAGCTGAGGATGCCTAAGAACTCGGCGTATATTGGTAGGCGCGTTACTGGCAATAAATAGCAGTATGCCTACCAGCACTAGAAGCATTGTCGCGTGGCGGCCCCACGCAGGCGGCACGTATAGTAAACTCAACTCGGCGGCCTTCCAACCGAACACAATCACAACAAAAGAAGCCAAAGACAATAAGGCGAACACTCCGGCGTACGGCCCTGCCCCCATTGTCTTGATAACAGTTGACCTGAAACCGCGCATCCAAAATGGCATCATATGTAGCGTGAAAAAAAGCACCACGCCTAAAATTAGCATTGTCATCGCTTACTCCCTTTTACGGCTTCGAACTGTCTATCATTGTGTAGCATAATAGCGTAACCGATGTTTGCCTACAAAAACGCCCTGTCACTGGCGCAGGTAATCACTGCGAATGTGCACGTCCAAGGCAACTCACTCACACATTCTATTGAAAATCATAAAGATAGCCTGTGACTATCTCGCTAGACGCATGTCAGGCCGGCCGCAAGCTGGCATAATAGCTTCGCAAGCAGGTTTTCCGAAACACTGCGCTAAGTTAGGGCGTGTGGCCTTGCAAGAACAGACCAACTATTCAGACAAAACGCGGACGTATAAGAATGACCGATACCAACACCAGTCACAACTGTTCATGTCCCTGCGGAGAAACAACGTTTCAAGTTAACGCGGCTCCAAAGGTTCGTTTTTTCTGTCATTGCAGTATTTGCCAGAAACTGTACAACAAAGCTTTTGCAGACGTTACTGTTTTGAGCTGGAGTCACGTGCAGCTGCCAGAACAACACAACATTAAGTTTGATAAATACAGATCTTTTCCTGCGATAGATCGCGGCACCTGCGGCTCTTGTGATAAGCCCGTGATGGCTTCCGCTGGCTCAGGCGATAAGCGAATTGCATTTATTTCGGCTGCTAACTACTCCGAAAGTGTGATTCTTCCGCCTGCTAAAATGCATATTTTTTATGACCGACGTAAAGAGGCGGTGTTGGATGACTTACCAAAGCACAGTGGTTATCTAAGAAGCCAATTTGCCGCAATGCGATTGATGTCTAAGAACATGTCAGCGTAATTTGAACTCAGCTCAACAGACTATGAAATGACGCAAGCGAACAGTTCTGCATTGCCATCTAAAACCACCTATCAGACGGCTTTCAATGCACAGGCAACTCATGCATTTTTGTGTATTGTGTGGAATGTGGTGGGTATGTGGCAAAATGATCAGGGAATGCAATCTATTGGGCCTACAGCCTCTCTCACCGTTGTTTCAATTGCAGCCCTACTGCTGTGCTCTTTGTGGCTAAGTCTTCATCTAAACTGGCAATCCATATACTTAGCACTCTCGTGCATTGCCTTCACTGCTGCAGCAATGGCCATTTATGGAGGCTTTACAAAAAGCCAAGAGTTATGGCCTTCGGAATTTTGGCGTATTGCTGGAATAGTCGTTAATCTAATTGGCGTATTGGGCTTTGCGTTGGCAGTAAAAGCATTTGCGAGCCAGCGCCATAGAATTTAGTTTCAAATATATAATTTTCACTACATTAAGGTACACAGAATGAAAACACGTCGCGAAGTTATCGGTGCCAGCCTTGCGTTGACAGCCACAGGCTTACTACCCGCTTTCGCCAACGCGTCCAGCAGTAGTGATGCTACTGCCACAGAAAATCAACGCATTGTGCTGGCGTCTCGCCCGGTTGGAAAACCCACATTGAGCAACTTTCGGCTAGAAAGCAGCCCTATAATTGCGCCAGAAAAAGGAGAACTGTTACTTCGTACTCGCTATTTATCGCTAGATCCTTACATGCGCGGCCGTATGAATGCGGCAAAGGGTTACGCAGCAAACGTAGCTGTCGGTGACGCCATGATAGGTGGCACTATTTCGGAAGTTGTACAAAGCCACCATCCTGACTATGCAGCCGGCGACAAGATTCTTTCGAGTTCTGGCTGGCAGTCTTATGAGACCAGCAACGGCCAAGGGCTTAGAAAATTGGACCCAAGAATTACGCATGAATCTTATGGCTTGGGCATACTCGGCATGCCAGGCTTAACTGCCTATGTAGGATTGTTAGATCTTGGCGAACCGAAAGCGGGGGATACCGTGGTACTTGCTGCTTCTACTGGTGCGGTTGGCTCTGTGGTTGGTCAATTAGCGAAACTGAAAGGTTGTCGTGTTGTTGGCATTGCTGGCGCCAAAGAGAAATGCGATTACGCGGTGAAAGAACTTGGCTACGACGCCTGTATTAGCCATTACGACGACACTATGGCTGAGCAATTGGCTGCAGCGTGTCCGGATGGCATTGACGTCTATTTCGAGAACGTAGGTGGCTCGTCTTGGGAGGCCGTTATGCCCTTGCTAAACAATCATGCGCGTGTGCCAGTCTGCGGCTTAATCGCGCATTACAACCAAACTGAGTTGCCGCCCGGGCCCGACCGCATGTCTATGCTGCAGTCGATGATTTTGACCAAAAGAATCAAAATGCAGGGTTTTATTATCTCTGATTATGCGCATCGCATACCTGACTTTGTTGGCGACGTTGCACAGTGGATGAGTGAAGGGAAAATAAAGTACAAAGAAGATGTAGTGCAAGGTTTGGAAAACGCCCCTGAAGCTTTCCTTGGTTTATTCAGCGGCAATAACTTTGGCAAGCTGGTCGTTCGACTTTAGGACGTTTCCACCCGGAAATAGGCTACGGCCTATTTCCTCTCCTAAATTTTCGCCCTCAGTTTTCTGTCACTTACGCTCCTGTCATGAGTTGCGCAGCCATTCTAACCAAGCCACCTATGCTTATTCCCCAAGCAATAGTACGCACCATCGGCACTGTAACAAATAGGTATATTAGAAAAAACGCCACTCGCGCCGACAAGTAGATCATAGCGCCCGTTTCACTCGCCTCGTTGGTGTTGCCAGTTACAACAAGCAAACACACTAAACCAACAAATATTGGAAAGGTAGCCAGCATATTGCTAGTTGCACGCTCAGCACGGCCAGCCAAAATACCATTGGCCTTGCTATCATCGCGTGGGCCAATACCCCATGCAAAACCCACATCGGATTGCAATATTTTTAGTGCAGCTCCCACGAGTTGCTGAATCAGCAGTAGCAGACAAGCCGCCAGAAATATTTGAACTTCCATACCGTTATCCTTTTTCTATTTAGCCGTTAACTTAACATCACCGTCCCGGGTTACCAAGCAGACTGACTTTTGCTTAGCATCATTACGCTTAACGCGCACAATCAACTTATAAGGACGGGTACTGCTTTTGGCACCCAGAAGTTTCACCTGTTGCACATCGTCATGATTGCGATGAATTGCAGCCTTGCATGCAGCAAAGGCTTGGGCGGTACCGGTCACTTTGGTCTCGGCCATTGTTATGGAGGCAGCGCTCATGATTAATAGACTGGTGGCAAGTGGTAAAGGTTTCATAGTCACTCTCTTCGTGGGTTTTGGATAATGATTCAAGCTTGCGTAGAACACACGGTGGTTTATATATGTTATCGTTTTATTATAAAAGACAATATATGGTTCACTGACAGACCGCTATGGATTGGAATGATTATCGATTTTTTCTGGTCGTGGCTCGCACACCTTCGGTTCGTGCCGCGGCTGCCGAGCTGAATGTCAGCCATTCCACGGTGCTGCGACGGGTTGAAAACCTTGAACAGCGACTAGGCGCTCGCCTGTTTGAACGCCAGGCAGTCGGCTTTCGCTTAACCAGCTCAGGTGAAGATGTGCTCCGCGGTGCCGAAGATATTGAAGAGAGCATTCAAGCAATTGATCGAGCGGTAACCGGGCGAGACAGTGCACTTGAGGGCGACGTGAAAATTTCAATGCCTGCCATTTTCGCCCATCTATCAGTACTGCCGGACCTAGTTACTTTCCATGAGCGCTTTCCCGGCATAAAGCTAGAAATAGATTTAAGTTATGAGAGAGCAAATTTAGGCAGGCGAGAAGCCGATATCGCCGTGCGTTTAACTAACTCCCCACCAGATGACTTGGTGGGGCGACAGGTGGGAAGTGGATCACTAGCGCCCTACGCCAATAAACGCTATGCGAGAACACACCGTCCGTTGGAAAAAAACTCTAGCGCGCAGATAATTGCGTATGGCAATCCGGACACCTGGAAAGCACTGCCAGGTTTCGAACATTTGAGCGTAGCAGGGTATTTCGACGACATTTTCCTCCAGGTTGAGCTTGCCAAACAAGGTCTTGGAGTCGGAATCCTGCCTACTTTCATCTGTGACCGCGAAGAAAGTCTTGTACAACTCTCGCCGGCGATACACACCTATGAAGTGTGGGTTCTTTACCACACAGATCTTCGATATACATCGAGAGTGCGCGCCGTTCGAGATTACTTGGTAGAAAGTCTTTCGAGCGCGTTAGAGTGAAGAATAACTAATGGCGGACTACGACAAACACTGCGGTGAACATGAAAGATTGCGCCGGGAAGAACATATCTAACTAATTGTCTCAGTCTTTCCAGCCTTCATTGGATTGTCTCTCGCAATGTACTCTAAAAATGCCTTGGTAAAAAATGGAGCAACGCGTTTTTTGTGATAACAATCACGCGCTGCCCGCTAGTTAATCAAATCTCCTGATTTGTGCTGCGATAAAGTAGTGCTCGAGTCTTGTGCTTATTCGCCGCTCGTTTAGCACCACCAGATTTTTCGTGCACGCCACCCTTTCGCATGATTGGGTTGCAGGCGTGCCTATTCCTAAATTTTGACTTACTCATGTCTTTCTCCTTCTTCTTTTCCTTACTCTAGCTAATTCATTAAACGTTGAGACGATTCCAGCTTGGCCTCTTTAGTCGCTTAAGACGCCGCCGCGCACGCGTGTCGCTGTAAACAAAACTAGGTCTATCTTCCGTCGACTCGAAACCGAATTTTCGTGGCAATTCACGGTACATAGAAACTGGCGGCTTAGTGAATGTAGTGTTCTTTAAGTCCGCACCGGTTTCTGCAATAAATCACGGGCAGCGCCCTTCTTCAGTTCACCCGGATATTCGAAACAAGTATTTTTGGGGTGGAAAACTCTGGACGAATAGTTATTTTGTTGAAACGATCGGCAATGCCACAGAAGAAGTTATTCGCAAGTACGTCCAAGACCAGCTCAAAACTATGGACAAAGAAGAAAAAACTGGTTGGCCGCTCGCTCTGTTTTGAAACTCGGTCGCTTGCGGCCGAGTTGTTTATAGCTGATCACGTAATGTCCGATTAGGGATATTCTTGATAGCTCAGTATAAATCTGGTCTCTGAGCACACCAACTTTGCGACAGAACCACTATGGGTACTGATTGATGCAGGAGTTGCTCACACATGGGCCCAGCGACGTGCTAAATTGTGGTACACGTTCGTCAATCGAGTAAGTTCATCTGGGTCAGTTGTCGCACTGCGTGTCAGTGCCTGGATTGATTGGTCTAAGTCAAACAGCAAGGCACGTGCAGCGGGATCCGCAACCATGCTTTGAACCCATAGTATGGCGGCCAACCGTTCGCCACGCGTGACCGCACTTACTTGATGCAGGCTACTGGACGGGTAGACCACCATGTCTCCAGCATTGAGCTTTACTTCTTGCGCACCAAACTGACCTTCTATAAGAAGCTCGCCGCCGTCATAGGTATCGGGTGAGGAAAGAAACACTGTAGCTGATACATCACTTCGCAATACATCATTACTGTTGGGCATTGACATAATAGGCGCGTCTACGTGCATCCCATAGGATTCACCAATTCCATAACGATTAAAACGTGGTGGGTGAATGCGTTGGGGGATTGTGGCAGATACAAACAACGGATGATGCCCAAGCTTGCCCAAAAGAATATTCGCCATATCGACGGCTGTAGCGCTATTGTCATCAACTTGCTGGTTATTCTTAGATGCAGCGGCGAGGCCTCCTGCGGTGATCTGTCCATCAGCCCAGGGAGCAGAGGCCAAGGCCGTACGAATTTTCACAAGCTCCTCAGCACTGAGGAAATTCTCAACCACAACAAGCACAGATCACCCCTTTGGCATAGCGTAGTATCAAAACTCCCACGTTACTGAGCCTCGGACGCTGCGCGCTTCACCCAGATACATAAATGATCCAGATCGATAGGCAGCCGTCCAATACTCGGTATCCGCAACATTGCTAACATTCAGCCGCAGGTTAACTTTTTCAGTGGGGTAGAAGTTCATGAATAAATCTACAACCTCATACGAGGGCACAACAATACTATAATCGCCGATCGTTGCATTATAGCCGGCGGCAGTATCCGGTTGGCCACCATACATCTCACTTTTGTAGCTGATGGATCCACCAAAGGAGAATCGCGGTGAGGCATCGTAACGCAACTGCAGATAGAGGTGTTCATCGGCAAAGTTGCTCAAGGCCAAGCCGACATTGTCTTCAATAAATGCGTCCAGCACTTCCGACTCCATAAATGCAGCGCTGAATTGCGCACTGAGTTTATCTGTAATCGCACCGGTTAGGGAAAGTTCCACGCCTTGCACACGGTTTTTACCGGTATTCAAGGTGCCAAGAGTGGAATAGGAATCGCCAACGCTTTCCATTACATCATCCTTGGTCATTCGAAACAGCGCCGCTGTTGCTAATAGCCGGTCATTGAAAAATTCCCACTTCGTACCCAGCTCCAGATTTTCAACATGTTCTGGGTCGGAACGATCAACCTGGTCGGGTGTCCCGCATAAACCGCCATAGCCACAACTACCACCAACGTCAGACTCGCCACCGTTAATATTGGTTGCCGTACTGTAAGTGAAGTAAACATTACCGGAGTGGCCGAAGTTTCGCACAATGCCCATATGACCATTCCAGAAACCATCCGAGTAATTGTATGCGCTGGGCTCTGTCGCACCACGACCCACTACAGCATTGCTGTAGTCAAAATGATCGTAGCGTGCGCCAAGAAAGACCGTCCACCGATCGTTTAGTTCAACCGTGTCCATGATGTATCCGGAAGTGGTTTTCACATTAAAGTCTGAGTCTTGGTTTGCGCGGCTTACTGTACGCCCCAATAAATTTTGTACATTGGGATCCCAGTTTCCTGCGGCATCAATCGCGCAATGAGAAGCTAGCGCACCTCCTCGCCCTTGTGCGACGCAGTTTGTCGGCGCTGTGTTTTCGGTTGCAAAAAAGCCGTTTACGACTTGTTCATCTGAATACTCTAGGCCAAACACCAACTTGTGTGCGGCATCTCCCTGATCCAGGTCCCAGAATATGTTGAGTTGGTTAACTATGTATTCCACTTCCTGCCAGC
Organism: Pseudomonadales bacterium; assembly: GCA_045106985.1. Taxonomy (GTDB): domain Bacteria; phylum Pseudomonadota; class Gammaproteobacteria; order Pseudomonadales; family JAUIET01; genus JAUIET01. Next base: position 30,104 of record JBGCFQ010000025.1, on the reverse strand, counting down.
CCTGATGTGTGCTGAGTGTTGCTGTGAGAGCATTCGGAGCCAGTGGGTCGCTGGCATCGCGCGTTGAGCCACGGGCACCGGTTGTGACATACGCGTTGTCTGTCGTTCCATATCGAATAGCATTCTGCAGGCGTACGGAATCTGATAATTCATAAGTCGCTTTAAGCGTGAACGCGTTTACTTCGGTGTCCAGAAAATCCCCGCTTTGCAAATACACGCCGATGTCTTCGACCGGCGCGCGGGTCGACTGGCCGAAGTAACTTCCCAAATCCGGTACATCGTTTGCTTCGAGGTGATAGTAGTCGGCCAGCAAACTTAGCCGAGGGGTTGCATCAAACCGAGCAGACACCAAGCCACCGATACGTTCCTTTTCGGCAGGGGCACGATCAGCTACGTCTTCTTGGGCGTGCAAGAGGTTAGCTCGAAACGCAAAGTCCTCGCTGAGGTTTTTATTTACGTCCAGCGTCATTCGATGATGATTGTCAGTACCTGCGCCACCTTGAAGGATGGCAAAGTTCTGATTTGGATTGGCCTGTTTGGATATACTGTTTACAGCACCTCCACTGGAACCACGCCCGGCAAAGGTTGAACTAGGCCCCTTGGTAATTTCAATTTGCTCAGTAGCGAAACTCTCTCGCGTCGTCATGCCAGGGTCGCGAACGCCGTCAACAAACACATCACTGCGAGCTTCGTGACCGCGAATTATGTACCGGTCGCCAAATGCGTTTCCATTCTCACCGGTGCCAATTGTTACGCCGGCTTGTGCAGCCAGAATCTCTTTCAGATCTGATTTTCCTGAATCAGCGATCTGTGTCTGGGTGAGAATCGTCATAGTTTGCGGTGACGATGCCAAATCGGCTGCACGGCGTAAATCGCCTGAGCGTATCGCTTTATAGGGCGCATTCTTCTGGCCATATACTTCGATCAATTCGATGCCATTCTCTTTTTCCACCGCATTATTTTCCTCTGAGCCTGGCTGCGCGTAAGCGTTGCCAGAGCCAGCGATGCTGATAGCCATTGCCATGGCGGCTGGTCCAAATCCGTGTTCCTTTGCGATGATGCGTCGAATGCTCGCCGGTTTTTTGTGGTTGCTCATAAGCTAAGTTCTCCCAATCCAGTATTGATGCGCAGCGAGGTTGCTGCCTAGTTCTGAAGGAATCGTACCTAATGCAATTATAAATGATAATGATAATGATTCGCATTTACATTAAATCTCTGAAAGTTATATTCCCCGCCGCTTGCGGCGTATTATTCAAGGATGAGCGAATACATCGATAACAGTAATAATGTTGGGTCTGAGAACATAAGCAGGGTACTGAGGATTTTCCGTTTAAAAAAGACATAATGCCCTTGAGCCCCCATGCCACGAGGCCTGTAGAGGGGTATCAATTCTTGAGCTTTACCCAGCTTCGGTGATTATGCGTACAAATTCATCCATATCGATCATATCCTGCCCTACATCGAAGCTATAGGTTCCATTCAGGCCCAGTGACCGGGTAGCTCCGAAAAGGGCCACATTAATGCTTCATGCCGCCCCTTCTATTGAAATACGACTACTCAAATCCAGGTTGAACGCTCCATAAGGATTGATATGACTGTAGATTAAGGGTGTAAGTGCCCGGTAGTCTTCCTCCCGCATTTTTGTCGCCCATTTGGAATAAGTGAATACCTGCTGAATCATGAGTGTATTGACGTACACAAGACTGATTTGCAGTAAATGTAAAGCCCACACCGACAACTCTTGTTCATCAAGGTTGTTGGTTGCCACCTCCCCTCCCTTGCCAAAGAATATGAAGGAGTTGGCGCTGTTCCAATTCTCTACAACATTGAACCCTCCGTGAATCTCACGCCGCAATTCTTCTGAATCAATATATCGGCAAAGGAAAAGTGTTTTCACGGCCTTGCCGAGTTCCGACAACGCTTGATAAGTGGGATGTCGGGCGTTGTTGCGCGTGAAACGTCGCAGAATAGATTCAGAGTCGGCCGTTCCTTGTTTTAGAGCCGTTGCGAACTTGATCATCTCGTCGTATTGCTGACTAATGAGATCCCATCGAATGGGGCGAGCGAGAACCGGTTCTAAATTGGCATAGGTTTCCGTGCAGTCACCGCCGACTTGATACAGTTTCTGTCGACCAATAGCTTTCAGCCGGGGCAGCAAATCAAAACCCAGCAAGTAGCTAAACGCGAACCCAATTTCACTCTGGCCGTGGCTGTCCACATATTGGCGTTCAATGCTCATGTCGGTACAGTGCCTAAGCACACCTTCGATCATTGACGCCACTTCAGATGACGAAACTCGCTTTAGCTGAGAATGGATACATGTGGACTGCTTTTCTACATGCCAATAAATCATTACCCCACGCCCACCGTATCGCTGATGCCATTCCGTCATTAAGTTCTGATCCCAGGCACCAAACTGTTTAGAGTCGGATGCACAGGCTGTGGTGCCCTCGCCCCAGATCTCTGTTTTCCGGATCGCCATGATCGCATTCGCAACTGAGCTCACAGCATTCTGAAACGCAGCTTTTGTGATGTATCGACGCCGAATATGAAGCAGCTCCTTGTAGCTGGTGCTTTCATCTCCATTGATGACTCGCTTCATGCCGGTGTTTGTTCCCATCGCATATAAACAAAGTAAGAGACGGTGTTGTAAAACGTGTCGGTCCAGTATTTCCCGACTCGCTGTTGATCTAAAAAAATCAGTAAAGCCAATCCGCATATCGGCCTCTTTGAAGACATCTATCAGCGGAGTGCCTGGCCAGTGTTTTGTGATTTCCTTCTTAAGGTAGTGAAGCGCTATTGGCTCGCCCTGTGGTTTCAGCGGTGACAGCGCAATTCGATTTTTCCCGGACGAGTAGATACTAGCGCGGGCGTTATGCGGTAAAGATCGATTCAAACCATGAAGAGCCTGCTGCATGGTTCTTTTCAAATTAAGGACGAAGGATTGGACCTCGGTCGGATGACCCAAATCTTCGTAATAAAAAGTCCGCTTTTCTTCAAAATCCGTTGGGAGATCTAAATCAGGGTTCCGATACTTATTAGCGCCCACAACCCAGATTTCTTTGCAGCGTAGCCGCTCTCGCAACACACGCAGTACACATACCTCATAGTCAATACGATTAATTTGCTGTGTCCCATCAGCATCTGATCGACTGATTAGATTACGCCACTTAGGGCGAATAACATCTTTAATAGGAATGTGGTGCAGCATGTGAAAGCACTGACCACGGGCACCGATGTATTGGCTGAGAAGGTCTACCGCGTCGAGAACTGGGCGATGGCGTGTATTGTTCGATCGAAACTCCAGTGCCTCCAGGAGGCTCGGTAGCATTCGTCGATAGTGTGCCGCATAGGAAGAGCGGGTGTAACCGTGGACCAACTCATCGTAGCTCTGCTTGGCTGCTCTACCTTCGCTAAGCAATTTAGACAAGGCATCTTCGCCAAATAAGGGCGTGATGACGTCCTTAACCCGAGCGTCAGGATACAAGTGCACGGCCTCTGCTACTTTATAAAGCAGAACTGTTTTATCTTGAATAGCGCGCTGGTCACGACCGTGCGATTTTGTTGCCCTCTGCTCCGCACGCCTGTCAAGCCGGGAAACGAGCTGCAAAAACAATTCGATTAGATCATCTACAATCTCACCTTGACGACAGTACAAATACATAACTAAAAGTCCGTATCTGACATTTGGTGGGTGTTGCCTAAGTTCCCACGCTGTTTCGTGGCAGACACGACGTTTGAACCCATCTAGTAACTTCGAACCTAAGTTTTCTAGTGTCAGTGTTGGCAAGTCAACGGACCGAATTGCATCCAGTTTTTTGATCTGCTTGAGGACACTTTCCAAGCCTATCGCGCCTGGGTCTTTTTTCACTGTGTCGATGCCAGTGTGCATGAGCGAATTGGATAATAGTGTGTCAATTGCTTACTTGCCGGTGATAGATGATCAGACAGCTGAGCCAAAAGATGGCGCTCGAAGGATCGATAAGAAGAGCGAACAGTACGCTGCAATTCACGCTCGGCTGGACAGGCTATACCAGAGTTCAGAAACCAATCAAATGCGAGTTCGCTCGCGTGATCATGATCGACGCCTAATGGAAACACATCGTCTATAAGCCACTGGTGGAATGCGAGCCTGTCTTCGTTTGAGAGTCTCTGGACACTGAAATACTCCCTGATCTCCTTGCGATGACGTTTACCTGATCGCCCCGCCCAATCATAGCTTTCGAGAGTGATGGTAGAGAGTTTAAGTACAGCCGCGAGGCGGTGTTGAATGAATTCAGGGATGTCGTCGACGTCCTTCGGAAAGCGTCGATGAACAACATAATATTTAAGTTGAAGTGCAAACCCCAGACGATTGCTGGAAGATTTACCCTTCAACAACTTCCATTCTTCGTCTTGCAATTCCCAACGATTATCAGTTTCAATCTGCTGATCGAAATCGTTCATGATGGACTCCTAGATGCTGTTATTAGAATTGCATCTAGGGTAGCAAGCTGTACTTCAGGTTTGAAATATGGCCCTTTTCGGAGCTACCCGGTCACTGGGCCTATTACGCAGCGCAACGGTGGCAAATTCCGAGGAACAACAGAGTATGAAATTGCGCTGGAGAGCGATTGCAGCCGCCTCATCGCCAATGTCATTATCTAGTACAACGTACTGATGCTGTCCAAATTACTGGCAAAGTTTACATCGGAAGAAAAAGAACAAGAAGTGGCGTTGGTCAAACGATTATCGCCTGTTGCCTGGCAACACATCAATCTGTTTGGTCGATACGAATTCAACGGGGAACTAAGAATGCCAGACCTTGATGAAATGATTGCCAATATCCGCGTAAAACCATGATCCAAACAGAAGCTACTGGTACTTATGGAGGGGTTTCACGCAAAACCCCAATGTGCCATTGTCTGCTCATTTTGTGGTGCAAGCAACCGAAGGGCTGCGACCTATCGGTTTGCAATGCGCTAACAAGAAAAGAAAAAGCAGACTGAACACGGAGACCGAGCCGCCTCCACCGGATGAAAAGAAACTGCCCGTTTCGCCATCTATTGCTTCGCCGATCACTGTTCTGTCGGTCGCGCTTTGACAGGCATTACCAACGCCGTTGTTGTCAGTGTCAGACTGCTCTGGGTTTGGCAAGGATGGGCAATTGTCGGTGCCATTTAAAACAGAGTCCCGGTCACGATCAAGCGCAAGGCGCACACCGGAGCCGAGAGGCACCGCTGTGTAGGTTAGCTCCTGTCCGGGCACAGTTGCTAAAGCTCGCAGAGCTTGCTCAGTCGATGGCTCAAGGACTTCGTTGTCTGGTGTGAAGTGATTATCGTCCTGGCGGAGCCATTGACGTGAGGTACCGTCTATTCGACCACTAACGACTAGGTCAGCGTCTCCAGCGTCCGCTCTGCTAACCAGAAGGTCTACGCGTCGATTCGCTTCCGCCCCACTGTCATGACGCAATGTTATCTGTTGCCCGACCACGGGCTTTAGATCGCTATCAAAGGCAAAAATAAACTGCTCGATGTTTCGATGTTGCTGCTCGCCGCCAGGGGTATCAAATATGGCAATGTTAATCCGGCGTTGTAGCGTGTCAAAACCACCGTCGCGCATGAAACCAAAACCTCGTATCTGATCACCAGTATGCTCGGTGTTGTCGGTGCCAACGAGATCATTGCCGGCTTGCCCAAACATGCCTACTTTTTCGTAGGCATTTCTCAATTGAGGCGATTTAAGATCGGCTTGTGCGGGCGTATTCGGTGCACCGACAAATACAGACAGCCCATCAGCACCAAAGAACCCCGCGTCAGGGTCTAACGCATGACACGAGCTGCAAGTAGCGCCGAACGCATTCAAGGGTTGTTCAAAAAAATCGACTCGCCCTGCTGCCTGCGCAACCGTGAGCGAATCATCCAGGTTTCGAATAGGATTTGGCGGCGGAAGTATCTGCAACACAAAATCGGTAAACGCGCGCATATCAGCTTCCTGTAGTTCGCTGTCGCGCCCTTGTAGGTTAACGAAAGCTTCATTAAATTGCATGAACGCGGCTCGCTCATCGAGGGCATCACCGTCGGGATCAAACGCGCCTGATTTATCACCGCGCCAATGCATCGGTCCGTGTGTGGCCATGCCACGCAAGGTTTGGGTGGACATGGGTCCCTTCATGGGGTGAATCGTCGCAGGCGGTGCAGGCGGTGGTCTAAACGTGAATGGATTGAGGTTCTCCACCTGACTACCCAACGGGTTGCCAAGATCCCACGCAATTTCATCCTTGTCACCACCTACGTGACAGGTTGCACAAGACGCTTCTCCATTACTTGAGGTTAAACTTGCATCGTACAGAAATGGTCGGCCATTGATGACGGTTTCAGGTTCTGGATTTGGCATGAGTGTATGAGCAATTTCGGCTCGTGCCGCTATATCAATCACGGACACTCCATTGTCATAGCGTGTTAGAGCGTATAAGCGCCGGCGCCGGTCATCCAATGCCAGGCCGGTCGGACCGCCGCCCGTTACAGTAATGTGTGAACTTGAATCCGGGACTAGCTCGCCATTCTCGAGCGCTTTTGCGTCCAGAACGGCAATCTTATTTGACCCCATCGCTGCAACAAACAATTGAGCTCCATCCCACGAGGAAACCATTCCCATTGGCGTGGATAATGACCGCGACTTGGTCTCTGCTGGTGACGGGACCGTGCTGTAGTTTATGTGACTGTTTAGATGCCGCGGCGTTACCTCATTGATCTCGGGGTTTACTACCGTGACTTGGGCCAAGTGCAATCGTCCATTGACTGTACTGAGGGTACTGCCCTCTGGTCGCGTACCAGTAAAACGAACCTCGTTCTTTGCCTCAGAATTGCTGATGTATAATTGACCCGTGCGAGGGTTTATTGACATGCCATACAATACGGTACCAACGCCGCTGTAGGCGGCTGTTTGTGCATACTCATTGTTCACTTCAGAAATCCTGAAGACATCATAGTCAGGTAAATCAAACCGTATCTGATCACTCCAATCCCGCCCCAGCTCATCACGCCAAACACCGTTCTCCTCGCGAACAATTAGCCCCGTTTCAGGAGCAGGCACACCCTCACTGTCGACATTGGGCGCAGGTGAGCCGCCTGGCGCAACGGCTTCACTTTCTATCGCCTGGCAAGGCTCTGCACTTTCACCGCCATTGCATACCAGCAGCTCAGACACAATCGTCGTTTTGTTGCCGGACTTAAACACGCCTACATAGACATCTTTTCCGTCTGGGCTGATAGTTAGTGGCCCCGCCGTGTCTCCAAACAACGCCATCACTTGCAGCGGAGTGCCTCCCATACGATCACCGAGATTATCCGTGTCAAAAACCCAGACATCGGTACGACCTATTCCTGGTGTGGTCATTTCTCCAGGATTTTCTGTATCGTTGTACGGGCTGTTTTGACCTCTGTGCGCCGCTGTAATAAACGCTCGGTTCCCACCCGCACCACCGAACACGATGTCCCTTGGTTCATCGCCCACTAGTAAGGTGCGCGTAACGCGTGCTTGACCTCGGCCAAGTTCAATGACGCTCACCGAATCAGAAAGGTGATTAACCACCCAGACTTCAGTCGCGGACAATACGGCCACAGCGACAGGTTCAAGGCCAACTTGTACTGAATCAATGATCAGTGGTTCGTCACCGCTGACGTCAAAAATCTCCAAGCGATTGTCGGGCGTATTCACCGCAAACAATAGGCGCTTGTTAACCGACAAGGCCAAGGGCCTAAACTGCACACTTTCAAAAGCAACAAACTCTTGGGCACTGCCATGCAGCGCGAGAATGGAAAGCAGAATTAGAACTAAGCCACTGCAGAATTGTTTGATCATCACTAAACTCCTAGAATACAGCTTCATACTGACTGAAGCCGCCTTATTATAGGGTTAAGCGGGTGTAAAGTTCTGCAAAGAACTGTCAAGATTGCAGCCGAACCCTGACATACACAGCGAAATACGGCACTCTTTAGACTATGGATCCAAACCAAGTTAATGAAGCAGCACAGCACATAGTACTGATTGACGACGATAACGAGCTGACCGAGATGATGGCCACATTCCTTGGTCGCGAAGATTTTAAAGTGTCGACCTGTTCAAGTATCGCTACTGCGAAAACCTTTCTCGCTGAGAGCCAGGCAGATTTATTGCTTCTCGATATTATGCTGCCTGGTGAATCGGGTCTGGACTTGTTACGTCAACTTCGAACAGAAGGCAACACGATTGCCATTCTCTTGCTGACCGCACGTGGCGATGAGGGCGACAGAATTTTGGGCTTGGAATTGGGGGCCGACGACTACCTTGCCAAACCCTTTAATCCCCGCGAATTACTGGCTCGGGTCAGGGCGGTCTTGAGACGCTCACTTCCCGCTAATGACGACGCACTGCGGGCCGGCGATGTTGTTCTGAATGTAACAACTCGGCAGGCAACGGTCGCGGGGAATACAGTGACAATGACGGGGGCTGAGTTTGGTCTTTTGCATTGCCTACTAAGCCAACCTGGAAAGCTACTAACCCGCGCCGAGCTTTCACAAAGCGCACTGGGACGAGAGCTGCAATTGTACGACCGCAGCATCGATACCCACGTCAGTAATCTGCGCCGCAAGATTGGTGACAGCGTTGAGATCAGTGCCATTCGCGGCTCAGGCTACCTTCTCGTTCCAGGCAAGAGTTAAGAGTTGTGAAACGTTTGTCACATAAAATACTGCTCGGCATCTGGTGCAGTTTAGCGATTACGGCGCTTGTGACAGCAGTCCTTGTCATGCTGTCACTGTCTACGTCAGATTCGCAATTTGAAAAAACAAGCTCATTACAGAGTGCCGCCCAAGCTTTATCTGAAGAGGGCGAGCACGGATTGACCGTGTGGTTGCATGAATACCAAGAGAAGGTCGGATTTCCCCAAATGCTTATCGTTGACCAGACGGGTGAAGAGCTTTTGGGTCGCCCATTTAGAGATCATGGGAGCGCCCATCACAATGGCGCACAAGGTGAATATCAAGGCGTTCTCTATGAGACGTGGCGACCCTACCCGCGCTTGATTGGCACTGAGGGCAAGGTATTCAATCTGATCACCGCGCCGCCGCCGGGTTCACCCTGGTCCAGAATCAAAAACCCTCTTTTTCCACTGGGCGCTGTGCTGCTGATCATAGCGGCAACCGGGTTGTGCGCTTGGGTCCTTTCGCGTCTGGTGACGAAACCTCTTGAGGAGCTAAGGCAGCTGGCCGATGCAATTACCTTGGGAAATTTGCACGTCGAAGTGGATAAACCGGCTCTGCGGCGTAAAGACGAAATTGGAGAGTTAGCTCGAAGCTTTAATGCCATGGCGTCCAGATTACGCACACTGATTGTTGGCCGGCAGCAATTGCTGCGCGACGTGTCTCATGAGCTCCGCTCTCCGATTGCACGCATGCAGATGGCCTTTGGCCTGGCCCGACAAGATGGACAAAACGACGGGCACAATCTTGACAATTTGTCTGAACGCTTGCAACGGGAAACGGAACGCTTGGAGTCACTGGTTGGGCAGATAATGGGTTTGAGTCAGTTAGACGTCGGTCCAGATGCTCTCAAACGACAATCGTTGAACCTGGTCCAACTTCTAGAGACGATTGCAATCGACGCTGATTTTGAGTGTAGGCAGCTAGGCAAACGGCTTGCGTGGCAAGCGCCTGCGGAGTCGATAGCGTTCAATGGCGATCCGCATTGGTTGGGCAGCGCCATTGAAAATGCAGTACGCAACGCGATTCGATTCACTCCGCAAGGCAAAACGGTCACGCTAATGCTTTCACAACAAGATAAGAAGATTATCATCTCAGTGATCGATCAAGGTCCAGGCGTACACCCTGAGGAATTGGGGAAAATCTTCAATGCGTTCTACCAAGCGCGCACCAATGAATCGAATGAGCCAACGACGGGAGCCGGTGTCGGCTTGGCAATTGCCAAAAGAGTGATCGAGGCACATGGGGGCACAATCTGTGCTCAGATGAGAAACGATTGTGACGGTCTGGAAATTCACATGCGCTTATAAATCAACGGGTGTTTGGCTTGAGCGCACACCCTACGGCTATCACAACGTCAGCAAAAAATCGTAGTGCACGAGCAACGATAGAGTTGCAATTGCGCGGTGCACAACGTCGAATATAAACGTCTACGACGTGAAAAGCTTTGCCAGGCAATGCTTCTTTGTTTGTACATTGCTTTAAGCTGCAGTGCAGAGATACGTCCTCGCTGTTACCCTTTTTTTTCAAGTCCGATTTCTTCAAAGTACCGGTAAGCGCAGTCTTTCAGTGTGGGTACATCGCCGAATACTTCCTGCTGCTGAACGGTATTCGCGACGTATTCGCCAGTGAAGAAAAAATCAAACATCTTCTTTAAGTCGCTCAGAAAGGGCTTGTAGAATCCCCCTAACAGCAGGATTGGCCCAACCAGAGGCCACGGTATGGAGCGGATCTTTATGGACTTTCCTGTGTAATCGGAAGCGAGTGCCGCCAACTGTTGCATGCTTAATGGCTCCTTCATCCCTACATCAATAGTTCCAAAGGGAATGTTGTCCTCTACAGCCGCAATCGCTAAATACCTCGCCAGATCATCGGTTAGAACATGTGACCATTTCTTCGTCGTTGATCCCATAACGAGCAACGTGCCCTTTTTTAGCCCTGACGCAAAAAAATCCGACGATGCCTCTTGATCAAGAAACGCACCGGGCCGCACGGCGACAAATGGAAGACCCTTGGAGGCCATATAGTCTTCGATGAGTTTCTTTTGCCAGAAATGCGGCACGGACTCTGCCTTGTCGCACGCAAGAACGCTGTTGAATACCAGTTTTGGCACGTGCATTTGTAGTGCCGCGTCAACAAGATTCTTGTTTCCTATGTCATCAACACTTGACAAAGAATCGCCTTTTTTTGTCGACATGTATCCGATGGCTGTCGTCACCACTGCATCGACTCCAGTCAACGCGGGGGACAGCGTCCCCGGCTTCGTGAGATCACCGCGAACCACTCTGACACCTTGAGATTCCAAGCGGCCTGCGTCCGTCGAAGGGCGGACCAATGCGGTGACCTCCGCGCCCAGTGACAGTAACTGTTTAACCACCTTGCCCCCAACGTACCCAGTGGCTCCGACCACCAATATTTTCTTTGCCATCTTTATCTTTAAAAGCCTGTCGTTAGTTTGCAGCGCGTACCAGCTGGGAACGCACCAACAATGGAGTAATTAGAAATTGAATCCGACCGTAGCGCCGAAGGTTCGGCCGGGTGCCATCGATACGAAATCGGTGAATCCCTCTTGTGATCCCATCTGCATCGCATAATCGGTATCAGCTAGATTCTTTCCCCACAGTCTCACGCTCAGCGTTTCATCGGAATTGGCATACCAATTCACAGAGGCATTCACCAGCGAATAGCTGTCTTGTTTCAAGCGATTGTCTTCCGTTGCAAACCAACCATCGGAATAGAAATAGTCTGCCGCAAACCGGAGGCTTCCCACCGATAACGGTATTTGGTAGTTCAGACCAACACTGCTTGTCCATTCTGGCGAAAACGGCAGTGAGCTACCGGCCGCGCTGATCGCAGGCCCTGTACCAACGCCACCGGTTGCCAGCGCGACGGTGGGCTCGATAGGAAAATCATTGAACTCACTATCAAGGAGGGCAATTGCTGCATTCAATGATAAGCGCTCCGTTAGAGTCGCATCTATCTCTAACTCCATACCAAAAATATCAGCGGAATCACCATTGGTGATAACCGGAACCCCGTCGGAAAATGTTGCCAATTGAAGGTTCGTGTAGTCATAGTAAAACACGGCAGCATTAACTCGTACCTGTCGATCAAGCCATTCGCTTTTCACGCCTAGCTCGAATGCATCCAACTCTTCCGGACGGAACGATACAACGGCGCCTCCACTGCCAAAATCGTAGCCGCCACTTTTGAACCCTGTATTGAACGAAGCATAAACCAACACATCATCGCTTAACTGATGGTCCAACGCGACACGCCATGTCACTTTGTCTTCTTTGGTCTGATCGCTAACCGCTATCAAAGGTAACGTGAAAGCGACACTTGGAAGAAAGACTGATTGGGTACCCTCAAAATCCTTGGTTTCTGAGGTGTGTCGTATGCCAAGCGTTAGATTAGTTGCATCCGACAACTCATAGGTTCCCTGCGCGTAGGCCGCAAAAGAGTCCGTCTTTTGACGGGTTGTCACGGTGTTCTGGTCTAATGGTTCCGGACACTTTTATGAGAGACAATAATGATGTCACTTATCGAGGTGTTTATGACGACGAAACGTACTTACAAAACGTATCCACGGGAATTTAAGGAAGAGGCTGTCGCATTGGTTAACGAACAGGGCTACAGCATCCAGAAAGCCGCCGATTCACTGGGTATTCGCAGCAATATGCTGCATCGGTGGAAGGGCCAGCTGGAGGCCGAGAAGGCCGGCAAAGTGCTCTCTGAGGATGAGCGCGTCGAACTTAAAAGGCTGCGCAAGGAAGTCAAAGATCTGCGCATGGAAAAGGAAATATTAAAAAAGGCCAGGGTGGATTCAACCCATCAACGCAACACACAATACTCACTCACTGATTTTGGAGATTTGTGTAATGGCACGATTAGGGCGTCCCGGATTAAGCGACAAAGAGAAAGACGAAGTATGGAAGCGTTGGCATGACGGAGAATCGCTCAGCGAGATAGGTCGTGCTCTGTATAAACACCCGGCATCGATATTCGGCGTGTTGCGACTGTTCGGTGGGTTTCAGCCGGCAAAGCGGACAAGGCGAACAAGTTCATTAAGTTCGATGGAACGAGAGGCCATATCGCGTGGCCTCGCTAGTGGTCATTCGATGCGTCAGATTTCCTATGACCTTAACCGCTCACCCTCTACGATCAGTCGTGAGATAGGTAGGAATGGTGGAGCTGCACGTTATAGGGCGGCAAATGCCGATACACAAGCGTGGGAGCGGGCTCGACGGCCTAAGCTCTGCGCTTTAGCCCTCAATGGTAAACTGCGAAGCATAATCGCGCTGAAGCTCTCTCAGGAGTGGTCACCGGAGCAAATATCTGGTTGGCTATCGTTTACTTTCCCAGACGACGAGTCCTTGCACGTGTCACATGAGACGATCTATAAAAGTCTGTTTATTCAGTCGCGTGGGGTGCTGAAAAAGGAGCTTCAAGTACATTTGCGCACCCAGCGCGTCTTTCGCCAATCGCGAACGAATAACACTCGAGGTAATGCTCGTGGTGGCATCATCGACGCTATTTCGATCGCTGATCGTCCACCAGAAATTGAGGATCGAGCCGTCCCCGGACACTGGGAAGGAGACTTGATCAGTGGGTCCGGCAACACCCACATCGCGACATTAGTGGAACGCCACTCTCGGTTTACGATGCTGGTTAAAGTCAATGGCAAGGATACTAAATCGGTCGTGTCGGCGCTGACACGGGAGGTTAAGAAATTGCCGCGACATCTGCGAGAATCACTGACTTGGGATCGCGGCATGGAACTAGCCGATCACAAATTATTTTCTATGGCGACGGATACGAAAGTCTACTTTTGTGATCCACAAAGTCCTTGGCAACGTGGCACCAATGAGAATACCAATCGACTGTTACGCCAATACTTCCCAAAGAAAACAGATTTGGCAGTTCATACGCAGGCCGAGTTAAAAAAAATAGCGAAGCGGCTTAACCAACGGCCACGCAAAACCTTGGGTTATCGGACACCAGGCGATACACTGAACAAACATGTTGCACTGACGACTTGAATTCACAGAAGCCTTTTTTAGTATCGAGATCTCCATCTCGGAGCGCCGTAATTGCTTCTCAAGTTCGCGAATCTTTCGCTGGTCGGCAGTCATCGGCGACGCCGTCGAAGTTCCCCCTTCGCGCTCCAGCTTCAGTTGGCGAACCCACTTATCCATTGAGGATTTGCCGACATTCATGGCTTCTGCTGCTTCACGAATACTGTAGCCCTGGTCGACTACAAGTTGGGCGCATTCCATGCGGAATTCAGGGCTGAAAGTTGGTCTTGTCTTCTTCGTCATTGTCTCACCTAGTTGATATGGAGATGATACTATCACCTCCAGTTAGGTGGGCAATTTCACTATGCCACTTGTATCGATTGCGAATGATTGTTTAGCTAACTTCGTCGCAAGAAGTCAGTGAGCATGTTATGCCACGTAATGTTTTAACATTGTAATGTAGATTATGCCCTGACTTCATATTTCTTTAATACTGGATGGTATCCAAGCACTCAGCGATGCGCTGATGATGCTGTATGTACAAGTGGAGTCGATAGATATGCGAATAAACGTTGGAATTGATGTTGGTAAGGAATCATTAGATCTTTGTATCTTACTTGATAAAACAACAGGCAGGAAAAGGTCAAAGAAATTTGAAAACAAAAAGGATGGATTTTGCAGCGTCTACAAATGGATCGAAAAATCAGCCGGTAATGCGCCGAAAAACGTATTGATTACGATAGAAGCTACAGGTGTTTATCATGAAGCTGTGGCGTATTTTTTACATGGGAAGGGCTTCAAAATATTTCTTTCTAATCCAGGCAAAGCAAAGAAATTCGCACAATCACTAGGCCTTTTGCATAAAACAGATAAGTCTGATGCGGCGATGCTCGCAAGGTACGGCTCAATGCAGCTTGATGATCTAACGCTATGGATGCCGGAAGATAATGATGTCCGAGCCATAAAAGCGCTGATTCGCCGACTCAGCGCTTTAGAGAAAGATAGATTGAGAGAAAGCAACCGGCTTGAGGCAAGTGTCATCAGTGATGCCGCCACACGAGTGATAAAATCAACCGAGTATATTATTTCGATATTGGATAACGAGATTAATGAAATTCAAAATGAAATAGATAATCTCATCACTAGTAATCAAGAGATGAGTTCAAATCGTGAACTGTTACTCAGCGTTGTCGGAATAGGAAAAGTTATGGCAAGGGAACTCGTCTATTTGTTCGCGGCAAAGAAGTTCTCATCTGCAAAGCAAGTCGCAGCTTATGTCGGGTTAATCCCTAGGCTTAACGAGTCGGGTACATTCAAAGAGCGCACCACCTTAAGTAAATCAGGCCCATCCAGAATCCGATCCAAACTGTTTTTAGCCGCAGTTTGCGCCGGCACTCACAACCCCGACATAAAGGCTCAAAAAGCTAGGCTAATAGGTGCTGGAAAAAAAAAGATGCAGGCACTCGGAGCTGCAATGCGGAAGCTGATACAGATTTGTTTTGGTGTGATTAAAAACCAAACAAGATATACGCCTCAAATCGTATTAACTTGATATTGAATGCAGTAGAGAGAGATGGTATCTACAAAACATTATCTATGGCATGGCAGCACCGTAAAAGCGATCAGTCTCCTGGAGGACTGCCATCTGAATTGCGCCGATGAAGACATCACATACAAGCGACAGCACAAGCTATTGAAGCACCTTAAAGAACTGTCCGTCTATATCCAGAAAAATGCCAAACTGATCCCCAATTATGGAGAGAAACACCGCTATGGTGAAACCATCTCCACTGCATTTGTAGAATCGACCGTCAATGAAGTGATCTCAAAGCGGATGGTGAAAAAGCAACAGATGCAGTGGTCTACTCAAGGCGCTCACCACTTACTGCAAACTCGAACAGCGGTACTTAACGGCGAATTACGAAATCAGTTTAAGCAGTGGTACCCGTCAATGAATGTGGACGACGTACCGTCAGAAGATGAGGAGGAACTATCCATGGTGGCATAAATATTTTTTCTTTGCCCCAAGGATTTTTGCGGTCTCCTATACCGTAGTCATCTCCGAGGAATGATTGCAGAATACGCACTCTTTTGTTCTCGGAAAATGCGCAGTCGCGGCCTTTGAGGCTTCTTGAGACGAAAAGAAGCAACCCAACGAGATCCTGTTGTACTTTCTGGGGAGAAACTTACATCGCTCAGTATGCACAAGATGCGATCCATCTTTCTGCGTGTTGTGGTTGAGATAGAAGGCCACAGTAGGTTCACTTTCGTTACTTTCATGCATAGGTTTTTGCCTATTGTTGGACCTAATTCGTTTTCAACCATAAGATCTAAAGCTCAACCGCTAATGCATACAAAAGCTACATGGTTGTGTTTTTACACAGTAGAGGATAGAAGGCTTGGGAGGGAGTCAGGCTGCCAACGAAGTAGGACTTCGCGCTCGCATTCGTACGGATTCAATGAGAGCCTCTGGAAGTTCGAGCTGCGAGGCTATGTCAGCCAAGTATTGCGCGCCCTCTGGCCGCGATTCATCAATGGCGACATACGCGGCTGTATAGACCTCTATGGCCGTTTGGGGGTTCTGAACCTGTTTACATAAGAAATGGATAGATTTTGGTTCATTCATTTCGTCGATCAACACGGCCTTTTCATCGTTGCTCAGTTCGAGGCGATCTATCTCAGAAAAAATGCGCCTACTCTCGCCTGTATCGATATGGTTATCTGCCATCGCTGCACTAATCATGGTTTGAACGATCAGCAACCCTCCTGACGGATGCGCTTTGTTGTCCAAAGCGTCGCTAAAGTCGGTCATGGTTAATCCCGCTGATAGAAATGCAGGTTGTTGTGCTTGACTGTCTTGATTGACAGAAGGTGGAAGCGCATTGTTAGCCTGATACGATTTGTAGGCATTCCACGCGAGACCACCAATAGCCGCGATGCCACCAAGCTGTAATGCATTCTTTGCCATCTTCTTACCACCCTTGGTGGTGATTGCGGCGGTGAGCAAACCTCCAGCTGCCCCACCCGCAAGACCTGCCGAAAGACCACTGCTGGAAACGGCATTAAAAACTTTGTTCAGATTCATTGTCGATTACCTCAGTTGTTGTTTCAGTCTCAATATTAGCTTTCAATCAGCGCAATAAAAGTCGTTTCTAGCGTCGAACACCTTCGTAATTTTCGAACTATTGATCCTCACCGCCTAACGAATGGATAATCATGTTTGTCGAAGAACATGTTTCTAGTAAGCGGTGCTTAATGCGTCGCGTTTTATTTCTTGGATGACTATATTTTTATGTTAGATTGACGACTAGTGCCGAAAGAGTTGCGTCTAACAAGATGTCGAATCTTTAAACAAGCGAAATTTCGAATCTATTTCAGCATTAATCCATCAGCAGTCGATCCAAGCCTTCCTAAAGACCTGACGACCAATAGAGGAACGTCGTGCGGAGAATAAAGAATGGAATCAGCGAAGCATGGTAGTACAGACCCTTTTCCCAAGACAAAAAATGAGCATATTGAGTGTCACAAACCTCCTTATCCGCCAACCGAACAGTTACTCTGCTGCAGACAACATGTAACCAAGCATGCTGAACCACGCCAATGGTATGCAGAGGCATTCCGGCGGGTGGGCCGTTCCAAATTCACTCTCTGGATAATAGTTCGAAAAATACGTATATTGAGCGATGTTAATACGATTATATGGAGCAATGTATTCGTATACACTAATTCCATTATTCGCTAGGGACATCAACTGTATGCGCCACCTGAACTACAACCACCTGCAGTATTTTTGGACCGTAGTACGCAAGGGCAGCATCGCACGAGCATCTGAATCGCTGCATTTAACTCCTCAAACTATCAGCGGACAGCTTAAATCACTGGAAGACGCTGTAGGCCAACCATTGTTCCATCGCGTAGGTAGGGGTTTGGTGCCCAGTGCGATGGGCCAAGTTGTTTACCAATATGCGGATGAAATATTTACTCTTGGCGCTGAGCTGACGGAGCGCGTGCGGGATGGCGATGAAGGAGTGCCGCTCACTCTTAATGTCGGACTGGTCAATTCAATTGCCAAGCTTATATCCTATCGAATCGTACAGCCGGCGCTTGAAATGGAAGATGGACTCAAAGTTGTGTGCACGGAAGGACGTTTGGATTCACTATTGGCCGATTTGGCAATCCACAAGCTTGATATTGTTATATCTGATAGACCGGTTCCCACTGGCCTCAACGTTCGCGCTTTCAATCATGTACTGGGCGAAAGTCCAATCGCATTTTTCGCGCAGCCAAGAACTGCCATTCATGCAGCAAAAAAATTCCCTCAGTCGCTGGATCAGGCACCAATGCTGATGCCCTTAAGCACCAACGCTCTGCGGCAAGGCCTGGATGATTGGTTTGATCAGATGGATGTATCCCCGAAGATAGTTGCTGAATTCGATGACAGCGCTCTTCTGAAAGCGTTTGGCGAGGCAGGTGCTGGAATTTTTCCCGCTCCTGCGGCCATTACCGAGGAAGTCGAGCGAATGTATCACGTGCGTTGCATTGGAATTGCTGAAGGCGTTAGCGAGTCTTACTACGCGATATCTCCTGAGCGTAAAATCAAGCACCCGGCGGTCGTTAGCATCACCGCAGCCGCGCGTGAAAATCTATTTGCTAACTGAATTGCCATTCGCGTTTATAAGCGCCTTGCGCTTTGGTAGCTCTGTCACCGAAGATTGACCTGCGTTTCATATCGCGCCTTGTGCGTTGCAGGCACTGCCGAATCGCAAACCCTCCGTCTCGGGCGCTCACTTTCACATTGGCGACCTCTCTGCCATCTTCCTTTGTCAGTATCTCGCACAGAAAGCCGACCTGAGCATTTGCCTGTAAATCCAACTGCAAGAAGCGAACTTCATAGTGTCGTTGCTCTTCAAAGGGCGGAAGGTTGAGAGCCACTTCGAGCTCTATAGTGTCTCGCCATTGTGAATCAAGTTCATTGGCCATATCGATGGTCAGCATGCGGAGCTCCCCTTAATGCGTCGAAGTCGAAGTCGAAGTCGAAGTCGAAGTCGAAGTCGAAGTCGAAGTCGAAGTCGAAGTCGAAGTCGAAGTCGAAGTCGAAGTAGCAATGATAGACCCGACACATAATATAAAAATCAATTTAATTATTGTGTAGTGTTCGAATTTCTCGACCAATGGGAGTGGGTGTTGATTCGAGTCAGTCGAACGAATGCTACGAAAAAAACGATTTTTTCATTTTCAAGAACTGATCCATAGTTTACTCAGTCACCACGTTTTTTTATCAGCAGGAGAGTAAAGCACATGAGTGTTTCAGTCCTAAACGCACGAAATGATAAACCGCTTGTTTCCAATTCCGACAAAGAAATTGTTCTCAGAGCGATGATTTCTGCCGCTATCGCTGACGGCCATATAGATACAATAGAGCATCAACGTCTCTTTCGTCAGGTGGATCTGATGCATTTGACCACCGAAGAGCGCTTGTTTCTATTGGACGAATTTCAAGCCCCCAAAACAGTGGAGCAGGTGGCAATGGTCGTTGATGATGTGCGACTAGCGCGTCGGGTTTATGAGTCAGCGTTGCTCGTTCTGGATGACTGTCGCGTGGAAGCGGTTCGTTACTTGACGCGTCTGGCGACATTGCTGGAATTATCGGAGTCAGAAACCCGGGCTATCAAGGCCGAAAGCTTGGAAATGTCCAGGGTTCGCGCCGCTTAATTGTTAGCGAATCATCTCACCTAGATGACGCGCTCTTTGGGTCGCAATTTGCACTTCGCTTCCTAAAAGAGGGCCCTCACTCTGAGTTCTAATACTCATTTATTGTGCACAAGGATAGTGCTCTGTTAGAGTCGCAAGGACCACCTCACGAGCACTTTTGTTATCCGGCCATTGATCCGCCTTGCCATTTAGGTTTTCCACCACTATCTGTACAACCGCCATTAGCGGTACCGGCGCGCCCAGGCAGATATCTGCATAGCTGCTGGCCCCAAATCGCTCCAGGAGACGCTGACGCTGACGGTCTGACGACCGCATGCGGATAGCACGTGCCGAGAACGTCTCATTGGTGGCACTATACTCCGCCTCTAAGTTCTTAAGCACTCTCTCATCGGTCGCTATCGCACCGTCAATGAAGCCTTGTATATAACGTACGCAAAAGATGGCATCCTTACCCTCTGGATCCTCATGATAGAGCGCACAGTGCTCAAAAAGCTCGTTGGCAGGCAACGCTTCGATTGCCTGTAACGACGTTGTGAACACGCCAAACATCAGCGATAGAGAGCAAACAAAGCTTTTCCTCATCACACTTCTCCTTACTTTATATCAGACAGTAAATCGAGGGTTTACGACGAACGTGAGCGTGATTTTCGTCACCCCCTTGCTTGTTACACCACTTCGCGAGACTTTGTACGCTCAGCTTTCGACAACGACTTACTGATAGCCATTACCTACACTCAAGTCTCCTTTTGAATGAAAATGCCTATTGCACAAATTCAGTTCTGATTAGTCCGGGCGCTAGTGAAAATCGCCTACGGTAGTTACCGGACAGCTGAACATATCGTGTGAAGTCTGTGGTCCAAAACCGTCGCATCCAACATCTGCCGAGCTCTGATCAGCCTCGATAGCTGTTGCTGTTCGCAAGCCAAACGCCAGGGAAGCCATAGCGATAACTTTCCAGGAAAATCCTGGCTGTTCCGAAACGAGTGAGCTAGCCGATGCCCTTCGCTGGAAATTGTGCTCTTTCATAATCAAACTCCGTTAGCGATAGCCTTTCAGACGCAAAGTTACTTTCCTCTAGAACCAAGGTCAGTGCATGTGATTGGGTCACTTTGTATTAGTCGGTCAAATCTGACTATTGATTCAGTAACTGCGAATTGTTCGAACTACGGGTTTGACCTACACTAATTTGCAACAATGAGTCGAATAGCCGCAATACTATTTAACCGCTTGGGACTATTCATGGAGTTCAGCGTATGAAGAAAATGTGCGTAGGAATAATCGGTGCAGGTCAGCTCGGCGCCTATTTGTGTGAGGCCGCGTGCACGTTAAATCTTGAGACTGTGGTACTTGCTCAGAATCAAGATGACCCTGCGGTTGCTCTGGCGGATCGATGTATTTTCGGCGACCTTGATGATGCACTGGCGGTTCATGAACTTTGTCGCATTGCTGATGTGATCACGTTCGAACGGGAAGACATAGGCGAAAGCGCGCTATTGGAGCTGGAAAGAGGCATGCAACTGGAAGCTTGCGCTGTGGCGCCGCGCCCTTATCTGCTGAAGCTATTACAAAACAAAGCTGATCAGAAACAGTGGCTGGTAAAAAAGGGCTTTCCAACTGCGCCTTTCCTGGATGGTGATCTGCTGACAATGGACCAGATTATTGATCAATTCGAATTCCCTTTTGTACAAAAAGCGAAGCGCGGTGGCTTCGACGGACGCGGTGTGCAAGTTTTAGACGCAAGCAATCTATCTGAATACTGGTCACAAGGTGCCTTTGTAGAAAAGCATGTGCCGTATGTGCAAGAAATATCTGCACTCATTGCGCGCGATAGCACAGGTAATCTAGCCTATTATCCACTAGTCGAAGCCGTGACTAAGCCTGGAAATCATGTTCTCGACTATGCCTTGTCGCCAGCGAGAATTAGTACCGAGCAAAAATCGATTGCCTTACGATTGGCCGCCGACATTGTTACTGAGTTTCAGGGTGTCGGGCTGTTTGCAATCGAAATGTTTCTTCAGGCAGATGGCACGGTGTTGATCAACGAAATTTCACCCCGCGTCCACAATACGGGGCATCTGACATTAGAGGCAAATGACACATCACAATTCGAGCAGCATCTTCGGGCGATCTGCGGCCTTGGTCTGGGGTCAACGAAGCAGTCGGGTGCAGCACTGTGCAAGAACGTACTAAACGTCGAAGACAACTCCCAATTTGGAAACAGGCCGTTTTCACGGCAGCGCTTTGACCAAGGCACCTGGTTTCACTGGTATGGCAAACTCCAGGTTGGCGCCCAGCGAAAGCTTGGTCATATTACATGCACAGCCAATACGGCGGATGAAGCGGCCGATAAACTGACTGAGTGCCGGACATTGGAACAAGCCCTGAAGGCTGAAGCAGCATGAGTATGGTTGTTCGTGTCGGAATCATTATGGGAAGCGATTCTGACTTACCCATAATGCAGGCGGCCGCCGATGTTCTTGCCGAAATGCGGATTCCTTGCACGACGGACATCGTTAGCGCGCATCGCACGCCGGACTTGCTATACGATTATGCGCAAAATGCCGAGCAGAGAGGCTACGATGTGATTATCGCCGGTGCTGGCGGTGCAGCTCATTTGCCCGGAATGGTCGCGTCCATCAGCTGCCTACCGGTGATTGGCGTGCCCATTAGTGCGACCAAATTAGCAGGCCAGGACGCACTGCTGTCCATCGTACAAATGCCAGCAGGGGTTCCTGTTGCGTGTGTAGCCATCGACAATGCAAAAAATGCCGGCATTCTAGCGGCGCAAATGTTGAGTATTTCTGACCCTGACATTCGCCGACGGGTGCGCGACTTCAAACATTCGTTGTCTGAGATGGTTAAGCAAAAAGCCGCTCTGCTTAACCGCACCAATATTTCTCGCGACAATAATGGCGGCTCCTAGACGCTGGTGGATCCATTATTTCTTAGCCAGCTAAGCTCGCGGTTGTTACTTTTTTAGTGGGCGTATTCTCGGCGGATATTTCGCTGACTGCATTGGTCATCGATGGAATCGCGTTGGCCGTTGCTTTAGGTATGAATAGGTAGGGTGTAAAGCGCACATCCAGCTATATGTTCGTGGGAGTCGTTTTATGGAATGCCATTTTAAAATCGGGTGTCCACGCCGCACGAGCGGGCGTTCTTATTGCGTCCTGTATCCCAATGTGAGATGAGCACAGAAAATCGCCGATAGCAGACCTCGAGCATAACCTGCATGGTCCGGTGGCCTTTGCTTTACTGCCAATTTTCGCATTTGCCAATTCGGGACTGGCCTTGAGTGGTATGTCTTGGACAGACTTAGAGTACCCGGTGCCTATTGGCGTCACCTCCGGCATGCTGATTGGTAAGCCAGTAGGTATCATGCCTTTTTGTCGGTCTCGCTGTGGCGTTTAAATTAGTTGGGTTGCCCAAAGAAATTGGCAGGCCCCAGCTGCTTGGTGTGTCCGTCGCTTGTGGCATTGGTTTCACCATGAGTTTGTTTATCGACGGCTTAGCCTTTGAGCATGGTAGCGGTGATTATTTTCAGGGCGATCGACTTGGTATCTTGGTTGGCTCGATTCTGTCGGTAATCGTCGCCTACTTGGTTCTTCTATTTAGTCTGCCATAAAATGTTGCAAAGACGACTTAAACGTCGAATGTTCTTACGTTATCCATCGACGAAATCGAATCAAGTCTGCTCTACAGTCGCAATCGATAGGTCGAAAATAACGAACGTTGTCGACGCTACAACATCTTTTACGTTTGGATCATCGCCTGACGACATGTGAACCTGCAGGGAGAGTAAGATTGTACGAGGGTGGTGGCAGACGACTGAGTATTTTATCTGAACAAGATCTTAGCGCTGAAGCTCGGCTGAAACCGAAACTGTGAGAGGTAATTCATCTGAATCAATGAATAAGCTACTTGGGAGGACAATCTCGTCCCGTTATGTAGTCAGAGCCTATCTCAGTACAACAGCCGGCATAATTGAACAATGTGGCCCTTTTTTTGGAGCTTCCCGTTCACCGGGTCAGTATATCTAGAATCATCTAAATCAGGGTGATGAGATTATTCGTAACAAGCGTGATACGCTAACGAAGCTTACTTTCTCGATTTCCCAATTGATTTTCGCCTTCGAAATAATGCGGTGCAAGCCGCAATTCAATTGACTACGCTACTTTCTCTAGTTGAGTTTCTTAGCATTTTATTCATTTGATAAGCCCCACCCAATAATTCAATGCCCGCCATCACTCCTTGAAGCTCTGCTGTAATGGCGTCTATTCTAGCCTCTGAGGTGTTTTCTTCCCTGATATTAATTAAAAACACGTCGCTGGCACCCTGAGTAAATCGCTGTTGCTCTTGTTCTAGTAACTTTTGTGCAATATCGGAACGACGTGATGTGATTCGTGCTTGGGCCTTGGCGTTTACATACTTCGCCTTTGCTTGTTGTAATAAGCCGCTCAAATTTTCTGTTAGGCGCTGGTGAAGATAGCCAAGCTCCTTTAATTTTGCATTTGCTTGATTTCTTTTGCCTTTAGCTCTGCTCTGTCCCAGAGGCATAGAAAACTCTATTCCGGCATAGGATTCCAGTCCTTCTCTGGTGTTACTGCCATCACCAAGATCGTGGCCAGCTTTCAAATGGATGTCGACGGTGGGTAACAATTCATTCTCATACAACTGGCGGTTATTCTTGGTTTTCTTAATGAGATTGTCGACGTATCTAATGTCTGGGTGTAGCGCAATCGCATCTGAAACAAGCTGGTCCATGTCAGCAATAGCAGAATTAGACAGTTCCCGCGGTAAAGATGGCCGAAGGGAAGGTCCTATTGGCAGCGGTTTTCCTGAATTATCACGCCAATAAAGAGAAAGAGCGATACCACGTAAATCCAATTCGTTTTGGGCTTTTAGCACGGCTGCTTTACGTTTCAGCAAATTTTGTTCATTATCGAGCAGATCGATTCTAGCTGACAGCCCCAACTTAACGCGATTGTTTATCGCAGTTTGCCGCTCCCTTGCATTCTCAAATAATTGCTGAAAAACAGTTAGTTGCTCAAACGCATTCAGCCATTCCATATAAGCAATGGCTGCGTCGAACAGTACGTTGTTTAGAACCGCCTGCTGACGAAAAGTCTCCATGCTGATATCTAGGTCAGCATTGGCAATAGCGAGACGATAAGGATCGATCTCGCGATTGCGTAATAGAGAAAAGGACAGCCCTAAACTTACCTCTCCCCGGTCCAGCGTTACGAATTCATCTTCATAAACAGGAAACTCACCGGTTGATAAGCGGTACTCAGCGAAGACTTTCGCATTGGCATTGGCTAATGGCTTTATAATTTTTTGATTTGCGTAAGCACCGTCATAGTAACCTGATGTTCTTACCCTGGTGTTCTGTGTGAGCTCTATATCAAACGCGCCTTCGGCAGCCAAGCGAACAGCTTGGGCTTGCCTAAGCTTCTCTTTAGCTTCCAGTATTTTGGGATATCGCTCGCTCGCAGAGCCAAGTACCTGTTGCAGGCTAACTACCTGCTTAGCGTTCACCGGCATAATCATAAGCGCTAAAAATGCTGTTGCAAATAGAGTGCTTTTTAATCGGTTAGTTTTCATGAGTATAAAACTAGCTTTCATTCATGCCTGCATTTGAGTTTGAAAATTCTGGTGGGAAATTATTAAGCTGCCGCCAAATCTCGAAGCCCAGGCTTACTTCATTCAACAACACCCACCCTTTAGCTTTGCTGCCTAAGGAAACGAAACCATTGGTGGGCCATGGTAGATCGTCCGGGTCTGGTGTTAGCCATACGGTGAAGCGACCATTCAATGTTGCGACCGGTTCAATAAAATGGACCACCGCACCAAACGTACCAATGGAAGCCGATGGCCACCCACTGAATTGAAGAACCGGCCACCCTTCAAATTGCAAACGTGCTTTTTGTCCTTGATCAAGCAGCGGCATATCCATACCGCTTACACTCATTACAACTGCGCGCTCAATGTTATCTGGAATAAATGTGGCTAAGGCATCGCCCGATTTAATATAGGTAGAACTGCCTCCTGAGCTTAGGCGTGAAATCATGCCATCGCTGGGTGCTAGTTTGGTTTGCGAGGAGAGCCTTGATAGGCGTACATCTACTTGATTAACTTTGGCCAGAGTCTCTGACTGTTTGGCCTTTTTTTCTTCATACTTAATGGTGCTTTGTTCTAAGTCTCTACGCGACACCAAACCTTGCTTAAAGAGGGTTTCATGTCTCTCGAAGTCTAGACGAGCTGTTTCTGTTGAAACCATATTTGATTGGTGTTCGTAAACGACTGCGGCTTTTTCAGCGCCCAACTTCTCCAACAAGTTTCGATCAGTGTCGACAATAGTAATAATCGGGCTGCCTTTTTTTACCCTTTGGCCTTCTTGAACATGCCACTGACCAATCTGGCCAGATACCAGAGCGCTAATAGTCTGAATTCGGTCTTGAGGGTTTAACGCACTCACTCTGCCAGTACCGGCGGCCGTTTGAACCCAGGGTGTCAACCACAACGCCAGTACTATCAATACCATGCTTATGCCGGTCAGTTTTGCTATTAATGGGGCTGCCCGTGGCATAACTTGCTGTTCAAGCGTCCGAAATGCATGCTTATTTTTATCAGAGAGTTTTGACATCTGTCATCTCCGATTGATCTAAGTTTGAGTAAGTGCTTTCAACCGTATCAGGGTGACTATCGTCCAGGAGTGTCTGGGTTTTCTCTCCCAATATAAGGCGATGAGTAAAGAACGGGGAATGCTCTAGAGAGCTAAAAAATAAAAGAGTGACTGGCAGCTGTGATATTGCTGACAGCGATTTATTTAACGACTCTCCTGTCAATATGTCAAAAAATTGAGTTAATACTAGCACCTTTGGTTGTGTTAAAAGAGCGGCCGCTAATTTCAACTGCAGAAACGACGCCGGCGAAAGCGGATCACCTAGAGGCGATAGCATGGTTTGCAACGCCTTCGGGAGTTTTTCGATATCATCAAGAATGTTAATCTGATCTAACACCGAGCGTACTTCGACGGAAGAGGCGCCTGGCTTCGACATGCGAAGATAGTCTTCGATCGTACATTCTATTATCGGGGCTCGATCAATGACTACAACGTCTTGTCGAAGGTGGTAAACATCAAAATCGTCCAAATCACTGTCAGCTAATTGAATTGAGCCTTTCAGCGGGTGAATATTGCATTTCAATAAATGAATAATCGTATAATGAATACTGGCATTCTCTGCTGCCACTAGAATTTTGGCATTTTCAGGCAGGCTGAAATTAAATCTATGTTCACTGTTGTTGCTATTGACAACGACGTCGTCAAATATCAATGCGTTGCCGCTAGACCCTCGGTGATCGTTCTGCTCAATGCTCTCTTGCGGAATATCGAAGACCTGGCCAAGTTCATCAGCTGCGCCGCACATCTCATAATAGCTCTTTAGATAGTCTGTGGTCTTCGACAAGCCGAACAAAATTGCCGCTAAGATCAACTCCGCGGCTATTAGTTGCCCTAGCGATAATTGACCTATGATAACTAGCCATCCGCCCAGGAGCAGAAGGCCTGCACTAGATATTGCGTAGAGCAAAAGAAAACCAACTGTTTGAGAAAAAGTATATTTAAAATGTTGCTGGTGATCTTTAACGTAGCGCTCGGTGAGGGCGTCGGTTTGTCCCAACGCGTAATCGATATGACGCGTAGATTTGAAAAACTCGTTGGCGTAAGCAAGGCTATCAAGCCATTTTGACATCTCATACTTCGAATGAGAAAGCTCTACTGCCGACGCGGTAGCCTTACCTCCCCATAGTTTCCAGAACAAGAATGCTATTGAAACTACAGCTACGTTAAATAGCAAAAGAATTGGGTGGTAAACCGAGACAAGTGTAAAGCCGACCAGAACTTGCAGCGCAAGCGCAAACCCATCCACTAATAAGAAAGGAATGTTCTTTTGCAAAATAACAATATCAAAATAGCGATTGGTGATATCGGTATTTCTGCGTCCGGCGAAATACTCGTGACGAGCATATATAGTATATAAACTTACTTCCGCCGTGAGGCGGGCGTAAATTCTTCGCTCGAAATACTCCATAGTACGCGTTCTTAACGCAGATAGCCCAGCAGACAGTAACAAAGTGACCAAAAGCAGAATAGACAAAATTATTATTGCGCGCAGCGAAGCTATATTTACCAATGTGTTGACCATAGTTTGTACTGCTATGGGTACAGCCAGAGTTAAAAGGCTTATTGCGATGCTATAAGTGATAGCAACCTTGAAAAAACTTATATCAGGTGAGATCAGTTGCCAGAGAATGCTAGCGGGATGTTTAGGACTTGATTGACTTGCGCTGGTCTGCATGTTGACTACTGCTCGGAATCGAAAAATCGCCAACAGTGTTCGGTCAAGAGTGAACAGTGACCACTGTAAGACGAGTGCCGTTATTGGTCCTCACTTGTGCATAGACGCGGCGCGGCGAATTATACACCACAGACTGTAATCTCTTCATGACAAATGCTCATCTGTAACTGAGCCGTCAAACTCAGATCACGCAGGGAATATGATTTGATATCTTCACACCTTAGTCACTAGGAGACCGACGCATTTCTTGGGGCAGCCGAACTAACGTATGGCAACGACAAAATATTCTGATAGATCTCTTTTAGAGAGCAATGACTAAGGCTATTTTCACTCAGATGCTCAGCTTTAAGATTACCTTTCACGGGGTAAGCCCCATGAACTGGCGAAGGTTTTGTCTTAACGTCAAAGCTCCTATGGCAGAGTTCCATCAGATCATCCAGCGTGCCATTGACTGAAAACACGACCATCACAGCTTCCATATATACTGATTGAACTTCGATTCAAGTCCTGACGCATGCATTCACGGTTTCAATGAGCTGTATGAAGAAGGACTACAGGGCTTTGATTTCGATCTCGTCGATCGGTTTACTTATACCTGCTATCTTGCGGTATATTGGCTGTGCGATATTCGCATTGAAGCCATAAAGAATGAAGCACTAGACTGCCCTCCTCCACGCTGCCTCAGTGGAAAGAGCAAAATCGATGCTGACCGATACTACTAGGCACAGCAACCGGGTAGCCGCGGATTTGGCCACATTTTGTATTTAGGTCAACCAATCAATAATAGTTCTCTCGTTCATGTCCAAATTGGAAGCAGCATCCGTGCCGATACGGCAGCAAGCCATATGTTCAGTTGTAGAGCATGTATGTCCTATATGGCCAGCAAATAGGACATACCTCTCCAAAGAGAGCATGCATAAATCCAAACCCTGCACTTGGTTGGCTTCGACAAGCGGCTGACAGAATTGACGAATTCGCTTGTTTTTGTTATTCTTACCAGTAAGATTAACTGCTACTTGACACCCTATGACTACTCCAGCAATAAAGGTCGCAACGACAAAGATGTCCTCGAAAGGACAAGTCGTGATTCCTGAACAGATTCGAGACCAACTAGACTTGGAAGCGGGTTCCCAGTTTGTCGTGTTAGGTGATAAGGACGTTGTTATCTTAAAGCGAATCGCCGCTCCAGCGCTCGGCGAGTTCGATGAGTTGATTAGTGAGGTTCGTGCTCAGGCGAAAGTGGCGGGTTTGAAGAAAGGAGATATTGGCACCGCCATAGAACAAGCGCGTAAGAAAGGGTGAGGATCATTCTCGATACCAATGTTTTAGTATCCGGTATCTTCTTCGGCGGTCCGCCTTTTCAAATTCTGAATGCCTGGAGAAATAGGACGCTGCAATTAGTTCTCTCGCCTGAAATACTAGAGGAGTACCAGCGTGTTGCTGTGATACTGGGTGAGAAGTACACCAACGTTGATTTGCACCCGATATTGGATCTATTGACCATAAATAGTGACATCGTGGCAGCACCTCCTCTGACCGAAGTTGTCACAAATGATCCCGACGATGAGATGTTCATTGCCTGTGCCGTCGCTAGTCAAACAAAGCTCATTGTGTCTGGCGACAAGCATTTGCTGGACGTCGATGGATATAGGGGTATTCAAGTTTTAAAGCCACGCCTCTTTGTCGAGACCTACCTAAACGCCTGACAGATAACGTTCTATCTATGTCTCTATAATGTTCGTTATAGGCACACCTCTCGCGGAGAGGCTAATATCTGGTCAATTAGTAGGCAGGCAGCCCAAGCAATGAGCACCGAATTCGAACAAACACTTGCCGACAAACAAGCACTGTCCGACACCCGTTGCGACACGGTGTCCTTGCGCCGTGATTACCGACCCAATGAGCAGCCGCCGTCATTGACGGCTCAAGTTCGCAAGAAAGGCTCACACATTGAGAAAATGCACCGGTATCGCGATCGTTTGTTGTCGGCGCTCAGTGGACGCATTGATAACGAACTGTTTTTGCGCGTGGACGAACGCACTCAGGTGCGCTTGGGCAGCGTGGCACCCAACACCGAAATCAATCAGTACGCTGACCTGTGTGACTACGTCGAATACTGCGTGCGTGAACAGCTCACACCGTTTCCTGTCTCTGAGCATGGCCTGGACGCCTACATCAGTCATCGCATGGCCGAAGGTCTTAAAGGGAGCACCTTGGATCGGTGCGTTGCGAATCTGGCGACCTGGCACAAGATCATGGAGCTCGACGACCCACGGTCGTCATTTACGGTACGG
>JBGCFQ010000024.1:0-193764 GCA_045106985.1 Pseudomonadales bacterium | reverse complement strand
TCAATTCGTCCCAATTACGATCATCGATCGCATCGCCATAAATGCCAGGCAGCTCGTGCAACAACAAGCGGTCTTCCACCGTCAGTATTTCAGTCATGGATTTACTCTTTATTAATAAGCCAGGTTCGCACCTACGCTATTTAGTGCGTTCAAGGAATTTGTTTAAAATCAGCTTGCCATTCAGGACCTTGAAAGGCATCACTCCCTGTCGTTCAGTATCTTATTCTCTACGTGTGACGCAAATCCGGCTCCAGCTTCTGTATAGATGTTAAAAACAGTATTCGCTCCAGCACCTTTCAATGCGCAAACTTCATCTGGATACCTGGCAATCGCGGCCACTTGCCCAGAGAAGGATACATCGCTCAAGCGATCGAGAATCGCGAGAGTGGTGTTGACCTTCGGTAAGCAGAGCATAACCACCTCGATAGTGTGCGAAGCCTGGATACGATCCCAAAAATCCGTATCACTGGGGTCTCCGCGAAGTACCGATCGTCCAATTGCCTGCTGGTTGCCCACCGTGATTGGATCAACATCTACGCCCACTACCGTATTGCCGTAACGCTGGTACATCGTATCGTAAGCCCCCGAACCGACTCCACCCATGCCAATGACCGCAATCGTAGCACCACCTAAATCAAGCAACTGATCATCGGCAATAAGCTGATCTCTTTGGAAGCTCATCCACCTAGAGCGATTCAGCACATAGAGCTGATGCGACATCGAGTTAAGCGCCGCCGCAATCACAAACGACATGGCTAATGCGATTGCGATGATGGTTAACCAGTCACTGTCCAGCCAACCATTGCCAACACCAATGGCGATAACTATTAGGCCAAATTCGCTGAAGTTGCTTAGATTAAGCGTGGTCAACAACGAAGTGCGTGCTCGCAACTTGAAGCGCGTAAGAAGAGCAAAAAACAAAGCAGACTTGAAAAACATCAATGGAGTGATTATTACTGCAAACCAAAACGTGTCGAGCGTTAACTGATTAGATAAACCAATCGATAAGAAGAAACCAAGTAAGAACAAATCCTTAAAGCCCAGCATCGCCTTAGATAATTCTTCTGCTTTAGCATGGCTGGCAATAAGAACCCCCAATACTAGCGCACCTAAATCGCCTTTTAGCCCAAGCAATTCAAAGACCTGAGCCCCGCCCATGGCTAACAAAAAACCGAAAAGAACCAACAGCTCGCCATGGCCAATGCGCTTTAAAAGTTGAAACAGCGCTGGCCGCAGTGGGATAAGCAACAGTAGAGACAGTGCCCATATCGAAGGTACCTTACCCGTGGAAAGCACTAAAAATACAACGGCAGCAACGTCCTGCATAATCAGTATGCCGACGGCTATTCGACCGTGCAGAGACGTCATTTCGCCTCGCTCTTCAAGCACCTTTACAACAAATACTGTACTGGAAAAACTCAATGCAAAGGCGATGAGCAAGGATGCCTGCAGGTTTAAGCCTGCGAAAAATGAAATGTTAGCCAGAGCCAAAGCGTAAATTGCCAGACCAAAAAACGCTACCAATATGGACATATGGAGGCCAGTCACAGCCCACACCTGAGGTCGCGCCAACGTTCGCATGTTAATTTTCAGTCCAACAGTGAACAGCAATAAAGTGATGCCAATGTCTGCCAATTTTTGGAACAAAGCGCCGTCGGTTACGCCATAGGCATTAAGTAGAAATCCAGCGGCGAGAAATCCTACCAGGGGAGGAAGCCCTGCTATGCGAGATAGAAAACCAAACACAAAGGCAAGGAAAATCCAGGTGACATCGTCAAAGCTAATAGCGAGCCACTCAAAATCCATATCGAACAACATCTGCAGTCAGCCGATAGATGCAAGCAGCAGGCTCAAAGGAAACCGACAAATCTTGCCCACCCACGCACAGGTGGTTCGAAAATAGCTCTGCCATAGTACGCCCTGAAAATCCTGTCTTACTCGCACTATACACTGCTGTGGCCCTGACCCCTTGATGCAGATCAATTGTCTTACACCAAGCGACATAGTTTGCTTAGAATGAATTTCGTTCCTAACAATTCAATACAAATCGAAATGCTGTATTGTATTATGCAGATCAGCTAGATAATCCATGGAGGAAGTAACTATGCGCGTTATATTTGTACCCGTTGCAGACCAACCCGAATGTGCCGTGGCGCTGCACACCGCTTTTGACATCGGCAATAAACTCGACGCCAATGTCAGCGGTTGTCACATTCGTCCGCACAGTCATTCTGATATTTCTTTGCCCGAAGACCTTGGGCCACTTAGCGACCTAGATGCCGTTTGGAGCGCTATATCGCAGGGTAAGAAGTCAAATAAAGACGGCGGCGAAGCCGCCAAAGCCTTGTTTGCAAACGTTGCCGAGAACAACGATTACGCGTTAATAAAGCGCCCAGGAGCAACTCGTGGCGCTGTCTGGCTTGAGAAAGTCGGCTCTCCCGACAGAGTTCTCTCTATCATGGGTCCGATTGCTGATCTGATTATTGTGTCTCGCCCGTCCGCCAAGAGTGGCAAGCTTGCTCATATGTTCATGCTTGCTGCGCTAATGAACTCTGGCCGCCCCGTTCTCGTCCTGCCGCAATCTAGCAGGAAGTCTGTTGGCCGACGCATCAGCATTGCCTGGAACCAAAGTACCGAGGCTGCGAATGCGGTTGCCGCCGCTATGCCTCTCCTGCAGCTCGCGGATCAAGTTAACATCGTTAGCTGCGGGCCCGAAAATGGCTTAGGCCCAAAGGCCTCGCAGCTGGCCACTTACCTGCGTTTCTGGGGCGTCAAGAGTAGAAGCATTCGCGCAGAGGCTAGCGACCCAGCGAAAGCGCTTATCGCGTCTTGCAAAGACACTAAATCAGACCTTCTTGTTATGGGCGCATACAGCCGCAGTCGCCTTAGGCAGCAAATCTTCGGTGGAGTGACCGATCATATGCTGCATAAAGCGAGTATCCCGGTGTTTATGCTTCATTCATGAACGCCGAAGCCACAGCCAGCTAAGGGGCAGACAGAGGAGGCCTAGAGAAACTCTCTGCGCCCAGGCATATATCAACTTCAAAAGAGTGCTACTTCTGATTCGTCTAAGCCAGCACTCAGGATGCGCTCCCTATGGCTTCCTGAGTTCATATGACTACCAATACGACATCTTAGGTCCTAGCAAACTAGCCAGCATCGCTGCATTATAGAGATACTAATTCGAACTTGGCGCTGAATAAGTGGGCATGCTCCGCCGCCCATTAAGATGCCTGGCACCCTCCTTGGAGATTAAGTATGTTTTTTGGCTGGTACATTGTTGGGGGCACCTTCATAGCCCAATTATTCCTTATCGGGTTTTTCAGTTATTCAGTCAGCCTCTTCGTTGCCCCTGTGCAAGCGGAATTTGGCGTTGGCTTAGAAGAGGTAATGTACAGCCTTAGCTTTGGCACTTTATTTGGCCTAGTCGCCATGCCGGCTGGTGGCATTCTTATAGATCGCTACTCTACGCGGTGGGTTATGTCTGTGGGGGCAATACTGTTTGCCGCAGGTCTTTATCTTTTATCGATCGCCAGCAGTATTACGCAATACGTTGTGTTGTTTGGACTTACGATGGCGGTGGGTAACGCATTGGCAGGTTCGCAGCCTTCGAGCACCACCATTTCGCGCTGGTTCACTACCAGCCGTGGCAGGGCTCTCGGCATCTCTGCACTGGGCACCTCAGTAGGCGGCATTGTAGTACCTTTGCTATTGGCCTATTGGATAGAACAATATGGCTGGCGCTTAGCACTGGAGTATTTCTCCTACGCAGTCGCGCTAGTAGTGCTGCCAACTGTGGCGCTTAGCATTCGCGGCACACCCGCAGAGGCCGGGCTAGAGGTTGAAGATGCTCAGTTACAAGCTAGCGCGACTGCAAGCACAGCGATAGGCGCGTTAACAACAAGAGACATTATCAGCAATTCATCCTATTGGTTAATTGGTCTTCCTCTTAGCTTATTATTCTGTGTTTACCTGTCAGTTCTTTCAAACATCACGCCTTACGTAACAGGCTTAGGACACAGTACTGAGCAAGCTGGGCAGCTGATAACCGTTATTGCTATCGGCGGCATCGTCGGGAAGGTTAGCTTTGGGTTTGCAGCTGATAAAATAAACCTAAAAATTGGGCTTTGGCTTGCCATTGGGCTGGTAATTATTGGCTTCTTAATTTTAGCAACCGAACCAAGCTATTCATTAATGTTAGTCGCAGCAACCCTACTTGGCTTGGCGACCGGAGGCCAACTACCCGTTTGGGGTGCAATGATGGCGCGCGCCTTTGGTTTGGTCAGTTATGGCCGCGCAATGGGTTTAATGTCACCAATGATCAGTTTGATTGTCATGCCTGGATTTATCGTAGCTGGAAAGTTGGTTGATATGACCGGCAATTACGTGCTTTTGCTGAATGTATTTTGTGTGGTGTTAGTGGTGGCGGCAATTGTACTTGCGCCGCTGAAGTTGGATAAAGACCAGTAGAGCGTAGACGTACGGCGGAGTTTTGCACCTTAGATGTTACGGGCCAAACGAATTTACAGAGAGTTACTATGAAAAAAATAGGCGCTGGTTTAGTTGTTCTGGTTCTGGTGCTAGGCGCCTATGCGTACGGTACTATAAATGCAAGCACGGTCATTTCTACTCCTCCCGTTGAATGGGCTGAGGGTAATCAGGCAGCGCAATCTTGGCGAGAATTTACTACCAGTCTTGAGGCCGCAGGAGCACGAATTTTCGCTGCTACCGATGATGCCGACGAGCGTTTGGAAGGGCTTCAGTTTTTAACTCAAATTGCATCAGCTTCGTTGGAGATGAAGCTGGCGAAAGGCAGCACTGCTCAGCCACAACTTACAGATTGGATGGCTGACCATCGCAAATTTCTTGGCGATAGCCCTGATGCTATTTATCACACTGCAGAGCTATCCCCCGCTTACCGTTACGAAATCAAAGGCAACAGGGGTGCGGCTGAATATCTTGGATTCATGCTCTACGGTCGCCAACTCAATGGCTGGAACCGCGCGGCCGCTAATCTCTCTGGCGAATCTTTACAATTCGATTCGTCTGGCAACTTCAGGATTGTGCTCAGCAAAACCGACCCCAACGACACCAAGACAAGCTGGCTGAAATTGGAAGACGATATTCACATGCTCATGGTGCGCCAGTACTACCACGGTCGTGCGGGTAAAACCGAAGCCAGCTTTTCCATCCGGAACCTGGACCAGCCCAGCGAGGTAGACAGCAACGAAACACAAGTAAGTACAGGCTTACGCGACGCTACTGTTTTTTTAAACGAGACACTGAACGGTGCTATAGCCTTGAGCAACATGCTCGCTACAGCCCCTAACAGCATTGAACCACCCAGCAGTTACAGTGCTGACTTTGGCGGAATTTTTTACCCTACCTTCGACAACGAATATTTCGGTGGTTGGTTTTACTTAGAAGACGACGAGGCATTGGTGATTGAAGGTCCAGTGCCTAAAGCGCCCTATTGGGGTGTGTCATTGCAAAATCGCTGGATGCAATCATTTGATTCCACCCGCTACCAAACCGAACTGAATGACCATAGTATTGTGACTGAAAATGGTCGATATCGCATTGTGGTGTCTCACCGTCAGCCGTCTTCGGGCAATTGGATTGACACGGCAGGCAAGCGCGAAGGATTGTTATCTATTCGGTATCAGTTGTCCGATAATAGCGTAAAGCCCAACCTTACATTGATGAAGTTTGATCAGTTGTAAGAATAGTAGCCTTCAAAGGCGCGCTCAGCGAAGCGCTTACTTATTGACGACAAAATCCGAATTTTTCAAATCCCAAGTGTGTTCGTTAACACCCTGGTCACGCAATTTGAATTTTTGAACTTTGTTGGTTGGCGTGTAAGGCAGCGAATGGACAAACTCAAGATACCGAGGCACAAAGTAATGCGGCGCGTTCTCGTTAATGAAGGCGCAGATCTCTTCGGCGGAGTCGCTGCTGCCCTCCTTTAATACAATGTTCAGCTTTAGCTCCTGCTCGCTTTCAACCTCTTTAGAGGGAATACCGAAGGCCGCGACATCCTGAACGGACGGATAGCGACGCACCACGCTTTCCACTTCTAAGGTGGATATATTGCGGCCGGCAAAACGCAGTGCATCTTTTTTACGGTCGGCATAAAAATAGGCACCGCTCTTCGGGTCTTGCTTAGCGAGATCACCAGTGCGGTAGTAGTCGCCGAAGTAGGCATCTGCAGTGGCTTCGGGGTTGTCGAAATAACCATTGAATAGTATGTAGGGCTGCAGTGGTTTAATGCAGATTTCACCAACATCGCCGAGAGCGACCTCTTTGCCATCATCATCTAGCAAATGAACGGTAGTATCATCAGCGGGAAAGCCAAGCGCATAAACGGGCACGTCTTCGCGATTCTCCAATTGCGTTAGAACTAGCTGGCATTCACTTTGCCCTAGGCCAGTGCGAATCAACTTTAGGCCGAAGCGTTTTTCGAACACCGGCCACTGATCAGGTGCCAATGGCACTATTTGGGCAAGCCTTAGGGGCGTGTCGCTGTCATCGTCGCGCTCCGGAGCATTGAGAACAAATGCTCCCATTGCGCCTAACAGGAATGTTTGTGTGGCGCCAAAGTGTTTGATCCGGTCCCAGAAAGTAGTAACTGAAAAACGCGGCTCAATAACGCAGGGAATGCCTTCTATAAGCGCTCGATAAATCGATGTGGTCCAGGCCGCTGTATGGAACAGCGGTAACACACAATAAATAATGTCACCAGGTTGCGAGTTATACTGAGGACTGCAACCGCCGACAATAGGGCGAACCCAGCAGTTATAGCTTTGTAATACACCTTTGGATTTACCCGTCGTGCCTGAAGTCCAGAGGATGGAGCAGTTGTCGCCATAATGCAGGCCAGAATAATCCAGCTTAGCGGGCTGGTGATCTAGCAGCCGTTGATAGTCAACCGGGGTTTTTAATCCGCTTGCCGTCACATCGCCGATCAATACGATAGCTTCTATTTCGAGCTGCCCTTCGATTTCCGCAATTCGATTTTGGTACTGATCATCAGTAATCAGTACTTTGGAACGCGCCATCTGCAGGTTGTCGAGCAACCACTGGCCTTTGTAGTCTCCATTGATTGGTGTCCAAATTGCCCCGAGCTTATTAATGGCCAGAGTTAGTAATACCATCTCTGCTCGGTTTCCCAGGAACAGAGAAACAATATCACCCTCCCCTATGCCTAGGCTTTGAAGGCCGGCAGCCAAACAATCACTTACCGAATCGGCTTGCGCAAAGGTATAACTGCTTGCATCAGTTACCAGAAACTCTGCATCCCCGTTTTGCTCGGCTTGCTGTCTTAGGATATGAGGAAATGTTCTGTCGGCTGTGTTCGAGAGATCGAGTTTATTCACTAATTGCCCCGGGTTACTTTATTAGTTGACGTTGATTTACTAAAAGCCCGCGACTAATCGCCACTTTATTCCGACCTTAGAACACGACCTAAGGTTACATCACCCTCGATGGTGGTGCGGTTGATAACCCTTCTAATACCTGGCTTTGTGCCTGTAGTGCAATGCATAGCGCGCCAATTATCCCAAAGCACCATATCGCCTTCACGCCATTTATGAAAATAAGTGAACTCCGGCTTCTGAGTATGAGCCACTAATCGTTGAAGCAGCTCAATGGACTCGTCATTCGACAGGCCAAACTGCTGAGGAGTAATAACTCGGTCCAGAAACTGTTCTACGATCTCTAGAACTTTACGACCACTAACCGGGTGAGTGACAACGGCAGGATAAACGGCGTCAGAAAAATCTGGGAAATCCACATCGCTTGGCTTCTTCGGGCTAAACGGGCCTGGTTCATACCCTTCCAGATTCACATAGCGCATATTGCGACGCTGCATACTGAAGGTATAGGCAACTTCGAGTTTTTCAATCAACGCTTTAGTGTCACTGTCCAGCGCGTCGTACGCTTTAGCAAGGTCACCAAAACCGGTGAGGCCATCTTTTTCTGCAACCACTTTTGCAAGTAATAGTGCGCCATGATTTGGACGCGCTGTGTAGTGAAGGTCCATATGCCAGTCCAGGCGGCCAACAACTTCTTCACCGTTGTAGTAGGCAGTGGAAAATTTATCTTTATCGCCGCCGTTTTCCAATACAAATAATTCTGGGTATTCTTCACTGGTGTTGACTTTAAGTGGGTGAATTTCCAGAGGGCCAAAAATTCGGCTAAACTCGATTTGTTTTTCAGGACTGATGGCTTGATCGCGAAATACCAAGATCGCATGCTCGTACCATAGTGCGGTTAACTCGGCCTTAATTTCTTCGGTGAGAAGCGCATTGATATCGAAGCCAGAGACTTCTACGCCGACGTTATCGAGCGGGGTTACAGTAAGTGACATTGTTAATTCCTAATCTTTATGCAGATGTAAGTTGGCGGGTTTGTTCCACTTTACTATGCGCTTAATCCGTGTTTATTCTAATAGGCCTGGGTCGCGGCGTAACTCCCTGCGAGCCATCGCTTCCCAGCAGAAGGGAAAACCATTAGCGTCTGTAATACTCACTTTTTTAACTTCTTCGTTGCTAAGTGGTGTTCCTCCTCCTGCTAACTCAACTTCATAAGCGCGCTTGCAACGCCATTCAAGAGTAATTGCTCGAAGGTGGGCCTGACGCAGGTCCTTACCAACCACCAAAGCGCCATGGTTAGCCAGCAGCGCCCACTTAGAACTTCCCAAAGCTTCTGCCGCAGAAAGACTACTGATCTCATCTTCAAACGTACCGGTATACTCATTGTATATAGGCAGCTCCAAACCGCAGTGCGCGCCCGTTTGATCGTAAACCGGTGGCACACGTTGCAGGTTCGCCCAAATTCCACTCCACTGCGTATGATTGTGAATTACAACGTTGAGCTCGGGGCGCAGCGCGTGAATTTGAATATGCAGCCCAATAGCCGGCGTTATATTCCACTCGCCATCGATAATGTTTCCTTCTTCATCAAGCGTCATTATGTCGCTGGCGGTCAGCTCATCCCAGGCCAATTCCCAAGGGTTAGTTAAGATTGTGCCATTCGGCAGACGGTAGGTAATATGACCGGCAATATGTTCATTCCAGCCTTCTTTGAATAACATTCGGCACATCAAGGCAACCTGGGCTTTATCGCTCATTGGTGGCAGTAGAGGTCGGCGGCCGACGCGAGGGGCGTACTGTTCGACCATTGCTTGATTCAGTCCATCGTATTTATTCATTTCTTTTCCACCACCTTACACATTTTGAGAAATCCAAAAGGCATCACATCTTCGCATGCCCGCAAAACCGGCGCCGCGCGTGTGCCTATTTCGGATAAATTTTCTGACCTTCCTTATACGTCTCTAGAACCTCTATATCCCGAATGGCCATAGGATCGACAGTGAGAGGGTTGCCGTCAAGCACCACTAGGTCGGCCAGCTTGCCCACTGTGATCGACCCTTTGCTGCCTTCCTCTTTATTCTGCCACGCGCCATCAAGCGTAACTGCCCGCAAGGCTTGTTCCGGAGTGATACGCTCTTGCGCGCCAATGACCTGGCCAGAGCGGGAAACCCTATTAACCGCTGACCAGATGGTAAGCAATTGGTCCATTGGCGTTACGATGTAATCATTGTGATTTGTGAAATGAATGCCAAGTTCCGAAGCCGACTTCATAGGGCTCAGAAAGTGGGCTCTCTCAACGCCTAAATTTTTAACATGAACGTCGCCCCAGAAAAAGGCGTGGTTGCTGAAGAAGGCCGGCACCATCCCAAAGTGAGCATAATCTTCCAACTGATCGCGCCGAATAAACTGGGAGTGAATAATCACTGTGCGCGAATCTTCTCCTGCAATGTCTGCATGCTTCTTGTGGGCATTCAATAAAATATCTACAGCAGCATCTGCATTGGCGTGCACGAAGGCGCGCAAGCCCGCACCGTAAACCGATCCTAATAGCTGATCGATTTTCTCTGGCGGTGCAATCGGTTCGCCTCGCCAGTCTTGCTCCCCGCCAGGACCACCTGTGAGATACGGTTTGGTGAAGAAGGCAGTCTTGCCCTGAGGTGAGCCGTCGGTGACGATCTTAATACCACCCAGCTTTAGACGGCCATTGTAATTCGCATATTGCGCTTTCTCCTCGGCGAAAGCATCCAGATCAGCGGAACTACCCAAGGCAACAAGGTCAATGAACAGGTCGCCACGTTGCGACGCTTCTTTAAGTAGCGCGAAACTCGCCAGGCTGGTTAGGCCATCCTGAGCGGTTGTTACGCCATTTTTAGCGTAGAACGCCTGCGCTAATTTGATGTTCTCGAAGCGCGCCTCTCCCTCAGGTTGGGGAAGCTTGCTCGCGGCCGGAAACCAGGCAGTTTCCATCACCAAACCAAGCGGTTCATTATTGCCCTCGCGACGAACAATTACACCGCCCTCGGGAGTCGGGGTTGTCTCATCGTAGCCAATCGCGGCAAAAGCCCGACTATTGAGCACCGCACCATGGAACGATACGTGTATGGCAATAACGGGATTGTCGGGAAAGGCTACATCCAGATCGTCACGTGTCATATGGCGACCATCGGAGAGCGTGTCAGCGTCGTAACCAAAACCCACAAGCCAGTCACCCGGTTTAGTGCTGTTAAGAGCAGCCTGTGTCTGTAGCTCAGCGACCACACCGGCGATATCAATTGCATCCCCTACAGGCGCGCCGGACAGGTTGGCCCAGTTGGCTGATGTAGTGGCCATAGAGAAATGGCTGTGGCCGTCGACAAAACCAGGTACCAGAGTGTGGCCCGCCAGATCGATCATCTCGGTTTGGGAGCCCTTTAAACTGTTTATTTGCGCCCGTGAACCGACACCAATAATCTTTCCCTTGCGAGTGGCGACGGCCTCAGCATTTGGTTGCGAAGCATCCATCGTAACAATGGGGCCACCGCTAAAAATTTGATCGGCCACGTCCTTCGTTTCAACCGCTTCATTTGTTGTTGCTGAAGGGGCGTTGCCTTCACGGTCACAACCAAAAAGTGCAGCGCAAAGAACAAGAAGTGCAACTCCTGCCCTGGTAGAATTATTTTCAGTCAAAGCTAAGCCCTCATCTATTAGTAATTTAATGTCAAACTCCTACGCCCAAGTAATTTCTACCGGCAATTCAATCTGAGAACTTTACCATTAAAGCGGTGGTAGCTCTCAGCTCAGTTCACCCGAAAAATCGCCTTTCAGAAGACGAACAACGATAGACAGGGTAGCGCTGAGGGCTCAAGGTAAGCTACTAAAAGGCCTTAACAATATGTCATCAATAATAGCTGACCAGATCATTCAGGACTTTCTCCTCATCCAGTGCCACATCAGAGCCAAAAACGCGGCAGGCGTGGCCGTTTAACGATATCTGCGGCGGTCACTGACGTCACCTGTCGCAAACATTCCAAGGGCGCTGTGCGCCGCGGCATTGCCCCGATTGAAGAAATTCTCTATTAAGGCCGTGAAACGAGGAGCGGGTTATACATTCTAACGAGCTAGAGCAAATGGCTCCACAGGGCACTGCTTAGCATAAATCTGATTGATCTATTACACTGTGAGTTTTCCAACTGCGGATCTGGTTGCGATGCTTCTGGCTTCCAGCTGTTTAAAGGGCGCTGAACAATTCGACTTTTTATTAAGCAAGCCTGCATGGCAAGAGTTAAAAAGCTTCACAGAGCCCTCGAGAGCATAGGGGTTAGAGCAGCGCTAAACAGTTTATTCGATGAAGCGCCTTGAATAGCGCACTTTAATTTAGATGCAGCACTAACTGGGGTAAGCAAGCATGCATGAGTCGTGGAGATGGTTTGGACCAAAAGATCCAGTAACACTGGACGACATTCGACAAACTGGCGCAACCACCATCGTGAGCGCTTTGCATACCATACCTACCGGTGAGGTATGGTCCATCGAGGCTGTTCGTCAATATAAGACTTTGATTGAGGACTGCACACCCGGGCTAACACCGTTGCAATGGTTAGTAGTAGAGAGCATTCCAGTTCATGAAGATATTAAGTTAGGTCGGCCTGGGCACGAGAAGTACGTAGCCAACTGGATTGAATCCATGCAAAACCTGGCTAAATGCGGCGTTAAAACTATTTGTTATAACTTCATGCCGGTGATCGATTGGACCCGCACAGATTTACAGTACGAGCTTCCAAACGGGGCTTTTGCATTACGTTTTGACCAAAAAAAGTTCGCCGCTTTTGATCTCTTCATTCTCAAGCGCGAAAGCGCAGAAGCCGAGTACAGTGAAACGGAAGTAGACGAAGCGCGACGCACCTTTGACGCCATGTCCGATGCGGAGCGTACCCTACTCACTAACAATATAATTGCCGGCCTGCCCGGCAGAATGACAGACAGCTATGGGTTGGATGATTTCCGTATCATGCTCACAAATTACAAAGATGTGAGCAGCGATGTTCTGCGCAGCAATCTGTTCGCTTTTCTTGAACAAGTGTTGCCGGCCGCCGAAGCAATGGGGGTAAAGCTGGCCATTCATCCGGACGATCCGCCTCGAGATATGTTGGGGCTACCACGAATCATCTGCACCGCAGACGACCTTGAACTTCTCTTCGAAGCACTGCCAAGCCCATCAAATGGAATTACCCTGTGTGTTGGAACATACAGCAGTCGACCGGATAATGATCTTCCGGCAATGGCTCGGCAATTTGGACCACGCATCAACTTTTCCCATCTGCGTGGTGTTACTCGAGATCCCGAAGAACAACGCTCGTTCTACGAAGCCAGCCACCTGGACAGTGACATAGACATGGTGAAGGTCATCAAAGAGTTGTTGAATGAAGAGTCCCGACGCAAACGCGAAGAGCCTGAGCAAGAAGAAATTTTTGCTCGACCAGATCACGGGCATCAGATGATGGACGACATCGGCAAAAATGTAAACCCAGGGTATTCCGGCATCGGGCGCCTCAAAGGACTTGCAGAAGTGCGCGGAGTGATTCGAGCACTGTCAGCCGAATGAACGTAGTGACCGATTGATTAATACCGCCGCCGATAAATAAAAAAGCCCATGCACGAATGCCTGGGCCTTTTAATGAGACCGGATGTTAGCTACGCCAACACCGGCCTGGGCAATCTAGCTGTAAAGGTAGAAGTAGAAGCTAGCAGTAATCCCAACAGTTTTGCGGTGAAATATCTTGCCTCAGTTACTAGGACACCAGCATAGCCGCGTGCGCAATCAACAAAGAAAGCTCAGCTATGGCTTAAAACTCGTAGCCCACTGACAAGGCCCAAGTGCGCGGTGCGTTGTAACCAGCGGTGGCGACTATACCAATATCAAAAGTATTTACTACCTGGCGCTCATCACCCAGGTTCTTGCCTTCTAGTGCAACTCTCCAGCGCTCGTCATTGCTACGGTAGGCAATTGAGGCATTAGTGATAAAGTGGTTTTCCGCCATCTGTGCAACTTGCAGCGGATCATTCAAATCGATCGGCGACGTGGTAAACATGTCGTCCTGGTAGGATACATCGCCACCCAAGGTCAGGTAGCCGGTATCGCCCATTGGAATATCGTAGGTGGCACGGAGTTGGCCCGTAATTTCCGGTGCGTAACCCAATTCAGTCGTGTCGGCCAGATCGATCACATTGCCTGCGTCATCACGAGACTCATAGGAGTCTATCGTGGTGTCAAGATAACCAATATTGAAGTTAACCATCAGACCGTCAACCGGTGGCAACCAAGTTACTTCGAACTCGATACCGCTGTTGGTGACTTCACCAACGTTCAAAGTCTGTGCATCCAGAGAACCATCTGCCAAAATCTGGATAGATTGAAGCTGCTTGTCCTGATAATCGTTGTAGAACAACTCTGAGTTCAAGCGCAGACTGCCATCCATCAGGGTTGACTTCAATCCCAGCGAATACGTGGTTACTGTCTCCGGTGCGAAGGAAGAAGAGTTGCCACCGGTACGGTTAAAACCGCCAGATTTGAAGCCGGTAGAAACACCTCCGTACACCATAGTGTCATCGCTCAAGTGATAGGACAGTCTGGCGCTGGGAGTAAACTCCGTCCAATCGTCTTCGGCGTCCGTGTTTTCTGGCGCGCTGAATTCGAAAAACCGGGTGTTAGCAGCCCAGGTAACAAACAGCGGACTCGCCTCCACTAACGCCTCCTGGCCAGGCATTATCGCCAGCGGTAGAGGACCAGTGGCAGATGAAATCGCCAGTGCATAAAAACCCTGAGTTACCGTGGAGCGCTGAATCTCCTTTTTGGAGTCTTTGGTATAGCGACCGCCAACTGACAACTGCAAGTCATCGCTGATATTCCAGTCTACATTCGCATAGGCGGATACTGAGTCCAGATCGCGATCATCTACCGTGGTATTTTTATCGTGGAACTGAACCGCGCGTAAACGGGCGGACTGAAAAGTTCGGTTAGCACCCTGGGTTTGCTCAGACTCGAGGTAATACAAACCCATAACGGCATTGACGGTATCTCCGGTGAAGTTGAGCTGGAACTCCTGGCTGAGGTCCTCGCTTTCAATGCCCTCGCGGATAGTATTGATCCACAATTGCTCACTGCCATCAAAGTCAAATGGCTGTACAGACTCCAAAAAGCGTCCAGCGGTAACCGACTTCAACACCCACTGATCGCTTAAATCCCACTCGACGGTGAGGGCCACATTGGTCTGTTCAATTTCGAATTGGTTGAAACCATCAATGAAACCTGTAGACACGTCGTCAACGTCAGCAGGAAAGCTGAGATCATGGGGTGTATCAAACAGCGCCGTTCCCGGTCCGAATAGTGCATTGGCTGTGGTGGTAATCAAATTAATGGTACCAATATTGGCTTCGTCTAGTGCAATACGGTTCGGTACTGGCGGCAGAG
Source organism: Pseudomonadales bacterium (assembly GCA_045106985.1). Lineage (GTDB taxonomy): Bacteria > Pseudomonadota > Gammaproteobacteria > Pseudomonadales > JAUIET01 > JAUIET01. Next base: position 178,944 of record JBGCFQ010000024.1, on the reverse strand, counting down.
ATTCGTCCTTGGAGTAATCGCCAGCTAATTTCACTTTTACAGTGTCGCTAGGTGCCCACACTAACGTGCCACGGATAGCCATAGTGTCAACGCCCCAGGGGTCGTCACTGCCAGCAAAGCTATTGTTCTGGAAGCCATCGCGCTCCTTCCAGGAAACAGACACACCACCGAATAGCGTGTTGTCGACCAGCGGCCCAGATGCACCACCTTTCACCCTGAGGTAACCATCTGAACCGACTTTAACCTCTGCGTTGCCCTCGAACTCTTCACCCGGTTCTCTGGTAATGTACTTAACGGCGCCACCGATGGTGTTGCGTCCATAAAGGTGGCCCTGGGGTCCTTTCAGGACTTCAATACGATCTACATCGAATACTTCCAGGAGTGCGCCGCTTGTGCGGTTGAGATAGACATCATCCACATAAATACCAACACCCTGAGCCAACCCTGGGTCGTTGCCGATTCCCCGCATGAAGACAGAAATCGCTCCGCCAACTAACCCGCTGGTCTCGTTCATGATGAGGTTCGGTGTCATCCGAGCAACCTCGGTGATGCTGTCAATTCCGAAGTTTTGTAATTGATCGCCCGTGAACGCGGATATCGCCATCGGCACGTCTTGCATGCTTTCAGAGCGTTTTCGGGCCGTAACTACAATCTCCTCTAAAACAAGACTGTTCTCCTGAGCAATTGCTACACCTGAAACATTGGCGGATGCTATAGCAATGGCGATAACTGTTAAACGTGGTGTTCTCATGAAGGTTCTCCTGACATGAATTGCTGGATTTGAATTATGGTACCAATGACGACGACACTGAATGTCGGCGGCATATTGATAGAACAGAGACTAAGTCGATAGGACAAAAATATTCAAATTGACAGACATTAACACTCAGAAAAGGCGTATTACGAAGAGATACCATTGCGAACACTGGCTTAGAGAGGCCGTGAACTAGATTAGCTGGCGATCATCCGACCGTTCTTCAGCAGAAGAAAAATAGAGACTTAAGGAGTAATGCTAGCCAGTAATCATAGGCTTTGAACGGCTCTCGCCGAGAACATTGCCCGACTTTGGCAAGTAGTAGTCCTGCAAACCAAGGATAATAGTTTTACCATTCTTGATATGAATGTTGCAACGAAGGTTGTGCGCATAGCGCGAGCGGCCATGCTTGTCGGTTATCTTAAACTTTCTAACAATTTGACCCGCAGAGAGACCTGTTTCACCTGTTAGGTAAGCATGGATCGCCACCACTTCCTCATCAGACAAAACCAGACCTTTAAAACCCTCGAGGTTACGCGCAACTCTTTCCAAGAACTTTTGCGCATCCACCTCTATTAAATACGCGCCATCACGATTCGAGGTTGGAATTTCTGCAATGAAGTCACCTATGAAAATCTGCCCCGCCTGCGCAAGATCAAGCATTCTGGCCAGCTCTATGGTTACTTCGCCGACAATGTAGCTGTTCATGGTTGGGTTGAGTGCTTCGGCCTGATAAAACTCGTAGTGGCTGCCAACATGAAAACCGGTGCGTATAACCGGAACGGTATTGCCAACCGACTTGCGTTTGGCAATCGCATTATCAGCAATGGCCAATAGCATGAATTGAAAAAGGTGAATCGTCATTATTGGTTCGTTCGCGCGAACCCAAACGTAAAACCCGTCGCCGGTGGTAGTACGGCGGAAGTCTATGTCGATACCCATCTGCTGCATTTTGTTATACGCGGAATTTAGCGAATAAGACAAGCTGGTTAGCTGGCTAGTTTGCTCGAAGGGTGTAAACAAAGTGAAGTCTACGATGTCGAACAGCAAAACCGCTCGCTTGGGCACAAAGCTAATGCTATGGCGCTTTACGATATCTTCTATCTGCTCGAGGATGTGCGGTTCTTCAGAGAGTGGTATAGGCAACTTAAGTGACAGCCGTTGCAGGTCCAAGCGTTTTTCTGCGCGCGCAAAATCGGTGTTTTTCATGCGCCTGTCGGTGGAGATAAGTTCACGAATAAACTCGCCATTTTCTTCAACGCGCGAGCCAGGCTTCTGCACCTCATTAAGGCTTGCAGAGAAAGCACCGAGAAAATAGTGAGGCACGATCAATAAATCGATTCCAGATCGCGACGGGGTCCAGCACAAAACTATATTCTGCCCTAATGCCCAGCGCTCATGAATCGACTTTTCCAAATAGCGCAGATTGCCTTGCTGAGCATGGCCTCGCCCCATATTGCGAGCAAAACCGGTATTAGGTAGGACAACTTCTTGTTTGCTCATTGGTCTCTTTTTTATAGCTGACGAACCCTGGTGCGCCGAGCCCAAGTTGATTGCAGGACGTGCTCGCGCGCTTTACTAAGTGTAGACCAAGTGATCAGTGAAGAGGTGCTTCAACCGCTGACAATTCGCTCAGCTGATGAGACATTTTTGAGCATGCTGATTTTGGCCAGCAAACTAGCCAAAGAGTGAAGGCCATCTACCTCGATAGTGATCACTATTCGAACAGTGTTGGTTTGTTTGTTAGTGTGAGTTTGCACCTGTGTCAGATTGCACTTTTCGGCTGCTAATAGGCCTGTCACATCGCTCAATAGCCCTCTGCGATCATAGGCTTCCACTCTGATTTCTACCGGGTAGGTATATTCGTCGTATCCGTCCCAGCTAACCTCTATTACGCGATCTGGGTCTTTGTCCACCAGAGACAACATTCGCCCGCAGTCTTGACGGTGTATCGACACCCCCCTTCCCTGCGTTACGTAACCCAGAATGGGGTCGCCCGGCACAGCTTTGCAACACCTTGCCAAGTGGCTGAGCAAGTTACCAACGCCTCCAATTTGCACGCCAATCGCTTTTTCAGCCCGCTCAATGTCGTGGATACGTGGTTTAAAGTCAGGGCTATCCGCTCCCAGTATGCTCTGCGCCGCATTCAACACTTGGTTCAAACCAATATCTCCGGCACCGATCGCCGCATACATTGACTCTACGCTCTGACAATTAACTTTACGCGCAACATAACTGTAATCAAGGCTGGTCAGGGCAAGGCGTTTAAATTCACGTTCAACCAACTGTTGGCCTGCAGCTTCATTATCTTCGCTGTCTTGTCGCTTGAACCACTGCCGTATCTTCGATTTAGCCCGCGCAGTACGCGTGTACGCTAAACCATCGCGCATCCAATCTCGACTGGGCGAAAATTGGCTGCCAGTAATGATTTCGATCTGCTCGCCTGTTTTCAACTGATAGGACAGCGGCACTATACGCCCGCCAATCTTTGCCCCTTTGCAGCGGTGACCAACGTCGGTATGAACATGATAGGCGAAGTCGATTGGCGTCGCACCCCGAGGCAAATCAACAACATGGCCTTCTGGCGTAAACACATACACTCGATCACTAACGATTTGGCTACGTATCTGACGACCCAAGCCGTCACTTTGCTGCATATCTTCATTCCATTGCAGCACCTCGCGAAGCCATGCGATTTTTTCCTCGTAGGAGGTATCCGTAGATCTTTCGCTGTCAGACCCCTTGTACACCCAGTGCGCGCACACACCGTATTCGGCTTCCTGATGCATGGAATGCGTACGGATCTGAACCTCAAGCGTTCTTCCTCCAGGCCCAATCACCGCCGTATGCAAGGACCGATAACCATTCTCCTTTGGATTGGCTATGTAATCGTCAAATTCGTTTGGAACACTGCGCCAGAGCAAATGCACAATCCCTAATGCCGCGTAGCAATCGTGAGGTCTGTCCACCAAAATACGCACAGCACGAATGTCATAAACTTCTGAAAAACTTATGGCTTTAGAACGCATCTTTCGCCAAATGCTGAAAATATGCTTCACTCTGCCGCTTATGTCAGAGTTAACCCCCGCATCATTCAACGATTCTGTTAGTTGCTGAGCAACCTGATCAATAAATGATTCCCTATCAACTCTTTTTTCAGCCAGCAAACCCGCTATCTGTTGATAAACGTCGGGCTCAAGATAGCGAAATGACAGATCTTCCAGCTCCCACTTAAGCTGCCCAATACCAAGCCTATGCGCCAGTGGCACATACACATTAAATACTTCCCGGGCTATTTTGATACGCCTTTGTGGCTCATCCTTTGCCACACGTATTGCTACCGTTCGTTCGGCCAACTTGAGCAGGGCTATGCGCACGTCGTCAACGATGGAAATCAGCATTTTACGAATAGCTTGTGCTTGATTTGCACCTTGACCCAGCACTGATCGAGTAGGGTCATCGCTTGTTTGGCTAATCATTGCCATGCGTTGAACACCGGCAATTAAGGTGCTGACCTGCGGTCCAAACTGCTGCTCTATTTCATCTAGCGAAACTCGCATTTTGCGCACTTGTCTATACAGCAAGGCGGCAACAAAGGCATTTTGATCAACCTTGTAGGCCAGCAATATTTCAGCCATCTGCAATCCAAAGTGGAATGCACTCTTGTCTGTTCCTATATGGCTGCTAACGCCGGCCTCTAGCTCCGCGGCAGCACTCATGTCCAAAGCCTGCGCCAGCACCTCAGCCTGATAGGTGTCATCTGGCAGCTGTAGCTGCGAATACCAGTCGTCGAACTCGAACTTTGTCGCTAGCAGAGCAAGCGACGATTTACGCGCTTGAACCATCAGCAAACACACCTGTAGACATGTATCGATCGCCTCTGTCGCACACAATTGCAACGATCACCGCGTTTTCCACTTCAGCTGACAACTGTAATGCTGCAGAGATAGCGCCTCCCGACGACACCCCGCAAAAGATGCCCTCGGTACGAGCCAATTCGCGCATGGTTGTTTCCGATTGATGCTGGCTTATATCGATGGTTCTATCGACCCTTGTTGATTCAAATATTTTGGGCAGATACTCAGTTGGCCAACGGCGAATTCCCGGAATGGCTGAACCATCTTCAGGCTGCAAACCAACTATCTGGATATCAGGGTTCTGTTCTTTAAGGTAACGAGAAACGCCCATTATTGTGCCCGTTGTGCCCATAGAGCTGACAAAATGAGTAATTCGCCCAGCGGTTTGTGACCAAATTTCTGGCCCTGTCGTGTCGTAGTGTGCGAGCGGGTTATCGGGGTTGGAGAATTGATCCAAAACCTTACCCTCACCTCTCGCCTGCATAGCCAGCGCAAGGTCACGAGCCTCCTCCATACCCCCTGTTTGGGATACTCCCAACAACTTTGCGCCATAGGCTGACATTGCGAGCTTGCGCTCTTCACTCATATGGTCGGGCATTATGAGTATTATCTTATAGCCCTTGATCGCTGCCGCCATAGCCAGGGCAATGCCTGTATTGCCACTAGTCGCTTCAATCAGAGTATCGCCTGGTTTAATTTGGCCACGCTGTTCGGCACGCTGGATCATACTCAAAGCCGCTCGGTCTTTTACTGAGCCCGCAGGGTTGTTACCCTCAAGCTTCGCCAGTATGGTATTGCTTGTATTGCCTGGCAAACGCTGTAAACGCACCAGTGGCGTATTGCCAATGCACGATTCAATGGTTGGAAAATCAAGGTCTTGCATAGCGTATACTATCTACTCTACAGCGACGCCAGTTGTTTAGATTAGCAGGCGATCAGAGGGCACTATTTTAACACCAAGAGAACAATAAACGTATGCCTGTATGGTCATTGAAACGTCGTATGCTGTTGCTCAACGTTGGCTTCCTGAGTATTGCCGTTATTTTGCTCGGCTTCTTCTTTGTTAGTGCGCAACAAGTTGTTTTAGAACGTTTTTTACTCGAACGCGGCGTTTCAGCAAGCACCCAATTAGCGCTTCTGACAGGCGCCGTGGCTGAAGAATCGATCAGTGAAGACACTTTGCAGCGCCTGGCCGATGCCGTGCTCGAAGAGCATGCTGTGCGATCGGTCACTATTTATTCGGAACTATTGAAAAGACCTGTTCACTCAGGGCCGAGCATGCTGCCTATTTTGCGAGAACGGCCTGCCATCAACAATGATGTCGTCATCGGAGAATCTGAGGGTTCCTATCGTTTTGTACGCCCAATAGACCCAAAGCAATTGTTCACCGAACAACCCGACGCGGCCCTAGGCTGGGTTGAGCTTGAATATGCAAATCATCCTTTGATCATTAGCATGTTCCAGGTGCTATTGACGTCTGGCGGTGTCACTCTTGGTCTACTCATCAGCCTGATCGCGTTAGCCCTCTACTTTAGTAATAGCTACAACCGCAAGGTGGAGAAAATTCTTGCAGGTATCAGCCAAACTTCCAGCACATCAATGGCCGCCACCATAGAAGTAGATAGCACACAAGACGAATTAGATCTTATAGCGTCTAAACTCAACGAAATGTGGGCACAATTCTATGACGCCCAAAAAGAAAGTGAACGCAGTGCCGCACAAACCACCCGCGACCTACGCGAGACGCTGGAAACGCTGGAAGTACAAAATATAGAGCTCGATTTAGCGCGAAAGGAAGCCGTTAACGCCTCGCACGTGAAGTCAGAATTTCTCGCCAACACTAGCCACGAAATAAGAACGCCTTTGAACGGCATAATCGGCTTCACCAATCTGATTATGAAGACTCCGCTTGCCGACAAGCAAATCGACTATGTCAGCACAATTCGACAATCAGCCAATGGCCTACTTCGGATCATCAATGACATTCTTGATTTTTCAAAGATTGAGGCCGGCAAACTGGTTTTAGATTACATCACCATCAATTTATTTGACCTACTCGAAGAAACCATGACACTGATGGCGCCCATGAGCAATGACAAAGACATTGTGCTTAGTATCATCTATCAGCCTAATGTACCTGAGTTCATCACTGGAGACCCTCAACGCCTTCAGCAAGTAATGACAAACCTGGTACATAATGCAATTAAGTTTACCGACGCAGGTTACGTTAAGATCGAAGTCGCTAGTAGCAATAATGAAGAAATAGAATTAAGCGTTAGCGACACTGGTATAGGAATGAGTGATGAGCAGCAACGGAACCTGTTCAGTGCATTTAGTCAAGGCGATCGATCAGTTAGCAGGAACTATGGGGGCACTGGGCTGGGCCTTGTTATTGCGCAAAGACTTGTTGAACAAATGGGTAGCAGCATTGTCTTGCACAGCCAGGAGGGCGAAGGATCGACCTTTCGTTTCACTCTGCATACTAAAATCGTTTCCCAACAAAACAAACCTATTGAACTGCAGCCCTTACATGTTCTCTACAACCACAATGACACTGGACTAGCGACAGCAATGCAGCATATATTCCGGCGCTGGAATGTTGACGCTGAACGCGTTTTATCTTTTGAGGCGTGCACCGAACAGCTTTCTAACTACTCAATTGATGATCCGGTCGTTGCGGTCATTGGCGTGAATGAAGCGAACTTGTCGTCTCCAAGCGAGGTTCAGCTTCTGCAGACAATGGCAGAGAAAAACAATGTCTTAGTGCTGTGCGCTCGCGAAATGCAAAATCGAGTTCAATCAAAACTGAATTTTTCTGCAGAGAACATCCTTGTTATTCCACTGCGTCGCTTCGAACTTTATGACGCACTGAACGCTCGACTACCTCAGGAACAAGAGCAGCAAAAAAAGTTGCTTAATGTCACTCAGAAAACACGTGCATCGTCAGCCTCCCAACGAATCCTGATTGTTGACGATAATTCTGCGAATTTGAAGCTACTAAGATTGATGCTAGAACAGGAGAACTTTGATTGCTTACCTGTAAGCAGCGGCGCCGAAGCCATTGCCTTGGCTGATCAGGAATCCTTCGAGATGATTTTCATGGATATTCAGATGCCGGAAATTTCAGGCATCGAGGCTGCACAATTGATACGAACCGAGAGTATCTTAAACAAAGCAACTCCTGTTATTGCCGTAACCGCGCACGCTCACATCGAAGATCGCAATTCCTTTCTTCGCGCAGGTATGAACGATTACCTTGGCAAGCCTATCATGGAAGATCAACTACGCAGCGTTCTGAACAGGTGGAGTCAGGACGACGGTGGCGCTGGCGCTGCACTAATAGATGAACAGACCGTACTAGTAGAAGACACTTATCCGGGCGAAGAGAGCGAACGAGTCGGCCCAGTTGATGTTTCTGACTGCCTGAAACTTGCATCAAATAAGCCTGCTATTGCACACGAAATGTTGTCCGGATTGCTGGAATCGTTGGCCGAGCAGCATATTGAAATTCAACGATTGGCACAACAAAACACGTTAAGCGAGCTGAGAGATGCCGTGCACTATCTTCACGGCCATGCCTGCTATACGGGAGTACCCGCGTTGCGGCAAATTTGTCACAACATAGAAACGAAATTGAAAAGTAATGAGACGTCCGCTGCATTCAGTTTGCTGGCCGAATTGGATAGCGAGGTAGCGCGTTTATTGAACTGGCATGAAGAACACGACTTAGAGGTTTTATTCGAGATTTGACGGGCCAAGTCGTAGATCTCTACTTGTAAAAACGCTCGCTTTAATTGAAAAGTACTAGCGGCTACTCTTGCGCAGAAACTCTCGGCTTTTAATAGGTCTACCTTTCAACAAGTCATTTATCGCATATTGATTGATGCGCTTTAGGGATTGCAAAACGACGCTGTCTTGCCATTGGCCATTGGCTATTGCCATTAGCACCTCTCCTTTTACAAGCAAGCGTTTAGTCACTTGTGCCTTGTTAATCTCATCTACAGAAGCAACGCAAAAACCGCGTGTTGCCTCAAAGGTATAATGCCTATCGGCTTGAATGGCAGTCTGCCCGTCGGCTTCATAATCGAAGGATAAACCGTAGCCCAGGCTTGTCAGACAACGTAACTCGAAATGCCGTAAGTGCGCTTCAAAGTTCGCCGTGCTTCTTAACGCCAGCAGAACATCCTGATAGGCAACAAAAATATCTTCGTGTACAACACTGCGCGGTAGAGCTTTGTACAGCAGCTCATTGACATACATCGCACTGAATAGCTGCACGCCTTGTAATCGTTGCATATCAAAAGGCTGATCCACCTCTAATGAGGCCACAGATTTAAGCTCACCAGACCCGAACAGGCAGGCATGATAGTGGATAAACGACTCAGGGCGAGCCTTGTTCTTTCCACCTTTTCGCCCACCTTTATATATTGCTCCCACTCTGCCAAGATCACTGGTCAGAAGCTCAAGCGTTATGCTGGTTTCCCTATAAGGCCGAGTATGGAGTATATAAGCCGCATGAGTGGTCGTGGCTGAGCGGGCCATTGAATAATTCGCTTAGTCGTCAAAGCCGAGGCTTTTCAAAGCACGTTCGTCATTGGACCAGCCCTGCTTCACCTTGACCCATAAACGCAACATAACCTTCTGCTCGAACATATTTTCCAGGTCGACTCTAGCCTGACTACCAATTTTCTGCAGACGCGAACCACCTTTGCCAATGATAATTGCTTTCTGCCCCGACCTTTCAACCAAAATCGTGGCAGCAATATCGTGCAGGCCCTTTTCTACCTTGAAATGCTCGATTTCTACCGCTGTTGCATAGGGCAATTCGCGACCTAGCTGGCGAATCAGTTTCTCCCGAATAATTTCAGCAACCATAAAACGTTCGCTTTTATCGGTAATCTGGTCGTCAGGAAAGTGGAATTCACCCTCAGGCAAGTGTTCGCTGATAGCAGTTTGCAGCTGATCCAGATACTCCCCGTTTAGCGCCGCTATTGGCACGTACTCTTGAAACTTGAATTTTTCGCCTATTTTTTCCAAGAATGGCAGCAATGCAGCACGATCAGCTAACAGGTCGGTTTTGTTTATAACCAGAAAAACCGGAGCTTTGCTTTTATCTACCAAACTCGCAATCCACTCCTCTTCTTCTCCCCATTGCGTACGGTCAACCATAAAAAGAACCAAATCAACATCATCAATAACAGAGCGAGCTGAACGGTTCATATGGCGGTTCACCGCACTGCTTTTGTGATCCCTATGCAACCCGGGAGTATCCACAAAAATGCACTGAGTGTTATCGAACGTTTTGATGCCGAGCAAGCTATGCTGCGTAGTTTGCGGTTTTCGTGAAGTGATACTTAGCTTTTGGCCGAGCATATGGTTTAACAACGTAGACTTGCCTACGTTAGGGCGGCCTACGATGGCAACGTATCCACAACGCGAAGGCTCTTTCTGCGCCGGTTCTTTCTGGGGTATGTCATTCATGATGGTAACAACTGATTGAGTGCAATTTGGGCAGCAATTTGTTCTGCGTCGCGGCGACTGCTGCCTTCACCCTCAGTTGGCTGTTCTAAATCAACAACTCTACATTCGACGATGAAACGCCGCTCATGCGCTTTGCCAAAACTTTGTTTCAGCGAGTATACAGGCAACGGCTGCTTCTTACCTTGAACCAATTCCTGTAAACGTGTTTTAGGGTCTTTACTACTAACCTCGAGATCAAGTGCGGCCAGTCTGTCCCGAAACAATAAGGTAATAAGCGATGAGGCAGCAGACATATCTGCATCAAGGTATACGGCGCCTATCAGCGCTTCAACTGTGTCAGCCAGAATTGACGCTCTTCGGCGCCCTCCGCTTTTCGCCTCTCCTGCACCGAGGCGCAGAAAGTCGCCCAAACCGAGATCGGTAGCCAGCTCTGTAAGTGTTGTACCTTTCACCAGGCCTGACCTTAAACGACTTAAGTCACCTTCACTCGCAGTTGGAAATTGGTGATAGAGCGCATCGGCAATCACAAGGCTAAGAATGGAGTCGCCCAGGAATTCAAGGCGTTCATTATGAGTTGAAGAAAAGCTGCGATGCGTAAGTGCCTGTATTAAGCGCTGCGAGTCGGTAAAGCTGTAAGCTAGTCGCTGCTCCAGTTCTGCATAGTCAGGTTTCGCCGCAGCGTCATTCACTTGAAAGTGCTGCCTCAGCCACTGTCTCTGGAAACTTCACCACAATGTCCATGTTAAAAATTAGAGGCACGCGACGTTCGTAATCAATAGATCCTGTAAGCGTCGTCTTGGTACGCTCAAACTTCAGGTCATCAGTTGTTATGAACTCAAGACGATTAACCTGCATGCGTCTGCCCATCTTGCGTTGAAGACTTTTCTTAGTGGGTTTACCTTCGCTGGCGGCCTCATTAACAACATCGGTCAAAGCCTCTTCAATGCTCCAATGATCTATGTACACCGGCATAATTTTGATGCCGGCAACAATTGCAACAACGCCAAACATGATCGCAAAAATAACGATCATATCAATCGCCCCTGTTTGGCGGCGCATGATCACAGATGTCGGTTTAGTAGAATTCATTGTTTTACCTAGGGGCTAGATATCTTTTTGGTCAGATAATTTTTTGGAAACACTTTGATCAGTATAGAAGCAAGGTAGGCTCTGAACAAGTTCACCCCCTTAGCGGCACACCGCCAAGTCTCGATAGCGCTACGCCAATGACGACGTAACAACACAGCTCAATGGTTAAATTAGGAGAAAAATTAATGCACACGCCCCACTCGTGAAAAGCTTGGCACGCTTAGGAACTCTTCCCAATGCATCCAAATTGCGAATGCGCGCCCAACAATGTTCTCTTCTGGCACTTGCCCCCAAACCCGTGAATCGCTGCTGTTGTCTCGATTGTCCCCCATCAAGAAATAATGTCCTGGTCGAACTTTAATCGACATATCATCCATACGGTAGTTGCGCGTCTCTTGCCGGATTTGGTGTTCCACGCCATTGATAGTCTCTTCAAGAAGACGCTCCCTAGGGCTAGCTGGGGGCAATTCGGCAAGCAGTTTCTGTGGCTGTACTTCGCCATTAATGGTTAGCACTTTATCTTTGTACTCCACTAGATCCCCTGGGATACCGATCACTCGCTTAATAAAATACTGCTTGGTATGCGGCGGAAAAAACACCATCACATCACCGCGTTTGGGATCATTAACGTTAATCACCTTATTGCGGATAACAGGAAGTCGAATGCCGTAAGTGTATTTATTGACCAGAATAAAGTCGCCAATTTCAAGCGTTGGAATCATAGAACCCGAAGGGATCTGAAATGGTTCGACCACGAAAGAGCGCAGCACTAACACAACCGCTAAAACCGGAAACAGCGAACGCGCATACTCGACCACTACTGGCTCAGTTGCTGACTGCTGTGCTGACGCCAGAAAACGTTGTTGATCGACGCTTCCTTCTTCGCTCCAATTGGGCCAATCAGATTGTAGTTTCTCTATGGTGTTCAGTCGCGTTCGGCGAAAAAACAAGGAATCAACCAGCCATACAATGCCGCTGCCGAAGACCAGTAAAACAAGAATAAGCGGGAAATTTAAGTATTCCATAAACTAATCGTCCACCCTCAGAACAGCCAGGAAGGCCTCTTGTGGAATTTCAACTCGTCCTACTTGCTTCATGCGTTTCTTCCCCGCTTTTTGTTTTTCTAACAGCTTTCGTTTGCGCGACACATCACCGCCATAACACTTGGCGGTAACATTTTTTCGCAAAGCCTTTACGGTGGTTCTCGAAATAACCTGGCCACCAATAGCCGCCTGTATAGCCACATCGAACATTTGCCGCGGTATCAGCTCTTTCATTTTATCGGTTAATGCCCGGCCACGCCCCTGGGCTTGGTCCCGATGCACAATTGTAGCAAGTGCATCGACTTTTTCTCCATTTATTAGAACATCGACACGCACTAACGGCGCCGCTTGAAAACGCTCAAAACTGTAGTCCAATGAAGCATAGCCGCGACTTACTGACTTTAAGCGATCGAAAAAATCCAAAACCACTTCATTCATGGGCAATTCGTAAGTAACCGCTACTTGCTTGGCAAGAAAATTCATTTCTTTTTGCACACCGCGCTTCTCTACGCATAGAGTGATTACGCTGCCCAAATGTTCTTGGGGCACCAAGATGTTTGCTCTTACAATGGGCTCTCGCATTTCCGCAACCGTGCCAGAGTCAGGCAACTTAGAGGGATTGTCGACCGCCAGCACATCGCCGCCATTGGTCAGAACCTGAAACACAACAGTGGGTGCCGTAGTAATCAAATCGAGATTGTACTCACGCTCTAATCGCTCTTGAATAATCTCCATGTGGAGCATACCCAAAAAGCCACAGCGAAATCCAAAGCCCAAGGCATCGGAGGTTTCCGGCTCGTAGAACAAGGAGGCATCGTTAAGGGTTAACTTCGCTAAGGCGTCACGGAAGGCTTCATAATCGTCAGTGCTTACCGTAAACAATCCTGCGTAAACCTGCGGTTTTACTTTCTGGAAACCTGGTAATGCGTCAACTTCACCGGAATGAAGTCCAGCAATTGTATCCCCTACCGGAGCGCCGTGAATTTCCTTAATGCCGGCAACTACGTATCCCACTTCGCCAGCCTCCAAGCGCCCCGTCGGGTGTCTCTTTGGAGTAAATACACCTACTTGATCTATCTGGTGCGTGCGGCCAGTCGACTTGATCAGTACCTTGTCTTTGGTGTTGAGAACACCATTCTTTACCCGCACAAGCGAGACAACACCGAGATAATTGTCGAACCAGGAATCAATAATCAGAGCTTGCAGAGGAGCATCGCGGTCGCCTCGCGGGGCGGGAACGGTTGCTACCAGCTGCTCTAGCACGTCGACAATTCCCAGACCAGTTTTCGCACTAACGTGCACAGCATCGCTGGCATCAAGCCCAATAATATCTTCTATCTCTTGCGCAACCTGGTCTGGGTCGGCCTGGGGAAGATCCATTTTGTTAAGAACAGGCAGCACTTCCAAGCCTTGCTCTATAGCCGTGTAGCAATTAGCAACTGACTGAGCCTCAACGCCCTGGGCCGCATCAACCACCAGCAATGCGCCTTCGCAGGCCGCTAAAGAACGAGACACCTCGTAGCTAAAATCGACATGGCCTGGAGTATCAATGAGGTTGAACTGATAAATTTGTCCGTCTAGCGCTTCATACGCCAGCGTAACTGACTGAGCCTTAATCGTAATGCCCCGCTCACGCTCGATGTCCATCGAATCAAGCACTTGCTCAGCCATTTCTCTAGCGGCTAAGCCGCCACAGTGCTGAATAAAACGATCCGCAAGTGTCGACTTACCGTGGTCGATATGGGCAATAATGGAGAAATTACGAATGTTACTCAGTTCTGTCACTTAGGGACTCTCACGAAAGCACACGGCCCGCTGTGTGCGGGCCGCGATTAGAGGCGGGATTCTACCCTATTTTCTGTCAGCACCCCACAACAGCATGGTTTTCATGCGACTAGTCCGCAACTTTTACAGCAACAAAACCAGGCTGCCCGCCACGAACAATGCGAATGGCAACGTGCTTATTGGATGGCAGCGACTCGACAATCTGCTCGTACTTTTTAAGAGTGTCTACCGGCTTGTTATCTATAGAGGTGATGACATCACCGCCGCGCAAACCACCCTCGCTGGCAGGCTTGGAGGGTATTACTGAGCGCACAACCACTCCTGCTTCCAATTTTAGGCGAGATTTCTGGGCATCTGTTAAATCAAGAACGACCATACCAAGGCGCCCACCGCTTGCACGCGGATCGTCTTTTCGCGTGCTAGCAACATTGGTAGCACCATCATCAAGGCTGCCGGTCTTCATCCGCAATGTTTTACGCTTGCCGTCACGAAAGACTAATACATTCACTTTCTTGTCTGGAGCTGTTCGACCTACTATGTGTGGAAGGTCTTCAGAGTCACCAATTTCATGACCGTCAAACTCTAAAATCACATCACCCACCTCAATACCGCCGTCATCAGCAGGACCGTCTTCAACTACCTGGGAAACCAATGCTCCTGCTGGTTTCTTTAAACCAAACGACTCGGCAAGGTCGCGATTGATATCCTGGATACCGACCCCTAACCAGCCACGAACAACTTGACCCGAATCTTTGAGTTGAGCAACCACATTCTTGGCAACGCTAACCGGTATGGCAAAAGACAAACCGATTGAGCCGCCAGAGCGGGTGTATATTTGAGAGTTGATGCCAACTACTTTGCCGTCCATATTAAACAGCGGGCCACCCGAGTTACCTGGGTTAATAGCTACGTCAGTCTGAATGAATGGCACATAGTTTTCACCTTTTTCAGTCGGCAAGGAGCGTCCTTTAGCGCTAACGATTCCAGCCGCAACGGAATACTCAAGGCCAAATGGCGATCCTATCGCCAGCACCCACTCACCGACTTCTAAAGTGCTTGAATCGCCAAGCTGCACGATGGGTAAGTTTGAACCTTCTACTTTAAGAAGAGCCAAGTCAGAGCGTTCGTCAGTACCAACCACCTCTGCTACAAATTCCCGCCGATCCTGAAGTATGACCATAATCTCGTCTGCACCTGCAACAACATGATTATTAGTCAGTAAGTAACCGTCCGCAGAGATGAAAAACCCAGAGCCCAAGCCCTGGCCACCACGCGGCTGTTGTGGTCTTTGATCGAAAAAGCGCCTAAACATTTCAGGTATTTCTTGATTACCCTGTATGTCCGGCACTTTTGCAACGGGCTTACTGGAGGTGCTTATCTTCACCACAGCGGCAGCGCTGTTTCTGACAATTTCAGTAAAATCGGGAAGCTCGCTAGCCTGCACAACACCAGCAAGGAGGAGTAGCAATCCTGCAAAAATGGAGCTGCGTAATAAATGAAGACGTTTTAGATTCATGGTCGAAAACATGTTTTTTCCTTTCAAATCAACAAAAAATGCCCTGCGTAACCAAGCACAGGACCATTGTACATGGCGCCTTAGCTTCATAAGCTTTCACCAGACAATACTAAGACAGAGATGAGGTCTGTGGGTTGCAATTTCAATGAAAAAAACTGCAAACTACTGATTTATTGCACAATTTTATTGCTTATTTAACTATTTTATAGAAAGTAGGCAAGAGTCGGTTCTGAGACGTGCTACTCATCGAGACTGACGCGATATAAGCGCCTGCGGCCAAGCCTGAGAACGACAGGCTTATTACGCCCCACTCAGGCAATGCGATAAGGTGCGCTAGCACGGCAAACAAAAGCATTCCCAGCAGAGGCAACAGATATACCCGCGCGGCACCTGATAGCAAAGCATTATCCGGCACCGTGAACGATATAGTATCGTGCAGCGCTGGCTTATGAGTTAGGCAATGTGCCGTGCTTACCAACAATTGGTCTCGACGCTCTGGAAAAATGCTAGCCAACAACGTTTGACCGCAGCCTTTTTGAGCTGAGCAGCCGCCACAGGCCGATTTCTGATTGGTTTCAACATAGACAGCGTCGCCTGCAATAGCGACTACCCTACCCGTTTCGATCATGGCTCGCTAAGCTCACTGGCAGCCAAGCCATTAACGCCCAACATAGCTGTCACCGGTTGAGCCTCATTGATACTCTGCGCAATTTTGATAGCGGCAATCAAAGGTACTTCGCCAACTACTGTTACAGATAGCCAGCCATCAACGGTCTTCATAGGCGCGACATAGGCTGTTGTGCTACCAGAGGTTGTTTGAAAAGCCTCTATCGATGAGTTCGCCGACTCAATAAACACCGAGAATACAGACATGCCGTCGGTGTAGTGCATTGATTGTACCGACTTATCAGAACCCTTAATCGCATGTTTCTGATGACTAGCCCGGACAAATCCATCAGGCATCCAGCCTAACTGCCAGGCACTGTCCATTGGGTCGCTGCCATTCGGAGGCAACATATGGAAGCCTTCTTCAACAATATTGCTGCCCACTGTATCGATTGCTGCGGGGTCAACTTTGTCGCCTATCGTCAGCTGGGTAAACTGAAACCCTTCGAGAACTTTCCCCTGCTTGTCTAGCACTTCAGCCTTGAGCAACAAATAGCTAGCCTGATCGATATACAACAACCGGCCATAGCGATATGCGTCGTTCGGCAATACTGCAATGGCCGTAACTGCGCGGCCGGCAACTCTGGTTTCCGGACGACGCTCAAGACGGTAATGACCTTTCAACTTTTCTACACCGGCCGGGGTGATAACACTGAACAAGCCGTTTCTGTCGTTACCTAGCACCAACTTGCCGCCAGTGTGCACGCAATCAAGAGGATGTTCAGCGCGGATAATCTCACGGGCCTTGCCATCCAAATACTGTATTCGCTCTAGCTCCTCGCCATTGCGAACCATATGAACGATACGCATAGAACGCATTTCACCGTTGCGGTTCGATACCATCACACCGTCATAAGTTTGGCTGCGGAGGCTCTCAGCCATCTTACTGAAAATAGTGGCCGGATCCACAGGCTCTGCTCCCGCCAAAGTCGACGCTATAAAGGCGCAAATGCCGAAAATAGCTGTGTGGAACCGTTGTCTAATTACGCCCATATTAACGAACTCGATAATCCGCTGAACGCGCCAAAGGCACTGCGCCAAGATTGCCATTCATCGATGCGTGGCGAGCGTGAATTTGCATATAGGCGTTAACACGACGTTGCTGCTGAGCGAGCAGCAACTGTTGTTCACGAGTATTGACCGGCACGCTTGCTCCCAAGGTCACTGTTTGAGCTTCTTGCCGTGGAGTTTGGATCGCTGGCTGACTTATTGAAGGAGTTTGTTGCGCAAATTGTGGCGCCGTGCTGTCTGGCTGACCTAGCTGCAAACTTTGAGATCCTACAACAACGATTGCTGCCACGCTTGCCGCCACAGCAAAACCGCCTAGCTGCTTCATCCACGCTGGCGTCAGTCTGTCTGATCCTGGCTCTGCCTCTATGGCTGCAGCGATGCTAGCTGACAAATCAATGTCGAGCATGACACTGCTCGAATCCCGCATTGCTGAACGTGCCAGCTGAAAGCGTCGCATCTGCTGCTGTGCATGGACACTGTCATCCGCACTCTTAAGTACGCGTCTCAGGTCCAGCTCATTCGCTTCATCGTCCATTAAGGCCGAAATGGACTCATTTACTTGCTCTGACATTGCTAGTTACTCTCCAAACTTTCCATCTGTTGACCCTTTAGTGCGCCATCAGTAGGCCCTTCAGGGTAGTGGTGAGAATCTTTCCATAGATTCTAATACTGATACATTAGTCGCCTTAATTCAGCAAAGGTTCAAGTTGCTTATCAATTGCTTCTCTAGCCCTGAATATTCGTGATCGAACTGTGCCAACAGGACAATCCATCACATCGGCAATATCTTCGTAGCTGAGACCATCGAATTCACGCAAAGTTACAGCGGTCCGCAGGTCTTCTGGCAACTGACTGAGGGCCTTGTTCACAATTTCACGCAATTCTTCGCCAAATAGATGGCTCTCAGGGCTCTCGTTGTCTCTTAGCTGCGTCGCGGTATCAAAATACTCTGCATCCTGAACATCGATATCACTGCCTGGCGGACGCCTGGCTCTGGCCATGAGGTGGTTTTTCGCGGTATTAATCGCAATTCGGTACAGCCATGTGTAGAACTGGCTTTCGCCTCTGAACTTTGGCAAGGCGCGGTACGCTTTTATGAAAGCTTCCTGAGTGACGTCCTGCACCTCTCCAACATCACGCACATAGCGAGATACAACGCTTAATATCTTGTGTTGATACTTGAGTACCAGCAAATCAAACGCCCGCTTATCGCCTTTCTTGACGCGCTGCACCAGCTGCTGGTCAGTTTGGCTAGCAGATTCCACAGAACCCCCTCTGTAGGATCTGTACTTCGTTCCCCATCAAATACCCCAAGTTTTTACCGCCCAGATCGATGATACTGAAGAATAAGAGTCGATTGCGGTCGTCAAGTTCCCTTTTCAGAAAATTTCTATGTCTGTAAAGTAGCGCATCAGGTGTTCGAGCATTGCGAGCGACTTGCGATTACAATATCTCATGCGCACCCGATAGCGGTGGCGTTGGGCATGGTATCGGTATGCAGCTGGCGGGGCAAGCCTAGGCGCCTCACGGCCTTCCGGCGACAGTAAATTCACTATAAGCATTAAATATGAGCGATAACTACTCACACGACGTTCTCATCATTGGCAGCGGCATAGCCGGTTTGTCTTTGGCTTTGAGCCTATCTGCTCGTGGGCGGATTGCGGTTCTTTCCAAGGCCAGCATGACCCAAGGCTCTTCGTTCTACGCACAAGGTGGCATTGCCGCCGTGGTAGATCCCGAAGACAGCGTTGACTCACATGTCACAGACACTTTAAACGCTGGTGGCGGCTTATGTGATGAAGAAGCCGTGCGCTTCACGGTTGAGAACAGCAAAGCCAGCGTTGATTGGCTAATTGATCAGGGGGTTGAGTTCTCACGTGATGACGACGACGACTACCACCTGACCAAAGAAGGCGGGCACAGCAAACGGCGCATATTGCACGCTGCTGACGCTACCGGAAAGGTCGTTGTAGAAACGCTGATTAGCAATGTGTTGAGCAACGAACAAATCGATATTTTCGAGAACCACGTTGCTGTGGATCTGATAGTAGATGAAAAAAGGTGTATTGGCGCGTACGTGCTGAACAACGTAAGCGGCCATGTTGATACCTTCAAGGCGAGGTTTGTGGTACTTGCGACGGGAGGTGCTAGTAAGGTTTATCTTTACACCAGCAACCCCGATGGCGCTAGTGGTGATGGCATTGCTATGGCTTGGCGTGCAGGCTGCCGAGTAGCGAATATGGAATTCAATCAGTTTCACCCAACCTGTCTTTACCACCCGCAGGCGAAATCGTTTCTTCTCACCGAAGCACTGCGTGGCGAAGGAGCTGTGCTGCGCCTGGCGAGCGGCGAGCGCTTCATGAGTCGCTTTGACGAACGTGAAGAGCTCGCCCCAAGAGATATTGTTGCACGAGCCATAGACCATGAAATGAAACGTTTAGGTAACGACTGCGTGTATCTGGACATAAGTCACAAGCCGAAGGATTTCGTTGCTAGCAACTTCCCAACCGTACTTGAAGGTTGTGCCAAATATGGATTGGACATTACCAGCGAACCCATACCTGTGGTACCGGCAGCGCATTACAGCTGCGGTGGAATAATGATTGATCGCAATGGTTGTACCGACCTCGGCAATCTTTATGCCATAGGAGAAACCACCTTTACCGGTTTGCACGGCGCCAATCGTATGGCCAGTAATTCACTACTGGAATGCATCGTCTACGCAAAGTCTGCTTGCAAGCACATTGAAGCATTGTGGAATGAAGTCGACGAAAGCAGCACCCCAGCCTACTGGGACGAATCTCAGGTAACCGACTCGGACGAAGATGTTGTTATTTCCCACAATTGGGATGAATTAAGACGGTTCATGTGGGACTACGTTGGCATAGTGCGAACCGACAAGCGTTTACAGCGAGCATTAAGCAGAGCTGAGCTGCTACAAACTGAAATTTCTGAATACTACAGTAACTATAAGGTAAGCAATGATCTGATAGAACTACGAAATCTCGCTCAAGTAGCTGAACTTATTATTCGTTCGGCACAGTTGAGAAAGGAAAGTAGAGGGCTGCACTACACATTGGATTATCCTGACACATTACCCGAGGCGCTGAATACGGTTCTGACTCCCAACAGTATTTAGCCCGCGCCGCCTACAGATAGTCGACGCGTTTTTACTGATTAACGATCAGGTCATCATCTTTGCTTTTATTAGTGAAACGATCACCGTGCAAGAGAACCAGACGCAGTAAGCGAAGGTCATTGCCAGCTGCAGAGTCAGCGAACAATAGAATAGAATAGGATTTTCCGCGAGAACAGCTCTTGATCACGAATGAGGTCATCGCATTATAAGAAGTAGAATAAGAAGAGGCTTTAGATCCACAAGGTAGGAGCTGCTCATCAGCTTTACTGTCTGTTATCGCAGCTTCAGTTTCAGCTTTAAAGCGCAACGCCATAAATCGAGCCGTTACCACACTGCTATGTTCAACGAGCTGAGCAGCGAATCGATCGCCATTGGCCAGCTGCAAGAACCAGTCATCGGCGCTATGGTGGATAGCAACGATAGAATGATCGGCCCTGAGCATGACAACTTTTACATAGCTGTGATATCCGAAAATAACGAGATACGCCACAGCAGCCAGGCGCAAAATATTGTTGTCTGGACCAGCAACAGCTAACAACGTTGCTGCTGTCATGAGGCCAGCAAAATATTTACGGCATAACTTAGAGGGTTTGAGGTTTGCTTCTATGTTGTCTAGCATGTTGTACAATCCTTTGCACCATTGCTTGTAGTTTTGGTTCTGTCGGTTCGCCTCTGAGCATCAGCCACGCATATATGTCTGTGTCTTCACATTCCAGCAAAGCCTTATAGTCATTCTGCAGCTCTTCAGTCAACGTTGTATAAAGCTGTTCAACAAAGGGAACCAGAATTAAATCGAGTTCCAGCATTCCCCGTCGACTGTGCCAATACACTCTTTTCGCGTCAACTTCGGCACTTAATTTCGGTTCTTCTATCAAGGGGCAAGATACTCTTTTTGCTCTATGGCTCTTTTCACAGTCTGCTCAGGCAATTGAATGACCGAAGCTGCTAGTATACTCTAACCGCTGCTGTTCTAGCAGCGAGGATACCGCAAAAAACAGAAGGTATGCCCTGTAAACAGTAGCAAGCCTGCTGTCTGGTTGGCGTATGCGGCAAGTATTGGAGATAAAGTTGAGTACAGAACATGACACCGCAGATGATTGGGCATGCCTAAGCATTGTGGGTAGCGATAGTCGGAAATTTCTGCAAGGGCAACTAAGCAACGACACAGATTTGATAGGTCCAGAAAAAGGTGGGTTTTTCGCGCTTTGTACGCCCAAGGGACGAACTCTGGCAAACTTTTTTATTATTCAACAGCCTGGCGGTGCGGAACATGAACTATTGATAGCATGCCCGCAGTCAAGTTCCCAGATTGTGCTCGACACTCTGGCAAAGTACATCGTCTTCTCCAAAGCGGAGTTAAGTCGCTCCGAAAATTGGCAGATTGGACTGGTTAAGCTGACGGATAGTTTTCCCTACGACACCCTTGAGCTTGAAACACCCTCAGCGGAGGCGATGGCCGCCAGCCAAAACGAAAGCAGCGCGGCATTACTGCGAGTGAGCAAAGAAAGCGAATTAGCCCTAGTTTTCACTTGCCAGAATTCGCCAACCGCCGAACACATAGCGCTGTCAGCAAATGACAGCACACTCGCCTTTATTCGTGCCGGAATTGGCTTGGTTAACAGCGCTACTAGTGATGAATTTGTTCCTCAAATGCTGAATATGCAATTAAACAATGGCATAAGCTTCACCAAAGGCTGCTACACAGGACAGGAGATTGTCGCCCGCTCGCAATATCGAGGCAAAATCAAGCGGCGTATGTATAGGGCTAAACTTGAAACAGTCAATGAGACACCGGCTCTGAGCGAATCCCCGATAGCGGGAACAGAAGTTGCCGATCAACTCACTGGGAAATCACTCGGCAAGGTCGTTAGTTCGGCAATAAACGAAGACGGTGGTTTGGAGCTACTGCTTGTTTTGGGGCTAAAAGAACAGGGCGATCAAATACCTACGATAGCGGATAGTGCTTTGGAAATACTATCCCTTCCCTACAGCTTCGAGAGCGCAACAGAAGAGTGAACAACATGCTTAGCGAACAATTTTTAGCCATTCTCCTGCTTTAGGCTCGCCATAAGGGTAATAGCCATTCATCAAGCGAAGCTCTTCTTCAGCAAACTCCTTAATCGGGCTTGCTGCAGCGAGCGCTTCAAAGCTTACGCCCTGCTCTGCTTGATACCAACTAATGTGCCGCGATAAGGCAATTGACCGATCGTATTCGTTTAGAGGTCTGAAACTCCAGAAACTCGCCATAAAAAGTGTGTCATAAAAGCTGGCCAAGGCTTCGGGGATACTGGGGTCGGTGAGCTGAGCAACGAACAAGAAGGCCCTTTTCTTGTGGAATATGACAGCGATTCTTCGGGCCGGATATTTTGAGTTTGCAGGAACAATAGCCGAATAACCCTTAATATGTTCATTATCCAGAGACTCGCCATTTTCAAGCGTTTTAAAATTCCGAACTTCGCGAAGATACTTTTCTGGCGTTATTTCTTCCTCCAGCTTTTTGATCCGCATTTGGATAACCGCCTTGCCACCTTCACCTTTCGCCTGGATTACAGAGCCCTTAGACTTAATCGACCAACCGCTTGGAAACGCCAGGGTGAAATCCATTGGCCGATTGAGATAGCGACTGCCAGTCGTTCGGAATATCAGTGGCGTGTTGAGGAATTTAAAACCCTCCATATGCTCTTCAAAATCACCGTCCAGGCCGCGCTCAACTACGCCTTCGTCCAGACTGCCCACAGCTCGAACGGCATTTTGTAATCGCTTGTCGTTGCGAGGATGAGTGGAAAACACGCCATGGTAGGCGATGGGTCTAGCGCCCTTCTCTTTTGCCTTTAACCGCGCAAAGCGCTCCTGATCCTTAAGCACCGCGATCACATCCACCATGGCCTCCGGAGGATAACCCGCGGCCAATAAGTATTTCGCTCCTTCTTCGTCAGCCTCCAACTCCATATCTCGACCGTAACCTCGAACGAGTGCGGTGCCAGCTAAGGAGCCCAACTGATTCGCGCCGCTCGCAGCTTGACCACTGCCGGTTGTTACACCGACCAAAACCGTAGCAATCGTTGATAGCGCTTTGGTCCAACCATTGGCTGTCGACTGCCTGTCAGGGTGCTTACGCACAAGGTGACCAATTTCATGACCTATAACGCCCGCTAGCTGCGCTTCGGATTGGATGTAGGTCAATAGTCCGGTATTCACGTAAACGAAATAACCAGGTGTAACGAACGCGTTTATGGCGGGGTCATCAAGCACCGTGAAGCGCCAGGGTTTGTCGGCTAAATCACTGTGAGAGGCCAGTCTGTTTCCGATGTCTCGAACATAAGCTTGCAATTCTTCGTCGGGGTATGGCGGGTTTTTGTTGATGATTTGCTCATACGCTTTCTTACCAATTTTTATCGCTTTTTTCTCCGACATCGCCAGAGCGTCATCGGACCAAAGGGTTCCGCAAGCCAAGAGGGCTATAAGTAAGAAATGAATCAAAGACGTTGGGGAAGTCATACTACGCTCCTATTCAGGAAACAACTGCTTGATCTGTTGTGCCAAGCCGTTACAGACCGAGGTTTTCACTCGAGCGATTAGTGGCAACGGTACTACAACCGCCGGCATATAAGAAACGCCCGCCGCGCTGGCGCTCATTTCAGCAACCGGTTTGTCTTGCGAAATATCCCAAACGGAAAGCTCATACTCACCATCATCTTCCCAAGTGCCAAAGCCAAGACACCCTGCACCACCAACGCCTATAGAACAAGACATTCCACCGGCGCTTGCTCCTCGTTGCGTGCTGCCGTCAACCCAAACAATGTACTGCAGGCCCATATTCTTAATCTCATTGGCAATGATTGGCTTAGCTAATACTGTTTTCAATCGCGAGAGTTGCAAAGGCGCGGTTCTAGGCTCAAACCAGGGGTACAATCTGTCTTGAAAATCTTGCTCGCCAATCACACTGATGGGATTCTTTCCACGGCCTAATTGCGATGAGATGCAGGAAGTAACAAAAGGCTCGGTAACAGCGCCACTGGTATGCCGGCGACCCAACACGACAACAGAGCGTCCAGCCACCAGGTCAACGCCTTCTTGTCGGTACTCGTCAATCGTTGTGGTGGTACAGGCCGTTGAGAGCACCAATAGCACTACCAGCATGAGTTTCTTTACTAAGTAAGTAGGCTTCATATTGCTACCTTAGGAGTTGTTTGAATCTCGAGCTTTTTTTCTCGCGCTTGCAGCCAGCGAGCTATCGCCGGTTGCGTTCTAAACCCTGTAGAAAACGCCGCCCCGCAATCGCGAAGTGCCATCTGTGTTGCCGTCTGCAACGCATTTTCTTTAGACTTCATGAAGGCCGTTGGTGTTTTCCCATAACTCGGCACACGCCAGCGCGTAATCACATCACCACGACGATCATAAATCGTAAACGTGTACTGCAACCAAATCTCATAGACGTTTAACCTTGTGGTTTTCGGCGTAGTGTACTGAACCTTGGTAATACTCGGCACTAGGTAAAAGTCGATGTCGTCGGGCAAATTTTCCGGCGCCAGCGACTCTAGCATCGTCGTTTGGCGAAACACGCCAGGAAAGACTGTGCGTACCATTTTCGCCTGAGCTTCACCCAGGCTGATACGAAACTTTAAGCGCAATTCATCCTTCGCCGCTGCAGAGGCGGATGACGCAACCGAGCTGCCAGCGCCGGAGCCAGTGCTTTCGTTGGCATTAGCTGTGTTTTTTCCTGTTGCTGCTTGTTCCTCGGCGTCAGTTTGCAATTGGGCGTCGGAATCAGCGGAAGCCAGGGATAATACCGGTGCTGCTTTTTCCTGCTCTGCATCAGAGTCATCGTCGTTAGAGGGTTCTGCCTTCTTATTTACCTTGTCCTGCTCTGTCTCTTTTTGCTCGGCGTTCTTTTCTTCGGCTTTCTTTTGCTCAGCCTTTTTTTGATCTTCCGCCTTTTTCTTGGCTATTTTCTTAGCCGCTCTTATTTCACTTCTGGACTTCTTTTTCTTTACCTTTTCGTAGTCTTCGTACACATAAGATTCGAACTCTTCTGGAACATAGATGCCCATGTGCAAATCGGCTCTAACAACCAATGGCACTGGAAACTCCTGTGTGCCTTTCACGTCGACTTCAGTGCTCGTGGCGCAAGCCGCCAGAGCCAATGTCGCCACAACCAGCAAGCCAAGCCGCACTTGAAACCCCCGTACTCTATTCATTAACAACTTAGACACTCCATTCATGTTTTTATTCCGGTGTCAGTCCAACAAAACTACCGCCATTACGGTAGCTCATTTCACGCATCAACGCAGCAAAACGCGAAGCAGAGCTTTTCATCCCCCGCCCGGAGATCAAATGAGGAAAACCAACTGCGTGAATTCGAACTAATCGCTGCCCGTCTTTGACCTCCAGGTTTATTCGGTCAATGGTTAGCAATACTCTTTGAATAGAGCCACTGGAAAAATCATCGCCGTATACAAACAAGCTGATCTTTTTACCGGGTTCGTAAAAAGTCCGTATGGCGGCTTCCACCCCTTCTACCGGGCTACTATTACTAAAGGGCGTCCAGTTCTGCAGCGAACGAACGATGGCGCGACGTCGGTGAGGCTCATCAGTCATCCACTTTTCGCGATGCCGGGTAAACATATAATTCCCCATATCATTCATTATCTGAATGCCTTTCACTTCTGGATAAACATCTAAGGTTGCAATAATTTCGCGCTGCAAACGCGACCACGCTGATTGCACCATAGATCCTGAAGTATCAATAATAAAAATAAGATATTCGCTATCAACAGGTATACCACCAATCAAATCATTAGAGCGCTGTGACGATTCACCCAGCAAACGTTGCATTTCCTCGGTTAAGGTCTGGCGCGCCCCTGCTAATTCGCCCGCTAACAAAGTATTGGTGGCCGAGTCATCATCGGTTGCATCAAATTCGCCCTTCAATACTCTGAGTTCGCCCTGAAGTCGTGCGACATAATCTTTAATCTCTGAGAGCTGCTCGCGCTTGGCGTTTAAATCTCGATTCAATACGCGGGCATCACCCCGAATTTCAAAGAGTTGTTCTTGTAAATTCGCGATGGCGGCTTCTTGGTCCTGTGGGGATTCTTCCAACGCAGCTGGATCCATGATCTTGGTGATCAACAGCAATAGTATGATGGCGCCGAAGCCACAACAAATCACATCAAGAAAGGCGACGTTCATGTCTTCGGTGCCGCGCTTTCTGAATCTCATGGCCAATCCTTAGAGGGACTCAGGAACGAGCCACCGGTAACAACGGCAAGATTCCAAAATGCAGCCGCAGCCGCTGGATCACCTTCCATCGGTGAGAGAATAACGTTAATGGGAATTCCGCCAGGCAGGTGTTTCAATGCTTTACTGAAAAAACGCATTCTTTTCTCACTGTTTACCTTCCCGCTGCCGGGGCTGCTGTCTTGTGTTGGAAGACCATCAGTGATTAAAATAATATTATCGGGCAGACTCACGAATCCCTCTACCGCTTCAAAGGCGTTGGCGAGGCTTGTGCCGCCGTCGGGCACTAAGCGACGGACTTCCGCCATCGCTTCTTCAAGCATGTCGGTGTCGCTCACTGATAGCCATTCTCCATCCGTGTCTGCGATCACTGGTTTGGCTTCAGTATTAAAAGAATAGATTTGAAACTGACTGCTCTGCGGGAATTGCGCGGTCAACCAATCCATCGTGCCTACAACAGACTGCCACTTTTTAGCCTGCCGTTTTCTAGCGTCTGACAGATTTCTGAGTCTCAATATATTTACAACGGTACGGTCTAACATGCTGGACGAAGTATCAAGCAAGACCATTATCCGGCGTCCTCCAACCCTCAATCCCGTTAAATACTGGCGTTCACCTTCTCCACGAACAAACCGAGAGCGGCGCCCCTGTCCTACCTCATCCGAAGAGCGTAAGCGTTCTATTTCTTTCTCAAGGTTTTTTATTTCAGTCTTGAGCTGATTGACATGCTCCAAACGAGCAAGGCTGTCAGAATCTTCCTCCGCTAGCTCTTCCTTAAGATTTTCCAGCTCGTCAACCAAACGCTTCGAAGCGCCACTGACCTCAACAATATCGAGATCAACCAAGCGGAGCGCATTGCGGGCTTCAGCCGATAGCCGTTCTTCCAGTTCTATATCGCGCTCCAACATATTTACTTCAGCAAGCTCCATAGTGTTGGCAGCGTTGGACTGAGTGCTGCTAGAGTGCTCCACAATCAAAAAAATCAACACGACCGCACCAAACCCGCACGACATTACATCGAGAAAGGAAAGGTTAAAGGTAGTCGCGTTTCTTTTTCGTCTCATTCGATACTCATAAACACTGTCTCGATTCTATTTCTTTGCTCTTGCAACTCAACTTACTGCTCATCCTAAAAAGCAAATTTAGGATGCACAGAGAACCTCTATGCGAAAAAATCACGCTAAGAGTCTAATAAAGCTCAACTCCGCTCCATCTTCTGCAAGACTTAGTCGGTCTCCTTTTTGAACAGCCTCGCACTCTGTCAATAGTATTTCGCCATTGAGCCAAAGCTCTGCGTTATCTAGACGCTTAACACTCCAACGACCCTCCTCAAGAGAAACCATTGCTGTCGCTACGCTACCTTCGCGATGCGACCAAACAATTGCTGCACCCAAACCATTCAGCAACAATGGATTTTCCTTTAGCGGGTGCGCGACACCGTCCAATACAAAGTGCGTTATTGAATAGTCAATCGCGAAAGTTTCCGACCTCACTACGTTAGAACTAGAACTTGGGTCCGGATTGACGGCTGCAGTTGGGGCAATATTAGCAGCGTTATTCGGCGTACCCATCGGCAATCTACAAACGAACGGAAGATTAGCCGTATTCGAGCAAATTTTGCTTTGAAAGTTACTTACTGCTTTAGCAACACTATCTGGAGCAACGCTTTTTAGTCGACTGTCGAGCGTCAGAAATCCAGGCAAGCTGGCTAAGCGAGCACTGCATAGTAACTCTGCGTTATCGCCATCGAATGAAACCAACCTTTGTTGCAATTGTGCAAACAACTCCGTCACTGGCCCAAGCATTACGGAACGCGGTATTTCGATCAAATATTTATTCAACAAGGAAAACTTGAACATCTCATCATTTGCTTGCTCTTGCAAAATAGCAGGCAGTTGTAACCACAGCTGTTGCTCAATCGCTGCGTCGTGCAGTGGATCAAAGCGACACTGCTTAACAAAGGCTTGAGCTATCAATCGAACCCATCGCTCATAGAGCGGCTGCAGACCGAACTGATCTACGCTCTGTGTTGCACCGCGAACAACGTCATTATTTTCCACGTGGTAAGCGCCCAGCACCAACTGATGAAGCTGTAGATCACAGAAAACACCGTTGCTCTGCGCAGCTTCTTGGCTGGCGACTGCTACTGTTTGATCTAACAAGCCAACCGCGTCAAAAGAGCATTGTTTAACAACGCCAAGCAGTACAGACATATGATCTTGAGTGTAGCTAGGCGGCACAACAAAAACGCAACGTTCTGGCGCCGATGCGCCCCTATGAGCGAACTGCAAAAATCGGTACGCTAAGTCGGCATGATGACGCGCATGAGGTTTAAGCTCCGGCGTTTCAACCAAACTAAGCTGCTGCATAAACCGGCTATTAATCCTGAGAGGATGCAACCGTGCCTGGTCACGAGCCTCATGGCCAAAAACAAGACCTGTTTCGCCACGCAGGGCAAACGCCGGGCATGTAGAAGAGTCACCGCTTTGCCATATGGGTAGATCTATATCGTTCAGTTCAACTACAGCGTCATACATAGCTTTTTTCCAACTCAGTGCTAGTGCACTTGTAAATGCGGCATTAGGTTTGTATCGCAATACTGCTGACTGTCTAACACCAAGCGTTCTTGCAGCAATTGCAGCTGATGCATTAAGAACATTATTAGGATACTAACGACTAGAGCGATAAACGTAGAGTTGAATGCCACGCCCAAACTAGCGGTTACTCCCGAGATATCCCCTTCCACCGCTTGGTGCGCTTGACCCAGCGCGGCGCCAATACCACGCACAGTACCAATAAAACCTATGGAAGGGATCGCCCACGCTATGTAGCGCACCATCGCAAGTTCGGAGTCCAATCTGTCGGCTTCACTCTCACACACCTCTTTGATAGCCGTCGCTACGTCCTGAATGCTTCGCGTAGAGCCGAAGCGCTGCAGACCTATCAGCAGTGCTCTGGGTAAAAGGCTCTGTTTTTCTTCCTGCGGAAGTGCCTGCAAGGCACGCGAATGATCACGGGCGTCTTCCGGAAGCATGCTTGTGCCAGGGCTAATATTTAGCAAACTTCGGTCCAGCATAAGGCGCTGCCCGGTGATACTGCGTGCTTTAAAGCCCATGATAGCAATCGCCCAGATAGCCAATATAAAGCAGGTTTCCTGTTCAAAGTCTTTCAGTACCACATAGATCGATCTTGAAGGAACATACGCTCCTCCGTCTGCTTGTAGCTGCGCTTGGTGAGCGAGAAGCTCTGCGGCATTAGGCCTTATCAGCCCTACGTACACGGTATGTACAACGATAATTGCTAGTAATAACGCAATTAGCTGGTACATGAATTCGCGACTCAAGTTACTTTTCATGTTCTCTTCCAAATGCTCACGTGATTGATACTTTTAAGCTGTGTTCCGATTTTAAATATCAGCCGGAAACGACACTGATAAATCTTCTGAGACCCGCTCTGTTGGCTCGAAGCGGACCGGTGGTGGTGGCGCTGGCACGTCGTTCTCACGGTCCCTCTTCTCCGCTCCGGCCGTACTCTCAGTGGAGCGGTTCGGCAAGGTATTACTCGGTCGTGGTTTACGCCCACTCAAAGGCACATCACCTTCTTCAGCTTCAAAACCCTCGCCACGGTCATCAAGAATAATAAAATCCTCATCGTCCTGTGCGTAGCTTGGGGAAAAAGGCAAGCAAACGGCGACGCAGAGCAACAAAATTATTCCTGTTGGTGATTTTTTCGAATGCAATGGCTCATTTTTTTTCATAATTTTTTCAGCCTTTTAATCCAGATAACGAGCGACTCTGAAACCAAGATCATCTCGTCCTCGATCTGCATAATCCCTATAAGAAAGCCTTAGCTCTACCAGTGAACCGTGCCGCCATGAGGATCCGCGAACGACGTGGTAATTACTCTCCTTGGGGCCGAAAGGATCCACTTTCGAACCTGGAGGCTGACCTGGAGCATAAAAGTCGTGTACCCACTCAGCGACATTTCCTCCCATGTCATAAAGCTCATACTGATTAGGCGTAAATTTTCCAACGGGAGCACTTGCTGTATATCCATCTTCATAATGAGGAAGTGTTCGCCCCAAAATGTAGCTCGCTTTGATGTCAGCGAAGTTTCCGCTACCAGGCGGCACTGGCCACTCCTGGCCCCAGGGAAATTTCAGCATTTCTTTGCCCAGTTTTCTAGCACTGTACGACCACTCGGCCTCAGTTGGTAAACGATAACCCGATGCCTGTTGGTCTACATTTGTCAGTTTTCCTTCCTTAAACTCATACACCAGAGCCAAGCCTTCTTGCTCACTCAACCAATTGCAATACTGCGCGGCATCTACCCAAGCTACTCTTACCACTGGCTGAGCGTCAGCATTTAGGCTTTTGTCTTCCACACGCTTGGAGGAATGTTTGAAATCAAACTTTCGGTATTCGCCATTGGTCACTTCAGTGGCGGAAATATAAAATGGTCTTTGCAATACAACCGGTCTGAGATTTTCATTCGCTCTACGGCCGGCTTCGCGACGAGAAGCACCCATAGTTATTCGGCCGGGTTTAATTAAGCGCATTTGCTGGCCGCCCGCACTTCGGAAAACTGATTTGATCTTCGCTGCCTTAGCCGCTGCAGGTGTTAACAAAGTGACGTTTAAGGTTTGTTTAAATCCAGGCCTCGGCGTGATAGTTTTTTCAAAAGGTAGGTAACCTTTGCGCGTTACCCTGAAAGTTTGCGGTACAGAAGGTAAACTGAGTCGCTTAGACAGGGTTTGCTTTGTGCTTAGCGAACGGCCATTTATGCTAACACTCGAATCTACCGGCGTGACGTTCAGTGTCACTAGACCCAGAGCCGGGGATAAAGCAATGTTCAAAGCCTGCTGCTCTCCGGCGGAGTAGCTTAGCGCTCTACTTTGCTTTTTATATCCTTGTTTAAACAGCTCCACTACAGAATTCTCATCGGCTTTCAGCGCGACGGTTACGGGTGTTTGGCCACTGTAAACGCCATTAACCAATACGCCGGCGTCGAGCGGCGTACTTTCCAATGCCAGCATTGCATCAGCAGGATCTAACACGACTGTTTCCAGCTGAAGAGCGTCGCCGGCCATCACATTCAGTTCCTGGCTTGAGGTTTTGAATTTACTAAGGTGGAAGCTTAGTTGCCGAAGCCCTTGAAAAACTTCTGCCGTGAGCGGCGTTTTACCAATCTCGCGTTCATCAGAAAACACTGTCGCCCCTTGCGGCAAGGTATCAACAGTTACCTCGGCCCAAGCGGGCTCAAGGTTAAAACTTCGAGCGACAGTATTACCTCCTCCTTCAACCTGAAGCTCTTCTTCGACCAGCAGATAGCGAGGGTGGCGCAAGCTCAGAGAGCGGGAACCGGCTTCTATCGACAGGCCCATCAATGGTGTGGTGCCTACTAGCTCTCCATCAACAAGTACCTCGGCCTCAGGCGGTGTAGTACTCACATCAAACACATCGGGTTTTCGCTGCAGCTCGATAACAACGCTTTGTTGTTGCTCCTGAGTAACGTGAAAACCGAGACTGGCGGTTTTGTATTCTGGGTGACTTACTGATGCGCTAAACGCGCCAGGGCGAACCAAGAAACGGCCGCCAAACCAAAGATGTATTCCGCCACTTAACTCAAATTTCGCATTGTTGACAGCAGTACCGTTGTATTGTGGCTCAATCAATACGGATCGGGCCGTAAACAGAAAAAACAACACCAAGGCCGTAAGCAGAAAAAATAGTCCTATTAGTGCCTTGGGCCATAACGCTGCGGGCCCTGCGGCGAATTCCTGCTCACCCATTGGCTCGAATGCAACGGGTTCAATAATCGTTGCATTCGGCGCAGCGCTAAGGCCTGTTTCGGTTTGTTCAGATTTGCTCGACACAACGAATGTCCACTCGTACATTTCTAGCGCCCTGCGGCACCTCAAATTCGCGACGCACATCGCGATAGCCGTCTCGGCTCCCAGTTACTACGTATCGACCAGGTATCAATGATAAATTCTTCTGCTGAAGAACACCCAAACGCGCAATGCGGCTAAGCGCCACCTGAGTAAAGCCGTCAGATTCAATAAGCACTGGAAGTGAAATTCGAGATGCTTGCAACTGTTTATTCAGCAATTCTAGTTGTTGCGTCAATCTCGGTCCCGCAGCAGATACTCGAGTTCCCGCCGCATGAATTTTCGCGGCTTTTGCATATATCGTGTTGTCGGCAAGGCGCAACGGATCATCATTAAGTGTTACCAAAGCTTGATCCATCTTCATGCGAGTAACAGCTCTGGCACGACGGTTCGCCGCATCACTCAAGTTCGCATCAATTGATAATGCAGCATCGTAAGACTTCACCGCATCAGCCCATTGTTCTTCTCGTTCCAGAACTCGGGCTTCATCTATATGCACGCTCATACGACTAAGAGCTTGCTGATTGCGCACCATTCTTAGAGCCTTTTTTGGCTCAGTAGATTCAGACTTTAGTTTGCTCGCTTGGGTAAAAAATTGGGCTGCTGCCGATCGATTCCCCTGATCCAGGCTTTGATAGCCCTGAGACATTTGTTCTTCAAAGTTTCGATCCAAAATTGCCTGTTCCAACTGAGCTATGCGTTCAGTCAGCAGGCTTTCGCGCACTGGGTCGAGCTCAACGACTGTGCGCAATTCGCCCAAGGCCTTAGGCAATTGCTGCTCGGTTTGATAGCGGTCAGCTAATTGCAATGCTTTGCTAACTGACGGCAATACCGCAAGACGTTGCAACCCTTCTGCAGCCCCGTCATGCTCTGGTTGAATCGCCTGAATTAAAACAAAAGCCTGTTCTGCGTTCTCAGCATCATTGACTAGCAATGCTTCTAATCCGGCTTTAAGATTTCGATCGATGCGATCGGGCACACCTTCCAAAAGATTCGTAACAATTGCCAGACCTTCTGAATAGAGATTATTGGCCTTTTCAAACTGTCGATTACGATAATATTCATCGCCCTCGGCAGCCAACTCGAAACTGCGTTGGTACTCTTTATCCGCCCACAATTGAACGTTGCGTTTTTCCAGCCAGAGTTGCTTCTCAAGTAATTGCTCCAGCGAGTCTTGCGCGTTTTTACGTTGCTGCGCGAGTTTGGCTTCTTGAAAAGGTGAGCCCTCATCAATCTTTTCTACGTCAGCCGTGATGGCTTCAGCTTCCACATCCTGTTCAGCGAGTTGGTCAGCTGGAGATAAAGCGGTTGGCAACACAAATATGACTGTTACGGCGGCAATGACTAAGCCAATGATTGTGGCAAGTAACCACCTCGGCGCTCTCTGTGAACCCGCCTCTAAAGTGGCGCCAGCAACTATGTCGTCAACTGCGTCAAGTTCAGAAAAATCCAGATTGAGGGGCGCTATCTCAGTGTGGTTTTCAATATTCGAACCAATGCCTCTGTCGATAGTTGCGGTACCCGCAGTTCTTCCTGCATCTGTGTGCTTTCCGGGTTCGCTCATCGACGATACTACCCTTCATCACTCGCAGCAGGAGATTTTAGGCTGGCATCGCCGGCGGTAATCCCATTCTCTCGCCGATAGATCTCACGCAGCAGTTCTCGCCATTGCCCGTATTGATCACTAACAGTACCACTCAGCGTTATAGTTTGATCCTCAAGCTCAATAACCTGCGGAGTAATCGCCGTAATCACCGATTCACTAATTTCATTGAAGTCAGCTTGATGCTGGCCTAATTCCTGGCCTTTTTGTAAAGCGCTGCCAATCAGACTACTGCCAGCCCAGATGCCGACTCCGCCACCAGCTCGAGCATAGTCATTGCCGCCGCCAACCGCCATGATCCCCGCTATTATTGCTGCAGCGCCTGCAATACCGCGCATAGAGCGAGACTTTCGCAACTCTCTAATCGCGACGGCATGGTCGTAGCTGCGCTCACGCCATTCTAGATAAGGTACGTCCATTTGCCGATGAAAAACGCCGTAGTAATCCTGCAAAGTATCAACAAACAAGTAGTCGCGATCTCTGATCTTTCGAATCCGCTGCATCATTGGGTCTACTTCACTAGGAAGGCGTTTAATGGAGAGAATACCCTCTTCATCAATACTCAGGTGACCACCAAAGGCGTCAGGGGCAAAATCTTGGGCAAAGCGCAATTCAGCAACCGTTCGTATGTTGTTTTTGCTCGCTACGTTTAAGGACGCCTGGTGGCTAGCGATGTCATTGGCAATGCGGTTATACATTGATTGAAAGGGCTCTTCGCCAGCCCGTCGCTTCTTATAGACGAAATCAGAAATGACTTCCTTATACTCACGGTCAAACCATAAGTTACCAGTGCTGTCTGACACGGTCAGTTGCAAAAATAACCGTTCACCGTCTGATTCCAGTATTTTGCCATTAACGTGCACATCAACCGCTGCAATTTCTGATGGCACCACACGGACCGCGCCCCAATGACCAGACGTTTGCATTGTCTCCATTAAATTGAATGGCAGATAGCGGGCTTCGCCCTCACGAACTTCTGGAAACAAGCTCGAATCATCTCCCGCGGAATCCAAACCCGGATCAAAAATATTGATACCAACATCCAACAGTAAATGTTCTGGAATCACCTCCTGGGCCATATCCAGCAAATGTACATCTGATGTTTTTACGTTTGTTGTAGAGCAAGCTTGCATAAGCAGCAGTGCGACGATGCTTAACAGGCGTTTAACTGAAATACTCATGGGTAATTCTCAAAGTCTTTAGCGAAACTAACTGGAAATCTTGGCAAATACGGATTTTCCATTGTTAATAATGTTAAGCCCAGCAGGCGCCTAACGTTGACCATTCTTGTACTTACGATATTCGTCCCAAAGTTTTTCCTGCAATTCAGGATCCTCTTCGTTTTCAGCGGCCTCTCTAATTTGGCGCGCAATCAGATCATCGTCGTCGCCATCTTGTAAGTCGGCTGGAGCCGGGTTTGGCTGCTTTCCTTTAGAGTTGGAGCCCCTAGGGCCGCCTTTCGCGCCTTTGGCTGACTCCCCACCGCCGCCTGACCCGCCGCTCGAAGATTCTGACTCAGAGGGTGGTGGGGGAATTCGAGATTGCCCTCCTCCCTGGCCACCACCGGCACCAGACGCGCCGCCCTTTCCACCGCCTTTGCCACTACTCGCGGCTCCGCTTGATGAACTTCCAGCACCTGAATTCTCCATTCCACGGGCCCCGTCTTTACCTGCCAAAACCACGCCATCAAAGTCTTCTAACGATGCATCAAGAGCATCATCCAAACCGCCAACACCACCACTTCCGCCAGGCAGACCGGCGCTAGGCGCGCCCATGCCACCTGAACTTCCACCACCCGGTAAACCCATTCCGGGCAAACCTATACTAGGTAAGCCAATGCCTGGCACAGAAATGCCAACATCAAAGTCACTGTCTTCCAAGCCAGCATCAACGTCGTAGTCGCCGTCATTGAACACTGTCGGCAGCGGTATAGAGGCACTTTCAGTAGCACCACCGAATGGTCCGTTACCAGTTCCAGCGCCGGCTGATGCTTGCGGAGCCGCAGGCGGCAGGCGATGGCCTATCTCTCTTTCATCTGATGCTCGTTGCGCCGCGCCCGTATCGCTTTTGCCGCCCTGGCCTAAGCCTGGTAGCCCTTCACCTCTCTCGTCTTCCCACCCAGGTTCAGCTGTTGACGCGCTTGCTTCTGGCTTTGAATGACTCTCTTGAACACTGCCCTGATCCACTGCCGAACCACCGCCCTGTTCCTCATCTTTTTCTTTACAGGCCGAGACAGCCAGCAAGGCACATATTGCTACAACCTTAATTTTACAATGTGGCATCGGAATCCCCTTCGGGCGAATGATCTTTTAAAGGTTTTGAGCTAGCGGCTTTATTCTCGAGCTTTGTCCCTTCAGCTTTATCTACTTGAGTAGCCTGCTTTGGCTCGCTGCTCGAAGCGGAGATCGGCGGTCCTGCGTATTCGTAGCGATAACGATACTTAAGCGCCGCCGTAGGCACTGGTGCCCCGTCCTCAAACCTTGGCCTGAAACGGCGGCTACGAAGCTCGCGCAACGCGCGGCGACGCATTGAAGGCTGCGCCGGCTTCTCTTCAATAAACTGCGCCCGGCTAACCAACCCGGCTTTGGTTAAGTCCAGCTCTAGTAAAACATAACCTGTTGATAGTTTTTTTCCGGCGGGTGTTAGGTAATCTGAGTAATCGGTAGCGAAATCCAGCACCTTGGGTCGGCCAAACATCCGATCTCGAATTGCGATTGTTTCTGCGTTTTCACTCAACAAGCTATAGGCGTCAAGGTAGGTGCGTATAGCCGATTGACGTTTATTAAAGCGGAGATACCAATCACCTAGCTCAGCCATCGCTTCCGCCACTTCTTCAGGTCTGGCCGAATCATTGTTCTCATAAATATCGACTACATGGCGCGAACTACGCAGCCCGGACAAATAACCTTGTGAAATTGTCCTTGTTCCTTGAGCGAATCGGAAGTTCTCGTCTCTGCCGATACTCTGCATGCGCTCAAGGCGCAACTGGCTTTCGGCTTCGTCGGCCATAATGCTCGCCAGGTAATAATCAGCAATACGGCGCCCGCGTAGCTGCTTCGCCAGGCGTAAATCGTATTGACCAAAGTTGAGTTCTATTACCCTTGAAGCTGCTGAAAACAACGACCTCGCCATATGCAAATGATGCGAAGGCTCTGGTGAGACCGCCTCAAAAAACGCGAACATATGCCAGCGAGTAAGCTTGTCCAATATTGGCAACATGCGCTCGTCATTCCAGCCGTAGTTAGCTCCGTTAATTTCCATCATGAAGTGATGCTGGTCATCGACAGCTTCCCAATCGCCCAAATGCGCATAGCTTTCAACCATGGCGTTGAGCATCGGCATGATCGCTGGAGCAAAGAGGCCCTCATTAATTCGAGTGATGTGAGCACTCTGTTTGAGTGTCTCAATAGCGTCAGTATGTTTGCCAAGCCGTTGTTGAGCTTCGCCCAGCCCTTGTAGGGCCTCAGCCAGCTCGCTGTTGTACGCTCCGTACTGTGCCTGCAACAACTCTACTTCTCGCACGTACTGGTCTCTTACAAACCTTGGGTCATTGGCATCGCTGACGCTGTCACTCACCTCCGGTTGCGGGGCGGTTACGTAAGTAGATGAGGATTCCGAGTCAGAGGGCTGCTGAGCAGATGTTTCGGCCTGGCTGAATTGACCGAACAGAAACAGACTTAAAAGTGGGGCGAGCAACGTAGGATGGACGCGCAGGCGCGGCCTTCTTTGTTGCGATTCGATGTCGGTGGCTGGCACCGTGAAGCGTTTATTTTTTACCGTATTCATCAGGATTGTGTGTCGGTAGTCTTCTATCAGACAACCACTCTAATTATTTGTTCCTACGCACCGGGCGATCGACTGGATTAGTGCACTAGGCATTAAACCGGCCGAAGTGTTTAGCATGCCACAGTGTGCTCGCTAAATCATGAACAAAACCTGAATCTTGAATCCCACGTTACTCAAAGATGCTCCAGGCAACTTCTGAGCCTCGCAGCCGCCGTGACAGCCTCAACTAGCTCGCTTCGGCCCTCTTTAGCTGCAGCCGACGATTATGCAGCAAAGGCTCTGTATAACCGCTGGGCTGCACGCCACCTTTAAACACAAGGTCCGAGGCGGCCTGGAACGCTATGCTGCTCGTGAAGTCTGGAGCCATTGGCTGATATTCCGGATCCGAGGCATTTTGCGCATCAACGATAACCGCCATGCGTTCTAAAGACGCCGTAATTTGTTCGGCAGAACATATTCCATGCAATAACCAATTAGCCATGTGCTGGCTCGATATTCGAAGCGTCGCGCGATCTTCCATCAAACCAACATTATTGATATCAGGTACCTTAGAGCAACCCACCCCATGATTAACCCAACGTACAACGTAGCCTAAAATTCCCTGCGAATTGTTATCCAGCTCTCGGAGAATCTCGTCTTCAGCCAGATCGGCAACTTGACTTGAGACAGGGATCGTTAAAATATCAGTAAGGCTCGCTGGCGTCCGTGTCTTCAGCTGGGATTGAACCTCGGCAACATTTACGGCGTGATAATGCATAACGTGCAAAGTAGCCGCCGTGGGCGAAGGCACCCAGGCGCAGTTAGCGCCTGCTAATGGATGACCAATTTTGGCCTCCATCATTTCAGCCATTTCGTCCGGTTTGGCCCACATACCCTTACCGATTTGCGCCTGCCCACTCAAACCACAGCGCAGACCGACGTCAACATTCCAGTCTTCGTAGGCCTTTATCCAGGCCTGATCTTTCATTGGCCCCTTGCAAACCATAGGCCCCGCGTGCATTGATGTGTGAATCTCATCGCCCGTTCGGTCAAGAAACCCTGTGTTGATAAAAATAACTCTTTCTCGAGCAGCATAAATGCAGGCTTTGAGATTAACCGTGGTACGACGCTCCTCATCCATAATGCCAACTTTCAAAGTATTGCGTGGCAAATCAAGTAAATCTTCTACTGCGGAGAAAAGTCGGCAGGTAAACGCTACTTCTTCTGGCCCGTGCATTTTTGGCTTTACAATATAGACACTGCCCGTGCGCGAATTGCGCAACGGCCCAGTTCCAAGAAGGTCATGCTTGGCGATCATGCTCGTCACCACAGCGTCCATTATGCCTTCAGGTATTTCATGACCTTGCGCATCGACGATCGCAGGATTTGTCATCAGGTGACCGACATTTCGGATCAGCAATAAACAACGACCAGGAATCGAAAAAGGTGAGCCGTCAGGGCCTTTGTACTCGCGGTCGGCATTTAACGAACGAGTCATCGTTTTACCGCCTTTACTGAAACTCTCTTGCAAGTCTCCGCGCATTAAGCCTAGCCAGTTTCGATACACAACGACTTTGTCGGCTGCATCCACCGCTGCCACCGAATCTTCACAATCCTGAATGTTCGAAATAGCGGATTCCATCAGCAGATCTTTTACGCCCGCCAAATCCGTTTTACCGATAGGAGAAGACGGATCAATCTGAATTTCAACGTGCAAACCGTGTTTCTTTAACAGTACGGCAACGAGCACACCCGCCTCATCGTGACGAGTTCCCTCGAAAGCCGCGGCATGCTGCAAACCCGACTGAAACTTGCCCTGCTCTACTACCAATGCACCGGCTTCAACGCGGTAAGACGTAGCATCGGTATGGCTACCTGTTTGCAAAGGGAAGTTGTCATCTAAAAATTGACGGCCGTAGGCAACTACTTCCGCGCCACGCACTGGGTTATAGCCCGCAGTTTTGTCAGCACCATTTGCCTCAGCGATGACATCAGTCCCATACAGTGCATCGTACAAACTTCCCCAGCGCGCATTGGCCGCGTTTAGTGAGAACCTTGCATTCGAAATTGGAACCACAAGCTGCGGCCCAGCAATTGTCGCAATCTCAGCATCGGCGTTGGTCTTTTCAATCGTAAAGTCACCTGGCTCTGGCAATAAATAGCCAATATCACGCAAAAAAGCGTCGTATTCGACAGCATCAAACTCCAAAGCAGCATTAGCCTGGTGCCAGGAATCGATTTGAAGTTGAAGGTCTTCGCGCTTGGCCAGTAGTGCACGATTCTCCGGAGCGAAACTCTCAACGATAGATGCGAAGCCCTGCCAAAAATCGATCGCACTCACAGCTGTGTCTGGCAACGCTTCTTGCTCAATGAAATTTGCAAGTATTTCAGCAACTTGCAGCCCATTCTTGTCAATCAATTGAAAATCTCCGCTTTGGTCAAATCGGTGTAACTTAACTATCCGTTAATCTTACGTGATCAGGCGCTGAGTTTCTATTGATCGTGTTGCCGGTAATCTGAATTGAGAGTAATCAGCTACATTGAGCACTATTAGCCCGACAAAGCCGTGAGGGCGCTTTTACAAGGGCATGGTGCAGAGTCTGAGAGTCAGCTAAAGAATTGACCGGATGAACGCGAACATTTCTAAATATTGCGGAACAGCTCAGGCTTTTGAAGTCGAGCCGATTTGCCAGGTGTGGTGTTGCTGACAGCAATAAGTTCAGGAGCCACGAAAGCCGCAGCTCGGCGTTCCAAATCAGCATCGTCGTACAAGGTATTGCGCAACCTCGGTTCGCGACCAGCCGATCTTATCAAAGACTCCATCATCTCTGGGCCAGTCTCTTGGCCGTGATCGGCTCCAGCTGAACGCGTAATCGTTTCGTTCATCAAAGTGCCGCCAAGATCATTGACGCCCGCGTTCAAGCAATGCTGCACGCCGTCATGTCCCAGCTTGACCCAAGAGGCCTGAATATTGTCGATCTGGCCATTGAAAACCAGACGTGCAACGGCATGCATCAAAATGCACTCTCTAAATGTTGGCCCACGGCGAGCCTTACCCTTTAAATACATCGGGGCTTCGCTCGCAACGAACGGGAGAGGAACAAACTCGGTGAACCCGCCAGTGCGCTCTTGTACTTCCCGAACACGGAGCATATGCCTAGCCCAATGTTGATAGCCATCTACATGACCGAACATAATCGTCGCAGTGGTTCGCATACCCAGCTCATGCGCTTCTTCAATTAGCTGCAACCACTGCGCAGTATTGATTTTGTCCGGGCAAATAATGGCGCGCACTTCATCATCAAGTATTTCAGCGGCCGTACCTGGCAAAGTAGACAAACCAGCGTCTTTGAGCTGAGCAAGGAACTCCTTGGAACTTATTCCCAGGGTTGCAGCACCTTGCCAAACTTCAAGCGGCGAAAAGGCATGGATGTGCATGTCTGGTGCGGCTTGCTTTACTATTCGGCAGATATCAAGGTATTTGGCACCCGTATACTCCGGATGTATCCCACCCTGCATGCAGACTTCCGTTGCGCCACGCTCCCAGGCTTCGCTAACCCTTCGCGCTATTTCTTCTTCGCTCAAGTCATAAGGCCGCCCCCTTAGGTTCTCACTGAGCTTACCTTTCGAAAAGGCACAAAACTGGCATTTGAAATAACAGATATTGGTGTAGTTAATGTTACGGGTAACCACATAACTAACGGTATCGCCAACGACCTCGGCACGCAGTTTATCGGCCTCAGCTGTAACAAACTGAAACTCAGCACCTCGAGCTTCGAACAACCTCACTATTTGCTGCTCGGTCAAGACCTTGCCTGCACGGGCAGTCGCTACTATGTCTCTTAGCTGTTGACTGACCTGAAGTTGAGGCGTATCGATATCCAGGTTTTCTAGCTGTGCAGTGGAATCTTGCCGTGACCTATGCGCTCTGTCTGATTTCTGCAACAGGGCAACATCGTTAGCAGGAAGCTCGGCATTCGCAGCGCCGGTCATCCATTCGTCCGTGCGCGGTAATCCTTGGGCATCGAGGAGTTGAAGCACA
Source organism: Pseudomonadales bacterium (assembly GCA_045106985.1). GTDB lineage: Bacteria > Pseudomonadota > Gammaproteobacteria > Pseudomonadales > JAUIET01 > JAUIET01. The sequence goes on along the minus strand of JBGCFQ010000024.1, from coordinate 137,066 downwards.
GGCGCGCGCATGGCGGCGTCCAACCAGCGCTCGGCATCTTTAGCATATGCGGGGTAGATCGTAAGCCGCTCATGCAGTAACTTGCCAGCCTGAGCGGTCTCACTCCGCAGCTTGTCGAGATGCGGCCACGGCGCTTCCGGGTTCACAAAATCGGGCGTAACCGGCGACACGCCACCCCAGTCATTAATACCGGCGGCCACTAGCTGAGGCAAAACACCTGGGCTGAGATTTGGAGGAGCCTGAATGCTCATCTCTGGGCCAAAAATCAATCGGGCCATTGCTATCGTCCACAGCAGCTCATCAAGATCTGGCTCCGGGGCCTCATGCATTAAAGTACCGGGCTTAGCGCGAAAGTTCTGAATAATAACTTCTTGAATATGCCCGAATCGGCCGTGCAATTGACGAATATCTAACAATGATTGAATTCGCTCAATTCGGTTCTCACCAATACCAATCAATATGCCTGTTGTAAAAGGAATTTGGGCTTCGCCCGCTCTGGCGATAGCTGCTAAACGTGTTTCGGGTAATTTATCGGGCGACCCGTAATGAGGCATGCCTTTTTCGCTTAAGCGATCGGCCGAGCTTTCCAGCATTATGCCCATTGACGCGGCAACGGGACGCAGCAGTTGCAGCTCCTCAGTGCTCATACAACCAGGATTAAGGTGCGGCAAAACAGTCGTCTCATCTCTAACTCGCTGAGCTACTGCCGCGAGATACTCTATCGTGCTGCTATAACCTAATTCCTGCAATGCGTCTCTAGCCGCCTTGTAACGCAGCTCGGGTTTTTCACCCAGAGTAAACAGCGCTTCTTTGCAACCCTGTTTTTCGGCACGCTTTACCTGTTCGATGACCTCATCAACCGGCATGTAGGCGTGTTCTATTTTTTTCGGTGTTTGGGCAAAGGTGCAGTAATGACAAACGTCTCTACATAGATACGTTAGAGGGATAAACACTTTGCGCGAGTAGGTAACAAGGCTGCCAAACTGCATGTCACGTAATGACGCAGCACGCGCAAGCAAAGCGTCGTAATCCGTGGCCTGCACCAACTGCAACGCGACATCATTGCTCAGACCATCGATGCAATCTGTATCCGTAAGGCTCGAAAACCGAGCCAGTTGTTTGCTACCGTTTTTAACGTCCAAAAAAACTCCAACTACTCCAATACGGCTGAAACGCGAACCGCAAGAGATAAATATTCATGCGCGCGCAGAGCAGCAAGATCATCCGGCACATCGATATCCAATCCAGCACCGGTCAGTTCTACAGTCTGTGACAGTATGCCGTGCTGTTTGGCGAAAGCCAGATGTTTTGGCAAACTTCCCGCACCGTAATGAAAGCGTAGCGCATTCGGGGGTGACACTAGAACGCAATTGCTGCCCTGGCCATGACGATCAGGCACTATGCTAAGTCCTGGGGCTTGCTTAAGCTCTTTATGTGCGGTTATCAGCTGATCTACTTCTGCTGTCTGCAAAAGTGGCAAATCACCGTGTACCACTAACAAGCTGTCGTAAAAGGGGCTCAATTCATTTGCCGTCGCCTGCACTACAGCATTCAGGCCAGCCGTCCCCGCTGGCTCGGCCACGCAGACTGCGCCAAGCTCACGCGCCAGGGCTGCTGCTGCTTTGTCGTTGCTCAGTACAAGTACACGATCGAGCTGTGTGCTGCCCAGTAAGGCGCGCAGCGTATCTTCTAGCATGGCTTCAACAAACAAGCTGCGGCTTTCGTTGGTCATAGCAGCACTTAAACGCTGTTTACCGCTGGAAAAGGAGCGAAAAGGCACCACTGCGCACACCTTACCCAGCACCGTTTATCTCTTCCAATATTTCAATGGCCAGCTGCTGCTGATCTTCAATTGAGCGCATCACACTATTCGTACAGATCACTTTTAAACCCAGCTCTTCAATAGCCGGCGTTAAATGCGCGTCCACATGATCAATTACAAAATGACTTAGTAGCCCCTTGTAATAGTGAGCCACACCCAAGGCGTCGCTGGGCATAGATAGCTCTTTCATCATCTTTGCCGCGGGGCCCTTTAGTGCTTTGCCACCCACAATCGGTGAGACAGCAACGCGAGGACCACTGAAAGATCTTAGCGCCTGCTGCACGCCTTCTAAGCGCAGAATAGGATCAACGCTAACAAAGGGGTTTGACGGACAAATGATCACAGCCCGGTAGCGTTCGGCTTGCAAATCAGCACCAATAGCCTTGTTGGGAAGCGCTTTGCCGATGCCGTCGAAGTAAAAGCCCTTTACCTTGGGCTCACACTGGTGGGCTACAAAATACTGTTGAAATTCGAGATCGCCTTCTTTGGTTTGAACAATGGTTCTTACAGCCTGGTCTGTCATTGGAATAAGCCTGTGCTGAATGCCCAGCTGCTCACATAAACCCTGTGTGGCTGCCTCCAGACCGAGGCCACTGTTCAGCAATGCCGTACGCTGCACATGCGTTGCCAAATCCCGGTCACCCAAGCGAAACCAGGTTTCACCGCCAACGGCTGCGAGAGCCTCCATAAATTGCCAACTTTCGTCGGCGAGCCCCCAGCCACGCTTTCGGTCATTTTCACCTGCCAACGCATACATAACACTATCGAGATCGGGAGCGATATGAAAACCAAAATGCTGAAAATCGTCGCCGGTATTGGCCACAATTGTAAGTAATTCGGCGGGCAAAGCAGCGGCCAAACCAGCTGCAAGCTTGGCTCCGCCCACGCCTCCGCTGAGCGCTAAAACACCCTGCATACCGCTACTACTTAACACGACACTTACTCACTTATATCCTCAGCCATTGAACGGCCATTTGCTCAGCGAAACAAATCAAGCTGCTTGTCGCGCACTAAGTCGCGGGCTCCCGATGTTTGGCTACTTGTTAACTGAGCTCCACGAATCAACACTACTGGCGTCGCTTCAGCCGCTTGCCCCATCATAAAAGACGCAGCTGCCGCTAACTCGTCGGCAACACCAACCGTGGTTACTCGAAGTTCATTGCCAAACATGTCAAAGCCGCCAATCAAGTCCTCGAGTGTCTCGAAACCCGCCGAGCCAATAGCGATTCCGCTGGTGCCATTGCGCCAGGCACGGCCTGCACTGTCGTTGATGAGTACATAAACGTCTTTTCCTGTCGCCGTAAAAAGTTGATTTTGCAGCTCTCTTGCACTTGCGTCAGGATTAAGCGGCAGCAACAACGCACGAGGCTGTTCGTCTGACGTTTGAATATTGGATTGATCGATTCCCGCATTCGCATGAACCAAGCCCAGCCTGTGCTCAACGATCAGAACACCTGGTCGAGTTCGTACAACTTCATTCGACTCATCCAGAATTAATTGCACAAGCCGCGGGTCTTTATCAACCTGCTTAGCTAGAGTCTTTGCATCCTCATTGGGTTCTACGTCGCTAAGCGTGCAATAACGGTCTTCCGCCTTTGAGATAATTTTCTGCGCAATGGCAACTACATCACCAGCTTCAAGTGACAGATCATTGCTGGTCAACGCTTGAATAATTTGCGCCGCGACATTGTCGCCCGGCTCTACCAAGGGATAACCATCGAGAGCAATTAACTCCAAACGCCGACTGCTTTTGCCCATAATGATAACTAACTATTTAGTGGAACGACTGAGCGCGCTATTTCTAAGCGCCTATTCCAACCCCGTAATACGTATACCAGCGTGGCACTTGTAGCGCTTGTTTATGCTTATCAGAATGCTAGTGAGTGCCTCTGCGGCAGCTGCGTTATCAATTGGCCCCGCGTGAAAGCCTCGCATACCCGCCGCTTCCACGAGCGCGATTACTTCGCTTCGCGCGTCTACGTTGTCGCCGGTTACCAGAACGTCACAATCCATGCCCTGACCTTCTTGCAAATGGTGGGCTGCTACATTCTGAAACGCAGACACAACACGAACACCCTCTCCTAAAGCGGCTTGCGCACCAGCACCGGCCGAACCTGATTCTGGCAACTGCACCCTTGCGACTTTTGGTGGAACGAGAGGAACGGTTACATCAATCAAAATTTTGCCTTGCAACGCAGGCTTCACGTAATCCAAAGTGCTAAGTTGATGACTGAAAGGTACGGTTAGCACCACTATGTCAGCCTTTTCGCTTGCTGCAAGGTTTTCCATCGCCTGCACAGCACTCGCTGAAGCGCCGCGCTCTAGCATTACTTCTTCCAAATCTGCTAATGCGGCCTGAGCTTTCTCTTCTGTACGCGAACCTATAATCACCTTGTAGCCGGCTTGGGTCCAGCGTCTGGCCAAACCAGTGCCGAGAGCGCCAGTGCCACCGAGAATTGCGATAGTTGGTAATGAATCTGTCATGTAAGAACCTCATGTGATTGCCGCAAGGTGCGGATAAACACTCAATAAAAAGTAGAGCGCCAAAGCGGCGGGCAGTGTAATCGGTGAGCATCAATTGTTTCAAGCCCACAGGGGTTGGTCTAATGACCGAATAGACATCTATAATGGGGTCAGACTACAAAATTTCAAGCCTCAATACCCTTTGCAGGCGATTTGATGGATAACGGTAAACACACCATATGAACATTCTAAACAGCATTGATATGACTGATAAGGTCGTAATTGTCACTGGAGGTACTAGGGGCGTAGGCAAAGGGATAGCAGAAATTTTTCTCGAAGCTGGGGCAAACGTCGTGGTTTGTAGTCGCAGCGCGCCTGACTCACTGCCGTCCTACGATGGTAAAAGCGCCCTGTTTAAGGAATGTGATGTTAAAGACCCTGATTCGATTCAAGCGTGCGTGGACTTTACGATGAAAAAGTTTGGTCGGCTGGATGCACTGGTGAACAACGCCGGCGGTACACCGCATGCCGACTCAGCTACCGTATCACCTCGCTTTAACGAGTCCATCGTTAAGTTAAACCTGATTGCCCCATTTACTTTTGCTCAAGCGGCCAATGCCGTTATGCAAGCTCAGCCAGAAGGCGGCTCAATTATCAACATAGCGAGCGTAAGCGCTATTCGACCGTCGCCTGGTACAGCAGCCTATGGAGCTGCAAAAGCTGGACTAATCAACCTTTGTACGTCACTTGCCGTTGAATGGGGGCCTAAGGTACGTATTAACGCGATAACTGCGGGCTTGATAGAAACTGAGCAAAGCCATCTGCATTACGGCGACCAGGAAGGAATTGATGCGGTTGGACGCACTATTCCACTGCAGCGAATGGCCGTTCCGGCCGACATAGGAAAGGCTTGCCTATACCTTGCCTCACCTCTGTCCAGCTTTGTAACAGGTACCAGCATAGAAGTTCATGGCGGTGGCGAAATACCGGCCATCTATGGCGCGCAAAACGCAACTTAGTGGTTCAATACGGCCCACAAGCCGCCATGCATTTCGCTGCGGTCTTGCGGCAGAATGAGCCTGAAATGGCATAATTCCGTTTGCGTAGATTAAACGATGCGACCGATCGAGAAAAAATGACGTTCAAAGAAGGGCATTTTTGGGAGAGAGGGAACAGCGGAGCTGTCGCGTAGCGAAGCAAAGGGACTTAAGCTGTTCCAGGCGGGCTAGCGCTACGCTTGTGGTTTGGCCGCCACACATGCGACTGGGCACAAAAACGCCAACTCGATCACAAAGCCAGCAAAAAAACATTTTCTGCATACTAATCAAACAGATAGAGCGTTATTTATACAATGTTTATAGCTGCATTTTCGTGAAGGCGATGACATAATTCTGTGCAATAAACACAACTGCAGAGACCGGTGTGATGCCCGACCAAATCCAAATTGCGATTGCCCTGTTAATATTATTGTTCGTCGTGGAGTACTTTCTAGGCATGATGCCTGGCAACCCCTTTAAGAGCTTAAAGATTAATGGCAATGTTCTAAAGTTTCAGCGCAGCGCCATGGCGAGACAGTTCAGCATTCAGAAAAGCAGTATTCGTCAGGCCGTTGTGACCCCAGGCCACATCAGCCTCACGTTGGATGAAAACTATGGTAATCGAGTACTTAATTTGAACTACGAAAAAAAGTACACACCTGAGCTGTATCATTTTCTACAATCAAAGTTGACTACCACCAGTTTTGAGTACTTAAGTGCATCAGAGCATAAGAGCACGAGCACTGCTAAAACTCCCTTTGGCCTGGTAAAGTAGGACTGGCAACGGAGCTTTAACTAAGGTACTTCGTCGAAGTAACTTCAATAAACCACGATCTAAACTCTCCACGCCACTGCAGCACATTGATGAATTTAATGTCGAATGCATGAGCTATGCTTAGTGACTAGATAGATCTTCAGGCCTAAGTCCTGAACCACAGTCGAAACACAGGCATGAGCGGCCAAGAAAACGAATCCACTGAAATAGCGAAAGAGGCCCTGACTCTTTCTGGCAGCAATTATTTGTGCCGGGTGATTTTTCTTGTGCGCGGGTTAGGTGTTGCCGCACTTCTGCAACCAGAAATTTACGGTATCTGGAGCGTGCTGAAGAGTTTGCAAGATAGCACCGCTTTCGCCAACCTGGGAGCATCTCACGCCCTATTGCGCGAAATAGCGATGAATAAGGGCAGTCGCGAGCAGCACTCTCTACAAAGCACCTCATTAAACCTTGCGCTCTTGGTTACCTTCGCAAGCTCTACCGTACTGCTTATCTTAAGCTTTACGCCTGCGCTTTCTAACATTGGCGCGGAACTACGTATTAGCTTAATAGTGATGATGCTCTCTGTTGTGACCTATCACATCCCTAGGCAACTCCTGGCGCATAAGGATTTCTATTTCCTCGCTCGATACTTGCTCATCTACGCCCTATTGAACAGTCTGTTCAGTCTCGTAGCGGTCTATTTTTGGGGGCTCACAGAAATGTTGTGGGGCTTAGTGCTAACTCATATTTTGGCCGTACTCTTTGTATTAAAAAATGGCCGCATAAGTTTTAGCACACACTTTAACAGGCCTTTGGCAGCAAAACTGGTAAGCAGTGGGCTGCCCGTTATGGTGGGCGCAGCTCTATTTTTCTTTCTTCGGGCCGCAGATCAGTTTCTGGTGTATGCCTTTATTGGCGCCACTGCGTCGGGCTACTATGCGATTTCTAATTTCGTCGCCATGACGGTCACCCAGATTCCGGTTGCGCTGGCATCAGCCTTGTTCCCCAGAATGATGGAGCGTCATAGTGGTGGAGCCAGCCGCCAGGAGATAGAACATTTATTTTTTGAGCCGCTCAAACTTATTTGTGTTGGCGTTCCTATCTTGCTTGGGTTGACCTATTTCGCGCTAGAACCAATGCTAGTGTATGTGTTGCCCAACTACCTCCCCGCACTCGATGTAATTCGCATAGCCTTGCTAGGCATCTTCTTTCAATCTATTTGGTCCTTATCTCATCCTTTGCTGTTGGCCTTCGAAAAGCAAAGACAGCAGATGCAGATTGGCCTTGCCCTACTGTTGCTTAACATTGCAGCCGTCTATCTGACGATCAGTAATGGTGGCAGCGTTGAAGCCGTAAGCTGGGTCGCATCTGGCATGGGAGTTGTATCCGCTATTGCAATACTGAGCTACACATTTCGGTTACTGGATAGGGCAAGCAGCGCCAACGCTAAAACGCTCTGGGACATAAGCTGGCCAATCACTTACGGCGTTGCTTGTTGTCTCTTAATAGATCATAAGCTGTCGATTGAAGCTACGATGATGCCGGTACTTGTAGAAGCTTTGGCCAAGATGTTTGCATTTGGTTTAAGCAGTTTACCTCTACTGGCTTACCTATGGCAGGCATGGTCAAAACGCAATCAGTCAGTCGACGAGACTGCTAACAGACGCTGACATTCATACACCATCATCTTCAAGCTTCGCTCTGTGTCCGCGTCCGGGAAATCTGTCGAATTATCCAAACTCTGAATAAATTTCAGTTCAGGGAAGTTGGCGGTGTACGTTTCCTGAAGAAACTCAGGTGGCAAATTTGGTGCGTTAAGCATCGTAAGTACCTTTCCACCACGACGTAACAAACGAGGTAATTTACGCACCAGTTTGGCGTAGTCGGACTTCGCTACAAAGCTGCCCGGCTGAAAACTGGGCGGGTCGACAATAATAATATCGAAAGGACCATTTTTCGCAAGCCGGGACACCGAGCGAAACATCTCGTACGGCATGAATTTCACTCGGTTATCCGCTAGTTCTTGCTCACTAAAATTGGCGCGGTGATTTCTTTCTCCTACTCGAAGCGCGTTACGACTCATGTCATTGTTAACGACGCGGGCCGCGCCACCCGCTACGGCCGCAACAGAAAAAGCGCAGGTGTATGCGAACAAATTCAGCACCTTGGCGCCCTCGCAATGCCCAAGTAGCCAATCGCGCGCAGGCCTCGCATCCAGAAAGAATCCCAGATTCTGGTTACCGCTCATGTTTAATTCGAAATTCTTACCATTCTCGCTGGCATTCAGTGATGAAGGTACACTTCCTCTGACGGCTTCTATCACACAAGGCTTTCGTGAGCGATGATGGAAAAGCACGTTGGGAAACCGTTGAGCATTGGCCGATTGAGAAACAGTTTCAGTAATGCGGGTTGCTAACGCCAGCAAGAATTCGTCGTCACGTTCTGCGAATAAGCTGACAACAATAACGGGCTCAAACAAATCGACACAAATATCTTCCAAGCCTGAAAAACATTGTCCTCTCCCATGAAAAGCTCGTCGTGCACTGCCATCGCTTTCATGCAGCGCCTTAGCTAAACAGTCTATTAATGCTTGCATGATCTCTCTAGTCTAGCGCCAACTTAAAGCCTAGGGCTTGCAGGCATGTTGCAGTGTTTTGAGTGGGCGTTTTGGAGAACTGTAGAGTTGTTGCTGAATATTCGCGGCGCATGGGATAGCTTTTCCGAAGTTGATCGAACTCTGGCCCAATACTTTGACCGATCAGTGCACGACGAAGAGCTGCATCATCGCGTCTAACGTCGTACGCCTGCAGCAAAATATCATTCAGTGATTCGTTGCCGGTCAAAGATAAAACCTGTGCTTTGTCATTAGCAATAGGCTGATTTTCAGTAAGTCCAAAATGAGCGATAAAAGCACTTGCCAACATTTTACTGCCCCGTATTTTTCCGTCCAAAGCGTAACCGGCAATATGGGGCGTAGCCACACTGACCTTCGCTGCAAGCGTGGCGTCGATTGCCGGCTCCCGCTCCCAAACATCTAGCACAGCGTGCGCTCCAGGAGAATCGTCCAACCAACTAGCAAGCGCTGGTTCGTCAATTACGCTGCCACGGCAGGTGTTAAGCAACACCGACTGCGCAGGTAATTTTTCCAACACGGACGAGTTAATCATCTGCCACGTTGGATGGGGGCCTGAGCGTGTTAACGGTACATTGAGACTAAGAACGTCAGATTGAATAACCTCGTTGAACGAAGCTAATACGGATTGCGCGTCCGTGGGTAAAAACGGATCATAGGCGGAAACATGGTAGCCCAAGGCCTGTAAGCGCTTAGTGACTCGGCTACCTACCTGGCCGTAGCCGATGACACCTGCCTTTAAACCGGCGCCCGCAATACAGCCCAGATCTGGCAGTAAAGCGGCGAGCGCACTGCAAACGTAATCGGCGACGGAATCAGCGTTGCTACCAGGCGCATTAGCAAATTGAATACCGCTCGCCGCTAGGTAATCGAGATCAACATGTTCTGTGCCGATTGTCGCGCTGCCAACGAATTTAATAGTGCTACCTGCTAAAAGCCCTTGGTCTACTTGAGTGACCGAGCGAACTAAAAGAGCATCAGCACCATCAAGATCTGACGCTTTCAAGTTTCGACCCGCAACTCTGCGGATACTTGCATACCCGGCAAAAAGCTCTTCTATAGCCGCAATATTTTCATCGGCGACGATAGCAAGCGGACCGCTCATACTGGATCACCACTCATAACAGGCGAACGCAAGACAGTTCTCTGAATACGGCCACTAAGGCCGATGTGCTCTAGATAGCGCATTAGTGTTTTCCTTGCTGCCGGCTGCCACGCGAGATCATTCGCTGACACTCGCATAGGTATCTGATCTTCCAGTTTAACCAAGTCTCGTGCGAGATAAATGTGCTCCTGATGCGCATTAAGTACTGCGGCCAAACGCTTCCCTCCTCGCCAATGCTTGCTATCCAGCTCGGTTAACCGCGATAACAGTTCATCAACAGAACCAAAATGCTGCAACAATTTACTCGCGGTTTTCGCGCCTATCCCTGGTACGCCAGGCACGTCATCAACAGGGTCACCAACCAGTGACTGGTAATCAATCATCTGCGCAGGAGACACGCCAAACTTTTCAGTAATTGCATCTGCATCATGTCGCACATCATCAACAATTTCCCACAGGCAATCGCCCGGATACTTCAGCAATTGCGCCAAATCCTTGTCACGGCTAATGATGCATATGGGCCGACCACTGCGACGCATTTGCCTTGCAATGGTGGCAATCAGATCATCTGCTTCGTAACGCGAATGGGCGTAACACTGGATTCCTACCAGTTCGCTGACCCGCCGACAGGCCTTTAGTTGGAATGCCAACGATTCGTCCGGTAAGGCGCGACTACTTTTATACTCAGAATAGATATCATTTCGAAAGCACTGACCAAGGCTTTCGTCAAAGGCAGCAACAATGCGTTGTGGGCGTAGCTGCTCCAACATTCGTAGCAGGAATTGCGTGTACCCGAAGACGGCATTGAGCGAATAGCCTTGGTCGTTATGCCACGCATCTGGCATGGCAAAATAGTTGCGAAAGATGTATATGGACGCATCCAACAAGTACACAGGTTGGCGGTCAGCCATTGGCTTGCCGCTGGATATTTGGCGCACAACTTACGCTAAACTCACTGCATAGCGCGTCGGCAAACAAAGCGGCTCGAGACGGCAAGCCTCTAAGTAAAAACTGTTCATACTGCGCGCTCATCGCCGCAACGAAATTGTCCGCTACGTATTCAGGTCGCTGCAGGCAGTCGAAGCTGGGCTTAAAGGGGTAGCCCGTGCACTCTGAAAACACTCTTTCCAAGGCCTGTGGCTTAACTTCGGCGCGCTCGAATGCTTCCTGCTCTAGCTCACTGCGACATTCTACATACCAGTAACCGTAGTCCAGTTGCTGGCGCCGCTCAGTTCCTGCTAAACACCAATGCGCAACTTCGTGCAGCGCGCTAGCAAAGTAGTCATAACTGAAAACAACCTGCGCCAATCCATTTTCAACACTGCTGGGCATATAAATGGGTTCTTTGGCCCCGCCAACTAGCACCGTTTGTTCCGCCGATTGAAACAGAGAATTAAACAATACCACCAAACGAGAAGCTTCGTACTTGTTAGCCTCCATTGAGTACCGCGAGCGCTTCTCTGTGTAGAGACTTAGTTGCTGCTGCAACCACATGAATTTCGCCTGCTAACTTATCGTTTTTTAAAGCCTCACCCTGCCAGTTGCTTATAACGCCACCGGCAGCTTCCACAAGCGGCACCAGCGCTAAAATATCGTACTCTTTCAATCCGGTTTCAATCACCAGGTCGTTCTGCCCCATCGCGAGCATGGCGTAGCAGTAGCAATCACCACCGTATCGCATCAATCTAGCGGCCGCCGCCACCTTTAAGAATTGATCGTAGGTATTGGGGTAGTTATCAAATATTTCAGGGTGTGTGCAAACCAGCACCGCCTCTGACAGAGCCTGCGTATTGCTCACCTTCAATGGATGTGTAAGCCCATACTCACCCTTTGTAAACCAAGCTTGCTGCTCGGTGTCGCTGCTGCAGGCAATAAATGTTTCGCCTAAGTAGGGTTGATGCATAACACCAAAAATTGCTTCGCCGCGGTAGCGCAAACCCAATAGCACTCCCCACAGCGGAACACCGGAGATAAACGAGCGAGTGCCATCGATAGGATCAATAACCCAGCAATATTCCGAGCCGTTATCTTCAGCGCCGAATTCTTCACCCACTATGTTATGAGCAGGAAACTTTTTTCGCAGCGCCGCACGTATGCATTGCTCTACTGCACGATCAGCCTCTGTAACGGGGTCAAACAGGCCTTCCGAAGCCTTATTTTCAACGTTTATTGAGCGTCGAAAAAACTCGAGACTAAGCACACCTGCTTGCGCAACGACATCATGTGCAAAGCGCATTAAGGTGTCTGCTGTAGACGTTGGTAAGGTCATAAGAAAGTCTCTGCTAATTCTACATTTCCGCGTTTTCAATCGGGCGTTATACTAGCGTATTTCGTGCCTTCATTCAGGACCATAATAATGCTAAGTCTGATCGGACTCGTGGCCGCCCTCCTTTTGTTGATGTGGGTAACCCTAAGGGGCGCAAACCCTCTGGTTTCAGCTCCTGTTTGCGCTATATTAATTGCGATCACAGGCGGCCTAAATTTCTTTCCAGGCGGCGGCGCAGAACACAATTACGTTGAGTCATACATGGCGGGATTCACCTCGTTTATTGGGTCCTGGTTTTTCATGTTCCTGCTGGGCAGTATATTTGGTAAGTTAATGGAGGACAGCGGTGCCGCCGCCAGTGTCGCGCACTGGATACTCAATAAGTTCGGCTCGCAGCACGCCCCACTGGCTGTGGTTCTCGCTTGCGCAATTCTCACTTACGGCGGAGTCAGCGTGTTTATAGTCGCTTTCTCGGTCTATCCAGTGGCGGTGGGCTTGTTCAAAGAAGCGAATATGCCAAGACGATTCATACCAGGTTGTCTTACCTTCGGCTCGGCAACCTTTACTATGACATCGGCCGGGTCGCCTGAAATTCAAAACTGGATTCCGATAGAATTTTTGGGTACATCGCCCTACGCAGCTTGGCAAGAAAGCTTGGTTGTTGCCGTAATAATGGCGGCACTTGGTTACTATCTACTGACTAGAATGGTGGGTAAGGCGCTTGCTAATGGCGAGGTGTTTATTGCCCGCAAAGATGATCCTGAAGCGCTATCTCAAGAATTGCCCAATCCCATACTATCGCTGTTGCCGCTAGTTGCGGTATTAGGGTTTAGCTTTACCTTTCATGCCAGTCTCGGTAAGTACGCACTCGTTATTGCGCTTGGCGCAGGCTGCATTATGACCTGGCTAGTAAACTTCAAAGCACTGAAAAACCCAGGGGTAGCGCTTGGTATCGGCGCAATGGGCGCTCTGGTGGCAATTGGGAATACAGCGGCCGTCGTAGGTTTTGGTACGGTGGCAAAGGCTTCCCCCGCTTTTGACCTTGCCGTTACGTGGCTAACAGCCCTACCCGGCAATGAGCTAATAGGTGCTTCCATCGCCGTTACTGTGATCTGTGCGCTTACCGGTTCGGCCTCAGGAGGCCAATCGATCGCTCTGCCTGCAGTAGCTCCACATTACATTGAGGAAGGTGTTGACCCTGAAGAACTGCACAGGATGGTCGCCATTGCATCAGGAGGCTTGGACTCATTGCCTCACAATGGTTATGTGGTAACTACCATTCGAGCCATCTGCGGTGAGAACTATCAAAATGCTTATGGGCCGGTGGCGGTGCTCACAGTTCTTGTACCAATAGTAGGAATGGTTGTGGCCTTAACCTTGTTTACGATTTTTTGATCCAATAATTGTAAAGGCCATCAGCCGGGCGCTCGGCTAACAACTCATGCCCTAAAAACTCGCAGAATTTTGGAATATCACGCTCGGTTGAAGGGTCAGTGGCAATCACTTTGATTACCTCTCCGGCTTGGGCATCGCGAATACTGTTGTGAAGCATCATTACGGGCTCTGGGCAGGTCAGGCCTTGAGCATCGAGTGTGTATTGATGGTTTGGCTCACTCATTGACGGTTGTCTCCATCGTCGCTCTGTTCGTACTCCTCCGCGTCTTGTGCCGCGTCAGAAACAGCGGAGAACAGTTGGGCCTCCTCAGCCACCAGCAAATTACAGCTATCACTCGCGGCATCAAATACAACAACCACCTCGCCACGCTCCATTTGGCGCACAACATGCTGTGTTTTCTGCTTTAGGTCGTACTCTGCTGTGCCGTAATCAGTCCCTTCGCGGCTGATAAACTCTTCGATCAAGCCGTGTAAGGCGTCTTTCGATAGACGATCTGCGGGTATAATCACTCTCTGATAACCTCTGGTTTGGACCTTGATAAACAGTACTTAAGACTCAAGAGCGAACGCAACACACTAAAGGTAACAATATGCGGACTCACATTGTATTTACATTCATGGCACCCGACAAACCCGGATTGCTTGAACAACTGGCTGAGCTTGTTTCCGCACACAATGGCAGCTGGCTTGAAAGCCGATTAGCACGGCTAGGCGGCCAGTTTACCGGCATTGTTCAGGTAGCAACAGCACGCAGTGATGCACAGCCTCTGCAATCGGCCTTGCTCGCTCTTGAAAACGACGTGTTCAAGCTGGCCGTTATTGAAGAAAAGACCACTAAAGACAATGACCAAGCGAATACTGCGAGCCCAACCAAGCAAAGAATTATAGAAGTACTAGGCAACGACCGCCCAGGCATTGTCCATGAGCTATCGCGCACCCTTATAAAACATCACATCAACGTAGACGAGCTCACCAGCGAGCTTCGCAGCGCGCCAATGAGCGGCGAATTATTGTTTGATGCACAACTGCAAATTACAGTTCCGGCCGAGATAAACACTGAACAATTTGAAGAAGAATTGGAAGAGATTGCCGATGAGCTCGACCTGGACATTAGGCTTAGCTAACTCCTGAACTTCCTAATCGCAACCAGCAGGCCTGCGCCAGCCACGCCCAACACCGCTGTTACACCAAGCAACAGCAAACACAAAAGGAAGAAGTTCCATAACTCTTGCGGATCGACTCCCCAGGACTCAATGGCAGACCATGAGAGGGCTCCAGCCGCAGCTATGGCTAAAATAACGGTCTTGGCTATACGCCAGCGGCGCTTGGCTTTACTAATCACTGCAAGGGCTCACACATTGAACAAGGCACAACATATCATGTTTCAATAATATTGTCGGCCCACAGCGACAAGCGCGCCTACCGGCTTCGATGAGACAAGATCGGCGTGCGAGAAAGACGACAGTAACAAAAATACAGGTATGAGAGAAATGTCAGGCGTGGTCCAGCTGGCGAAAGAAACCTTTGTCTTTGGTCCATTCACAGCGCATCTCAAGTTCGCTGGAACCCGGCGCATGAAAACTCTCTGACGCTTCCCAAATGTGGGTATGAGTGCCGGCAAATGGGGTTTCCAAGTGCACTACCGCGCTAACCCAATACATTTTAGCGAGCATGTCCTCAAACGCTTCAAGCCAATGCTCCCACTCATATTCGACGCCTTCGTAGGGTGCACCAAAATGCATCATTGCGGAATAATAACCACCAGCATTGATACTGCTGTTCGGAATTGCAAACATGTCGCGGTAGAGCAAGGTACAGGCGTTAAATTCAGGCAAACCCAGCAATACTCTGCGGTTTGTTTGCAAACGGTCCTGCGTATCCATTTCTGGCGCAACAATCACTTCATCACGGATAAACCCGTAGACGGTTGTTTCATTTTCACTGATTGGAGCAAGCATGAGCGCTGGCAGTTATCCTTATGTAGCCAAGGGGTGATTAAAACAAGTTACGGCCATCAAGCCAATGTGAAGAATGAATATTGCCAAAATGGGTTGGCTTCAAGTTCGTTCAACGTCAGAATTTTGACCCCTGTCACGAAGCGCATGATCTAACAGAACAATTGCAAGCATAGCTTCGGCTATAGGAGTGGCACGAATACCAACGCAGGGGTCATGCCGTCCTGTAGTAACAACGTCAATGTCTTTACCGTCGGTATCAACACTGCGTCCGGGTTGACGAATACTTGAAGTGGGTTTCAACGAGATATGGGCAACAATATCCTGACCGCTGCTAATTCCACCTAAAGTGCCACCAGAGTTGTTACTGAGGAAACCTTTACTGGATATCTCATCTCTATGTTCGCTGCCTTTTTGCTCAACAACATCGCAGCCCGACCCCAGTTCAACAGCCCGCACTGCGTTAATGCTCATCAACGCGTAAGCTATTTCTGCATCAAGCTTGTCAAAAACTGGCTCACCCCAACCCACTGGTACGCCCTCAGCAACAACAGACAGTTTCGCACCAATAGAATCACCCTCTTTGTTAAGCGCAGCCATGTATTCTTCCATTTGCGGCACCATGGCGGCATCTGGACAAAAAAATGGATTCGTTTCAATTACCCTTTGATCAATGCTGCCAATTTTCAACGGCCCTAGTTGAGATAGAAATCCGTAGATAGTAACGCCGTAACGCTCCAGCAAATACTTCTTCGCTATGGCGCCGGCGGCGACACGCATTGACGTCTCGCGCGCGCTTGCTCGCCCGCCACCACGATAATCGCGAATTCCATATTTTTTCTGGTAGCTGAAGTCCGCGTGGGCCGGCCGAAAGCTGTCTTTAATGTTGCTATAGTCTTTGGAACGTTGATCGGTGTTGCGAATCAACAAGCCTATTGGAGTGCCTGTTGTTTTACCCTCGAAAACTCCGGATAAAATTTCGACCTCATCGTCCTCTCTTCGCTGTGTGGTGAAGCGTGAGGTGCCCGGCTTGCGCCGATCCAGGTCACGCTGCAGGTCTGCCTCGCTTAATTCCATACCCGGTGGGCAACCGTCAACAATGCAACCCAAAGCACGCCCATGGCTTTCACCAAAGGTTGTAACGGTAAACAGTTTTCCTATCGTATTGCCTGACATTTTTTCTCTGCGCGCTTGAAGCGCCTATCGAACACCTTGCGAGCGCCCTGTAAGTGAATAGGTTAAGACTACAAAACAAACATTATACCTTTATGCTACTTTCAGCGCTGCGGAAAGTAGGCCTCAAGCTGTTCTTTTGTCAGCATGAAAACCCCGTGCCCACCGCGTGAGAACTCTAGCCAGGTGAAAGGCACGTTTGGCAGCGCCCGAGTTAACGCCAGATCACTGTTGCCGACCTCCACTATCAATGCGCCTTGATCGGTAAGTCGCTGCGCAGCACCCTGTAAAATTCGATGCACCAACTCTAGACCATCGTCTCCTGCTTCCAACGCAATAACCGGCTCATGATGAAACTCCGCCGGCATTTTACTGAAATCATTTGAGTCCACATACGGTGGGTTGCTAACAATTAAATCGTAAGCAGCGTCTTCCGGGAGCGATGAGAACAAGTCTGAGGGATAGGCAAAGACTCGGTCTTCAACACCGTGAGATTCGATATTAGTTCGCGCAAGGTCCAGTGCAGCCTCACTAACATCGCTAATATCCACGCATGACTCTGGTAAATGGAACGCCGTGGCAATACCTATACAACCACCACCGGTACAAAGGTCAAGAACTCTGCCAATCTGCGAAGAGTCTAGCCAGGGCGCGAAACCGTTCTCAATCAACTCGGCGATGGGCGAGCGAGGGATGAGCGCTCGCTCATCAGCTTTGAACTGCAGGCCTGCAAACCAGGCAACCCCATTCAGATAAGCGGCCGGAATGCGCTCTTTAACCCTCGTCGCCAGCACGACCGTCACCAACTTACGCTCCTCAGAAGTAAGCCTCGCGTCCAGCACTTCCATTCCAGATTCTGGCGGCAGGTGGAGCGCATGCAGAACCAATTGCACGGCTTCATCCCAGGCATTGTCGGTACCGTGCCCGAAACACAGATTGTTCTCTGCAAAACGCGAAGCCCCCCAACGAATGAAGTCTCGAACGGTCAGCAGTTCTTTGCTGGCGATATCCAGATCGTTCATGGCGGTTCTCGGCTGCATTTCAAAAGTAGGTCTGCTACTATGCCACGCACTCATTGAAGCAGTAACGGAAATAATGTCATGAAGGATGCGTTTGCTACCATTATCAGCGGCGTTGGTGAAGATTTAGACCGTCCAGGCCTCGTCGACACTCCTGAGCGCGCAGCTAAAGCCTTTGAATTTCTAACAAATGGCTATAATAAAACCATAGATGAAGTCGTTAACAATGCCCTGTTCCCTTCAGGTTGCAATGAAATCGTTCTTGTTAAGGATATTGAGCTTTATTCACTGTGTGAGCACCACATGTTGCCGTTCATAGGCAAGTGTCATGTCGGCTACCTACCCCAAGGCAAAGTAATTGGCCTGTCTAAAATAGCTCGCATCGTGGATATGTTTGCCCGCCGACTGCAAATACAGGAAAACCTCACCTTACAGATAGCGGAAACTATTCGCGATGTAACCGATGCTGCTGGCGTTGGTGTAATAGTAGAAGCAAAGCATATGTGTATGATGATGCGCGGTGTCGAAAAGCAAAACTCGTCAATGAAAACATCGGCGATGCTAGGCACCTTTCGCGACAACGAAATGACGAGAATGGAATTTCTTTCTCTCGTTAAAGACTAATACTAAGGTTGTAGAATAGGTTTATCGCGTTGTTCAACAGAAACTAGCGGCCTATTCTTCCCTCGCCGTCCAGGCTGAACAAGGTGATGCCGTTGACGTCACCAGAGGGGCCCGGTGCGAGCGGACCAACAGCAAGAGTTTTTAACTGATTTGCCGCCACACCCAAAGATACCAAGCGGCCTGAAAATTCGCTGGCCTGAGCGCTGGATGTCGAAATCAATTCGCTAACCGAGCCGTTGCCAAAGCGATGAACAACAATATAGATTGTTGATTTACTCGCGCCTAACCAGTCAGCCAGTAGCGCTAACTGAGTGACACTTTCCACTGTAGCCAATAGTGAGGCGGCTTCGTCTAGCTCCGCTCGACCGCTGCGCTGTAAAGCATCCACCCACGACAGACTCGGCAGCTCGTTGGATGCGTCATTTGTATTCGGTTCTACGTAATCAAAACGCGCATACACGCGCTTATTTCCCCGCTTGATAACATACAACGAGAGCAAAGCGTCGCCGTGCTGTACGACAACATAGCGTTGGTTCGGATTAGGACCATACAAGCGCTTTTCTTCAAAAACGATATTTGCCCATTTATTGCTATTACCACAGGAAAAACCATCGCAGCGATACAGCGTCTGAACATTTAAGCGCAGCAATTGCTGCTCAAAATAAGTCATCACCTCATCGACAAGAGTGCGCTCAGCGATGCGATAAGTGACGCTGGTGTGACGGCCCTGCAACTCTTGCTGCCGTTCAGCCTGCCAACGACCATCAACTTTTTTAACGCCCCCAGTAGGGAAGCTAAACCCGCCGAGATCAATCTGACGGTATCGAATAATGCTTGAATCAGCAAAGCGTTTAATGAACGCCAGGTCCTCACCGTCAGCTGCATCAGCTTGAGCATGCCCCAGGGGAGCAAACAACAGCGACATAAACAGCGTGGTGGCCGCAAGAAAAGTCAGGCGCTTTACAAGAATTGACATCAATTCGTTACTCAGGCAGCAATCAGATCACCTATTCTGCGCCATCCGAAAGAAAATTGACAATCATCTTAGCCACTTCAGGAGCCTGATCCTCCATATGAAAGTGATGGTTGCCCTCAATTGGGAACATGGTCACTTTATTGTTAGTTGCCACAAACTCAGCAATCCCCGGCATCCGATCCATACTGCCTTTTGCTACAATAAACAGAGTTTCAGCTTCTAAATCGGCGTACAACACCTCGTTTTGAGGCGTTGTTAATTTGACCGCTGAACGCCCTTTCAAGCGCTCATCGTGGCGCCAAACGTATCCGCCATCTACCCTGCGTGTGCCACGCTCAAGTATCAAGCGCGCCGAGGCATCTTCAATGGGCATAAGCTTCTGGCGTGCAGCGATGGCTAAATCGAGAGAGGCGAAAGGTCGCTGTTTAACGCCCTCTCGTTTGCGTTTCAAAAAGTGACGATCATTTTTCATGTACTCGCGCAAATTGTTCGTAGCATCTCCAGCAGGACTAGCCATAGGCATTAAGGTATCCAACGTAATCAGTCGGTTGATACGCATGGGCGAGGCAATAGCGAACAGCGTTGCAATCATGCCTCCTCTGGAATGCCCTACTAGATTAAACGTGTCCCAACCTAAATGATCAGCGATCTGCAACAACTCAGGTAAATCAGACCAGATAAGATAGCTGGAATTATAGGGTCGATGACTAGTGTAGCCTTGCCCTGACAAGTCTACCGCCGCTACACAGCAGCCAGTTAGCATGGGCGCGAGCACATCAAAACTGGCCGCATTATCCAGCCAACCATGCAGTGCCATCACAGGTATTCCATCTGGGTCGCCCCAAATTTTCACTGTGAAGTGCATCTCTCCAATACTGATAGACTCTTCGCGAACAGCGTTAGTCATACAACTTATCCTGCATAAATTCAACATCCTGACTTTGCTCGCCATCCATCAATCCAGCAATCACGTTGGCGACGTTCTGCTTGTCCACCAGAATAGCGTATAGACCGCTGACGAGAGGCATATAAACATCAAGTTCGTCGGCCTTGCCTTTGACTATTTTAAGCGTATTTAAACCTTCAGCCACCTGCCCCAAATCACTAACAATATCATTCAGCTCCTTACCTTGACCAATCTGAAAACCCAATTGGTAGTTGCGGCTTAACGGCGACATACACGTTACGATTAAATCACCAACACCGCTCAAGCCAAGAAAAGTCATTGGGTTGGCCCCCAGCTTGACTGCAAAGCGACTCATTTCCGCCAAACTGCGCGTTAGCAACATACCAATTGTATTTTGCCCCAAACTCATAGCGGCGCCGATTCCGGACACTATCGCGTAGATGTTTTTTAACGCGCCGCCTAGCTCAACCCCATAGACATCGGTATTCGCATACACTCGAAAATTCGAAGATTTCAGCAGGTTCTGGACAATTATCTGAACCTCCTGATCTACACTTGCAACAACAGTGCCCGTCATTTGTCCAGCTGCTATCTCGCGCGCCAGATTGGGACCACTTAGCACAGCAACACGAGCAGCTGGCAGCTCTTCGGCCAACACTTCACTCATTAGCTTGAAACCGCCGGGCTCAATTCCCTTGGTAGTACTAACCACAATAGCATTGTCTTTGATACCGGAAGCTACCGTTTGTGAAACCTCGCGGCAGGAAGAACTGGGCACGGCCATGAAAATAATATCACTATCACTAACAACACTATTTAATTCAGTGCATGCTCGTAACGATGCACTTAACTCGTACTCAGGCAGGTAAACACTGTTTCTATGCTCGCGGTTAATCTCCGCCGCACGCTCTGCATTTCGCAACCACAGCGTTACTCTGTGACCATTCAAGGCAATAATGTTGGCGATCACCGTGCCGAAGCTACCGCCGCCAAGAACAGCGACCTTGACTGTTTGTCCCATGGGCCCCCGCTCCTAAATCGGCTTCGCCGCTGACTATCGAACACTACAGTCTTCGCTCAGCGTCGAGCGAAAACTGTCAATTTCGATGAAGGCCTTAGTCGCTAAGTTCCATTAACAAGCGGTTCAGACGCGCTACAAAAGCAGCGGGATCGTTCAGCTGACTTCCCTCTGCAAGCCGCGCTTGATCAAGCAGCACGCTCAGCAATTCCTTGAAACGGTCTTCATCGCTCTCGCCGTCCAGCTTCGAAACCAATGGATGCTCGGGGTTAAGCTCCAACGTCGGCTTGGTTTCCGGAACTTCCTGCCCTGCCGCTTCTAGAATACGCTGCATTTGCATGCCCATATCGTACTCCCCAACAACTAGGCAAGCGGGTGAATCAGTGAGGCGAGTAGTAACACGCACTTCATTTACGTCATCGCCAAGAGCTTCCTTCGCCCGCTCCGTTAAGCCACTATGCTTTTCAGAAGCTTCTTCCTGGGCCTTCTTATCCTCTTCATTATCCAGATCACCGAGGTCTAACTCGCCTTTGGCTACGTCTTGCAGCTTTTTGCCATCAAAGTCCATCATATGGCCCATCAGCCAGTCGTCTACACGGTCGTGCAGCAAAAGCACTTCGATTTCTTTCTTACGAAACACCTCAAGATGGGGGCTGTTCTTTGCGGTTGTAATATTTTCAGCGGCTATGTAGTAGATCTTGTCCTGACCTTCCTTCATTCGCTCCACATACTGAGCCAAGGATTGATCCTGAGTCTCGCCTTCACTTACTGTCGTGGTAAAGCGCAATAGCCCAGCAATTTTTTCTTTGTTGCTAGAATCTTCGGCAGGGCCCTCTTTCAAAACCTGACCAAACTCTTTCCAGAACGTGGCGTACTTTTCAGGTTCGTTCTTACTCATCTTGCCAAGCACGTCCAACACACGCTTGGTTACAGCATTGCGAATGCTATCGATGTTGGGATCATTCTGTAAAATTTCGCGCGACACATTCAAAGGCAGATCGTTTGAATCGATGACACCTTTAATGAACCGTAGATATAGCGGTAAAAATTGCTCCGCCTCATCAAGAATAAAAGTACGCTGCACATACAGCTTCAAACCACGAGTAGCTTCACGCTGCCACATATCAAACGGCGCGCGCCCAGGAATAAACAGTAAGCTTGAATACTCTAACTTACCCTCAACCTTGTTATGGCTCCAAGCCAGCGCATCCTCAAAGTCATGAGAGATGTGTTTGTAGAATTCTTGATATTCTTCATCAGAAACGTCTTTGCGCGATCGAGTCCACAACGCCGTTGCCGAGTTAATTGCTTCGTACTCAGGTACCTTAGCTTCTGGCGCTTCCTCACCCTCTTCAACGGGCGCCGCAGGAACTTCTTGCTCAAGCATCATCACCGGTATTGAAATGTGGTCTGAATATTTCTTGATGATGCTGCGCAATCGATAGGCACTTGCGAACTCTTTTTCGTCAGACTTCAAGTGCAATGTAATGCTGGTTCCACGACTGTCTTTTTCAGCAGCGCCAATGTTGAAATCTGCCTCACCGGCCGACTCCCAAAGCGTCGCTTCGTCACTACCAGCGCGCCGGGTGACAACACTAACTCGGTCGGCGACGATAAAAGCTGAGTAAAAACCAACGCCAAATTGGCCTATTAATTGAGAATCCTTCTTCTCGTCGCCCGTGAGACTTTCGAGAAACTGTGCAGTACCTGATTTAGCGATTGTACCCAGGTTAGAAATCACTTCGTCGCGTGACATGCCAATGCCATTGTCCGCGATCGTAATAGTGTTAGCTTCTTCATCAAAATCTATTTGAATCTTAAGTTCACCGTCATCTCCATACAGAGAATTATCAGACAGGGCCTCAAAGCGAAGTTTATCAACGGCGTCTGATGCATTAGAGATAAGCTCCCTAAGAAAGATTTCTTTATTGCTATAAAGGGAATGAATCATCAACTGCAGAAGCTGCTTAGCCTCTGTCTGAAAACCCATTGTTTGTGTGTCGGCAGTCGCTTCGGTCATGAAAGATTATCTCCTGGTGTTCAAATGTCTGAATCTGGGCTGGTTATTGGGGCAAGTTCGCGGAATTCAAGGCTTTACAAGGAATGTTTGGCTGTAGAACCTAAAAATTAAGCCTGGATGCATACCTAGCCTTCAAATAGTGAGACTCGAAGCCACAAATCAAGTCTCCACGAGGCCGGGGTTGGGCGATGGGATAGCTGCTGAATTCAAAGCACAAACTAGCAGTCGGCTCTCTGTGCGATGACGCAGGAACGATCGCAGTTGCGTGTGATTGTTGCCGCAAATGAAGCCTTACGCCCTTATCTCCGGCCTCGCAGTGGCTCGCTGATGCTCCGATAAGAAAGTAAGGCTTCCTTTGCTAAGACTGAGAGAAACTAAATCTCGCACAAAGCGAAGCAGCTATCACATATTGTGCAACGGAGCATTAGCGAGTCACCACGAGGCCGGAGTTGGGCGATATGGGGTAGCTGCTGGTTTCCAAGCACACACTAGCCGTTGGCTCTCACTGCGACGATCCAGGAACGATGGCAAGTTATGAATGCTTGTACCCGCAAAGCAAGCCTTACTCCCTTGTCTCCGGCCTCGCAGTGGCTCGCTGATGCTCCGACAAGAAAGTAAGGCTTCCTTTGCTAAGAGCGAAAGGAACCAGGTCTGGCACACAACGAAGTAGCTATCCCATGTTGTGCAACGGAGCATAAGCGAGTCACCACGAGGGCCGGAGTTGGGCGACATGTGATAGCTGCTGTCTTCCAAGCACACACTAGCAGAAAGCATAGCAGCGAACCTCACAACGCAAAACGCCGGTCTCTTGAAACCGGCGTTTGGACTCAATCACTGAAGGGAGAGATTAGCCCCAGCCAGTAATTTCACCCAGAGCTTTACCAATGTCTGCAAGGCTGCGAACAGTCTTCACACCAGCGTCTTCAAGAGCCGCAAACTTTTCGTCTGCTGTGCCCTTACCGCCCGCGATAATCGCGCCAGCGTGACCCATACGCTTACCAGCAGGGGCAGTAACACCAGCGATATAGCTTACTACTGGCTTGCTTACATTATCTTTAATAAACGCCGCCGCTTCTTCTTCGGCCGTTCCACCAATTTCACCTATCATGACGATCGCTTCGGTCTTGGGGTCCTGCTCAAAACGGGCCAGAATATCGATAAAGTTAGAACCAGGAATCGGATCACCGCCAATGCCTACACAAGTAGACTGGCCGTAACCTGGGTCTGTGGTTTGCTTTACAGCTTCATAAGTAAGTGTGCCAGAACGCGACACAATACCCACTTTACCAGGCAAGTGGATCTCACCAGGCATGATGCCAATTTTACACTCGCCAGGTGTGATTACGCCTGGGCAGTTTGGCCCAATCAGAATAACGCCTTCACGATCACAAACAATTTTAGCTTCGAGCATATCCAACGTTGGAATGCCTTCAGTAATACACACAATCAGCTCCAGGCCGGAATGCGCAGCTTCCAAAATAGAGTCTTTACAGAACGGCGCAGGTACGTAGATAACGGAGGCATGAGCGCCGGTTTTTTCTACAGCTTCCGATACCGTATCAAACACTGGAAGGCCCAAATGCTTTTGCCCACCCTTGCCTGGCGTAACACCGCCAACCATTTTTGTGCCGTAAGCAATGGCTTGCTCGGTGTGCGATGTTCCCTGCGAGCCCGTTAAGCCCTGGCAAATAACCCTGGTGTCCTTATTGATTAAAATACTCATTATTTGCCCCCTGCCGCTTTAACTGCTTGCTGAGCCGCATCAGTTAATGATGTGGCCGCTATAATGTTCAGGCCGCTTTCTTTTAGCTTTTCAGACCCTAGTTTTGCGTTATTACCTTCTAGGCGAACAACAACAGGGACGCTAACACCCACTTCCTCAACAGCACCGATGATACCTTCTGCAATCAAGTCGCAGCGGACAATTCCACCAAAAATGTTAACCAGCACGGCAGATACATTCTCGTCAGAAAGAATAATCTTGAACGCCTCAGAAACACGCTCTTTAGTTGCGCCGCCCCCTACATCCAGGAAGTTAGCCGGTGCGCCACCATGGTGCTTAACAATGTCCATGGTTCCCATTGCCAAACCAGCTCCGTTGACCATACAGCCAATGTTGCCATCAAGCGCTACGTAGTTAAGCTCCCACTGTGCTGCATGAACTTCGCGCTCATCTTCTTGTGAAGTGTCGTGCATGTCACGTAAACGTGATTGTCGGAAAGCCGCGTTACTATCGATGCTCAGTTTGGCATCCAGGCAGTGCAGGTCACCCTCTTTCGTAATGACTAGTGGGTTAATTTCTAACAGAGACAAATCATTTTCAACGAACAGTTTCGCCAAGCCCTGAAAGATTTGGGTAAACTGTTTAATTTGCTTACCTTCCAAGCCCAGCTGAAACGCCAAATCGCGCCCCTGATAGGGCATAGCGCCAACCAGCGGGTCTATTTCTGCTTTGAGTATCTTCTCAGGCGTTTCATGAGCCACTTTCTCAATTTCAACACCGCCCTCTGTCGAGGCCATAAAAATGACCCGCTGCGAAGCTCGATCGATAACCGCTCCCAGATACAGCTCTTGGTCGATGTCAGTGCATGTTTCCACCAATATCTTCGTGACCGGCTGGCCGCTCGCATCCGTTTGATAGGTAACAAGGTTCTTACCCAGCCACTTGTGGGCAAAGTCTTCTACTTCTTGTTTGGTTTTTGCAAGAACAACACCACCGGCCTTACCGCGGCCGCCAGCATGAACTTGAGCCTTAACAACCCAAATATCGCCGCCAATTTTACCGGCCGCTTCAACGGCTTCCTTTGCACTATCTACCGCGTATCCTTCAGACACGGGTAATCCATACTCGGCAAACAACTGCTTGCCTTGGTACTCATGAAGATTCATCGCAACACCTTGTTTTTGGGGAAAATGGCTGAGATTCTGCTCGTTCAGCGCTAATGACAAACTGAAAAGTTTGCCAGACGAGCATTGTCCTGCATATCGTTTGTTGAATCAACGCTGTCACCGGAAGGAAAGCGTTGCATTCAGGTAATTTAAGATTCGCATAGCGCTCTATCTTACTTCTTACGCGGTCGTTTGTTTGGAATATGGATAGCGTGGCCGTTTACGGCCAATGCAGCTTCGTGCACAGCTTCCGACAAAGTCGGATGGCCGAATACTGTCAACGCAATATCCTCTGAGCTAGAACCAAACTCCATTGCGATCACCATTTGTTGAACAAGGTCAGCGGCACTTGGCCCGACGATATGACAACCCAGAATTCGGTCGGTTTTGCTATCAGCAATGAGTTTTACCATGCCATCGCTGTCGTTTGCTGCAAGCGCACGTCCACTCGCTACAAACGGAAACACACCTACTTTATAATCTTCACCCGCTGCTTTTAGCTGCTGCTCGGTTTGACCAACACTGGCAACCTCAGGATGGGTATAAATCACGTTAGGAATACAGTCGTAGTTGATCGCGGTTTTTTTGCCGGCAATACGTTCCGCGACCATCACACCTTCTTCGGAACCCTTATGAGCTAACATCGGCCCACGCACTACATCCCCTACGGCGTAAACACCAGGCGCCTCTGTTGCGCAATAATCATCAACAAAAATGTACCCGCGTTCGTCAAGATTAACACCGCAGCCTGGGGCCAACAGATTCTTGCTGCTAGGCTTTCTCCCTACGGCCACTATGAGCTTGTCGAACTTTTCCGTTTTCTCTTCATCACCAAACATGTAGCGAACTGTCACAGTCTTCTTTTTAGCGCCGCTGATCTCGCTGCCCGTTACGCGACAACCCATGCGAATATCCAAGCCCTGCTTGGTAAGAATTTTTTTGGTTTCCTTCGCAATCTGTGCATCCATTGCTGGCAAGAAATCATCCAGAGCTTCGAGAACGACAACCTCCGCACCCAGGCGAGACCAAACACTTCCCAACTCTAAGCCGATAACACCAGCTCCAATAACACCGAGACGTTTTGGTACTGCGTCAAACTCCAAGGCTCCAGTGGAATCGACGATCACATCATTATCAATAGGTGCCGGTGGAATATCGATAGGCTGAGATCCGGCAGCAATAATTACGTGCTCAGCGTCAATAATAGATACAGAGCCGTCTGCCGCCGTAACCTCAACTTTCTTGCCCGCTAGAACTTTGCCATGGCCCTGCACAGAGGTGACGCCATTGGCCTTGAACAAACCGGCAATACCACCTGTGAGCTGGCCTACTATTTTATCTTTTCTCGCGAGCATGGTCGCCACATCAATACTGATTTTGCCCGTGCTAATGCCATGCACATCGAAGTGGTCCTTCGCCTCAACGAACTTGTGCGAACTGTCCAGCAACGCCTTTGAAGGGATACAGCCAACATTAAGACATGTACCGCCCAACAAGGTCTTTTGCTTATCGTCTACCCATTGCTCAACACAGGCTGTTTTCATGCCAAGCTGCGCACAACGGATTGCTGCCACGTAGCCTGCCGGGCCAGACCCTATTACTACCACTTCAAATTTATCCGACATATCTTGTTCTCTTTGTTACTGCAAACAATCACTGCCAAAAATCACAGTCAATAGTTGCTATCAATTAAGGGCGAGACTTAAAGCTCCAGCAGGATGCGTGCTGGGTCTTCTAACATTCCTTTAATGGCCACCAGAAATTGCACAGCGTCCTTTCCGTCAATCAAACGATGATCATAGGACAACGCTAAATACATCATTGGTAGAATAACCACCTCACCATCTACCGCCATTGCCCTGTCTTGAATAGAGTGCATCCCTAAAATAGCAGCTTGCGGCGGATTAAGGATCGGGGTAGACATCATTGAACCAAACACACCACCGTTAGTGATAGTGAAGGTTCCACCGGTCATTTCATCAATGCTTAGCTTGGCCTCTGCCGCTTTACCGCCGTACTCAATTATTTTCTTTTCTATACCGGCAAGACTCATGCCGTCCGCATCACGCAGCACAGGCACTACAAGTCCACGCGGCGATGACACAGCAACACCAACATCATAGTAACCATGGTAGACAATATCATTGCCATCTATGGACGCATTCACCGCAGGGAAGCGTTTTAATGCTTCGGTTGCTGCGCGCACAAAAAATGACATAAAGCCCAGCTTCGTGCCGTGCTCTTTAACAAACTGATCTTTGAACTTGCCACGCAAATCCATAATCGGCTTCATATTCGCTTCATTAAAAGTGGTAAGCATCGCCGTTTCTTGGGTGGCATGCAGTAAACGTTCCGCCACCTTGGCTCGCAAGCGAGTCATCGGAACACGTTTTTCGACTCGCTCGCCTGGCGCGATCAAAGCCGCTTCTACTTTTGCTGTTGCAACTGGCTCAGTAACAACCTTCGCTTTAGTAGCATTCACTACGTCCTCTTTTGTGACTCGACCGCCCTTACCTGAGCCTTGAATCTTGGAAGGGTCCAAGCCCGCCTCTTCTGCTAACTTTCTTGCAGCAGGGCTTAATATCTTTTCTTCGTCACCGGAATCGTTACCTGCGTCACTGGCTCCGTCGCTGGCTTCAATGATCGCAGGTTCTGAGCCTGCCGCAACATCGCCTTCGGCAAACTTTGCTATCACCTCGGTCGAGAGCACTAAGTCTCCCTCAGCTTTGATTATTTCAACCAGGCTGCCGTCCGCAGGTGCGACGACCTCAAGCACCACCTTATCAGTCTCAATATCTACGATTAGCTCATCGCGTTGAACCGAGTCGCCTACCTGCTTATGCCAGGTAGCAACAGTGCCATCGGCAACAGACTCAGGAAACTGTGGCGCTTTTATATCTATGGCCATTATTTTTTCTCCATACGGTGTTTACTCAAATACACCGGCAACTTTTGTTAATGCGTTATTAATTAGCGTGTTTTGTTCCTGCAGATGTCTCGCCATATACCCTGCCGCTGGCGCTGCAGATGCTGACCGAGCAACACACTCAAGATAAATACTGCGTTTGTGCAAATGCAAAACGTTTCTAATATGGTGCTGACTGGAATACCAGGCACCCTGGTTCATCGGCTCTTCCTGGCACCAAAATACTTCCTTTACATTGGCATAAGGCGCAAGAATTTCGGCTAAGCAGGCCTCAGGAAACGGGTAGAGTTGCTCTAGACGAATGATCGCAATATGGTGCAACTCAAGTTCATCGCGACGGTCAGCCAAGTCGTAATACACCTTACCTGAA
Source organism: Pseudomonadales bacterium (assembly GCA_045106985.1). Lineage (GTDB taxonomy): Bacteria > Pseudomonadota > Gammaproteobacteria > Pseudomonadales > JAUIET01 > JAUIET01. Next base: position 107,712 of record JBGCFQ010000024.1, on the reverse strand, counting down.
CAAAGCAATATGCGACTTACTTGGTCGGCCTCAATAACCGGATTAACTTCGTCTATAACATTTTGAAATTCCTTATCCGCTAATTCTTCCAAACTGGATACCGCAGACTTATGACGCAGCAAGCTTTTCGGCGTCATAACAATCAGCGGTCTGCGCATCGGTCGAATGACTTGCCGCCTTAGCATGTGGAAAATCTGGGCTGGCGTTGTAGGTACGCAAACTTGAACATTGTGCTCTGCGCACATTTGCAGGAATCGCTCTAATCGTGCACTGGAGTGTTCCGGGCCTTGCCCTTCATACCCGTGCGGCAGCAACATCGTTAGGCCGCTCAGGCGCTGCCACTTATGCTCTCCACTGGTAATAAATTGATCAATAACAACCTGTGCGCCATTGGCAAAGTCGCCAAACTGCGCTTCCCAAATCACCAACTTATTCGGCGCGGTAGTTGAGTAACCGTATTCAAAACCCAGTACGGCTTCTTCAGATAAAAAAGAATCATAAATATCGAAAGGTGGCTGATCTACCGCAAGGTGCTGTAACGGCACGTAAACGGCCGCATCCTTCTGGTTATGCAATACAGCATGGCGATGCGAAAAGGTCCCACGGCCAACATCCTGCCCGGTAATCCGAATAGGATGGCCTTCATCGATAAGACTGGCGTAGGCCAATACTTCTGCCATGCCCCAGTTGAGCGGTAAAGTGCCTGCCGCCATTTTGTTTCGGTCTTCGTAAATTTTATTAACCTGGCGCTGAACAACAAAGCCGTCTGGCACGTCATTCATTTTCTGACCGAGGCGGCGCAACGTTTTCATGTCAATACGAGTATCGGATTCAACGGTCCAATCATGGCCAAGATACGGTGTCCAATCCACGAACATCGCCCTATCTGGATTGCTGACAAGATGTTTTACAACCTGCTCGCCATTATCTAGCGCCGTGCGATAGTCGTTGATTAGTTTTTTGTCGAACGCTTCATCAATGACGCCATTACCAATCAACTTTTCGGCGTATAAGTCACGTGTGGTCGCTTGCTTGCGAATATGTTGGTACATCAATGGCTGCGTAGCCGCCGGCTCGTCCGCTTCGTTATGGCCTCGACGACGGTAACAAATCAAATCGATAACAACATCTTTATCGAACTGTTGCCTATAGTCCATGGCCATCTCAGTAACAAAGAGCACCGCTTCAGGGTCATCGCCATTAACATGAAATATCGGCGCTTGAACCATTTTAGCAACGTCGGTGCAGTACTCGGTTGAGCGAGCATCTTCTTGCAAGCTGGTAGTAAAACCCACCTGGTTGTTAATCACTATGTGAACCGTGCCGCCAGTGGTATAGGCGCGCGTTTGAGACATCTGGAATGTCTCCATAACCACGCCCTGGCCCGCGAATGCTGCATCGCCATGCATAATGATTGGAATCACTTGATCACGAGCCGTGTTTTTTCGCCGGTCTTGACGAGCTCTCACAGAGCCTTCGGCGACAGGGCTAACGATTTCTAAATGTGAGGGGTTAAACGATAAAGCAAGATGCGTTTCGCCACTGGCCGTCATTACGTTTGAGGAAAAACCCTGATGATATTTTACGTCGCCTGATGTCTCTAGCGGTGTATGCCCTTCAAATTCATCAAAAAGCTCAGCTGGACTCTTACCTAAAATATTAACCAGCACATTGAGCCGACCGCGGTGAGCCATTGCCAATACAATTTCTTTCGCTGAGTAATCGCCCGAACGCTGAATAAGCGCATCAAGCATCGGAATGAGGCTCTCTCCACCTTCTAGGCCAAAGCGTTTAGTTCCAGGGAACTTAGACCCTAGGTATTTCTCAATGCCTTCTGCTGCCGTCAAACGTTCTAGTAAGTGCACACGTTGTTCAACACTGTAGTCGGGCGCCGAACGCACTTTGTCCATTCGCTGTTGAATCCAGTGTCGTTCTTTGGATTCAACGATGTGCATGAACTCTGCACCAACACTGCCGCAGTACGTTTTCTGTACTGCCTCTAGAATTTCACGCAGCGTCGCTTCTTCTTTACCAATATACAAACTACCTGTTTGGAATATCGTATCCAAGTCGGCATCAGACAGCTTATGGTAGGAAAGATCTAGATCAGGTACGTGGCCGCGCTCCCATAAACCCAATGGGTCCAGATTTGCCCGCTGGTGGCCCCGCTGCCGGTATGCACTAATGAGCTGTACGACGCGCACCTGCTTGCGCTCATATTCTGTGCTAGTGCTTGCCGAGCTAGCTTCTGGACGAACACCGCGCGTCTGCTGCTTGGCCAGCAATTGAAAATACTCAACAACCGTTGAATGTGGAATATCCTGCGCGGTGCCATTAACTTGAGGCAAACGCTCAAAATAGCTACGCCACTCACTGGTGACAGAATTTGGATCTTCGATGTATTGTTCATACATCGCCTCGATGTACACCGCATTTCCACCAGAAATATGCGAAGTACGCCAAAGCGCCTGCATTGAATTATCTTGCATTGGCAGTCTTCACCAGAGCGTTATTTTGTAAATTGAGGAGTCAGTATACAACCGATCACTGCAGATGCTCACTCCCTGTGTGCGCTTAAACGGCTCATGCGATCCGTTTTTCTAAAGTGTAGCCGCGTTGATTAAAGTTTGCCTTCTGCCTGCAGTGTGAATAATAAACAATTATTACACCTGACACTAATTCTAGGTGGCGCGTTGCAACAACATATTGCGAATGTGACCAATGGCTCGAGTTGGGTTTAGGCCTTTGGGGCATACCGAGACACAGTTTTGGATCCCGTGACAGCGGAACACACTAAATGGATCGTCAAGGTTTGCCAGTCGCTCCTCAGTGGCTGTATCACGACTGTCAGCTAAAAATCGGTAGGCTTGCAAAAGACCGGCAGGGCCAATGAATCGATCAGGATTCCACCAGAACGAAGGGCAACTGGTGGAACAGCATGCGCATAGAATACACTCGTACAGGCCATCAAGCTTCTCGCGATCTTCAGGGCTTTGCAAACGCTCAATCGCAGGCGCTGGTTGATCGTTAAGCAAATAAGGTTGAATTTTTTCATATTGAGCGTAGAACATGCTCATATCGACGACAAGATCACGAACTACAGGCAAGCCAGGCAAAGGCCGGATAACTAGCTTGTTGCTCTTCACCGCTTCGGACAATGGTGTCACGCACGCCAAGCCATTCTTGCCGTTCATGTTCACGCCGTCTGAGCCGCAAACACCTTCTCTGCAAGAACGCCGAAAGGTTACCGTAGGATCGAGTGTTTTCAGGTTCTCAAGAACATCAAGCACCATCAAATCTTTGCCTCCGGTATCGACCTCGATATCTTGCATCCAGGGAGATTCGTCGGTTTCCGGATTATAACGATAAAGGCTAACTTTCAACATGGGTTTCTAAATCCTAAGTTCAATCAACTACTGCCTGAGACGGTCAGTGACCGTGGACGACAACGCTTAATAGGTTCGCAACATTGGCTCAAAGGTGTCTACAAGTTTAGGCTTGAAATTCACATCGCGCTTGCCTACACGTTTCTCTTCCGGAAAGTACAATGAATGGCACAGCCAATTCTCATCATCTCTATCCTGGAAGTCTTCCCTTGCGTGAGCACCACGGCTCTCTTTTCGTTCCTCAGCCGTAATCGCAGTAGCTTCGGCCACCTCGAAAAGGTTCTGAAGCTCAAGCGCCTCTATTCTCGCGGTATTAAAAGCTTGAGAAGTATCGCCAGAGGCAACGTTCCCTACCCGTTCTCGCAATTCAGACAACTTTTTAATGCCGTCTTGCATAAAATCACCGCGGCGGAACACGCCAAAATGATTCTGCATAATGCTTTGTAATTCCGTGCGCAGCGCCGTAACGCTTTCTGTGCTCTTGGAACTTTCTAATTTGTTTAACCTAGACATCGCTTGATCGATATCTGTGTCGCTAGCCTGACGCTGCTCGATGCCGGCTCGTAACGACTCTTCTATAAACAAGCCAGTAGACCGCCCAAACACAACCAAATCCAACAAGGAATTACCGCCAAGTCTATTCGCACCATGAACAGATACACACGCTACTTCACCGCAGGCATACAAGCCTTCTATCACAACGTCTTGACCGGCCGCATTTTGAGTCAGTGCCTGACCATCAACATTCGTCGTGATTCCACCCATCATATAATGACAAGTAGGCACTACAGGTACAGGTTCCTTAACCGGGTCAGCGTGAGCAAAAGTCTTCGATAGCTCAACAATACCAGGCAAGCGACTCTTTAGAACATCTTCGCCGAGATGATCCAACTTCAAAAATACGTGATCGCCATCAGGTCCACATCCGCGGCCATCGAGAATCTCAAGCACCATAGACCGCGCAACAACGTCTCGGCCCGCAAGGTCTTTGGCATTAGGTGCGTAACGCTCCATAAAGCGCTCGCCATCTTTATTGATCAGATAACCACCTTCTCCGCGACAACCTTCAGTCACTAAAACGCCAGCCCCATGAATGCCGGTGGGGTGGAACTGCCACATTTCAATGTCTTGTACGGGCACGTTGGCTCGTAACGCCATACCAATACCGTCTCCAGTATTAATGTGCGCGTTGGTGGTTGAGGCATATATACGTCCAGCGCCTCCAGTAGCAAATACTGTGGCCTTGGCCTTGATGTAAACAACCTCGCCGGTTTCCATGCATATGGCCATTACACCGACCACAACGCCGTCCTGGTTCTTAACCAAGTCAGTTGCAAACCATTCGTTGAAAAACACGGTTTTGGCTTTTAGGTTACTTTGATAAAGAGTGTGCAGAAGTGCATGGCCTGTGCGGTCAGCGGCAGCACATGTTCGTGCCGCCTGGCCACCTTTGCCGAAATCTTTTGATTGGCCGCCAAACGGACGCTGATAAATACGCCCTTCTTCTGTGCGGCTAAACGGCAGCCCCATATGCTCTAGTTCGAACACAGCCTCTGGGCCAACGTTACACATGTACTCGATAGCATCTTGGTCACCGATATAATCGGAGCCCTTGACGGTATCGTACATATGCCAACGCCAATCGTCCTCAGGATCATCACTGGCAATCGCGCAAGTAATACCACCCTGTGCCGACACTGTGTGCGAACGAGTCGGGAACACCTTGGAAATCACAGCCGTCTTGTAGCCGGACTCAGCCAGTTGCAGTGCCGCGCGCATACCCGCGCCGCCGCCGCCAACAATGACACCATCAAATGAAAGTGTGCGAGGTTTAGTCATGAATCAGGTTCCCCAAAGAATTTGTACGCCCCACACAAAGTAGGAAAAAGCCATAAGGCCGGCTATCACCTGCAACATAAAGCGCAGGCCTGTTGCCTTCGCGCCCAGCTGGCGAACGGTGATGTAATCAGTGGTTACAGACCACAGGCCTACCCAGGCATGAATAATGAGTGACAGCAACGCCATCAGACTGAACGTTCGAAACCAGTTCTGCTGAAACAGAGCATGCCATTCGTTGTAAGTAAGCCCAGAATTGTTCAGTAGATAGATTGTTAAGAATAAAGTGTATGCAAGCAACACAACGCCGCTAATGCGTTGAGCCATCCAATCGAAGACGCCGCTGCGTCCAAAATTCGTTACGGTGGTTACCATATCCAAACTCCTATTAGCGCAATAAGCAGCAGAGAAACGGCCAGCGCGATTTTTGAGGCCATAAGGCCTGACTCAAGCGATTCGCCAATACCCATGTCCATCAAAAAGTGCTTTACGCCCACAACCGTGTGGTAAGCAAGTGCGGCCAGCACGAACCACAACGCAAACTTTGCCACACCACTGGAAAATAATTCTTTGGCGTCAGCAAATCCCTGAGCGGAGCTTAGACTTTCGTCCAGCAACCAGATCAGCAGCCCGACACCGGCGAACAAAAACACTCCAGTGAGGCGATGGGTTATCGACATCAACGCTGGCATAGGCCACCGAAATGCTCCGATATTTAGGTCAACAGGTCTTTCTTTCTTCACGATAGTTCTGCGCTAATTTAGGGCACACCCCAGCAAGTTGAGTGTGCGTGAGGACATTGTAGACGGTATATGGGCAAGCCGCCCGAAACCGCGCGGAATTATAGAGTTATGAGGGTGCAATTACAAATGGGTCACTAAAGCGCATTATTTGGCAGCCCAACTGCCAAATAAAACCGCTAAGCAGCGGCATTCAATTGACAATATTTACAATCGATTTATGATTCCGGATCTGCATGTAAGTGAACCGGCTACTAGCAGTCCTGCGGCTAGCCGAACAAAACAATAGGAGTTAACTATGTCGGACAAAAAGGCAACCCTCAATGTGTCGGGGCGCGACCCTATAGAACTCACCGTTCTCGAAGGCACCATGGGCCCCGATGTCGTCGACGTCAGCAGCTTAACGTCCAATGGCTTGTTCACTTATGACCCGGGGTTCGTATCCACCGGCTCATGTGAGTCGAAAATCACATTTATCGACGGGAATAAGGGGCAGCTGCTGCACCGCGGCTATCCAATTGACCAATTGGCCGACCATTCCAATTATATGGAAACTTGTTACTTGTTGCTTTATGGAGAGCTGCCAACCAAGACTCAGTATGACGAATTCGTGGGTATCATATCGCGTCATACAATGGTGCATGAACAACTGAGAACCTTTTTCCAGGGCTTCCGCCGTGACGCTCACCCAATGGCCATTATGTGCGGTGTCGTTGGTGCGCTTTCCGCGTTTTATCATGACTCACTTGATATTTCTGACGAAGAACATCGTAAAATTGCGGCCTTTAGGTTAATCGCCAAAATGCCAACGCTAGCCGCCATGTGTTATAAATTTTCTATCGGCCAACCGTTTGTATACCCAGACAATACGATGGGCTATGCAGAGAACTTTTTGCATATGATGTTTGGTACGCCCTGCGAAGAGAGCAACATAAATCCTGCTCTGTCAAAAGCAATGGACCGAATATTCTTGCTGCATGCCGATCATGAGCAAAATGCCAGCACCAGCGCTGTCCGTCTAACCGGGTCATCCGGCGCAAACCCATTCGCCTGCATTGCTGCGGGCATTGCTGCTTTGTGGGGGCCCGCTCACGGTGGCGCCAATGAAGCAGTGCTGCAGATGCTGGAAGAGATTGGCGACGAATCGAATATAGACGCTTTTATTGAGCGAGCGAAAGACAAAAATGACCCTTTCAGACTTATGGGCTTCGGGCACCGCGTTTATAAGAACTTTGACCCACGCGCAAAAGTAATGCGTGAAAGCTGCGATGAAGTACTTGAAGTGCTGGGCATGGAAAATGATCCAATGTTCCGTATCGCGCGCAGGCTAGAAAAAATAGCCTTGGAAGACGAGTATTTTGTTAGCAAAAAGCTCTACCCAAATGTCGATTTTTATTCTGGCATTATCCTCAAGGCTCTGGGGATTCCTGTGAACATGTTCACCGTAATATTCGCGACAGGTCGAACAGTTGGCTGGATTGCTCATTGGCATGAGATGATCAGCGGCGAATACAGAATCGGCCGACCTCGTCAGCTCTACACCGGTTCAGTAGAACGTGACTACACGGCTATGGATAAGCGTTAAGCAACAATGCGGCGGCGCTCTCTCTGCACCCTTTCATGTTTTTGAAAGGGTTAAAGTCCCGACTGGTGGAGCGCCTTTATTTCTCCAGAAAGCTGAAAACCTAGCCGGCAAGATTGGCTATCCAGTAAAAATCGACGTTTACTTCTTGAATCCAGATTTGACTTGCTCAGCTCTGGCGGCAGCAGATTCCGGTGAAGTATACAATTCTAAGGTAAAGCCCTGCTCCCACCGGTAACACTTATTAAGGTCCTTACCTTCGATTCCATTCAGTGCTTCTTTGGCTAGCCGCACACCAGCGGGGCTGTTCGCTGCGATTTTTCTAGCCACATCCATTGCCGCAGGCAACAATTCGTCCTTAGGCAAAACAGCATGCAGAGATCCGTGCTCAGCAACCTCGGCCGCGGTTAGCGGTTCGCCAGTGAACATGCAATAGCGAGTTTTTTGCACACCTACCAAGCGCATTAAATGCGTGGCACCACCTAACGCTCCAACTTTAACTTCGGGCAAACCGAACAGTGCATCTTCAGCGGCAAAAACCATGTCTGACGCACCGGCAAGACCAATACCTCCGCCTAAGCAATGGCCCTGCACAACGCTTAGCACAGGTACCAGGCAGTCATACACCGCGGCGAACATGGTATAAAATCCGTGATTGCATGCGCCGATAAGCGTTGCATCAGAATTCAATTCCTTCACATCTGCGCCCACACAAAAATATTTTCCAGCAGCCGTCAGCACAATGGCCCGCACATCATCGCGCTTTCCCGTGTCAGTAATGGCTGAAGCAACTTCAAGAGTCTGCTGGATATTGAGCGCATTTACTTTGGGAAAGTCCATGCACACTTCGGCTACGTAATTTTCAATCGTAATGCTTACAGGCATGATTCAATTCCTATACATTTGTCTGGATACATAATAACGCAAGGGCGAGTGATTTAAGCGCGCTGAGTGTTAAGCAATGGATTACAACTTGATCAGAGACAGTATCGACAAGCTAGATAAGCTGATGTACCCGCGAAAAGTTAGCGTGCGGATCTAACTGCAACTGTACGATCAAATCTGTTCACAAATGAACACAGGTATGTTGCGATCAGTTCTTGCCTGATATTCATCAAAGTCTGGATAGAGGCTCAGCAAATGTGGCCACAGCTTCGCTTTTTCATCATCGCTTACACGTTGCGCTCGCATTTTTCGGGTTAGGCCAGCTACGGTTATTTCAATCTCAGGATTGGCGCATATATTGTGGTACCACAAGGGGTTTTTATCCTGCCCCCCTTGTGATGCCACCAATAGTTCCTTGTCTTCAAGAGGCAGGTGTATAAGCGCCACTTCGCGCCACGCACCTGATTTAGCCCCCTTGGAGCCAAGCACGCAGATGGGGTAGCCACCGGGAAAAGTATTCCAGACTCGCCCCTTAGAAGCCTTGTAAACCCAAACGTTAAGCTTGGTGTACCAACGAATAATCGGTTTGGCAAACTTCATGTGCTTTTCTTCGAACAACTGCACATCTGCACGTTTCGTTTTGACGTAATCGTATTCAATCATCTAACTATTGGTCCTAAAGGCAAAGAAAGGATAGAGGCGAATCAAAACCCTACAATCAATCCTGGAATACTTCTTTCATAAAGCCGAACATTTCGGGCTGACTAATACCCATAATCAGAGTCTTAACGTAGCCCTCTTTTTCGGCTCTCTTCCACTTTTCGGCTTTGGTAGCAATTTGCTCTTTCGTACCGGTCAGCGATACTTCCTCTATCAGTTCACGAGGAACAGCCGCAGCCGCCTCCTCCTTCTTACCCGCGAGGTATAAATCCTGAACTTTCTCTGCGGCATCCGCATAGCCCATTTTGCAGGCCATGGCGTTATAGAAATTCTTGTTCTTAGCGCCCATGCCGCCGATGTACAGCGCCAACATTTGACGTGTACTAAACAAGTACTCTTCGGGGTCGTCGGCGCAATGAACCAAAATAAACGGCGCGATGTCGAAGTCATTCCAGCCTTTACCGTTCCCAGCCTTGGCAAAACCCTCTTCGACCGGTTTAGTTATAAGGTCAAGCTTATCGGCGGATGCGAAGGAGGGAAAAAGTCCGTCGGCTACTTCACCACTGACACGAAAGCCACCCGGAGTGAAAGACGCTGTATAGATCGGAACGTCTGTCGCCCCAAGAATCGACTTAAGGGGCTTACCTAAACCAACACTGCCTTCTCCCTTATAAGGGAGCTGATAGATCTCGCCACTGTATTCAACCGGCCCTTCTCGGCGCATCATCAGCTTAACGATTTCTATATGTTCGCGAAGTCTTGTCAGAGGTTTTGCATAACCTGTTCCATGCCAACCTTCTACTACCTGCGGACCAGAAGCCCCTAAGCCAAGTATGAATCGATCATTTGATAACTGAGCTAACGACATAGCAGTCATCGCTGTCATTGCAGGCGTTCGACCGGGAATCTGAAAAATAGCTGTACCTACTTTGATACTGCTGGTTTGCGCCAGGACCCAACTTGAGACCGTTGCTGCGTCAGAACCATAGGCTTCCGCCACCCAAACCGAATCAAAACCAGAAGATTCAGCCTTATGCACCATGTCCATGGGAATTTGCAGTTTTTTTCCGGAATAGCCAAGTAGCAAACCTAGATTCATAGTAGTACTCCTAAATAACGACAGGTGATGATTGTACTTGGATCTGCAGAGTAAAAAAGGGCCGCAAGCGGATTTTATAAAATTTGATCACAGCGCCTCATTCGCAATCTTTTTTACTTCAACCTCAATGCCATTGAACTGGGCCATTCCTGACAATGGCTCGAATGAGCCCGGCCCATCGCTGGCGAGAATATTGGCATTAACACCTGCATGCTTGGACGCGACGCTCAAACCCGGCGCGTTGTCATGCCCCCAACCGTGTGGCAGAGCAACCGTGCCGCACATTAAATCGTCGCTGATAGATAAAGGTACAACAACAGCACCGGATTCCGACGACAGTCGCACATGCTCGCCATCCTCGGCACCTACGGCAGCGGCATCCGTAGAATGCATATACAAATAGTTTGTATATCGTTTGCCTTTCACGAAGGCTCGGTCGTTATGGGCCCAGCTATTGTGGGTAAATCTTTCGCGACGAGTGATCAAACGTAACGTTGCGCTGCCAGAAACATTCTTGGCGTAACATTGCTCAAGCCTGCTCCCCAGCAATTCATTTATTGCCGCTGGCGCCAAATCAACTTTACCATTACTACGCAACACACTATGCCCAAGATAACTATCTCCGCCAATGGGCGGCAACGCTTTTCCGTGCGCATACTTCAGCATTCCCGGGCGGCCACCAAGCCTGGAAAACCTTAAAATGCCACCAAGAACACGGTCGGGAAAAGGCGTTAATCGGCTCCCAATGACCGGTAGTCTTTTACACCTTTCACTGAATGTTAGAACAGCTTGCAGAAACCTGCTACCAAACATTGGAGCATCGCATGCTTCACATAAACGTGCCAATATCCAACTTTCATCGCGACACTCGCCAGGCATACCAACCATACGTTCGGTGTATTGCATCCAGGGGCGTGGCATAAGCCCGGAGAAACTGAAAAATGAAAACAAAATATCGGGCCTTTCAGCGAAATGTGACCCGGGCAAAATATAGTCTGCGTACTCCGCCGTTTCATTGCGAACCAGGTCTATGCTAACGAGTAACTCAAGCTTTTCCATCGCCTCTCGCATCCGCGCACTGTTGGTACCGGTAACAACCGGATTCCCAGACATAACAATCATCGCACGTAGCTGGTCTTCACCGGGCTCCAACACTTCATCAGCCATAATCGCGACAGGCAAAGCACCAAGAAATGAGCGCGTGTTAGCTATTCTGGAGTAGAAAGCTTCTGCTTCCGAGTCTGCATCTTTTGTGCTATTTGCATAATCAACAATGCCCCGCCCCATCAGGCTGCCGCCATCCCGATCCAGGTTTCCGGTTACCGCATTGATAGTTTCAATCAACCAAAAACAGAGCACTCCGTTAGTGCCTTGATTGATGCCAGTCGACCCATATAAGGCCGCACCACTCGCCTCCAAATAGCCGCTGACGAGCGCGACTAACTGCTCAGCACTGACCCCTGTGACCGCTGCCTGTCTATCGGCAGTCCACGGCTTTACTATTGCCTGAAGCCTGTCGAAACCCTCCAGATGCGCTTCGATAATTGCGGTGTTATGGGCTTCACGCTCGATAATCTCATGCAAAAACGCCAGCAACAGAAACACATCCGTATTTGGCCTGATAAATATTTGCTCACCAACCCTGTGCGCGGTCTCAGTTTTACGCGGATTTATGTGCACGACTTTCCCACCACGCTTTTCTATCTCTTCCAACTGAGCCATTGGGTCAGGAAGATTAATAAAGCTCATTTTGGATATCGCTGGATTACCACCAATAATAACCAGGTAATTCGTATTCGGTACATCAGGAAAAGTGAGCGCCATCGGAGAGCCATACATGGCTTGGCTGACAACAAACTTGTTATTGCAGTCAGTGCTTCCGGTATTGAACATTTTTTTCGACTTCAACCCTGCTGCAAAACCACCGGATGCCAGAATAGGTATAAGTGGGCTAAACGCTATGGGATTACCGAAGTACATACCAACACTGTTGTCGCAATGTTGTGTTCGAATGCTGCGAATTTTCTGCCCTATCTCTTTGAGCGCCACATCCCAACTAACGGGCTCGAACTTGCCATCCACTTTTTTCAAAGGTGACAGAACACGGTCGGGGTTGGTCCTTACTTTCTCAAAACCAAGCCCTTTGTTGCACGCAAACCCTCGTGTAGCCACATGCTCAGTATCAGGCTCCACCGCTATTACAGCGTCATTCTCAACCGTTACTTTTAGCCCGCACTGATTCTCACAAATTCGACAAAACGTGGTTTTAACCTCAGCCATTTTTAACTCACTCAGACTTGGCACATGAAGAAAGGGGTTGCGGCAGCAGACACTAGAATGCAATGAACATGAAGGCATTGGGTAAACATACAGAATTTTCTATCGGTTGCGGCAATCTGGAATTACTATAAAGACTCTATCCTGCACAGTCACATTACAGATAAGAGTGAACAACAAACTGTGCTGCCCGAGTATTTATCTCATACTGAGGCGCAGTTCTCTTAATAACTCATCGTATTCGTTCCGTTGGCGTTCGGTGTCAGCAACATCTATGGCCGAAGCCACCGCCTCAACCGCCAACTCGAGCTGCCCCAATTCTTGATAAACACGCGCGAGCAATTCAAAAATGCGCGCCTCATCTGTTTTGAGCTTTATGGCTTTTTTTAGTAAGCGAAGCGCTTCAACAGACTCGCCGCTTGCGTGTGCCTGGCCCGCACTTATCATCAGGTAATAAGGGTTGCGGGCGCGATGGATTTGCACTTTGTCTTCGTATTTCTGCGCTAATTCCAATTGACCACGTGCTCGATAAAGCGCGGAGAGATTGACCAAGGCCGCTCGCTCGCTGCCGTTAAGACTAGCGGCCTTCAGCAGCACAGCCTCAGCATGCTCCACTTTACCTACGCGGCTTACAATCACTCCCAAATTTGACCAGATAAATGCGGAACGCTTATCGAGCATCAAAGCCTTGCGCGAGTACAAAAAGGCTGTTTCATAGTCTTCCGCAAACATGTGGTCTATCGCGATGTTGTTGTAGTACTGAGCAAAAGCTTGCCGGTCCGTAAGGCGCTTCGACTCAAGCCGAACAAGATTGCGACGGCTGCGGCTGATATCTATCACTTGGTCAAAGTCGCCACCGCCATGAATAATCACGTTTATATGTCGGCGCAAATTAACAACGCCATCATTCAAGTCCCATTCCGGCGCTACAAGTACGTCTTGATAGTAGGCTTTTAAACCTGCCTCTCGGGCCAAGGCTATAAACAAATTACTGAAGCCAAGGCAATTTGCACTGCGAGCCCTGAAGGCTTCTTCTGCGGTTTTGGTGTCGTCCTCGCTGTAATTAACACCCAGCATGCCAGGGCTAAGAACCGCTCGCAGCAAACTCGATGAGCGAGCATAACGTGACCTAACTGGCTGAACATAGCGTTCAACGAAGTCTTCCATTTCTGGCGTAAGGTGCAATATATCGTCTTGGGGCAGCTCAGCCGGTGAATAGGAACGCCCTAGCACAGCATGGCCACTTAGCACTTCGTTGATTAACGCTTGGCGCTGTGCAGTGCTTACATCCGACACAGGTAATGTGTTGCAGGCAGGCAACAGGGCGATAACAGACAACAGCCCAAATTGCCGAGCAATACGACTAAGCGCTGCAACATTGAATGATGCGGCAGTCAGTGCAATGCCTAGCACTTTCCATCGCAACGCCAAGCTCTTGGGTTTCATAGCTAATCAGACTTCCGAATAGCCCGTTTGTTGCATCTGAACGAAAAATGAGTCCCATTCCTCGCTACTCAGCTCCGCAGGCTTGCCGAGCGATGCACTGAGCAAGTATTGTTTGCTCAGTAATTCAAGCAGTTCAGCGTGGCGACAGGCTTCTTGCAGGGTTCCACCGCGAGTTATCATGCCATGCTGGGCAAGCAAACAAGCGGCGCTTTCGGTCACGCCTGCTGCTGCGGCCTCAGCGAGTGCTGCAGAGCCAAAGGTGTGATAAGGCACGCAGGGCACTGCACGTGCGCCCAGCATCCCCACCATGTAATGAAACCCGGGAAGGCTCTTGGCTTGGCAGGCCATTGCCACACAATAATCTGAATGAGTGTGGACCACAGCCTGAGCGGTTGTGTGTTGACGGTATATTGCGGCATGCATTTGCCACTCAGACGATGGCTTCAAACCTCCGCGCACTTGCCCTTGGGCGTCAACAAAAACGATATTTTTTTCGCTGATAGAGTCTGCGGAAATACCACTGGCAGAAATCAACATTCCGTCTGCGAACCGGCTTGACACGTTGCCGGCCGATAGCGCGAGCAAGCCTGCTCTGGCAAGGGACTGATAGCTGGCGACCATTTCTTTGCGCAGCGTGGCTTCAACAACTGATGCATGCGTACTCATGCTCTACCCCATGCTCTAGCCAACCAATGAGCGGTCATTAATAAGCTATTAATTCAATGCCAATGTTGGTTCATAGCATAATCAGTAAGCGTGTATAATTCCATGCATTAATCGCTGTATCCAAATGTCATGATAAACGCTCTGTATCACTTAATTCGCCCCCACTATCGAGACTTGAAGGGTTACGTCTCTGCAGGCATGGAGTCTGGCAAAGATTCTGAGCGCATTTTCATGAACGCGAATGAGAACCCCTTCGAATTGCCGGGAGCTGAGGGCTTTAATCGTTATCCAGAGCCGCAGCCTCCCGCGCTTCTTGAAGCGTATGCAAACGCCTTCGGCGTGAGCGAAGATCAGATTGTTATGACTCGCGGAGCGGATGAAGCCATTGTCGTGCTGACACGCCTATTTTGCGCTCCTGGCGAAGCGGGTGCCGTTATCTGCCCGCCTACGTTTGGTATGTACGGAGTCAATTCCCAGGGCATGCCCAGCCAACCCATCGAAGTTCCGTTGCTTAAACAACAGTCTAGCTTTGCCTTGGACTGCGCCGGGATCGAGACTGCAGTAAAGGAGTCCGGTTCAAAGCTAGTGTTTCTCTGCTCACCGAACAATCCCACGGCAAATTCTTTCCCGCAACAAGACATTATCGAACTGTGCCGAACTTTGGATGGTCACGCTGCTGTGGTACTTGACGAGACTTACATCGATTTTTCGATTCTCGATAGCATGGCAGTCTTGCTTAGCGATTTACCGAACCTGATCATTCTACGCACCTTGTCTAAATCTTACTCCATGGCTGGCATGCGAATGGGATGCTTGCTATGTGGCGACCCCGACTTCGTAGAGCTTATTCGCAGCAAGTGCCTGGACGCTTACCCGCTTCCAAAGGCATCAATTGATGCAGCGGTAAGCGTTTTAAGTGACGAAGTTCGAGAGCTTGCTCAGGGTAATGTGCGCCTATTATTATCCCAGCGCGAGCTTCTCAGAGAAGCTTTCGAGAACTCGTCCCACGTTAGCTGCGTTTTTCCATCCGACGCCAACTTCCTACTCATCGAAATGCACAACCCTCAGGATTTTCTCAGCTACTGTGAAAACAACCATATTATTCTTCGCGATTTCTCAAACAAGCAAGGAACGGAAAATTGTATCAGGGTATCGGTGGGTACGGCGGAACAGAACCAGAAGCTAATGGCTTTGTTAAAAGATTTCAGCTCTATCTAACGCGCAAATTCCATTGAAATGTAAGCCTTGCCCATTTCTAACACGGGCCTGGGCGAGTATAATTTCCGGCACTACTCTCCCCTTTGAGCAAGGCTGCATTGAAAACAGAATTCTTCGGTAAAACCATCTCTGGCCCCTTCACAATTCCATCCGGAATTGTGTCAACCACAGGGCCGATTATTGACTATGTAATGAAAAACATACCGGAGATAGGCGTTCTTACAACTAAGAGCATTGGCCTGCCCCCACGTGATGGCTACCGTGAACCGGTTCTCAGCCAGTACGCCAAGGGGTGTTTTGTAAATGCGGTGGGGCTAACCAACCCAGGTGCAGATAAGTCAGTTGAAGTGTTAGGAGCTCTGCACATACCTGATGACAAATTCCTGCTTACCTCTATCTTTGGTGCTGACGCCGAGGAATTTGCCCAGGTAGCCCGCATGCTAGCACCGCTTAGTGATGGGCTAGAACTGAATCTCAGCTGCCCTCACGCCAAAGGCTACGGAATGGCAATAGGCCAAGACCCAGATCTGGTGGCCGAGATTGTGCGTGCCGTTGTGGCAGTGACCGACATTCCTGTTATTGCGAAACTAACGCCAAACACCGACAAAATTGGCGTCATCGCTAGAGCCGCCGTTGACGCCGGGGCCGCTGGAATTTGCGCCATCAATACAGTGGGGCCAGGCTATCACTCTGCGCATGGCTCACCTGTATTGAGCAATGGCCTCGGCGGAATGTCGGGCAAAGGCGTATTGCCAATAGGACTAAAATGCGTGCGTGAGATACGCGACTCGGTAGACGTTCCCATCATTGGCTGTGGAGGCGTGAGCAGTGCCGAAGACGTTCAAGCATTTACTCAGGCCGGTGCCAATATTGTTGGCGTTGGCTCAGCCTTAGTCGGTATGACAAGCGCCGCGATGGGTGACTACTTCACAGCACTCTCTACTGATTTGACCAGCAATTGTGATGATGCCCACCAGGGCGAAGCGCTAGTGCAATACGACGTAGATATGCGTTTTAGACCGGTTACCCTAGTGAGCAACGAAAAGGTCTGCGACGATATTGCAATTCTGCGATTTGACCGAAAGATTGATATTCAGGCAGGCGAGTTTGTTTTTCTATGGATTCCCGAGCTGGGCGAAAAACCCTTTTCAGCATTGACCGACGACCCTTTCGCATTGGTCGTTATCAACCTTGGTCAGTTCACTGCCGCGCTTATGGATTTGGCGCCAGGTACAAAGGCCTACGTTCGAGGTCCGCATGGCATACCCGCCTCGCCTCAAAGCGATGCACACATGATCACAGTGAGCGGCGGAACCGGACTTGCCGCTGTGTATCAAGTAGCACGTGATCATGTCGCCCGCGGACAACAATCCGGCTCTACTGCCAAAGCAGAAATGTTCGTAGGTGCACGCAGCAGTGACCGCCTCTACTTTGAAAATGAGTGTCGCGAGTTCAGCGATTTACATGTAGCCACCGACGACGGCAGCGCTGGTTACCATGGTCTGGTGACTGAATTGTTACGTGACCGTTTACAACAAATGAGCCAGGTGGAATTAGCCAAGTTGGAGTTCTACAACTGCGGTCCCGAACCGATGGTGCACGCAGCCGAAAAGGTACAAAGAGAATTCTGTTCGGCAGACAAAATATTTAACGCGATTGATTACCACACAAAGTGCGGCGTTGGTATTTGTGGCGCTTGCGGCACGCCAGATGGACGTAGACTTTGTGTAGACGGGCCGTTTATAGCGGCGGGCTAAGGTACAGCTCTTAAGCCAAACTCTGGAAGCCTCACCAAGAGCAGTGATATTTCAACTTCTTAGGGTGCTCGAGATACCCCAGCCTCTTTTGTGCATTTAAATGCAATGCGCTATACCTTAATGGATGGCATACAAGGAGTGTTCCCATGAAACGAATTGCAATTCTTCTATTTTCTTTACTACCTCTCGCAGCAAATGCAGAAACCGCCATTGGCGGCGGAGTTAGCACGCTTGGACTTAATGTATCGGTAGCTCAGAGTTTGACCGACAACTTAAGCGTACGGCTCGCTTTTAACACGGCATCATATGACTTCGACGGTAATACCGACGGTATCGAATACGACTATGGTTTTGACCTGAGCAGTATCAGCGCACTTGCAGATTGGCACGTATTTGAAACGAATTTTCGAATCACTGTGGGCGGCATTTCCAATGGCAACGAAATCGATGCTAGCAGCAAAGATTTGGCCGGTACTGTGCAGGTTGGTGATCAAACCTTCAGCAGCACTGATGTGGGCAGACTGGAAGGAAAAATCGACTTTGATTCTCTAGCGCCTTATTTGGGCATTGGCTGGGGCCGTGCTGCAAATCGCGGCTGGGCATTCCTGGTCGATATTGGGGTTGCAATGCAGGGCAGTGGAGAGGCCGAACTACGATCCGTAGGTGGCACATTGTCCAACAATCCGACGTTGCTGGCTGAAATTGAGCGCGAGGAAGCTGAACTGGAAGCTGACATCGAGGATTACGATCTTTACCCAGTAATAGGTGTCCAGGTTTTTTACACGTTCTAAGCCTTTAGAACCGAAACCCCGGTGCGCGACTGCGACTGCCCGACCACCTTTAACAAGTCACTGCCGCCCTGCTGGGCTTTTTATAAAGCTAAGAAGGTTTGCGCAGAGCCAGGAGCGCGGCAATAACGCAAGCCAACACCGCGCACAGCGCCGCAAACACGCCGGCATAACTGCCAGCTTCGTCGAAATGCCGGCCGGCTAACCAAGGGCCAAGCAGAGCAAAGGGCAGCATCATTGCCATGTGCGCTCCGTTGATCTTGCCAAGCGAGCTCTCGTCAAAATACACACTGCAAATGTAAGGGAGCAAAGGTATAAACAGACCGTTGGTGAAGCCGAGCGCTAGCATCGCTATCAACATTTGTGAGGGGCCAGTGAAATTAAGCAAGATAAGCCAGGCACAGAGCTGCAAGCAGGCAAGAAAAACCGCCAAGGACTTAAGCCAGGGACCAATTCGCTCAGACAGCACCGCTAATGACGTCTTACCCAGCATGCCCGAAACGCCAGTTGATGAAACAAGCCAGGCGGCGTGCTCAACACTAAGACCAGTAGAAAGGAAGTGAGGCACCATTATGAGAGCCAACAAGGCCATTACTGACATGCATATCGAGACGACAAACCCCAACAACCAAAAATTCAGCTGTGCCCAGTAACGAATAGCAGAGCCACTGTTAGCGGTAAGGCGGGTATCATCTCCTTTTTCAGCTGGCGTATCATCAACCATCAATGAACGTCGAGGTGGCTCAACGACTAGCAACAATGCCGACCCAAAAACGCCTACAACAATCACTAGCGCCAGCACCTGCAGGCTTCGCTGCCACTCAACCTCAGTCATCAACCAGGCTACCAGCAACGGAAGTAGCACTGATGCAACGCTTACACCAATAGCAGCAATCGCCAATGCTCGGGCTCTGTTCTGTTGATAAGAACGCACAATCAGCAAATTGCACACAAGCGGGCCATAAAGCACTATACCAACGGCGAACAACAAGTAACCGGCTACTGCGATTTGAAACGATGAGGCCATCGATACTACGCATAAGCCAAGCGCTGCCAAGATCGCCCCAAACGCAATGACTGGCTTCAACGACGAGCGGTCAATAACTCGCCCAAGTAAAGGCGAAACAAGCGCGCCAAGAACCATCAACAGTGCCAAACCGAGATTTAGAGTGGCATGCCCCTGATCAAAGTAACGACCAACAGGCTCAATATAGAATCCGTAAACTCCAATCACGCCCAGACCAAGCGCTTGAAAAATAAGCCCGGCTATGGCTGTACGCCAAACGGAAAAATCAAATGTCACTAGTAAACCGGGCGACGCTGTAAGGAACAAGCAACTCTCATGAAAACTTCAAGCCATCACTATTAGGAGCCGTAGCTTACCTGATTCGACTCTGTGCGGTAGCGACAGTATGTTAATATCCAGCCATCATTAATTAACGGGCAAACGCATATCACTATGGCTGAATTTGAAACAATTATTGTTGAACAACTGGATGCTGTCACGCTGATCACTCTGAACAGGCCACAGGCATTGAATGCACTGAATACCAAGGTGTTGGTTGAGCTGCAGCAAGCCTTTGCGGATTTTGACCGAGACTCTAGCCAAGGCTGTGCGGTGATTACCGGTAGTGAAAAAGCCTTTGCTGCTGGCGCAGATATTAAGGAAATGTCGGAACAGGGTTTCGCAGACATGTATAGCAGCAATTTCTTTGCTGGTTACGATCAGGTGTGTGCAACAAGAAAGCCATGGATTGCGGCGGTGTCTGGCTTTGCGCTAGGCGGCGGCTGCGAACTGGCGATGATGGCTGATTTCATCATAGCAGGCGATAATGCTAAATTTGGACAGCCTGAAATCAAGTTAGCGGTAACACCAGGCATGGGCGGCTCGCAACGACTCACACGTGCAGTGGGCAAAGCCAAATCAATGGACATGTGCCTAACGGGCAGAATGATGGGCGCCAAAGAGGCGGAGCAATCAGGTATGGTCGCTCGCGTCGTGCCAGCAGCGGACCTGCGCGACGAAGCAATCAAAGCGGCAGCGGTTATAGCCTCTATGGCGCCGCTAGCGGCTATTGCAACAAAAGAGATGGTTAATCACGCTTTTGAATCGTCTCTACAACAAGGTATTCAGTTTGAACGACGCTTGTTTCACGGGCTGTTTGGCACGGCAGACCAAAAAGAAGGCATGGCCGCTTTCATCGAAAAAAGACCCGGTAACTGGACGGGGAGCTAGTGCCGCAGAGAGTGCCGCGTTTTTTTTGGCCGACTCAAATCATGACCCGCACACTATGGCGGGACTGTGGTTAACAACTGGAAAATTGGCTTAGGCTTTTCATTGATAACAGCTCTTTTTTGGGGCCTGTTACCGTTTGCTCTACAAAGCCTGCTCGACCAAATGGATTCGCTGACCATCACCTGGTATCGATTTAGCGCAGCCGCGCTTATCGCCTGGCTATGGTACGGGAGAAAGAACGCCAAATCCTTGATTGAACTGTGCAGGGGCCCCTCCTGGCGTTTGACCTTACTTGCAGTAGCCTGCCTAGCAGCCAACTATGTATTGTTCTTACACGGCCTTAACTTCATCACACCTGCCGCCGCCGAGCTTGTAATGCAAGTTTCGCCTTTGATGTTGCTGCTTGGGAGTTTGTACTTTTTTAATGAAATGTTTTCGCGTCGCCAATGGCTTGGCGTAGCCATATTTACTATCGGCTTATTGTTGTTCTTTCACCATCGCTTTAGGGAGCTAGTCGAGACTGATGAAAAGTATTTGATAGGGGTTGGCTTGACCTTAATGGCCGCCGTACTGTGGACTGTGTATGCGCTAAGCCAAAAGAAAATCACCCAACAGTTCAAAGCAAGCCACTTACTGCTCTTAATCTATCTTGGCGGCTCCTTGATTTATCTACCGTTTGCATCGCCGCTAGTGGTGGTTAATCTTAGCGGTATGCAGTGGGCCGTGCTAGCATTTGCCTCGCTCAATACGATAATCGCCTATGGCAGTTTCGGCCATGCAATGAGCCATTGGGACGCGTCAAGAGTGAGTGCCGTTATTACCCTTGCGCCTCTGTTCACGCTGGGCTTCGGGATGCTAATGCATTGGCTCGCGCCCGGCAGCGTAGAGGTAGAACCAATGGATGCACTGAACTGGCTGGGCGCTGTTTTAGTCGTTGTCGGATCAATCATGGCAGCTCTTTCTGCGTCGAAGTAAGCTGCCTGATCGCGCCTGATCAGCGTCAGATAAACCGCCGGCGAAAGCCTTCGACTAGATGCCCATTTGCGGTATGCTAGGTGCACTTCAATGACAAATCACACACATTAGGATCCGCCCTATGAAGCAGCGCGCCACCATGACCCAGCTGATAGGTAACACGCCACTGATATACTTGCGCGAGGCCTCAGAGCAGACAGGTTGTGACATTTACGGTAAAGCCGAGTTTTTAAACCCAGGCGGCTCCATTAAGGACCGTACCGCGTTAGGTATCATTCAGGCAGCTGAAAAAAGCGGCGAGCTAACGCCCGGCGGAGTAATAGTTGAGGGAACGGCCGGCAACACAGGCATTGGCCTTACAATTCTTGCGAACGCGATGGGCTATCAGAGCGTGGTCGTTATGCCCGAGTCGCAAAGTGCAGAAAAAATCGAGCGGCTGGACATTCTAGGAGCTGAATTGATCCTTACTGCCGATTACGACTACAGCAGCCCTAACCACTACATTCATCAGGCTGAACAAATTGCAAATAGCCGCAAAAAAACCGAGACACACGGCGCCATTTGGGCGCGTCAGTTTGACAACCCGGCAAACCGCGAGATTCACGCAAGCACCACTGGACCGGAAATTTGGGATCAAACTGAAGGCACTGTTGACGCGTTCATTTGTGCGGTTGGCACGGGCGGCACTTTAGCCGGCGTTGCCGAGGCATTGCGAGAACGAAATCCAGCCGTAAAAATAGGTATTGCCGACCCTGCTGGCTCAGCTCTCTACAACTACTTTAGCAATGGCGAATTGACACGCAGCAGCGGTCGATCCATCACTGAAGGCATTGGCGTTAGTTTTTTACCTGGAAATCTCGCGGGTACAAAACTGGACTTTTCTTACCGCATTGAAGATGAAGACGCATTACCACTTTTGTTCGCCTTATTATTGAATGAAGGTTTATTGTTAGGTGGCTCTGCCGCAATCAACGTGGCTGGCGCTGTTGAAATGGCCAAGGAAATGGGCCCCGGTCATACTATTGTTACTGTGTTGTGCGACGGCGGCGATCGCTATAGAAGCAAGTTGTTTAATCCAAACTTCCTTTACAAAAACAAGCTGCCTGTGCCCGACTCCACTATTGGCCGGTTGGTTTCCTAAAACGCAATGCGACAAAGGCCTCGCTATGTTTCAGGAAGGGTAATGGCCGGCCTAAAAGCTGCTTTATCTGCCAATGACACCATCACAAATTTACCATTCTCGCTTTCTAACGTCAGCCCATCTAGCGACAGTGCAGGACTTGAAAGCCAGTTTCGCGGTGCTCAACCATGGTTAGTTGCTTAATAAGGCCTCGACTAGCAGCACTACAAAACCGACGAGTATAGTTGACGCGTTTCAAGCCAAACTCTATAGTCGCTGCCTCTATTTTCTCTAAATCGCTGAAATATATTACGAGCGAATTCAAGAAGATAGAGTTCCTCTGACCATTATCGCTGGAAGAAGTAAATTCATGATTGACTACAACGCACCTGTTGACGATATTCTTTTTACCATGAACACCGTAGCGGGCCTGCCCGAGTTGGCCCAGCTGCCAGCCTTTGAGGAAGCCAGCGCAGACTTAGTAGAGGCCATCGTAAACGAGGCCGCCAAATTTTCGGCCGGTGTGATAGCGCCGCTGAATAGAATAGGAGATGAGCAAGGCTCAAAGGTTGTAGATGGCGACGTTGTTGTTGCAGAGGGTTTTGCCGAGGCTTACCAACAGGTAGTTGCCGCTGGTTGGAGCAGCCTTTCAGGAGCACCCGAATTTGGCGGCCAAGGCTTACCAATACTCGTGTCTGCCGCCGTAGGCGAAACCATTATGTCGGCCAATATGGCCTTCTCCCTCGTTACCATGCTCTCCCAAGGATCGATTTCAGCCTTAACAAATCATGGCTCCCCTGCTCTGCAAGAAAAGTACCTTCCCAAGCTGATCAGCGGCGAATGGACAGGCACCATGAATCTTACCGAGCCGCAAGCAGGCTCTGACCTAGGCGTTGTCAAAACCATGGCAACACCCAATGCAGACCACTACCTGATTAGCGGCCAGAAGATATACATCACTTGGGGCGACCACCCCATGGCCGAGAATATCATTCACCTCGTGCTGGCTCGCACTCCGGATGCAGTCGCCGGTTCTGGAGGCCTGTCGCTGTTTATAGTTCCCAAGTACATGGTTAACAACGACGGAAGCCTTGGCGAGCGCAATGATGTGCGCCCGGCTTCGGTAGAACACAAACTAGGCATCAACGGCAGCCCTACCTGTGTGATGAGCTTTGGTGACAATGAAGGCGCTGTTGGCTACCTGGTTGGCGAGCTAAACAAGGGCTTGGCCGCCATGTTTACCATGATGAACCACGCGCGCATGGATGTCGGCCTACAAGGCGTGGCCGTTTCGGAACGCTCGTACCAGCAAGCGCTCGCCTTCGCAAAAGAGCGAGTGCAAGGCGGCGGGCAACGTATTATTGAGCACGGTGATGTACGCCGCATGCTGATGCAAATGAAGGCACTGACTGAAGCTGGCAGAGCACTATGCTTCACTGCGCATGCCCAGAACGATATGGCTCACAATGCCGAAGACCCCGATCGCCAACAGGCTGCGCGCGAGCGAGCTGACTTGCTTACACCTCTCGCTAAGGGATGGTCTACCGAGATAGCAAACGAGGTAACCTCACTCGGCGTGCAAGTTCATGGCGGCATGGGATTTATCGAAGAAACGGGATCTGCACAACACTATCGAGATGCTCGTATTCTTGCCATCTACGAAGGCACCAATGGTATACAGGCGCTGGATTTAATCGGTCGCAAATTGACTCGCGATGGCGGCGCCATGATGGGCACACTGGTTGATGAAATGACCCAACGTTGCCAAGCTTTGGCCGAGCATAAGGACCTGGCAGACATCGCAACGGCGCTGTCAGCCGCCGTGCTAACGTTGCGCGACTCTAGCGAATGGGTGTTAAGTAACGCAAAAGAGCCGAACCTGACTGGCACAGTGGCATTCGACTACCTGATGCTGAGCGGATACGTAACCGGAGCATGGCTGCTGGGCGGCAAAGCGTTGGCAGCGCAGCAACAATTAGATGCAGGAGAAGGCAATGCTGAATTTATGCAGAGCAAAATTGGTGTTGCGCGTTTCTTTATGACCAATATTCTGCCGCGCAGCGTTGCCCACTGGCAATCTATGCAGGCTGGCAGCCGCTCTATAATGGCGCTTGCCGAAAATCAGTTTTAGCGATGCTAGTTGCGCTCAATTTCGCAGCCCGGCTAGCACACACAAAACTTTAAGTTCACGCGCATAGGCACAACAATGCTGGGCAATACCTTGAATACAGCAGGCAGAATACTGCTGGCGCTTTACTTTCTTCTACCCGGAATCATGAAGTTTGTAAGCTGGGAGGCTCACATTGGACTGATGGAAAAACATGGCATGCCGATGGTGTCGGTGTTACTCGCATTAGCGGGTGTTATTCAAATTGGCGCCAGCATTTGTTTGCTGCTGAATCGCTACGTGCTTGCGTGTGCTCTGGGTCTGGCGATGATGACCTTGCTTATCAATATCAACCTGCATGACTTCTGGAACTATTCAGGTCTGGAAGCGGCCCACGAAACACAAAACTTCGTTAAGAACTTGGGAATATTTGCAGGCCTTTTGTTATTGGCCTCGATAGGTTATAACAAACAACAACCATAAACTTTTGAGCTAAAGTTATGCCTCACTCTATACCTGACACCAAGCCTAACTCCAAGGTTGACTATGATGTCATAATTGTTGGTGCTGGATTGTCAGGCATTGGAGCGGCCTACCACCTCAAACAGCAATGCCCCGGTAAGAGCTTTCACATTCTTGAAAACCGCGATGCTATTGGCGGCACCTGGGATATTTTTCGCTATCCCGGCGTTCGTTCCGACAGCGACATGTTCACGCTGGGTTACGAATTCAAACCATGGCTTGGCGACAAGGTACTGGCTGACGGCCCCGCTATAAAAGACTATGTGCGCGCGACAGCTGATGACAATGACATTACGCGACACATCAGCTTTGGGCAGCAGGTACTGAGTGCCAACTGGTCTAGCATCGAAAAGTGCTGGTCTTTAACGGTGAACAATAACGCCACTGGCGAGAAACAAGAGCTAAGCTGTTCGCTAATGCTAATGTGCTCTGGTTACTACAGTTATAGCAAAACCTACGAACCCGAATTTAAAAACATAGAAGGCTATCAAGGCCAGGTAATTCACCCTCAGTTTTGGCCAGAAGATCTCGACTACAACAACAAAAAAATCGTCGTTATCGGCTCGGGCGCCACGGCGGTAACGCTTATTCCTGTTCTTGCCGAAACAGCCGCCAGTGTCACCATGTTGCAGCGTTCTCCGACTTATATGGCGAACCGACCACAGGAAGACTCGCTGGCAAAGCTTTTCCGCAAGCTCCTACCAACCCAAGCAGCCTACAATTTAACGCGCTGGAAGAACGCGATGCTGCAGCGGGCTACGTATGTGGCAACACGAATAATGCCGTCGGTTGTTAAAGCTGTATTTATTAAAGGTGTTAGAAAAGAATTGGGGCCGGACTACGACGTAGACACGCATTTCACGCCAAAGTATAACCCCTGGGACCAGCGCTTATGTGCGGTTCCTGACAACGATATATTCAAATCTATTGCCGCAGGTAAAGCCGATGTCGTTACTGACGAGATAGAATGCTTCACAGCGTCGGGGATTAGAACTAAATCAGGCACAGAGTTAGAAGCGGACATAGTGATTACTGCAACCGGCCTACAGCTGGCCGTTAACGGCGAGGTGGATTTCAGTAAAGATGGCAAAGCCGTTGATTTTGCAGAGACTTGGTCTTACAAGGGCTTAATGTTTTCTGGCGTACCCAACCTGGTCAATACCTTTGGTTACATCAATGCCTCATGGACCCTGCGTGCGGACATGATAGCCAATTTCACTTGCCGCCTATTAAACGAAATGGACCGCTCTGAAAGCACAGAGGTTATTCCTGAGCTGCGAAGCTCTGATTCCGACATGCAGGCCAGGCTATGGATTGAGGATTTTCCGGCGGGCTATATGCAACGTTCAATGCACTTGTTCCCAAAGCAAGGCGATCGTGAACCGTGGCTAAACACGCAAAACTACAGCCGCGAGAAAAAAACCATTGGCAAAGGCGCGCTCAACGATGGCGTGTTGCAGTTCAGCACCTAGTGAGCCCGTCTCTCTCTTGTTTCTGTGCCGCAGAAGATTAGCCACCTAAAAATTTAATTGATTGATGTAGAAAACGGCCTCTGCCGTTCGTTAGTATAGTAAGCGTCTGTACATGGCAGCGCGCGAACCAGAGGAAAACATCATGCAATACGCACTTCTAATTCACGAAGATGAAAAGCTATGGGATAGCTACACGCCTGAGCAACAAGGTGAAGTTATGCAGGGCTACGCTACATTTTCACAGTACCTTGTCGACAACGATCACATGCGCGGCGGCGAGCGTCTGCAGCCAAGCCACACAGCAACAACAGTGCGCGTTCGCGACGGCGAGGTCGCCCTAAGCGATGGTCCGTTCGCAGAAACAAAAGAACAGTTCGGTGGATTGTATTTGGTGGATGCGGCAGACCTTGACGAGGCAACCAAACTGGCAGCCATGATACCGACTGCTGCTGCAGGCTGCGTTGAAGTTAGGCCTATTTGGCTTATGGAAGACTAGCGGCAAGCCCCAGCCAAGTAATAGCATGCAAGATACAGATTGTGCCTTTGAGCGACTGTACCGTCAGCACTACGGTCAGCTGCTTGCCTTTACCGCACGATTGACTGGCGACTTGTACCAAGCAGAAGATCTGGTTCAGAGCACTTACATTAAAGCCATGAAGCAATGGCCGAATGCGGAGTATACTCCGCATGCTGGCGCTTGGCTATTGACAACAACTCGCAATGCAGCTTTGGACTATTTAGGTAGCGCCGAATCCCGAACGGAGAAACTGGCGAATGAACAGAGTCTCGAGCACTTAGAGGCGGCAGCAATGATCGACGGTGATCCTCACCAGCACCCTGCGTTGGCAGATGACATGTTGCGACTCATGTTCACTTGCTGTCATCCTGCATTGAGCATTGACGCCCGAGTTGCCCTTTGTCTTAACACCATTTGCGGATTGCGCACTGAAGAAATAGCTAGGGCATTTATTACTAGCGACGCCACTATGTCGCAGCGATTGTGGCGCGCAAAGAGCAAAATCCGCGACGCTGGAATTAGCTATCAAATTCCTGATAACGACGAACTTCCCGCTAGATTGCAATCGGTGTTGGCCTCAATCTACCTGATCTTCAACGAGGGCTGGCTTGCAAGCAGTGGCGAGCAGAATCAACGCTTCGAATTGATCAATGAAGCCATCCGCCTGGCACGGCTACTGGTTTTAGGACTTAGGCAAACTAGCGAGGTAACCGCACTTCTCGCCCTAATGCTGCTTCAACATAGCAGACGCGATGCCCGCTTTAACGAACAAGGTGAATTGGTTCGTCAGGCAGAACAGGACCGTTCACTATGGCGCGGCGATGAAATCGGCGAAGCGACCGAGATGTTAAAAAGCGTGTTCAAGACCGGACACGGGCTTAGCCGTTACGCATTGATGGCAGCGATTGCCGCAACCCACGCTAACACCCCTCAGGCAGATGCAACCGATTGGAATGAAATTGTAACCCTATACGAAGCGCTGATGAACCTTGACCCCTCTCCTGTGGTCGCTCTGAATCATGCAGTGGCGATCGGTGAGCGCGATGGGCCTGATGCCGGCCTGCAGCATACCGAGCGCTTGTCGCAGTCTGCGCTGATGCAGCGTTACTATTTATTCCATTCTACGCGCGCCGAATTTCTTAGCCGACTAGGCCGCAATACACAGGCAGCCGAGGCCTATCAGCAAGCATTAACCTTGTGCGGCAGCGAGGTAGAACAGCAATTTCTTCAGCGACAATTGGATCGTCTGCAAACCACTTAGCGCGCGGTTGGTCATCACTACGAAAAGACCCAGTTCCACCGCACTTGAGCATCAGTTCTCAACCCCACGCAACTGTTCGTTTTTTAACCGCATGTAGAGCTAGAATTGAATGAAGTCAATTAGGAGCCTACGCATGAAATGCCAAGTTTCACGCTTGTTGTTGCTTACCGCAATCATTAACGTCACTGCTTGTGCCGTTGAGCCGCGCAGTGATGAAAAATCAGCTGACCGAATCAATGCAAAACCGTCTAGCTTAACGAAGGGTGAGCAGTGGCAAGGTGCACCTGCTACTGAGCTAATCGCTATTCTCGGCGCACCTACAGACTCGTACGGTGCAGATCCCGAAAGGGGGCTGGCGGCCTCACTGTCCTGGTTCAGCTACAGCGAAGACTACGCAGCAGTGGAATTGTTAGAGGTGGAGTCCAGTTTTAACGGCCTTGGGGTGAATGAAGACCCTATCGATCTTCTGAGTGGCAACGAGACACACGAATGCCAAATTTACGTTGAGTTGTCGGCCGACGAGCGCTTTATTGAACAGTTAACAACAAGTTCATTGGGCAACTGTGAGCAATGGCTGCCCCTGCCCCAACGTGAGAGCCACGGCAGCGACCCCCGGACTATGACAGTATCCGTTGACGAGTAACCGTCCAGCAGCAGTCTGTCCATTCGCTATGGCATGCTTACTGGTAAACTAGGCGTGCCGCTCGCCGCAAGATGCAGAGTGGCTATCGCCTAGCGGAGCACAAATATGCCAGATCAGTCTCTTATTTTGTCCTACATGGATTTACGACGTGCGGTAGGCCTGATAGGGATTAGTTTACCGGTAGTGCTTACTTTGGGTAATTACCTGCTTGGCGATAGCGGTATTGAGCCAACTATGAGCGCCTATTACTACACAGCAATGGGCGATGTGTTTGTAGGCGCGTTGTTTGCTGTTGCCGTTTTTCTTATGTCATACCGTGGCTGGGACAAACTTGATGAACTGGTAGGCGATCTAGCGGGTGCTGGCGCCATTGGAGTGGCCTTGTTCCCGGTAATGCCAGAGACCAGTATCCCTAGCCTCACAGATAAAGTGTGCGATTTTTTACATGCGGGCTTTGCCGCTCTTTTCTTCCTTTCCTTAGCGTACTTCTGTTTGGTATTGTTCAGAAAATCTGAGCCCGATAGAACACCGACAGCAAAAAAATTGAAACGCAACAAAGTATACCTTGCTTGTGGCTGTATTATTGTTGCCTGTGTCGCTTTGATTGGCATCCAGCATTTTGTACTGCAGAGTGCGACAGCCGCCAGCTACAAACTAATCTTCTGGTTTGAATCCATCGCCATTATAGCTTTCGGCGTATCGTGGTTTGTAAAAGGTGAAGGCATGTTGAAAGATGATTAAGCTCGCCTACACTGTGTGACGTTGGGAAACCTATATCTCGATAAGGTGATCAGGCAGCTCATTCGCATTTTTTGTTGAACCCGGAAAATGTTTTTGCAACTGAACGCCACAAGCATTTATTGCCTTAACATAGCCGTCAGCAACACTATCTCGTTTCACGTCATCAATAAACACGTCAACAATTTCCTGCCAAACTGAGCCGTTCACGCGACTGCTTATGCCCTGGTCTGCAATAATTTCGACGTAGCGTTCAGCAAGAGACACAAAGATCATCACACCCGATCTACTTTCGGTCAGGTGCAAGCCTTCAATGAAAAACAGTTCGTGAGCGTGGCGCCTGGCGCGCCTATGCTGCACGGATTTTGGCACAACATGCGATTTGATCGGCCCCCAGCTCAACAATGCTGCAAACACAAAAAAAGCAGCAACTTGGGCCAGGTAACTTTGGCCAATCGTGAGAGGTAGATTTAACAAAGACACAACGCCTGGCAACATCAAAGCCAGCAGAGCCGCCCATAACAGAGGAATATAACGATAATCATCACTACTTTGAGCAATAACGGTAACCAGTTCAGCGTTGCACTCAGATTCTATTTCACGAATGCGCCGGTTTATAATCTCGCGGTCTTTGTTGTTAAGCCTATTCATTACCAACCACCCGATGCACCACCGCCACCAAAAGATCCCCCACCTCCGCCGAAGCCTCCGCCTCCACCGAAGCCGCCTCGTCCGCCTCCGCCGCTAGGGAAATAACCGCCGCGTCTGCCGCCACTTCCACCACCGCCAGACCCGAAAATCATGAACATGCCGGCTGCTAAGACGCCAACAATTGCACCGGTCAGTAACACCTTAGTGATAAGCAATGCGATGCCTCCTGCGCCAATTCCTACAATGCCACTGGCCAAGCCACGGCGCTTCATTCTGCCAAGTAAAGCACTGCCAACCATAAAACTCATGAATACAACAGGCACCATTTCACCGGCGTCAGTAACCTTGCCGGGTGTTTCCTCGGGTGCGACGTACTCCCCCTTTATCGCTCGCAGAATGGCCTGAACACCTAGCGTTACGCCTTCATCGATATTACCAGTGCGGAATGCAGGTCTGATTTCTCGCTGAATAATAGTTCGACTTAAACCATCGGTTAATGCACCCTCCAGACCGTAACCAACTTCTATGCGCAGCTTTCGTTCCGAAGGCGCAACTATCAGCAAGGCACCGTTGTCCGTTCCCTTTTGACCAATAGACCAATGGCGGCCCAATTGATATCCGTAGTCCGCAATGTCGTAACCCTGCAAATCCGCCAGCGTAACCACCACAAGCTGGTTACTGGTTTCTTGCTCGTGCGCAGCCAACAACGCGGTCAGCTGGACTTCAGTCTCTGCGCTAAGAATGCCGGCCTGATCAACAACCCGTCCACTGAGCGCAGGGAAGTCTGGCGCAGACAACGCGAAGCTCGACGCAATAGCGCAAGTCATAGCTAAAGCGGGAACAAGAACAAATGCGCGAATCATTTGCACCTTGCGATCATGCACGCCAACACCTGATCAAACATTGGGAGAACCTTAGAACTCAACTGACGGTACTTGCTCCATTTCCTTAGGCACAGAGAAGGTTTCTCGCGATTCTTGATCCGAATACAAGATGCCATGCCAAATGCGGCCAGGAAAGGTTCTAAGCTCGGTGTTGTAGGTTTTTACAGCCTGGATATAGTCACGTCGCGCAACAGCGATACGGTTCTCGGTACCTTCCAGTTGGTTTTGCAGTGCCAGAAAGTTCTCGTTTGACTTCAGTTCAGGGTATCGCTCCACAACCACCATCAGCTTAGACAGGGCGCTGCCCAATTGGTCTTGCGCTGCCTGAAACTGCTCAAATGCCTTTGGGTCACTGAGAACATTGTCCGGTAACTGCATGCTAGTCGCTTTGGCCCGTGCTTCTACCACGCTTGTTAGAACATCTTTCTCTTGCTCGGCAAAGCCCTTCACGGTTTTGACCAGATTAGGTATTAGCTCAGCGCGACGCTGATATTGGTTTTGTACCTGGCTCCAGGCCGCATCTACCGCCTCATCATAAGTAGGTATGTTATTGATTCCACAGCCACTTATTACTAGCACGCAAAGTAGCCCAAGCACTTTTGTGCTATTTTTCAGCCCACTCATCTTTTTCTCCTGCAATGGTTCGCGTTCTATTATGCCTGAATGTATCTCAAGCCACTGGGCTGCAACTGTCTAATTCAGTAAACTAGCTTTAATGAATCCGCCATCCACCTAAAAAACGGACAATAACAGTCTCTCCACGAGACCCAGCGAGGAATAGTAATGAGCGCTAGCGAACAGCAGTACGAACATCCAATAGCCCGGCTGAAGTGGTTGAATGACAACCAAGCGAACGAAAGTTGGCTGCACGAGCAGATTGACGGTAGTTGGGTAACCCTCAACTGTGGAGAGGTCTATTCGCGTGCTCTGCGGGTGGCAGCCGCTTTGCAGTCCCAAGGTTTACAGCAGGGCGATAAGGTAGCCATTCTTGCCAAAAACAGCGCGCAGTGGATGATCAGTGATTTTGCCCTGATGCTGGGTGGAATGATCAGCGTGCCAATCTACGCAACAGCCGGCCAGAAGACAATTTCTTACGTGTTGGAGCACAGCGGCGCCAAGGCCATTTTTGTAGGCAAGCTGGACAACACAGCCGCCGCTGAGGACGCTTTACAAGACGCCGTGGTTGTCGCTTACCCTGAAGCCAATATTGATCCCACGCTAGTTAAACACGCCTGGAATGATCTGCTTGCACACGAGCCACTAAGCGATATTGCCAACCCTGGCAAAGAGGATATTGCCACACTGGTTTACACCTCGGGCAGCACCGGTAATCCAAAAGGCGTGGTCTTGTCTTTCAACAATTTAGCAGCCGCTGCGCAAGGCGTGATTGAGGTGGAACCAGCAACTCAACAGAAACACCGAGTACTTTCTTATTTACCGATGGCTCATATTACTGAACGTTCGTTAGTCGCAATGGTATCGCTGTACGAATTGGGCGATATCTTCTTCAACGGAGACTTGAATACATTTCTTGCCGACCTGCAACACGCAAAGCCCACTAACTTTGTATCTGTTCCAAGACTCTGGGCCAAATTTAAATCACAGGTTCTCGCCGTAATACCCGATGAAGACCTTCAAGTTATGCTGGCGTCTGACCAAGGTGAAGCCGTTGCCGCGGGCATTCGCGAGAAGCTTGGCCTGCACAATGCGGTTCAGTTTGGCTCTGGTTCAGCCCCTATTCCACCTGGCTTGCTGACTTGGTTTTCTGGCATAGGCATAGATATTTCTGAAGGCTGGGGCATGACTGAAACCTCCGGCGCCTCATGCACCAATATGCCATTTTCTGCCGAGCAAATTGGCACTATCGGTAAGCCTCTTAGCTGCGTTGAAATGAAACTGTCAGCTGACGAAGAAATCTTAATTCGCGGGCCGGCTATTTTTAAAGAGTATTACAACAACCCTGAAGCAACTGAAGAGGCATTTGTTGACGGTTGGTTCCGCACTGGAGACAAAGCCAAAATTAACGACAATGGCAGCTTTCAAATTATTGGCCGCGTGAAAGAGCAATTTAAAACCGCCAAAGGTAAGTACGTGGCCCCAGTTCCCATCGAGTGCTTGCTGGGCGCGCTTCCCTATGTTGAACAAGTGTGCGTTCTTGGGCTTGGGCGTGCACAACCTATGGCCATCATCGTACCCGTTCCGCAAGAAGGGGTGAGCAACGAAGAGCTGAAGTCACGTATTGGTAGCGATATGAACGAGGTAAATCAGCAGCTGGAAGGCCATTGTCATTTAAACTGCATACTTGTTAGCTCCACACCAATGTCAATTGAGAACGGTATGCTAACGCCAACACTGAAGTTAAAACGCGACAAAATTGAAGCGCATTTTGATCAGCATTTAGGAGACGAAAATCTAGGTGTTATTTTTGTTTGAAAAAGCGAACAGCTGATCGCACATAAGCGCACTATTCAAGCGTAGGAATGCAACAGGGGCAGCACGTGTTGAATAAACAACTCGGACTGCTCCAGCATATCTTCATCATTGCGTGCCAATGGAATTGCCACAAACTTTGATGCGCCGGCGTCAACAAAACGGTGCATCAGCGCTTTAATGTCGTGTGCACTGCCTACGGCGGCAAGTGGCTTCAAACTCTCCGGAACTATCACCGCTTTAACATCGTCGCCGGATGCAAAACGGTAAGCGATAGTAGCGCCGTAGTGGTCATCGTCTATATGGCGCCCGGTGTCCAATAGGCATTGCTTGATGCCAGTTATAACCTGCCCCACCCTCTCGGGGCTTTGCAAGCCTGATATCCAGCCTGTGCCGTATTTTGCCGTACGCCATTGGGCTGCCTCGCTAGTACCACCAATCCAGACAGGGAAGTTCTTTTGTGCCGGCTTCGGGTTGATACTAGCGTTCTTCAATGTAAAGAATTCGCCGGCAAAACTAACATCATCTTCGGACCACAAACGGGTCATTACTTCTAACGCTTCATTGGCTCGCTTCCCGCGAGTCGCCGTACTGAAGCCAGCGGCTTCAAACTCTGGAGCCGTGTCAGCACCAATTCCAAAGCTTGGCAGCAATCTCCCACCGCTGATGCTGTCGATGGTGGCGCATTGCTTTGCCAGCATCACTGGGTCACGAAAACTCAACACCACCGAGTTCATACCAAATTTTATTCGCTTGGTTGCTCCGGCTAGAGCGGCCATCATTGTTATCGATTCCATGAAGTCGCCACGCGACACTATTCGATCACTGTGCCAAATGGAATCAAGCGAGCTGTCTTCACACAGCTCTACCCAACGCCAGTAGTTTTCCATGTTTTGGAACGGGAACCGACCAAGACCCAAACCTGCTCTAACGCTCAACGGGTTCTCGCTCTACTATCAAGCCAAGCCCGCCTATCGTTTTCCAAGCACTTTCCAATCGCCGTCCAATCACTTTAAGAGCCGTCGCTCAAACATTTGCTAGCCGGCTAGTTTTTGTAGGCATCAATAAACTTCTGAATTCTCGCCGCATTTGCACCAAGGTCTCCTTGGCCTACTCTGGAGTTAGACCGAAGATCAATTCTGCTGCCGCTATCATTGGCTTGAACCCGAATTACAACGTCGTCTATAAAACCGAACATGGCCGTTTCCTGATACGCTTCAATACGACCGCTGGCTTCATCGCTGTCCAACAGAGTCCAGCCCAATTGCTCGACAACTGCCAGGCTTCGTTTAAACGCAGCGCTCTGGTCTGCAGCTACTTCTATAGCGTGTAGTGCAGGAAAAGCGTCACGTTGCTGGGCACTAATTCCTGTATCGTAATCGGTGCTATTCTCACCCTCAACCCTGGCGGCCTTTGCAGCAACGAATTCAGGCGGGTTATCAATGTCTGTGGTGATGTCGTGAATAGGAGGCGCCGACAAACCGGGCCCTACTATGCCAACAATAACGGCCAATGGAAGTAAGCCTATTATCATCATACGAACCTTCAGTCCGCGGTTTTCAGCATTGCCTTTAATCAGCCCCCAGAGCAGCGCAAGCAAGCCCACAATCCCTAAGACTACGACTATCAATGTGCCAAGCCCGAAGCCCGGAAAAGCAAGGCTAAAGGGCAAAACACCCAGCTTCTGCCCCACCATAGCCAGCACGGCGAGCACTAAGGCCCCAATTTGTATTTTTGAACTGAGTAACATGATAATTTGCCTGTAATTTTTCTTAGTGCCATTATAAACCGAAAGTGCTGACAATAGGCCAGTTAGGCGGCCTTCGAGCCAAGTATGATGTGATACCCAGCGCTTGTGTGTAATGCTAAGACAGCCCCATAAACAGCAAAAGAAGAGCAATGTAGTGAGCAGCGAAATACAAGATGCACTCAAACTCCCGCCAATGGATCAGGTGGGTTTTGTCTATCGAGACATGGCTAAGGCCATCGCCATGTATGAGCCTTTGTTTGGACCCTTCAAAACAATGAGCCCCGGCCCG
This sequence comes from Pseudomonadales bacterium, assembly GCA_045106985.1. GTDB lineage: Bacteria > Pseudomonadota > Gammaproteobacteria > Pseudomonadales > JAUIET01 > JAUIET01. The sequence goes on along the minus strand of JBGCFQ010000024.1, from coordinate 71,777 downwards.
TTCGACTATGAGTACCGAGGCAAACTGGAAACCGCTGAAGTAAAACTGGCATTTGGGCGCAGCGGTGATATTGAAATAGAGCTTATAGAATGGGTGTCCGGCGGAACGCCACATAAAGAGTTTATCGATGCCGGCAATGAAGGCATGCAGCACCTGCGCTTTATCGTTGACGACTTGGAGGAAATTATTGAGCAAGCAAAACCTTTAGGGTATGAACCTATATGGAAAGCCAATTTTGCACCTGGGCTTGCGGTGGCTTATATGGAGCGAGACAGCGACCCCTTGCTTATTGAATTTTTTGAAAACAAAGGCTTAAACGCTTTCCAAAGTGAAAGTTGAATTCAGCACTAAGACTAAACATAAACTCAATCTCGGAACACGTAATGAGCACAGAAAGTACGAACAAACTAGAGAGTCGCCCACCCTTTCCGCCGTTTAATGCTGAAACTGCCGCACAGAAAGTGCGTATGGCCGAAGATGGCTGGAATGGACGCAATGCTGACAAAGTTGCTATGGCTTACACTGCAGATACGCAATGGCGCAATCGCAATGAGTTTCCAAAGGGTCGTGAGCAAGTCAAAGAATTTCTGACAAAAAAGTGGAATAGCGAACACCAGTATCGCCTGATCAAAGAACTGTGGGCCTTTGAAGCAGACCGTATTGCGGTTCGCTTCGCCTACGAATGGCATAACGACGCGGGACAATGGTACCGGTCTTATGGCAACGAAAACTGGCGTTTCGACAGCCACGGTTTGATGGCCGAGCGCCATGCAAGCATTAACGACTTAGCCATTGACGAAGCAGACCGGCAATTTCGTTGGCCACAAGGTAGACGTCCAGATGACCACCCTGGCCTATCCGATTTAGGGCTGTAAAAAGTATTTCTCTATAGGCGATTGATTTCACAAGCAGCGGCTCTCACCTTAGTTGAAAAAGGGCTATGTGTTTGATGTTTCGTGTGTAAGTACCGTGCACTAACACGATTGTTTCTTACACTATGGAATTCTATTGAACCGTATGATCAATTCATTCACGCAGCTCACGCGAGCTTGCAGCGTTACCCTCACCCTCTGCTTTGGTTTTATCACCTCTACAGCGCTTGCAGACGATATGGGGCCGAGCGACTTCGATCTGGCTACCTATAAGGGAAAGGTTGTCTACCTCGACTTTTGGGCTTCTTGGTGCGGCCCATGCAGGGCAACATTCCCCCTGATGAACGAGCTTCAACAACGCTATCCAGATGACCTAGCAGTAATTGCAGTGAATTTAGACCATAAGCGAGCTGACGCTGAACGCTTTTTGAAAAAGCTGCCGGCTTCGTTCCAAATTCTTTATGACCCGCAAGGAGAGCTCGCTGCCCAATATGAGCTACCTGGCATGCCTACTTCTTTTTATTTCGATCGCGAAGGTAATGCAGCGGGAAGACATGTGGGCTTTCGTATACTTGATAGGAAGCTAATTGAACAAAGCATAGAAGAGCTTGTTAATAACAAACCCTAACCACTAATCGGAACCGAAACTTATGATTAAGACCTTAAGGATGACTGTTTTAATTGCGAGCGTGTTGGCAGGATCAGCCTGCAGCTCCATGGGTGTAGAACCGTGGCAGCGAGGAACCTTAGCTAAACCGGAAATGGCGCTGGACAGTTCGCCAGTAACTTCAGCTTTGGACGATCACATTTACTTTAGTAAAGAAGCCTCCAGCGGCGGTCGAGGCTTCGGCGGTGGTGGTTGTGGCTGTAACTAATCGCTTAACAACGCCCCCAATATCACCAACGAGTGCGAGCAACACGCCGCGATTATGTGACGATTAACAGAGTTTAAACAATGAAAAAAAATATTCGACTAGCGCTCACCGCCGCAAGCTGTGCACTTATTCAGCCCGGCACTTCTCTTGCAGAGGATGAGCACGATGTGGGCGATTGGGACTTTGGTGCTGCCCTACTGTTTTACAATGAGCCCGACCGCGTTCAAGCAATTGAGCCAATCTTCACTGCCAAAAAACACCTCGATACGGATGAATCACTAACGCTGAAACTAACTATTGACTCATTAACAGGCGCATCTGGCAGTGGCGCAGTGCCAACTAACAGGCCTCAAACCTTTACCAGCCCCTCTGGCGAGGGCCGGTATACAATTGATGCGAATGAAATACCGTTGGACAATACGTTCCTCGACACAAGAGTTGCTGTCAGCGCTGGTTGGGAAAAGCCCATCAACAATGATTTGAAAATGGTCTTGGCTGGCAACATATCGAAAGAGTACGACTATCTTTCAATTGGTCTGAGCACTTCTTTTGCGCAAGAATTGCGCGGTGGAAACACGACAGTACAGGCAGGCTTGGCTGCGGCATTCGATCAAATTGAAGCCGAGGGAGGTTTGCCTATTGCGTTCGGAGTGATGCCCGACGAAGACGGTGAGTTGCCGAGAAGTGGATCCTCCGACGACAAAACAGTGTTCGATGTAATTTTTGGTGTTACACAAATCATCGACGCTAACAGCTTATTTCAAATCAACTACTCGGTGAGTCAAGCTGACGGCTTTCTTACGGACCCATACAAACTGATCAGCGTTGTCGACCAACTTACCGGCGTGCCGCTATTCGAAAATGCTGACAGTCCAAACTTACCCACCGTAGTGTACGAAAATCGCCCTGACAGTCGGCTTAAGCATAGTCTTTATGGGCAGTACAAACGCTTCCTGGATGGCGACGTATTCGACGTGTCGTATCGGTTCATGACCGATGATTGGGGCATAGACTCTCACACCATTGACGCTCGTTATCGTTGGGCGCTGAGCGACCGCAGTCATCTCACGCCTCATCTGCGTGTCTACCAGCAAGCCGCTGCCGATTTTTACACGGGGTTTTACGTCGATGGAGATCAGCCTACGGCTGGTGATGTAAGTCGTTACGGGTCGTCTGACTATCGCTTGGGAGAATTCATGGCCTACACTGTAGGTTTGGAGTATGGGCAAACAAGTTCAAAAAATTCTTGGAGCGTTGCTTTGGAGTATTACCTACAAAGTGGTGATGAACCCGAAGGGAAATTTGGCGAACTAAGCAATCAGGAGTTGTATCCCGACGTTGATGCCCTGATGCTACGTGTTATTTACGATTTCTAAGCGGAAGGCGATTATCACTGTTTGGATTTTGATAGGACTTCACTGTGCGCGCACCAAACGGCAAGATTGATATTGTCAGTACGCCGTCTGGGCTCGCGGGGCGCTTTCGGGCAATGGCAAGCGATTGCGAAGTGTTGGTTGATACAGCGACGAATACGGAGTTACGTCTCCTTACTGAGATCGCCGCCGAAGAAGCCTGGCGAATAGAAAAAACCTTCAGCCGTTATCGAAACGATAATGTAATTCATCGGCTGAACACCGCAGAGGGCAAGTCGGTAACAGTTGACGAAGAAACAGCGTCGCTGCTTGATTTCGGTGCGCTGGCTTATCAGCTCAGCGACGGAAAGTTTGACCTCACTAGCGGTGTGTTGCGCCGCATCTGGAATTTTGACGGCAGCGATAATGTACCCGATCCGTCAGCAGCTAGAAAAATGCTGTCCTCGATTGGATGGGACAAAGTAAGCTGGAATTCACCGGTGTTCAGAATGGCAGAAGGCATGGAAATAGATTTTGGCGGAATAGGAAAGGAGTATGCGGTAGACCGCGCGGCCAGCCTTCTAACTCAGCATACAGAGCTTCCAACCCTAGTTAATTTTGGCGGTGACCTTTGTGCCACAAAAGCGCCCTTAAGCATTCCTTACTGGAACGTTGGTGTTGACGCAATCAGTGAGCTTCAATCCAACGCCCCTAAGGTTCTTGTGCAATTGAAAAAAGGCGGGCTCGCTACCAGTGGCAACACTAAGCGATACCTCTTGCGAGATGGCGTGCGTTACCCGCACGTTCTAAATCCGCTCACCGGCTGGCCCGTTATGGATGCTCCGAATTCTGTCACCGTTGCGGCTGGCAGTTGTGTGGAAGCAGGCCTTATAGCCACCCTGGCGATGTTAGAAGGCTCGGAAGCTGATGAATTTATGCAGGAGCAGTCAGTAGTCTATTGGTTGCAATAGAAACCAACCCCCTACCACTCCCAGCGTATGCCCACTACAGGCAAAATTGGCAGCAGTTTTCGCTTACTTGCCCCTAACTCGTCTCCGTCGCTGAAATACCGCGTACCGGCAACGTTAGCTCGGTTGGAGGCATTGCTGATGTCAGCGTAGAAAGTGAATTTGCTTCGCCCTAGCTCCACAACACGATCAACATGCAAATCCAGTGAATAATAATCAGGGAATGTAGAGGTATACAGCGCGGCATTTGTTCCAGTAGCCAATGAGGTACGTGGCCAACCTTTGTGATAGCTGAAAAAAGCGGAAACGTTTAGCCCTTGCCAATGAGAACGAAGACCAAGACGCGCGGTGTGACGCTGATTCCAACTGCGCTTCACCCATTCTCCATCTATGCGGTCTTCGGCATTTGCATACGCATAGTTAACTTCCCACGAGCTATGTTCACTCATGTCTCGCCTAACACCAAGTTCTACACCAAAGGCTCGGGCTTCACTCGCTTTCAGCTCAATTCTGTCGGCGTGTAATTCAGGCAAAATAACCCAACGATCGTAAATGTTCTCAAAACGCGACCATGGCTGATGAATCTTTCTATAATAGGCCTCAGCTCTAATCAGGTAGCCATCCAAATCCTGGAATATCGATCCAACGCTGAGTTGCTCGGCATACTGCGGGCGTTCCAGCTCGGCCTTGCCATCGTCAAGTTGTACCTCGTAAAGATTCTGCGCCTGGGTGTAGCGACCGAGATCGAAAAACATCAGCGACGAGTCCCCAAAGTCAGCTTCCAGCCGCACTCTTGTGCTTAATAAGGATTCGCGTGAAGTATCAACATCTTGTAAATCAAATCTTACACCAGGCTGCAGTCGCAGGCTTGGACTCAAGGCCAATATGGTGTTCAGATAAACGCTAGATAAAACGCCATCGCGACCTTGGCGCGTTGAGCTTGCGCCATCAACTTGCCCTAAATATCGCCCTAGCTCGCCATAAACTGCATTTTTCTGAACAAAAAAGTCACCTTCCTGATGCTCCACTTCGCCACCAAACTGAAGCTCAATGGCTTCAGTGAATCGCCAATGCCAATCGCTCGCTAGAGTACTAATGCGATAATTGCTGTCTTGCAGAAGTGAGCCGACAACATCGATAGGATTGTCTATCACGCCCCTTCGACTAGCATCAACTCGCACATGCCCTAACTTGACGGTAAAACCCCAGTCTTCTTCCGACTTGTGGTCCCAATTTAGCCAGCTACTCGTATAGGCGTATTTGGATCTTCCAGATTCAGCGTTGCGTTCGTCATTCAGAGAAATTTTGTCAGCTGTATTTAATAGTCCACCAGTGATGCTGTCAGTGTCGCCTTCCCAGCGTAACTGCAACAGTTCGTCGTGGAATAGTGGGCGGCCATAATCAATTTTCAAATTTGGTAAAATCACATCTATAACACTGCGCCGTGCCGATGCTAACCAAGTGAAGTCGCCCTTCCGACCTTTGGCTGATGCGGATGCACCAATAAAATTAAGATCGACTGTACCACTTAAATACTCCTCTGCCTCGTCTAGACCAATCTCCACAAGCGCCGTCATTTTGCCACCGAAGGCGGAAGGGAAACCGGAGGTAGAAACGCTAGCCGAGGTGACGATATTAGGGTTGATCGCGCTAAATAGACTTTGAAAGTTTCTTAAATGAAACGGTTCTATAACCTTATGCCCGTCAAGCAGATAAAGAACTTCATCAGTATTGCCGCCGCGCAGCCTAAGCCCAGCTGTAACGCCATTGCTCGAGACCCCTGGGAGAGTTGTAACCGCTCTTAGTGGGTCGCGGCCAATACTTGGCAGCGAGTCAAGTTCACGCTGATCCATGTGCCGAACGTTATGTTGCGCCCTACCCACATGGTAATTGCTGCGCGTGATGACGATTTCTTCCAACAAGCGCCTGGTAGTTGATGCAAGTATTGCTTTGTCGGCCTTGCCATTTAGCACAGGTTCCGCTGCCAGCTCTCGCTCATCGCGCGAAACAAAGCCATAACCATCGCGCAAAATATTAAGCAGCAAATGATGTTGAGCAAGCAGCTCTTTAACTTGGTCAATATTACTTTGCGCAGGGTCCGGAAGGTTCAAAACGCGCAGTGAGGATGAGATTAATCCAGTGGAAGAAACCACTTCCAGATCTGGCAAATAGTAATCCAAAGCCTCTCGCAAACTCATCCCCACCTGCAAGTCGGGCATCGCACGGGTAATGGAGCTACCAATAGCTAAAAGAACACACAGGCAAACGTTAGCAATTAAGCCCGCTCTAAACTGAGTTCTAGCTGGTTTCTGTGGTCTGGGGCGGGAAATGATAAAGGGTGCAGCCGCTGTTCAATAATGGGCGGCTATCATACCAGCTGGCATAAATCTACGCGCCCCAAATTGACCGGAGTTCCTTCAAAATATGCACTCTAATGTCTCAAATGAGCGCCTGTGCTCAGAGAGCGGTCAAGTTAGCGCCGCTCTATAACTATTTCAGTTTCTGTCTCTAGAGCAACAAGGTTAGAACTTTGCACAACAACATCTAAAGCCTCTTTTGGATGGCTGGTTTTTAACCGGCCTTCAATTGTCATAGTAGCTGCCGATGCCTCCACGCCCTTAGACGCGAAACGTAAATCCTTACCCAGCTCATTGGCAATTTCCTGCAACAACGGTCCAACACGATTGTTGTTGTAGCCGCCATGCGCCTGGTGAATCCAATCCCAACGGTCATTATCGGTAAGCTCGTAGAATTGTCTCATGCCGGTTTGACCCAAGGTTATGACAGAAGACTTGCCAGGTTTAGCTTTCGCCGAATGCACATTGCCGTCCGCTTCTAGTTGAATCGCACCGCTTCGTACGCTCACTTCAATGGCGGCGGGCTGCAACGACACCTGAAATTGAGTGCCGATATCTCTGACCTCTCCAAACGTCGTTCGCACCGTAATGTTGCCAAGTTCGTAAGTATCAATAAATAACTTACCGGCCTGCAATTCCACTAACTCCGAGTCTAACCACTTTAGACGCGTTCCCGCCGCTAGTCTTAGATTACTATTACCTACCATTACAGAGCTTGCCCGCTCAGACACCAACATTTGCTCGGCATCCAACGTTATTGTGTCGGTATTAATCGGCCGCTCGTCAAGGTAAAGACCATTACCACTTAATATTCTGAGCTCTATACCTGGTGCGGAACCAAGCGGCCAAAGAGCAACAATAGTAGAAAACATTACAGACGCAGCAAGCGCTAAGCCAACTCGTTGATATCTTGTGCGATTGCGCCGTTGAACAGCGGCCATCCATTCATCATGAACAGTCGCATACGCGGTCTCATAGCCTTCACTAGTCGGCTCCTGGCGCTTAGCAACGTCGTCGAAAATATCTTCAAGGTCTTTTTCGTGGCTATTGTCGTTATTAGTCATAACTAATGCCCTCCGTTGAACCAGGTAGACCTTTTTCTACTTCTATCACACTGGAGTATGCTTTCTTAAAGGCCTTTCTGGCCCTGGCTAACATCGATTGAGTTGCAATTGACGTTGTTGACAAGCGACTCGCTATGTCTTCAACCGCTAATCCCTCAACGTATTTCATTTCGAGGACGCTGCCATACTCACCTGGAAGGCTATCCAACATCGACTGCACCAAAGCCACGTGCTGACTTCGGTCATGCTCGCCTTCAGGGCTGAACATAGGGTCTGCCGCCATCTTTTCGATTTGCTCAACAACAAGAGGCTGATCTTCAATCAATTCAACATTCTTATGACGACTAGCGTGCTTAAAATAGGCACTAATTTGACTACGGGCCACAGTGTAAAGCCAGGATAACAAACTCGCTTCACCGCGAAACGTTTCGATTCTACGCATTGCCTGGCGCATGGTTTTCATCGCAATATCTTCGGCGTCATTCAGCGGTGCACGATTAGCACAGAAGCGATAAATACGTGGATAGTAACGTCCAAAGAACAAGTCAAAAGCCGACTGCTTACCCGCTAGCATCTGCTTAACAAGTTTCTTGTCCTCTGAGTGGTCACTCACTTGGGCAGCTCTCAAATAATCTACGACTAATTTATACACAAGGAGAGAGGCGTCTTGAAGTAAATCAATCGCCTTTTAGCGTTTTTCTGCTATTTTTAGCTAAAAAAACCCGATATCGATCAAATTATAAACATGATATGCGAGGACCGACCTTAGCGAGCCAACATCGGCGCCATATGTTCCATCATTTCAAGTTTACCGGCCAGCGAGAGCGTGTGGTCGGGAAAGCCTAGAAAAGCCGCCGTGGCGCCCTGTGCCTGATAGCCAGCCATTTCGTCGCGCGATGGAAAGTCATTCATAGCCAGTATTATTTCAAATGGCCGGTCGGCTCTTCCATGTTCTTTTCGTGATGCGCGCAACTGCTCAAATATTCGAGGCATTTCATCAGGCTCATTGCCATTGCCCATCCAACCGTCAGCGTATTTTCCCGCGCGTTGTAGTGCAGGTTTACTCGCGCCACCCAAAATTATCGGTATAGGCTCGCTAGGCGCAGGCGCCACCTGCAGGGAATCGAATTCAACGAATTCGCCATGGTATTCAACGTAGCCGCCGTGCCAAATTTTTTGCAACGCTTCAATGCACTCGTTCATGCGCCGACCACGAGTTTTGAAATCTACACCATAGGCTCTAAATTCCTCTGGCATCCAACCAACGCCAGCACCGAGAACCAGTCGGTTATTACTTATTCTCGCAATGGTTCCGGTAGCCTTGGCCACTTCAATAGGATTGCGCAGCGGCAAAACGTACACAGCTGTCGAAAATTTTAACCGCTTAGTAACTGCGGCCATCGCGGCAATACTGGTCCAAACCTCGGGGTAAGCCATGCTGCCATCGATAGGAGGTTTGCCGTCGGCCGTGTAGGGGTACTTGGCCGCCATGTTTTCTGGAACAAAGCCGTGATCAGCACCCATCAAACCCTCGAAGCCCATCTGGTCAGCCTTGATGGCAATGTCCATCATTTCCTCTGCCGGTGTCCAAGGCACTATTAACCAGTATTTCATACAGCCGCTCCTGCGCAATGTTCTTGCGCTACCACCTTATTATTCAAACCAATCTCTAGCTTACCACTCGTATTGATTGCCTCGCACCCGCTACCTTCTTTATGATGACGCCGCTCACATCCTTTTAACCCAGAGTATGACCTCCCTATGAAGTTTGGCATTTGTAGTTTCAACACCCAGTATTCCATACCCGCCACAGAGCTTGGCCCTGCCATGGAGGAGCGAGGCTTTGAATCCTTATGGCTGGCTGAACATACACACATACCCGCTGCTCGCTTGTCGCCATGGCCAGGCGGTTCAGAACTGCCGCAGATGTATTACGACACGCTTGATCCATTTGTATCACTAACGGCCGCGGCGGTAACGACCAGTACCTTGCGGCTGGGCACAGGCATTGCGTTGGCGATACAGCGTGACCCTATTCAACTGGCAAAAGAAGTCGCCAGCCTGGACGTAGTATCAAACGGGCGGTTTTCACTCGGCATTGGCGGCGGATGGAATCTGGAAGAAATGGCACACCATGGAACCGACCCCTCTACCCGCTTTCGTCGCTTACGAGAAACAGTGGAGGCTATGCAAGCACTGTGGACCAACGAGGTCGCCGAATATCACGGGCAGCTGATCGATTTCGCGCCAAGTTATCAAAACCCAAAGCCAATACAAAAACCTCACCCTCCCATTCATGTTGGAGGCTCATTTCCGGGCGTGATAAAACGAGTGGTTTCTTACTGTGATGGCTGGATGCCAATCTGGGGGAGAGGTACTGAGAACTTCCCTGCGCAGCTAGACGCCTTAGATGAAGCCCTAACAACTGCAGGTCGCAAGCGATCCGATATTGAAATCAGTATATATCTGGCACCCATGGACCCAAGCGAAATGTCTAAGTTGCAAGACCTTGGGGTAGATAGAGTTATATTTGGATTGCCGTCGGTTGCGAGAGATGAAGCCTTACCAATATTAGATTCAATTCAACAATTGATGTAACTGTAGAAACCCACTGCAAAGAGAGTAGTTGTTAGCTCCGATAAAAAAACGCCTCGTGTTACCACGAGGCGTTTAGGGGTCTTCAAAAATGGCCTGGTATGGATTTACAACTAGCTTTCGTCTTGATGCTCTTTGTCATGCATCCGCTCGAATCGTTTGTGCCCTCGCTTCCCCTTTTTATCCCCTCTGTTAGCATGACGCTCTGAGAATTTTGCTTTCAGCTGGCTAAGCTCTTCACGTTGCTCCGCCGTTAACAGCTGCTGGAATTCATTATGATGTCGAGCCACGGCTACGGCCGCCTGTGCTGTTAGCTCACCTAGTTCATTGGCCAATGTAACGACCGAGGCTTCGTCAAAGGTTTCACTACTGCTTTGTTCCGATATCGCTGTGAACTTCTGCTTTATTTGCTCATGCAGCGTGCCGTTTTCGAGTTGAAATTCTTCACGAAGGGCTTGTACCTCAATTGTTTGTTCCTCACTCAAATCCAATTTTTTGCTTATCTTATCAAACATGCGCTGGTGCATTTGTCCTGGATCGAAATTAGGACGGGCAGTGGCGACTAAAGCCACCGATGACATTAGTAAAACCAACATCGCGGTATAGACTCTTCTAGCAACCGGGTTTCTCATGGAATATCTCCTTAGGGTGTGATTCATTTGCTACGGTAGAAATTCTAGAAACTGTTGCTGTAAATGTCTGTCTAGGCATCGTAAAGATTGTGTAAACATCGTTCGCACTCTGTTCAGCACGTATAATGATAGGTATGAACAAACTGTTGCTAATTGATGATGATCAAGAGCTCGCCTCTATGTTGAGCGTCTACCTTCAACAAGAAGGTTTTGACATAGATATGGCTCACGATGGCGAATTAGGTCTGCAAATGGGTCGAACAGAAGCCTACTCGGCCATAGTATTGGACATTATGCTGCCGCTGATAAACGGCATTGATGTCTTGAAACAGTTACGAGCAAGCACAAACACCCCGGTGATTATGTTGACTGGTAAAGGAGACGATCTGGATAGGATTATTGGCCTGGAATTGGGCGCAGACGATTATTTACCCAAGCCATGCAACCCGCGAGAATTACTCGCCCGTATAAAGGCCGTTTTACGACGCAGCCAATTGCAGCCATCAAATCAAGAAGTAGAACCTGGCGAGCTGGTAGTTGGCCAATTAAGGGTCGACAACTCTCAGTATCAAGCGTTTTACAATGGCTTAGACTTAGGCCTAACCAAAGCTGAATTCAATGTTTTGAAAATACTGGCGACGTCCAGCAACCAAGTGATCAGCAAGGAGGTTCTTTATGACCAAGCATTGGGTAGAACCTTTGCGGCCTACGATCGAAGTCTCGACATGCACATCAGTAATATTAGGAAGAAAATCGCGCCGCATTGCAATCAAGATCTAATCGTAAGTATCCGCGGCGTGGGTTATAAACTTAAATGCTAAATCTATATTGGAAGTTTTTTCTCGGCTTTTGGCTTACGACTTTGATCATGTTGGCTGGTGCATTCGCATTATCGCACTACATTCCGGTAAACAAGAATTTCGAACCCGGCCCCCCTCCTCGCGCCCTAGCGCACAAGGCAAGGTCAATATTGCGCCATGGCGATTTAGACGAATTTTCAAGCTGGGCGGCGCAGGTGAGCCATGAACACAACGTAGATCTCTATCTGTTCGGTGAGAACAGCGAATTCTTATTCAAGGTTGATGAATCTCCTTTTGACGCTCAACAATGGCCGGCAATTCTGAAAGAGCTGAAAGCTCAACGCGGCAGAGGCATTAATCGTGGTGGCCGTCACTACACCTTAACGGCCATTAAGCGATCACGTTTTGCAATGCATGACACAGAGGCAGAAAAGCTCGTTATCAGTGGGCCTACTGCTCGTGGAGAGTTCGCTCGATTATTTATTAGAAATGCTGGCATTCGTTTTGGGATTGCCGTAATTATTAGCGGTTTTATCTGTTATTGGCTGGCTAGATACTTCACCGTACCCATAGGCCGATTGCGTCAGGCAATGAAAACCGTAGCCGACGGAGACTACTCGGTTAGAACAATGGAACAGGCGAAGGTAGGTAAAGACGAGTTGAATCTTTTAGCCCAAGACTTCGACCGAATGACAGAAAAAGTACAACAAACCTTAGACGCGCAAGCGCGACTAATAAAAGACGTTTCTCATGAGTTACGATCACCACTTGCACGGCTGCAAGTTGCACTTGGACTTGCGCAACAAAAAATGGCCGCGACTCAAGATAACAACGGCAATATCAACGTTGACGCCGAGCTGCAAAAAATTGATGACGAGGTGCACGCTATCGACGATTTGGTTGAGCAAATACTCAGCCTGCCTCAACGCGACCTACCACTAAATGATGCGATTGATTTAACAGGCTTACTCGAACATTGTGTGCGAGATGCTGTGACTGAAGATTGTTCCGTTCAGGTTTTACTTAACAGCAGTGTAAAAGAAGCGGTGGTCGCCACGCGTGGCCGCTTACTCAATAGCGTATTTGAGAACATTATCTCTAATGCTATTCGCTTTTCTCCACCTCAAAGCGAAGTTCAAATATCTCTGGAGCAGATTGGCCAGGAATTCATCATCAAAATTCGTGACAGCGGGCCTGGTGTGGAGCCTGTTCATCTTAAACACCTGTTCGAGCCTTTTTATCGAACCTCTGAAGCTAGAGAGCGTGATACCGGCGGGCATGGGCTAGGCTTGGCAATTGCTGAACGCAATGTGCTAGTGCACCAAGGCCGAATTGAAGCCACTAACGTAGAACCGACGGGCTTAGAAATTCGTATTAGCATTCCTGAAAAAATCTCTTCGAATTAATTAACGCTTGATTGGAAATTCAATTGGGTGATCCGCCTGGGATAGCTTGAGTCTCTTTGCTTCGCTACGCGACAGCTCCGCTGTAAACTCACTTAAAAAATGCCCTTCTCCGAAGGTCATTTTTCCGCGTTCGGTCGCTTCGTTTTATCTACGCAAACAGAATCAAGTCATCCCAGGCTCGCTCCGATGCTAAACTTACAACACAGAAATGAAGAGAAATAACTAGTGTACTTTCTCTTTCGTTCTCGTTCTCTTTCGTTCTCGTTCTCGTTCTCGTTCTCGTTCTCGCACTCAGCAAGCCACACAAGTGGCCATGCGTTTCGCGAAGGTAAGAAACGCAGGCCAAAAGAGGGAAATAGACTCGCCTTTGCGAGGCTACTTTCGTGAAAGAGGGTATCCCGGAGCGACCAAGTTCGTAGCGAAATGCATGGCCACTTATGTGGCTATTCAGTTGATCTGGCGAAATCTCAAACTGTCGATTAAACCCAGCACTGCGAAAGCAAAGAAAAATACGCAACTAGCCGCAAGTGCGTCAGCCATTGAAATTTTGAAAATCAAGTAAGGCGTGGGCTGGCACAAATCCTGAACCTCAAACATTGCCGGCCACCATTTATCCAGTGGCGCCCACTCAGGGAAGTAAGCCACAAAAGAACAAGCCCCATCTGTTGGCCAACGATAATCGATAGACAATAACACCCACACGTCTTGCGCCAAGCCATAGCTTAAGGCCAGCATGCCCAATAACAATGCAATCTTAGCCCACAAGAATTGCCTTAATGCCAAGCCTAGCAATGATGTTAAACCAATGGCTATTACCCACACCCTCACGTAAATACACAGCTCGCAAGGATAGGTGTCTAAAACGTATTGATAAAACAGAGCGCCCACTAGCATAAGTGCGCACAGTATGGCTGGCAGCAACCAGAACCATCGGTTTTGTGACAGTGTTTGAGACATGGCCGATAAGGAAAGTGAATTGTTCAAGAACCACCACTGCATTACTTTTGATGTTAGAAGCCGTATTTTGACCTAACTGGCTGATGATTAACAGGATTTGCAGTGCGCAGATTGGCGGAACTACTTACCGTAGCTGTCGCAATGCTCTATTAAAACGTCGCCGAAATTGATATTGTGAAACGTAAGAAGTCGTTCGAACTGGATAGGCATAGGTAGAAGCACATGGAACTTGAATTAAACGTAAATGGTGAACAGCACAAGCTGAGTGATCTACCAGACGACATACCCTTACTGTGGGTGCTACGCGACACCCTTAACCTGGTGGGCGCAAAGTTCGGTTGTGGTGGCGGATATTGTGGCGCCTGCACCGTTCACGTTGACGGCGTTGCTATGCGCTCTTGCACCATTCCCGCGTCGGCTCTTAGCGGTCGCGAGATCACCACAATTGAAGGGCTTGCTAACGGCAGCGAACTACACCCGCTGCAAGCCGCCTGGATAGAGCAAGACGTGCCGCAATGTGGTTACTGCCAAAGCGGTCAAATTATGTCAGCCGCGTCCTTGTTGGCAAAAAATGCACAACCAAGCAGTGCCGAAATAGACCAAGCAATGAGTGGCAATATTTGTCGTTGCGGTTGTTATGTTCGCATCAAGTCGGCTATTGCGTCGGCGGCAACAGAACTTAGCGAGAGCGGTGTTGCACATTACGACCCGGCTGCCGCAAGCAAGGGAGCACGCTCATGAACGACACTACCAAGCTATTAGCATCAAGACGTGGCTTCCTTAAAGCTAGCTCAGCAATTAGCAGCGGACTGGTCATCGGTTTTCATCTACCAGCCAATGCTATGAACAAGCCCAATAGAATGGAGGGAGTTCAGTCCTTCAATGCCTATGTGCAAATAAGAACAAACGGCAAAATCATCATCGCGGCACAGAATCCTGAAGTTGGGCAAGGCGTAAAGACCTCATTGCCAATGATTGTTGCCGAAGAACTTGATGCAGACTGGGCTCAGGTAGAAGTAGTGCAGTCTGTTATCGATAAAGAACTCTATGGCGCCCAGGTGGCCGGCGGTTCGCGTTCGGTTCCGTCGCGCTGGCAAGCGCTGCGAGAAGCGGGCGCCAAGGCACGGGCTGTACTTGTGCAGGCCGCCGCACAAGAATGGCAAGTTGATGCTGCCGAGTGCATCACCAAAAACAGCTTTGTTCAGCATAAGGCCAGCGGCCGCTCACTGCCCTACTCCAAACTGGCGGTGCAAGCCGCAAGCTTGCCAGTGCCAACTGACGTTACGCTTAAATCGGTGGCTGATTTTAGCCTGCTAGGCCAGCGCATCAGCGGCGTTGATAATCTCGACATTGTTACTGGCAGACCACTGTACGGTATCGATCAGCGCGTTGATGGCATGCAGTACGCGGTTTACCAAAAATGCGATGCCACTGGCGGCAAAGTTAAGTCGGCCAACCTTGAAGAGATAAAAAAACTTCCTGGCGTTAGTGCGGCCTTCATACTTGAAGGCAATGGCAATGTTGATGAGCTAATGCCAGGTGTTGCCATCGTAGCCAATTCAACTTGGGCAGCCTTCAGTGCACGCAAGCAGTTGAAAGTAGAGTGGGATGAAACTGATGCGGCCAAAGACAGCTGGTCAGGCGCGCAAGCTGAAGCCACTCGATTGGCATCGGCCGACGGCAAGGTAACCGCGAACTTCGGCGATGTAAACGAAGCACTAGCAACCGCTGCAACCACACTCGAATCGTTTTACAGCTACCCATATGTGTCGCATGCGCAGATGGAACCACAAAACTGTACCGCTTCCTACGTTGACGGCAAGTGCGAACTTTGGGCGCCCACACAGGTTCCGCAATACGCCGAACTGTCGGTAGCCAAATTACTGGGGGTCTCTAAGGACTCCATTACATTGCACCAAACCAGAATGGGTGGAGGGTTTGGGCGGCGACTGATGAGTGACTTCTGTTGCGAAGTAGCGGCTATCTCCAAGCAAGTGGGCACGCCGGTAAAACTGCAGTGGACCCGTGAAGATGATATGGCCCACGATTTTTATAGAGTTGGCGGCTTTCATGCAATGAAAGCTGGCCTTGATGACAATGGCACTCTCGTTGCCTGGCAAGACCATCATATTGGCTTTAGTCATGACGGAAAAGGCGTGACGCGAGGCAGCCAACAAGCCACTGATGAGTTTCCTGTCAGTAAGGTTAAGAACGCGCAGCTGCAGCAGTCATTGATAAACGGCAAAATTCCTACAGGCTGGTGGCGCGCGCCCATTTCTTGTTCCGTTGCATTTGCTATGCAGAGCTTTATTCACGAGCTGGCAACGTCAGCAAAGCGTGATCATGGCGAGTACTTGCTAGACCTACTGATGGCCGAAGACGTTAATAGTGACGCGGTAAAGTTTGACAAATTAAGAGCCGCAGGCACGGTGGAAACCGCAATGAAACGCGCAGGATGGGGCAAAACTCTTTCTGACGGCCATTATCATGGCCTGGCTTTCTACTACAGTCACTCCGGTTACTTCGCACATGTTGCCGAAGTAAGTGTTACCAGCGATAAGCAACTGACACTGCATAAAGTGTCAGTGGTTGGCGACGTAGGTCCTATTGTTAATATGAGTGGCGCCGAAAACCAGGTGGAAGGTTCTGTAATTGACGGCTTTAGCACGGCGATGGGACTGGAACTCTCATTCGAAAATGGCCGCGTGCAAGAAAGCAATTATCATGAATACCCATTACTTAGAATGCGCAATGCGCCGGCTATTGATGTGCACTTTATTCAAAGCGACAACTCGCCGACCGGTTTAGGTGAGCCAGCCTTGCCGCCCACGGCTCCAGCCATCGCTAACGCTATTTTTGCGGCAACGGGTGAAAGGTTACGGCAAATGCCATTTACTAAGTCTGGGTACAAGTTGTAAAAAAGTGCGGAGACTAGAATTCAACTAACCTGGGTTCTAGTGGCGCAGCCAGAAGGGATGCTGTTTCTTTCTTGCTACGCCTATTTGGCTCACTACTTCGGCAGCCTGGCTATGAAGCTCTCACCAAGCTTTTGCTGGGCACTTAGGATGTGTCTGTAGATCTGCAGGCACTCCGAACTAGACGAGCAACAAGGCCCAAGGTATTAACCCTCAATACCTTGAAGGGCATTGAATACAACCTTACACCAAGTAAGTAGAGTAATTAGCTTCTTTCGACCATACTTCTTCTAAGGTCTAACTTCTGATGGAAGCATCGCCATGCCGATAATTCTCGCACTAATTGCTGCAGCACTTGGCGCCACCACAGGCAGCCTGCCGTTTGGGGTCGCCTGTGGCCTGGTGGTGGGTTTAATACTCCTGCGCCGCGAATACTCCAATCAAATAGCCAGCCTACGACAAGAGCTGGATTTTCTTAAGCGGCGTGTGTCTGAGAGCTCGAATAAACAGCCATCGAGCAGCAGCGCCAAGCAAGACATACCACAAGAACTTGTTAAGGAAGATGTAGCGCAAGTCGAGCTATCACCGGTCGCTGAGCCAGTCGTTACTTCAAGCGTTGAATACAAAAATCCTTGGAACGTTCAATCTCAGTCCCAGCCTGTTGAAGGCTTCGGTCTGCCGACTTCTGCACAGTCTAATCAAGCTGCGAGTGGGCCAAGTGTTGCTGACCAGGCCTTTAGCAAAATCAAAACAGTTGTTTGGTCTTACTTTACCGACGGCAATGTATTCGTACGCATCGGCCTCTTAGTGCTTTTCTTTGGCGTTGCATTTCTGCTTCGCTACGCGGCAGAAAACTCAATGATACCAATGCAGCTGCGTTACATAGGCGCGGCCGTAGTTGGCCTTGTTCTGCTGCTTATGGGTTGGCGGCTGCGCAATACAAAACGCATTTACGCCCTACTTCTGCAAGGTGGCGGCATAGGCGTTATCTACATCACCATATTTGCAGCTTATCAATTGGCGAACCTTTTACCGTCAGGTCTTGCTTTCGCATTGCTGGTTCTGTTCGCTGTATTTACGGCCCTGTTGGCAGTGTGGCAAGACGCCAGAGGGCTTGCGATGTTCGCCACAATTGGCGGATTTATAGCGCCGTTCCTAGCCTCTTCCGGCAGTGGTAACTACATAGGCCTGTTTTCTTACTACGCCTTGCTAAACGCCAGCCTACTCACTATTGCCTGGCACAAATCGTGGCGCATGTTGAATTTGCTTGGTTTTGGATTCACTTTCTTGGTGTACGGCAGCTGGTATGTGTTTGAGTACCAACCAAGCATGCGATTCGCAGCCTCCTGCTTCTTACTGTTGTTCTTCGTAATGTACAGCTTACTCGGGGTGTTATACGCATTAAAACAGGAGCATAACTTTAAGGGCATCGTAGATGGTACCTTAGTGTTTGGAACGCCGTTATTCGCCTCATCGATATTGATGGCTATGTTTCGCGACTACAACTACGGCATTGCATTAACCGCCGCCGCCCTGGGTGCATACTATGTACTGATTAGTCGTTTCTTGTGGAAGCGCAGCGGCGAACCTCTGCGTTTAATGGCTGAAGCAATGCTGGCGATTGGCGTTGTATTTGCCACTCTCGCTATTCCTTACGCACTCGACGGGCACTGGACCAGCGCTACATGGGCGTTAGAGGCTGCCGGAATACTTTGGGTGTCCATCCGTCAAAACCGCCACTACGCTCAGTGGTTCGCTGTTGCTATACAAATAGGTGCAGGCGTCTTCTTTCTATTCGCTAATTCGGATGACATTGGCTCGCGCGCCTGGATCAACCCCGCCTTTATGGGGGGTGTGTTTATCGCATTGGGAAGCTTGGTGTCGGCGAAACTACTGTTTGACGCAACAGCAGGGCACAAGCTTAGATTTCTTCACTATGTGTTCTTCGTGTGGGGCATGGGTTGGTGGTTGCTGTCGGCCGGCGTACAAATTGATCGTTATATAGAACATGCTTTTGAAGTCTGGTTAGTTCTTGTTTCTGCCACGGTCGTTGCTCTGCTGTTATTGAATGACAAATGGAGCTGGGGTTGGAAACCCGCACTACAAACTGCTGCGCTCTTATTGCCGACGCTAACGTGTTTGGCTTGGGCATCCAGTTTGGATAACAGATTTATTCTCGCTGGCCCTGCGGCACTGCTTTGGCCTTTAGCGTTAGCTATTAATTACTGGGCCATAGTTAAACTCGAAAATGAAGGATGGAATACACGACTGATTAGCATGCTACACACAGGCCTGCTGGTACTGACAGCGTTAATACTCAGCCACGATGGCGTTGCATTGCTGCAATATAAGCTTCCAGCGCTGGGCACAGCTTACCGTGCAATTGTGGTAGTGCCATTGCTGGGGCTCATTTATCTTGCGAAGAATAGCTTGCTCCCGGCCGTGCAACGGCTTGGCGACCCATTACGCGCTGCGATTACGGCCAGCGCGCTAATATTGCTAACGTGCTGGAGTTTGCTGTCTAATCTAAGCGAAACCGGCAGCACAAACCCGCTACCTTACCTGCCGTTTCTTAACGTTTTGGACTTGGCTAACATTGCGGTATTTGTTGCCGCCGGGCTTTCGCTGCCTCTGTTCAAACGTGTTGTCGGCGAACAAGCAAACGTGATTTACATTGCCATGGGGCTGCTAGTGTTTGTTTGGCTGAGTGCGGTCTTACTGCGTTCAATCCATCATTTTACTGGCCTTCCTTTCGACTTAAACCTAATGGCAGGTAACGCTCAAGTTCAAACATCGCTTTCAATCTTATGGACGGCGATAGGCATGGCGGCCATGTTGTTCGCCTCTAAAAAGAGCTTACGCCCATTGTGGATTGCCGCTGCGGGCCTCATCGGTGTTGTTTTGGTGAAGATGTTCTTCATTGACCTGGATGCAAGCGGCACTGTTGAACGCATCGTTTCATTTATGGTGGTGGGTGGAATGCTGGTAGCACTGGGTTACTTTTCGCCAATACCCGACAGTGATGATGAGCCAGCGGAAGAGCAGAATAAAGCTGAGCCTGAAGCCAGCACTAACGCAAATGCAAACGTAAACGCAAACGCAAACCCCGGCGACACCACCAGTGATTCAGCCGTCGACAGACAGAACTGAGGTACAGCTATGAAATCCATCCTGCTAAACGAGAGCTTTCTAAGCAAGGCGCCTGTTTTGGTGACGACTCTATCCAAAACATGTTTACCATTCATGGCGACGATTGTACTTAGCGTCTCGGCACAGGCCAGCGACGAATCGATAACAAATCCCGAACAGGCATACGCCTGGAGGGCAACCCTCTCCGCCAGCGATGCCAAAGTTCAGCGCCTTGCTTTGACTCCGGATCACTTGCTGGACTCAGCCAGGCAGGATCTGGGCGACATTAAAGTGCTGGATAGCAATGGTGTTGAGTTACCGCAATGGATTCGAGAGGTGCCCGTAAGCCTGGAGGAGCACAACACTGTACTTAGCTTCAGCACTTTTCGTTCAGTACAACAAGGACGCTCTAAAACGGTTACCGCAACAGAGCAATCACACTCGGCAAGCGGCACCTCAACGCGCCAAACCCGAGAAACGATTGCGGTGGCAGAAACCTACAATGACTATGTTGTCGAGCTCTCAGCCGAGCAACAAGCACTGGGAATCGATCGACTCCTTCTTCAATGGACTGGCGTACCAGACTCACAACTGCTTGCGGTAAGCGTTGAAGCGGTTAACTCAGTTAAGGAATTTGGCACCGGCCGTAAGCTTACGCAAAAATTAGCGCGTACTGGTGATTCTGCTGAATGGCAAACTCTTGACTCAATCCCCACAGGTAAGCGTTTCCTAAGAATAACCGTAGACGGTGAACGAAATAACTTTCAACTAACCTCAGTAACGGGTTTGTATAATCAAAAGCGACATGCAAAAACACAGTGGCATGAGTTTGGCACTTTGAGTACAGCCAAACAAGGCGGCGAAAATGTTTACGCCTTCCAGCTGCCCAAAAGCGCTCACGCTCGAGAGCTACGTCTTGTACCGGCCACATCGAATCAAGTCATCAGGGGTGACCTGTACGCGAGCAACAAAGGTTGGGATCAAAAACGTAAGCTGGTTACAAACCTTCAGCAACATACCCTGGAAGCAAATGAAAATATAAAACCCAGCACCACCATAAAGCTACCATCTCAGTTTTATCAAGAATGGTGGTTTGAATCGGATAAACCTATCGGCCAACCACCCACAATCAAGTTGGGGTTTAGCGCAAACGAATTGCTGTTCTATGCGAATGGCAATGCGCCCTACTCATTGGTATGGGGCAACATTGATGCAGGTGCTGCTCAAAACACGCTGGCTGATTTGATAACCAACAAACAGCAAGCTGATCTAGCAACAACCGTTACCATAGGCGAGCGCGAAGAAGCAGGCGGAGTAGAGCGGACTCAACAAGAAAGCAATGAGTGGATGAGCTGGTTGTTATGGATAGTTCTGGGTTTAGCTGTATTGCTCACGGCGCGAATGGCTTTGTCTCTGTTCAGAGAGATGAGCGCCACGCGTTAAACGCAAATCAAGTCTTACTGGCCAGTTTCAGTAACGCCAAACGAAACTCGATCCAATCGGCCTCATCAAAAGACCACTGTGCTTTTTTATGGCCAGCTTCAAGAGCGTCGGCCAAGGCACTGGGAATCAGTTCCTTAAGTAGCAAATCAGCCTTTGCAGTGTGCCCGTTTTCCTTTGCCAGAAAAACCAGTTCTGCATCCTGCAAGCCTCTGCGCCACGCCTTCAAGCGCATTGACGGTAACGGCCCAGGAGACGCAGGGTAATCGATTTTTGGCAGCTGATTACCTGGATATACCAACACACCGTTGCCATAGCGATCATCACCTAACAGGTAGTTTGGTTGGCGAAATGGCGCATCGTCTTGCCCCAAGTTAAGCGCCCACATAAAGTTTCCATCCAGTCCATAGCGTGCAGTAACAACGCCCCAGGTCCGCATTTCTATACCCGATGAATTTACACTGTGCGCTCCAATTGCAGGGTGACCGTCGTGATAAAACCAAGTGCGGTGCCCCTTCTTTTTCTGTTCAGCTAAAAACTCCGTTGACGCCGCGCCCGCGTTGGGCGCCCAAAAGCGAACCACTTCTGACAGGTCCAGTTCCGGATGTCCCTGCCACTGCACGGCATTGGAATGGCTGGTCCAAATCAGGTCGATCATTGGGCCTGCGGTGCCCTTATCCAAGGCTTGCTGTACATCATTAACGGCATTGCGGGCCATCAACAAATAATTTTTAGTCTGATCATCCTCGGCGCTCTCATCTGTACGGCCCACGATTTCATCAAACACATAGGCAAAATAATCCGTTTGATTCCAACTCTGCTGCAAAACTTCCTTATGCCAGCGCCTTGCCATTCTCTCAAAGTCTTGTAACGCTTCTTCCGCTACTGGCTCTTTTAGTACTATGTCGAAATCTTGCTCCCACGGCGTGCGCCACAAGTGGACAGGAACATTCAGTCCGGTTCCTGAGTAACCATTCTCCGGGCTGAACAAGCTGCCATCCAAGATAGGATCGGCATAGGCTCGATAGCTTGACCAGTTAATTTGATCAAGATCGTCGAAACGTTCGATAAAGATCATTCTGTGCTGGTGCGCCAATTGTTGATAGCAATGAGCCATTTCGCGCCAACGTGCGGTCGTTCTGTCTTTACCGGCGCCTTCCAGCCCGTAGGTTCGATACAACTCCCCTACAGCGTCGATACTCGGTCTTTCAGGAAGCTTGGCATTCCACACAGTCAGGGTGAGCGGTATCTCAACTCGGCTGCCGGTGTCGCTGCGAACAGTTACGCTTCCTGAGTAGGAACCAGGTGATTGATTAGTGGGTATATATACATCAGCCCAGATAGTCGAGTTGAAGCGTATGTTTTTCGGTGCGTAAAAGTCGCTTCGTATCTTTTTACTACGGTCGTCACAGGTGGCGTATTCCGGCAGCAAAAGGTCAGGATACATTCCTGGCCACGGCAGTACATCACTGTCGGCTCCCCAGCGATGCCCGCCTTTTTCTATAGGGTGATACCAGGCTTCAAAAAGCTGAATATTTTTATCCGAACTGATCGCCGCCGGTTGCGAGCTATCAACAGCGATTAGATCGGAAACATTGACCTGAATGTTCTGCTCAGTAGACCAGCCAGTGCGGCGAACGGTTAGTTGAAACGCTATTGTTTCGTTCCTAGCGGCCTGAAGATGGATTCCAGACGCTTTCGACAAATCGAACTGATCATGCTCAAAGCGCGGCTGCTGATTTTGCGGCGTTCTTGCCATGTCGCTGTTAACGCAAACCTGCAACGAATCACCAACATGAACACAATGAGGTGAAGGTTCGGAAGAACGAAACAAAAGGAAAATGGTCGCTAACGCTACCAAAACAAGAACAGGTTTAAGCAATTGGGTAAACAAAACGATAGGTCTGCCGCCACACAAGCGAAGTGATTGAGAGAAGCCCTAAGTGTAGAGCTAACCAAAGCGGCTAGTGAAGAACTAAGTCAGGAAATAAGTAATGCTGCTACACAGAACGACTGTTGTCTTCGGTTTCAACGATCTCAGCAACATCGCCTGTTTGGCGTCCGTCCTTCCAATTTGCAAATACAAGAGTAGCCAGACCCAAGAGTATTTCATCGGCAAAGGGCAAAATATCCGGTATGAACAGATCGGCTATGAACAAAGCGCCCGTTAAGAAAAACAGCTGCTTAAACCGAAGTTTCCGTGCCCACGCCAGAAATACTGTTACTAGAGGTAAATTCATACTGTTATCCTGCCCTTCTACGCCTCTATACTCAAGGGTATTTGACCTTAATTTACAGTAGTTTAGAGCGTCAAATCTCTCTGTCACTAGCGTTGCGATGGGACATTTCCGCCGTCAACAACCAGGTCCTGTGCTGTGATATAGCTGGCGTCGGCAGAGAGCAAAAACTGCACTGCGGCTGCAACTTCGTCTGCAAGCCCCAGGCGGCCCAGGAATATTCGCCGCTCAAAAGACTGTTCCAGACCCTCAACCGCATTCAGGCTTGGCTCTAACATAGGTGTGCGAATTTGACCCGGCGACACAGTGTTAATACGGATGTTATGTGACCCTAGCTCATCAGCCAATGCGCGCATAAGACCTTGCATACCAGCTTTGCTAGCACTGTAAGTTGGGTTCATTGCATTCCCCAACTGAGCGTTAATAGAGGCTATACCGACGATTGCGGCATTGTCTGCGGCAATTATATCGGGAAGAAGCGCCTGCACGAGAAATGGAAACGCGGTTAAGTTGACGGCTATTATGTCATTCCACATCTTGGGAGTTAGGTCTGCAATAGTTCCTACGCCAGACACGCCAGCAGCATGAACGAAACCACTGAATGATCCTATTTCAGCACGGCAAGTATCAACTACACTGGCCAGTGCCTCCGTATCGCGCACGTCCACCGACATTCCCACACAACGGCTGCCAGTAAGGTCTTGTAGTTCACTCGCCATATCCTCAGCTTTAGCGGCATTTAAGTCCCACAACGCCACTGGCCTACCCTCTGCCGCCAAACGGCGTGCACAGGCAAGGCCAATACCGGAGGCCGCACCAGTAATCAAGATTGCAGCGCTATTGCTTGGTCGGTTCATAAACGGCCCATCATCTCAACTTAAAATATTTTAGCGTTCGCCCTCTTCGGCTTTCGCGCGCTAGGCGTTATGCTGCGTACAGACTTTCATTCAATGAAGAACGCCGTATGCCCAGTGTACCCAATAGCGAATTTCTAAACAAAGCTTTGAATGATGCCAGTGCTCCTGCGCTACTGATGTCGATCATCCACATGACGGGCGATACTTCAGTGTTGCAAGGCGACATTCACCCGCAGCGGCCGATGATGATGGACATTCAGTGCGGTTTAAGCGAAGAAGAGCAAGCCAAGGTACGGCAAAGGGTGTTGGATTGTATTACCCAAGGCACTGCCGCTTCGCCAACGGCTGAGGCTGCGCTTACTGATGAAACCATCGCACAGATGCTGGCATTTTGCGTTGGAGAAACTGAAATAGCGCCCAGCCACCGCGAGATGTTGATAGAGGAGTTAGCCGCCGCTGGAGAAGATAGAAAACGAGTAAGGGTTGACCCAGAAGCGGTAGATAAAGCGGCACTCAAGGTTGCTATCATCGGTGCAGGTATGTCAGGCCTGCTAATGGCCATTAAGCTGCAAGAGGCAGGCATTGCCTTTCAGATTTTTGAAAAGAATGATGGCGTGGGCGGTACATGGTTTGAGAATCGCTACCCCGGCTGCAGAGTCGATATAAGCAGCCACGCCTATTCCTATTCTTTTGAACCTGATTACCGCTGGAAGCACGAATTTGGTCAACACCAAGAACTGATTGCTTATTTTTCAGACATCGCTAAAAAACACGAACTACTGAGTAAAATTCAATTCAATACAGAAATCGAGTCTCTAAAGTGGAGCGAAAAAAGTTCAGAGTGGACACTAAAGTACAACAAAGATGGGGCTACTCAACACGCTGTAGCCAGTACGATAGTCAGCGCGGTAGGCCAACTTAATCGACCGAAGATACCTAATGTACGTGGGCGAGACTCTTTTGCTGGCGACCAAATGCATACCGCTCAATGGGACGACGCTGTAAGCCTGGATAACAAACGGGTTGTGGTTGTAGGAGCCGGCGCTACTGCCTTCCAAATGGTACCCGAGCTCGCAAAAGCCGCTAAAAATGTAACTGTTTTTCAACGTACGCCACAATGGATGATTTCTAACCCTGGTTACCACAATGAAGTTAGCGAAGAGCATAACTGGTGCTTCGACAACATTCCTGGCTACGCGCGTTGGTATCGATTTATTAGTCTTTGGCCTATGCTCGACAAGTCTGCGGCCTTAGTAGCCATAGATCCGGAGTGGGACGACGGCGGTCTTTCGTGCAGCAAGCTTAATCGCGCTATGCGAGACAACCTAACGGCCTATATTACAAGCCAGGTGAGCGATGAAGACTTACTCGATAAAGTGATACCGCAGTACCCGCCGTTTGGAACACGAATATTGCAAGACAATGGAACATGGCTTACAACGCTGCAAAAAGAGCATGTGCATTTAATTGCCGAAGGCGTTAGTGAAATAACACCTACCGGCTTGGTAAGCACTTCCGGGCAAAAAATTGATGCAGACGTTATTGTATGGGCAACCGGGTTTCAAACTGACACATTTGTTTGGCCAATGGAAGTGATCGGTAAAGACAATACGCATTTGTCAGAGTACTGGTCAACCGTGCCTCAGGCTTACCTCGGCATGACAATGCCGTCGTTTCCCAATTTTTTCTGCCTGTATGGACCCAATACCAACGTTGCGCACACAGGCAATGTGATTCTTATTTCCGAATGCCAAGTGCGTTATGTTATGAACGCGCTGAAGTTAATGTGCGAGAAAGAAATTAAAGCGTTGGAATGTAAGCGGGAAGTGGCAGACGATTACGAAGACCGATTAGACAGCACCCTTGCAGGCATGGTTTGGTCGCACCCGAATGTGCATGGTTTTTACCGCCTCGAAGATTCAGGCCGGGTTGCGGTTAACATGCCATGGGCGGCTTATGAGTATTGGCAGTGGACGAAAGGAATTAACGAAGCTGACTATTCCCAAACCGGTTAAGTTCAAACCGGCTATGCTCAAGCCAACTGTGCTCAAGCCAACTATGCTCAAGCCAACTATGCTTAAGTAAGCCTCGAGTCGCCAAGCGCGTCTAGGCTTAGTCTATCACTCAGGCGCCACAGCACGTTCCAATGTCGCTCGGTCATAATATTCGCGCCACTCGGCCACCTTGCCGCCCTTAATTTCTAACACTCCGACTACAGGAACCACACCATGTCGGCCGTTGAATTCAAAATCGTCGACTCGCTCCATGAATACCACCCCATCTATGACACCCATGTGTCTAATCTGCAACTCAATGCGGTCCACGCCTTTTTCCAGGTAGTCTAGTCGTTCGCGTATGGCGGGCCGGCCAACTACGGGTTCATGCATTACGCTATGCAAAACACCGTCTTCGGTAAACAAATCGTATACCTGCTCCCAATTAAGCGTGTTCCATGCTTCAACCATTGAGCGAGCCACACGCAATTTCTCCTCATCCGAATCGGCAACTTTGGATTGCGAACATCCTGCAATTGCTATTAGCGAGACGAGTGCTGTCATTAGCAGGGTCTTCATCGACTTTTTCTCCACTGTTAATTTTATATTGTGCTCTAGGACCAAAATACTAGGCCCCCAGAAAGCCCCCATTAACCACCAAGCTGTGCCCCGTCACCCAAGACGCTTCATCAGAACATAGGTAAACCGTCGCTGCGCCAATATCATCAGGTGTTCCTATGCGCCCGGTGCTGTAGTACTTCTCGGCGCCGTCAGAAAACTCTTCAGGAACTGTATTAATTAAACCCAATACAATCGAGTTGGCGGTTACTCCTTTTTTACCAAACTCTTTTGCTATGGTGCGCATCAAGCCTTCCATCCCTGCTTTTGCTGCGCCATAAATAGAAGAGCCGTAATGCCCAAGCCTGCCAGCATCTGATGAGATCGCAACAACTCTACCCCACCCTCGATCACCCATGCCTTGCACCGCTCGTTTTGTGCAATGCAAGGTACCGTACAGATTGTTGTCGAAATGCTTTTGCCACATGTCTTCCGGTGTTTTAAGAAACGATTGTGGCACCATGCCATGGGCTAAGGTACCAACGTTATTCACCAGTATATCGACCGGACCAATCGACTCTTCAACTAAGCTAAACCCAGCGTCTACCGCTGCCCCATCAGACACATCGAAAGGTACCGCAATTGCCTCTCGACCGAGGGCGCGAAGGCTTACTGCCATCTCCTCGGCTCTGTCCGGAAAATAATCATTAATCGCTAGCTTGGCGCCCTGTTGGCTCAAAGCGCTGGCAATACCAGCTCCAACGCCACGCCCGGCGCCCGTCACAAGCGCCACTTTACCGGTTAAATCAAACATAGCGATACCCACTGAGTATTAACCTTAGGAATTGTAATGGCCTTGAGAGCAACTTACGATGACAATGGACTCTATGACACTATTTTCATTCATACCTAGTGACACTTTATGAGTAAGAAGATTTACGTTAATGATCTCGCAAATCCCGCACTGACTGATGCGCAGAAAGGTGCAATAGCCTATACAGACTCGCTGGATGTTCAGCTAAATCGCGACGAAATTATGCGCGAGGCTGAACAGGTCACCGGGATGCAAGATTGGGGGCCGGACGATTACTTGCATCGTTTGGATCTTCTTTGTGACGAATGGCAAAGCGACGAAGGGCTGATTAATCTTGGCAAACTTTCACTTCGTAATAAGCTCGTTCAACACGCTACCAGCCGATTACTCATACAAGACCAATGGACCAAGCATCCCGAAATTCTCGACATCGAGATACGCGAGCCCATCATTGTTGTCGGCTTGCCAAGGTCAGGTACAACGCATATGTTGAACTTGCTGGCGTCCGACTCGCGGTTTAGATCGCTGCCACTGTGGGAAAGTTACGAACCGGTTCCCCGGCCAGGCGAGGCACTGTTGGCCGATGGCACAGACCCGCGCTATCAGCGATGCGCGGAGCAGTGGGCTGCCATGCAGTCGGTTTCAGAACTGGTAGCGGCTGTGCATCCTATGGACCCTAATCATATTCATGAAGAGCTTGAATTGATGGGACCTAACTTTGGGTCCTACAATTACGAATGGCTTGCGCATTCGCCTCGCTGGCGTGATGACTACTACGCTACGGATCAAACATCACAGTATGAGTACATGCGCGATGTGCTCAAGCTTTTGGTTTGGCAGCAACGCGAGACTGACACACCTACAAGATGGGTGCTAAAGTGTCCGCAGCACCTAGAGCAATTGCCCGTGTTACAAAAAGTGTTTCCCGACGCTACCTTTGCCGTTACTCAGCGCGACCCGCTGAACGTTCTCGCGTCAACGCTCACGATTCAGGCCTATAGTCATCGCACTAGCCGAAACAAAGTGTTAATGGATGAACTGCTGGAATACTGGACTGATCGAGTAGAACACTTACTCTTAGCCTGCGTACGTGACCGACCAAATTTACCGGCCGCACAAAGCATTGATGTTCCTTTTACAGAATTTATAAGTGACGATATTAGCTGGATTGAAAAAATCTACGCTAAGGCTGGTGTAGAAATGACCCGGCAAGCACGCTCAGAGCTCACCAGCTTTGTTGAAAAGAAACGCGGTGATTACGGCAACGTTGTGTTTGATCTGGAAGGTCAGTTCGGCGCCGATATGAATGCGCTGCGCCAGCGATTTAGCTTCTATACCGACCAGTTCATGTAAGTCTCTTAGCGAATCTTAGCCGCAAAAGCGCTAACCCCGGTTGCACTCAATTCCTCAATAGGCATCGAACGCATTATATCGGTCAGTATTCCTTGAGTGTCGCTCAAGAGCTCCTGTCCGGAAGGCGTTAGAGTTGCCAAACTTTGCCGGGCGTCACGTGCACTCTTCTCGGTTTTTACATAGTGCAGCTTTTCAAGCGGCTTTAGCGCTCGTGTTACGGCTGACGGCGTTAAACCCACTGCCGAGGCAAGGTCAACCCGCGTGGAGCTAAGCGCATGCTGAGCCGCCAGTGCACGCAGCAGGCGGTACTCACTAAAGCTTACGCCACGAATGACAGACAAACCCCGATCAAGCTTACGCTCTACCCTGGCTGCTACTTCGAGAAACTCCAGCAATAGGTGTTCTTGCGCGCTTGAATTGTTCCTAGTGACCATATCGCCCACTCCCTAAGCTGTACGTAGAAAAGTGCTTAATCAGCGCCTGTATTGTCAGGCGGCTACCGTATACATGCATAATAGCTGATTACTCACTTATCACGCAACAAATTAAGCGACATATCTGTAATAGAGTTGTGCGCCCGATCAACTCACAATGGCAAAGATAAGTTAATTGAGAAAATCAGCATGGGCATTAAAGCCACTCTATTTAGAACAGCTTTTAATTTTGGCATGAAGGTTCAATGGCGATCACGCAAAGCACCGCATATTGCTTGCAAAGACGTAGTTGTTCCAGTCAGTGACGGAAGCATAAAGTTGCGCGTATACACGCCCCCCACTAGCGATGGCCCTTTCCCCACGCTGATTTACTATCACGGCGGGGGCTGGGTGATTGGCAACGTCGACTCCTATGACAAGTGCTGCAGAGACCTCTGCGACAAATCTGGCTACATGATCATTTCTGTAGACTACAGACTGGCACCCGAGCACCCCTTCCCTACCGCTGCTACCGACTCTGTCAGCGCGTTTGAATGGGTAACGGCAAACACTGAGAAACTTGGAATAGACGCCTCTAGATTGTTTGTGGGCGGCGACAGTGCAGGAGGCAACCTAGCGGCCATTGTGGCTCAGCAAGCTCGCGACAAGGGCTTACACGCTATTCGAGGCCAAGTGTTGATCTACCCTGTGGTTGCCCATTTCAGCAAGAATTTCGCCAGCTATCAAACTAAGGGCACAGGCTATGCATTAACCACCAACACTATGCAGTGGTTCTGGAACAGCTATCTGGAAACAAGTACCTCCTGGAAGCCAGGCCAAACTGAGCATCCCTTGGCAACGCCCGCCAGTGTTGCCGACCTTAGCAAGCTACCGCCTGCATTACTGATAACCGCCGAGAACGATCCACTGCATGATGAAGGCGCAGAATATGCAGAACAATTGCGGTCTGCGGGGTGCGAGGTCCAATACACGGATTACCCAGGCTATGCGCATGGCTTTATTGGCGTTGGAGGCCCTGGCGAAGAACACGACAAGGGTGTGGCAGAAATTGTTAACTGGCTTCACGCACAATAACCCTTCTAGAAACCATAGATAATAAATACTACAAATAGAGGACAAGGTTATGGGAAAGCAAGACGTAGGTGATCTGGAAGTCATTCGACAGAACCTTGAAGCTTGGTTGGGCCAGCAGCTTAACAAAGGCGATGATTTCAACATCGGCGAGCTGAACTTTCCTGAAGCGAGCGGTGAAAGCAGCGTAACTCTGTTGTTTGATGCTAACTGGAAGGGTGGCCAGGACAAATTCGTATTACGTATGGCTCCCAGACAAAGCGAAGTGTTTGAATCGCACGACCTTAAGCTGCAATACGACATTATGGGCATAGTTGCCGAGCACGGTATTCCAGTGCCCGGTCTTGTTGGCTATGAAGCCAATGCAGATTTGCTCGGCAGTGATTTCTACGTGATGAATTTCTGTGACGGCTTGATTCCCCCAGACCAGCCGCCCATGGCATTTGGCAGCTGGGTTAGCGAGTTGACGGAAAAAGACCGCTCAACAATGTGGCACAACGGCCTAATGACTCTCAGCAAGATTCATCAAATACCGATCGAAAACTACGACCTGCCAAGCCTTCCAAGATCAGGGGCTGACGAAGCTCCCGCTGCACATGAAATGCGAATGTACCAAAGCCTGGTAGAGCAAGGGCTGCGCGAATCAGCCGATCCAATACTTGATGAAGCTTGGCAACTTTTACAGCAAACACTGCCGCAGCAAGGTCCCAGAAAGCTCTGCTGGGGGGATTCGCGCCCTGGCAATATCATTTACCAAAACCTGAAACCCATCGCCGTGGTTGATTGGGAGCTGGCCAGCATTGGTGATCCGCTCACGGACCTGGCGTGGTACTTCTGGATAGACCACACCAATTCGGTTGGCTTAGGTACGGAGAAGATGAGCGGAATACCTGAGTTCGCCGACGCCTATAAACAATGGAGCCACGCCACAGGCCTGCCAATTGATAACATCGCTTGGTACGAGTTATTCGTTATGTGGCGTTTCGCTGTCATCATGGAGAAGAAAATGATGGCCATGATGAAAGTAGATGCCAATTTCACCGACTTTCCTAACCACGGATCGGGGATGATTGCACCGCTAATGGAAAAGCTTACTCGCTAGCATAAGTCCTGCCGAGTAGAGTCATACCTGTTGCGATGAAGGGCGAACCAGCCGTCCAACATCACTTGCGTTTATCCTGAAATATCAGCGCTGCAGTTTACAAAGGGCTGTATTTCGCGGCATAGTGATCTGTTATCAGCGGGCAACCGTATCTCCACCAAGACTCTAAGGGCATTAAAGTGAACATCAGCAAAAACAGCGTCGTCAGCTTTCATTACCGACTTTCGAAAAGTGATGGCATAGAACTAGAAAGTTCTCGCGATGGCGACCCCATTGCTTACCTGCACGGCCATCGCGGCATAATTGCTGGCTTGGAGGAAGCTATGGAGGGCCGAAGTGCTGGCGATATTTTTACGGCAGACATACCGGCCGCCAAAGCTTACGGCCCAAGGCATGAAGACGCGCAACAGCGAGTGCCTATCAAACACGTACTGAAGAAAGGTAAGCTGAAAAAAGGCGATACAGTAAAAATCAATACATCCGAAGGTCATCGCGACGTCACAATAATCAAGGTTGGAAAATTTAACGTCGACGTAGACGCTAACCATCCTTTGGCGGGCGCAGACTTGAGCTTCGACATTGAAATTATCGAAGTCCGTGAAGCAAGCGCCGAAGAAGTGTCGCATGGGCATGCGCATGGCGTGGGCGGCCATCACCATTAGCCGCTATTAGAAACGGCCTTGGCAGCTGCGCATTCCAACGCACACCCAAAGATTTGTAAGGAATTAAGATGAACACTCTAAGCTCGATGCTCGCAACATTTGTGAGACCCGCCGTTGGTATATCAACCTCACCGGCACAACTTAAGCCAAAGAAAACACTAGAGCTTTATGATATGGAAGGTTGTCCGTTTTGCCGGTTAACCCGTGAAGCGCTTACTGAGCTTGACATCAGCGCCATGATTTACCCTTGCCCGAAAAATGGAGAACGCTTTAGGCCCAAGGTTATCGAAATGGGCGGCAAAGCGCAGTTCCCATTTTTGGTTGACCCCAACACCGGTGCACAGATGTATGAATCCGTAGACACCATAGAGTACCTTTTCAAAACTTATGGGAAGCGACCAGTACCAATCAAATGGCAGCTAAGCGCGCTGCAAAAGATCGGCTCGGCATTCGCATCAGCTTTGCGCCCAGCCAGCGGAACGCGGGTAAAGCCGTCGCGTTTACCGGCAAAGCCACTGGAGCTTTACAGTTTTGAAAGCAGTCCTTTTGCCAGGCCTGTGAGAGAGTTGCTTACCGAGATGGAAATCCCTTACCTGCTTCATTCTTCAGGCCGTGAGTCTTGGCAGGATTGGCTGCCGCCTTCCCTTCGCGAAAAAATGGGTATAGAGCTTGAGTCAACATTGGAAAGCCGCATTGAACTGAAAAAACGCGCAGGCACAGTGTCCATACCTTATCTGGTAGACCCAAATACCGGCGTAGAAATGGCTGAGTCCAGCGACATCATCAGCTATTTAAAAACCACCTATGCTGTTTAGCTCGGCGAGCTAAACAGCAAGAACTAAAGAATTCGGTTCTTGTGTTCTGCCCAGTAGCGATCTTTCAACAATCGCTTATACAACTTTCCGGTTGGCAACCTCGGCAGTTGCTCTTCGAAGTCAATTGACCGAGGGCATTTCTGCCGTGAAAGGTTTTCTAAGCAAAAGGCCATTAGCTCGTTAACCAAGTCGTTGCTTGCTTCTACGCCTTCCAGAACCTGCACAACCGCCTTCACTTCCTCGCCCAATTCTTCGTTTGGCACGCCGAATACCGCAGCGTCCGCCACCTTAGGGTGCGTAATAAGCAAGTTCTCAGTTTCCTGAGGATAAACGTTTACACCCCCCGAAATAATCATGAAGGTAGATCGATCAGTCAGGTACAGAAACCCGTCTTTAACATAGCCAACATCACCCACTGTACTCATTGAGCCGTCGGCAGATCGTCCCGCCTCAGTCTTGGCGTCATTATTAAAGTAACTAAAATCCGATGCCGTTTTAAACCACAGCTCACCGGGCTCTTCCGGAGCGCATTCCTTACCGTCTTCATCAAGAACATGTAATTCACCGAGTACAACTTTACCCACGCTGCCCTTATTGGCTAACCACTCTTCGCTGTTCAACGCGGCAAATCCCAGGGCTTCGGTAGCGCCGTAATACTCATGAATAATCGGGCCCCACCACTCGATCATCGCTTCTTTAACCTGCACCGGGCACGGCGCCGCAGCGTGAATGACTACCTCTAGCGACGAGACATCGGCCGCAGCCCTAACGTCTTCAGGCAGCTTTAACATTCGACTGAACATTGTAGGCACAAGTTGGCTATGTGATATCTGATGCTTAGACAAAAGGCCAAGGTATTCTGCCGGATCAAAGCGTTCCATAATCACTGCAGTGCCGCCCATGCGTATAACAGACGCCACAGCAGACTGAGGTGCAGAGTGATACAGCGGCGCAGGCGATAAATAAACCATGTCCTCCCGATACTTCCACATACCCATTAAGAAATCAAAAAGTGGCGATGTCTGGCCTGGAGGCACTTCCTCCAATGGACGCAAAATGCCCTTAGGTTGGCCTGTGGTACCCGACGAATACAACATTGCAGCACCAAGAAACTCGTCGGCGATAGGCGTAGTAGGATAGGAAGCAAGCGTTTCTTCAAAACTAAGCACACTGTCGCTTTGCGTCTCGCCCCCAACAACTAAACATTGGGTGATATTGGGGCAGCTCTTTAGTGCTTCAGTGGCGATGGCCAATTTTTCAACCGACGTGATTAGAATCTTTGATTGGCTATTGTTGAGAATATAGGCCAACTCTTCGCCTTTTAAAAAAGAGTTGATGCAGGTGTAATAAAGCCCTGCTCGCTCACCGGCGGCACAACTTTCAACATAGCGGCTATTGTTCTCCATAAACACTGAGTAATGGTCAAGTCTGTTTAGCCCCTGCTCGCGAAGATAATGCGCCAACTGATTAGCCCGCGCTTCAAGTTCGCGATAAGTCACAAACTCGCCGCTACCAGCCATAATAAATGCGGCTCTATCCGGGTGCAGTTCTGCGTAGTGTCCTGGGTACATTACGTACTTCCTCTTTGTTATCTTATAGCTCTACATTACCTCGGCAACGAGTAAAAGAAAAGCATGCTGCGGCGCAGAGACACAAGCTTTTGGCTTATCAAGATTATCGACATTTGATAAGCATCAATATAATGTCCGCACTCGAAATATCGTATCAATCTAGGCTTGTCCCATCAGACAAGCCAAAGGAACACAGTGACATGACAGATTTCAAAGGCAAGCAAATCATAGTTACCGCCGGTGCCAGCGGAATTGGCCACAGCATTGCAACAAGTTTTATTAGAGCCGGCGCCACCGTGCACGTTGTTGATGTAGACGAGCGGGCACTTGAACAATTTGGCTTGCAATGGCCTGATGCGACCACATCAATCGCCGATGTTTCCAGTGAGTCAGCGGTTGATGAACTGTTCACCAACCTACAACAACACCTGCCTCAAGGTTTGGACATACTGGTTAACTGTGCAGGCATTCAGGGCCCAACCGCACCGGTCGAAGAAATAGCCTTTGAAGACTGGCGACGTTGCGTGGCGGTAAGCCTTGACGGCACTTTTCTTTGCAGCCGCAAAGCCATTCCCCTTATACGCAAAAACGGCAGCCAGGGACGCGGTAGCATCATCAATATTTCCTCAACAGCGGGCTGGCACGGCTACCCTATGCGCTCACCCTACTCTTCAGCAAAATGGGCTGTGTTAGGCTTTACGAAGAGTTTGGCGATGGAGTTAGGTGCCAGCGGTATTCGAGTGAATGCTATTTGCCCTGGTTCCATTGAGGGTGAGCGCATGAGCCGTGTTATTGCGGCGGAAGCTGAAAAAAAGGGTGTAAGCGAGCAAAGTATTTTGGATGGCTACACGCAAAGTTGTTCTATGCGAACGATGATAGGTGGTCAGGATATTGCGGATATGGCTTTGTTTCTTGCTTCTGATTCGGCATCGAAGGTAACTGGGCAGGCGATGAATGTTGATGGGCATTTGGAGTCGTTTGCGGTTAGCTGACTGAGAGGCATAGTCGCGTTTTTAGCCAGGAGAGTTAATCCGTCAAGCGATGCCATGCGCTCTTTGCTTCGCTTCGCGGCGGCTCCGCCGTTCCCTCTTTCTTAAAAATGCCTTTCTGCGAAAGTCATTTTTATTCTTTCGGCCGCTTCGTTTTATCTACGCAAACAGCGCATGGCACCGCTTGACTCACTTTGAGTTCAGACCTAGCCCAAGCTTCTTCAAATAATAACTAAGCAAAAGCAACACCGTGGCAGTGTGTGAGCGGCCGATGTTGCCAAGCGTTTCGCGAAGGTAAAAAACGCAGGCCGAATTCGCAAAGAAGACTCGCCGTTGCGAGGCTTCCTTTGCTAATTCGGGAACCGCGGAGCGGCCGCGTTTCGTAGCGAAATGCTTGGTGATAACGGCCGCGTGTCTAAGTCTACCGATCTAGCCCAACAATTTAGCTATCGAGCTTTCACCCACTCACCACCAGGCTTCACATATTGCCCGGCGGGAGTTTTTTCTATCGCCTTCTTCCCCGCCAGCATCCTCACGGCATCAACATTTGTGCCGTTCTTCGCAGCTATTCGCGAATAAGCCGCTTGTCGGCGGCTATTGATGTCTTTAATCAATGCTTTAACTTCAGGAGTTGCGGCACGCACCGCACCAAGCATTCCGTTGGTTTGCTCACCAACCAATCCCTGTTTTTTAGCCTCATGCAAACTCAAAGCCTGAACTTGCCCAGCAAGGCTAAAGCTGAGTAACAAAAATAATGGTAGTACTAATTTCTTCATCACTTATTCTCCAACAAGCCTAAAACAAGCCGCTTTCTTCAGACAGCACATCTTCAAGTTCACGGTCTACTTTAACGCGAACCTCGTGCTGTATATTGACGTTTAGATTGATTGTGATTGGCTCATCTGTTGCTACTGTCACCGTAGGCGTACAAGCCAACATCACAATGGCCATACCAGCAACGCACAGGCTGCGGCCAATTACTTGAGCTGCGTTCATTGAGTATCCTCCACTGTATTTCAGTCTGTAAGGGGGCTGTCACTTACAATCATTCATTCAGAAATCTATTGTTTTGGTAAGCTAAGTTGCTGTATTCGAGCGTCCAGCTTATCACTGATATCCTGGCTCAATTGCAAACTCTTTAAAAGTGCCGGAATATCTTCTGTTACGTTCAGGTTGAAGTGCACGGGCCTCTTGTTTTTCGAATCCGGGTTTCGTCCTTGCAGTTTGGTCTTGAGTGTCAGTTTACCGTTCTCTGCGTAGGTCGACTCGATATCGAGCACGTCATAGTGGAAATTTTTAAGTGCGTTCAGTGCGAGACTTAATTGCGGGTTTGTGTCTAAAGCGGCCTGCGGCAACTCACCGAGATAGCGAATAATGCCGCCTGGCGCGCGCACTTTACTGCGGCCGTTACTCATACTGACTCCACGGGCGCTAATCGCCATGGGAAGCTCTGCATCTAAGATACCACTACCACTCACGCCGCTTTCTAATTGCAGCAGTTTCGCCAAATCAACGCTTTTTAATACTACCTTGAACTCATGTTTTGCTTTGTTTTTGTCCAACGCTAGATCATTTACGCTGAGTTCCCCACCCAACAGGTCGGCGCGTAGTTGCAACAGATGTACGGCATTCTTTTGCGGTTGCACATTAATAGATATATTTTCTACCAGAACACCGGCTTCCAGCTTCGACAATTTTAGGCCTTCCGTTTTGCCGCTCACAATGTCGTTCTGGTACTGGCCATGCAATTTCCCGTTTAAGCCATAAAATAAATTGCGCTCATAGAAACCGCCAAGATCTTTAAACGCAAAACTGACCGCGGAAGTCGCTTCGCCTCTTTGCCACTCGACAGTGGAATCAAGCTTTAACGCACCGGAAGAGAAATCAAGCGGATAGGGCCATTTTTGTACCAAACTAGGTAAAAAACGATTTTGTTCATTGAATGACATAAGCGGCGTTGCCAGAGTCGCGTGGCCAACATTGCTTTCAATATTGTGCCTGAAGCGCCCATCTAAGTTAAAGCCATTAGCAGCAAGCGCCGGCTTGATGCCAAGTGTTCCATCCAATCGTGAACCCTCTGCATTCATATCAATCGTCATGTGCATTGTCTGGCTTGTTAAGCCTGCATGGGCAGCGGTAAATTCACGTAAGCGTAATTGTGCGCCACCGGAAAAATCAGAATACCGGCCTCCTTTTTGCCCTACAGTCATCCCCTGGGTTTCAAACCATAGACTGTCGTAATCAAGTCTAGGGCCAAATGCGTGCACCGGTCTACCGCTTAACTTCAGCTTTGTCGCACCCAGCTCAATCCTCTCGCTGGTCTTGGAAATCGTAAATGCCTTATTCGCCGCAATGCGCAGTTGAGAAGTGCCGCCATTAAGCCACCGCACACGCTGCGCTGACAACTCAGAACCGCGCTCAAAAATGATCTCGGCGTTATCGCCGGAAAGTGTTACGTTGGCGGAAGTAGCTACGGAAATATTTCGTGCCACATAGGGCGTAAGGCTTAGCACTGGAATATCAAGCGACGCTCGCAGAACTAGCGAGGCCTCACTAGGATTTAAATCTCTTGCTGCTGTGAACTTAGCACTTTTTAGTGTCACTTTGCCGCTCAGCGTGCTGTTACTCGCATCTGATTGCTTAAGAATAGATAGCTGCACACTGAGCGCACCGCTGTCCATGTTGGCACTTTGCTCGCCGACATTTACGCGTACTTTTGTGTCTTCGGTAAACGCAAACTGGTACCTCGTATGATTGCCTAAGCCTACGCGTGTCGCGCCCTCAGGAATAAGCTCAGCATTCAGCTCTCCAACGCAGCCTATCTCAATTTGACTAATATCGATGGAATCGCCACGCCAGCTAAACTCTGCTAGCTTTTGTGCTTGGCCCTCAACCGCAAGCTCGGAATTTTCAGCGCGGCACTGCAGCGAGCCAAATTTCTCTGATGAGCCGGCTACCGAACCGCTTATAGTGCCACTCAGCTGCACATTCTGCTGGTCAATATTGCTTAGTGATGCAGGCAACACTACCGACCAGATGGAATGCAACTGCCCAGAAAAATTCAGCTCAGGAGGTAATAAAACGAAATCATGCAATAACAGCGCGAGCTCAGCAGTATTCAGTTCACTAGTGCCAGTAAGTTTCGTATCAACTGCAGTGGAACTCTCTACCTGCATGTTGACGCTTGCAACAGGTAAGCCGCCTTTCTCGCCCAATACGCTAAGCTCATTGTGCTCATTAGCGTGGATGGAGAAACGCCAATCGCTATCGTCGTTCGAGCTAGCAGATAACTTAAATGAACCGTTGAGCAATTCAGCTGTTGCTCGCCATTGTCCTAGCTCTGCACTGGCCGGTGCAGATACTATTAACTCACGCAGCAAGAATCTATCCAATGGCAGTTTGCGAAGCAAAGTGGTGGGTAATAGGTCGTTTAGCCTTAAGGCTTCGTTCAACGCTGAATCTTCAGCGCGTGCATAGCTCTTCGGCAGAGTGAGTTGAGCTTGCGCTATGCTCAAAGAGTTTGCGCGTAGC
The DNA here is from genome assembly GCA_045106985.1 of Pseudomonadales bacterium. Classification (GTDB taxonomy): domain Bacteria; phylum Pseudomonadota; class Gammaproteobacteria; order Pseudomonadales; family JAUIET01; genus JAUIET01. Next base: position 32,427 of record JBGCFQ010000024.1, on the reverse strand, counting down.
GCCTTCAGCGACGGCCAGTCGTAATCAAGCTTAGTATCTCTAACGCGCAACTCCGCACGCTCGCCATTACTCTGGGCATATTTCAAATGCACTAGCGGCAACCGCATGGCGCTAAGACCAGGTCGTTCGCTCACTAACTCAATTAGCTCAAACTCTGGGGGCAACAGCCACTTGGCAATTGTCGGCAGCAAAAAGGGGCCAGAAACATAAAGCGAAAGCGCTAGCGTTGGAGCTAGCACAAGAACAGCACACACTAGCGTTATGGCGGTTCGCCACGCCCAACGCAAAGCCTTCATTTGGCCTTCTTTTAGCTTATATCAACCTTTGTAAGAAGCTTCTCGCCCTTCCAGCTCCGACATTACCGATTCAATTTGGTTAGCCGAACCAATTATCTTGTCTTGCTCTACTGACTCTAACATCAGCGCTTCTGCCGGTGACAAATACGCAGCCTGGTTAATAATCATTTTGTTGGCTCGAATAGCCGTTGGGTTTTTGCTGGCAATAATTTTGGCTGTTGCCATAGCTTCAGCAACAGGATCGTCGTGAACTCTAGTAACAAAGCCTAGCTCCCTGGCTTCATCTGTTTCAAAAATACGCCCTGTGTAGGTCAGCTCGCTAATCACATCACGGCGCGCAATGTGAGGCAGGATGGGTGTTGAGCCCATATCGGGTATCAGGCCCCAGCGAATTTCCATAATCGAAAATCGGGTGGCTGGTGCTGCGAAACGAATATCGCAGCCAAGAAAGATATGCATACCACCACCCAAGCACACGTTGTGCGCAGCGCCAATAACAGGCATGGGCAGTTTGTGCCAAGCCTGGCATACCTGCTGAAAATCGTTACTGTCACCATGAGTACGAACCGCAAGGTCTGGCTTGGTTTTTCCCGCACCCCCTTCGGCCATATTAGTAAAATTCGACATATCCAGCCCTGCACAAAAAGCCCGGCCTCGCCCTGAGAGCACAACTGCCCGTACGTCTTCACGATCTTCTAGCTTAGAAGCTGCATCTATCAAACCAGCGAACATGTCTGGGTCAAGCGCATTCATCTTGTCATCACGAATCATCTGCACATGCGCAATATGCTCTTCTATTGTGATAACAACCCGATTGTTTTCCAGTGTTTCTACTGTCGATTCACTCATACCTTATCCTATCTCTCTCGTTCTACCTTCCCAGAATGGGGCGCGAAGAATTTTCTTCAGAATTTTCCCAGAAGGGTTTCTGGGCAGCTCGTCTATCAATTCCATTTGCCTTGGAATCTTATAGCCCGCTATTTTATCACGACAAAACTCTATCAGCTCTTCGATGCTCAGTTCAGTATTTGGCTTAAGAACAACAAAAGCCAATAGTGCCTCGCCGAATTTTTCGTTTGGCACTCCAATTACAGCAACTTCTCGTACAGACGCGTGCTTGGCTATGGCATTCTCTACCTCAACCGGGTATATGTTTTCCGCACCACTGACAACCATGTCTTTGATTCGGTCTTTTAAGTAAATGTACCCTTCATCATCAATATAGCCAGCGTCGCCGGTATGCACCCAACCATCGGTTAGGCTGGCAGCTGTCGCCTCTGGCAAGTTGTGGTAACCCATCATGTTGGTGGGCGCTTTCAGCCATATCTCGCCTATCTCACCAGTGGCAACAGGGTTTCCGTCGGCGTCGGCTATCTTGGCCTCTGCACAGACACACGGGCGCCCACAAGACAGTAACAGTTCAGGCTTGCCATCAAGGGCGCGCTGGTGGTCAAGCGTTGTCAGCGCTACCACAGTGCCCGTCGTTTCAGTCATTCCATACATTTGGGTGAAATCGCACTGAAATACTTCGATAGCCTCACGCAAAGAAGTTTCTGATATTGGCGAGGCGCCATAGTTGATTTGCTTTAACTTGCTGAAGTCTCTGTCTCGAACCCCAGGCACCTGAAGTACAGCAGCAATCATCGCAGGCACCATAAATACGCTGCCTACTGCGTGTGCCTCAACATCATTCAAAATACGAATTGGATCAAAAGCCTCGTGCAGCAGCATATGCTGCCCAAAAAAGGTCGCCCCTGAAATAGAGCCTATGCCACCAATATGAAACAGCGGTGCGCACACTATAGCGCTGTCACCAGGGTTATTGCGGTGCGAACCAACGATGCCATTCATTTGGCACAGAGACATTAAGTTAAAGTGGGAACTAACTACGCCTTTGGGGTGCCCGGTTGTACCGCTGGTGTATAACTGCAGGAATGGATCGCTTGGTTGTACCTCAACGGCGGGTGGAGTATCAGGGAAGTCCGTTATCCAGGTTTTCCAATTCAACGTATCGGCAAGTCCGTCACTCATTAAGAGGATGTCTTCCGGCAGCAATTTTCGAACCGCCTTCAAGGTTTCATCCATACCGGACAATGCCAGCAGCAGTTTTGCGCCGCAATCGCCCACCACATACTCTAATTCAGCTGGAGCCAGGCGATAGTTAATAGGCACAACAATGGCACCAAGCTTCGCTGTGGCATAGAAAAGCAAAACATGCTCCAGGCTGTTCTCGCCAAATACGGTAACCCGATCACCTTTGGAAATTCCCAGCGATAACAAGCCGTTGGCAAATTGATTAGACAAGCGGTCCATATCGCTGTAAGTCTTGGTTTCGCCATTTACGGTCAAACAGGGCAAATTGGGGTTGCTTTGGGCGTAATAAGTTAGGACTTGTTGTATTAGCATGAGCTACTGCTCTCCATTATTGTAATGCCTCGCGATAAACGTCCATTTTATAGTGGTCCGAATGGCGTAAATGCACGTGTATATTATTGGCAGTGCACTGCTTAGAGCGCACTACGCTTAGTCGACCATGCACGCAGGCAGCTGTCAACTTGAGACCGAAAAAAAACAGTCAATGCTGACCGTATACCTCGATTAGCCAAGATTTGCAACTCTGATAACAAGCACCGAAAGTTGCTATGCTAAGGGGCTAAGCTACTTCAACCAATGAAGCGAATGAAACCAATCAGTCGATTTAGATTCCAGTGAGGGAATTAGCAATACATGCAGGATCCTAAAGAGTACAAAGTACAAGCAGGCACCACCGAGCTCTGTGTTTACGAGTGGGCCGGCGATGGCGACACGGTATTGCTTTTTCACGCCACTGGCTTTCATAGCCGCTGTTGGGACGAGGTTGTTAGGCGACTGCCAGGCCGGCATGTAATTGCTGTGGACGTGCATTTTCATGGCAAAAGCTCAGAGGCCAATACCTTTGATTGGAAGCTGTTCGCAGACGAGATGTGTCTGCTGATACAAAAACTCGATTTAAACAACATTGTTGGCGTAGGCCACTCAATGGGCGGGCACCTAATTTGTCGAGCCGCCGCCGCGTTACCGCATTTATTCACCCAGCTTGTGCTTGTGGACCCTGTCGTTATGTCACGCAGCCAGTACGCTTACATGCAGGCAGACCAACAAGAAATTAATGTTGCCGATCATCCAGTAGCCAGACGCAAAAACAACTGGCGTGACCCTGAAGAGATGTTTCAACGCTTTGAAGAACGAGCCCCTTTTAACACCTGGACACGCGAATGTTTGCGCGACTATTGTGAGCACGCGCTAGAGCCAGTCACGAATAACGCTGACACGGAAAATGACAGCCGGCAATTAGCCTGTTTGCCCGTCAGCGAGGCATCCTTTTATTTGAGCACCAGTGGCGGAGAGACAGTGCTAGATTGCCTACCATTGATTACCATGCCAGCATCCGTTCTTCGCGCTCCAGGAACCGAAAAGTTTAACGGCGATTTCAGCTCATCGCCCACCTGGCCTGGCCTGGCTGACGCCATGCCAAAATGCAGAGACGTGTACTTGCCAGACAACAATCACTTTATACCCATGCAGAACCCAGAGCTCGTTGCTAGCTACATTCAAGAAGCTTTAGACAACACTTGGCAAGATAATCAGCAATCTCAGAATTAACAGTACTTTCACCTTTAGAATTTGAATTTAGGACAACAGCAATGAGAATTTTCACCGAAGAGCAAAACATGTTTCGTGACGCCTACCGCAAATTTTTGGCGGCAGAAATTGTGCCGCATATGGAAGAGTGGCGAGAAGCCGGCATTGTGGACCGATCGGCGTTCGAAAAAGCCGGCGCGCAAGGCTTCTTGATGGTGTGGCCCGATGAGCAATACGGAGGCTTAGGCGACAACGACTTTCGCTTTGAACAGATTATTATTGAAGAAACCGCCTATGCGCGTGTTGGCGACTGGTACAACACCTTACACAGTCGTTTAGTTGGCCCCTACTTGAGTCGTTTTGGCAATGAAGAGCAGTTAGCTCGCATAATGCCAGATTGCGTTAGCGGCAAATCAGTATTGGCAATAGCGATGACTGAGCCAGACGCGGGCTCTGATCTTGCCGGCATGCGCAGTAACGCTGTGGAACAAGACGATCACTGGCTGCTTAATGGCGCCAAAACCTATATATCCAACGGCATAAATGCAGACGTCGTGATTGTTGCAGCGAAAACAAACCCGGAAGAAAACCCACATGAAATGACTTTGTTCATCATTGAGCGCGGCATGGAAGGCTTTGAACGTGGTCGCAATCTAAAGAAGATGGGCTTAAAGGCTCAAGACACGTCTGAATTGTTTTTTAGCAATGTAAAAGTGCCCAAGGCCAACGTATTGGGCGAACCGGGCAAAGGCTTTTATTACTTGATGGAAGGCCTCGCTGAAGAGCGTTTGATAGGCGCCGCTGGTTACCTCTCTGCGGCGCAGTGCAGCTTTGACCTCACCCGTGAATTCGTCATGGAGCGCAAAGCCTTCGGCAAGCCAGTTTCCGCGTTCCAGAATACCCAGTTTGTTCTCGCAGATTTGCGTACCGAACTTGATGTTGCCCAAGCTTATGTCGATCAGTGCGTTACCGTTCACAATCAGGGTGGCCTGACGGCAGTAGCCGCAGCCAAGGCAAAACTGTATACCTCAGAGCTGCAAGTACGCGCTGCGGATATTGGTGTGCAGCTGCATGGCGGCGCTGGCTTCATGGACGAGTATCCAATATCACGCCAGTACACTGATGCGAAAATTTCTACCATCTACGCTGGCACATCCGAAATAATGAAGTTGATTATTAGCCGAGACTGCCTGGGCGACGATTACGCTCCGTTCAATACGCGTAACTTTTAAGCCGAAGGAGCGCCCACACCAGCTCTCTGAGTGGCTGGTAGCGAACTACACACCGACAACTCCGAATAATTCAGGAAAAAACATGTCCGACACAAAGCTTGTTGAATACCAATCAGAAGATCACATAGCAACCATCACTATGAACAGGCCAGACAAAGGCAATGGCATGAGCCTCGCCCTGCTTGCAGAAATGAGTGAGGCGATTGAAGCTGTTGAAAGTGATGACAGTGTTCGAGTCGTTATATTGCGCAGCGCTGGAAAAAACTTTTGCGTTGGCGCCGATCTTGCAGACAAAGGACTCGCTGCAAAACCTGCCGACGAACATATTCTGCAAGACCATGCACCACATCTCTCCGGCATCAAGAATTCCAGCAAAGTTTACATATGCGCAGTACAGGGTGCAGCTGCCGGCATAGGCAGCGCCTACGCAATGGTATGTGATTTCACTTTAATGGCGCGCAGTGCTTATCTCTATCAGGCCTTCCTACCAATAGGAATGGTGCCCGATGGCGGAGCTACCTGGCTGTTAGGCCGCCAACTTGGTTATAAGCGCGCTTTCAAAATGATGATAGAAGGCACAAAGCTGGATGCTCAAACTTGCCTTGACTGGGGTCTTGCAAGCGATATTGTCGAGCTCGAAGAGCTTGAACAAGAAACCACTAAGCTGGCGCATTTAATCGCGTCCAAGGCGCCATTAGCCGTAGCTGCAACAAAGCAGTTGTTGCACGGTGTTTTCTCTGACAATTATGAAAATACTATCGAAGCAGAAGCCGCCAAGCAAAAAGTGATGGCCAAAAGCGCTGATTCAGCCGAAGGCATTGCGGCTTTCTTTGAAAAACGTACAGCTACTTTTCGCGGCGAGTAAGTTAAGTAGCCTGCAATCACAAAAAAACACCAACATTAGATAGCCTATAAGACACCCTACGAGAATCACGCAATGAGATTTACAGAAGAACACGAAGCCATTCGTCAAACGGTTCGGCAATTGATCGACAACGAAATAAACCCCTATTGGCATGAGTGGGAAGCCGCCGGCATTTTTCCAGCGCACGAAGTGTTTAAGAAATTTGGCGATTTGGGTTTGCTCGGTATAACCAAACCAGAAGCCTATGGCGGCATGGGTTTGGACTACAGCTACGAGATAGCCTACTCCGAAGAATTGGGTCGCATACACAGTGGCGGTGTATCAATGGCACTCGGAGTTCAAACCGATATGGCAACACCCGCTTTGGCCAACCATGGAAGCGATGAGTTACGCCGTGAATTCTTGACTCCTGCCATCAGCGGCGATTTCGTAGGCTCAATTGCAGTAAGCGAACCTCACGCTGGCTCAGACGTGGCCGCGATTAAAACAACCGCGAAGAAGGACGGCGACGACTACATTATCAATGGCAGCAAAATGTGGATTACCAACTCCACTCAGGCTGACTTCTTGTGTTTATTAGCCAACACAGGCGGCGACCATAAGCACATGAACAAGTCATTGATTATTGTGCCCACTAAAACGCCGGGCATTTCTTTTTCTGATCGCTTGAACAAAATGGGCATGCGATCATCAGATACAGCACAGATCTTCTTTGAAGACGTGCGCGTACCGCAAAGAAACCGCATAGGCGAAGAAGGCATGGGCTTTGTTTATCAGATGGAACAATTCCAGGAAGAACGTCTTTATGCAGCCGCAGGCCAGTTGAAGGCAATGGAGCTGTGCATCGACACAACTATCGAGTACACACGCGAACGCCACATATTTGGCAAGCCAGTATTGGACAGCCAGGTTGTTCATTTTCGCTTAGCCGAACTGCAAACCGAAGTAGAGGCTTTACGCGCACTGACCTACGACGCCGTTGAAGGTTATATAAACGGTGACGACGTAACATTGAAAGCATCGATGGCCAAGTTGAAAGCCGGCAGGCTGGTACGTGAGGTTTCGGATTCTTGCTTGCAGTATTGGGGTGGCATGGGCTTTATGTGGGACAACCCTGTTTCACAGGTTTTCCGCGACGGACGCCTAACGTCTATTGGCGGCGGTGCTGACGAAGTAATGCTCAGCATTATTGCTAAGAAGATGGGTATATTTCCTGGTAAGTAGATCCTGATATGAACGGCTGTACTCAATCAGTGCAGCCATCCCCCTCTTGCTGCGGCCTGCCTCTGCTAACGCCCTTTTAAGGTGTTGTATCTCGCTGAGTGCGGGGCCCACCTAGCAGCCCATGGGTAGGCTTGTTCAAGCTCAAAGGCCAGCTCGTACAATATCTTGTCGGCGCCGGGTGCTGCCGAAAAGTGACTGCCAATGGGCAGCCCCGTCTCGCTAGACCAACCTAGTGGAACTGACATCGCTGGCCCGCCGAAGGCATTGGCAAATGCCGTATAGGCCATAAGGTCATAATTTTGCACCTGCTGCATATCCGCAAAATTGATGTTCTCAGAAAATTGATTCAGCATTGGCGGCTCTACGCGTAACGTTGGCGTAAGCCAAACATCAATGCCGCTGAAGAAAGCCGTTAATTGCCGTGACATTAGACGAAGATAGGCCATGCCTTTTTCATAGCTGTCGGCAGGAAGTTGTTGGGCATAGCGTCCAGTTTGCACCAACAACGTAGTCAGTAAGCCTGAGTCCTCTGCGCTGCGGCCTGACAGGGCTTCGGCCATTGTAAGCAAGGAAGGCATTTTAGCCATTACGACTGACTCCAGAGCTTGAAAAAGAGGCTCCCCCTCTAGAGGATTGTTCAATTCAACCACCTCATGCCCGAGCCCGGCGCAAAGCTTCGCAGTATGCTCCAAAGCCACCTTGACGGTGGAGACCGGTTCTTGGTCGAAACAACTGGCAGTAGTGAACCCTATTTTCAGGCGCTTTTTGCCAGGGCCCTTCACCAAACCGACTTGCGGATACGGATTGTCACTGCCCCTATTCTCAGTCGCAGCAAACATCGCCGCGCTGTCTCGCACCGTGCGACTGATACTCTGGTGGGTACGCAAGAACTGATGCACGCCATCAACCTCACCACAGGCCATTCGATATCGGCTAGCCTTCATTCCTAGTAAGCCACAACAAGAAGACGGGATGCGAATGGATCCAGCACCATCCGTACCATGTGCGATAGGAACGTAGCCGGCCGCCACAGCCGCCGCAGAACCACCACTGGACCCACCGCTGGTGAACTCAAGGCCCCAGGGATTGCGCGTGGGGCCAAAAGCATCATTATCGGTTATCACTATTGATGCGAATTCCGGCGTATTGCTCATTCCAACAATGTTCAGCCCTGCGGATTCCAAAGCCTTGATATAGTCGCTGGATTGTTCTGGTACATTCGTCAATTGCATGCGCGAACCACTGGTTCGGCGAATGCCTGCCACATCTGCAAGATCCTTGATGACGGTTGGTACGCCGGCGAATGCTGACTCGGTGGAAAACTTTTCTGCTTTGGTGGAGGCACGCTGCATTGAAAGCGTCGTCATGGCGTTGATTTTGTCGTCCAGCCGGTCAATGCGCTGTGCTGTGGCCTCAAGGAGCTCTTTTGCTGAAAGCTCTGCACTGCGCACTCTCTCTGCCAAGTCTACTGCATCGTAGGCCAGCAATTCATCCTCGGCTAAAGCCAACTTTGATTGCACTGGCTTGCTTTCACGGCTAGCCGCAAACGCTGGGCTTAAAGCAACTGTAGCACCAGCTAAACTGACACACTCACGTCTCTTCATTGTGACTTCCCTAGTAATCCCATCGTTAGCTGGCGTTCCATATTCCTCGCTTAGAAAAACTCTCGCTGCTTGGATCAAGCTGCGCACAGTTGGAATTCACTTCGACCTGCCCGCACTAATGGGTTTACTGGAAAGCCAAGGTTCACAAATTCGAATCAATACCCGCAGCGCGCTAAACATCGACATCGAGAAGGAAATGCACTTTGGCAACATCGACCTTTTTTATGGGTATTGCCTAGTCAGTCGAGTGACATGAGTTGCCTGCAGATCGGTACCATGAAGGAAGTTTGCCTGGTTCGCAAAGGTCACCCCAATGCAGGTAAGAGTATCAGTCTGCAAGACTATGCCGGTCTGCGCCACATAGTATTCAGAATGCCTGGTGATTATGGCCCCACCATAAATGATCGAGAGCTGTGGCGTCACGGGCTGCATCGAGAACACGCGATGACTGTCCACAGCTTCTTTGACGCACCACGGGTTATCAATGCCACCGACCTCATTTGCAGTGTACCGAATATGTTAGGTAGGCACCTGGTTAAAACTCACCAATTAAAACTAGTAGAGTCACCACTGCCCACTGAATTTCCAGTGTATTTGATATGGCCCAAAAGCCTGGACTCTGACCCAGGACACCAATGGCTACGCAACACCGTACGTGAGATGTTTGAACAGGAAGATACGGCTTCCTGACAATGACTCACTCCTAAGAAAAGTCTGCTACAGAAATATGCGATCGCTTCAGTTGAGCCGATGATATAGACATTAAGCAACATCTAGGTGTGCGCCCTAAGCGGGTATTTGCGGGTTTGTAATTGAACGCCGTCGGATTATCGCTAAAGCCGGATTGGAGGAAGAATACTGAATTTTGCTTGGAGAAGTCTTGCTTCCAGCGATACGCCTACGTTGTTAATGCAGCAACATTGAATTATAATGGCACCTTATATGCCATTATTTTTGGCTATGCACAAATCAGTCTTAGAGATTACACGATGAAAACACGATTTACCGAAATGTTTGGCGTAAAAACACCGATTATCTGCGGCGGTATGATGCGCGTAGGTACACCCGAGTTAGCTGCGGCCGTTTCTAATGCCGGCGGTTTAGGTGTGATGACAGCGCTAAGCCTGCCCAACCCTGAGGAATTGAAAGCAGGTATTGAGAAGTGTCAGTCTCTTACTGACCAACCATTCGCTGTAAACCTGACAGTGGGCGTTGTATCAACCGACATCGACTACCAGGACTATCTGGACGTTATCTGCAATAGCGGCGTTAAAATTGTCGAAACGGCAGGCCGTAGCCCCGAACCATTTATGGAACAATTTAATGCGCACGGTATTAAAGTTATTCATAAATGCGTTGCAGTACGCCACGCGCTTAAAGCAGAGCGAATTGGCGTTGCCGCCGTTAGCATTGATGGTTTCGAATGTGCGGGTCACCCAGGCGAAGAAGACATTCCTGGCTTGATACTAATACCAGCAGCCGCTAAGAAACTGGAAATACCTGTAATCGCGTCTGGCGGTATTGCTGATGGTCGCGGCCTAGCCGCCGCTCTCGCTTTGGGCGCTGAAGGCATCAACATGGGTACACGCTTTATCGCAACCAAAGAAGCGCAGGTTCACGAGAATGTGAAAGACGCTTTAGTTGAGATGAACGAAACACAAACAACATTGATATTCAGAAGCTACCGCAACACGGCAAGAGTGTATAAAAACGCAGTTGCTGAAAAAGTTCTGGCCGTTGAGAAGGCGGGTGGCGAGTTTGGAGAAGTGCACGGCATGGTTGGCCGCGCTCAGCAAGACATCGCTTGGGCAACAGGCGACATGGATGCGGGCATGGTGACCTTTGGCCAAAGTGGCGGCCTAATTGATGACATTCCTAGTTGTCAGGAGCTCATCAACGGCATAGTCGCTGAGGCAGAACAGATCATTAACGAACGTCTGGCAAATATTACTGCTGGTTGATTGCTGCCTATCCGGAAACGAGGGCTGCCCTGCCCCGTTTCCTCCGCATTACACGCTCAAATCAGGCGCCTTTGAACACCGCGGGGCGCCGCTCTACCCTGGCCATAATACCTTCTGCAAAGTCTTCAGTTGCCATCAGTTTGTTCAGCGCTTCGTTTTCCAAATCAAGTGCCTGGCTGAACGAATCCAAATGTGGCGCATGTAAAATGCGCTTCATTTCTCGAATGCTCAATACCGGTGCCGCAGGCGGAATAAGTTGCAGCGCTTTCTCACGCGCATAGCTCATCAGCTCTTCGTGCGGCACAACGGCATTGGCAATGCCTAACTTCACGGCATCAGCCGCTGGAATACGTTCTGGGAAAAACAGCAGCTCTTTGGCTTTATGAAAGCCCAGTAATCGAGGCAAAAGAAACGTTGAAGAAAGTTCTGCAGCAAGACCGAGCTTGGCGAAGGGAAGCTGAATCCATGCATGCTCAGACATATAAATTTGGTCTGCCGCTGCCAAACACAATGTAAATCCACCACCAATGGCCAAACCATTAACCGCAGCGATCACTGGCTTGTCGCAGCGCAAAAACGCCATGGTAGTTCTTTTTTGCGCTATGTCTGTTAAATCAATTTCTTGCAGCACTTCTTCCGGCAAGCCTTCCATTGCATCGGGACTAAAGTAGCCACCGCTGCTAAAAGCTTCCTTCTTTGGGTCTGTTGAGTTTGGATCACGCGCGCCCGTTAGAATTAACACATGCGCATTATCATCTTCCTGAAAATTCTGCAGCGCATAAAATATCTCCAGAAAAGTAACCGCACTGAGTGCGTTTTTTCTGGCGGGCGTATTGAATGTTAAGGTCGCCACACCTTCATTATCAAGCTGGTAATCAATGTCGTTAAAATCTTCGGGCTTCATAAATATCTCATGCTACTTATAGAACAATGGTTGTTAGTTGTTTAACCGACAGTTGAATACCCACCATCAATAGTGATGGTTTGGCCAGTTATCCAACTCGCTTGGTCGCTGCACAGAAACAAGGTTGCACCCGCAATATCCGTTGGTGTGCCCCAACGCCGCAAAGGAGTGCGCGCCATCATTGACTCAGTTAACTCTGCAAAATGCTTCATAGGGGCCGTCATACGGGTTTCAATCAAGCCTGGCGCCACTGCGTTAACTCGCACGTTATCGGCCGCCCACAATTGCGCCTGACTCATTGACAACACAAGATTGCCCGCCTTAGACACACCATAGGCAGGCGTCATTACCGTACCAAAAAATGCGGTGAGCGAACCCATGTTAATTATGCTCGCCCCACCTGACAAGGTACTTGCCTTTAGTTGCTCTGAACAGGCATTGGCCAAGTGAAAACCGGAAAACAAATTGATGTTAACTGACTCTTCAAAGTTTTCAGCCGCCCATTCGCCGCCTGGCTTACCCAGCAGATTGGCACCCGCATTGTTTATCAATATATCCAGCTGCTTAATACTTTGGCCTAAGGCTTCAACAGCGCTTCTGTCGGTAGCTTGAAGTTGTCGGTATTCGAAAGCCGATAGGTCTACATCGTCGTAGTCTTTGGCAGAGCTTCGAGTGCCAGTAACCATCACCTGCGCACCGGCTTTAGCAAATGCTTCGGCTATACCATGGCCAATTCCACTCGTGCCTCCAGTGACAAGAACATTGCAGCCCGTAAAATCGTACAGTGCGGTCGCGGTTGCCATGACTAAATTCTCTCTGTTAATGAAAGCAGCAATGAATGCTGTTTACCTGGTTTCTTTAAATGCGATCTTTTCAACTGCTTGGAACAGTAGTCGCAGCAAGCCATTCAGCTGTTTCTTTCCATAACTTTTCGGCGGCTGCCAAGTCTTGAGTTTCCACCGAGGCACCCACTGCCTCGCAATTTGTATAATAAGAACCACTTCTCGCATCTGCAGCTGTTGCGCAATAGATCTGAGTTTGCGCGCCCTCTTCTGCGGTCGCCATAAATAATTTCTCGAGTGGGGCACCCAAACGCCGAATGGCACTGATGAACGAGTGTCCCTCTAAACCCTTTTCGGCTACTTTTGTGGACACACCGCTTACACCACCTGGGTGCAGGCTGTAACTTTTAAGCCCCTCGCTGTCAAAGTAGCGCCGGTGTAATTCATTACTGAAATGGATCATTGCCAGCTTTGATAAGCCGTATGCGCGCCATGAGTTGTACTCTACAGATGATTCAGACGCCTCAAGTGTCTCAGGCGCGGCCGTCGGATTACTAGGCCCTGCGGAAAAAAGCGCGGCGTTACGCCCCTTGCTATGCAATTGTGACACTACGTTTACGACGCGCGCCTCACCAACCGAGTTTGCGGTTTCAAGCAACGCGGGTAACAAGCGATGCGTAAGGTCAACACTGCCAAGAAAGTTAGTCCGCCAATGCACTTCTACGCCATCGTCGCTCAACCTTGCCTGCTTCCACTTAGACATCAAATCAAGATGTATGCCTGCGTTGTTAACCAAGGCATCCAAGCGATTGCCATACTTTTCAAGGTACCAACTGGAAAACTGATCAACCGATGTTCGGGAGCTAAGCTCAAGCGGATGCCCATCTACGCTACCCACGGCGGATTCAGGAAGCTCCGCCTGAAGTTGCCGCACCCTACCCTCAGTATTTTTACGAGTACTAACAATTACGGTACAACCCCACTCCGCCAGAGTTTTCGCAGTGGCATAGCCTAGCGAGCTAGGTCCAGCGCCGGTAACAATCGCGATTTTCCCTTCCATATCTACAGTGGGTGCAAAGACCGTATTGTCGAAAGGTTTTCGTAGCAGTTGTCGGACGCTCATAGCTTCGCTTCGCCTGAGTGATTAAGGCAATTTCTGGATGGTATCGATTGAGTGCTGTGGAGGCTCATAATCCGAACATTGTCGCATCAATTAGACCTCATACAAAGCTTCAGGTCAGCCCCACACTTCAAGATTATCGACGCTTTCAACGCGACGGTTCAAACGAATGTTTAAAAGCTCTGACATATTGCTGTCACTTAACATTTTGTCCACAGAAGCCTTGTCTTCCGCACTCATTGCGGCGTATGTATCTTGCACCCGCTGCAACAAGTAAAACCGATAAGGTTGCGCAACGGAGGTGATAACTTGATCGCGAACACTAAACTCAATCGTACCTAACATGCGCTCTGCAGCCACACCTGGCTCGGGTTTATTCTCTAGCAACCACTGATTAATGCCATCGGCGGCGGCGCGTGTTTCTGGTACGAAATCCTCCGCCAATAAAAGCAGCACAGCCAGCAAACTGTCAGGCACTTCATCGTCAGCGAGATAGTCATCGCCCGCGTTGAAAAACTCGGGAACATCCTGATTCTGTCGGTTCATTCGCTCAACCCAACGATACACATTTACCGCTCGTTGTTGCATTATTCTAAGCGGTGCGGGGTCGCGGCCTAAATGAGCATACATTGGTGCGATAAGACCGAAGTCGCCAATACAGGCGCGCCAGCCCAATAGATAAGGCGAGACTGCAAAATGTTTGTTGAGTGCGTCCAAGTAATCAAGGTAAAGCGCCTCTACTAAGGCCTTGCTAGTATCAGTTACACCCCAAATTTGCGCCACATTGCGCATGCGATTCATCATGTACTCGGTTTTCTCATCGCGTTCCGGCATGTCACGTTGAGAGTAGAAAAAGTGCGGGCGCACAAAGGCCAGGTTCTCATCCGGGAAATTCCAACGGTAATGCATAGAGGGCCTTAGCAAACCTTCGGAGCCTAATACATCAAACAAAGAACTGAGTATTTTGTGACGCGCAGTAGTGGGAGTGCACGGCCGACCATTGGCGGCTTCAAAGTACTCGATGATCGCGGCACCATCGCGAATAACCTCGCCGCTCGCAGCCAGCAACGTTGGAATAGTGCGCAGTTTCGACTTAGGCACGATATCCGCTTTGTAGCTTTCGTGACCGGTAGAAAGCTCACGAAAGGCAATGCCATTCTTTATTAGGTATGAGCGCGCTCGGCCGGAGTATAGTGAATGGCCAATCGCATACAAAATGTGTGTTTCTGACATCGTGTTATTGCCTGTTTAGAAGCGTTTGAGAGATTCAGGGCGAGTTACTGCACTACTTATCTCAAGAGCAATACACAGTAACAGTGGCTTATTTTAATGACATACACTATGTCATTTTAAGTCTAATCTCAAGCGGATAAGCACTAAACTATACCGGCGCTCTAGGGCTGCATCTTGAGGAATACAGAAAACATTTTTCAATTCGTTCCTTGCTACCAAAAAAGTTGATCCAGAAGAAAGAGAGAGTGATCAAGCTTCGTGCTTGTCCATTGCCTGTCGAAACTCATCTTCCGTACGAGGAATAAGCCGATGGTACACATAGCGTAAAATCAAACCAGGCACCCATCGTCCTCGCTCCTCTTTTTCTACCCGTCCGCGTGGATGGTCTAGAAAAGCACTCATTCCTCGCTTAACGACAGGCATGGCCGAGTAAAACTCTATTTTAGTCAGATGCTTCAAATTCTTGTAGCTATAAAGTGCTGGTGCCACCAGCCGCAAAGGCGCTCCATGCTCTATTGACAAGGGCTGCCCATCCAGAGTGTCAGCCAGCATTACATCCTCTTGCAAAAGGTCTTCCAAAAGAAGCGTTGTTCGGTAACCATCCTGCGCGTAAAAAACAGCGCCGGCAATTTTAGTTGCTTCAGTGCCAAGTGGCTGAACATGTTTCTGAAAGAACTCTTTGAACCTTATCCCGCCCCACTCCGCACCAGAATAAGTCCAGGTGGTAACGCAGTGAAAATCAGTGCGCATCGTAGTGCGTGGTAAACCAGCTAGAGCGTCTTCAATGGTGTTTGTTTCTATTCCATTTAGTTCAAGAACGATTGATCGGTCATTGGGGCTGGAAGGAAACTTCTGAGCGTATGCTGGCAATCCAAATCTAGGAAAGTCTGCTCTGATTCTTTGGCCTGGAGGATTCATCGCGTTATTCCGCTAAAATAAGTTTCTGATACCAGCATCTAAGTTGTCTACTAGACAAACAATGCCGCCGCAGACAAGCGCTACGACTCAAGGCACTGGCATAAGTACAGGAACATAACATGAATACCCTTTCTTAATCGCACCTATGAAGTGTTCGAAAGCGCGATTGTCTTCCGCGTTCAGTACTCACTGAGCGTTTGCCCTGTTTCGCGCTTGAAGGCTACCTCATCCGCTCAGATTAAGACAGCGGCCGTATTAGAGCTCTCGCTCCGACGGTTAGCTAGCCAAGGGGATCGTCTTTGAAAGATTGGGTGGTGGCATAGAGAGTATTGGTGGCGTGTGCACCTTGCTGATCAGTTGGGGTGAGTTAAAGTCGGAGGGATTTCCGAAAGCCTTAAATTACTTAGGCTTAGTGGTTGGCGCGGCAGGTAGCTTGACGATGGTTACCAGGCGGACAAAGCTAACGAATGTTTTTAGTTTTGGACAGATTGTGTGGTTTATTTGGGCGAACAATTATCTTGGTGCGCAGTGGCGCGCAAAGCCTATAGCAAAGCCTCTCAGATTGCTGCACCCAAACCGGCGACGCTTAACGGCGGTCAGTGCAGATCATTTGCCAGAAGAATTTCAGCACGCCGCTGCGGCTCGCCCAGTGCGATTGGCCTTTTGCGCAGTGCCAAGCACTACGACATTTTTGATAACCTCCCGCGCACCTCGGCTAGTTAGACACCACGCACCCGATACTTCTCCTTATTCTTACGCCCAATCTTATACAACAATGGCCGACTAACCCGACGTAAGCGCGGAAACAGATACGAAAGTGTTGTAAGAAAGCCGCTGGCAGCAGGCATCGAAATTTCTAGTGCTTCACCACGGGCTAAGGAAAGCACAGCATCCGCCACTTGCTCGGCACTGCTCATGGGTTGTGAGTAAACAATGTCTTCTACTGCGTCAATCTCGTCCATGATAAAGCCAGTATCGATTGGCCCAGGTGAGACAACACCAACCGCTATATTGTCGTCGCGTACTTCGTCGGCCAAGGCGTAACTAAACGCCCGCAAGCCTGCTTTAGTACCGGCATATGTAGCGGCGCCTTGCAGTGGCGCCCTGCCCGCTAGCGAACCAACCATAACAATGGCGCCTTCGCCTTGCTCTTTCATTGCTGGCAAAACCTCGGCGGTTAACTGCAATGGCGCACGCAGGTTAATATCAACCATGGCCATCAGGTCTGCAGCGGAACGGGATATGACCTCACCTCGGCGATGTACGCCCGCGTTGTTTACCAATACATGCACAGCACCAAAGGTTTCAATACTTTTCTGTACAAGCCTTTCACAAGCCTCAGCATCCGCAACATCCATTGCCATGCTTAACACTTCGGTTTGCTCGCGCAGTTCCGCTGCTATTTTCTCTAGAGCTTCTTCACCGCGGGCCGCTATGACCAGCTTTGCGCCCTGCTTGGCAAAGGCGCGAGCACAAGCCGCGCCAACTCCGGCCGAGGCGCCCGTGATAATAACTGTTTTGCCGTTGAAGTTAGAAAATGCCATTTGGGTTTCCGAAAGCTGCATGGAATAAAACCTTAATTTAACATCATTCAGTTCTATCACGTAGCGAAAAAACAGACGGCGGGAAGCCTAAACGGATGACGGGAGTACTTAAGCCAACTAAGAATTTACACTAGCAGCGTATAAATGCAGGCCCCTGTTAATACAACATTCGACGCCATACCGCCTACAAAGAACAGGGTTCTCGGTCCGCCGGCAACTTTTCCCACGCCAGAATAGTAAACCGCCCAAAAACCTAGCCGCGCCACAACATGAATGGCTGCCACCCAATTCACCAAACTTGAGTTCACACCCACCAAAATAGCAATCAACAGAGACAAGCCAAATGCAGGCATAGCCTCCACCGAATTGAGGTGGGTTCGCACAACGCGAAAGCTAAACGAGGTATGGTCGCCCCGCAATGGCGCGCCAGGCGACTGGTCTCCATTGGCGAAGGCCAGCGGGGCTGTGAGTAAGTTTTGTGTTAGTAGTACAAAGCACAGAACGGCCAGAGCCAGAAGTGCCGGCTGATAAGCCGTCAGCTGTGGGATAGTTTCCATAATTGAATTCATCGTATGACCTTTTTTAGAAAGAAAATTGAGTCGCCAGGGTCTACGCTTCGAAAAAGCAGCAGTCACCCTGAAGAACCAAGCCATCCTATGCATAATCAATATATGTTAAAGAACATTTTTAAGAATAATGCTATAAAAGGGCACAACGGCAAAAGGAGCCCGCTATGCCCTACAGCAGCGAACACAAACAACAAACCCGGGCCAGTATTATTGAGTCAGCTCGCGTACTGTTCAACCAACATGGCTTCGATAGCGTTACCATTGACATGGTTATGAATTCGGCAGGCTTAACCCGTGGCGGCTTCTACAATCACTTCAACAACAAAGAAGAGCTGCACAGCGAAGCGGTATCCAGCTTTCTAATGGGTAGAGGCGCGCAGTGGCGCGCTGAAGCAGGTGTGAACGCCAGTGAAATAAACGCAGAGGCGGCGCAGCAGATGTTGCAGAGCTATCTGTCAGATGAACATCTAGAAGATATTGAAGGCCAGTGCCCTTTGATTGCCCTGGCCTCTGATGCAGCCCGTTCTGGGCCGGCTGTTAAAGCCTCTTATCAGCAGCTACTCGAAGCCATGGTAGGGCTGTATGACAGTAGCTTAGGTAAGGCTGGTGACGAGCGAGCTAACACAAAAACAAGCGCCGGTAAGCTTAGGAAACAGGCGCTAACACTTGCTGCTCTTAGCGTTGGCGGAATGATTCTCGCAAGAACCTTGCCCAATTCAGAACTAGCGTCGGAGGTTCGCAAAGCCGCTTATGAAAGCGCTGTGGACATCATCAAAAAGACCTAAAAATTTAGCATAATCCAGAGCATTCCGTGACTAGCTAAGCTACATGAACAAAAGAAAACAACCGCAATAAAACTGCTCTCAGACGGGGTTTACTTGATACACTAACTGACAACCGAGTGCAGCAGAAAACGCAGCTTAAAAAAGCCAACTACAAAAGCTATTTACTAGAAGGAAAAAGACATGTCACAACTTCAAGTGCCGAATTTCGGCGAGCTTCTTGCCCCTTTTATTAGCTCAGTGCCAGCACAAGCCATGCCTAATTTTTTGGCCTTGCTCGAGCGCGGAGCAGCACAACGCTACCGGCATTGGGCTGAAAAGCTGCCTGAATTTCGAGAGGGTTTAACGGCCTGCGCAGACAGCGAAGACGAGATCGCAAATATTGTTGAGCGCGTGTTCCCGATTGACCCGGCTCTGACCGATGAGCTTCAAGCGCCGCTGCCCGCTGCCCGCGAGACCTACTACGAGGCGTTCGCCGGCTTATCACTGGCCGACCAATTAGGCATACAGGCCGACGCAGAACTGCAGGGCGCCGAGGCTTGGAGGGCTATGTTGTCTGATGACAACTCTGAAGAATTGCAGGCGGGCCTAATGAAGTGCATTACACTAGAGCAAGAAAGCTCAGCGTACCTTTATTCGATTATTGACGCTGTTAAGGCTGCAGAGCAGGCTTAAAATAACGTATCACTAAAGCTCTTAGCTCGTTCTGACTAAGAGCTTTTTATATCTCTACTAAAAAGCTATTTCATTCAGGCAAGAGCCGCTATCTGGCTGTCGCCTAGCCAACATGCATGAACACCAAACGGAACGCGCTGCGGCAAATGCAGCTTTGCTAGCTGTTGCATGGTTTTTGCGTCAAGAACAAGCAGGCACGCTTTGTCGTCCGTCATGAGCAAGTCCAACAGATAGCCATCGTCCTCATCAACAGCGTTAGGTTTTGAGACAAATAGGGCCTCCCCACCAAAGTAATCACCGTAATCAACGTACTCTTTTTCTTTCTCGTCGATGAGATCGTACTTTAATACGCCCTTACCCATAATTCCGCCGCTAGCCTCCTCATCAAGTAAATAGGCGTACCGTGATTTGCGACCTAGGTATTTGGTATTGAAACTAGGACGTTCATAAAAATGATCTAACAACTGGCGTTGATCGACCACTTCACCTGTATCCAGGTTTAAGCGGTAAACATGCAGATAGGCGTGCGGTTCTTCTGGCGAATGTATGGGAACCGTTGATGGATAGGAAGGATACACAGGTGCATACAACACTATGTCCGTGCCACCATCGGCTCGCTGTTCTTCCCAGCCATTGATGGTATGCCAAATATGCCCTGGCATGTCTGTAGTAAACCACTGAATATCATCACCGGCTTGATGACCTCTTTTTATCACGCCAAAACGCATTTTGTAATCTGGGTCAAAAACAAAAGCGCTTTTTTCGTCACCCATCATTTCTTTGCTGTTAAAGCGAAGCGACGAATCAGGAAACACAGAGAAATTTTCAGTCAAATAGTAGTCGTGTAAAAAACTCAGTGCTGGATCCATTTTAACAAGTTCACAGCGTTGCTCTAAGGAACCCTCGCTGAGTACAGCAAATTGAATGCTGCCGGTTTTAAGCTCGGTACTGTAGGTATACCAGTCGCCACTCTGCACATCAATTTTTGGATGTGCCGTAAAGGGCGCCGCGAGCTCTCCGCCGAAGGTATCCCATTCGCCCTGCCCGTTTATCATCAAGCGACCATCGTCCAGATGTGTATTTAGGGCAAAAGGGAAAGACGTTTCCTGCAGGCAATACAGCTTATTGCCGTGCTGTTGAATCGCGGTTGTCGAAGAGCCACTTTCCAAATCACTATGGCTGGGTATCACTGAAAAACGTTGCTTTAAGGCGCTGAGAACAAGTTTGAATAAGCCAGGCTTACCACCACCAGCGATATCGCCAAACTCAGGGTAGAGCTCGGCACCGTGCTCTTCATTAGAACAAAAACGCGGGGTGCGTACGTAGCTATTTGAATACGTCGCCACGCCATTTAGTATTTGAACTTGATGCAGCATGCCGGCACCATTAAACATATGTACACGGCTCTCTGTTTTATCAAATTGGGTGTTTGTGCCGTTGCGCAGGTAAACGCCAGATAAATCGGCGGGAATCTCCCCCTCCACTCGAATTTCTGCGTGTGAAAGCTCCTTGTGCTGCGGAGCAAAACCACTGCCTGAATATGCGCTTTGGCGGTTATACGAATCCGCATCAAGCTTGTTAGCAATAAGCTTGTCGGCCACTGCAAAAACAGGCTTTGGCGCCACAAACACCATCACAATTAGAAGCAGCGGTAAGCCGAGTAAAACAGCAAAGATGGTTAGAAACATAAAGTGATCCTATACATTAAAAGCGCCTTGAAAGAAAATTCAGTCAGCGGGTCGCCACAAGCCATGAAAGCCTGAAGGTACGTGGTGTGATAAATGGGCAACGGCAATAGGGCCTGCGGCAAGATTCATAGCGTCCAGAATACACAGCCTACTTGTGCGCGTTTCGAAACTGGTAACAACGCTTAGCAAATAGCCCACACCTTCGGCCGCGTCAGCACTCTTGGGTACAAACAAGGCCTCGGAGGGCATATCCTGACCAAACGAGTAATGATCGCTTTCGCCGGTTTCAAAATCATAGTGGCCTAGAACGTTATAGAAGCTATCACTGTCTTCCATGGTGCTGGGGAGCGCTCCGTCGGGTGCGGTAAACCAGCCGTGGCGATAAGTACGGCCTGCAAAGCGAGGGTCACAAATTGGAAACTCAGATTCAATGTTTCCGATTCTGGTAGTGACAACTCTAGCCTCAGGGTCCTTTAAATCCATTGTTAGACGGGTTAGAAAAGGTTCTGCCTTTCCTGTCGTTTCACCATCGGGCGTTTGGAACAATGGCGCGTGATCGAACAAGCAACAATCAATGGTTATTACGCCGTCTTGGTCAAAACCATTCATAAAATGGAATGCGAAGCTTGGGTCCATTTCAAGCCAGCGCACATCGTCAGCGGTACCACCATGTCGCGGCAATATACCTACGTGAACACCTTTATCTGGCTCCCAGGCAAAAGGCGGCTTGCCTTCCATCGCGCGCTCAAGACTGCCGGTTATTGGCATAATAGGCAGAACAATATAGTTCTCTGTCATTACAAAATCGTGCACCATCGCAGGGTATGGTGTGGGTATAGAAATGCTCTCGGTCAACAAACCGTCGCTATCAACCTTATGCACGGCCACATCTGACTCAAAGGGGCCGCTGGCCATATAGGCAAAAAAGATCATTTCGCCACTTACGGGGTCAACTTTTGGGTGGGCTGTCATTGCGGTATGCAGTTTACCGCGGAAATTCCAGGACCCAATGGACTCCAGCGTAACGGGGTCCAGCTCGTAGGGTGGGTGCCCTTCTTCCAACGCAAACAGACGGTCAGCGTGCCAAACCATAGCCGTATTTGCCAAGCCGTCTTTATCAGTAAATACAAAGTCACTGTAAGAGGGGTCGCAGTCAAAGGGGTTCATCGGGTTGATGACATTTCTGCCCTCGCGATCTTCAGCCTTCCATTTCGCCGTGCGAACCCAACGGTTTCTATAATCCACTTTGCCGTCACTAATATGAAACGCGTGTACCATTCCGTCACCAGAAAACAGATGGTAATCACCTCTAGGGGTAAATCGCTGATTAGGCCCATTGCGATACAAACTGCCCTTTAAGTCAGCCGGAATCTCTCCTTCAATTATCAGATCACCTGCATCACACTCCATTCGAATGGAACCGTAAGGAAAGTTCAGATAAGGGTTATCTAAAGGCATTGGTTGGGCCATTATGTCGTCTCTTTCGTAGCTGTGGTTTTAACTGTATATGTAACTATAGCCACCCAACATACCAGCATTTGAACGTACTTTGTAGAGTTGAAAAGAAAATACCGTCTAAACTGATTGTTTTCGAAATGTGTATTTGCTACTGTGAGGTTTATATTCAACTAATGCTATAGTGGTGGTATGAATTACTGTGCGAACGCTTTGGCTACGCTGGTATTTTCCATAGCGTCGAGTTGCTTCAGTTTTCCCTCCAGACTCGAAAGCTCACTGTTTGCGTTAGAGTAATTTATTATTACCGCAAGACAGTTCAAGCCAAACTTATAAGACGTAGCGATGTTGGTTTTGGCCATTAGTGGCCAGCTTTTTGACGAGATCGACGGGACCATCTGACAGACCTAAAACAATTTCAGGCTAACTTATAAGCCTGACTTCTAGTACGGCGGGGAGCTTATGACAGACGACAGTATCATTGCATCTGATCGCAACTTACAGCGACCTGCGGCAAAGAACACAGGCTTTAACTATCGCTGGGGGCCTCAAGCGTGGATCGACATGTGGATGTCGGACAAAATGTTGGTAAAGAAAGCGCTACCGATTGTGAGTCATACCTTTCTGCCTATCCTGCGATTGTCGTGCAACGATCGAGACCAACTTGAGCGGGATTATGAGGAGATTAAATCTCGTCGCGAAATCATCACCTTGTTCGAGTCGCCCAGAGAAAAGTGGCGAAAACGTTATGGGAATTTCGTGCGTGAAGTCGAATGGTCCCTACTTGAGTTGCGCAAATACTATAGCCAGGAACAGTACGAAGACATTGTTATCGGCACCAGCGTTGCTTTGTCCCATGAAACCTCGGCCGATTTTGTCGCCAAAATGAACACCATGCCCGACAAAAACAAGAGTAAAAAGAAAAAACCGGGCAAGCCTCACTCCACCGAACCCGGCAAAATGACCTCTCTGCTATTTGAAATGTTCAATCCTGCCGGTTGGCTAACAGGCCCTGCGAAAATAACCGAGTTCGACCCTGCTAACGGCCGAACCGTCATGTACATTCCCGAGTGTGGCTGGCATGTGTGTGCCAAGCAGAATTCTCTGCCCAACCCCAATGCACTTCCTGAAGAGGGCTGCCTGAACATCTGCAAGGGGCCTTTCGAAGCCTTATTTAAGGGCGAAAATGGCGGGTTAAAAATGGAGTTTGAGCCGCACCTGCCGGAAACCTCCTGCACGGTACGTATGACATGGGCAACCGACTAGGACTGGGGCATGCTCTCTCAGATTAGAAAACTGATTGCACCGCAACGAACGCTGGTACTGCAAAAACGGGAAATTGCCCAGCTTAAAGACGAGCTCGAAAAGCTGAAAAAGCAAAACGACAGCATGCGCGACGGCATGCGTCGCTGCACTAGCTGCGACTACCGGATCGATTTCAAGAAGCGGCAGGGAAAATAAGCCAAGCCAAGCTTGCAATAAGCCAACAACAGGTAAAGAATCGCGGCTTAATTCGTTGAGCTCAGCTCTCCTTACCTTATATGGACCTCCCTAATGTCAGATCATCGTTTGCTCAAAGGCGCGCCTGTGCGCGATCGCATTCTTACTGATGTTCAAGCCAGAGTTAATAAGGCCAAAATCGAGGGCTCTCTCGGCCGGCTCGTCTCTATCTCCATAGGCGACCATCCTGAGGTAGCTGTCTACATTCGAAACCAGGCCAAAGCGGCCGAAGGCGTTGGTATTCCGTTCGACCAGCAGTATTGGCCCCGCGATCTGAGCCAGGACGACTGCAAAGCGCGAATAGTCGAGATGAACGACGATCCCGATGTTCTAGGGATCATTCTGCAACGCCCAGTATCGGATGGAATCAATGTTCGATCACTGCAGTCAGCCATTCATCCTTTGAAAGACGTGGAAGGTATGAATCCTGCCTCTATTGGTAACATCGTTTATAACGATTTAGCGCTGGCACCTTGTACAGCAGCAGCGTCTGTGGAACTGATCAAAGAAACGGGGTTGGAGCTAAACGGTTTAGAAGTAGTAATGATTGGCCATTCCGAAATTGTCGGCAAACCCGCCGCCATGATGTTAATGGCCGAAGGAGCGACAGTAACTGTTTGCCATCATATGACTCGCTCGGTGGCGGCGCATTCACGTCGCGCAGACGCGGTGCTGGTTGCTGTGGGCAAACCAGGATTGTTAAAAGGCAATATGGTTAAGCCAGGCGCGGCGGTGATTGATATCGGCATTAATCAAATTGAAGACAGCGAGGGGAACATCACCATAGTGGGTGATGCCGAAACCGAAAGTGTTCTTGAAGTCGCCAGCTGGGTTACTCCTGTACCGGGTGGCGTTGGCCCTGTCACCGTTGCCCTGCTTCTGCGCAATGCTATTACGGCGCATGAGCGTCAGCTTGAATTGGGCTGGTTGGGTTAAGTTGAGGAGCTAAGGCATCCCATCGTGCGCTCAGCAATCGTTGATCTTTCCACAACACCGCACCTTCAAAAACTGATCCTGCTTGAATCTGTCCAACGCCTGCAGGAGTTCCTGTCATTAGTATGTCGCCGTCATTCAGAGTCATAAATTGGCGAACCTCAAGTAGTATCTTGTCGGGTGGGTACATCATCAATTCGACGCCACCCTGTTGCACTACCACATCATTAACTCGTAGCTCCAGCGATAAGGAGCCTATACCGCCCGAAAATTCAACGAATTCACTGAACAGCGCAGCACCATCAAATGCCTTGGCTCGCTCCCAAGGTAAACCTTTGGCCTTCAATGCCGACTGCAATTTTCTTTTCGTTAAGTCCAAACCAAAACCAACCGCTTGTATATCACCATCTTTTACTAGAAACGCCAACTCGGCTTCATAATGCAAGGGCTCATCGGCAAACGATTGGAGCGTATCGGAAATCGAGGAGTTGGGTTTAACAAACACGACCATTGAATCGGGTATTTCATTACCGAGCTCTTCAATATGCGCAACATAATTTCGGCCCACGCACACGATCTTGGAAGGCGCGATTAGTTGGTCTTGGAATGAAACAGTTTTCAGCATTGTCACTTCAAAGTGTCACGACGCGCCTGCAACCTTGCTAACAATGAAGAGGTATCCCACCGCGAGCCACCCATCGACTGCACCTCCGAGTAGTAGCCATCAACAATTTCAGTCACGGGTAACTCAGCGCCATTGCGAGCCCCCTCTTCTATCGCATAGCGCAAGTCTTTGCGCATCCAGTCCACAGCAAAGCCGTGCTCGTAATGCTTGTCGAGCATGGTCTCGTAGCGATTTTCCATCTGCCACGATTGCGCTGCACCCTTGGATATAACATCAATAACATTGGCTGCATCAAGACCCACCTGCTCAGCAAAGTTTAAGCCCTCCGCCAAACCTTGAACCAGGCCTGCAATACAGATTTGGTTAGCCATTTTTGCCAGCTGACCATTGCCTGCGGCGCCCATTAGTGCCGCCTTGCGTGCGTAGGCGTCTATAACGGGCTCGATCTCTTCCAGAGTCGCTTGTTCTCCGCCGATCATGATTGTGAGTGCACCATTTTCAGCGCCAGCTTGGCCGCCAGATACAGGAGCGTCCATAAATTTCAGCCCTTTGGCCGCGCATGCGGCATCTAGCTCGCGGGCGAGCTCAGCAGAAGTAGTGGTGTGATCTACAAATATACCGCCCGCAGCCAAGCCGGCCAGCACACCATTATCAGCAAGGGCGATTGCTCGCACGTCCTCATCATTGCCTACGCACGAGAACACAATGTCGGCTCCTTTAGCGGCGAGAGCCGGTGTGTCTGCGACTGTGCCACCGTGCTCGCCATGCCACTGCTGCGCCCTGACTGAAGACCGGTTGTACACGGTAACTTGATGACCCGCAGCAACCAAGTGGCCCGCCATTGGGTAGCCCATTACGCCAAGACCTACAAACCCAATATTCTTTTTCATTCCTACTACCTTTTCGCCCTAGACCGTTTATACCCGAATATTGGCTTCTACCTATTCTGGAACCAACACAGCGCACAAGCTTATATTTCGAGCTCATCTCAGGCAAGCGTCAATGTTGCCTCGCAGGAATATTTCTTTCCTGTTAGTTGAGTTTTCAGCTTCTTGGTGATTGCTTTGGCCCACGCGATCAACACTGTAAGAAAATCTGTTGAGGCGACTGCCAGCGAGGCTAGCTCAGCCGCTGGAATAGAAACGCTCTTCGAGGCAAGCCAACATGAGTATTACCAGCGACTCTATTTTTACTGGGGTTGGTTTATTGGCTACGTGCCTTTAATGGCAATGTTCGTAACGCGAATATCAAAGGGGCGAAGCCTTCGGCAAATGATTATCACTGTTTCAATATTTGCTCCAATGGCAACCGCCTTCTGGTTCACCATTATTGGTGGCTCTGGCCTGGCCTTTGAATTGAATAATCCGGGCTCTGTCTCAGTGGCGTTCGAGGGCTTCAACTTGCCCGCCGCACTGCTGGCCATTACTCAGCAATTGCCATTTGGTTTGATTGTGTCTATTTTATTTCTGATTCTTACCGCAACATTTGTTGCCACCACCGGCGACTCTATGACGTATACAATCTAGATGGCCCTCTCGGGCAACACCTTGCCGTCATCCTCAATAAGAATATTCTGGGGCATTATGTTGGGTGTAATGGCTATGATCTTAGTCAAGCTTGGCAGCGGTGGCATATCACAACTGCAGTCATTTATTGTGGTGACCGCTGTGCCAGTGTCAATTCTGATATTGCCAAGCTTGTGGAACGGACTTCAGTCCGCTCGATCCATGGCAGCGGAACAGAACGTTCAAGGACCGACCCAAAACGACTGCACTGCCTTTGGGCTAATGCGTATTAAAAAAGCGAGACTGAAATTCGGTCCAGTTTTGCTTAGTGTATTGAAGACGGTCGGCTATCACATGCCATACGGCTGGGTTATGCGTTAGGCCACAGTGGCTGCCCAGCACCTGAATATTCTGTGTTTGCGCGTGCCCTTCTTCTTGCACTGCCGTTCGCCAATTTACTATGCCATCGCCTTTGCTGTAAACCGCTGTAGTTGGCACAGGCGGTGCGGTGGCCAGTATTTTGCGTTGAGCTATTTGCTCAGGGTCTACTTCGCCCTCGGGGTTTAGTCGATTAAACAGCGTGCTGGCGTAAGAACCTTCATTTCGGCCTTCTCCAAATGGTGAGCCCAGCGAGATAACCTGGCGCACAACAGCGGGTATCTGGCGCGCAAGTTCACGCGCGTAAATTCCACCAAGGCTATGCCCTATAAGGCTTACACTTCCTTCAACTCCGTCAGCCCACTTTTCAACTATGTCCGCGAGGTCGTTAATAGGGATGCGACTTGGTCCCAGGTTGGTTCCAAAATCCCAACCTTTTGCCTGGTACCCCAGCTCATTCAAAAACGAAATTAGGCGTTTATTGTAACCATCACCACTCAAAAAACCGGGAATGACCATCACCTTATGCCCATCGCCTCGTGGAGCTTTGCGCAGCAGTAACTTATTGGCTAGCCCGGTGTTAAATTCGAAGACTGTGCGCGGCGCCTCGGTAAAGGTAAGAGATAGGCAAGGCGGTTTCATGCTGCCACTCCTTTCTTAACGGCTTTCGCTGTCTTAGCTTTCTTCGGCTTCTTGGCAGACGCTTTGACCTTTTTCTTGTCTTGCGCGCTCTCTTTGTTTTTGTTCTCTTTGTTTTTGTTCTGGGCAATCACCAGCAACGCGGCGCTGTGCAATTCCTCAAAGCTACTCTGCAAACATTGTCGATAGAATTCCGGATCGGGCATCATGTCTCTGCACGACGTAGCCGATACAAAGAAGCGGCCACAATAACTACCAATAACATGAAAAAGGCCCAAGCCATCGAGCACAGGACCTGTACCAAAGTTAGCCAACATTTTAGCCCCCGTGTTGTACAAGGGTATCGGCGGGCCCGGCACATTAGTAACCACACAATTGTAAGTAGGCTTCATTCGGCTCATCAAACCCCAGCCGCTAGCCAATCTTGCAGCCTGTGCGGTTAGCGTAGACGGAATAAATTGCGCATAGTCAGTCATTGTTTTGGCACCAATAGCGTTCTGCAGCTCTTTTGCATCACTGGTGCCATCATGTACGGCCTGCAGCCGCTCCAGCGGCGCCTCTATGTCGGTGCGAAGCGCTACAGTCAATGATGACACTGTATTGCCTCCTGTTTCATCACCTGCAGTTCGCACATTCACCGGTGCCATAGCGGCCAGCGATTGATCAGGTAATTCGCCATGATGCTGTAAGTACTTACGCAGCGCACCGCCAACAATAGTCAGTGCTGCGTCGTTAACCGTAGCGCCGGAAATCGAGTTTTTGATCGCCTTAACGGCTTCTAAATCAACATTAATCGCTTCGAATACACGATGTGGACCTACATTGCCGTTAAAGCGCGTGCGCGGCAACTCGTCAACGGTTGCCAAGTCGCCTTTGCGGGTAGCGTTGTAAGCCTTTGCAAGTCCAGGAATTGTGTTGCGTGCCACGCTTATAAAATTGAAGGGCTTTCGGATATTGTTAAACTGAGCGCGCATTGCCAACTCGAGCTGGCCAGGCTCACGATCCACTTGAACAGACGCTGGCGGGGATGAAGCATTCGCCGAAAGATAATCAGGTGTTAAATCATGTATGGCAGCCGTCATTTCCATACCTGATGTGCCATCGATGGCAGCATGATGGGTTTTGCTGAATACAGCGAAGCTGCCTTCAGGGTAACCCTCAACCTTATCCAGGCCTTCAATAATATAGGCCTCCCACAGCGGACGGCTTCTATCCAGCGGTCGCGCGTGCAGCCGGGAAATCAAAATACACAGCTGTCGCCAGTCACCGGGCTTTGGCAGCGCCAAATGACGGATGTGAAACTCTTCATCAAAGGACCCGTCTGACACCCAGTAAGGGTGGTCCATTTGCAAGGGCACATGAACTAATCGACGAGTCATTGGCGGCATCCCAATGACTCGTTTGCCGTAGTTCTCTACGATGTCTTTGAACCGTACCTTGCCTCCTTCTGCCGTCGACTGGTCGTAGATCGACAGCCCCGAAATATGCATGGGCGCGTTGGGTGTTTCCAAATACAAAAACGAAGCATCCATTCCGGTGAGTTGTTGCATCGCAGTATTCTCCACTAATCAGAACTGTTGAAGAAGCAAGCCCCATCAACGTTTTAGAACCTACATATTGGCACATTGGATGCCATATTAACAGCCTGACCCGCCATTGAAAGTGCTCAAACACTCACCTCATTAGAACTCATAAGTCACTTTAGCTGTTGATCATATCTAATTGAATATTAAGAATATATAGACCTTATTCGACAATTAACTTGAAGCACATCATTCGAAAACGTGTAGGTGATCCCGTAGCGATATGCGTCGTGCGCCTCATTGCACTATTCGCTGTTGAGGCTATTGAAATCGACCCTAGAAATTGGTGCTCGGCAGCGAGTAAGCCAAGCGACTTCGGCTCTGATGCGAAGCACTTTGCCTTACGAGTCGAATAAGGCCGGCCGCAAATTTTATCGGCCGCTGTACTCTGCGCCCTTCTTATTCAGCACGGCATCCACTGCAATAGCGTGGTCTTCGGTACCGTGCATAATGGCTTGCATGCTGGCCGCCATTTCCAGAATATTATCCAGGGTTCCATTGTCGCCTTCACGCATCATCCGTTTGGTCATGCGGGTGGGCAGCGGTGGCTTGGCCATTATCTTTGCGGCCACTACCAATGCTCTATCCATCACTTCCTCCGGAGGGCACACATAAGACACCAAGCCCCAATCCAAAGCGGTGTCAGCGTCAATTAAGTCGCCGGTAAAAAACAACTCAGCCGCACGAGACCGACCAATGCTTCGCGGCAGCAGCCAGGCTCCACCGTCACCGGGTACAAGACCAATGCTGACAAAGGTGGCACCAAACTTGGCCTTAGCGGACGCTATGCGAATATCGGCGGTGGTGGCGATGTCGTTGCCCAGCCCCACCGCATGACCATTAATGGCCGCCACCATGGGCACTTCAAGATTCCACAGCGATTTAATGATTTTGTGAATGCCCTTTTTATAGCCTTCTCGAATATCGGCCGCGCCGCCAGCAAAGCCGCCCGTTCTTTCTTGCATTGCCTTAAGGTCGCCGCCCGCCGAAAACGCTCGACCCGATCCAGTCAGTATTGCGCAGCGGATATTGCTGTCGGCGTTAATGTCGTCACACACCGCCACAAAGTCGTCGCCGTCTGTCATTTGACCAAGCGCATTCATGTTGTCTGGCCGATTAAGCGTCAGCGTTGCCAAATGGCCTTCTTTTTTTAGTAATACACAACTCATTGGGGTTTTCCGTGGTAAATCATCTTTAAGCGTAAATTATATTAGGGGCGGTCCTATTAAGCACGACAGGCTCCTTAGGAGCCATGAATTGCTCGCAAGCAAATATCACTGTATTCAGCGGCCGTAAACGCTATGGGGTTTGTCCCTGCCGAAGGGTCCTCGAAGGCCATCTGCCCTATCTGTTCAATCAGGCTATCATCAATGCCTATTTCAGCGAGGCTGTTAGGAATTCCAAGTTGCGCACGCAATTCGATAACCCAATCTAAAATGCTCTGGAAACTGGCGTGGGGCAAGTTTAGGTAGCGTGCCAAATCTTCCATATCGCTGGCAATGACTGACTCATTGGCTTTCAATACATAAGGCATCAACACCGCATTCAACATGCCATGATGGGCATCGAACAAGGCACCCAGGGGGTGAGCCAAGGCATGCATCGCTCCCAAACCTTTTTGAAAAGCAGTCGCCCCCATACAAGAAGCCACCTGCATCTGTGTTCTGGCGTGCAAATTGTTGCCGTCAGCCACAGCCGCTGGCAGGTTTTCCTTGATCAACTTTATTCCCTCCATCGCTATTCCTCGTGCCATGGGGTGATAAAGGGGTGAGCACAGGGCTTCCAGATTGTGCGACAGCGCGTCCATGCCGGTCGCAGCTGTTAACTTTGCGGGCAGCCCGCTGGTCAACTCAGGGTCGAGAATGACTAAGCCTGGCAGCATTGCCGGGTGGAAGATAATCTTCTTCAGCTTCTTCTGTGAATCAGTAATAACGGATGCGCGCCCTACTTCCGAACCCGTTCCAGAGGTTGTTGGCAGCGCGATAACCGGCAGCATTGCGCTCACATTAACTCTCAGGTAGTTGTCGCCCACATCCTCGAAATCCCAGATTGGACGGTTCTGCCCAACCATGAGAGCAATCGCCTTACCGGCATCTAACGCTGACCCGCCACCCAGGGCGATTACGCCGTCATGACTGCCCGCCTTACACGCCAACACACCTTGCTCAATATTCTGTTCGTTAGGGTTGCTCTTAATCTCGGCAAAGACCGCACAGCCTTCCAACTGCTCGCGACATTGCTGAGCTGCGGATTGCACCATCGGCAAGTCACGTAACCCCGGATCAGTGACCAACAAGGGATTCTTGATGTTCAACTCTCTGCACGCTGCGGCCAAATCGTCAACCCGGCCACAACCGGCTCGAACTGCTGTTGGGTAATTCCAGTTAGCGACAAACTGCTCAAGATCCTTACTCATCCCAACACTCTCGCAACTGTTATTTCTGTATTCACCTCAGCTCTCATTCCAGTTCTCATTTCAGCTCTGCCTCAGCCAATGCAAGTGCTTCAAACTCTTCCTCTGGAGCTTGAGCGACCAAATGATGGCGACTGTAAAAGCCAAAATAGGCCACCATCACGGCATAAAAGACGGCCGCCCATAGAGCCGCCTCCTGATTCACCACAAACGTTGATACGAAAGCCACCAAGGCCAGAACAAGAGCAATACCGGATGTTAATCGACCTCCCGGTGTGCGATAAGGTCGCTCTAAACCGGGCTCCTTGTTACGTAGAATAATATGCGACAACATCATTAAGGCATACGAAATCGTTGCGCCGAATACGGCCATCGTAA
>JBGCFQ010000023.1:0-79775 GCA_045106985.1 Pseudomonadales bacterium | reverse complement strand
TGGCAGCGCGATAACCGGCAGCATTGCGCTCACATTAACTCTCAGGTAGTTGTCGCCCACATCCTCGAAATCCCAGATTGGACGGTTCTGCCCAACCATTAAAGCAATCGCCTTACCCGCATCCAACGCTGACCCGCCGCCCACGGCGATTACGCCGTCATGGCCGCCCGCCTTACACGCCAACACACCTAGCTCAATATTCTGTTCGTTCGGGTTGCCCTTAATCTCGGCAAAGACTGCACAGCCTTCCAACTGCCCGCGACATTGCTGAGCCGCGGCTTGCACCATCGGCAAGTCACGTAATCCCGGATCAGTGACCAACAAGGGATTCTTGATGCTCAACTCTCTGCACGCTGCGGCCAAATCGTTAACCCGACCACAACCGGCTCGAACCGCTGTTGGGTAATTCCAGTTTGCGACAAACTGCTCAAGATCATTGCTCATCCCAACACTCCCACAACTCTTATTTCTGTATTCACCTCATCTCTCCCCTCATCTCTCACCTCATCTCTCATTTCATCTCTCATTTCCTCTCTCATTTCATCTCTCATTTCAGCTCTGCCTCAGCCAATGCAAGTGCTTCAAACTCTTCCTCTGGTGCTTGAGCGACCAAATGATGGCGACTGTAAAAGCCAAAATAGGCCACCATCACGGCGTAAAAGACGGCGGCCCATAGCGCAGCCTCCTGATTGACCACAAACGTTGATACGAAAGCCACCAAAGCCAGAACAAGAGCAATACCGGATGTTAAGCGACCGCCAGGGGTGCGATACGGTCGCTCTAGGACAGGCTCCTTGTTACGTAGAATAATATGCGACAACATCATTAAGGCATACGAAATCGTTGCGCCGAATACGGCCATCGTAATCATCAAATCGCCTTCACCCGAAAGTGATAGTACAAAGCCAATAACACCCGGAATCACCAGGGCCAGAACAGGCACTTTTCGATTGCTGGTTTTGGACAGAAAACGCGGCAGATAACCCGCACGCGACAAGGCAAACACTTGGCGCGAGTATGCGTAAATAATGGAAAAGAATGACGCTATAAGTCCAAACAAGCCGACCAAATTAACGAAGGTCGCAAGCGCAGAATTTTCGCCGTACACATGCTGCAGCGCTCCCACTAAAGGTGCGGCATGGTCCTTCATGGCATTGGCCCCTGCGCCACCCGGAGTTAGTACAAGAACCATCCCTCCAAAAAACAACAACACGGCAATGGCCGTAATTATTCCTTTCGGCATATCCCGCTTGGGGTCTCTCGCTTCTTCTGCAGCCAGCGGCACGCCCTCAATGGCGAGAAACAACCACATAGCGAATGGAATGGCAGCCCACACCCCAATGTAACCTTCCGGCAGAAAGGCCGATGCTCCCACCGCCTCAGTGTTAGCGGCTATATCAAACAAGTTATCAGCATCAAAGGCAGGAATCATAGCGATGATAAAAACAATGATCGCTAAACTGGCAAGCGCTGTAACCACCATCATTACTTTGAGCGCCTCACCTACACCCCAGAGGTGGAAGCCAATAAACAAGGCATAGAACGATGCATAAACAATGGGGCCATCAATGCCGAACAGCTCGTTCACATAGGCACCAATAAAAACGGCAATGGCCGCCGGAGCAATCATGTATTCGAGTAAAATCGCTGTGCCTGTGAGGTAGCCACCCCACGGCCCCATGGCTCGCCTGGCGTAAGAGTAACCGCCACCAGCTGTTGGCAAAGAAGACGACAACTCTGCCAGCGACAACACCATAAAGGTATACATCACTGCCATCGCTATTGTAGCTATTAGCATGCCGCCAAAGCCGCCTTGTGCGAGGCCAAAGTTCCAGCCCGCAAAGTCGCCAGATATTACGTACGACACACCAAGGCCGGCAAGCAAAACCCAACCCACCGCGCCTTGCTTTAACTGCCTATCGTCGAAGTATTCTTCAGAAACTTGCTCGTATTCTACCGAGCGAGAGGGTGCAGGCGTTTTAGATTGGCTCATTACTATTAGCTCGTTGCTGTGGCCTAACTCTGGCTGGCCTCAGCATAATACAACGCCTTCTTGCGCCACGCAGCTGTTTACCTGCAGCTACAAACAAACAAGACAAGTACTTCAAAAGGGACAGGCACAAACCAATTGACTTCCTAACGCCCACTATTTAGCATCAAGCCACTTATTCGTTAAAGGACTAACGATGACAAGGCCACGCAGGGAGCTTGTTTCTACACAAGACACTCCGTACTACCACATCGTCTCGCGTTGCGTACGCCGCGCTTATCTATGCGGTATTGATCACGTAACGCAAAACAACTATGAGCATCGACGCCAGTGGGTGGTTGATCGCCTTAGAGTCCTATCGTCACTGTTTGCCATCGACATTGCTGCTTATGCAGTGATGAGCAATCACTATCATATTGTTCTTAAGCTAGATCCGGCTCAACTCGAAGAACTTGATGATTTTGAGATCATTAGGCGCTGGACCTGCATTTTTAAAGGCCCAATGATCATTCAGCAGTATAAGAAGCATGGAAGGGTCGAGCCTTCTCACCAGCAGACTGTCGATGACATAGCCGCAGTATGGCGCGCGAGACTGGCAGACCTAGGTTGGTTTATGAAGTGTTTGAATGAACCCATAGCAAAGCGCGCTAATAAAGAAGACCACTGTACCGGGCATTTTTGGGAGGCAAGATACAAATCACAAGCCCTGAGGACCGAAGAGGCATTGCTGGCTTGCATGGCGTATGTAGACTTAAACCCTGTGCGGGCTCGAATGGCCAGCAAGCCAGAAGAGTCCTCATACACAAGTATAAAAGAGAGAACCAAACCCGTCTTTGTACTGAAAGACGCGACGGATAATCAGCTACAACGTGGTGATCTAGAAAGCGACCTTCCTACAGTGAAACCACTGCTAGCCTTCTCAGCGAACATTGCTACTCACTCCAAAATGCTCATCCCCTGCTCCCTTGAAGACTATCTTCAACTCGTTGACTGGACTGGGCGAAGTATTCGCCCGGACAAACGAGGCGCTATTTCTGCACAACTCCCGCCCATCCTGCAACGACTGCAACTGCCACCAGATGATTGGCTACAACATGCAACGAAGTTTGAGTTGATGGTAAGGAAGAAAAAAGCCCTGGGAAGCTAATCAGGAATAGCCTGGTTGAATCCATTGCGTGGGGAATACTATTCTCAGTAATAGAGCGGTCGCCTGTTATTCATAACTGCGTGAGCTTGTCTTTCAAGAGCACTAGTCGGTTCAAAAACAAATAAAAGTAGGACTAGTGCTTAGCTCGCGAGCGATGCTTGTTGGCTCTTGGATGAGTGCCTGTCCCTTTGCATGGTCGCATGCTCTTGGATGAGTGCCTGTCCCTTTGCATGCCGGATGAGTGCCTGTCCCTTTGCATGAATATGCCTTGGAGAGTGCCTGTCCCTTTGCATGAAGAATGTTGGAGAGTGCCTGTCCCTTTGCATGAATGCCTAGGCCAAACCAAAATCAGGGCTGAACACGTTTTTACCCTCAAGCTGAGACACCGAACCTGTTACGCCAATCATTTCACTTTGCATCATGAGTTGCAGTGTTTTTTCGTCGTTAGGCGTCTCTGCAATAAATCGCGTTCCGTCCTCTAGCCGCCCAATAAGCAAGGCGCGCTCAACCCCAGCACGACCATGCAAAACTGTGTAGGTTTCGATAACGCCGCGGCCACCTGGCGCTTCTGTAAACGCAGGCCGTTCGGCATCGAGAATAGCTTGTTGGTAGTCAGCCGGTGCTTCGCGCTGCCATTCCTTCGTTAAAGGCGTCGTTGAGTAAATACCCAATGAGTGCTTGGTGGTAAACCATCCATTGCCGTTCAACAAACCAAACTTGCCTGGGTTGTCTCTTAGTACATCCATCATGCTAGCGATTGAATGCATCACATAGTTGTTACCTGGCCCACCAAAATAGGGTAAGCCCCCAGTTACCGTAAGCCCACGCGCATCGTCATGTGCAATGCCCAATTCATCGCAGGCAATTTGCACGGCCGACGGAAAACAGCTGTATATGTCTAGGTAGTCCATGTCGTCAACAGACTTGCCCGCCATATCGAATGCCTTCTCGCCCATGCTGCGAACGGCGGGTGAAGAATGATAGTTAAGGCGTTCGCTCACATTCCAGATATCGTTGGCATCGGCGCAACCGTGCAGGTACACCATGCGATCTTCGCTCACCCCCAACTCTCGAGCCTTAGCAAGCGAGGTAAGAATAACGGCCGCGCCCATATTCACCTGAATAATCGAGTTAAGGAATTTCGTGTAGGGAAAACCAACATAGCGATTACTCTCGCTCACTGTGGATATTTCTTCAGCGCTGCGCTCGGTGGGAAACCATGACAGGGGATTCTTTGCAGCGACTGCATTAAAGCCTTGATACAACTCACCCATTTTTGTGCGGTGTTCTTCTAAACTTAAACCGTATTTAGCACGCAGTGCATTTTCAAACATCGGGTAGACGTTTGCGGGCACATGTATACCGTAAGACATTTCATGATCACTTGCTGCAGGGCGAGAATCGCCTAGCATTTCAGGGTCGCCACCAGAATCATCCATCCAGGCATTCAAATCCATGCCATTCTTAAGCCGCGCCAGCATTGTACTAAGCGCCTCAGCGCCCACTAACAAAACCGCGGATGCATCACCTTGCGCAATTTTTTCAGAAAACTTATTCACCAGCATTTGCGGCGTATTGCCACCGGTGTGGGTGTAGTACTTTTGCGCAGGGTCAATATTCAGTGCATTACAAACGGCTTGCGGCACATTGCGCACCATACCTTTTGCGCCACTGCCGGCTTCAGCACTGTCGACTGTAAGACCCAACGCCACTACGGCATCAATAGCACTTAATAGCGCTTCCCCAGGGCCGGCATCCGCTGCAGCTTTGCGGGCTACCTCAGCCATTAATTCAATCACGGTGCTGGCTTCTTCAGGTGAGCGCTTATCTGTGGCTTGTCCGCAGCCTATAAGTACTGGGATGTGTGCTTCGTTCATACTGTTCCTACTGTAGTGTGTCTAGATAGTATCTGTTCGAATGACGGCATTGGATGACCGCTGACGAAGTGTTTTACATGACGCTTTGATTAGATATTCAATTGAATACCCCAAAGACGATAATGATAACATTCAGAACCGTGGTATTGATTGCCGCAGTAACAATATGAGCAGCGACAATATAGTCGTCATCGTGCTCGACCGATTTTTAGAACATTGCTTCAAGACGATGCTTCGACACGAGACCTATCATTAACACATGTCAGTTGACATGTGTTAATGATAGGTGAGAATATATCGTCATCATATAAAGCACAGCTAGCAGTAACAAAACAGTTAGTGTCTTTATTGGAAATAGTGTTAAAGAGGACTACAGATGATTTTTTCAGACCCGGCGCTATTGGATAATCCCTACCCTATCTACCAAAAATGGCGCGAAGAAACGCCCATCTGGTGGGCCGAAGACATAAATGCCTGGGTGATCAGTCGCTACGATGATGTTCGCGGCGTTCTTAAAGACGCTCAACTTTTTTCATCTAACTCAATGGGTGAAATGCAAGAGCAGGCAATGGCGCTACCACTTCTAACAGACGACCCACCCAGACATACGCAGCTGCGCGCCATTGTGAACAAGGCCTTTACCAGCCGCACGCTCAAGCAAATGGAAGTGGAAGTTGCCGAGCTGGTTGAAGAGATGTTGGACGAGATTGCCGGCCAGAACGTGGTCGATATCTCATCAAGTTTCACCATTCCTTTGCCGGTCGTTATTATCGCCCGTTTGATGGGTATTCCTACAGATCTAAAAGATGATTTCAAGCGTTGGTCAGACGCACTAACAGGAACTGGTGAAGCCACATCACTGGAAGATCGGCTGCCTGATATTATGG
Organism: Pseudomonadales bacterium; assembly: GCA_045106985.1. Taxonomy (GTDB): domain Bacteria; phylum Pseudomonadota; class Gammaproteobacteria; order Pseudomonadales; family JAUIET01; genus JAUIET01. Next base: position 73,874 of record JBGCFQ010000023.1, on the reverse strand, counting down.
CTATGGCCGAGTATTTTCAGTCGGTGATTACTGACCGGCGAGCAAACCCTGGCGATGACCTTATCAGCGCCGTTGTACAGGCCAAAGTTGAAGAAGACTTTTTAGTCGATCAGGACATCGTTGGCTTCTGTATTTTGTTGTTGATTGCTGGCAACGAGACCACCACAAACCTGCTTTCTAATTTGCTGAATCATCTTGCCGACGACCCAGAGACCTGGAATGAGCTTCGCAGCGACCCTGGCAAGATTGATGCGGCTGCGGAAGAGATTCTACGTTTTGACGGGCCCGTACATTGGGTAAACCGCAAGGCCACGGCAGACACTGAATTTCATGGGCAAACAGTAAAAGCCGGTGACGCTGTGTATGCCATTTTAGGGTCGGCTAATCGCGACGCTGCGCATTACGATAAGCCGGATGAGTTCCGTTTGGACAGAGGTCGCGCAGACCATCACACCTTTGGCCATGGCATTCATTTTTGCATTGGCGCACCACTAGCCAGAATGGAAGCGCGGTATGCTTTAGAAGGTTTGTTTCGGCGTTACAAGGGTGTTAAGCACGCGCAATATGGCGAGAACGAAAGAACGCATTCAAGCATGCTAAGAGGCTTTCACCACCTATGGCTGGAGCTAGAATCAGTATGATGACAGAAGAAACAAAACCAGTATGATGACACCAGAAACAATCAGCACATTGCGCGCCTTAATGGAATACGAAGCGGCGCGCACAGAGCCGCCCAAAGCATTCCCAGCTCTGCCCGATATTCCCGCCGGCCGCTATGTAGACCCACGTTTTTACCAATTGGAATTAGACCATGTATTTCGCAAGTCCTGGTTACTTGCTGCACACATGGACGAGATACCTGAAGCAGGATGTTGGATGCTCTGGGACAACGCTGGCCAGCCGGTAGTCATCGTGCACTCTGAAACGGGCGCTATAAACGCCTTTTACAACACTTGCAGCCACCGTGGTGCCCCTGTGGTAACCGAAAGATCAGGCCAAAGCCGGCGCTTAACCTGCCAGTACCACGGCTGGAGTTACGACCTTGGCGGCGAGCTAAAAGGTATGCGAGACCCGGAAGATTTTCGCAACCTTGATAAGTCGTGCCGCGGCTTGAAGAAAGTTCGTTGCGAATTATTTGGTAATTTAATCTTCGTTAACTTCGACCCTGACGCTCCGACTCTGCTGGAGTGGCTAGGCCCACTGGCGGATGAATGGGAAGAGTTTCAGCTCGACAAGTGCCGCTTAGCCGCGCGCTCTATCTTTGACTTGGATAGCAACTGGAAGATCGCGATGGAAGCCAATACCGAGGTTTACCACGTTCGCAGCGTACACCCGACAACCGTAGCCCCGATTCTTGACGACCGTCGAAACGTAAATACTCTTTATCGTAACGGCCATGGCCGCATGGTTGCACCCGTGCCTGAAGGGAAAAGCAATCTTGATGCCGTAGACGTGTCGACCGATATTCCGCAAATAGACACTGTGGGTGAAATAGGCCGCACCTGCACACAGTCTTACGGCCTGTTTCCTAACATAGTTATGCTGATGAGCCAGTACGCTATTCCGCCCATCATGTTCTGGCCAAATGGAATCAACAAAAGCCGTATTGAAACCTGGACCATGGCACCCGACTGGGGCGACGGTGAAGGACCTGATATGTGGACCGTGAATCGTGGTGAATCGCTGTGTCAGGTATTGCTAGAAGACACGCAGTTCGGTGAAAAGATTCAGCAGTCGATGGAGTCTTACGGCTTCGATGGCGTGCCACTGAGTTACCAAGAGTCACGTATTTATCATTGGAACCAGCAGGCCGACCGAATGATTGGCGCTGACAATGTGCCGCCCGAATTGAAAGTAGAGCAAGCCATTGGGGATGATTGGATTTACCCCAACGACCCGCGCTTGGCTGAGCTTTGAATTTTTCTTTATTTAAGCGCCTTAACGAGCCATTTCCGGAGCAAAAATCACAGGTACAAATGCTCCGGGACTTCGCGGGCGCTGCACTTTTTATTACTGCGTTTCTGTATTTTTTTAAGCCCTTTGGTTTAAATGAGGTAACGCAGAACTTACTTCTTTTCTGCACGGGTTATGGCGTAGTCACGTTTGTAGCGGGCATAAGTTATGAATGGTTTTTGAAAAGTCTGCTTAAAGTAAAAAGCGATGTTGAAAACTGGACTTTATTGAAATGGATCATCAGCTCTCTTGGCCTGTTACTGTGGATAGCGATGGGGAACTGCCTCTATTCAGCCTTCGCTTCAAGCCTTGTAAACAGCCAGACCGTTATTAGCCTCAGCGCTGTTGGCATTATTCTTTCACAGACTATGTTGGTAGGTATTATTCCAACCGTCTTTTTTGGTCTATTGAGGCAGCTAAGAGCAAACAAAGCCAATCAATTGGCCGCAGAAGCTCTGGTTCCAGGGCTTCATAAAAGCGCACTGCAGCGCGACAAGGTTAAGGGTGTGGGTGTGGGTGACGCCAAGCACGATACAGCAAGCCATTGTGAACTGAGGTTTGGGGCTGGAACGGCAGCTCAGCTCGTGGTATCGCTGGCTGCAATTCGATACGTGGAAGCCATGCAAAACTACATTGCTGTTTACTATGTGAAAGAGGGAATCATTGTTTCTGAAATGATTCGCCAAACTCTGTCTGCCACTGAAGCAGAAATAGCAAAAGTCTGCACAGCCAACGAAGTCCTGCGTTGTCACCGATCATTCTTGGTTAACGTGAGTAAGATTGAGAAAGTGAGCGGCAATGCTCAGGGGCTTCGTTTGCGCTTAAGTGATTTTGACGATACAGAGATTCCGGTATCTCGATCTTATATTCCAGCGCTGCGTTCCTTGCTATCTTAGACCGATGCTAGAGAGTGACGAACACCCATCCAATCGGCACCTACTCCAGAGGGTGAAACCCATCGCGAAAACACCAGCCGTCTTTGCTTCGAGACCCAACCCGTCCCGGGTATCCTCCATCACAAAAAAGCCGTCGCTTAGCTAGTCTTTTTCGCGCCTTCGGTTGAGTCTTTTTACCTACGCAAACACCCCAGGCGCTCTCGCGATTCACCAAGTGCCAACATCAAAAGCGCAGAACTTAATAAGAAGAGCTTGGCCTCGCTGCGCAATGAGCCACGGTATCGAGTGCTGCTTTTGTGGAGGTAAAAGACGCTGGCCGAGTGAGAAGAAAAGACTAGTGCAGCGACGGCTTTTCTTGGAAAGAGGGAATCCCGGAGGGAACAAGTCTCGTAACAAAGGCAGTGCTTGGTAGCATGGCGTACGACGAAGTGACATTACCTCCAGACAAATGGAGCTCATTGGGGAATTCAGCCCCTCCAGCCGTCCCGCGCGCCTTGCAGTTCGTCCCAAGCGATTGATTTCGTCACAAAAGCAGGTCATTCGACCCTTAGCAGTACAACTGAATGGCAACGCGCACTATCTTAAGGCTTGAACGATTACTCAAGTGAGCGGAGATCTAAAGATGAACCTATTAGAGACGGCAGACAACGTACTACTAACGGTGCATATCGTGGCAGGCATTATCAGCTTGGCCTTATTCTGGGTGCCAGTGCTCAGCCGCAAAGGCGGCGTGAATCACCGCCGTTACGGTGTAATTTACGTGAAGCTTATGTCGGCTGTGGTTATTTCAGCTGCGGTTATGAGCGTACTAAACGTTATCGCTGGAGAGATAAGCCGAGCAATTTTCCTTGGCTTTCTGGCGCTACTAACGGCAAAACCGCTGTGGCTAGGCATTGAGGTCCTCGCCACCAAGAAACAAACGTCCGCTGCTTATAAACGCAAAAGCATCGCACTTAACGGCCTGTTGTCGGTGAGTGGCTTCGCCCTCATCATCTATGGCATTACCTTACTAGGAGAAGATGTCGCCTTTCTGATGCTCGCATTCGGTGGCCTTGGACTATTGGGCGTACCCGAGCTCATCGGCTTGACTCGCGAACAAGTAGCGAACGCAGACAGGCCAAAGGCCTGGCTGGCTTCCCACATTCGAGACATGATCATAAGCGGTATCGCAGCTTACACAGCGTTTCTGGCCTTTGGTGCCAACGAACTAACCAGTGGGCTCTTCACCGGAGCGCTAGTCATGGTGCCATGGCTAGCGCCTACAGTGACTGGCTCGTTGGGGATTGCTTATGCAACGATACGATTTACTCGTGTCTAGCTCTGACCAAAAAGCTCTACGCCGACGCCATAGTAAAAACAGCCCGCTCGTGAGACAACTCTCTGAAGCCATGAATACTATGGTAACGACCCATGCCGCTATTGCCTACGCCACCGAAAGGTAGATTGGGCTCGGCGCAATGCATTATGCAACCGTTAACGGTTACGCCGCCTGAGCTCGTGTTGGCTAACACATCTTCTACAAAATCGTCGCTTTCAGTAAATACATACAGAGCTAATGGCTTAGGCTCCGAGTGCAGCGCTTGATAAACCTCGCTCACCTCTTTGTAAGTGAAGATCGACAAAATAGGGCCGAACACTTCTTCTGACTGAATGTTAGCATCGCTTGAAACATTGGTCAGAATCGTTGGATGTACCGACAGAGTGTCCTCATCTATCTCACCACCGCAAACAACGTTTGCACCCTTTGCAACGGCGTCATCAAGATAACCCTTAATTCTAGCTAAATTTTTAGCGTCAATTATCTTACCTTGAACGTCATTGTTAAGCGCGCCGTCTTGATAGTACAGCGCTTGATAAGTGCCTTGAGCCACTGCAATAAACTCGTCTTTGCTGTCTTCATGCACCCATATATTCTCGGGGCATAAACACACCTGGCCGCTGTTCATATTGCGGAAGAACGCAATCGTACCGGCAGCCGCTTGAATGTCGGTATTCTTATCCACTACTACCGGGTTCTTGCCGCCTAGCTCTAAGGTCACCGATGCCAAATGCTTTGCCGCCGCCCCCATTACCAGTTTGCCTACAGCCGGGCTGCCGGTAAAGAATATGTGATCGACAGGAAGTTCTAACATTTCATTAGCGAGGTCAACACCCCCTTCAAAAACAGCCACTTCTGCAGGGTCGAAGGTTTCACGAATGATCTTCGCACTAACCACACTAATATTTGCCGCCATTTCGTTGGGCTTCAAAATCGCACAGTTACCAGCTGCTATAGCCGAGACTAGCGGTTGAAGTAGCAGGCTGAAAGGGAAATTCCAGGGCCCAAAAATAAGAATGCGCCCGCGAGCCTCATAAATCATTCGCGCTTTTGCACCAGGGAATGCCGGTGACGTTTCCACATCAACAGCCTTCGTCCATTCGGCAAGATTAGCAATAGCATCGTCCACTTCGTGGTAACAGGCGTCCAACTCCATTCGAGCGCCGTCTTCGGCCTTACGCAAATCGGCGTATAAAGCCGCGATCACTTCCGATTCATGCGCTTTTATCGCCGCTTTTAGCTTCTCCAGCTTCTCGATTCGCTCAGCCACCGAACTTTTGCGCACTTCCCACTGCTTATCGGTCTGCAAATCGAACACTCGTTGCAGTTCTTCGTTGTTAGTAACCTTTAATTTGGCGTTCATTTTTTTCTCCTGGGCGCTTTAGTGCTTTTCAAGTTTTGTATTTGTATAGTTTTATTTTCAATGGCTTGATTTACAAAGGTGCTTAATCTCGCATCCACTCGTCTAACCAATCATGAAAGTGCTGTACACGAACTTCATCCTCATTCAGCAAGGCGTGCTCAAAACCTCGCGAGTGCAAACCCGCCTGCATATCTGGCAGGCTGGCAATATCCTGGTCAATAGTAATGGTTAAACTGTGATTTCCAGCAACCACGTCGGCACCAGAAAACTGATCGTGATTGGGCCGATCTGCATTAACACTGGTGCTTAAACCTGGGCTCAGCGTAACACCAAGAGCAGAATCTGCGCCATGCTCAACAGGTATCTGCAGGGTAAACTTATCAAAGAAACACTGGTTCGGGTCAGAAGGATGTGGTCTGGGGCCGTAAATCCACAGCTCTTCAGCCTGAATGGTCATGAAGGTATTTGGAAATACATCGTATTGCCAAACGTCCGTCAGCTGGTCATCACGCAGGTGACTGAAATCTACCTTGAACTCCTCGCTCAAAGCGCGCTTGCGTTGCTGTACCGCCGCGCGGATATCCGACACTCTGCCGTCGTAGCGCTCAGGGTCTAAACCCAGGCCCTTAAGCGCTGGAATAAGGTGTTCGGGGGTTTTCTCTGGCAATGGGTAGCGCGAGTTAGTAACAAAGCCCTCAACCATTGTGGCCGAATGCCCAAGAGGCCACAAAATATTCGTGGAGTTACAACAGTCAACGAAGCTGGCGTGTTGCGGATGAATAAAGTCAACGTGGTACTGCTCTAGAAAATTGTCTCGAACCGTTTTCCAATTCGCGTCAAGGGCTACTGTTTGGTGCTGCGTAAGCACCATATTTTCGAAGTGATACGGCGCTAGGTTTTCGATTATCGGCCCAAGAAAATCGCTTAACGGCTGCGCGTCAGGATCGAGGTTGACCCACACCATTCCCGCCCATTGCTCCAACTGCACAGGTTTCAACGACCTGTCCGTCAATGAAACCGGCGGGGAAAAACGCTCGGCATCTGGAACTTTATTTAAGGCTCCATCAAGACTATAGCTCCAGCCATGATAAGGACAGGTGAATTGACCAACACATCCGGCTTCGCCACTGAGCAAGCGATTTCCACGATGCTGACAGACATTATAGAATGCACGCAACTCGCTATCGTCGCCGCACACGACAATGACAGACTCCCTGCCAACTTGATAAGTAAAGTAATCACCCGGCTCGTTTACGTCGCTCAGTAAGCCAGCAAACAACCAGCTTTTTGTCCAAACGTTAAGCCACTCACGTTCCAGCACTTCAGCTGACGTGTAACGTGTGCCGTTCAGCTCTGCACGCTGTGCCGTGCGGGCTTGCAGTGCGTTACAGCCTGCCTTCGCTTCAAAAGCTTGTTCTATAGTTGTTTGTGCCACACCCAACCTCGCACTCTTACTACTAAAAGAGAGTTGTTCGATTCAATGGCGCTTAGAAAAAAGCTATTTGAAACAATAAATTTACTCAACCAGCGACACCAGAATATCCTCGCCCTCAATAACCACTTCATAAGACTCTATCGGTTTTGACGCGGGCCTTGAAAGCGCCTCCCCCGTTCTCACATCAAAAGCCGCGCTGTGTAATGGGCAAAATATTCGATGACCTTTCAGCTTTCCATCACATAAATCGGCCGCCGCATGCGAACATTTATTGCTGACGGCATATACGCCGTCGCTGGTCCGGCAAAGCAAAATGTCTTCGTCCCCAACACTAACTCGGTGTGTTTTACCAAGAGCAATGTCCGACAAGTCGGCCACCTTGTGTACTGTTTTTTCACTCATGTGTTTAGCCTTGTCTCTGAAAGCACTTCGTCTAAAGTCATGTGCATTCGGCGAATACGAGCCTCCTGATAATTGCCCAGCGTAATACCTTGCTTTCGGCTGGTTTTGAAACCCTGCTGTTGCAAATGCAAATTGTCAGTATCCTGATCGTACAATGCGGCCAACCAGCCTAACTCTTCAACCTCTGTGTACGATTGTTCCACGCTTAGGCAGATGGGCTCGGGTGGTTCAGGGTGGCTTACGCCCTCCGCGAGGGGCTCCATAATAAGTATGTCGAACAGACAGCTGTCAACGTCTAGGCCGTTGGGTCGAAATCGATAGACCATCGGAATACTGACGCCAGGAAACAAAAACATGTTAGGAAACAAATGGTATTCAATAGAGTCAAGCATAAGACTATCGCTTACGTCTGAGAGGTCTACTCCCAATGCATCACCAAGATTCGACCGTAGACCTTCCGCAACAACATTGCGTGCAGTCTCGCCAGGCTTGAGTTCTCTTGGCTCAACCCCAAAGGCGGCCAATGATTTAAGAAGTTCCTCTTCACTCGGCTGCTCGGCCCATTTTTCGGTCGCGTAGTCTGCCAAGGACTCGCTACTAAATGTGCCGATGCTATGAATAAAACGGCTCAAATATTTACCAAAAATATCATATTGAGCATTAGCCCCATTTGGCGCGTCATGCGTTTCTACATTGTGATACGCCTCAAGAAATGCCTCTTGGGCAGCTTTCCAATTCGCTGGTAACGTTTTTTGAATGTGCAGTTTGATTCTTCGTCGCTTTAAAGGGAAATGTTCAAAATGATCGTTCAACACGCCCAGAAATTGCTCTAAGGGCTCTGCTTTTGGATTCATATTGATAAAGACAAAACCACCCCATAGCTCGCACTTAACCGTTTGCAGCTTGTGGTTTTCCTCGCAAACATGCGGGAAATCCCAACGCCCGGGAATGTTGTCTATCTGGCCATCCAGTTGCCATGACCAACCATGAAACGGGCATCGAAAACCCTGAGTGTAGCCACTGCCCTGCCCCGCTAATATTCGAGTGCCACGATGAGTGCAGCTATTAAGAAATGCTTGAATAGTGTCCTCGGCCGACCGCACCACAATCACAGAGTACGGTCCAACGTCATACACGTAATGGTCACCTAGGTCAGGAATATGCTCTTCGCGACAGGCCCATTGCCAGGTATTTGGCCAAAGCTGCTGAACTTCTCGCTCGAAAAACTCAGGCGAAATATAGCGTTCAATCGCTATGTCTTCATCACCTAGAAATTCGTAACTCTGCTCTAAGAGCGGCGCTGGCACCGGTTTTCGATCAGTGGCAAGAACGTCCGAAATCGCCATCCCCGGAGACCTCGCGCTTCCACCTTCAGAGCCACCTTTATTCGCTTCATCTACCATGATTATGGACAATACAGTCAGACTAGATTGTTTTTTAGTATGTACTGCAATACCCTGTCAATGCAAGCAACAGCTGCTTCAGAAAATCAGCCCAACAATAAATGAGGAGCTTGACCATGCTAGCTAATATTGGCAGTCCGCCATCAGTAACCGAACAAGCCGATCGCATGGCCATTCTTGATATTCTGGCCTTACACAGCCGCGGATTAGACCGGCTTGACCCCAGCTTAATCAAACACAGTTATTGGGCGGACGCAGAGGTCGATTACGGCGCGTTCAAGGGCCCCGCACAGCAGTTTGCAGAATTGGTCGTTCATGCGCTGGGAGAGCAGTATGAACTGACCAGACACAGTCTTGGCAATTCACTGATTGTATTTGCCACAGACACAGTGGCCAAATCAGAGTCTGGCGTAGATGCCGCCCATCTTTTTCACGGGGCTGAGAGCGAGATGCAGTTCGCTGGCCGCTACCTGGACACATTGGAGAAGCGCGATAAGGTATGGAAAATACGTCGCCGCGAAGTTGTTATAGACTGGAGTCGAGTGGTTACTGTCACTGATGAACGCGAGAGCGAGGGCTTCGCCGCGCTTGGAAAAGGTGCTCACGGTGCAGATGACCCCTCGCATGCGTTTTTTCATTCTAACGCGAATTAGTAACTAGCCACTAACGTTAGGCACCACCGGATAACAACACTATGAGTACAGCAGTTGAGGACTTAATCTCAAAACAGGAAATATACGAGCTTTCGGCCAAATACATGCGCGGACTGGATCGCCTGGATTCAGATTTGCTGCATGATGTATTTTTTGACGATGGTTGGTGCGAATACGGAATATGTAATGCGTCGCCACATGAATTTATTGAGTTTGCAATTACGGCGCTTACAGAACATGAAGCTAACCAGCACATGATAGGCAACGTGCTTATTGAGCTGGACGGCGACCAAGCATTTGGTGAAGTGTATTTTAATGCCTTTCATAAAGTTAAAGACGACAGCGGCTTTCAAGACTTGATTATTGCGGGGCGCTATATTGACCGCTACGAACGTAGAAACGGCGTCTGGAAAATTGCCTATCGCAGCGAAGTAGCCGATTGGAGCCGCAGTGGTTCCAGCTGCGACGATTTCTTTGTGCAAGCGCCGCAGTCACTTCGTGGTGGAAGGCTTGATGACGCTGTGTACCAACGAGACCATAGGCACAAGCCTTAACGCATTTGCCCGCTCGGCTCTTTGTTGATGGGAAGTTAGTTTGATGCTAAGTTGCCGTCTAGTGTTCCCTAATCAATGAAGGCGTCTAAATGCCCAACAAATCGGTGCTCATACTTAATGGACCAGGACTAGCTGACCTCAAAAGCGAGGACGGTAGCAATGATTTATCGTTGGATATGATTCGAGGTGAATGCGACACGCTGTGCGCCAATCTCGATATCGACCTGGACTTTCGCCAAACTGATGATGAGCAACAAATGCTGAAGTTCATAAGTGACGACAGCCAATCGTTTAGCGCTTTGGTTATCAATCCGTCCTGTCTTCGCTACGGCACACCACAGAAATTGAACGCGTTTGATTCTGCCATCAAGCAGGTAGCGCACCTACGAAAACCAGTGATAGAAGTGCGACTAAGCAATATCTTTGCCGACCCTGCTGAAACGATGCCACCAATGCAGGGCATCGATGGCGGACTTGGATTTGTCAATGGCATGGGTGCTGCCGGCTACCTTTTGGCAATAAGAGCGGCCGACCGAAAATTGCGCGCCGCCTGATGCTGCTATGACTGACACTAAGACTAAAGCCAAAATTAATACGATGAAAGTTACGGTAATCAACGGTCCAAATTTAAACTTGTTGGGCAGCCGCGAACCAGAAATATACGGCTACGACACCCTGGACGACATTGCCGACAGGTGCGTAAAACGGGGCAAGGAGCTCAATGTAGACGTCAATTTTGTGCAGTCCAATTATGAGGGCCAGCTAGTAGAGTGGGTTCAACAAGCGATCAACAATGTGGACGCCATTATTATTAATGCAGGCGCTTACACTCACACTTCAGTCGCTATTCACGATGCTTTGCGAGCATTCAATGGCTACAAGATCGAGCTGCATATCTCGAACCCTCATGCACGAGAAACGTTTCGCCATACGTCTTATGTGTCGCTGGCAACTGACGCTGTTGTAACTGGCTTGGGCGTTGACGGCTACGAACTGTGTATCGAGGCTTTACCTTCGTTGTTGAAACAGTAGCAATATACAACATTGCTGACGAAAGAGTCATTTTTCAAATCCAAGTCTAAGCAGTACTTATTCAAGCGCCCGTGCCAAGCGGACTGCATACTATTTTGATGCTCAGAGGCACATCCATGTGCCATCCCGCGTCCATCCTTGGCGCTATTCGCTTCAAAACAGTATGCAATCCGCTTGTCACTACCTGGGCAGTTTCGCTTCCGCTAAGTTAAACTCGCGGAACCGGGCAAGGATGACCCACTGAACGGAAAGACAGCCCTAGCCATTCTGGGAAGTACGCTGCCCCCCATGCAACATAACCTCAGCGTCGGCCGCATAAAAGTCTGGAGCTGTACCCATGGTTTCACCAGCATCCATTAAAATTGTATGACCAGTCATATAACGCGAGTCTTCACTAAGAGCAAACAAAATACCTGAGGCCATATCAGCCGGCATCGCCGCAAAACCAAGTGGTGAAGATTGCGCTAAGCCCGCTGCGATAATATCCGGATTATTATCCGTTAAAGCTGCGGTCATTGGCGTTACAGTGCCGCCCGGTGCAATCGCATTAACGCGAATACCTTTTGCGGCCAATTCGCATGCGGCCGATTTGGTAATTCCAACAACAGCATGTTTAGCCATCGTGTATACGTGGGGGCCTTGCCCGCCAACCAAGCCAGCCGTACTAGCAAGTGAAACAATCGCGCCTTTTTTCTGGTCTTGCATGGCTATAGCAGCGTGCTTTATTCCTAAGAATACAGCGCGTGACAGAATAGCCATGGAATGATCAAAAGCCTCTGCCGTAGTTTCCATAATAGAGCCGATGGCCCCAACTATGCCCGCGTTGTTTACCATTCCGGTCAGCGGACCGAAACTACTTTGGGCCAACGCGATGGCTGCCACTATATCTTCTTCTTTTGTCACATCCGTTCTACAGAAAGCAGCATTGCTACCCAACTCTGCAGCCAATGCTTCGCCCATTTCCTGTTGCAAATCAGCAATAACTACTTGACCACCTTCGCTAACAATACCGCGCACCGTGGCTTCCCCAATACCACTTGCACCACCTGTTACTACAACGCTTGCGCCATCGAACCTTGCCATTGCTTTGCTCCCGTAATTAAAAATAAGCTGCAATCATGTTACTCTGTTTGCTACACGATCGACGAGATTATTTGCTCGCCAGCATTACAAAACGGAACGTATTTGAGCCAGCCTTTTGACGTAAACGCGCGCATAAAGCTGGCTTTAGAATGAGGAAGTGAACGATGGATTTGGCTTACGGCCCCGAGTATCAGAACTACAGACAGGAAGTACGACAATTTCTGGAAAGCACTACAGAACAATGGCCAAAGCGCACTGGCATGGGAAGACCCGACGAAGAACTAAGACGCTGGCAGGCCATGCTTATAGAACATGGCTATACCGCGAGAACCATACCCAAAGAGTATGGCGGGCACGGTGGGCAAGCCGATATATTAAAGTCACGCATTAGCGCAGAAGAATTTACACGCGCAGGAGCGCCTGGTGGCTTAGCAGGCCAAGGTGTATCTATGTTAGTGCCCACTTTGTTGGAAATGGGTACAGAACAGCAAAAGCAAGAATGGATACCTAAAACACTCAGCGGCGACGTACTTTGGTGCCAAGGTTATTCGGAACCAGGCGCAGGCTCTGATCTTGCGAACCTGCAAACCAAAGCTACTGAAGACGGTGACGACTTTATAATCAACGGACAAAAAATATGGACCAGTACCGCGCATGAAGCCGACATGATGTTTTGCTTGGTGCGCACCGAACCCGATGCTCCAAAGCACCAGGGTATTTCCTACCTGCTGTTCTCAATGGATACTCCGGGCATTGAAGTGCGTCCGTTAAACACCATGACTGGCAACGCAGAATTCAACGAAGTGTTTTTCACTGACGTACGCGTGCCCAAAAGTAGCATGGTGGGTAATCGCGGAGAAGGTTGGCAGGTAGCTAACGCAACCTTAAAGCATGAACGTGGCATGTTGGGCGACCCAAATACCTCAAACACCCGGCTTAATCGAATCATAAAGTTAATGCAGGAGGAAACCATTGACGGAACAACCCTAATGGAAAACCCCATTCTGCGCGACCGCTTGCTGAAACTGCAAAGCGAAGTGTTGGCGATGCAATTCAATGGCCTGCGTTTGCTAACCAGCTCACTAAAGAAAAAAAGTGCCGGTATGGCGCGGCTAATCGTTAAGCTGCAAGGCTGCGAACTGAACCATCAACTGGCCGCCTTAGCGATTGACTGTTATGGCGAGTTGGGAATTCTCTACCACCGTAGTTCGCGGCTGCGCGATAGAGGCGAATGGCAAAGAATGTATATGTTTGATTTGGGATTAATCATCGGTGGCGGTACCGCGCAAATTCAGAAGAACATAATTTCTGAGCATGGCCTAGGAATGCCTCGCGAACCAAAGCCTGCTCCTTCTGTTTCTTCGCCTGCAAAAGGAGCGCGTTAAGATGGAATTTGGCCTCACAGAAGAACAAGTCATGTTGCAAGAAAGCGTTGACCGTTTTCTGCAAGACAACAGCCCACTGGATCGAGTGCGAGAGCTGGCTGAAGGTGGTGCAAAGCACGATGACACTCTATGGAAAGGCTTGGCTGATTTAGGTATTACAGGCTTATTGGCGCCAGAGGCGCACGGTGGCCTTAATATGTCATTGTTAGACGCTATGCTTGTTCAAGAAATGCTGGGGCGTTACATATGCCCAGTAGCATTTATGGCGAGCAGCGTGCTAGCAACACTAGCAATTCGCCAAGCCGCAAATGAAACGCAACAACGCAAATGGCTCCCTGCCATTGCCGATGGCAGCCTACAAGTAGCCGTCGCCTTGAGTGAGAATACTGGCGCGCGCGATGGTGCAGGTCTCAGCGTGTCGAATGGCGAGCTTTCCGGTCACGTTTTATTTGCACTGGGCGCTCCTCAAGCAGAGCTGTTGCTGGTTAATGGCCCAGACAGCTCGCTGTACGCGGTTGAAACGAACGCCAATGGGGTAGAACGTGAAGCTTTACGTTCTATTGATGACACTCAGGCTCTTGCTGAGTTTCGCTTATCGAATGCAAAGGCGGAATTACTCAATGCTGACCAGGCTCTGATCCAACAGTTGATAGACGCTGGCAGAATAATGCTTGCCGCTGACACACTGGGCGCTGCGCAGCATATGATTGAGAAAGCCGTTGACTATGCAAAAGAGCGCAAGCAATTCAATCGCGTAATTGGCAGCTTTCAAGCGGTTAAACATATGTGTGCCGAAATGGCGGCTGAACTCGAACCTTGCAGGTCACTCGTTTGGTACGCTGCTCATGCCTTTGATGCCATTCCAGAAGAAAGTCGCGTTACGGCCTGCCACGCCAAAGCGCATTTGTCGGAAGTGGGTCGCTTTGTCGCGCGCACCTCGACTGAGGTGCATGGCGGCATGGGTTTCACAGACCTAATGGGTTTGCATTACTGGTTCAAAAGAATTGGCTTCAATCGACAAGTATTGGGCTCGCCAGAGCGTGCGCGCGAAGATGCCGCAAGAGCGCAAGGCTGGATTTAGCCGATGAGACTCACCTTTAAAAAAGGTGAGTCTCTTACTGCGTGTTATCTAGCGGGGTTTTACAGGCCGGGAATTTCACAGAAAAAATCTGCTTCTACTTTCACGCTTGATGCCGAGTTCGAATGCGGGCCAGTGCTCCAAGATGGCATGACCATTGAATAGAGACCGCTGCCACCAGACATCAAAATGAGCAAACTCTCAGGGCCACTGAAGGCGTATCTTTTTTGAGGGTTGTCACCCGCAAAAGCCGGCATAAGGCGCGTGATGTCCTCGGGCTCCATGCAACTGCGCTGATAAATTCCCTCAGCAATATCTTGCCTGCTCAAACCCGCCGCGTGCAATATATCGGCATGCTCAGGGTTGAGCACAATAGTAGCCATGCCGCTACCGAGAATAGCGTTATTGGTCGCCGCGTTAGCAACCCCAATGGCCAAAAGCTCAAGCAAGGTTTTGTAGTGTTCTGGATCGTCAGCGTCACCCACATAAATCACCGAGTGCGGCGCCTCAGCACCAATAACTGTGACCACGCTGTCTTCCGCAGCAAAGCCAAGATCAACATGCAGAGGTGGAAAGGGGCTGTCCTCCTCGTTCTCAGCCAAGCAATAAGTAAACTTACCCGGATGGCCAAGCAGAGCCATATCAGAGCTGCCAGGTCGCGCCTTGCCTATGTTAATCATCGCTAGCCGAAGTGCGCGGCCTATAGACGCGTTGGCACGGTGACCAGGCCCCAATGCACCATAGCCACTGGCAATTGGTCCACAACTATGTCTGGCGGGGCCATTAACGATAATTAGAGGTGCCGTACAATGTGTTGTTGCCTGCATTTCAGTTAGGTCGAATACTGGGGCTATTACAGCCTTAACAGCTGCTAACACAACTGGCATATAGTCTGTAAGGCAACCAGCCATAACGGCTGCCACAGCAACTTTCTCAATGGTCGCCATACCATGCCCAGGCCCCATAGTGCCCAGGGCCATGTCGCCCTCCTGGCCTGAGGCAAGCACCATCCTTCGCACGCGCTCTGCTGTGGGTATTACAACCGGTAAGCCGTCGGTAAAACCACGCGCATGCAAATCTTCTAAGGCCGCCTCTTCATCCAAGGCCGTTAACATCTCACTCACTCCGGGCCTCCAATGCTTCGACTACTTGAGCGGCATAGTCAGAGGCTACTTTACGAATGTAATCTGTACTGCCACCGGCAATCGGATGCGGAAGCTTTACTCGCGGAACATCAGGCATACCTAAAGATTCAGCCACAAAGTCTCCCTGCGGCCAAAATTCTTCAGTCACTAACGCTACAGCGGGAATACCAAGGTTTGCTAAATTGATTCCGTCACGCACGGTGCCGGTGGTACAAGAGCCTCAGTGCCCGTAGGCAGCGACCGCAGCAGAGCAATGAGTGCTTATGTCAGCCAACATATCAGCATTGGCAGGAACAGTCGCATTGCCCTTGTTGTAAGCAAGCACTTCAATAGCCGGCTCAATGGTTTTCATTGCCTTGGCCAATTCATTCAGAAAATTCTCTGAATCTGGAAATCCATTGGCAAGAAATCCAATCTTTATGGCTTTGGAACCTTTGATAACGGCAGATAGTTCATAGGGTGTTCTATCGACAGCCACTGAGGCTTCAGGGTTATGGTATTCGATCATAAGACCTCCTTTTGAGATTCAGTATACTCCAAAACTAAATTGCGATTGCGCGAAATTCCGCGCATCAACATCAAAGTAGCGATCAGTCCAACCGAGCATATCGCTGCAACCGTCAAAAAGAAATATCGATAGCCTTCAGCACCGGGATACTGATCCAATAGCATGCCACCCAAATAGGGCATAAAAATGTCGGGGGTAAAACCCACGACTGAGACGATTCCAGCGGCTGTTCCCGTTACAGCAATAGGGATACCGCCCTCTTCCAGTAGCGCAAAGTAAATACCACGCATGGCAAACACTGCCAACGACGCAAGCGCTACATTAACAATCATGACCGCAAGCAAAGATTGCGAACCAGGAAGAAGTGCGAACAAAACAAACGAAGCGATTAGTATGACAAACAATGCAGCAACCGACTTTGCGATTCCAAATTTGTCAGAAACGAAACCTGCAACCAGAGCCGCTATCGGTTTCATCCACATCTTACCAACGCTAATGGCAGCCCCCATAGTAACGCTTAACAAGAATATATCGGAGGAATAAGAGGTAAACCGGAAGGTGCCCCAATAGGCACAGTAACCGGCAAGAATGATGGTTCCAATGAGCCAAACCGACGGCATTTTCAAAACCGCTAGCACTTCAGCTATTCCTACAGACGATTTTTGTTCTTCGGCGGGTTGTCGTCCACCTGCATTGTCATCAATAGTAAACCAAGCCACAACGCCAAGCACCAGTATCAAAACCGACAGCGATGTTATTACAGTCGATAGCGCAAATGCACCGCTACCCAGCGCACCAAATACCGCCAGCAGTGCCATTGAACTCAATACCTCTCCAAAGCCGCGACCAGTTTCCAGAATACCAAAAGCCTTACCCTGCTCTTCGGGTGGGGCCCAACCTCTGGTAACACGAATCATTGCGCCCCAAAACAATAACGTTACTGTTACACCCCATACAGCGTGGATGGCTAAACTAACGGCGTAGCTTGGGAACGTTGCAAAATATAAACCAGCACCCCCCGTTAGAAGTAGCGAAGCCGTTAGTAGTTTTCGCGGAGAGTAGCGATCAGCCATCCACCCTCCAGGAAAATAGGAAAGCATGCCAGTCACACCAAAGGCGCTCATCAGAGAACCTACTTGCGTATTGTCTAGAGACAGGGCTTCGGCAAGCGGCTTGTAATACACTTCTTGCAGAAAAGGCAGCAAATAAATAATGCCGCCCGACACGCTCAGAACAACCATAATAAGCCATCGGCGAACGTTCGCTGCAGACATACTCATTTGCAGTGCCCCGCTCGTATCGACGCACCGATGAAATTACAGATCAGTCGCTCAGCATGAATCATTGTTGTCTTACCTACATCATAGCGTGGTGCAATTTCGACGAGATCCATGCCCACAACCCGACCTTTGTTCACCAAACCATGGATAAACTTACGAGTTTGAACCCAGTCCAAACCACCTGGTGTTTGCGCCATCACCGCTGGCATGATGGTAGGGTCAATACCGTCTGCATCTATCGTGAGGTAATAAGGTCCGCCATCGGGTATTCGATCAAGTACTGCGTCAATACCAATATCGTGCATCTCGTAGGCAGAAATTAGTTCAGCCCCATGCCTGCGCGCGTCATTAACTTCAGCCTCACGCGCACTGCCAATTCCACGTAAACCAATTTGTACTATTTCGCCTATCCACGGCATTTCGGCCGCGCGTCTTATTGGACTCGAATAACCCTCATGCTCGCCATTGACCTCATCGCGCCAATCCAGATGAGCATCTATGTGAACCAAAGTGATTTTCTGTTGAAGAACGTCTAGGGCGCGCAATACGGGTATTGGCACACCATGATCGCCCCCCAGAGTTATAAGCTGCGCACCTGAGGATAATATCTTACGTGCGGTCTGTTCAGCCCTGAGGTAGTGCTCGTGATTATCATCAGGGTCGAACGTCACGTTGCCGCAATCTACAATGTCAATGTGCTGGCCATCGAGCAAATGTCCACCGAGGTCCCAGTCATAATGACCTTTCGTGTAGGCTATATCTTCTTTGCTCGGTGCATGCCGAATAGCGTCAGGTGCCAAACTCTGGTCGTTAGGTTTACCCAGGTCGTCATAGGGCATACCAAATGGTATACCAAGAATCGCAAAGTCAGCGCTCAGTTTGTCTAGGTCAAGTGCTAATGGAAAATCCAAAAATGTCGAACCTGATAAGCCTGGTGCTTGGGTCAGTGGTATAGCCAAGGAGTACTCCCTTATATTGGTGTAATTATTATTTGTATTTTCATACTACCAGCTCACACTCGATTTTTTTGCGCGTAGCATCCTACACCAGACTACAAATGGCGCCGTCTGCGCATCCCATAACGTATCAATTTTTCTCCCCTTGACAGCCCGCGTAGGCGGGCAGCAGCCCAGTGATCGCCAGAGGAAACCGTGACTATAGTTCGCCCAAAATTCCAACATTTACAGGCTTCTGAGCGCCAGTAAATACGGTGCTTAACGGGCTCTTTCGATCACAAACTTTCGCTTCAGACTATACGGCCCTGATACGGATAGTTCAATGAAGCTTCATCGAGCGAGTATGAATAATAGGTCATGACTTTTAAGTGTTTTTACCGGCGGCTCTGTGATCCGCCGAGGTGCACCATCCGTAATGATAGTGAGCAAGACCGGGCAAGGTAATCCCAGCTCATACAGACCAGTTTGGCGCGTGCGGAGACCAATATGTGTTGTAAAGGCAGTTTTTCTCGATGCAGTACTTGTTACAATAGTTCAGAAGCTGCGACGGTCCACCAAAGCAGCTTGCTCTCTAACCATCAGGATCCATTTTGAGCCTACTCAATCAGTACCGATCACTTAACTCACAAACTCTGACTTCATTGGCCAAAGCCTATGAGTCAATTAGAAGCCAAACAGAACGCCTCGTTCAGCCGCTCAGTGACGAAGATTGCTCGGCGCAGTCTATGCCAGACGCAAGCCCAGCCAAGTGGCACCTAGCGCATACATCCTGGTTTTTCGAAACGTTCTTGTTAATACCTCAATTAGTGCCGCGGCGAGACTGCTACACGGTATTCAACCCCGAGTTCCAGTATCTGTTTAATTCTTATTACAACGGGGTTGGCGAGCAATTTACCAGAGCCCAACGAGGACTTTTAACCCGTCCTACATTGACAGATGTTCTGCGCTATAGAAATCACGTTGATCAAGGAATGGCCTTATTGTTTGACTCTTTTGATGACGACGATAGCCACAGCGACATAGCAGAGTTGATTGAGTTAGGTCTAAATCATGAGCAACAACACCAAGAGTTATTGTTAACGGACATTAAACATCTTTTTTCTGCGAATCCGCTCTTACCCGCCTATGAAACCAAATGGCCACTCAACTCTATACGGCCATTACCCATGAGATGGATACGAGTGCAGGCGCAAGAGACAAGCGTTGGGCATTCTGCCGATACATTTTGCTTCGACAACGAGACACCGAAACATACGATTCGTACCGATGATTTTGAATTAGCAAGCCGGCCAGTCAGTAACGGAGAATATATAGAGTTCATTAATGACGGAGGCTATTCGAAACCAGAGCTCTGGCTTTCAAACGGCTGGGCTGCTGTGCAGGAAGAAGCCTGGCAAGCACCCATGTACTGGCGCCAAGTTGATCAGCAATGGCGCTGTTTCACACTGCATGGAGAATGCCCTGTCGATTTAAATGCGCCGGTGTGCCACGTAAGCTTTTACGAAGCAGAAGCTTACGCGCGCTGGTCAAGCGCGCGACTTTTAACAGAGTTTGAATGGGAGGCCGCTGCACAGCATGCGACGGTTAGCGGCAATTTTCTCGAAAGCGATTCTCTGCACCCCATTTCGCATAACGATGTTCCCGAGTTAGCGAAGGCAGAACAGCTTTTCGGTGATGTGTGGGAGTGGACGCGAAGCGACTATGCCCCTTACCCAGGTTTTGCAATTGCCCAGGGCGCTGTTGGCGAATATAACGGCAAGTTCATGAGCGACCAGTACGTTCTGCGTGGCGGCTCATGCGTAACTCCCGTCGGCCATATACGCAGCAGTTATCGCAACTTTTTCCCCGCGGGCACTCGCTGGCAGTTTTCTGGTATTCGGCTGGCGAGAGACGTAGAGAACACTCAGCAAAGCCCCAAAAAGAGCATTGAGCAGCTGGACGATGTTCAGCCTGCGTTTTTTGAATTGGAGACTCCTGAATCCAGTTCAGAACACCAGGAATTAATAGCAGGGCTAATGGCGAGCCCGGCACAGCTGTCGCCCAAATACTTTTATGACTTTATGGGCTCTAAGTTGTTTGAGGCGATCACAAGCTTGCCCGAGTATTATCAAACACGAACTGAAAAGTCGATATTCGAACAATATACCAGCCAGATCGCCAACAGTGTTGTGCGCCATCTTGGTGCTGATTATCAGTTGGCTGATTTAGGCGCGGGGAATTGCGAAAAGGCGGCGGCCCTAATACCTTCATTGAAACCAAGCAGTTATGTAGCCATTGATGTGTCAGCCGAGTTTTTAAAGCAGCAGGTAGTTGCCGTACAAAAACGTTTCCCAAACATAGCGGTTTCGGGCGTAGCCATGGATTTTTCCAAACAGTTCAGACTGCCAAATGAGCTTAAAAAGCAAAAGACCTTGATGTTCTACCCTGGCTCTAGCTTGGGTAATTTTCCTCCTGCGAAGCAAGCTGAGTTGTTATCGCAGGTGGGTGAAGACCTGGGTGACTGCGCCCTGCTGCTTGGCTTGGACTTGGTTAAGGGACAGGAGGAGCTGGAAGCCGCTTACGATGACGCATTGGGTGTAACCGCAGCATTTAATCTGAATGCGCTTAGACACGTAAACCAGTTGATAGGATCGAATTTCGATGCAAGGGATTGGCGACACGTTGCCCTTTTCAATTCGGCTGAGTCTAGAATAGAAATGCACTTGGAGGCGAAACGGGATATTACGGTGGCGCTGGCCAGTGGCCAAAGAATGTTTGCAATCGGTGAAAGAATGTTGACTGAGTATTCGCACAAATGGTCATTGGATGATATTACTCCGATGTTGGAAAACGCCGGCTACACGCTGGTTGAGCTATGGACTGACGCCAACAAAAAATTTGCTGTGTGCTTAGCGATAAAGAGCACCTCATAATATCAGTGGTCAACGCTCGGTGGTTTAGGTCTGCCTACCAAAAATTATCTGAACTGCACTTCCCTTTTGCTGTCGAAAGCTCATAACAGCAAATAGCTGATAATAGGGGAATCGGTGTGAGTAAAACGTGGCAGGCATTGCCGATAATTGTATTTGGTTTGTCTTCCACTTATACCGAGGCTGCAAGTTTAGTGCCTTCAGCTGTACTAAGCGTGCAAAGCGAACCTATTTATCGCGGTATCTCGGAGTCTTTGAACAATAGCGCAGCGGCCATTAATATTGACCTGTCACTTTCGTCTAATTGGCTGGCTGGAATCGGTGCTAGCTCCGCTCTGTCTAGCGGCACGCAACAGCGAGATCGCTCAATCACCTCACATATTAGCTACAATCGTGAACTGGGTGACCGAGTGGTTCTTGGAGGCGCCATCGTGCACCGGGCATTTCCCGGTTCCATTAAGGAATGGGATTTTACCGAAATACAAAGCAGCATTCGTTGGGACAACAGCTTCGCTTTCACAATTGCCTATTCAGACAACTATTACGATCACCAAACCACCGCGTTGAGCACCAGTTTAGATTGGTTCAGACCTTTATCTGCACGCAGCTACTTGACCGCGACAGTAGGTTCTACCTATTTTGACAATACAGTGATTAGTCAATATACCTATTCGAATATTGGACTCGGTTGGCGCTCGGGGCCTATAACAGCCGAACTAAGTTACGGATACACATCTCGCAACAACACCATCCTGTTTGGCGAACCCATCAAGTCACCCGAGCTTCAATTAAACCTTACCTACTTCGCCTGGTGATATTCGCTTTCAATCCTATAGCTTATTTGCTGCAAGCGCAGATCAATTTCATTGTGCTGTAAGCGCGGCTTTCCTTGCAGTAATAGTGCTGCTAACCCCGCCACATGAGGTGCGGCAATGGAATGCCCACTAACAACATCGTACCGATTATTGGGTTGTAGGGTAATTGCGCTGTAAGGTGCTGAAATTTCCCAAGGCCATAGGTCTCCTGCTTTTGCTTGATTTCCCACAGCAAACAGAACACCTCCCTGCTCTCGCCACTTTGGAAATCGTTTATCTCTAGCTCGCTTCGGATCAAAAGCTGTCACTACCTGTGTGCCTTTTGCCAGAACGTCATCAAGCAGCATTTCCAGCAAAGGGTCTAACGGTCCGCTGAGGCTCAGATTTAGAAGGTCAAAGTTGTTTTCTATCGCAAAGTCCAGTGCGGCAGACAGCGTCAGTGTATTACAGGCGGCAGCCGAGTGTGACGCTTGCGTTTGCCAGCAAGCACGCGCCACCTTTACAGTTGCATCGGGAGTAATACCGGCAATACCAATGCCATTGGAACTGGCTGCGGCCAACACTCCTACCACGGCCGTACCATGAAGCTCCTGTGAAAAGCCCCGGTTTTGCCCAATAAAATCGTATTGCTGAATATCTGCATGACGGAGGTCTTCATGCTGAAGGTCGGCAAAAGTATCAACTACCAAGATTTTAACAGCCTTACCTGTATTGCCACCTGCTATTGATTCGAGCTGGCCCGCATCGAAAGCCTGCAAATGCTGAAAAGGTTCGGGCGCCGCTAGCGTTTCAAACCTATTGAATGGCTGCGCCATTTTTACGCGCTTATCTTTCAAAGCACTGCGAATGAGCTCGTCCGCGTCCTTGCCGGCAGACGATACTAGTAAGCAAAGCAGCTTTTGACTTCGAATAGGCCACTGCGTGAGCAATTCAACACCAAGGTCTCGAGAAACAGCGCGAGCCGTGCGAGCTAACAGCGGATCAACGTCGTAGGCTTGACGGCTCGTGTAGCCAGGTGTTCCCAAACCGCGTTGGCGATGCAATGGTCGAGGATCTTCCAGCACGAGCACAACTGTGTTTTCGTCGGGCAAAGAAGCGGTCGACAGTGGTGTAATTGAACTCGGTGCGGGAGTGGTTTGCGCGCACGAGGCAAATCCAAAGATCAAAACTGAGATGGCCAGTATGGCTGCGTATCGTTTCATTCCATAGAGCCTGTTAGCGCGGCAAATTCAATGCCTTCATCTCGCTGAAGTTGCTCGAGTATCTGTTCAGCGTTTTCTTGCTCCGGCACCTTGTAAATGATTGAGTTAAGCGCCCCCGCTACCACATGCACGCCCAACCCATAGCGCGCGGCTATTACTTCACGTTCGCGTTCGCTAAGCTCGCTCTTAAAAATAATCCGCACGGCACCAGGCTGAGCGCCAAGAACTGTTGGTTGCGACGAGTTTAGCTGTGGCGCTGAAAGCGCTTCGAATTCATTACCTGAATTAACACTGGGCTCAAGTAATAAAGGCAGTGCGATGACTGCCAACACAACAGCTGCGGCAAGTGCGGGCATATAGTACGCGCGCTTGGGCAGCGTTGCCGTCACCTTAATGTTCTCGTTCTCTATTCTTTGACGCAAAGACTCGAAACTTGTGCTGCTCTCATGCGAGCCACTAGTTTGCCGAGCGATACTGGCGAGTAAAGACTGCTCAACTTGAACCTGTTTTGCAAAATCTTCATTGACCTTAATCTGCTGCTCTATACGATTACGAGTTTCTTGGTCCGCTACGCCTCGCACATAAGCTGGTATTTGCTCGTCCAGCTTTCTCAATTCTGACTGACTAAGACCCATGTTCGTTCTCCTTTTCGGCACTATCTGACGGGGAGCTTTGCTCAAGCTCCATCAACTCAACCACAGAACGCAACCGATGCCGTGCATAACGCAATCTGGCTTTTACCGTATTAAGGCCTGAATGTGTAATCTCTGCTATTTCTGGCAATGAAAATCCCATGAAGTAATTAAGCTCCAGAACCATGCGCTGTTTTGGCGCTATTTTGCTCAGGGCATTTTCGACCATGCGCTCTTGCTCTAATTGGCGAACAAGATCATCACTTGAATGGCCCTCATTAATTTCAAGCTGTTCTTGCAAACGCTGTTGCTGAGTCTGTCTTTTTAACAGATTTAAGCAGGTTCTATAGGCAATGGTGAAAACCCAGGATGACACTTTAGACTGGCCACCAAACTGACTGGCCTTGGACCAAACTAAGTACATCACTTCATTATAAGTGTCGTCAATCAGTGCACTGTCTTTTGTGAGACGCTGAAGAAAGCCATACACCCTAGGCCGAAAGGTAGCGTACAACTGCTCAAGCGCAGCCTGATCACGATGCAAGGCGACACGCTGCATTAACATTCTCTCTTTGTGATCTGAGATTTGGCTGATCTTGCCCACAGACGTTTTCGAGAGTTCATCCCTTTCTTCACGCATCTCGGACACTTGTCTAAACGGAGGCGGCCTATGGTTAAGCACTGTCATGGTATTCATTCTTGGTCTATCGATCATTCTGCCAATGTTCCAGATTTAACCCGCAAATAAACGGAAGTTCATCAGTAAGACAAGCCGCAAGTACGTTTAGGTCTACTCATTCAAAAAAAAACTTTTTTCACACTGGTTTAGACCCAATCTGAACAATAAGTTCTCTTACTGTTACCACAACCCAGTTGAAGCAGCGTTACGACAGAGTTGCCGGTACACATTTTAACGACCATAGGTTAACGGAGAGCATCCAATGCGAAGAACACTTATAAGCGCCGCGCTACTAGCGCAGGTATTCACCTCAGCGCAGGCCGCTGAATTAACGGTAAACATCACCAACCTCACTCAAGGTATGTCCTTTACTCCCCGATTACTGGTGGCACACAACGACCAAATCGATCTATTTGAGCCAGGACAAGCTCCTACAAGAGCATTGGCCTGGGTTGCTGAAGCTGGCGTGATTACCCAAGCTCAAAGCGCTGCCAGTGCCGACAGCAATTTTGAGTATCTGCTAGAGCGTGCAGAAAACGCCGATAACAACACCTGGCAAGCCTTTGGCCTAAGCGCCCCACCTCTGCCACCCGCCACTACCTCAGGTAGCTATACCTTTGATAGTGAAGACTTCGAATATTTATCACTGGTGACCATGCTAATACCTACTAACGATGGGTTTGCGGGCCTTGATAGCTGGAAAATACCAACCGAACCAGGCACATACACGGTTACCTTAAATGCTTACGACGCAGGCTCAGAAGCCAATGATGAAATCAGCAGTGTTAGAACAGATGTGACCGAAGCTGTCACCGGACTGCCACTCGGCGGTTATGCCGTTCCAGGCATGGCGGGTTCAGGTAATCCCAACGCCACCAATGTTGGTACCGGCGGCACTGGTGTTGCTCTTGAAATCCAACCCGATAGCACTTTGTCCGACGAACCGGGCGATCGCGAGGGCGTCGTACACATTCATCGCAACGTATTGGGTGACACCGATCCAAATGGGGGAATCAGCGACCTGGATTCGCGAGTGCACCGTTGGTTAAACCCAGTGGCCCGCATGACGATCACTGTTAATTAATCGAGGAAGAACCATGAAAAACAGAAAAGCAAAAACAGCCATAGTGAGTTCGCTCATGCTTGGCATTGTTGCTCTTAGCGGTTGTGATGGAGGCTCTTCGTCGGCCGCTGCGCCTGTCACGCCTCCTGCTCCAGCGCCGGAACCCCCACCACCGGTAGTTGCTGATGCGACGTTTGAGGTAACGGTAAGCAACCTCACGCTAGCGCAGCCAATGTCACCCGTAGCTGTGGTGTTGCACAGAGCCGGTTTCAATAGCTTCATCGACGGTGAAACCTCAAGCCTAGCTCTGGAGTTGCTGGCTGAAGGTGGCGATAACACTGACGTACTTGGCGAAGCGGTTGCCGCTGATGAGCATCTCACCTCAATGAGCAGCGAAGGACCTATTGCTCCTTCATCGATTGGTAGCCCTATTGTACTGACAGTACCGGAAGATCAGCTGGACGACATGCGCTTAACGGTTATTTCAATGCTGGTTCACACCAACGACGCTTTTACAGGCGCAAACGGAGCTAATGTCAGCTCAATGGCTGTCGGCGACACCATCCGGCTGACCGGCCATACCTGGGACGCTGGAACGGAGAACAATGACGAGCAAGGTGCGAGTATGCCTGGACCTGACTTTGGTGGTGAAGGCTTTAACAGTAACCGTGATGACATCATTGATAGAGTACGTTTCCACCAAGGTGCCGTGACGGCTGCCAGCGTGGAGTCTGGAGATGCTAACTCTGATCTCGCAGAGCGTCATCGTTTCGACAACCCTACGTCCAGAATATCAATCACACGCACCGAGTAGCGGTGCCCTTCCCCAACGAGATCTGTGCTTCATAGCAAAAGGTGCAGGTCTCAGTTCTTTTGTCTTCCATTTTTTCTTCCTAACTTTATCCAGATCTTGGTAAATGCTTCCTGAACAAGGTTCTTGATCAAAGCGCTCGATTAGTGCATGTTACGCCTGAACATACCCATTTATTGTGTAGTCGTTTCATCACTCGAGGTTAGTTATGACAGTATTAAATAGAAGAATAGTTGCGGCCACCTATTGCGGAATTTTTGCCCTGTTTATAGGGGCTGAAGCAATGGCGGCCGATTTTGATGCGGTAAAAGCGAAGTTGCAGACCGCTATGAGTGCCGACACCAGACCCGAAGCTGACGTTGCCCGAGATAAGAACCGCAAGCCTATCGAAACACTGGCGTTTTTTGGTCTTCGTGATGACATGAAAGTGGTGGAACTCATCCCTGGTGGAGGTTGGTATACCCGACTGCTTGCTCCAGCTCTTGCGGAGAACGGCGAATTTTATGTAGTTTATGGCGCTTCTAGAGTTGCCGATAAACTCAAAGATGTAGCTGGCTTTGACAAGTTGAAGGTTCTGGCCCCTGATACAAAAATGGGTAAGGCAGATGGCGCACGTTTTTACCATGCAAGCAATACGGATCTCGGCATTAAGAAAGTCGACATAGTTTTTACTTTTCGCAACTACCACAACTTTGACGCCGAATCGCGTGCGGCAATCAACTCATCAGTTTTCAAAGCATTGAAGAAAGGTGGTGTTTATGCGCTGGTAGATCACACGCAGAGGCACATGCAAGGTTACAGCGATGAGAACCGACGTCGCTTTGATCCAGTGCTCGCCATTAAAGAAATTGAAGCTGCCGGCTTTGAGTTTGTAGACTACTCCGACCTGCATTACCGGGCAGACGATGAATTAGTCTATGAGGTAGGTAGAAAATCTGTCACAGGGAATACTGACAGGTGGACTCTGAAATTCCGCAAGCCATAGCTTCTTAGCTAAGGCATGCGGTAATTTAAAAACTCTGGGCGAGCGCGCTCTTATACCTCGTCCAGGGTTTCTTACACCTCGTCTAAAGTTTCTATTTCAGGTGCTGCGGCTAAACAGCCTGCCAACTTTGCGCCGGCCGCTCTAAAGTAATCCGTTTTTCCGTGCGCTTCGATTGCAGCGTCATTGGTGTACTGCTCTAACACTTTATATACTTGGGAATCGGTTCTGCTGCGATGTATCGCATAGAGCAAATTATCAGGCTCGTTAGCTCTTACTTGTTGAACTAATTCAGAAAAAACCGACTCGAATTCCTCATTCTTTCCTTCTTGTACTGTTAGTGTTGCAATTATACCTACTGTCACGCTTACCACTCCTATATCTTTTTGGAAATCACTCAACAACTGCCGGCACAGTAATCGCACGTATGGGCTTTTCAAAAAAACCGCGTTGTTCGCACTATTAAAGTGACATATACTGTGCCATAACACTAGGCGCAGCACAAACCAAGGCCGCCAACCGGCAGTACCTGCTAGGCAGTTTACTTAACTTTAAGGCGCTATGCGCGCAAAATAGAATTTCTAGTTCCATTCACATACAAAAGGATACGCCCAATGGCTAAAACAATCGTTAGCAAAGACCAACTGGTTGATCAGATAGGAAAAACATCTGGTCCCGGACCATGGATAACGGTCGATCAGGCCCGTATCAATAACTTCGCAGATTGCACCGAAGATCATCAGTTCATTCACATTGATGAAGAAAAGGCAGCGCAAACACCTTTTGGTGGAACCATTGCACACGGCTTTCTTACTCTGTCTTTGTTGGTAAAGCTGAGCGAAGACATTGGTTTTGCGCCAGAAAACACCGTAATGGGCGTAAATTATGGCTTCAACAAAATACGCTTCTTGTCGCCCGTTAGTGCGGGAAAGCGTATTAGAGCGCACGCAGAATTAATAAATGTCGACCGTAAAGACGAGAACCGTTTTCTAAGTACGCAGAAGATAACTATCGAAATAGAAGACCAAGAAACGCCAGCACTAGTCGCAGAGTGGCTAGGCATGGCTGTTACAGGCTAAATGCCCATATCAGCGGCAGCATTTTGAATGCTCTCTTAGAGCGGTAACTCAAATGAAAACACTGGTTATTCGCTTCATTGCTGTACTGTCGCTCTTCATTGTGTGGGCGTTTTGGATGTTGTTTTTTTCGGCTCGCCCGCCTCTCACCACAGATCCTGCAACACTTGCTGGTGATGGCAGCACCATCAACTACTGCGAATTGCCAGTTCTTGACGGAAGCGGCAAGCTAGCTGCAGATATTGCTAAAGGCAATACACCTGGCTGTAGTTATGACCATTTCCCCCTGCCAGTTTTGGCTGAATGCACTGAGCCCTTGCCAGACAATGCGGATGATATTCGTGGCTTATGGCTAGGCGTTGAAGGGGGGCATGTTGGCCACGTGGAGCGTGTTGAACAATGTGGTCGCCGGGTCGTGGTCACGGCATCGGGCATTATTCATGACGGTGGGCCCAATAGTACTCTAGGAGAAAACTCCAATGATACTGAGGGCGCAGTTTCCTTTATCGCGGGCGGAAAAGAGTATTGCAAGCGTAGCTCTGCCAGCATGGTTTGGAACGAGGGTATCTTAGATTTTCATGCCTTTGGTTGGGGGCCCGTAGTTGTGAAGCGGTATATGGATGGTGAACAACTAATCTGGGAGTATGCCGACGGTAGCACAACGCGAATGGACCGATTGTGCACCCTGCCCGAAGATCAGAAAACGCCTAAACAGCGAGGCCGCAGACTGACCTTGTTCTGAGGCGAATAAAAAACACCCAAAAAGCCGCTTTAATGATCGGCATAGCCAATTGGCTACCGGCATGGTTAAGGCCAACAGTGCAATGTGGCACTAGCGTTCTATACTTTTTGTTACTGCGTAACCACGTGGAGCCGGCAAAGCACATCAAGGACTAGATATGGCTACAGACAAGAAGCGACTGCTGATGCAGATTGACCAAACTATCAAGCAGGTCAATCACGACGTGATCAACCCTGAAATTCCTGAACTTGAACTCTCCGAACTAGAGCCTGTTTTTCGATTGACCGCTAGAACTAGAATGCTCTACTTAAAGCGCTTTTTCAGCCTTGCGGCGGAGCATGAAGAGAACATGCCCACGCAAAGCCAAATAGACGAATTAGCTGAACTGCGCGGGCACTATGAGGAAATGGTAGCCGCTGCCCAAGCGATGGAAGTAGCGATACAGCGCGGCTATCTTGATGTAAAAATAATGGACTAGAGGCGTCCAAACCTAATTAGGTTTCGAGTCCTACATTGTTTTTCAGCAACACTTGCTCTGCCCGATAGCTTGAGCGAACAAAAACACCGGACACGACCTCAAGAAAACCTTTCTGTAAGCCAACGTTCCGATACTGCTCAAACTCTTCTGGCGTTACATAACGTTCAATCGGCAAATGGTTAAGCGTTGGTTGCAAGTACTGCCCTAGCGTGAGGATATCTACGTTGATGGCGCGAAGATCATCCATCGTAGAATATATTTCCTCATCGCTTTCACCAAGCCCCAACATTAAACTGGTCTTGCTCAGCACATCTGGACGATACTTTTTCGCATGCTCTAACACATCAAGCGTTTGCTTATAGCTGGCACGGGGGTCGCGCACAGGGTGAGTCAAGCGCTCAACTGTTTCAATGTTCTGCGCGAACACTTCAATACCCGAGTCTACGACCGCTTCTACGTCTGCCAACACACCTTCAAAGTCTGGCGTTAGCGCTTCCACCGCTGTATTTGGATTCACTTCCTTAACGCGTCTTACACACTTCGCATAGTGGCCCGCGCCACCATCCGCTACATCGTCACGATTAACAGAGGTTAGAACAATGTACTTCAATCCCATTAGCTCCACAGAGCGTGCGGTGCGCTCTGGCTCATCGGCGTCTAACAATCCTTGCGGGTTGCCCGTGTTCACAGAACAAAATCGACAGGCTCGCGTGCATACGTCTCCCATCAACATAATCGTGGCCGTACCCGCGCTCCAACACTCGCTCAAGTTGGGGCACTTGGCTTCCTCGCATACGGTTGCCAACTTATGTTCTGACACAATATTTTTTACGCTTTCATAGGTTTCCCCACCCTTCACAGAAATGCGCAACCATTTAGGCTTTTTTAGCCTAGCTGCTGCTTCTTGATGCGTTTTTTTAACGCCGTCTTTAATGGCATGAATGCCCTTTTCGTTGACAAATTTATTGCCACTGGCTATCTGAACGGTCGGTATTAGTTTGCTGTCTGTCATTACTCCATTTAAGCATATTTAGCTGTTTTGAGCATTAACAGCAACGCTAATTAGTTACCCGCTCATCCCGATTTAACCGACGGCTTTTTGTAGCTCCGCCCTCCCGCAGATAATCTTCGCCAATTATCAACAGCCGTAGTATTGTTGCATCTGAACAAATGATTGGCGAAACCATATGAAAATAGCCATATTTGGCGCTACCGGCGCCCTTGGTGGCCAATGCCTGCGGCAATGTTTAGACGCAGGCTTTGAGGTTACCCTGTTACTAAGATCGCCCGACAAGTTAGCGGCAGACCTAGCGGCTAAATGCACAGTGTATAGCGGCGATGCGCTTGATGCCGACGCCGTGGACACCGCATTGAGCGATGGTTGCGATGCGGTGCTGTTTGCCATTGGCGTCGACAAAGGCTCGCCTGAAAACCTTTGTGCAACAGCCACAGAGCATATTATCAATGCTATGCGGGCTAATCACATTAGCCGACTCGTTTGGTGCGGTGGAGGCAGTACGCTGTTACCCGATGACCAGGTTACGATGGGGGCACGCTTCGTAGAACTGTTTACAAAAACCTTTATGGGGCTTCGCCACCGCGACAAAGCCGAGCAACTCAAAGTATTAAACGAAGCTCAAGACATTGAGTGGATCGGCATCCGTCCTTTGCAAATGCTGGAAAGTCGACGAACAGAAGTGTACCGGCTTGGGTACGATGCCTTCAATGGCATGTCAAAAATCAGCTTTGCCGACTGTGCTCATGCCATGGTGGGAATGCTGGAAAATGACGACTGGCTGCATAAGGCGCCCATAGTTCAGTATTAACTCGTCATACCTCAAAGGCGTGCAAATATCAGCGCCTCAATTGTATGGTTCTCTCCTTATCTATGGGATTTCAGTATACTGACCATTGATTTAAAAACATAAGAGCAAGGGGCCTCCCAGTGCCAAAATGGTTGTCATCGTTTCTCACTATTTTTGTGCTGATTTTTGCTGGCGAAGCCATTTTTAGCCTGCCATTTCATATCACTCGGTTTTTTCGCCCAGCTGTACTTGAGGTTTTCGAGTTTTCAAACACGACATTAGGCGACGCCTTTGCTGGTTATGGCTTATTGGCAATGGCCGCCTATCTGCTGGGTGGACCGATAGCTGACAAATACGCCCCACGCGCATTGATCACTTTATCTCTTATATTGACCGGGCTTGGCGGCTTAGTGATGGCGCAGATTCCCGGTGAACGGACAATGACATTGTTGTACGCCTACTGGGGCGCAACTACTCTCCTTCTTTTTTGGTCACCCCTTATTCGAGCGACCAGAGAATGGGGCGGTTCTTTAGCTCAAGGCCAGGCATTTGGTCTGCTAGATGGCGGCCGAGGTCTTGTTCAAGCAGCCAGCGCCAGCTTTGCAGTAATTGTTTTTTCCTGGTTGCTACCTGCGGAGGTAGAGCTTGCTACAGCGGCGCAATCACGAGAAGCACTGCAATCCATAATCTATTTATACACGGGTTTGACTTTACTAGCAGCGGCGATGGTTTGGTTTCTTCTGCCAACTGGCGATCCCAAACAAATTGATGCACCCAACTCAATATTGACCAACATCAAGTCAGTCATCGCTAAACCAATAGTGTGGGCGCATGCCGGAATTATTGTATGCGCATACTGTGCGTACAAAGGCTTGGACAATTACAGCCTGTACTGCGTAGAAGTTTTAGGAATGGACCAGGTTGAGGCCGCCCGTTTCACAGCGAACGCAGCGTATTTAAGATTATTCGGAGCAGTGCTTGTTGGCTTACTCGCCGACAAAATGGGTGCAGCACGTACTATCGCTGCTACATTCATTACTCTGTTTGTCTGTTATCTATACCTTTGGCAAACGCAGCCCGAAACCACCGGTTTGCTGGTGTTGTATGCAAATTTACTTGTGACCTTTTTTGCCGCCTATGCAATGCGAGGCATTTACTATGCCTTGTTGGAGGAAGTTAGAACGCCGGCCCACCTGACGGGCACTACCGTAGGCCTAGTCGCAGTTCTTGGATATACACCGGACGTTTTCTTCTACCCTATTGCCGGGCGTATTCTGGACTCTGCACCTGGCATTGTTGGCCATCAGCTGTATTTCGGTTTTCTGGCGAGCATAATGGCTGTTGGCCTACTGATTACTTTAGTGCTGATATGGCTTAATCGGCATAGTGATACTGGCAGCACAAGTCCAGCCTCTCGTGTGACGGCAAATGAATAACCGCTATTGTAAGTTCGCCTTAGCTTAGTTAGGCATACGCGCTGCAAGTTACCCAAACCTAGATTCTGAAGCTCACCATCTAATCATGCTTTGGCGGAGGCAAACTTCTTAACCTGTGGGTATACACAGAACCGTCTTTGTTAATGATCAACTGGTACACCCGGTCAAACTCGTGATCCTCATCAATTTCCGCTCCAGCCACGCCTCCTAACACTTCCACCAATTCTGGCGTAGTATCGCTGTGTCCGGAAACAAAATACACTCCCGCCTCGGCCTTAATCTTTCGAGCTAGAGCGTCGAGTTTATCCGGGTTATACGCTATTACTTCTTGCTTCAACGCCAATGCTAGCGGAGCAACCGTATCCATCGTTCGCTTGTATTGAGTTGAATAGATAAAGCCTATTCCTGCATCTCTGAACATTTCCGCATAATGATCGGCCCGGTGTTGGCCCCTATTAGTTAGTTCTGGATCACGGCCTTGATCCAGCCGCTTTTCGGCGTGTCGAACTAGATAAACAACGCTGTGCTCAGCCGCAATTGAGAATGGTGATAGCAGCAGAGAGAACGAAGCTGTCAGTAAAATGACGATCAGTGTTCGCAGCACGTTTAGAACTCCTTTAAGAATTGATGGCGTCGCAATAATGAATAGGGCCTCCATTTTGCTTGATCACCGCTGGACGGTCCATGTTTCGACGCATTTATGCCTTTGAACAGACATAAAAGTGGCCAAGTGGTCGCGAAAATCGCCCTTTTCGGGTAGGATCGCATCCTTTTTTGAGGCTCGGCCAATTCGCGCAGGGTCTTACCCATTTTCTATCACTCAAGTTGGACCATCGCTTTGCTTACAACCAATAATCTCACCATGCAGTTTGGTGCGAAACCTCTTTTCGAAAATGTCTCTGTAAAGTTTGGCGGTGGAAACCGATATGGCCTTATCGGAGCCAATGGCTGTGGAAAGTCCACACTCATGAAAATTCTTGGTCGTGATCTTGAACCTTCCAGCGGCAATGTATCTTTGGACGTTAATGAACGTGTGGGCAAGCTGCGTCAAGATCAGTTCGCCTTTGAAGAGTTTTCGGCAGTGGACACAGTCATCATGGGGCATGAGGAACTGTGGAAGATTAAGGTAGAACGCGACGAAATCTACTCAAAAAGTGACATGTCTGAGGCTGACGGTCTGCGTGCTGCCGAGCTAGAGGGTGAATTCGCCGAGATGGATGGTTACACCGCTGAATCAAGAGCAGGAGAGCTCTTGCTAGGTGTTGGCATTCCCGTAGAACAGCATTTTGGACCAATGAGCGAGATAGCACCTGGCTGGAAGTTACGCGTATTGCTTGCTCAGGTACTGTTCTCAGACCCCGATGTGATGTTGCTTGACGAACCAACTAACAACCTGGATATCAATAGTATTCGCTGGCTTGAAGACGTTCTTAATGAGCGCAAATGCACCATGGTGATCATCTCGCACGATCGACATTTTTTAAACAGCGTTTGTTCTCACATGGCCGACATGGATTACGGGGAATTGCGCGTTTACCCGGGCTCTTACGACGATTACATGATTGCATCCACCCAGTCTCGTGAACGTCTACAGTCAGATAACTCCAAGAAGAAAGCACAAATTGCAGAGTTGAGGGCATTCGTAAGCCGATTTTCAGCGAATGCATCAAAAGCGAAGCAAGCGACCTCGCGCGCTAAGCAGATTGATAAGATTCAATTAGCGGAAGTTAAGCCTTCAAGTCGGCAAAGCCCGTTCATTCGTTTTGAACAAGACAAGAAACTCTATCGCATAGCGCTAGAAGTAAAAGAGCTGACCAAGAGCTATGAAGAACGCCTCTATTCTAATCTGGACCTGCAAGTAGAAGTAGGAGAACGAGTTGCGATTATTGGCCCTAACGGTTCAGGTAAAACGACCTTACTGCGCTGCTTGGTCGGCGAAATTGAAGCCGATTCGGGGCTAATAAAATGGTCTGAGAATAGTGAGATCGGCTACTATGCTCAGGACCACTCTGACCAATTTGAAGCGAAAGATACACTAATAGAGTGGATGAGCCGCTGGGGACAAGAAAAAGATGATGAACAGGTAATCCGTGGAACTTTAGGGCGCTTGCTGTTCTCACAACATGATATTAAAAACACAGTTAAAACCCTATCGGGTGGCGAGAAAGGGCGAATGTTGCTAGGCAAACTGATGCTTCAGCGGCCTAACATATTACTTATGGACGAACCCACCAACCACATGGACATGGAATCTATTGAAGCTCTCAACCTCGCGCTTGATAACTATCCTGGCACCTTGATGTTTGTGAGTCACGATCGGGAATTTGTCTCGTCATTAGCCACACGAATTATTGAACTAACACCGAATGGTGTTGTGGATTTTCGTGGCAACTATGATGACTATTTGCGCGATACCGAGCAAGTAAAGTAGCAAGCCCGTTGGAAGTGTAGTGAACAAAGGGAGCTAAAGAAGAGAAAGCATTCAGAGCTTTCTATAGAGGTTAAGCCGCATAGGTTGTTCAAAACTCCAGCTCTGCGCAGCAAATTGCCCTACTTCTGTATCTGTATCCGCCTCCGCTTCAACCTCAGCACCAAGAGCATAGAAGCGTGTCTCGAGCTCTGATCGGAGAGAATCGAATGCGCTTTGCCGCGATGCATCAATACGAATAAGCTCTTCTTCAAAGGCTGCGAAATCACGATATTGGTAAACAGTGTCGTAAAACAACTCGAGGGTTTGCTGCAAGCCAAAGCCTTCAATCGAGCTTAATGACTCAATAGCAAAGGCTCGCACTTCCGTTTCATCATCAACCGGCGCATGCAACTCAAAGCCACTGCCAGAGGCTATTGGCTCGGCAATGTACAACTCACCACCTGCATGCAATGTACGTGCCGCTTCGCTCAAGGCGGCCTGCATAGAATGCTTGGGCACATGGTGAAGCGAACTGAAGAACGTAACCAAGTCAAAAGACGCTGCCTCAAAAGGCAGATCTTGACCAACACCTGCAACATATTCTTCATTCGCTACTATTTGAGCGGCGTGCGCAGCTCGTAGTTGGGTGTCAGAACATTCAATACCTGTTGCTATTGCCCCATGAGTGGCCATATAACGCACCATGAGACCGTCTCCAGAGCCCACATCCAGTGCTCGGCAGCCTTGCAACTGTATCGTTTCGCTAAGTACTGCTTTGTTCGTCGTAAAGCCCATAGTATTCGTACCGTTTTGTGAGACTCAAACATTGTTGCTGGCTACAATTCTTCAAAAAACTTGCTGTTAAATTTCTTGCAAGAAGTCCGCATCCAATTATCGAACGCGCCTCTTAAAGCATCAACTCCCGACTGCTCGATAACCAGAAAACACTTGCCGTCCACTTTTACCCAGCGCTGCCAACTTCCTGCAGAATAACTGAAAACGTTTGGGTCTTCAGTGCTATGTTCTCCACCTTTCTCATAAGAGCCTGGCCCTAAACCCGGTCTGGCCTTCGAATTACGCCTTGCCTCATATATCTTCGCTGCCAGCACAGGGTCAAATACACGCCCTTCGAGGTCGCTTCCTTCAACCGCTGGCAAAGAATCCAGGTAGGCTTGCACCTCCTTCTTTACGTCTATGGCTAGGGGCTCTTTCGCTACGGCTGCGGCAGGACTATCGATAGGAGAACTTTCGATTGGCCGCACTTCGGGAAAGGTCGGACGCGATTGCTTTGGATCAGAGTTCAAATCGGGTATCTCAGCCTCCGTTTTTGGTGCGAGCTGTTCTGATTCAGATGGCTGGGGCCCTGGCGCTGGAACGAGCGATTTTTCCAACTCTAAGTGTATTGGAGGAGAAATCACTCTATCGTGGCCAGCATAGTCGATCAGAAGACTGGAAACATGCACCAGCAGAGATATTCCAACACCCAGCATAAGCAGGAATGTGGAGGGCCTGTCGCGATACTCGGTACGGTCAAGTTCGGCAAGTTGCAACATTCTGTTTTTATTAGGCAGTAATTGTAACAAGGGTGATTGATATGACCCTATAACGCCAAGAACGATCCACGAAACTCCGATAATAGTGATAAGAAAGCCAATAAAAGTGCTTAAGGATGAGCTGTAGCAATCGAATCGATTTTCACAACTGTAAGTGGCGCAAGTGAAGGTCTTGCGCTTTCTAATCACGTATACTGCTGGGCTAGCTAGCCACCATGCGCAAGCAACACTTACCAACGTTGATGCAGTAGAGGGATTGAATGAAAGAATTGAATGGCAAAACAGCCATTATTAGCGGTGGAGCCGAGGGTATTGGCTTGGCAATAGCTGAAGAAGTTGGCCGCCACGGCATGAATGTCGTAATCGCCGATATTAATGAAGAGCAACTAGAGAAAGCTGCAAAGAAGCTAGAAGGCTCTGGAATTACGGCGCTTGCCTTGAAATTGGATGTTGCCGACAGCTTGCAGTGGGAAAACGTCGCCGAAAAAGCTCAGGCGCGATTTGGCAAGGTGCATATGTTGGTGAACAACGCTGGAGTGGGAGGAGCACCCAGCTCGGTAGATGCAGCTAATGAAAAAGACTGGCGTTGGATTGTTGATGTGAACTTAATGGGCGTTGTTAACGGCACGCGCACAATTGTTCCATTGATAAAAGAGCATGGTGAAGGCGGATGGCTGATCAACGTAGCCTCTATGGCCGGTTTTGTGCCTCTGCCTATGGCGGCCGCATACTCAGCTACCAAGGCCGCCGTGGTTGCGATGTCTGAATGCTGGCATACAGAGTTAGCGGAGCAGAATATTCACGTTTCAATACTGTGCCCGGGCTTCATTAAAACACGTATTAATCACTCGCAGCGCAATAAGCAAACGCAGTATCAAAGTGGTGCTCAATCCGTTCAAGGTTCTGTCAACGAGACCGCTGCCAGTGCACAAATGCAGAGCATAATAGATGCCGGGTCTCCACCAGACCTTGTCGGTCAGCGCGTAGTAGAAGCATTGGCTGCAAAGGAGTTGTATATTTTGACACACCCAAACTTTCTGCCGGGCGTTAAGGCACGTTTTAACGCAATTACAGATTCTTTTGAGCGAGCAAAAACCAGCCCTTTGCTAAGCGAGATGGCTGATCAAAAAATCCCACAATTTGACTAACAAATAAGCTGATGCTGGACTCGGTGCCCGACTAATACGGTCACTATCACAGAGGCTTGGCGTTACCCTATACATTAAGGAGAGACACAAATGACTAACAAAAAAGAGCATGGAATTATCGTTTATGGCGCAACTGGCTATACCGGCCGCTTGGTGTGCGAATACCTAAATCTACAATATGGCGTGGGTTCTGATGTGGCTTGGGCAATGGCCGGACGCAGTCAAGATAAGCTCGAGCAAGTTCGCGACGAAATGGGCATATCAACTGATGTACCTTTGATAGTGGCTGATGCCAGCAACCCTGCCTCAATCGATGCCATGGTTCAGAGCGCACAGGTTATTGTCACAACGGTGGGTCCCTATCAGCTTTATGGGGCTGACTTGGTTCGTGCCTGCGCGGAGTCGGGAACGGATTATGTAGACCTATGCGGCGAGCCAGGTTGGATGCATGAAATGATTGAGGCGCATGGCGCAACGGCTAAAGCCAGCGGCGCTCGAATCGTTTTTTCATGTGGCTTCGACTCGATTCCCTTCGATTTAGGCGTATTTTTCCTCCAACAATTAGCGAACGAAAAGCTCAGCGCACCAGTAAGCAGAATTAAAGGCCGTGTGCGAGCCATGAAAGGCACCTTCTCTGGCGGTACGTTGGCCAGCTTCAAAGCAACAATGGCCGCAGCAGCCAAAGATCCGGAATTGATCGCAGTGCTGACCAACCCGTTTGCGCTTACACAAAACTTCGAAGGCCCCAAACAACCTTCGGGCATGAAACCAATTTTTGAGGAAGAATTGAATAGTTGGTCGGCTCCGTTTGTGATGGCAACGATCAATACCAAGAATATACATCGCTCGAACTTTCTTCTTGAGCACGCCTACGGTACAGACTTTGTGTACGACGAAATGATGCTGACCGGTCCAGGCGACTCGGGTGAGGCTGTCGCGAACGCAGTTGCTAAAGACACATCTATGGCAAGCGACCCTACGCAGCCAGGTGAAGGGCCAACAAAAGAGGAGCGGGAAAACGGGCATTACGATGTTCTTTTTGTTGGTTCAGACGGCCAAGGTAACACCATCAGCGCTAGCGTTACCGGTGATAAGGATCCTGGTTATGGGTCTACTAGCAAGATGATTGCCGAAAGTGCCGTATGCCTGTTATTGAATCTAGATACCCCAGCAAGAGGCATTCTAACCCCTGCCGCAGCACTCGGCTCACTGTTGATTGAACGTTTGCAAGAAAATGCAGGACTGAACTTTAAGGTTGAAAGTTAAAGAAATAAGGATGGTGCCAATAAGCGATCGGGCTTCTTGGGGTTTGGTGCTAATTGTCGACGCAGTTTCCGCGCCGGCGATTAGCAGCCGTACAGAGAGTTAGCTTTGTCTCTTTTGGTCGTCTGAGTTTTGCCCCTCTAAAGTGTAGACCTCTCGCTTAGCCAAGCTTGGAAAGTCTTTGTTCAATCGTTTATACAGTGCATAGCACATCATAAATACGATTGGGATTATCGGCAGTGATGACACTACCGACATGGCCTTGATCGTTTCGCCCGCCCCAGCAACCATCAGTCCGATTGCCATTACACCCAAGCCGAGCGCCCAAGCCACCCGATTATTCGCAGCAGGCTCTTGATCGCTGGGTAAGTCATGAGTGCAAATGCTGGCTAATATGTAAGCCGCTGAATCAAAGGTAGTGGCATAAAAAATAACCGACAGTACCGTGACCACCGTAAGAATGAAGGTTGGCGCCGGCAGCGCATTAATAACGGACGCAACTAAGGGGGCCATGCCTTGCGTGCTCATTATCCCGGTCGCATCAAGCAAGTCGTTGCCCTCAAGATACAAAACGTAAGCCCCTGCTATGCTTAAAAACAGGAAAGTACCCAAGGTGCCTAATCCAATAATACCTAGCACCACTTGTCGAATAGTTCGTCCTCGAGAAATACGAGCAAAGAACAAACCCATCATCGGTGCATAAGCTATCCACCAGGCCCAGTAAAAGATAGTCCAAGCTTCGGGAAAACCACCTCTCTCTATTGGGTCTGTCCAAAAACTAATTCGAAAAAAATTATCCAGCATCAAACCAACCGAATTGGTAGTTATAGAAAGGATATAAATTGTTGGGCCTAAAATCAGAATAAAACCCATAACGAAAAACATCAGCCCTAAATTGATATCAGCGAGAACTTTGATGCCTTTCTTTAAGCCTAGATAGGCACTGGTACCGAAAATAGCGGTCCACACAAGGATGACAACAATTTGGGTTGTTAGGTTGTCTGGCACGCCCAAGAGTTTAACCGCCAGAGAGGAAACCAATG
Source organism: Pseudomonadales bacterium (assembly GCA_045106985.1). Classification (GTDB taxonomy): domain Bacteria; phylum Pseudomonadota; class Gammaproteobacteria; order Pseudomonadales; family JAUIET01; genus JAUIET01. The sequence goes on along the minus strand of JBGCFQ010000023.1, from coordinate 33,383 downwards.
GCACACCAAAACCCAAAGAAGTTGCCACACCGCCTACGATACCTAATACAACAAAAATATCGAGAACAGTCTTGTATGTATCAGTTCCTTTATTTGGCAGCGCTTCTGTGCAGGAGTCGCTAATCTTCAGGCTGGGCGTTCGACGAACAAATAACATATAAGCGATGGGTACCGCGGGTAGGCAATAAATGGCCCAAGGCACAAAGCCCCAATGAAACAATGGATACATATGAGCGAACTCAAAGGCCAGCGCGCTATTAGGCTCTATGCCTAGAGGAGGAGTAGCAAGGTAAAAAATGGGTTCTGCAAAACCCCAGGCAATAAGGCTTGCTCCCATGCTCGCGGTAAACATCATGGCAACCCAGCTAACATTGGAATATTCAGGTGGCTCACCGGGAGTCCCAAGCAACACCTGTCCAAATGGGCCAAACGCCAACCATCCGGTAAAAGCCAAAGGCAAAACACCAGTTAATAAATAGGCCCAACCAAAATGATGGGTAACCCAAGCCATAGCAGATTGCGCCGAATCAGCACTAGCCGCAGGCCATACAATTAGCAAGCCGCTAACAATGAGCAGCGTAACCAGGGAAATTGAGAAAACGCGGGTATCTAGTCTGGGTTTATAGGCTGCTGTCTGTGTGTCAGGTCTTGGAGTCATTTGCGGTTATAATTCGTTGTTATGATGGCAATATTCTAGGCACGTCACTGAGGATATCATCGTAGAAGGTTATTACGATACGCCGCTGATGATTATTGATATAAATATCTTCATTGTGGACGCATCCCTCGTGCTGCTCTGACACTAATCGTACAGAGCCTACGGAAAACACGCGCCGTCACCCGAGAAGCTGGATTCTGAAAAGAAGAGCATACCGCTGTCATAGAATCAGTTTTCAATCCGATCATTCATTACAAGAGTTTAAAGATTATGGCACATGCATTAGTACTTAAAGAGATCAACAGCAATGTCTGTTATCTAACATTGAATAGACCGGATAAACTGAATTCTCTGAATGTTGCGTTATTCTCGGAACTGCAAACGCATATAGGAGCAATAAAAGAAGACCAATCCGTAAAGGTTGTTGTCCTTCGAGGTGCGGGCAAGTGTTTCTCGGCTGGGCACGACCTTGGAGACATTTCCGAAGGCGAAGAGACTAACTCTTTGTTTTGGCATTCGGAAATTCTGCGTACACTAGAAAAGCTTCCTGTGCCCGTTATTGCTGCGGTGCATGGGCACTGCTATACAGGAGCCTTAGAGGTTGCCCTAGCCGCCGATTTTATTCTAGCTGCTGATAATGCCAAGTTCGCAGACACACACGCGAAATGGGCCTTAGCACCAATTTGGGGGATGAGCCAGCGTCTGCCAAGGCGAGTGGGCATCGCCACAGCCAAACGCATGATGTTTTCTTGCGCAACAATCAAAGCAGACGAGGCATTCAGGATAGGTTTGTGTGAAGCCGTTTATCCCCAGCATTCGTTTGCTGCCGACGTTGCCGCTTTTGCAAACCAAATAAGTAATAACTCTTCCTTCACACACGCTGCGAATAAACGCTTACTAGAAGCAACCGATGGCAAACCTATGGATGCTGGGTTATTGTGGGAGTCAATGGAAACGGAAGGTGTTGGACCAGACATGGAAGAGCGCATAGCTCACTTTCTGAAAAAATAAAAACAACAAAGGCAAACATTCAATGACAGATAACAAGAGCTCGGACGGGTCCACATTGAATAACGTGTACTCGAGCGCCCGTGCACGTAATTATGCGCTGGGTCTTCTGACGGTTGTCTACACATTCAATTTCATTGACCGCCAATTGCTTGCAATTTTACAAGAATCGATCAAGGCTGACCTTTCTCTAAGCGACAGTCAACTCGGCTTGTTGGCGGGCTTCGCTTTCGCTTTATTCTACGTCACAGCGGGCATTCCTATTGCGCGCTTTGCAGACCGGTCTAATCGGCGAAACATAGTCGCTGGATCGATATTTTTGTGGAGCTTAATGACGGCCGTTAGCGGCTACGCGCAGAATTTCTTTCAGCTACTACTGGCTCGAATTGGAGTGGGGGTTGGTGAGGCCGGAGGAAGTCCACCATCACATTCTATTATTTCTGATATCTTTCCGCCGGAAAAACGTGCCGGCGCATTAGGCATTTACTCGACAGGCGTAAATATAGGGATTTTGTTTGGCTTTCTGCTTGGTGGTTGGCTCAATGAGTATTTTGGTTGGAGGGTAGCATTCATGGTCGTTGGTGCGCCAGGAATACTGATCGCTCTGATTGTTCGCTTTACTTTAGCTGAACCCATTCGAGGGCTGAGCGAACAAAAAGTGGTAAGCGACGAAACCCCGCCTTTTACAAAGATTCTGTCATTACTATGGAGTAGACGCTCATTTCGCCATATGGCTTTTGGTGCCGCACTGAATGCCTTCGTTGGTTACGGCGTTGCTAGTTGGTTAGCATCATTCTTTATCCGCAGTCATGAAATGTCTACCGGCGAACTCGGCACATGGCTGGCGATAATAACCGGTGTGTGCGGAGCAATCGGTGTTTCGCTTGGAGGCATGTACGCCGACAAATTGGGACAACGAGATAAGCGCTGGTACATGTGGTTGCCCGCCATAACTGGTTTTATTGTGGTGCCCTTCATGGTGCCCGTATATATGGTTAGTTCAGCCTATGTCGCTCTAACACTCTCCATCGTTCCAGGGTTGCTACAGAATGTCTATTTAGGATCTACAATCGCCACTACTCATGCATTAGTGGGTTTGCGGATGCGGGCCTTATCTTCGGCCATTCTGTTCCTCATTCTAAACCTTATCGGCCTAGGCTTAGGACCGCTTGTGATTGGCATGCTCAGCGATCACCTGAGCCCCGCTCATGGTGCCGACTCTCTCCGTCAGGCAATGCTCTACGTTTTACCCGCCGTGATGCTCTGGTCGTCATTTCATTTTTACAAAGCAGCAGGTACCTTGAGGGAAGATTTAGCCGCTGCACCGGATTAAAACCGAGTCGCTCTTTGGCTGAAGAGTTCGCTCGAAATCGGCCTTCTGTAAACGTCAATTAGAGCCCTGCGCACCGCATCCCGGCCGTTTGCCGAACTTCTTAACCCTGGTTTCAACAACAAATGGAACCCTCTTAACTATTTTTTTAACCGCTCAAGTCTTGCTCGACAGGCCCGCTGAAAACTGGAAGCAGTTTATCCTCTGCCTAGTAAATTAAAGTATGATCCTTCAGTTGGCAGGCAAAGGAAGTAAAGAAATGGCAGGACCTTTAAGCGGCATACGAGTGCTGGATCTATCCAGGGTAATGGCAGGCCCATGGTGCACTCAAATATTTGCGGACATGGGTGCCGAAGTAATAAAAGTTGAGCGTCCCGGTGTCGGTGACGACACGCGTCATTGGGGGCCACCCTGGCTTAGCGACAAAGACGGTAATGAAACCGGCGAGTCTTCCTACTACCTCTCAGCAAATCGTGGCAAACACTCCATTACCATCAATCTTGCCGATCCGCAGGGCTGTGAGCTAGTGCGTAAGTTGGCGGTAAGTAGCGATATTGTGGTAGAAAATTTCAAAACAGGAGACTTGGACAAAAAGGGATTGGGATATGAGGCACTGCGAGCCATTAACCCTGGGATTATTTATTGCGCTATTACAGGTTTTGGTCAAACGGGCCCTAAGGCCGAACATCCTGGCTACGATTATCTGATTCAAGCCCAGGGGGGACTGATGAGCCTTACCGGATTACCTGACGGTACACCCGGCGCAGGACCCCAGCGGGTGGGGCTCGCCACCGCAGACCTAACCACTGGCATGAATTCAGCGATTGCTATTCTCGGCGCACTGCACCACCGCAATCAAACTGGCGAAGGTCAGTTTATTGATATGGCGCTATTAGACGTGCAGGTGAGCTGGTTGGCGAATCAGGCGCAAAATTATTTTTGCAGTGGCAAGGCTCCAGGTCGAACTGGCGAATACCACCCCAACCTCGTCCCCTACCAACCCTTCAAAACTAAAGACGGCAGCCTGATTATTGCAGCTGGAAACGATGGCCAGTACCAGCGACTTTGCGAAGTTCTGGGCGTGCCCGAATTGAGCAATGACCCGCGCTATATAAACAACCCAGGTCGAGTGAAACACCGAGTCGAATTAGTTAAGGCACTATCTATCGCAACAATGGCAAGAACAAACAGGGAATTAACCGACCTGCTGCAGGGCGTTAAAGTACCCTGTGGCGCGATTCAGAGCATTGACGAAGTATTTGACGACCCGCAGGTTTTAGCCCGCGATATGTTAGTTGAGGTTGAGCATCCGCAATGGGGCCCTGTTGCGACAGTTGCAAACCCCATAAAATATTCCTCTACAGCTGTAGAATATGGCAAAGCGCCCCCTGCACTCGGAGAAGACACCGAGTCTGTGCTGAGAGATATTTTGGATCTCAGCGCAGAACAAATAAAATGTTTGAAAAATGATGGCGTTGTGTGACGCAGCGCCAATTCAGATTCGAAGAGAGGTGAACTAAACTATGAAAATCAAAGTGGGCATCAACGGCTTCGGCCGTATGGGGCGATTGGCTTTACGTGCCGCATGGGACTGGGATGATGTGAGCTTCGTTCATATTAACGACCCTGGTGGCGATGCAGCGACTCTAGCCCACCTGCTGAATTTTGACTCAGTGCATGGCAAATGGTCTCAGGAAGCCAGTTCAAGAAAAAGCGACATCGTGGTAGGCGACAACATAATCAGCACCAGTCACAATCGTGACATTGATGCGACTGACTGGTCGGGCTGTGATGTAGTGATCGAAGCCTCTGGAGTAATGAAAACAAAAGCTCTGCTGCAAGCCTATCTCGACCAAGGTGTTAAACGGGTAGTGGTAACCGCCCCGGTAAAAGAAGAAGGCGTGCTTAACATTGTGATGGGTGTAAATCAGCACCTGTATGACAGCAATGCACACCGCATAGTGACCGCCGCTTCATGCACCACAAATTGTCTGGCGCCCGTTGTTAAAGTAATTCACGAACAACTCGGAATCAAACACGGCTCGATGACGACGATTCACAGCATTACCAATACTCAAACCATTTTGGATAAAGCCCATAAAGATTTGCGCCGTGCTCGCGCCTGCGGCGCTAGTTTGATACCCACCACAACAGGCTCGGCAACCGCTATTACTCATATTTTTCCGGAGTTAAAAGGAAAGCTGAATGGCCACGCGGTGCGAGTACCGTTGGCTAACGCCTCATTAACTGATTGCGTATTTGAAGTTGCTCGCGAAACAACGGAAGCTGAGGTCAATACTTTGCTTCAAAGTGCGGCTGAGAGCGAGCTAAGGGGTATTCTAGGCTATGAAGCGCGGCCACTTGTATCGGTTGATTATCGAACAGACCCACGCTCCGCGATTATTGACGCCCTATCAACGATGGTCGTTAATGGCACGCAACTAAAGCTCTACATCTGGTATGACAACGAGTGGGGTTACGCAAACCGCACCGCCGAACTAGTCCGCATGGTGGGCCGCTCGGATCAGGAAGCGCGTGCATAAGCTCAGAGAGCTCTCCCCTTCGGTACGCCAATATCTATTGATCACAGGCAACTATTGGGCGTTCACATTAACCGACGGTGCGTTGCGCATGTTGGTAGTGCTGCATTTTCATAGCTTGGGATATACCCCGCTTGAAATCGCACTGCTGTTCGTATTTTATGAAGCCTTTGGCATCGTAAGTAACCTGCTAGGAGGTTGGTTCGGGGCACATTTTGGATTAAATAAAATAATGAATGTGGGCTTGGGGCTGCAAGTTCTTGCACTCTCCATGCTGCTGTTGCCCGCTGCTATGCTCACGGTGCCCTGGGTGATGGGGGCCCAAGCGCTATCTGGCATAGCCAAAGATTTAAACAAAATGAGCGCCAAAAGTTCTGTTAAGTTGCTCGTTCCCGGCGACGCACAAGGAACTCTCTATAAATGGGTATCATGGTTAACCGGCTCAAAAAACGCTTTGAAAGGCATTGGCTTCTTTCTAGGCGGCGCACTGCTGGCAAGTTTTGGATTCAAAGCGTCTATTGCCGTCCTAGCAATGGCACTCGCACTGGTTTGGATAGCTAGCCTTGCAGTGCTTCAAAAAGACCTGGGCAAAGCAAAAACAAAACCCAAGTTTGCTGAATTACTATCAAAAAGCCGGGCCATAAATTTTTTGTCGGCTGCACGCTTGTTTTTGTTTGGAGCGCGAGATGTATGGTTTGTTGTGGCGCTGCCCGTTTATCTCGGCAGTGAGTTAGGATGGAGCCACATGACCGTTGGCAGCTGCTTGGCGTTCTGGGTTATAGGCTATGGCGCTGTACAATCTTTAGCTCCTAGCTTTACAGGTAAACACAGTAGCAAGGTGCCTGATGGAAAAACGGTCTTCGCCTGGGCCGCCGCGCTAACAGCAGTACCTACATTAATAGCCTTTGCCTTAATGAATGAAGCACGTCCTGAGTTATTTCTACTCGGTGGTTTAGCGCTTTTCGGAATTCTTTTTGCAGTCAACTCTTCTATGCACAGCTATCTAATTGTAAGTTACTCAGGGCAAGATGGCATATCGCTAGATATTGGTTTCTATTACATGGCCAACGCGGCCGGTCGCTTGATAGGTACCGTGTTATCCGGCTTTGTTTATCAGCAAGCTGGACTTGAAGCATGCATGCTGGTTTCTTCGGTTTTTCTAGGAATGGCGGCGTTACTAACCTTGTTTTTACCAAGACATGGGCGCGAACAAAACCCGGAATTGCAGTGATACAATAAGTTTTCGAAACACTTGACGTCAATGTTTAAGCAAGGGCAAAACTAAAATGCAAAGAAGACAATTTATTAAGCTTGGCGCGGGTGCAGCAACCATACCATTAGTGAGCGCTTGTGCGAGTGAGCACAGCGTTTCGATAGACACCTCCCTGCCTGTAAGCAAGTTTGACTCTAACTCAACCGCAGAAGAAGTAAGCTTAGGTATAGACCTGCGCGGCAAAACGGCATTGGTAACGGGTTGCAACTCTGGCTTGGGATTTGAAACCATGCGGGTACTGGCGCTGCGTGGCGCCCATGTTTTGGGAACGGGCAGAACTTTAGAGAAAGCCGAAAAAGCATGCGCAAAGGTGGCTGGAGACACTACACCGCTGGCTCTGGAGTTAGCTTACTTTCAATCAGTTGTCGATTGCGCAAACCAGGCGCAAGCTACGTTAGCAGAGCTCAATAAGCCGCTGGATATTTTGATCTGCAATGCCGGAGTCAACTTTCTGGATTTTGAATTGGTAAACAATGTAGAGAAAACGTTTGTTATCAATCACCTTGGGCACTTTTTGCTGGTGAACCACCTGCTACCCTTGCTTGCCGCAGGAAGGAGCGGAAGAATCGTTCACGTTGGTAGCCGTTCTGCTTATAGGTCGGCTCCTAACACTGGTATAGACTTTGAAAATCTAAGCGGAGAAGCAGCGCGTAACAACTACGATGCTGGTCTTGCTTATGGTCGTTCTAAGCTTGCGAATGCGCTGTTTTCCTTGCAGTTATCCAAAGAGCTTGCAGAGAGCACAACCACATCCAATGTTATCCATCCCGGTTTGGTAAAAACAAACATTGCCCGCCGCGCTCCCGCATTCATTCGCGGCGCGTTTGATTTGTTCGGCGGTGTAATCGCTAAAACACCAGCCCAGGGTGCTGCCACCCAGATGTATGCGGCAACTAATCCGGCGCTGGCCGGTGTAAGTGGCGCCTATTTCGAAGACTGCAACCCGGTTACAATTCACGGACCAAACCACGTTTTTGACGACGACATGGCGCAAAAGCTCTGGAAGGTATCCGTTGAAATGACAGGGCCGTTTCTAGCAAGCTAGAGAAGCTCCTAGCTAAGGCAAACGGATTCTTATTTAACTGTGTTTTGCCTACCCTTTCTCAGCCGACGCACACCGAAATCTCAACCGCGTCGGCGATTGAAGTGTATTCAACGGTGGTTACCCTACTCTCACATTCATAGCGGCCTGAATTTCGCACGTAACTCAGGTATTGCTCGGGGCCAAACACTTTTCCAACATTGTCGGCAACAACAATGCTACCTGGCTTTATCAAGCCACGTTGTTCAATCAATTGAAGATCGCTTTTATACAGATTTTTCCAATGGTCCAGAAAAATCAAATCATACTCTTCGTTCAGCTGCTCCAGTACTTTGCTCGACGGGCCATGCAAGAACTCAACTTGTTCCGACAGGCCCGCATGTTCGACGTTAGCAGTGGCGCTTGCCACTGAATCGGCATCTATCTCAATCGAGGTAATCTTTACATCGGAGCCATACGCCTTAGCCATCATGATAGACGAGTAGCCACAGTATGCACCTATTTCCAACACCCTCGCATTCGGCGGCAGTCGCGCCGCCAGTTCTTCTATCAAGGGCCCTTTCTTCGGGCCAACGCTCATTAGCCATCGCTCTTCGCGAGCAAAGCGATCGAGAGTATGCAGAACATCACCGGGACTTTCTCGTTGAGCATTGGCGGCGACATAAGCGGCCGATTGAATCGTTCGAGCCGGCGCCCCTCTTAACTTGTCAATCGAGGCATGCGCGAGATTTCTTAGTAGAAAACCTAAAAATGACGGAAGTAAGAAGCGCCAAGCCTGCATAATTCTGAATTCGCACAATGTGTTTGAGCTTTATTCTACTGCAGAGAAGGGTTCACGCTAACTGAAAATCAGGAATATGCGAGGATATTGTGTTAAATCGCCACTGCACAGTAGTGCCATCCAGCACGTTCTATTACTTAGCGTTTTTCTCCAAGGACTGCCAGTGACGAGTAGTAGACTCGTGAATCAACTGCAGTTTTGTTCGATGCAGCTGCGAATAAGCAAATGCCGACGCAACTATGCCTATAAACACGATGGACGCCCAACCTCCTCTCAGGGCCAGAAAACCGGCAATTAAAACGTTCATGCAAACGACCATCCAGCAGATGCTCTTCAATGATGTGACGCTGATGCTAAACGCTGAATGAGCACAAAGCTGCGGATAGTCGCTAGCGACTTTGAATGCCGCCAAGGTTACAAAGCTCACCCCCATAAGCATCGTGAAGTTCAACATAGAAGCGAAGAACGTTATTGAAGGGATAGCCAGTAAGGAGGTTATTGATATCAGTGCAACCAACCCTAGTGCTCGATGCGGTGTGCCGTATTTGGCATGAATGGAGCTAAAGTAATCGCTGATAAGACCATCATCGGCAACCGCCAAAATAAGTCTTGATTGGAGAGCAAAAACGCCATTAATGGTCGTTATCGCAGCACACAAAGCGCCGCCAATGGTGAAGTATAGTAATGCTCTTGAGTCCATGAACTGAGATGCTAGCGAGGTCAAAGGCATTCCATCCAACGAACTCCAGCGGTTAACGCCCACCGTAACAAACATAATGCCTAAGTAAATCAGCAATGCCGCGACCATGCCGGCAACTAATGCTCTGGGCACTGCACGATCCGCTTTTATAACCTCGCCGCCTAGGTCAACAACAAACAGGCCACCTGCGCAGAATGTATAGAGTATTCCCGTGGCTGCCAGCGTGCCCAGCAAGGAGTTTGGAAACAAGGGACTAAAATTCTCACTAGCCACATGTGACGAGCCGGACACAATAAACAATAGTAATGCGGACGCTAAAATGGCTGTAAGCGCCATTTGAATACGAGCTGAAAAATTTAGCCCAATAACATTAACAAGATAAAAAAACGCGATAACCACGGCGCCTACTATCGCTGGTGGTAAGCCAACAAATGACGACAAGCTGTTGCCCGCCACCAATCCGAACAAGGGCATTCCACCTAAGCCCATACAGACAACAGACGTGAGCAGGGAAACAACGGCCAGGGTTGGGCTTACAAGCTGCGCGTAACGATAAGAAGCACTGGTAGTCGGGTAGGTAAGAGACAGCACACAGAACGGTGCTAGCGCTAACATTACGGGCGTGGCGGCAATCAACATTGCAATAGGCAGCGACGGGCCGCTGTATCCTGCTGCTAGAGTCGTTAACGCGAACAGAGCGCCGCCAATATTAACGCCTAAAGACATAGCAAACAGCCCCCAAAACCCTATGCTCTTCCGCAGTTGAAAATCGTTTGACATAGTTTTGTAGACCACGACGCTATAAGCGTAATTGAGAGGATAGAAACGAACTATCATGGGAACAGTAAGAAAACGAAAGCTGCACTAGTCTGACCAGTTCACAGCCTCTTTACTGCACTAGGCATAACCACCAGCAACGTAATCACTGACTAATCCTGCAGCAAAGGGTGGTTTTCCGGCAACTGCCTGGCCATCCACAAAGCCAACTTGTTTTTCATATTTGGCGTGCTGATTTTGTCCTTGGCCAAGGGTTGAATTAACTTATCGTGCACTAACAACTTATAAACAAACTCAACTTTTAGATCGGCCGAATCATGGCTTTCTATTTCGCCAGCACCGCGTTTTTTTGCGTATATTCCACCAACACGCAGTGCTTCCTTCATCAACGCGGCTTCATTCTTAAGCTTGGACTTTTTCACTTGAGCTATTTCACATTTGAGCTAATAAAGAAAACACCTCTGCTAAGCCCCAGCCTAGCACCGCGGGCGAAAGCAAAGGAGACTAAACCTACTCAAAAAGATCACTGTTTTAACTAACGCCAGATGCTCTGAAGCGCCTGCTTTTTACGCAGAAACATGTGAGCTTTTTGAAAATGACATTTTCGAAAAGCGGGTTCTGAAATGGACAAGAGTCCATTTCAGAACCTAATAAAGCTAAGGCCCGCAGTTATCCGCTGGCAAGGAGTCAATCCAGTCACTCACCAGCGCTAAACCCTCGGCATGAATAATAGTTCGTCCGATTTCAGGCATACGAACATCTGGTTCATTCGAGTTCATCCGGAACGACATAATTGACTGGCTGGAATCGCCCGGCACAATCGAATAGTCGAGATTGCCTGCACCATCACCTGCTGCAATTGGCGTTTTGCATTCACCAACCTCTCGGCCAAATGGACGCGTATATTCTAGATACAGCCCGGAGGTGTCCGCCGCGCCGCCAGGCGAGTGGCAATGAGCGCAGTTAATATCCAAATAACCGCGAGCCCGATCATCCAGGCTGGCCGTAGTATCGCCTTCCTCAGGAACGGTACTGATAGTTGACGTATCAGCAGGTACACCTATCAATGCGTTTTGATCAGTCAAATATTGAAGTTGATTTACGACAACGCCATCATAGCTGTTGTCCATATTCAGGAATCGCGCCTTAGGACCAATCGGTATCAAGTTGTCACCGCCATGACAATTAGAACAATTATTCGTATTGGGAATAACGTAATCCGTCGAGCGGTTTGCGCCACTAGCATCTACCCAGCTGACATTTTGAGTGCCTCCCGTTACCGTCAACACCGCGTCCGTCTTCTCAGCATTCCAAATATAAGGCAGAGCAGTCCAACCAGCACTTCGACGAATCAACAGACGCGTTTCAATCAATTCTTCGGCGCTGCTTGGATCACGCAGGTCACTTTGAATCGTAAAGGTTTTAGAGATAATCGTTCCAACAGGGAAATCAAACACCTCGTCTGTACGATAAGCGGCCGTTGAGTTTTCAGGAACAAATAAGAATCGATACTTATTCGCATAGTCAGTAAACAAAGGCGTTGTAAGTTTGTATTCTATACCGCCATTAGCATCTTCAGTTGGGTCGCTAGCATTAGCAAACAAGCGATAGTCAGAAAGACTCGGGCAGTCGGCCGTAAATGCACCAGCGTTTATGCCAGTACCGGATGCGCCACACAGTGCAGCAGTGTCGACCGTATCAATAACGCTACCGCTGGTATCAATAGGGTCTAGCACGATCTCAGGCAACGAAGCATGGGCGCAATTATAGTCGGTAGTTGATTGCGAAAGATCAAGCCCACCAGCTACTCCAGCGAGTATAACGGACGCATTTACTCGTCCAATTCTGGTCTCTGCACCGTTGTCTGTAATACAAATTCTTTGGCTCTCAGTCAGCCCATCAGGAAATTCAACCAGTAAACCATGGTTAGTCAATGTTCCAGAGCTGTCATAAAAAATATCAACCATGTCGTTTCCATACAACAGAGCTATATCGGCTGCCAAGGCCTGTGGATCGTAGCTGTTATTGCTAAGCTCATTGTCGTGCACATATATCTTCTCAGGCACGGGGTCGTAACCAACCCTGCTCACGTTAGCGTCATTAATGTAATAACTAACAATGATAACCGCGGCTGAGCTGTTTCCGGTAATTGTGTTTCCGAAGGCCTCGATGTCATCGTTGGCCATAATCATAAGACCTGTGCCGGCCGGCACTGTGCCAACAATATTGCCTGCAGGAGCAAAGTTAGGCGTATTGTTATCGTAGATATTATTGTTAAACACCCGAGTGGCTTCACCACCTTGAACTGGGGGGCCAGGTAAATCAAACACTAGTATGCCGCCAGTGTTTGCCGTGGTCTCATTATCGTAAACATCAGCAAACTTGGAGTTCTCTATCTCAATACCGGCAACGTTTTCATAAACAAAGTTGCGCCGAACAATAATATTCTCGGATTGGCCAACATATATACCAGCGTCACTTGCACCACGAACTTCGCAGTCTTCGATAAGTACATTACGCGTTTGAACAGGGTAAAAGCCATAAGCACCATTATCAGTCGCTGGCCCATTAGTCCATTCGGCTCTTACGCGACGAAATACCACCCCGTTGCTGCCGCGCACTTTAATAGCGTCAGCCGGAGAGTCTTCAACGGCGAAGTCTTCCATAATAATATTATCGCCAGTCGCATTAATGCTCTGGCCGCCTACCGTCTGCCCGGCAAATCGAAGCACTGTGCCCGTTTCGCCCTCCATTCCATGGCCACGCAAAATGATATGGTCAGTGCTGATGCTTAGCTCACTCGTCATATCAAAAGTGCCTTGAGGCAACATTATGATGGACTCGGATTCGGCTGTGATCATCGCCTCCTGTATGCGGGTCTCTAAATCAGGCCCTGCCTCAATAACAAGCATCTTGTCAAAGTCGCCACCACCGGCAAAAGTTTCGTCACCAATGTTGATTGTGAAAGTAGATCTATTGCTTGATCCGGTCGCATTACTTGCTTCTACAACAACGTCATGACTTTCCTGAGCTTCAAAGTCAATATTGGTGTCATCAGCCACACTGATTAGGCCGGTGCTGGCATCAATTGCAAAACGCCCTCCAGCATCATCAACCAAACTAAACGACGTCGCCCCTGGCGCATTGACAGTCAGACCTGTGGAGTCTCCTACAGTGGCATTTTCACTGAGAGGGTCACTGCTGCTTACTTCAAGCGTACCTACCACGATGGTTTCAACAAACTGAGCATCAGAGCCTGAGCCACCTGAACAGGAGGACAAAACAAGACTGGTGGTTAGTAACAACGCGTAACGCAAGTGGGAAGAATTCATTCCGACATCCTTTTTTAATTTGTCTCTATTTTGCCATAAGACGCTGATGAAGAAGCAATAATTCAGAGCAATATTAAATCACCCTAACCCCCGGTAAGACTCTCACCTCAGCCGACTGAACCACGGCTCTTCTGCGTGTAGGCGTGACTCATAAACAGTTGTACTGCGATGACCTGTTTGCCCATCAACGCGGCGTGTTAACGTCACAGCCATTCTTTTAGCATCCCCTGCTCATGCTCATATCCATATTCACATTGACGTTAACGTAAAGGTAAGATATATTTAAATCATCCTCGCTCTTAGGGTCTACCCCGTGAATGCTGCTAGCCAAGCCCCTACATTCAGTATCTCGAACTTAGCCCAGGAATTTGAGGTAACCACGCGCACGATCCGCTTCTATGAAGAGAAAGGCCTTTTGAGTCCTGCTCGCAGTGGCAGCAGTCGAATTTACAGTCCAGCCGATCGGGTCAAGCTCAAACTTATTCTGCGCGGCAAGCGTCTCGGTTTAACGCTGGAAGAGAGCCGCGACATTATCGACATGTACGAACCAGGCCAGAGCAATGTCGATCAGCTTGAAAAACTCATTGGCAAAATCCGCATCAAACGCCAGCACCTGCAGCAACAACTTCAAGACATTGAAAGCATGATGCGAGACCTGCAAGATTCCGAAGAAAAATGCGTACAGGCATTGAACCAGCAAACAAGGAAACAGAAATGATCAGCAGCTACCCTTCCCTAAATTTTGGTCTCGGCGAAGACATCGATATGCTGCGCGACACCACCTGCCAATTTTCTCAAAACGAGATAGCGCCAAGAGCCGCGCAAATAGACAGCGACAACGAGTTTCCAAATGATATATGGCGCAAATTGGGTGACCTAGGCCTGCTGGGTATGACAGTTGCAGAAGAATACGGCGGTACCAACATGGGCTATCTTGCCCACGTAGTTGCTATGGAAGAAATAAGTCGAGCCTCTGCGTCAGTAGGTTTGTCGTACGGCGCACACTCCAACCTTTGCATGAATCAGATATACAAAAACGGGACGGAAGCACAACGACAAAAGTACTTGCCTAAACTCTGCTCCGGCGAACATATCGGCGCCTTGGCCATGTCTGAACCTAACTCAGGCTCAGATGTTGTTAGCATGCGCTTAAATGCGGAACAGCGCGGCGACAAATACGTGCTTAACGGCAATAAGATGTGGATCACCAATGGTCCCGATGCCAACACTTACGTAATTTATGCAAAAACTGACATAAACGCCGGTCCAAAAGGCATAACCGCATTTATTGTTGAACGCGACTTCCCAGGTTTTAGTCGGTCTCCCAAACTGGATAAGTTAGGAATGCGAGGTTCAAACACTTGCGAACTGGTTTTTCAAGATTGCGAAGTGCCCGCCGAAAATATTCTTGGTGAAGAAGGCAGCGGTGTAAAAGTTTTGATGAGCGGTTTAGACTTCGAGCGCACCGTTCTTTCCGGCGGGCCGGTAGGCATCATGCAAGCCTGTTTGGATGAAGTGATCCCCTACATTCATGACCGCAAGCAATTTGGCCAAAGTATTGGCGAGTTTCAGCTGATGCAAGGCAAGGTTGCCGATATGTATACCGATCTTAATGCGTCTCGCGCCTATTTGTACGCAGTAGCAGCCGCCTGCGACCGTGGTGAGGAATCTCGCAAGGACGCCGCTGGCGTTATTCTGTTTACCGCAGAGAAAGCAACCCAAATGGCCTTGCAGGCAATACAAGCGTTAGGCGGTAATGGCTACATTAATGATTTTGCGACCGGCCGTTTGCTGCGCGACGCCAAATTGTACGAAATAGGAGCAGGCACGTCCGAAGTACGCCGCATGCTGATTGGCCGTGAACTGTTCAAGGAAACCAGCTAAGACTGGAAAAGCCCGAATACGATGCATACAACAACACAAAAAGAACACCACAACGAGCACACCAAGAAAGTGATCATGCTATGACGACTAACCCCGCTATCCAAACAAGTGCCAACCCTGTCTTTAAAAGCAAGCTGAATACACGTTCCGCAGAGTTCTTGGCCAATAGCGAAACCATGCAAGCCCTAGTTAGTGATCTTAATGAGAAGATGCAGAACATCACCAAGGGCGGCGGAGAAAAATATCAACAACGCCACAAAGACCGTGGCAAGTTGCTACCCCGTGAGCGAATAGACGCGCTGATCGACCCGGGCTCACCGTTTTTAGAACTCTCACAATTAGCGGCCTACAAAGTGTATGACGACGAAGTGAATGCGGCCGGCATAATCGCAGGCGTTGGCCGTGTCAGTGGTTTGGAATGCATGATTGTCGCCAACGACGCAACAGTGAAAGGTGGCTCCTACTACCCTCTTACTGTAAAAAAACATTTGCGTGCGCAAACCATTGCGGAACAAAACCATCTGCCCTGTATTTACCTGGTTGACTCGGGCGGTGCCAACCTGCCCCTTCAGGATGAAGTGTTTCCGGATCGCGATCACTTTGGGCACATCTTTTTCAACCAAGCCAATATGTCGGCCAAGAACATCCCGCAAATTGCTGTGGTAATGGGTTCTTGTACTGCGGGTGGTGCTTACGTACCGGCTATGGCCGACGAATCTATTATCGTAAAAGAACAGGGCACAATCTTCTTGGCTGGGCCGCCATTAGTGAAAGCCGCAACCGGTGAAGTAGTGTCAGCTGAGGAATTAGGCGGCGCTGATCTGCACTGTAAAACGTCAGGGGTTACCGATCACCTCGCCCAAAACGACCATCATGCATTGCAGTTGGCACGCCAATCAATCGCTAATCTAAACCGTCAGAAGCCAGCCCAACTGGATTGCAAACCGTCGCAGGAACCACTGTACGACAGTAAGGAAATTTACGGTGTTATCCCTAAAGACTCACGACACCCTTATGACGTTCGTGAGGTTATAGCGCGGATTGTTGACGCTTCAGCATTCAACGAATTTAAGGCCCTGTATGGCACAACATTGGTTTGCGGTTTCGCTCATCTGCACGGTTACCCAGTTGGAATTATTGGTAACAACGGCATTTTGTTTGGCGAGTCTGCCCAAAAAGGGGCGCATTTTGTAGAGCTTTGCGCGCAGCGCAAGATCCCACTGATATTTTTGCAAAACATTACGGGTTTTATGGTTGGCGCACAGTACGAAGCCGGCGGCATCGCTAAACACGGGGCGAAAATGGTGACGGCCGTCGCCTGCGCGAAAGTACCTAAGTTAACCGTGTTAATTGGCGGCTCTTTCGGCGCCGGAAACTACGGCATGTGTGGTCGCGCCTACGACCCCAACTTCCTCTTCATGTGGCCCAATGCCCGCATTTCAGTAATGGGTGGTGAGCAGGCAGCCGGCGTATTGGCTACGATTAAAAATGACCAAAAACAGGCCAAAGGCGAAGCGTGGAGCGACACGGAGCAAGCCGCGTTTAAGCAACCCATTCTCGACAGCTATGAAGCTCAAGGCCACCCCTACTACGCCTCTGCCCGGCTTTGGGACGATGGTGTGATTGACCCGGCGGATACACGAATGGTTCTTGGGCTCGCATTGTCGGCAAGCCTTAACAAACCCATTGAAGACACGCAGTTTGGTGTATTTAGAATGTAGAGCGCATCACCCTTATGTGCTGAAAGTTAAAGCGAAGTTCTACTTTCGTGTGTCGATTAAAGAAGGATACTGCCTGTGTTTGAAAAAATATTAATAGCTAACCGCGGTGAGATAGCCTGCCGGGTTATTAAAACAGCCCAACGCATGGGTATTCGCACTGTTGCCGTTTACTCTGACGCCGATAGCAATGCAATGCATGCAGCAATGGCCGACGAGGCCGTGCATATAGGCGGCGCACCCTCACGCGAATCGTATTTGGTAATGGACAACATTATCGCGGCGGCAAAACAAACTGGCGCACAAGCTATTCATCCTGGTTATGGTTTTCTCAGCGAAAATTCTGATTTTTGTCAGCTCTGTGCAGAGAACAACCTCACTTTTATTGGCCCGCCTGTTGGCGCGATTGAAGCAATGGGTTCAAAGTCGGCGGCCAAAACAATTATGGAAAAGGCAGGCGTGCCTTTGGTGCCCGGCTACCATGGTGACAATCAAGACCCTGAGTTTCTTAAACAAGTTTCTAACGAAATGGGCTACCCCGTATTGTTAAAAGCGGCCGCTGGCGGCGGCGGTAAAGGGATGCGCCAGGTGTGGGCCGTTGAAGAGTTTGATGAGGCCTTAGCGACGGCCAAGCGCGAGTCAATAAATTCGTTTAACGACGACATAATGTTGGTAGAAAAGTACTTAACACAACCACGGCATGTGGAAATTCAGGTGTTCTGTGACCAGCATAGCAACGCCGTGTATCTGGCCGAGCGAGATTGCTCAGTACAACGTCGCCACCAAAAAGTGATTGAGGAGGCGCCCGCCCCCGGCATGACCGAGCAGTTGCGGCGCCAAATGGGCGAAGCCGCAATTGAGTCTGCCAAGGCGATTAACTACGAAGGTGCTGGCACTGTAGAGTTTTTACTCGACAGCGACGGCTCGTTTTATTTTATGGAAATGAACACGCGTCTACAGGTAGAACATCCTGTAACAGAAATGATTACCGGCCAGGATTTGGTTGAGTGGCAATTGCGAGTGGCCGCCGGCGAAGTACTGCCGCTAAAACAAGACGATATCAGCATCCATGGCCACGCCCTGGAAGTGCGAATTTACGCTGAAGACCCAAGCAACGACTTCCTGCCAGCAACAGGCACTTTGTCTTTTCTACAAACACCTAATGAAGACGAACACACGCGGGTTGACACCGGTGTGCAACAAGGCGATATCGTCAGTGTTTTTTACGACCCTATGATCGCCAAGCTTGTGGTGTGGGATGAAGATCGCGATAAAGCGCTAAAGCGACTTGCCAAAGCCTTAAGAGAGTATCGAATTAATGGCGTTATCACCAATATCGATTTTCTGTATAACCTTGCTACCAGCAAAGCCTTTATTAATGCTGAGCTGGATACCGGGTTTATAGAAAAGCATCATGCTGAAATCTTCCGCGAAGAAAAACAAGATATTGCGCTTAAGGTATCGCTGGCTGCTTTATTCTTGATTCTTCAGCAACAACATGAGGCGCTTGCACTCAACAACCACCGCGACCCGCACTCTCCCTGGAATCTGAGTAATGGTTGGCGCCTAAATCAAGCGAAGCAACACCTATTTGATATTGAGTGCCGCCAACAAATCATCAACCTCAACATTGAAGAGTACCTGGCCGATGGCGAACCGCGTTATCACATCCGTTTTAACGACCGGGAGATACAAGCACAAGGCAAATTGGAACGTGACACTAATAATAGCTACCTGATGCGCAGTAATATCGACGGCTATCGATCAAAAGCATCTGTCGCCGAACACAACGGCACTTACACTGTGTATACCCAAATGGCGCCGTTCGAATTTAGCATACTTGCACCAGACCTGGGTGACGCTGACAGCGGGCCTGGCGATGGAGGCCTAGCCGCGCCAATGAACGGCACCGTTGTTAAGCTGCTGGTTGAGCAAGGCGCGAGCGTGGCCGAAGGCGATGCGCTGCTGGTTATGGAAGCTATGAAAATGGAACACACTATTCGTGCGCCGGCAGCCGGTGTGGTGCAGGAATTCTATTTTCAACCGGGTAGCCTTGTTGATGGTGGCGCCGAGCTACTGGCTTTTGAGCTTCATGAGTCCTAGCTAGATTTTTCTACCACTCCCTTCCCAGTATGGGTCCTTCAGAATGCGCTTATAGAGCTTACCGGTTTCGTGGCGAGGCATCTCGGTAATGAAGTCTATGCTTTTAGGACACTTGTAGCCTGCGAGCAAATCACGACAATGAGTCATTAAATCAAAGCGTAGGTCGTCGCTACCAAGGTGATCGGGCGCCAAACAAACAGCTGCTTTTACTTCCTCTCCGTACTCGTCGTTGGGAATGCCAAATACAGCGACATCTTGCACAGCGGGGTGACTTGCTAACACGCCTTCAATTTCGGCGGGGTAAATGTTCACCCCGCCTGAAATAATCATGTCGATTTTACGATCGCTTAAGAATAAATAACCGTCTTCATCAAAATATCCAATATCGCCAAAAGTGTATACACCAGGCTCCAGGTGCGCGGCTTTGGTTTTTTCAGGTTCGTTATGGTATTCAAAGTCGGCGCCCATTAAGTTGCGCACATAAATCTGCCCGTGCTGTCCCTGGGCAAGCTGTTTACCATTGTCGTCAATAATTTTAATGTCGGCCGTTGGCGCAGGTTTACCGACTGTGCCCGGTTTTTCTAGCCATTCTTCCGCCGTGACCATGGTAACGATAGCGCCCTCTGTAGACCCGTAGTACTCACCAACAGTAAGCCCCCACCATTCAATCATTTGCTGCTTAAGTTGCGGTGAGCAAGGCGAGGCGCCGTGCCATACGCACTGCAGGCTTGAGCCTTTAAATGCACTGCGGGTAGCCGAGTCTAAATCCACCATTCGCCGAAACTGAGTGGGCACCAGATGAACATTGGTAACATCATATTGATCAATTAAATTGAGCGTTTCTGCTGCGTTAAATTTGTGGCGCATAACAACAGTGCTACCGATCATCAATGGCAGAAAAGAGAAAGACCATTGAGCTGAGTGATACACAGGCCCACACAGCAGAGTGACCCCGCCTCGCGGAATGCCCAACATGCCAGACATGCCATTGGTTGTCATTTCAAGTACTTCTATTGGCGTTGACTTGCTGCGACCAGTCGGCCTCACGCCCTTGGGCCGGCCGGTTGTGCCCGACGTGTAAAACATCGGCCCACCCATTAATTCCTCAAGAGGCTCTGAGACAGATTCACTGGCAAACCAGCTTTCATAGTCGGTAAACCCAGGCGCTGAACCACGAATGCCGATGCGTGGAATAGAGTGAACATAGCGCGCGTTTTCAGCAGCGCTATCAACCACCACCTTAAGAAACTGCTCCTCAACAAACAGTAGCTTGCAGCCTGCATCTTCGAGCACGTAGGCCAATTCATCAGCGGTGAAGTGCCAATTAACAGGCACAAACAAAACTCCGGAGTGCTGAGCCGCTGCCATCACCTCAAAGTACTCGCGACAATTACCGGCAAAAACACCTATCGTGTCGCCGGCAACAAGGCCGTTGGCTTTGAAAGCCGCGATAATTTGATTAACACGCTCATTCAATGCCAACCACGTGATCTCGCTTCGCTCATCGATCAATGCGAGAGAATCGCCGTCGCTGTCGGCCTGAATCTTGATGTACTTTGCCATGCGGTTTTTACCCCTTTGTCAGCGTTACCTTGTATATCATCTACAAGTTTGCGTGACAATCCGTGCGGATAAAAGATCGAGGCTGGTAAAGAAAATTACGGAGTTGCTGGAAAAAGCTGCGGCAGCAAAAGCCACCGCAGCCCCAATCAATGATACTAAAGAACAGTGATGAGCTTACAGGTCAAAACGGTCTGCCTGCATCACCTTAACCCAGGCCGCAACAAAGTCACTTACAAAGCGCTCTTCGGCACCATCGTAAGCATACACTTCAGCGATTGCTCTTAACTCAGAGCTTGAGCCAAAGATAAGGTCAACAGGGGTTGCCGTGTACATCACCTTCCCGGTTTTGCGATCTACGCCTTCGTACATTCCGTCTGCGCCGGCTTTTTGCCATTTGGTAGACATATCTAGCAAGTTAACAAAGAAGTCATTGCTTAATGAGCCCGGTTTAGCCGTGAGCACACCATGGTTCGAGCCGTCTGCATTTGCGCCAAGTGCACGCATGCCGCCTACCAACACTGTCATTTCCGGAACGCTAAGGTTCAACTGATCAGCTCGATCAACCAGCATTTCGGCCGGCGATCGATACGCTGCTGCCACATCAAAGTAGTTACGAAATGCATCAGCTTTTGGCTCAAGTAAAGCAAAGGAGTTAACGTCGGTTTGCGCTTGGCTAGCATCGCCACGACCCGATACAAAAGGCACGTCGATTTTGACGCCAGCGTCTTTGGCCGCTTGCTCTACGGCAGCTGCACCACCTAGCACAATCAAATCAGCCAGAGACACTTTGTCGGCACCAAAGTCTTCTTGAACGCCCTTAAGCGCAGCTAACACTTTTTCAAGTTCTTTTGGGTTGTTAACAGCCCAGTCCTTCTGTGGCGCAAGGGCTATGCGTGCACCATTTGCACCACCACGCTTGTCGCTAGCCCGAAACGTTGACGCTGAAGCCCATGCAGTACGCACTAGCTCTGCAACACTTAAGTCGGTAGCAAGTATGCGCTTCTTAAGACTTTTAACTGCGCGAGTGTTTAAGGGCTTTGCCTCCGACGCAGGCACGGGGTCCTGCCAAATCAGCTCTTCACTAGGTACTTCTTCACCCAGGTAAAGCCCTCGAGGCCCCATGTCACGATGGGTCAATTTGTACCATGCTTTCGCAAAGGCTTTTTGATACTCGTCTGGGTTGGCCAAGAAGCGTTCGGCTATTTTCTTGTATTCAGGATCAAACTTTAACGCCAAATCAGCTGTTGTCATAACAGGTGCGTTGAACTTACCTTTAACGTGGGCATCAGGCACTGTTTTGTGCAGCGATTCATCGGTAGGAACCCATTGAATAGCGCCGGCAGGACTGCGAGTTTGTGTCCATTCGAAGTTAAGTAAGTTTTGCAAGTAAAGCGAGGTCCAACGAGTAGGCGCTTGTGTCCACGCGCCTTCCAAGCCGCTGGTTACGGTATCTTCCGAATGCCCTTTACCGCATTTGTTTTTCCAACCCAGTCCTTGTTCTTCAAGTGCTGCGCTGCCTGGGTCTGCACCAACGCAATCGCTTGGCTTATGAGCGCCGTGCATTTTGCCAAAGGTATGACCACCCGCCACAAGTGCGACTACTTCTTCGTCATCCATTGCCATACGAGCAAAGGCGACGCGAATGTTCTTGGCCGAGCCTACTGGGTCAGGCTTGCCTCTAGGACCTTCTGGGTTAACATAAATCAGACCCATATGCGTGGCACCTAAAGGCCGCTGCAACTTGCCGTCTTTTTCGTGTCTGTCACTGGCCAGCATTTCAAGCTCAGGCCCCCAGTACACTAAGTCGGGCTCCCAGTCGTCAGCACGGCCACCAGCAAAGCCATAGGTTTCAAACCCCATGTTCTCTAGCGCTACGTTACCCGCCAATATTATTAAGTCACCCCAGGAAAGGCTTTCACCGTATTGCTGTTTTACCGGCCACAGTAAGCGTCGAGCTTTATCGAGGTTGCCGTTGTCCGGCCAGCTGTTTAGAGGGTTGAAGCGCTGTTGTCCACCGTCGCCGCCGCCAAGGCCGTCGAGCGTGCGGTAAGTACCCGCACTGTGCCAGGTCATACGAATGAAGAAGGGGCCGTAGTTGCCAAAATCAGCTGGCCACCAGTCTTGAGACACTGTAAGCAACGCATTAATGTCTTTTTTAACCGCTTTCAAATCCAGCTTGCTAAATGCCTCGGCGTAATCAAAGTCTTCGCCCATAGGGTTTGAGCGGCTGTCGTGGTCACGCAACGCGGAAAGGTCGAGCTGGTCAGGCCACCAAAACTGATTCGACTTCGCCTGCCCTGCCTGGACCTTACCGCTGCCCATTGCACCTTTTGGTTTGGACATCTCGTCTGCAGTAACAAAAGAGCCTGAGGCTGCTGCGATCATGCCTGCAAGCGCCGTTGTTTTTAGTATTGTACGTTTTTTCATCGTGTATCCTTTTCCTATTGTGCTGCTCTTTAGTACCGCTCTTTACCAAAACCTAAAGCCGCAGAATTGAACGTGCCCTTGTATTCGAGAACAAGGGGATTTTATGGCAAACGAACCTCTGCCACTAGCCTTTAATCAGTGCTCACTGCCTTCTGACGATTGAAATATAATAATTTAGCCAAGTTCGGTAAATTTTATTATTACTATCGTATTGATAGTTTAAGCGAATGACTGGTCATTAAAAGGCCTGAATGCCCGCATTTTTTCAACTAGCTCTAATGTAATCATCCTTATATAAACCAAGTAAATACTTGTCTTTATCAAAAGCTCGATTTAAATTTATATTCAAGTAATCACTTGGTATAAGAAGTGCGGTAACAAAGACGAGAACGAACGCGCAATCACAAGGAAGGCCGCAACCTCAGCTTATCGATAAACCGCTAGGCAAGCCCAGAGCCAAACACGCCCGAGCTTTGCAAACGCGAGAAAAAATTCTTGATGTCGCTGCACTGTTGTTTGTCGCCAAAAGATTTGTGTAAAGAGATAATGTCATTCGTTGTGGAAGAGTGGAAAGGCCTCTAGTATGAAAACCCGCCTGGCCTTACGCTTCTAACAATAGAAGCGCAGTTTATGCTGCTCAAGAGACACTATCTAACTACTTCGTCTTCTGCTCCCAATTTAAGCTAAAGTACCTAAGCCTTCAGCAACTCGCCCATAAAGCGTGCGCTTCAGCTCATTGAAAATCGCACGCTCTTTACTGGCCAGCGAGGCAGCCATTTGAGTCACCTCATTCGTTGACTCTTCTGCTGACACCATGCTATCAACAATGCCTGCAGTAATTGCTTCTTCCGCGGGATAGCGCTCACCTGTCAACACCATGTTGCGTAAGGTACAACGCGACAGCTTTGCTTCCAATAAAGTCATCGACTTATCACCAATGGGCACATCCACATCAACTTCCGAGAGACAAATCCGATCACAATCTTCGCGCATTAATCTAAAATCACAGGCCAGAGCCAGAATGGCACCCGCCGCAAACGCGTGTCCGTTAATAGCGGCAACAGTCGGTATTGGTAGCTTAAGCAAGCTACTGTGAACCGCTCCTGTCTTTGCCATTATATGCTTCTGTAGCCCACTACCAAGTTGATTGGAGGTACAGCAATCCGCCCATTTCACAGCAAGACCGTTTGTTAAGCATAATGAGCTTTCGCATGTGAAACTCTGACCACTATTAACGGCTTGTCAGGTAAATGGGCTTGGCCGCTGTAACTGTGTACTATCAATCGAAGCTTGCCGCTTGCGCTATCGCTCTTTATGAGCAATAAGTGACTTCACGCTGAATCTACGAATTAAAGCAGTTAGGGTATCTATGAGTAATTGGCAAAATAAGATTGCGGTGGTAACCGGTGCAGGTAGCGGCATTGGTGCCGGGCTTGCGCGCTATTGTGCGGCGCAAGGTATGCAGGTGATTGCTTGTGATATAAGCACTGAAGGTCTGGCTGAACTTACCAAGAGCGCTGCAAACCACGGTGCAAATATACACCCACAGGTATTGGATGTACGTGTGGCCGATGACGTAGAAAAGCTGGCCGAAAAAGTGTTTGATGAATACGGTCACGTGAGCCTGCTGTTCAACAATGCCGGAGTACTGGTTGACGGTAAGAGCTGGGAGCGCAGCACGCGAGACTGGCAGTGGATAATAGACGTGAATGTAATGGGCGTGATTCACGGCATCAGGAGTTTTGTGCCGCGCATGCTCGCCCAAGGGCAAGCTGGCCGGGTAATTAACACATCCTCTATTGGCGGGCTATTAGGCGGTGGCGCATACATGGCACCGTATCAGGGCACCAAGCATATGGTTACCGCGTTGTCTGAAACGCTGTATCAGGAACTGCAGCTAGAGGATGCTCCCATCACTGCCTCAGTACTCTGCCCAGGGGAAGTAATAACAGGTATATGGGAATCGGATCGCCTGCGCCCAGAGGAAGAACACAATGTGTTGGCAAGCGAAGCAGAACGCCAAAGCCACGATCAAATTGCAGGCAGTGTCGCGGCTGGGCTAACACCGGACCACTTTGCCCAATTGGCTTTTCAGGGCATAGAAGCCGACAAGTTTTGGTTACTACCGCAGCCACAGTTCAAGCCACTGCTCGATAAAAGACATCAAAGTATTACTGAGGAAAGCAATCCGCTTGGTATGGCTGAGCTCATGGGATTATTCGAAAACGAATGAGTGAATTGACCGTTAGAAACCCCGCGATTGAGTTTGAGCAATCGCTACCGCATTGGAACCCCAGTGAACCTGAGTTCAGCCAAATCAACAATGCCGCGTCTACCGTATTACCCCACCTAGAGCCCTATCTGATCAAAGTGCTACGCCTGGCTAAAGAAGAGTTGAGAGAAGAGCTGCAAGAAGACCGCGACAAGAAATTACGAGACGACATCGATCTGTTCATTCGCCAGGAAGCGAATCACTACAAACTTCATCGGCGCTATAACGAAACCTTGTACGCCAATGGTTATGACGGATTGAAAGATCATGAGCGCGTATTGGCCGACGACTACCGGTCTTTTCTTAGCGAACGCTCGTTGAAGTTTAACGTCGCTTACTGTGAGGGCTTCGAAAGCCTGGGCCTTATTCAAGCAGAATTTATGTTTAATCATGCTGGCCACTGGTTAAAGGATGCCGACGAGGCTGTGCGTTCGCTCTGGGAATGGCATTTGGCAGAAGAATACGAACATCGCCGCGTGTGCTACGACGTATATAAGCGCCTCTATGGCGGATACTTCTATCGCTTGTATGGGCTTATTTTTGCTATAAGGCATTTGGAAGGATACGGCAAACGAACCAGTAAGTTCCTGATCAAACAAGATAGGCAGCAAGGTGCGATACGGTCTGGCGCGCGTTCCTGGTGGCGCGAGACCCGTTATCGAGTGAGGCTTAGCAGCTTCGGATTGTTTAAGCTTTGTCGTACGCTGTCACCTTTTTACAATCCGTCGCGCCTAAAAGTGCCGGAAGCAATTGCCAAGCGTTTGGCGTCTGATGAACTACTAACTGCACCCGCTCTGTAAAAGGAAACTGTAACATGCCCCAAACCAAACACACCTTTTGCTCACTCTGTGAATCGTTTTGTGGACTGGAAGTAGACGTTGACGAGAATAAAATCGTTGATATACGCCCTGATAGTAAACACGTGGTTACCGAAGGCTATGCTTGCGTGAAAGGTACTCGCTACGATTCCATACAACACAGTCCAGACCGTATTTTTGAGCCGCAAAAACGGGTAGGCGATAAGTGGCAGTCTATTAGCTGGGACCAAGCCTTAACTGAAATTGCCGATAAAATAATTGACATTAAGAACGCGCACGGCGCACAAGCCGTGAGCCATTTCGTTGGCGCGCCGGGCGGCACCAACTTGGTGGTACCCATGTTTCGCGGCGAAGTGTATAAGGGGCTTGGGTCTAACCGCATGTATGGTACCGGCACCTGCGACACCATGAATAAATTTCGTGTGAACGGTGATATGTACGGCTCGCCCATGCGCCTGGCCTACCCTGACGTTGACCACACAGACTTTATGATGGTGCTGGGCGCTAACCCGAATGTGTCAGGCAACACACTCTATCATTTACCCCGATCGCGGGAACGCTTTGGAGCTATCGCCAAACGCGGTGGACGAGTCGTGTTCATAAACCCTCGCCGGGTAGAAAGCGCTCGCAATACAGACCACCTCTTTATTCGGCCAGATACCGACGTGTATTTTTTGGCGGCATTTTGTAATGAGATTATTCAGCGCGATGCCCTGGCGCATGATCGCATTAGCAAGTACATGAGTAATTTTGAAGATTTGAAGAATACCGTTGCCGGTTGGACGCCGGAGCGTCAGGCAAAGGTAACGGGCATCAGTGCCGACGAACTACGAGATTTAGTTGACGGTTATGTTAACGCCAAAGCGGCGGCATTGAATATGGCCACCGGTGTTAACCAAGGGCGCAGCGGCACCTTATGTTATTGGCTGCTTGAATCCATTAGCGCGATTACCGGAAACTTTGATCGCAAAGGTGGCAACCTTATTGGTGAAGGCATTATTGATTTTGCCACCCAAGCCAAAGAAGACCCACAAATGAACTTGGGATACCATCGCGAAGACGACTTGCCGACTGTCAGTGGCCAACAAGCTGCAGGCATGGTGGCGGATGACATTCTTAGCGGCAACGTACGCGCAATGATTGTCGAAGCGTCTAACCCCCTACTTGCCTGCGGTAACCCCGATGGCCGGCTTGAAGGTGCTTTGGAAAAGCTGGAATTGCTGGTTAGCATTGATTTGTTTCGTAATGAAACAGGAAACTTGGCCGATTACATATTGCCAGTAACTTCGTGGATGGAGCGCAGCGGCATGCCCTACGCTCTGCAGTCCTTTGTTGGTTGTACAGCCACACCTTACCTATACGCTGCAGAGCCGGTTCTAACTCCCCCGCCTGGTGTGCGCAATGAATGGTGGATTTATGTCGCACTGGCTGACAAGTTAGGCGTAACG
This sequence comes from Pseudomonadales bacterium, assembly GCA_045106985.1. Lineage (GTDB taxonomy): Bacteria > Pseudomonadota > Gammaproteobacteria > Pseudomonadales > JAUIET01 > JAUIET01. The sequence continues at coordinate 5,709 of JBGCFQ010000023.1, read as the reverse complement.
CTGTTTAAAAATAAGTTGGCCAGTGGGTTTTTAAAACTAGCAGCACGGCTGGCCCATACACCCTTCGGATTTATAAAAGTGCCCGAGCTATTAATCAATGGCATGCTTAAGAAGGCCGGGCAACCGGGTTTTAAAAAGATGGTGAAAGATCATCCGCACGGCATTCGCTTGCCAGACAACGAAGGCGACAACTTTCTTGGTACTGATAAAGTTCTCACTCCAGACGGGCTAGTTGACCTAGCGCCAGGGCCTTACGTGGAACGCTTTAATTCAGCGATTGATACCATGTTTGATGAAGAGTTAAAAAACCTCGGCAAGATGAAGCTAATTGGTAAGCGCGAAATAAAACGAATGAACAGTGCCTCGGCCAACTCGGCTAGGCTAGTAAAGGAAACAACCAACTACGCCTACGTAAGCCCGGAAGACGCGAAACGGTTTGACATCAGCGAATCGGAATTTGTCGATGTTACTTCTGCGTTCGGCAGCATCACCATACCGGTTCGTATAACGGATGAAATGATGCCGGGTACAGTAGCTATTCCCCAATGCTGGGGGCATGCCAAAGCGGATGGCCTGCCGCACGCGCAAAAGCATCCGGGTGTTAACTCCAATTTTCTAGCCGGTGACGGCCGCGCTAATGTGGAGCAGTTATCCGGAATGTCGCACCTGTCAGGAATAGTGGTCGATATCAAGAAGTCGAACCAACTGGCTTCAGTTTCATAGATAAGCACAACTCAGGAAAAATCATGATCGACTTTTACGGAATGGGCAGCCCTAATGTACTTAAGGTGGCCATCATGTTGGAAGAACTTGGGCTGGAGTATCGCAGCCACCGAATAGGTGTATTGAGTGGTGAGAACTATGACCCCGAATTTTTACGACTGAACCCTATTGCTAAAGTGCCAGTCATTGTCGACCACGATGGCGCGGGGCCAGAGCAACCGCTATTTGAATCCGGCGCTATTCTGATCTATCTGGCGGAAACCTATGAATCTGAATTGTTGCCTTCAACGGGTAATGAACGCTGGGAGGTTCTTAAGTGGCTGATGTTTCAGGTCTCACTAGTAGGCCCTATGCTCGGCCAGGTTAATCATTTCCAGCTTCACCCAACTGAGGAAAATACTTACGCCGCAAGCCGCTACCGTGATCAAGCGGCGCGGGCGCTTAGTCTAATTGATGATCGACTTAAGGCGTCGCCCTTTCTTGGTGGCAGTGAGTATTCAATAGCTGACATTGCCGTGCATCCATGGATGGGCTACATCACGCGCCATGAACTGAACGAGTCGGATTACCCTCACCTAATTGCTTGGCGCAATTTGCTGGATGAAAGGCCGGCAATGAAGCGTGCTGCTGCCACCACTAAAGAAATGGATGCCATGGTGCCGGCTAACTTTGCCATGCCGACTGATCAAGAGCTTGATAATTTCTTTGCGAGACGATCGCCCGGGCCAAAGGTTGATATGGTCCATTACATGAAGAAGGGGCCGATGTTTACGGCGCAAGCTGATAAGGATGCGAAGGGTTAAGCGATATGCTGGAAGTGCTCGGGTATGTCCAAGTTGCGTGTTTTTAGCTCGTGATGAAAGACACACGCTCTAAATATTTTTCAAGCAGCAATGCACTGATTTCGACATGCTTGCGTTCAGCCGCCGCATACAGTTATGCCATGCGGTTTTTGGACAGTACGCGAGACGGGATGAGGTTCATTTTTTACGCGCCTGGATCGTAAGGTATATATTTAGCCCTTTTTAGAAGACGAGAAAATTTTCAGACAGCTTAGCTCTCGATATACACTGTATTAGAACTGGAAAATCACGAGCCCTTAATGACAGGTTTACTCTTATCTATCGCCTCAGCCGCCACTGTTTTTGCAACATGGTCGTTGTGGTTGAAAACGGCATTTCGCCAGGCTGTGCCAGATAATATCGCTGGCTTTGTTCTGGCTATGACAACAGGTCTGGGCTTGTCGATCACCGCATTTTATAGCGAACCGGGAGTGCTCGGTAGTCTAGTTGCCACCGTTGCCAGCTTTATGAGCTTGTTCTGGCTGTTGGTCACAGCGGCTGGCAAACAGAAAACCGACACGCCCAAAATAGTAATAGGCCGTGCGCTGCCAGCATTTACAGCACTTAACGAAGACGGTTCCCCGTTTGATAGCCAATCACTGGATGGCAATCCCTATTTAATCAAGTTCTTCCGCGGGCATTGGTGACCCTACTGCGTAGCCGAGCTTAAACGCTGGCAAGAGCTTCGGTCGGAGCTCAAAACCCCACTCAAAATGGTAACCGTGTGCGCAGACTCACCAGCAGAGTTGCGCAAAGGAAAAACCAAGCACGGCCTTGAAGCGACAATGTTGTCTGATAAAGAGTTGATCGCAACCGATGCGCTGGGGCTGCGCAACATTGGCGCTATGAGCGCTCCACGCCCAGTGCCGGTACCCACCTCGATCCTTGTTGATGCGCAAGGAGTTGTACTGTGGATTGATCAATCCAGGCACTACACGGATCGAAGTGATCGCGATGTAGTGATGGCTGCGCTGCGCGAACATTTAAATATCGGATAAAAAACTCTATGTAGCTGGTGAGACTTTGCACATAACGCCCTCCACTTTTTATGTGCACACAAGGTCTCATGACACTTAGGCAATCAGCTTGTACCTGTTCAGTGTAATTAGTATATTCAGTACAGATTAAAGCTAACAATAAAGCCTATTTGGGCACATTCTAATGAGGGCCTGCACACCGCAGGTTGAAGCCGATGCACTTAAAATTACTTACTATCAGCGCCCTTCTTGTTATGGCCTTAAGCACCCAAGCTGATATTACGCCAGCAAAACCCTCAGTGCATCCAGCATTGGCTCAGCACCAAGCACGGTTGTCTGAACCCAAACTAGTAAAGGTTAGCCAACGTGTGTACGCTGCCATTGGTTACGACATTGCTAACTTTGTTTTCATTATTGGTGATGACGGAATAATCTTATTTGATACAGGCATGCAAACCAGTACCTCAGCGCAGGCACTGGCTGACTTTCGTAAAATCAGCCAAAAACCAATAGCCGCGATTATTTACTCCCATGGGCACTTAGATCATGCGGGCGGAGTACGAGCGTTTGTGGACAACAACACAGAAATACCAATCTATGCAGGAAGCAGCTGGCGCAGTTACCGATTTGAGGAAGCTATTCCAAAAACACCTATTCGCGCTCTTTATCAAATGGGCGTGATGCTGCCGGTGGGCGATGAAGGAACTGTGGGCGCTGGCACGGGGCCAATAGTGCGATTCAATAGTGCAACCGAATTTCTTCCTCCCAACCAAGAAGTAACAACCGATACCGAGCTTTCTCTCAATATAGCCGGCGTTAACATTGTGCTCAGAGCAATGGCCAGTGATATTCTCGATGGGATTACTGCGTGGCTGCCAGACGATGAAGTAGTGTTGACCGGGGATTTAATCTACCCTCACCTGCCTGCTATCGCCACTCCACGGTTCGAGAAGGAACGCGAAGTTTGGCGAAATCTGGAATCTATTGAGTGGGTACGCCAACTTTCTGCGAAGCATCTCGTGCCTGGGCATTTGCATGTTGTATCCGGTGCGGAGAACGTACAGCAATTCGTGCTGAACTTCCGCGATGTTATTCAGTTCATGAACGACCAAACTATTCGCCTGCTGCGCAATGGCCTTGGCCCCCTTGAAACAGCGGAAAGAATAAGAGAATTGATGCCGGCGCATTTGCGAGAGGACCCGAACCTTGGCGAGTATTATCATAAGCTTGATTGGATTGTTAGAGGTTTGTACACGAAGTCTGGCGGCTGGTATACCGGCGACGTAATCGACCTTATTAAAATTACGCCACAACAAAGGGCGATTCGATTTGTGGCATTGGCTGGCGGCGCGGCGGCACTTAAAGAAGCTATTGAACAAGCTTATAAAGCGAACGACCTGCCTTGGGCTGCAGAGATGGGTCGCCATCTGCAATTGGCACGACCGAAAGATAAGTCAGCAACTATCCTGTTGGCAACCGTGCTAAGAGCAGCGGCTTACCAACAGCAAACCGCAAATGCTCGAAACTATTTGTTAACCGAAGCCATGGTTCTTGAAGCGAAAATAAAGCTAGAGCAGATCCCCGTTGGAATCTCACGTCCTGACCATCTCCGTCCTATAGACAATAAATATCTTCTGCGTGCACTGGCGGTTCGTCTAAACCCCGAGACCAGCCGCAATGTAGACATGGTTGTGGCGCTGAAAATTCGCGGCGATGACAAGGAGTCTGACCACACGCTAACCGTTCGCAAAGGTGTTTTGGATATACAAGCCGGCAATAGAAAACCAAGCGACCTGGCGGTAAGCATAAATAGGGAAACCTTTCTTCAGCTGGCTGGCGCGAATATACAATGGCAAGACGCTTTGGTCAGCAAGCAACTTAACGCAGACAGCCTAGAGAAATTCGAACAGTTTGCCAGGCTCTTTTACGCTAGATAATCAATCCACAGCCATTCGCACTTGGCCACTGTTCTGCTGCTACAGTACATAACAAGCCACATTCAGTTTTTGCAATGCGGGTCGCAGGTTCCGACAAAGCCTGGCGGTCCACGATTAGTTTGCTAAGTAATGTGCATTGCTAATGTTAAACAATACCGGTCGCTTCTCAGTGACTTTGCTACCCTTAAGTGCACACAAACCGCATAAAGAGTTAGCAATGAAGTTGTATCAAGTCGCGTTTATTCTGACTACCGTTATGGCCACCTTAGGCATAAGTACATCGGCGTTGGCCGGCGGCGATTCTGGCTTCTACATTGGTGGTTCCATTGGCCAAGCTTCACTTGATGTGGATACTATTGAAACCAATAACTTCGCTTTCGATGATAGCGACAATGCTTACAAAATCATGCTGGGTTTCAATGTCGGACTATTGCCGCTGATCGATTTGGGTGTAGAGGCGGCTTATCGAGATCTAGGGGCGTTTAAAGGCAACATAGGTTTAGACAATTTTGCAACTGGCGGCAACTCAGAAATAGATTTTCTTAGGGTATCAAGCATCGATGCAATTGATGTCTTTGGCATACTTACCCTCAATATGGGGCCGATAGGCGTTTTTGCTAAAGTAGGGTTTATTGACTGGGAGGTTGATACCGACCTTGCAGACTTAAATGTAAGCCGTAGTGGCTCAGATTCAGCCTATGGCCTTGGAGCGCAACTAAGATTTGGCTCATTCGCGGTTCGGGCTGAATATGAAATATTTGAAATCGATAGTGCAGCAGACGATGTTGAGATGCTCTCTATTGGGCTTAGCTACACTTTTTAATCGCTTTTGGCCATTACGCTATCCCCCGCTTGGTCGAAACCATTGACACACCCACGCATCTAATGAATAGAGCCAAGTTGCTCATTGGTGTCGACGCGACCACCTTGATTCGTTCAGCAAGGTCTTGATGCGCTCTCACAAAACTGAGAGCGTTTCGATTAAATCGGTTTGGAGCCATTGAGTTGGGTCGTTCGCCTGCTCCGAACCTGCAATCCGTTTAAGAAAATTTGCGTGTGCTGTTTCCAAGCCAGCTATCAGGAATGCTGTCTTCAACAAGTTCGGCAATACTAACGTTTACAATATCGTGTTCTGTGCCCAGTTCGTTTGCAAACCTCGAGACACTGCCGCTTCGCGTAATGATGGTAGAGTTTGGGTATTTTCTGCGCAACCATAGCCCTGTCCGAAGG
>JBGCFQ010000022.1:0-92533 GCA_045106985.1 Pseudomonadales bacterium | reverse complement strand
CTCTGTTAACACCCGGGTTTACTCGAACAGTGTGCACAGTTTGGTCTTCTATTAACCGTTCACCAAGGCCTGCAGTGGCATCGGGCCCAAGAGCGGCGTAGCGAAAGCGCTGGTAATACTCAGCCGGAAATAAGTCGGCGTACACTAATGTAGAGTTATTGTTGGAATACAACCGGCCTTGCTCGTCTTCGCTTAAGCCCCACTGGCCCCTAAAGGCTGTGGGCTTAACCTTAAAACTGTCGTCTTCAAACCGCAGCTTGCGGTCGCTTTTGGCGTTGTATAGCCAGCCGTTCATTGCCGGCAACAGCCTGTTTTCATCGTGCTCTACGTCGTCTGGGTTGCCATTGCCGTAGTCGCCAAGGCGTTGTTTTTGGTTGCACACATCGTCTGGGTCTTTTAGTGGGCACAGCCACAGGTTTGGCGGCTCACCAATAATCACGCCCTCGTTCACGATGGCCAGCGCGCGCGGGTTTACCAGGCCTTCTAAAAACACCTCGCTGCTGTCCATTTGCCCGTCACCGTCGCGGTCGCTAAGACGCACCACTTGGCCATAGGGTTTTGTTTCATCAACACCATGGCTGTCGCGCATAAAACCGCGCATCTCCACCACGTAAAGGCGGCCAAACTCGTCCCACTCTATGGCCACGGGGTCGCCTATTAAGGGCTCGCTGGCCACTAGCTCTATGCTCATGCCCGGTGCCATGCGAAAACTCTGTAAGGCCTGCGCAGGCGTTAGGGGCGCTGCGTCTGGAATATCCATGGAGGCGTAACGCTCAGCCCACGTTTGCTCAGTAGAGTTGGTGGAGCAACGCTGCGTGCACGCCGCTAAAAGCACCGAGGCGAACAAGTAAACGAGTATATTTCTAGAACCTGTGAACAAATGGCACCCAATTTCAAGTGAGGCTTGCGAGGTTTTCTTGAACTAAGCTGGCTTCAGCCTCAATTGGCAGCGCCAGGCCGCCTAGAAAGACAAAGACTGTAACAGAGCCTTATTCAAACACTACGTAAGGTGTAGAATATCAGATTACACAGCCAACAATTAAACCTTACATGAGCGACACCCTAAGCCAGGAATTACTCAGCGCAAACTACGTAAGCTTTGCTACCTATAAACGCAGTGGCGACGCCGTATGGACCCCGGTGTGGGCCGCACCCCAACAGCGCAGCTTGTTTGTGTTTTCTGAAGCCACCGCGGGCAAAGCAAAACGGTTGCGCAACTTCTCGCGCGCCAATGTGGCGCCCTGCACCGCCTGGGGCAAAATAACCGGCAACCGCTACGCTGCCGAAGCCTTTTTGCTAGACGGCAAGGATGACAAGGCTGAAATTGAACTGGCCTATAAGGCACTGCATAAAAAGTACGGCTTAATGATGCGTGCCACCGACATGTTGTCTAAGTTATCTGGTAAGTACGACAAACGCGTATTAATTAGAATAGATGTGGGCGAGCAACTGGCGGCTGACGCCTAATGCATGAAATGAACGCTGCACTGTTAATAGCCTCTATTACCCTTATTGGTTTTTTGTGCCAGTGGTTTGCCTGGCGCGTTAAATTACCGGCCATATTGTTTTTGCTGCTCGCCGGCATTGCACTTGGCCCCGCCACCGGTGTGCTCGACCCCGACGCGCTGCTAGGCGATTTGTTGTTTCCTATTGTGTCGTTAAGTGTTGCCATTATTTTGTTTGAAGGCAGCCTTACGCTGCACTTCGACGAAATACGCGACCTAAGCGCCATGGTTCGTCGCTTGGTAAGCGGCGGCGCCTTAATTACCTGGGTGCTAATAGCCGGCGCCAGCAAAATGCTGTTTGGCCTGGACTGGCCTATGGCTTTTTTGTTGGGCTCATTGCTAGTGGTTACCGGCCCTACCGTTATTGTGCCCATGCTGCGCACCGTTAGGCCCCACGCCCGCATTGGCAACATATTACGCTGGGAAGGCATAGTGATAGACCCAGTAGGCGCACTGCTTGCGGTAGTTGCCTACGAATACATTATTTCGGCACAAAGCGGCTCGGCCTTTGAGCATTCGGCCATTGTGTTTGTGCGCATTCTTGTTATTGGCGGTTTTATTGGGTTGCTAAGCGGCCAGCTGCTGGGCTTTTTGTTGCGCAAACATTGGCTGCCTGAGTATTTACAGAACTTTGCCACCATTGCCTTGGTATTGGGCTCGTTTACGTTCAGTAATGCCTTAGAACACGAGAGTGGTTTGTTAGCGGTAACGGTTATGGGTATTTACCTGGCCAATATGCGCAACATTCATGTAGAACACATTCTGTCGTTCAAAGAAAACTTAACCGTACTGCTGATTTCAGCGTTGTTTATTCTGTTAGCCGCGCGGCTTAACTTTGAGCAGCTGCAAATTGTAATGTGGCCGGCGCTGGCGCTGCTGCTGCTAATGCAGTTTGTGATACGCCCTTTAATGGTGTACGTGTGCGGCTTAGGCACCGACCTTAAGTGGCGCGAAAAAGCACTCATCGCCTGGATTGGCCCACGCGGTATTGTGGCCGCGGCTATCTCGGGCTTATTCGCCCTGCAGTTAGAGCAACGCGGCTACGTTATTGGCGAAACCTTAGTGGCCGTTACCTTCTTTATTATTATTGGCACCGTGGTGTTACAAAGCGCCACCGCTGGCATAGTGGCCCGCTGGTTAGGCTTGGTAGAACCAGCCCCCCGTGGCGCTTTAATTGTAGGCGCCAACCCCGTAGCCCGCGCCATTGGCGAGGCCCTGCACAAAAATGACTTTACCGTGTTGCTGGCCGACCCCAGTTACGAAAACGTGCGCGAGGCGCGGTTAATGGGCTTACCTACCTTTTACGGCAACCCCATTTCACAGCAAGCCGACCGCGACCTCGACCTTGTAGGCATTGGCCGCTTAATTGCCGTGTCGCCAAGGCGTGAAGACAACGTGCTGGCCAGCATGCGCTACCGCTACGAGTTTGGCCGCGAGAATATCTTTGCCGTGCAAACCAAAGCGGAAGCCAGCAACACCGGCAAAAAAACCGCCATTGCCGACCAGTACAAGGGGGCTTTTATAGGCTCTGAGGCATTCAACTTCAGCAAAGCCCAGCAATGGTTAAACCAGGGCGCCCGCGTAAGCACCACTCAAGTAACCGAGGAATACACCTTCGACGACTTTATCAATAACAACGCCGGCAGCGTGCTGCCCTTGTTTGCCATTGATAAGAAACGTAAGTTACACGTATTTACCGAACTGGCCCCACCCGCCCCAAAGGCCGGCTGGCAAATAGTCAGCTTTTACAAAGACAAACCTCAAGAGAAAGTGGCCCAGGCCGATGAGCTTGATGGCCCTATTGGTACTGATGGCCCCAATGGCCCCGATGGCCCCGATGGCGAAAGCCCATTGATAGCCTAAGCCCCATTGATAGCATGAGCCCCATTGATAGCATGAGCACACAGAGAACACGCAAGCCATGAACACAGTAGACCGCCCCTTCCCTGCCATCCGCATGCGCCGCCTGCGGGCCACGCCCTTCGCCCGCCGCATGGTGAGCGAGAACGCGCTCAGCCCCAACGACTTTATATACCCCATGTTTGTGCTGGAAGGCGAACAGCAAAGCCAGGCCATTCCCTCCATGCCCGGCATAAACCGGCTCAGCATTGACTTATTAATAGAAGAAGCCAAACAGCTAGAGCAACTGGGCATACCCACCATTGCCCTGTTTCCGGTGGTGGAAGACCACAAAACCGACATGGCAGAAGAAGCCTACAACCCCGAAGGCCTTATACAACGCTGCATTCGCGCCCTTAAGCACAGCTGCCCCAACATGGGCGTGCTCAGCGACGTAGCACTTGACCCTTATACGGTTCATGGCCAAGACGGCATTATTGATGACAACGGCTATGTGCTTAACGACATAACCGTTGAGGTATTGGTAAAGCAGGCGCTTTCGCACGCCGAGGCAGGCGCCGACATCGTCGCCCCCTCCGACATGATGGACCACCGCGTAGGCGCCATACGCCAAGCGCTGGAAGAAGCCGGCTTTATAAACACCCTGATAATGGCCTACAGCGCCAAATACGCCTCGGCCTACTACGGACCGTTTCGCGACGCCGTTGGCTCGGCCGGCAACCTGAAAGGTGGCGACAAGAAAAGCTACCAAATGGACCCCGCCAACAGCAACGAAGCCCTGCACGAAATAGCGCTGGATATTCGTGAGGGCGCCGACATGGTAATGGTTAAGCCCGGCATGCCCTACCTAGACATAGTGCAGCGCTGTAAAAGCGAATTTGGCGTGCCCACCTTCGCCTACCAAGTAAGCGGCGAGTACGCCATGCATAAGGCCGCAGCCGCCAATGGCTGGCTAAACAATAATGAGGTAATGATGGAAGGCCTGCTGTGCTTCAAACGCGCCGGCGCCGACGGCATACTGACCTACTTCGCCAAAGAAGCTGCCATTTTGATGCAAGGTGAGTGATTAGCTGCAGCATTGCCAACAGCATTTGCCTACGAAAGAGCCTTGCTATAAAGTAGCGCCCCTTCGTAACGGGCCACAACGTGCGAAGAACAAAAAGATTTAGGAGAGGTGTCCGAGTGGCCGAAGGAGCACGCCTGGAAAGTGTGTATACCGCAAGGTATCGAGGGTTCGAATCCCTCTCTCTCCGCCACCCATAAAAGACCCCGCAAAAGCGGGGTTTTTTTATGGGTGGCGGAGAGAGTCGGTGAGAAACCTCGGGGTTCGACAAAATACGGGAGTATTTTGCAACTAGCCGCACAGCGGCGCAGCCCGCAGGGTCACTAAACCCCTTAGGGTTTTGTGATTCATCCCTCTCTCGGGCGGCGAAGTATCAAGCCTGCTACGTAAGTGCTGGGGGTTTTATTAGTGGCGGAGAGAGAGGATGTGAGAAGGCTTGGGTTTGACGAAATATGGGAGTGTTTTGTGGCTGGCGGCGCAGGGGCGTAGACTGGAGGGGTGCAAAACCCTAGAGGGTTTTCAAAACGCTCCCTCAAAGGGACAGGCACTCAAAATACGCTCAAAGGGACAGGCACTCTGTACAAACACCAAACTTTAGCGTGCGGCGTTTAACCTCTTACGGCAACCGCCCTCCTTCAATTACAAAGAATGATCGATTATCAGATAATTTTGCGAATAGTTTGATGGTTTTACTAACCAATTCTGACGTGCACCAGCTAGCGTGCGACTGAGGACAATAGTGTTTACTTAGATGCTCTTAATAGTCTTCCCATCACCATCTTTTTCCTAACCATCACTTCAAATCTTGAGGCGCGTTGTAGCCAATCATCAGGCGGCAACGCCAATCTCTTGAGAATAGGCGGAATACTGGGGGCTATAGAGCCTCTTTTGTCTGGGCGAAGACAACGTCCGGTCCAGTCGACTAACTGAACATAGTCTTCTAGAGTGCCGGGTAAGCCCTCGCCTGCCACAGACGTGAATGCAAGGAGTGGTTTAAAGTCGAGATTCCCTAGTTCCAGCTCATTACTCTTACGTTGAGTTTCAACGGTCTTGCTACCCGCGAGGGTCGGCTTAACTCTTTCTTTGATGCTGGTGAACCCAGACTCCTCTGGGGTGTTTGCCATGTTTGCTCTTACAGGGTTGAGGTCCACATACGCCATACACGCTAGCAAGGCTGCTTCTGTTCTCAATGCTTGTGATTTATAACGAGCTTCCCAAAAATGGCCGGTGCAATGGTCTTCTTTGTTGGCTCGCCTGGCTATAGGTTCGTTGAGGCACTTCATGAACCAACTTAAATCCGCTAAACGCGCCCTCCATACATTCGCAATGTCATTAACCGTTTGTTGATGTGACGACGGAACAGAGCCGTACTGTACCGCCTGCTGAATTATCAAGGGGCCTTTGAACAAGCAAGTCCATCGCCGAATAATTTCATTGTCGTCAAGCGCATCCAGCTGAGAAGGATCTAACTTAACCACGATATGGTAGTGATTACTCATTACCGCATAAGCGGCTATATCAATGGCGAACACGGACGACAGGAGACGGATGCGGTCAACAATCCACTGGCGGCGATGCTCATAACTAGTTTGAGTGGAGTGATCTACACCGCATAGAAATGCGCGGCGTACACAACGCGAGACAATATGGTAGTACGGAGTGTCTTGTACTGAGACAAGCTCCCTGCGAGGCCTAGTCATCGTTAGTCCTTTAACGAATTGGTGATCTGATGCTAAATATTGAGTGCTAGAATGTCAATTGGTTTGTGCCTGTCCCATACTGCTGCGACTGCATCGTGTAAATTGTAAGGCATGCCCCCAGAGCCCCAGAGCGCCTTTTCCCGTACACTGTCGCTAAATGTCACCCAGAGAGATTCCAAACGTGCAGTATGATGATGTTCTTCTCGGACGCCGCAGTATTCGAGGTTATAAACCCGACCCGGTGCCCAAGGCACTGATTAAAGAAATTCTAACGCTAGCAATGCGTTCTCCGTCTTCGATGAACACGCAGCCATGGAATTTTACTGTGGTTTCTGGCAACCCCTTGAACCGTATTCGCGCCGGTAACACGGAACGTAATCTTAACGGTGTGCCGCACTCGCGCGAGTTTCGCATTGGCAGTGCTTTTGCGGGTCAACATCGCGACCGACAAGTGGGTGTGGCTAAGCAATTGTTCTCGGCCATGGGTATTGAACGTGAAGACAAAGACGGGCGCCAAGATTGGGTGCTGCGCGGTTTCCGGCAGTTTGATGCGCCGGTGTGCGTGATTATTACGTATGACCGAGTACTGGCAGACAGCGATGACACCGCTTTTGACTGTGGTGCCGTAACAACAGCGCTCGTAAACGCTGCGTGGTCGCGCGGTTTGGGTGCTGTGATTAACAGCCAGGGCATTATGCAATCTCCGGTGGTGCGTGAGCACGCGAATATTGCTGACGATCAGGTGATTATGAAGGCGGTTGCACTGGGCTGGCCAGATGAAGATTTTCCGGCGAATGCGGTAGTGTCTGAACGCAAAAGCGTTGAAGAAGCTGCCACTTTCTTGGGATTTGATGACTGACCCTATCTCAATACAATTATTCAGTTCCTGTCTACCATATCCTTACCCAGTCGACGCCAGGTCAGCAGGAAGAACATCGAACTGAGAGCGTACAGAGACGCTATTATCACCATCGCCGACTGTAAACTCTGGGCGTAAACCTCGCCGCATACAGTCTGCAGATTGTCACTCAATTCCCCTATAACCCGCGGATGACATTGGTTTCGCGTCAGCTCCTCAACGGCTACGCCAAGCTCGGTTATTCCGCTGACAAAGAAAATGTCTGAGACCGCTCCGATAAAAAGCGGGCCAAATCCGTAGCCAATCAGGTTAACAACGAACAGCAGTACAGCGGTCGCCATTGCACGAACACGCATACTCACCACGCCCTGGCCAATAGTGTATTGGGCGGCAAGATAGCCATACTTCACGAAACCGCCAATAACCAAGGCAATGGCAGCGTACAGCAGGTTTTGTGTGGTGAAGGCAAATAAATAAAATGGGATAGACAAAGCTAAACCAATGGCCGGCACCCAGGCGATTGCCCCGGGGTGCCTTTTGTACAGTTTTGTTGCTAGCCAACCGGTAGCGAAGGTACCAATAGCGGATGCCAAGGATACCGGCGTGTTTATCCAGATGGCGGCTTCACCGGTGGTAATTCCGTGAGTTCGAACCAGAAAGATTGACTGAAACGAGCTGATTCCGTAACCACAAAAAGCGGCGATTGTTGCGCCGGCGGTCATGTACCAGAAAGCGGGTTTGTTGGTTAGTTCACGAATGGCTTCGCGCAGCGCCACCTGTTTTTTAGACTCCTTATTCTTAGGGTCTGTGTAGCCGCGCGGCGGTTCTTTAACCGTTAACTTGAAAACGATGGCAATCAGCAGGCCCGGCAAGCCCACCACGAAGAAGGCCGTTCGCCAGTCGAACGCGTCGGTTACCCAACCTCCAATCAGGTTAGCGAACATCGTGCCAAGTGTTACGCCCATAGCGTAAACGCCCAGCGCTTGAGACCTGTCACGCGGCGCGTAATAGTCGGCGATCAAAGAGTTAGCCGGTGGTGTACAACCCGCCTCTCCTATACCAACGCCCACCCGACACATCAGCAAAATCCAAAACGCGCCGATGGTGAGCGACCCAATAGTAATCTCAGTTGCCAGCCCACAGAGCGCAGTCATTAAAGACCACAAGGCAATACAAACCGTCATAATCCAAACACGGTTAGCTGTGTCGGCGTAGCGTGCCAGAGGAATGCCCACAACGGTGTAGAGAAGAGCAAATCCGAAACCGGTAAGAAGGCCAAATTGAGTGTCGGAAATACCTAGGTCGGGTATAAGTTCCGGGCCGACGACAGCGAGCAAACCGCGGTCAACGAAATTCAAAATATAGATAAGCGTCAGAGCGGAGAGCACATAGGTTCGGTAAGGTTTGGTGCCGAAGCCCATGGTATTACTCTGCGCGTCATCTACTGCAGATGCTGCTTTCATTTTTGAGTTTTCCAACAGGTATTATCGATTATTATGAGTGTTCTAACGGGGTCAGGCCTTACAACCGACATACACCAGTAGCTCACTTGCTTATGGATACTACAGGGTAACGGCGCTTTTGGACACACGCGAAGGGAGAGGCACTCTGAATATCGCGACCTCAATCTACCTCGTCATAGTGATAATTTTTTGCATCCAAATCGCTAAGTAGCCTACCCCTGCTAAGCGATGAGCGTTGGTCGACTAAACGGGCATAATCGGGTAAAGTCGTTCTAGAATAGCGGGATCAGGTTGGTCTTACTCCACTGATAGGAAAAACTATGTTCACAAAAATGCAAGATGGCACCGCAGAAGATTGGTCGGTGATAGGCGCGGCTCACATGGAGCACTTCGGCAAAACCCCAGAGACCTTAATGGGTATGCTACGCAGTCTTGAAGACATTACGCTGGGCTTCGCCTGCAACCAGCTGCAGCACAGTCTTATGACTGGCACTCTGGCTCGCCGAGCGGGTGCTAGCGATGAAGAAGTGGCCATTGCCTTACTGCACGATGTTGGCAAGGCGATCAATGTTCCTAACCATGGTCCCATCGCTGCAGAATTGATGCGCCCTTATGTTAGTGACGATGCCTACCACGCCATTTATCACCACCAGGCCTTTCAAGGTAAGTTTTACTTTGAGTATCTCGGCGCAAACCCCAATGGCCGCGATAATTTTACCGAGGAGAGTTGGTACGACCTCGCGGTGAAACTGGTTGATACCTGGGACGCTCCAGCATTTGACCCGGACTTTGAGGTAGACAGCCTGGAATCGTTCGAGCCGCTTCTGGTCAAGCTGTTTACATCACCGATTAAGATGCTTTAGATAATTAGCACGCGGTGGCAGATCGCACACCGCACATTTAGTAACACTTCAGATAGCTATGTGCGATGCGATGCGGACCTACCCCTTGCTAATACCGAATGCAGCGGCAAGAGTGGCTGTTAAGCTTTTTAAACAAGAATTGCCTTTCGCTGCTCCTACCCTTCTAAGCCCTTCACGAGTATAGAGTTTACAGTGCTTCCGGCATTGCGGTGTTTCGCTATAGCTTGATAGTCAGCAGAATTCATCCAGGCTAAAGCCGACTCTTTTGATGGGAACTCAATAATTACCGACCGCGTATCATCCCAGTTACCCGCTAATACCGTGGGGGCTTCATCAACACTCAGCATCTTGCCATCGAACTTCTGGAACACTTCTGAGAAGCCCGCTGAATATTTATCATATTCACCACGATCATGTATTTTGAATCTCGCAATTATGTAAACGGCCATTCTATTTATTTCCTAATTCTGTTTTGGTGTTAAGTATTGATTGAAAGGCCTGAGCGCGCCTTTTGCTTGAAAACTAATACTGTTAGCTTTAGAGTTTCACTCTGTACTAGTGGAAGTAGCTTGTTCGATCTGGTTCATTTTTTGGGGCACAAAAGTGACGCGCGCATAAATTTCGCAAAAAATATTTGCGCAGTTACTTCTCCCAAGAAAACAATATCTAACGAATGTCTATATTGTTTTCTACCTCCACAACACCATTCACAAGCTTGGTTACACGCAACGCAGCATTGCGTTCATTGGCAGACTTAACAAACCCACCAAGCACCACAATGCCACGATTAACCTCCACCTTGATATCAAGCGCGCTGACATCTGGCGCTTTCACCAATGCAGCTTTCACTTTACCTACCAGAACTTTATCATCAATGTATTGGCCAGCACGACGAGAACCCTCTGCAACACGCAGTTCGTTGTCTACAGCGCTAACACCTTTGGTTTTTTTTGCGATCTCACCAGCACGGCGAACTTCTTCCGTTGAGTCAGCGAACCCCGTTAACTGCACTTTGCCACGATTCACTTCCACTTCAATATCAAGGCCGTCGGTTAGCTTGTCGGCCAATAACGTTGATTTTATTTTGGTCGCTATTGTTGAATCATCTATGTATTGGCCAGTGGATCGATGTTCCGCTGTGCCCGCGCAACCTGTCAACAAGGCGGCCAGTAATACGCCAGAAAAAACCTTTGATTTTACTATTGCTGATAGCTTCATACATACTCCTCTTTCCAAACTTACGTTATCACACATTCGAAGGCACATTCAAAGGAACAGGCCTTCAAACTTAACTCGCGCTCGGAAATTACAAGCTTAGCCCTGCAGCCGATATGCAATAATAGGATTTCAGATTGTGTTTAGGGCGGTGCTGGGTGATGATTGATTCGGAGTTAAAGGATTCAGGCCTTACCACCCAAAACCCTGCAGCTCTTATATTAAAGCCCAAAAATGAGAAAAGTATTATGAACCCTGTAGATTTTGCTCGCTCTTTTGTTTCCTCTCTGATGGCGGGCGACATTGAAAAAGCACGTGCGGCCTACCATCCAGATTGCGTGATTTGGCATAACTTCAGTAATCAGACCCAAACAGTTGACGAAAACCTGGAGCTGTTACAAAAAATGCTCGCGGTCAGCAAAAAACTGGAATACATCGTGACAAGGCTGGAGGAAATCGAGAATGGTTACCTACAGCTTCACACACTTCAGATGACAGCAAACGATGGCAACATTTACTCTACCGACGCTTGTTTGGTCGTTACATTGAAAGACGGCAAGATAGCCAGCGCCAAAGAGTGGATAGACCCCACACCGTTAGCACCAATTTTCGCCAAGGCCTAAAGGCAAGCTAACGGTGCCACGTCAGACAATCCGCACTCTGCTAATCGAAGTGAATGGTTTGGAAATATTCGAATGAGCACTCCTATAGACCACATAATATTCGGCACGCCCAACTTACAGGAAGGAATAGAGTACTTGGAAGCGCTGCTAGGTGTAAGCTCGGTAGCTGGCGGAAGCCACCCGAGTCTAGGCACTCGAAATGCAATTATCGCACTTGGCCCACTCTGCTATCTAGAAATTATGGGGCCTGACCTTGAACAAACTGATTTCCAGGGTTCACGACCGTTCGGGATAGACACACTGGAAAGCGGGCAGCTGGTAGGATGGGTTGCCCGTCGAGAGGGGCTAAGCCAGTTTGTAAAGAGTGCGAAATACAAGGGCGTTGAACTGGGAGACGTTATAGCTGTTTCAAGAGAAACACCAGAAGGCGATTTACTGAAATGGAATATGACGTACTTGACCGGTATTAGCCCAGAAGCAGCGAGTGTTCTTCCCTTGTTTATTGACTGGGGTAAAACACCGCACCCCTCCTTAAATTGCGCGGAAGGCGCACAACTTACTGCGCTGGAAATTGAATACCCCGCGCCGTCAGAAATGATGCCATTGGTTGACGCACTAGAGTTAGGCGTGAGCGTGCAAGAGAATTCACAACCGGGCCTTCGAGCTCTGATCGATTGTCCGCGCGGGAAAGTCGAACTAAGGTCAGCCTAAAGAACAAATGCACTACCAGGGTTATGTCTCTAATTACCCATCAGGCGTGTATATAGCAACAGGTCGTCAAGCGGGGATAGCCTCAAACTGTCCCGACATTCACAACGCACAGGCTCTAAACTTTCGTTGTAAATATCAATAGCTGTTACCATAGAAGGCTGCGCGCAATAATCAGGAGTAAAGTGTGTTCAAGGTAAATAATTATTTTGACGGCAACGTCACCTCTGTCGCCTTTCAAGGAAACGGCCTACCGTCAACTGTAGGCGTTATGGCGCCCGGCGAGTACACCTTTGATACGTCGCAGCATGAGGTTATGACAGTTGTTAGTGGCGTTCTTACCGTACAGCTGCCAGGTAGCCAGCTATGGCAGGAATTTCAAGCAGGGCAATCATTTGAAGTAGGCGCCAAGGCTGAGTTCAACCTCAAGGTACACGAAGAAACTGCCTATCTTTGCACTTACAGTTAGAAATAACAGGTCCCACACTGCCCGCCCCGCATAGAAGCTAACAGAGTCAAGTAGGGCATTTCACACTGTGACTGCACAGGCGTGAATAGCCCTACCTGATTCAATTTTCTCAATCTCCGAAAACGAAGTAACTTCAACTTGCGGCGAATATTTCAACGGGGTTCTATTCCAATCGCCTAGAACGCGAAATCAATCGGCTTACCTGCTGACGTTTTGCAACTACCAATACCGCCAGCGTCAATACCAAAACTTGGGTCGGATAGCTGCAATTTGCATTTCATCGTACTGCCCTTGTTGCCGATCAAAACGGCCTCGGCCTGCGAAGACGTAGTATTCGAATTATTGAAGATGAACGAATCGTCGTTTGATGACTCCCCTATTTCCCATTCATCTCCAGTGGTAGACAATGTTCTTTGAACAAATTTCCCTGTATAGGTTTCGCCTTCAGGCATCGTAATTCGTAAAGTGCCGTCGCTCTCGAAAAAACGTTGCTGATACTCAAATTGAACGTTCTTACCATCACTAACACCTGGTATTGTTCCCGTGCTTTCGCACCCCGCTAAGAACGCAGCGATAAACAATAGCGCATATTTTGCTGATAGCAGCTTTGACTCGGCTGCTCTTGTCGTTGTAAGTACACAACGTAATGACGGGCGCCAATTCACTACAGCTGCTTCATGGCGCATTAAAGGAACTTGAATGGGTAATGACGAAAACTTCGAGTTTATGTTGTACTGGAACATGATTTTCTCCTTGAAAATATAGGTTTTAAATCGTAGTACGCTGGCGTTAGAAAATGCCAAACGACTACAGATGTACCCATATTACTTAGAGCAGTTAAACACTAGCTGACAATAGTCTTAACTGAAGCTTAACGAGGAATATTTTTTAACAAGCCGGTTCAGGTCAGGTATTTCACAGTATGGCTATCAAGTATATATTGCCCGACCTGCCTCTATCATTTGCATTGTCACTTTAACGATAATCACAGGGTCAGCCACCCTACTGTTAACTCTTTAGTCTGCACCATAGCTGGAATCTGTCATTGAACAGAAGTAACATGTCTTTTAACAATCGAGGTAAGAAATGAGTCAATTCAACGTTCCACCAATTCCTTTAGACGTTCTGGAAGCCGCCGTTGATCTGGGCAACGATATCGCCGCGCTTCAAATTAATGATACCGACTGGGACGACGTACTGGCTGGTTTACGGGAAGAAATTAGCAAGCTTTCAGTCGAAGAGCTGGAATCGATAGAATATGCAGTGGCTCATGAAGAAACTCCCGATTTCGTCGATAACAAGATTTTTCGGCTTGGGAAGTACTTTTTCGAGCGCTATCAGAGTATGAACCCAGAGACGCCGTTCCACGCAATGCTTCGATATATATTCAGTGAGGAGCTTAATGACGCAGCTGAGGATGACCTAGCACTACCCATGTAGAAAGCCTACCTAAGCATTCTATTCTGATTAGGTACTCGCACTTTCAGGTCGTTAACTAAACGGGCAGGTCGTCAACTAAACGGGTTAATCGGCGTGTTCGTTCCCAGTGCCGCCTCTATAATTTCAGCCGCATCCAGGCATAAGTAATCGCTAAACCGCGCACCCGTCAGCATTACGCCCACAGGCAGACCATCCACCAACCCGGCAGGTACACAAGCCGATGGAAGGCCTAGGGCATTGCCTGGCAATACACAACGCGCTTGAGTCATGGTTTCAATTGCACGCCCTGGTTGCGCGATGTCCCAGCCCACGGTGTACGGTAGCTGCGTCCAGGTAGGCGACAGTAAAATATCGTAGTTGGAGTAAAAGTTAGCCCAGCTGCGAGCGAAAGACATGCGTCGAGTAAGCGTTGACGCGTAGTCTTCGGTGGAGGGTGTGCCGCGCCCGGTTCGGAAGTCTTCCAGAAAAGTCATCGGGTCTTTCGACATTAAACCAGACACTAATGGCATTACCAGCGAGAAGTCGTTATCGAGTAAATCAAACCATAGCTCTATCGTTTCACTGAAGTTAGGTGGCTCGGCCTCGGTAACAATACAGCCTTCGGCTTCAAGCGCTCCGGCCGCTTCGCGTGTTAATGCCGCTATGCGCTTATCAATACTGCCACCAGAAGGTTCAGCCATCACGGCGATGCGCAGTGGGCCTTGCGCTGTATTCTGTTCGGCATTCACACTGTTTGGGTCGCGGGGATGGTAGCCGCGCAATACGTTCAGCCCTAAGCGAACATCAGCTACAGTGCGCGCCATTGGGCCGTCGGTGAGCATTTGTTGGTAGCTGATGGGTTCATCTTCAAAGGGTATGGTAACAGCGTGTGGCACCACACCTTGGGTAGGCTTGATCGAGGCTATACCGCAGCAGGTTGCAGGATTTCGAAGCGAACCACCGATATCATTGCCCAGACCCAGCGCAGACATACCAGTTGCCAGTGCTACGCCTTCGCCACCCGACGAACCGCCGGTTGTATGTGCTGCGTTCCAGGGATTGATGGTGGGACCATGCAATACATTGTCGGTATGCAGGCGTAAGCCCATTTCAGGCAGATTGGTTCGGCCCACCGGCACAGCACCGGCCGCCAATACACGATCAACAATGGGAGAGTTTACGCTGGGCATTGCTTCTGCCAATGCAACCACACCCTGAGTGGTTGGCGAGCCCACTACATCAATGTTCTCTTTAATCGTTATGGGAACCCCGGCCAGTGGGCCTAGCGTGTCGCCTGCGGCGACTGCGCGGTCCACTCTAGCAGCCGCTTCATAAGCCATCTCTTCAAGAACACGCACTACGGCATTCACATCGGGGTTAACATCAGCAATGCGTTGCAAGTGCGCATCGGTTACTTCTTTAGCCGAGAACGATTTGTTGGCAACGCCACTGGCCAGTTCTAGCGCCGTTTTTTGTATTAGTTCGTTCATGTGCTTAGCCCATCTTATTCCGCAGTTTTGTCTTTAGAATGTTATCAGAAAAGAGTAAGTTCAGGTTTGAAGAGATACAGGGTCGGGTGGAAATACCAGGGTGCGTGCGCTGGGCGACCTAGCGCCCACTATTTTGATGCATAATGGCGATAATAAATAAAGGCACTAAGAGGAAAAAACCAATGTCAGATTTAGTCATCAGAAAAGCAACCGACAAAGATGCCAGTCTCATATTGGATTTTATTATTGAGTTAGCAGTGTATGAAAAAGCAGAACATGAAGTTATTGCGACGACGGAAGACATTAAAAAAAACTTGTTCAGCGACAATACGACTACAGAAGCCCTCATTTGTACCTCAAATGAAATTCCTATTGGCTACGCGGTTTACTTTTTGAACTTCTCCACTTGGCTTGGTAAAAACGGCTTGTATCTCGAAGATTTGTATATTTCTCCGGATCATCGTGGCTCAGGCGCTGGTAAAAAACTACTTCATTACCTGGCAAATGTTGCCGTTAAAAACAATTGTGGACGATTCGAATGGAGTGTTCTTGATTGGAATGAACCAGCCATACGTTTTTATGAGTCTATTGGTGCAAAAGCTCAACACGAATGGATAGGCTACCGTCTTGAAGGTCGGCGACTAGTCGACTTTGCTGAAAGCTAGCGGGGTTAACTCACCCCACCAAAACTCTCGAAGTGAATATTCCGTTCGTCTACGCCCAACTCAAGAAGCCCGCTTGTTAAATCGGCAATCATGCCAACGGGTCCGCATAGATAAAATTGCCCAGCCAAATTTGGCTTAAGCGTTTGAATTAAGTCACTACTTAGCCGCCCCACTATGTCGTGATTTTTTTCCTTCAATTCCGTTGTGCTTGGCTGGCTATGAGCCACACACACTTCAATATTGGAATAACTACCCGCCAATTCAGACAACTCCTTCGAAAAGGCTTGCTGCTGCGTATTGCGTGCGCCATGCACAAACAGCACCGGACGTGTGCTTCCGCTGTGTACAATTTTTTGCAACATACTCATCATTGGCGTTATGCCTACGCCGCTGCTAATCAAGGTAACGGCACTTTCGCCGGCATCCAGTGCGAAATCACCTGCTGGCTTACCGGCTAGCAGCGTGTCTCCAACGGATAGTTTATGGTGCAGGTGATGCGACACCTCACCCTTTGGTTCGCGCTTACCAAAAACGCTGAACCCGTAGATCCGGCAGACAGCGCCTGATACCGAGCTTATGTGGTCAAACACTATGACTCGACAGCACACATCATTCGCTACAATACATTGCCGCCACACGCTTCGTAGGAACAAACAATGAAGGTTGATTCAAGTCGCCCTTTCACCTTAGAACCACTGGATAAAACACTCGGTGTTGTTGTTCATAATGTGGATGTTCGAACGCTAGACGAGACAGGTTTTTCGACGCTCTATCAGGCTTGGCTCAAGTACGCTCTTTTAATCATTCCAGCGCAGCATCTTAGCAACCTAGACCAGGAAACTTTCGCGTTGCGTTTCGGTACGCTTATCGAAGGGCTAGAAGCGGTTGAGCTTAGCAATCTACTGCCCGATGGGCGCCTGCGGGATGCGCCGGATGATGACATGATGAAAATCATTCGTGGCAATATGCATTGGCATCAAGACAACACCTACATGCCCTTGCAAGCAAAGGGAGCAGTGTTCAGTGCTAAACGGGTTCCTACGCAGCAAGGCGACACCGCCTTTGCCGACATGCGCGCGGCCTTTGATGCTTTAGATGATGAAACAAAACGGCTCATCTCCAATCGGACGGCCCATCATTCGCTCGCACACAGTCAAGCACAGTTGGGAGAGGAGACCAAAGCAAACGATAGTGAGTATGTAGGCTATGGTCTTGATGTAGACGATGTACCGGTGCGACCATTGGTAAAGATTCATCCGGAGACCGGACATAAAGCATTGGCCGTTGGCAGACATGCCTACGGCGTTAGCGGTTTGAGCGAGGCAGAGTCATCAGCGCTTATTCTCCGGCTAAATAATTTTGCGGTAGAAGATCCGAGCCGTGTTTATCAACATCAGTGGGTTGTCGGCGATGCGGTGGTTTGGGATAATCGATGCTTGATGCACAAAGCTTGCCCATGGGATTATTCCGAACCAAGGATCATGCTGCATTCACGCATTGCCGGAGATGCGCTGTCTGAGGCGGCACTTGCAGTATAAATAAAGCTACTCATTCTCCGGTCCTAATACTATCAATGTGGAGTACATAATAATGAAAGCGAACTCTAGACAAAATTTCCAATACGGCTGGTTCGATAAATTTTTGCACTGGTTGATTGCGCTGAACATAACGGCCACCCTAATTTTTTCGAAAGGTATGTCCACACTGACAGATACTGAGAAGTTAGTGGAGTACGGGGATCACGGTATGTCCGTCACCACCATTCTAATTTGCATGATCATTCGAGTTATCTGGCGCGCCACCCACGGTTTTCCTCAATTGCCGTTGAGCATGAGCGCATTACAAAAATTGGCAGCTAAACTCGTGCATTACTTGCTTTACGTTGTTGTGTTCGCACAGATATCGGTGGGTCTGTTTCTGTCATCCACTACTAAACAAGACTTCGTAGCCACGGGATACGGCATCAATTACACCAGCCTGGATCTCGCCCCTGACGATCTTCACGACTTCTTATTAGGTATTCACATAAATCTCTACTGGGTCATCATTGCGCTGATTGCCGTTCATGTCGGCGCGGCCCTCAAACATCACTTTATTGATAAAGATCAGGTTCTGCGCCGAATGTTACCCGGCGCCACGCTACCGAAGGACGATCAGCAGTAACGGAACGGGGTTGGGTTCACCCTGCCCCAAAGATTGTTAGGCGCGCTTGGCCGCAACGCTGGCTGCTAGTGTTTACTCGGCAATCAATATTCCTACATTGTCGGCAAAGCCAGCTTCCCACCCCCATTTTATTTCCTGCCAAATCTCAATACTCACATGTCTGCGCGCCCATTTTATAAAGAAGCCATCCCAGCCTTTGGTCTCATCAGGTGATATGAGCTTTTCGCTCGCATCAGAACGTGATTGATCCCACAAGTCGATATGCATACCTAGCCACAACTTATACTGCTTTTTCTGGAGCTCTGACAGGTTTTGGTAGCCTTCTTTGCCTCCACTGGTAATTAACAAAAGTTCGGGGTTGTTGAGCGTACTTAAATCTATGGCTCGCAATTCGTTAAAGACCGTATTGGCCGATGTTGCAGCCGTGTTTTTGTTGATACTGACAATCACAAAAATTAGAGCAATAACGATCAATATTCTTCCCGCGGTGTCGGCAACTGGCAACCAGTTAGCATTCTGTGGTGTGGGCATGGCAGGTTTTCTCTAAGGTTAAACGTCCAACAATGATACAGCGAATAAAGTAAATCTACCGACCGCTACTCACAGAAGTAATCACCAAGCTTTTTTGTAACATGACAGACTTGGTCGCGTTCATTGCTCGACCCTCTTAGACAAAGTTATAACCCAACCGAAAACAGGCTGCCATTATGGTTTTTTCAACACCTGGTATGACATAATATTTTCTAAATAATCTTACTAGTAATCAGATTAGCTATGAAAAAACTGTTCATCGCCCTGCTAAGCCTCGTCCTTCTGCTGATCGCCATTCTGTTGTTCAACACCTTGCGAATGACAGTAAGGTCGGTGGAAGCTGTAGATCAGGTGAAGGTGCCAGTAAATGCGCAACAGATCACTGAGCGTATGGCTCAGGCTATTCGTTTTCGCACCGTATCTACTGGCGATGAGGCTACTCAGGAATACACCCAGTTCCGTGCTTTTGTTGCTTGGGTGGAGCAAACCTACCCCCAGGTTTATAGCGTTATGAACTTAGAGATGATTGCTGAACATACTATTTTGCTTACATGGCAGGGTAGCAATCCAACATTGAAACCCATTCTTCTAACCGGGCATTATGACGTTGTACCTGTTGTGCCAGGTTCTGATGGTGAGTGGGCTCACTCTCCTTTTAGTGGTGACGTAGCTGAGGGCTATGTTTGGGGCAGAGGCGCATTGGATGACAAAAGCGGTGTTATCACCATGTATGAGGCGGCCGCTCTTTTGGTTCAGCAAGGTTTCAAGCCTGAACGCACTGTTTACTTCAGCTTTGGCCACGACGAGGAAACCGGAGGTACAGCAGGTGCAGCAGGCGTGGCCGAATACCTAAAGACACAAGGCGTGCAACTGGCCTGGAGCCTTGATGAGGGCTCCTTTGTTGCCGAAGGCATAATGCCGGGGCTTACCACGCCTTTAGCTCTGGTTAACGTGGCAGAGAAAGGCAGCGTCACATTAGAGCTTATTGCTCATGGTCCCGGTGGACACTCCTCTATGCCCGAGGCAGAATTGGCGGCCGACATTCTAGCCAACGCCTTGGTGAATTTACGCAAGCAACCGTTGCCAGGCGGCATAGAGGGTGTAACAGCAGAGAGCTTTGACATTTTGGCGCCGCACCTGCCCTTTGGCTTACGCATGCTCATGGCCAACCGCTGGCTCTTCGGGCCATTGCTTGAGTCGCAGCTAGGTAAAGACGCAAGAATGGACGCACTTATGCGCACAACAACAGCACCGACTATGCTGCAGGCCGGTATTAAATCCAACGTTATCCCCCCCACCGCTAAAGCTATCGTTAATTTTCGCTTGCACCCTCGCGATACAGCCGAGCAGGTTGTAGCACACGCTATTTCGGCGATTGGCGACGAGCGTGTGGATGTGCGAATAGCTGGTGATGGCTTGAGCTCTCCAGCCTCAGGCGTCTCTTCCCGTGATACTGAGGGGTACCGCGCAATCAGCAGAGTAATACGGCAAATATATGGCGACGTCATTGTAGCGCCAGGTATGACAATGGGAGGAACCGATTCAAAGCACTATGGAAAAGTGTCAGACGATAGCTATCGAATTAATTTGATGAAGATTACGCCCGATGACATCTCCGGGTTTCATGGTAAAAACGAACGCATATCTATCGACAATCTGGTTAATGCTACTGGTGCTTACTACCTATTAATTAAAGAAGCGGCGGGCGAAAGATGATTCAGGCATTGTATGCAACTAGCGCCTTAACGTTTATATATGGGGCATACAAAACTACAGACACACCATAATCGATATCCTCACTGCTCGCCGCCTACTAACACCAGAGAAACACCATACGTTGCCTCAGGATCAAGACACGCGTACTGACCGCAACTGAGGTATTCAGGTGTGGGAGTAAATTGCAGACCAAGATGCGAAGCACGCTCTATTGCGGCATTAAAGTTACTGACTTTAATGCCAAAAGCGTCTACGCCTTGCATGCCACCATCAGTTGCTAACAAGTGTATACCTAGCGATGACTGCGCAGATTTACCGTCAATGGACGTTGTCCATTCACATTCGAACAATCGGGAGAACAACGCTACCGCTTCAGCTACATTGTTCACACGTAAACGTACGTGATCAATTCCGCTGGCAGCAACCGAGCCCGGTTTACCATAAATTTGCGTAGCGCCGGCGTTCTCTTTGGCCTGCTCTGCTTTAATTGCCGCTATTTTTTCTTCGTGGTCGGGGTAGAGGTACACCAGCTCTAATGCCATACCAAAACTATCTGCCGCATAAAATTGCGTTTGCAATTCAATGTCTGGATAACCGATTTCACTTTTTACTTTCAGACCGGCCGCTTCTATTCGCTGCGTGGCCTCCTTAATATCATTCACATAAAACGACACTGCAGACACACCCTGGCCACCCATTTTCTTCATCATCTTGGCAAAGAAACCATCAGCTGAGCCGGGAGCGATAACATCAATTCGCAAGCTGTTCATAGAATTGATTCCATCGATACTATCGATATACAGCGGAATATTATGTTCACAATCAAATAAGCTAGTAAACAATTCTACGGCTTCATCAATGTGATCAACATTTAGATGAACGTGATCGATTCCTGAAGTTCTTACCTTAGGCAATTCGCTCATAGTTGCTCTCATCTAATATCACTTAGTTAGAATACCGCCTGATTCCTACAACTCACCACGCAATAATTCCCCATCCAAAATAACGGCTTCAGGCTTTATTTTATGAAGCTCATAAGCATCCATCTCAAATAAGTTCTCTTTTAACAACACCAAATCGGCCGCCTTACCCACTGCTATTGACCCAATCTCATCTTCCATACGCAATTGGTAAGCGCCGTTAAGTGTGTAACCTTGCAACAGTAGCTCTAAGGGCAATTTTTCCGACGCTGGCTCGCGAAATGAATTGGGATTCTGATGGCTTTCAAGCCATTCTCTTGGGTATTGGCGCGTGTGCGCCACCTGCATACCTAAAAAGGGCGAAAGCACGTCCAGTGTCCAGTCATCGCTTGAGAACGTGACATTGCCGCCGGCATCTGCAATGGCTTTGGCACGATAGGTATCGTTTAAAAGCGTCGGCCCTAGAGCCGCGGCAATGGGGTCGGGGTCATCTAACCCCATCCACCAGGCTGTGAAGTTGGCACTTACGTCAAGCTCGGCAAATCGCGACCAATCAGAAGGATCGAGGTTCTGTACATGTGCAACAGATACTCTAGGGTAGAAGCCCTCTCCTACTGCAGCTTTTGCCTGTTCAACTGCATCCAGTACGCGTTGGCTTGCCATGTCGCCAATTACATGAACGTGTAAATCAAATTGTTCTTCGTGAAGTTGAATAAGATAGTCACGCAATTGCGCAACACTTACCGTTGTATCACTGATGTGGTCGGGGTTATCGGCGTAGGGTTTAAGTTGTGCTCCAGAGCGGTTTTCATGCACACCATCCATAAATAATTTGATGGTGTTAAAGCGCAAGCGGTCACCGGCGTACAGCTTGCGGAATCGCTTCATTTCAGAAATACCCAGCTGTAGCCGGTCTGGCGTAGAGATACGAAAGGTTCCCTCATAGCGCAACGGCAACTCCCCTGCTTCATCCAGGGAATGAAGAAAGCTGTAAACGCGGTCATTGAAATCTTTGTTGCCCGCATCAAAAACAGTTGTAACACCGTGTTCGCTGAGTACGCGCAACATGTCTCGAATGCTTGCTTCGTGGAGCTGTTGGTCCACTGGAAACACCTCATCCATTAGCTGCCAGCCTGCGCCTTCTTTTATCCAGCCTGTTAAGCGGCCGTTGTCATCTCGTTTGTACATGGCAACCGGAAAGCGAGGGTCTTTGGAGTGTTCGTCCAGCCCCAGTTTTTCAAGCGCTTTCGAATTTAACCAGAAGCTATGCCCCGCGTTGCTGTTAATCCAAACAGGACGGTTTGGGAAAATACGGTCTAGCTGTTTTCGGTCTGGGCCCAATTTACCTTTTACAAACTCTATAACTGGCCAGCAGCAGCCCAATACCCAATCGTCACCAGAGTTTTTATTGGCGTACAATTCCAGCTCGGCCATAAATGATTTGCGGCTGGTTTCTTCAAAACGTGCGTTGAATTGTACGAGGTTAATTTGTCCTGGGTGGGTATGCGAGTCGACCAATCCAGGAATGACCATGCGGCCACGTAAATCAGTGACTTTTTCGGCATTTAAATAGCCTGCCGGAATGCCTTTTTTATCGCCAACATACACAAACTTGCCGTTTTTGATCGCTACAGACTCTGCCCAAGCTTGGTTCTTATCTGCTGTGTAAATCTGCCCGTTGTGCAACAGCCAATCCACATTGGTAACCGTTACGGTATCGTTCTGGCTACAGGCCGCGAGTAACAGCAGGCTAAGCAAAACACTGCGCGTAAAATGGATGTAACTTTTATTCAGCATGAACATAAACCCTCTATGAATGCACGATTTGGCATGTAGCTAAGGCAATTCTACTCCGATTCGACAGTCACTCGTATTATGCCAGATCAGCTCGAAATGGCCGTTACTTAAGCATAAGCAAACCTTTAGTATTTAGATGCTCGGTTTGGCGACCGCGTTCAGCTTCTGTATCATGCGCTACTTTTTTGCAGTACGGAAACACACATATGATATCTGCCGAGATAAGCGTCTTAGATAACGACCGATTTTTGGGCCCAGCGCAGACAGTAGATGTTCAGCAAGTATTTGGTGGGCATTTTATTGCACAAGCTCTGCTAGGCGCTCAGCACACGGCGCCTGATGGCCAGTTAGCGCACTCCATGCACGCCTATTTCCTTAAACCTGGCGATTCCAGCAAAGACATTGAATACCAGGTTGAGCGCGTTCGCGACGGACGCAGTACCTGTACTCGACAAGTTATCGCCCGCCAGAGTGGCAGTGAAACATTTCGCTTAACGGCCTCGTTCAGCAGTCCCCGGGCTGAGTCAGAGCATATTTACGAGCCGGCTCCTTCGGTGCCCCACTATGAAACCTTGGCTGCGTATCAGTTTCAAAACGACTGGGCCTGGGGTACCGGTCTTGAGTGTCGTTACGTTAATGTGCCTGGTGAAAGCGAGCCTGGAGGGAGTCAGGTGCAGGTATGGATGCGTATCGATGACACTCTTGCTCAACAACTGCAAAGCCCTAACGTCGTTCTTGCTTATCTCTCAGATGCTACAGTTGGTGACAGTGTCTTTATGAAAAAAGGCTGGAGCTTTGAGGACCCGTTAACACGCTATCTAAGCCTCGACCATTCAATTTGGTTTCATCGCGTCGCACCTGTAAACGAGTGGCTTCTCTTCGAACAATCCGCTGAATGGATTGGTGCTGGCCGAGCTTTGTCACGCACTCGTGTGTTTTCCGAGAGTGGGGATCTTATTGCTACTTGTGCTCAAGAAGCATTGGCTTATATTAAGAGCTGAAACTATCGCAGCCTACCCTTCTTGAGAAGAGAACTGGTCTCTAATAGACTATGGGCAGTTCGGTTTAAACAGCTCTGCAACCCAAAATGGATAGCAATGCATGACGACTTCACGTTTTCTTTCTGATGCATTGCGAAAGCTCAACATTGCGACACTGTCGCGATCAGATCTCGATGGGCGAGACCCCGGAATTGACCCTGAAAACTTTTCCGCGGGCCTGGCGGCTTATCCTAAATCTGTAGACGATGTACGCAGTATCGTCAGTTTGTGCGCACAAGAATCTGTAAGCATTGTGACCCAAGGTGGCCGCACCGGTCTTGCTGGTGGGGCCGCGTCATCTCCCGGGCAACTAGTGGTGATGATGGATAAAATGAATAACATTCGCGAGATTGATGCTACCTCATCCGTGGCCGTGGTGGATGCCGGTGTCACACTGTTGCAGCTTAATGATGAAGTTAGAGCGCATGGGCTTACGGTAGGTGTTGATTTAGCCGCGCGAGGGTCCTGCACAATCGGCGGCATGGTTGCCACCAATGCAGGGGGCAGCGAAGCGTTTCGTAATGGTGTTATGCGCCAGCGAGTGCTGGGGCTAGAGGTTGTATTGCCTAACGGAACGATAATGCACGATTTGAAGAAAGTGGTGAAAGCTAATGAAGGTTATGACCTTAAGCAGCTTTTTATTGGCTCTGAAGGCACACTTGGCATAGTGACGGGCGTTGTTCTCACACTCGATACTGAGGCACGACGTGGCCACACCGCGCTTGTTGCCTCGAAAGACGCAGCCTGTGCAATTTCTGCCTTTCAAAGATTACGCGATGCGTTTGGAACTGGCCTACTGGCTGCAGAAATCATGTGGCGCGATTACTTTCAGACAACGATGAGTGAGCTGAAAAGCACCCATAAGTTCGAACATTTGGAAGGCGAGGTTCTTGTCATTTTTGATGTGGATGACAGCGTAGACGCTGAGGCATTTCAGAACCTGCTGAGTGACAGTCTGGAACTGTCTGAACTAACTGATGCTCTTCTCGCCAAAAACGAACAGGAACAACTCGATATCTGGCTCGTACGCGAGGAATCCTTTCTGATTGATCGGCGTTATCCGGGCGGTTGTTGGTTCGATATTTCCATTCCGCTTGCCAATATCGATGACTTTGTGCGTGAAAGCAATGCACGGTTGCACGCGTTGGACCCCGATCTAGGCATTTATGTTATGGGCCACCTGGGCGACGGAAACCTGCACTACACCATTGCTAAAGATGAGCCGGTTGATCATCTGTACAAGGACATTTCCGCAGCACTCTATTCCGGACTGGTAGAGATAGGAGGCTCGTTCTCTGCGGAACACGGTATTGGCACAGAAAAAAGAGAAGCCCTTGCCACCTATGGCGATACAGCGAAATTGACGTTAATGGCGAGCGTAAAGAAGACGATTGATCCTCAGAACATCATGAATCCTGGGAAGGTAATTTAATCTCAGCTAGAGTGCTCAACGTACCCCCACAGAACTACGCCGAACCGCGTTAGGCAGCCTTTCATCCATGGCCATACCTGGCGAGCACTGCACAGAATAATAGGGGTGTCATTTTGAGCGAGTATTGTGCACGTCCATCTCGCTATTTCCCGCCACATAGCTAGGGACTCAGAACAGGGACAGGCACTTAACAACCGCACTGATCGATCCTTCCAGGTTCTACAAAAGAGTCTGCCCTCAAAAATCAAACGGCCGCTGCGGCTCTTCTCGCGATTGCTGCAAGGGGTTTCCGAACAGGCATCGTTCCACCAGGGCTGTATCAAAGAAGGCATGCAGCTCCTTGACCTTATCGTTCTCGAAACGAAAGATCTCACAATAGGTTTGGTAGTACATATCGCCAGACACCGTAGGACCACCACCCTGCATCACGCCCACGCCGCCTTGGTCATCCACGCACATGATGCGCCACTTTTGACTGAAGCGAACTTCCTCGGGCACCAGCTGACCAAGCAACTTTTTATTGATCATTTCACCTAAGCACTCGTCTTTGCCCTCAAGCTTGCCGCTAACGGGCGTATTACCCACCATGTAATACACAACGTCATCGGCGTGCATGTCACTAATGGTTTCCCAGTCCCCTTCGGCTAGCGCGGTATACCACTGTGTTAACAACTCACGATTTCTTTCAGCGCCGGTCTTCATTCCTTCTCCTATTTTCACTCTGTCTCCCACCTTCACTCTTGCTCTAAGTATTGCATTAGGTTTTGATGGAAATGCCATAGACGGCTCTCGTCATCGCCAAGGTGCATAGCTTCAAAACTGTCAGAACTCATTCCCAACTGTACCAATGGAAGTAAGGCTATATCTTGTTCAAGCACTTCATCTGACGCAGGGAAACTGCGCTCTCCCCATTCCAGCACGTCCCCAACGGCTTCAGTGCCACCTTTGGCAACCTTATAAGTAAAGGGTTTAAATGTCTCATCAGGCGCAAGCGGGGCAAACATGAGAAAATCAAATAACATTTTCCCAGAGTCTCCACTGGGGTGCGGACGATGCCGCATAGCAACGTGAAATTCAGCAAAGCAGTTGAAGTGCACATTCGGAAACACTAGATAATGATAAGCGTCCGTAAGCTGGTCGTCTTCAAGTGATTGATAGGCATACTGCGTGGTGCTTTGCTGCTTACGTTTGTGCGCCTGCACAGCCGCTCTGATGTCTAGCGCGGTGCCATCAAATGTACTGGGATCTATTCCCTGTCCGCGCAAATATTCCTCAAGGTGTTCGTTAATCGACTCTCTGTCGGTGAGTGATGGGCTGGGCACGCCATACTGATTAACCATCATGCTGTGCAAGCCAAGATGGGTAATCGGCGCGTCTTCGTTTCCCCAGGGAAGTATCTGCCGGTGCAGCGCTGAGAAGTGGTAGCTCTCGTTGAATGCGTCCAGGCAGGTCTTCCAGTTACACTCAAATTCGAAAGTCTTGTAATCGATTAATGTGGTTTTCTCAAACTGGTAGCCGGCGAGTTTTTCGGGCATGTCACCAAGGAAATCCAGCAGTGGCGCGGCATCTTGGTCCAGGTTAAACCAAATCCACCCACCCCATACATCAACACGCAGTGGCGCAAGGTTGAGTTTTTCTAATTCGCCCGGTTGGTCTAGCCCAGAGAAACGCTCGCGTTGAGGAATATCGGTTAGCTCGCCATCAAGATCATATTTCCATCCGTGGAACGCGCAGTAAAAGTTCTTCATGCTGCCACGATAATGGCGGCACAAGGTGTTTCCCCGGTGACGACACACATTGAAAAACCCGCCCACTTGCCCCTGTGTGTTCAGTACGAACACTAGGTTCTCCTTACCCAACGTATGGGTAACGTAGTCACCTGGGTTCTGCAACTCATCAAGCCTGGGTCCCATGTTCCACACACGCCCCCACAAACGCTGCCACTCCAACTGTTGAAACTCAGTACTGCTGTAACGATCGGCCGGAATCTCGTGCATGGCTATTGTTTACCTACTTAATGATGCAGATGACAATCGAGGGGGCACGCGAGCACGATTTCAATGCCACTGACGGTACTAGCCTCAATAAACCAAAGAGTGTAAAACAGTTCCATAGCTACTGACTAGTGGAACGCCATTCGAAGCTATCGTGCGTATCTCGAAGCGTCTCACCGTAACGGATACAAACTTCGGCAACACTGAAGTCCAAAGAAGTATCCGTTAAACTACACTCTCTTGAACATGACACGATGGACAACACCCTATGAAAACCATAATCGTTACTGGCGCAAATAAAGGCATAGGCTTGGCCATTGTTGAGGCAATACTGCAAGAGGAGCCCGACCACCAGGTTTTGCTTGGATCACGCAATACTGCGCGAGGTTCAAAGGCACGTGACACTTTGTTGCAGAAGAACCCAGGCTGGAGCGAGCGAGTTCAGATACTAGAAATTGACGTTTGCAATGAAAATTCTGTGGCCCAGGCAGCCGTCGAGATGGCTTCGATGACGGAGAAAAACGGCGATGAGTTAGTTGCAATGGTGAATAACGCAGGGATCGCCAGAGGGTCACTTGCCGATATTGTTGAAGTGAACAGCTATGGCATGATGCGAGCGACCGAACACCTTGCACCTCTAATTTGTGATGGAGGGCGAGTGGTTAATGTTACCTCAGCTTCCGGCCCGAACTATGTTGCAGAGTGCGCGCCGCAATGGCAGGAGTATTTTAAGAACGCACAGTTGGATTGGCCGCAGGCTGATAAGTTTATGCAGGAATGTTTTGCCTTATCAAACGCAGAGCTGTCAGCCAAAGGATTGCCTGCTGGTTCCGATTATGGTTTTTCAAAGGCCTGCGCTAATCTCTGCAATATGATACTTGCTCGCGGCCATTCGAACTTGCTTATCAATGCCTGCACACCAGGCTATATAGAAACAGACTTAACCCGAGGAGCTGCCGGCAGCTCTGCCAAAACCGCTGAACAGTTAGGTATGAAGCAACCAAAAGATGGAGCGCGGGTTGTTATGCATCTGTTGTTTTCTGAGATGAATGAATCCGGCCATTACTTTGGTAGCGATGCGTTGCGCAGCCCGTTGGATCGTTACAGGTCGCCCGGCTCAGCAGCCTACACTGGCGACTGAATAACCAAGCTTATGTGAAGAGGCTATACAGATCACCCCTCTCCCCCTTTAGCTCAGCACTCTAACTACGCAGCTGCCTCATGATTGCTGGCAGCATCAGCCCACTGTATTGCTTCAAGCTGTAATTTACTTACGTCAGCGACGGGTAGCTCTGTGTCATTGCAGGGTTGCTCAAGCTCAATAGCCTGCCGAAGGAGCGCACCGAGCTCTCCCTTTTTGTGCAAAAGAGCATCGCTGACGATGTCGGCTAGAGATATTGTCTTTAGTACCTCCTCCATCGAACTGTCTAGCATGGTGTCTAATAAGGAAAACAAGCCGGCCGTAAATGCGGCCTGAGGATCTACCGAAGGCACAGTGCTGGCTAGTAGTTGGCACATTCTTGCCCGCGTTAGAGCAAGGTTAATCAACGCTTCGGGCTTGTCATTCATTTCACCCAGAGTCATCACTGTTAGCCAGCTCTTTAGTGTATCAAAGCCGAGGTAAATGACGGCTTGCTGTATATTCTCAACCGGGTTGCGCAAGCCAGTAATAGGTGAATTGATGAACTTCATGGTTTTTAGGCTTAGGGCTACATCGGCGCTGACTAACTCTGATATTGAGCTTATGGTCGCGTCTGGCTCGTTTATTCGTGCCAGTAATTCGATCATGCCCAGTTTGTTTAGCGGCACACGATTTCCGCTTATCACTCGAGGCTTGGCAAAAAAGTAGCCTTGATAGTAATCAAAACCCAACTGCCTTAAATCATCATACTCGCCTTGCGTTTCAATTCTTTCAGCAAGCGTTTGCTTTCCCAGATCCTGCATCATCTGCACTTGGTCGCGCAATTGATGTTCATCCAGTTGAGTAACGTCAAACTTGATAATCGTTGCCAAATCGATAAGCGGTTGCCACTGTTCGCTAAAAATAAAATCGTCTAACGCAAAGATGTACCCCTGAGCGCTCATTTCACGAACGCCGTCTATCAGCGCCTCGTCAATGACCACGTCTTCTAATATTTCTAGAACAACCTGCTGAGGAGGAAAGCCGACCATATCGGGCCTGGCGAGGAAGTTATAGGGCATGTTAATGAACGCCGGTCGACTACCGACGAGCTTATCAATTCCGATTTCAGTGAATGCGTTGAGAATAACGGTAGAGGTTGCGTAATCTGCATCTGTCACATTAGCTGCATTTTCAGAACCGCTACGAAACAGGAGCTCATAGGCGAATATGTTCATACTTTGATCGAAAATTGGCTGCCGACCAATGTGAAAGTGCGACATCTACCCTCCTTGGCTACATCCGCAAGCTTTTAGTATAGACACTGAACCCAAGCTTGCAGGCCCTAAAGACTAAGAAGAATCACTCAGAGGAACACGAAGTGGCGGGCGTAATACAACCGATGAGATGCAATCATAGGTGACGCGCATAGACTCAGCTAAAGTGTTTTTTTGGTCTCCGTCAAACCCGCAGTTGCTTTCACCATTCTTATCGCAGACCTTCTCGCTCAGCGTAAACCATTCCTATGTCATCGCTTTTGCGTAAAGCGATCACCTTAAACTTTATCTTCTCTAAAGCGGCTAGCAGCGTTTCATGCGAATGATCGCCTGCAAACAAATGATATTCCATTGTCAATCTATCAACATTTTGCCAGCTTTCAACGTCATCCAGAATTTCCCACTCGCCACCCTCACAATCAATCTTAAGCAGATCAACTTTCCCACCTAATCTTTCAATTGCGTCTCTAAAAGCGACCTGAGGAATACTTCCTTTCTGCTCGGAACTTGTTCTGGTGTGCACACTGTCTTCGCCAAACTCCAGGTTTACGAAGCCATTCTCTTTGCCTACTGCCTCAAAATAGACTTTTGATTTCGAAATGTTTGCTTGATGACTCAATTGCGTTTCGAGTTGGCGATTAGGCTCATAGCCATGAATGACCGCATTCGAAAAGCAGTTTCTTGCGGCTATACAGAAAAAACCAACGTTAGCGCCTATGTCCAAAACGGTATTTATGTTCTCGTTTTCTAACCTTCGAAGACCGTATACATCATCAATGACTACGTCCAAAAACGCCCATTTCACACCTTTTTCTGAAAAAGGCACATCCAAGTCTACATACTCACCATCGAACAGTATCTGCCTGGGCACTTTAAAAGTGGGCCTTCGAATAAAAAATGCGCCGTAGCTTTTTGCTCTTTGATAACGAACCAACGTTCGCTCAAAAAAACTCGCGTCGCATAAGTAATAGTCTTCAATTATTTTCAATTATTGTCCCGTGAAAAACCGTTGTACAAAACTAAAGGCACTAACTTGAATCTATCTCTCGTGAAGCGAGAAGCCTAGCTACTCTTTTGGTCGCACCAACATGATATTGCCGTCAACTGAGTCGATGACACAAAGTTCACCTTGAGCAATCGATTCAACGCCAGCGCCTTCGGCAAGACGGCTGTTCCAGTTAATTCCTGAATAGCGGATGGATCCGTCACCGGCGGTCACAGTCTCGCTGACAGGCACTTCACGCCCGATCATGTCACTGCTGTTGTCACTGCCGTCTCCCGAATTCTGAAAGCGCTGCAAAGGTTTCCATAGCACAGCCGCCACAGCCGCTGTTAAAACACCCAGAGTAAATAACTCAATCTCCCAACCTGAAATCAGCCCAACCGAAATCAAAACGCCAGTAACAAAACTTGCGATAGCAAAAAACAATAAAGGCCCGCCCATACCAATGAGGGTGAGTTCAACGATAAAACTTACGCCGGCCAGTGCGTAAAATAAATGGGCGTGATGCGCCGAAACATACGCGGCAATATCCATGAATTAGACCTCCGCCGATGCAACAGGTAACTTCAGACTGCTGGATACTGCGATAGCCTGCGCTACTGTGTTTGCTACATTGTCAGCGGTTTTTCCGTCGGTTAGCACAACCGTGCTTTCGTCGGCTATCGCCTGGTGAGCTGCAATCGCATCTTGCGCCAGGTTAAGTAGCACTGCCGCCTCGCCAGCAGGCGTGTTAGCGGCCTCACCTATTGTCGTCAAGGCATTCGCGTCAGCTTCCGCTACCAAGCGAATAGCTTCAGCTTTACCCGTTGCGTCAAGAATTTGAGACTCTTTAAATGCCTCCGCCGCTAAAACCTGCTCCGCTTTGGCGCCTTCTGCGTCAAGTACTCGAGCCGCTTTCAGTCCCTCGGCCTCCGTAATTGCAGCCGTTTTCACACCTTCTGCTGTTAGAATCACCGAACGTTTCTCACGCTCCGCCGTCATCTGCTTTTCCATGTCTTCACGAATAGACTGTGGTGGCGTAATGTCTTTAATCTCATAACGCGTCACCATTACACCCCAAGGTTGAGTTGCCTCTGTCATCGCTGCGAGAATAGTTGCATTAATCGCGTCGCGACTTTGGAAGCACTCGTCCAGCTCCATAGAGCCTATGGCATTACGCATCGTCGTCATGGCCAGCTGTATAACGGCCATTTTGTAATCGGTAACATTGTTGGTAGCCGCACCCGCATCGGTCACCTTCATAAAGAGAATACCGTCGATGCTCAAACTGATGTTGTCTCTTGTGATTGCAGACTGCG
Organism: Pseudomonadales bacterium; assembly: GCA_045106985.1. Taxonomy (GTDB): domain Bacteria; phylum Pseudomonadota; class Gammaproteobacteria; order Pseudomonadales; family JAUIET01; genus JAUIET01. Next base: position 60,340 of record JBGCFQ010000022.1, on the reverse strand, counting down.
AGGAGATATCCAGCGATTGCTCCTTCAGGTTTCTGTCTGCCGCTACGGTTTGTACAAAAGGGATAATAAAATTCAATCCCGCTTTAAGAGTCTTGTCGTACTTGCCCATGGTGTAAATCACATAACCACGGTTTTGAGGTACAAAATGTATACCTTGTTTTAGCGCATACAGAATAACGATAGCAATCCAGAACAAAGGGCTGGAGAGAAGCTGAGGAATATAATCCATGATGTTTTTCCGTTTTTAGTAGCTGATTTGATACTGCCTGACGACAGCTTTAGCACTATCGGAGTGCTCCATCGAAGTCTCGGCAATATGGATGTGGCCACGCACTTCGTTAGTTGACCTCCATTCTAACCTAGATGGCGAAAACGTGTCAGTACAGCGAAAATTGGGAAAAGACCAGAAGCTGCGAAAGCCAGATGGAATAAAAAAGGATGAAGCAAGAGTTAGAAAGAAGACAAAAAGACAAAAAGGGACAGGCACTTTTAAAATCATTAATATTCATAGAGTTATAGCACACAAAAGCACAGTCTCTTATTCGCGACATCGGTCACGAACAACTTTCCTCCCGCCCTCATGTTACAGTGTGTTGTCGTCAGCTCGAAGAGAATCTGGCTGGGTTCGGGCGATAGCCGAACAGTTCTTCTGACCAATAAAGAGTGATTATTATTCAACATATACCGTCGCATACTAATGATTTCCTAATTTTTCCGGCCATGCATCTGAAGAATGGAAAGTCGTTCGACTTTACTGAAAACGAACAGGCTGAGTCCGCCCTTCCCGATTTACTCGAACCTGTAGCTTGTGCCGAATACTGGATAGAGCAAAACGCGCAGTGGATTCACATTATCAATGTGGACGCAGCGCACGATGAGGACGCTAGCCACAATTGGCCACTGGTAGAGCGTATATGCGACCTTGCTATCAACGTGCAGTATGGCGGCGGTATTAGAACCATGGAGGACATTGACTGGGCTATACGCATAGGTGTTACACGAGTATTGCTCAACACAGCGGCCGTTGAAAACCCAATGATGGTTGCTGAAGCCGTAACAAAATACGGCGGTGATCGATTCGCCCTAGAGATTAATACCGGTCCCGAGGGAGAAGTTATGACCCACGGCTGGCGCATGTCCGGCGGCCTGCAAGCCGTGACTCTTGGCGTACAAATGTACAGTTTGGGCATTACCACCGCCGTTCACAGCAGCCTTAAACCAGATGGTTCGATGAGCGGTGCCGACCTGGAAGTATCAAAAGAACTCGCCCAACTCACCGGTCTTAACGTTATTGTTGGTGGCGAAGTTCGCGATATGGATGACCTTGTAGAATGTTACAACCACCCAGGCATTTGCGGTGTTTTGATCGGCAAAGCCCTACACACTGGAAAAATCGATCTCCAGCGAGCACTGCGCGCAACTAGTCGAAAACTGGCCTTTGAATCAGGCTTGCCACAATGGAAGCAGGAACAGCAGTCCTTGAAGGGTCAGATTCGATACGAGCTCTCGGCACAGAATTTATTCAACCACTTGCCGAAAGACACTTTACTGCGAACACTGGACGTAGGTGGCGGTAACGGCGTCGACAGCTTACGACTGGCTAAGAAAGGCTACCCCGTCGACCTGGTGGATACCTCTCTGTCCATGTTGCACGACCTGCAAACCAATGCAGATCAAATGGGCGTTGGCGATACTTTGAAGACCCATTCCTTCGACATACGGGAAATCAAGAAACGCTTTGCGGCTAACAGTTTCGATTTATTGCTCTGCCACAACGTTATTCAATATTCAGACGACTGGGAAGACCTGTTGCTGTCGATGCTTACGCCGCTAGCGTCAGGTGGAACCTTTTCACTGATGACCCGAAACAAACACGCAGTGCCCTTCGACGCCGCACTTGATGACTATGAACTAGACGAGCTGCCTGCACTGTTAGAAGAGCCGCATGGCAAATCAGGTGTGTTCGATGCCGACATATCATTCTTTACGGTCGGTTTCCTCACAGATTGGCTTGAGAAAAATGGGGTCAGCATAGTCGCAAACTACGGTGTATTTTGCCTCTACAATCACCAAAGCGTATCTGCCCACTACAGCGACGCGACGACCGTTGCCAAACTGCAAACACTGGAAAAACATCTTGGTAGCGTATCTCCCTATAAAGAGACTGCACGCTATATACAGATAATTGCGCAAAAGAATTGATGGTTTTATGCTCTATAGGGGGCAACGCCTAGGTATACCGACGGCGCACTTTTTTTACGGAGTCTTCGGATAACGCCCTAATCGGGTATCAGAACGTCGTCTCTATGCCCAGAACGTTCAAGGCGTTTTCAATCGCCGCAACACGTGGTTGCATGTCTGCTAGTAAATGCGCCTGCGTTGGAATGTAGAAGAGATCATTGTCTAAGCCTGCAAGCGCGATTTCTGCGCAGCGTTCCGCGCTGATTAATTCTAGTTCTGGCGGGGCCATTGAGGGCTCAGGCAAGGCTTTGGACACCAACGGAGTGTACACCGCGCCGGGCAACAAAGCATGCAAGTTCATAGGGCCACCCTCTTGGTCTAAACGCATCCACTCTAGCGCCACTAGAAGTGAGTGTTTGGAAGCCGCATAGAAGGCCATCTTCCCCTTCTTTACGGCATCAGGTACGCTCAGTGAATTCTCCGACGCGGTTACCATTAGGCGGCCTTGCTGATTATGCTCTTTCAGTAGCTGAACATAAGCTTGAGCTATTTTGAGGCCCGCATAAAAATTCACTTCAAAGAGCCGAGACAAAGTAAGGTCTTCATTCATGTCTACACTAAAGGGGCTCCCACGGTGCCCTATTCCCGCATTAGAACAAATCACATCAAGCCGGCCTGAAACCGCGTGGCTTTGCTGAACCAGTTTTGCCGCTGCGTGAGGGTCTGCCAGGTCGCACTCAATAGCTAGTGCTGCGTTCCCTATTCTAGCGGCGGTTTCTTCTACACCTGCAACATCCCGGTCGGCACAGATAACCCGCGCACCTCGTGAACTTAGGGCCATTGCCAGTGCTTCACCAATGCCAGAAGCTGCTCCGGTCACAAGAACGGTTGTACCAGTGTAATCAATCATCTTCGTTTCCAATATCGTCGCGCCGCTCAGTTTATCTGCCGATCGCGGCCTTCCCAGAACGGTTTCCTTAGCTCGGTTTTCAACACTTTGCCAGCACCGGACAGCGGCAGTGGTTCTTCTCTGAAGCTCACCGATTTTGGTAACTTGTAACCGGCAATCTGCGCTCGGCAATGTTGTATTATCTCATACTCAGTGGCGGTGTGCCCCGGTTGTAGAATGACAATGGCATGCACTGCTTCGCCCCAATCTTCGTGTGGCACACCAATTACCGCAACATCGAACACGGCGTCATGGCTGATAACCGCATTTTCAACTTCGGTGGTGAACACGTTTTCACCGCCCGTTACCACCATGTCCTTCACTCTATCCACAATGTAGAGGTAGCCCTCGGCGTCGAATACACCTGCGTCACCCGTGTGCACCCAGCCATCGCGCAGCGCCTTGGCCGTTTCTTCAGGCTTTTTCCAATAGCCAATCATAGTGTGCGGGCCTTTAACGCAAATCTCGCCTGAAGTACCTAAGGGGCAGACATTGCCTTCTTCATCTACGATGCGAACATCACTCACTCCAGTAGGCAGGCCTGCTGACTTGAGCTTTTCGCCACCCTCTTGATGTGCCTGACTTGAAAGCGAACTGACAACCGGAGCAAGCTCTGTTTGGCCATAAGCTTGAACCAAGCCTACTTCTGGCCACAGAGACATGCATTGTTGAAGCGAGGCCGCTGGCATTGGTGAAGCACCATACAAAATACGTTCTAAGTTGGATGTGTCTGCGGTGGCGGCGTCTGGGTGGCTCAATGCCATTTTCAGCATGGCTGGAACCATCAACACGTGAGTGATTTTTTCTTCTGAAAAACTCGCAAGCACTTTGCCAGGATCAAAGGATTGATGCATAACGTTTGTGCCACAAACGACAGTGGTATTCATGGTGCCGCAAAAATCAGCCATGTGAAACATTGGCGCAACGTGCAAGTAAACGCTTGTTCTTCCCATTTCAAAATTCTGTAATAGCCCAAGTGCACTTGCCCAAATAGCTTTATGCGATTGCATAACACCTTTAGGGAAACCCGTTGTACCACCGGTATAGAAAATGCCAACCATATCGTCGTCACCGCGGTTAGAAGCCGCTATCGGTTCGTGCTGCGCAATCATCTCTTCATACGAGCTGGCCCATTCCGGACAGCTTTGTTCACCCATATAGATAGCGACTTCCAGGCTAGGACACTTTTCAAGCAAGCTCTGGGTCTGCTCAAGAAAAGCATCGTCAAACAGAAGAACTCGTGTTTCTGAATCGTTAATAGCATATTCGTTCTCAGGCAATGCCCAACGAGTGTTCATTGGCACCATGCAGTAGCCGGCCCAAGGAATGGAAAACACGGCCTCATAATACCGGTCGCTGTTTAGGCTCAATATGGCAACGCGGTCGGCTTCGTCAATGGGCAATTGATGTAGCGCGGCCCCTAAGCTAGCGATTCGAGAACCGGTTTCCGCCCAACTGTGTTCGCGATTCAGATAGCGAGTGGCTGCACCATTGGGGTTCAGTCTTACAGCACGCTCAATCAAAGCGGGTAGTGAAATCATATTTTTTCCTGCGGTTTAGATACTTACTTTGAATTGCAGTTTACTCGAAAAAGCCTAACAGCGCTTTCAGTAGAAAAGCAGCGTTTAACCACTAGCGTGGCCGTGCAACTCAGGGCAACGAATACCGCCAGGCGCATCAATCAAAGCCACGCAGCGATTGCAATGGGTACAACCGCTGCTGTATTTTTTACCCGCGTCTAGCGCAGACTTGGCATTATTGGCATAACTTGGGTCGGCAAGTAGTGGCCGGCCTAGCTGAACGAAATCAACGCCGCCCGCCATCACTTTCTCAAAACTTTCCATGGTTGAGCAACCACCGATGTAAATCAGCTTGGCATTTTTCATACGGTCACGTACTTGCTGCGCGCCGTCCATAAAATACAGCTCTTCATAGGGGTAGTTGCGAAACATTTTCGGCCCCATAATTTTCAAGCCGGTTTTCATAATAATATTGTCTTCTTGCTCGATCATACCGTTTACGATGCTCGGACCACGGAACATTTTCATAACGTTCATAGAGCTGGTGCCGCCGCTGGTGATAACGCCATCAATACCGGCCTCATCTAACATGCCGGCAGACTCTACCGATTCTTCTTGCTGCAAACCATTACGTACTCCGTCCATCAAACTGATTTTTGCAATAATGGGAAAGTCGTCACCGACAGCCTTACGCACCGCTTCCAATGCCCGAAGCGGCAAGCGCATGCGATTGATCAAGCTGCCGCCGTATTCGTCGCTGCGCTTATTAGTGCGCGGACTAATAAACTGGCTGAGGCCGTAACCGTGCCCCATATGTAATTCAATGGCATCAAAGCCCACTGATTTCATAAACACACCCGCGTCGTAAAAGGTCTGCACCATTTCGTCAATTTGCGTGTGTGTCATTGCACCGGCAAAGGGCATTCCGGAGGGCAGGCCTAGCATATTGATTTGCTTCGACGGCCCCATAGGACGTTTGAGGCGTGTGAGGTTTGTGTTCTTGGAAAAGTTTCCGCAATGCGCCATCTGGCCAGAAACCCTGGCACCTGTAGCTTGTAGCTTTTGGATCGTGGCGCTTAGCTCAGAACGAATGCCTTCATGCATAAACATCATCTGGTCGTTAAGTCGGCCGTCGCTTTCTGTCGCGCAATAGGCCAGCGTGGTCATGCCAATGCCGCCTTCTGCAATACCCATATGGAATTTCAACAGCTGATCGCCAGGCACGCCATTTGGCGTCTTGCCCTCAAAGGTGCCAGCCTTCATCAAGCGATTACGCAACTCAAGTTTGCCCAGCATGGCGGGCTGAAAAGCTTTTTGAAGGCTTTGATTCATGACGAACTTCTCTCGATACAGGCACGCTTTGGAGCCTGGTTGAAGCCCCTTGTTACGTCGGCCAATCTTCTAATTGGCGCCACCTATTATAGCGTCATACTCGTGTATAGCTCGGCAATTGAATTACTCCCCAGTAATTTTCAACGAACCATAAACGTAGTATTAGTAAGCGATAATTATTACGATAAAACAAAGCATAAAAGGAACGAATCGTGGCTATGACCAACAGCTATTCAATCAACCAGCCCTTGGACCAAATCAATCCTTCTGATGCCAGCCTTTATCAGCGAGACGCCCAGTGGCCGATGTTCAAACGTTTGCGTGAAGAAGATCCAGTGCACTACTGCGCGAACAGTGACTTTGGTCCGTTCTGGTCAATCACCCGCTTCGACGACATAGTGGAAATCGAAAAGGATACCGAGCGCTTTTCGTCTTTTCCGGCGATAGTACTTGGCGACCAAGACCCCGAATTCCTAATTGAGCAATTTATTGCAATGGACGACCCTAGGCATGGCGGTCAACGCAAAGGCGTAACCCCGGCTGTTTCCCCACAGAGTTTGAAGTTGATGGAACCACTTATACGCGAACGTATAGGCCATATAATGGACGAGCTGCCCATTGGCGAGCAGTTCAACTGGGTAGACCGTGTTTCCATCGAGCTAACCACGCAAATGCTGGCTACCTTGTTCGATTTTCCTTACGAAGACCGACACAAGCTCACGTTTTGGTCTGACATGGCTACTGCATCGCCAGAAATTGCCGGTGACGACAGCGTTACCAAAGAACAACGTCAGGCGGCACTAACGGAATGCCTAGAGGTTTTCACCGAAATCTGGAATGAACGTGCGCGGCGCGATCCGGAGGGAAAATACGATTTCATCACGCTAATGGCCCACTCAAAAGCGTTTGAAGACATGGACCCTATGGAGTTTCTTGGCAATCTGATTCTGCTGATTGTAGGTGGCAACGACACAACGAGGAATTCCATTTCAGGCGGTGTGTTAATGCTCAATCAACATGCAGAGCAATACGATAAATTGAGGGCCGACCCTAGTCTTGTACCTAATATGGTATCCGAAATTATTCGCTTCCAAACACCGCTCATGCACATGCGCAGAACCGCCACGCAAGATGTTGAGTTTGGTGGCAAACACATTAAAAAAGGCGACAAGGTTGCCTTGTGGTATGTTTCTGGCAATCGCGACGAGTCGAAAATTGAGCGAGCTGACGAATTTCTTATCGATCGCAGCCGCGCGCGCAACCACGTGTCTTTCGGGTTCGGCGTGCACCGTTGCATGGGCAACCGTTTAGCTGAGATGCAACTTCGCCTGGTGTGGGAAGAAATACTCAAACGATTCGACAGAGTGGAGGTTGTTGGAGAGGCCACGCGGCTTAAGTCGAATTTTGTACGGGGCATTACCGATCTACCCGTGGTTTTGCACCCAAAAAAGTAGCGCTAAAGCGCTTGGGTCAACCGGCGCAATTTGCTTTTGTACACTGAGCCTTGGCGCCAGTCTGGAAAACCAAATTCAATCTGGCACTGCGCCTCAGCCATAGTCTCTTACCGGATTAGATCCATCCCAATTCAATGAAGCGTCTGTGATCATTTGAAACACCGACCGAACATCCTGCGTATCTTCTACGAGTTCGACCATATGCCCTAAGGAAGCACAGGTATCAATGTAAGCGAACCTTACTGCACCGCCTGCCCTGCCACTCGCCGCTATTTCAAATCCTTTATCAACGTACTTTGCAAGGTCCACTTCAAAGTTATCAGTCCATACCGCTATATGATGAAACGCCGGCTTACCAACCGGCACAGTATCCCTGTATATGTTTCTATGGATTCCCGTTGGTTGAATAAGCTCTATCTGCATGTCACCCGCTTGCGCCAATGCGGTTTTCATTGTGATCGGCGCCGGTGCTCCTCGGTAGGTGCTTTCTTCGAGAACACCCTCATGATAATCGGCTACAAAAAAGGGTCCCACTCCGGCGTGTTCCGCCCAGTGCAACGCCGCGACTTCAATGTCATCAACTACCCAGGCGCTTTGAAAGGCATTCAATTGCTTTGCATTCACTTTTTAGTCCTTAGTCATAATCCACTGATGTAATCCTTACATATGGCGCGTTTGTATCGCAACTGCCGCAGTGACATAAGACCAACTGATGATGATACTGTGGTGTCAATAGATCACTTACAATACCATTAATATTCATGGACTTAGATTATGCAAGCGACGCTCTTGGATGATGTGACGTCTACAGATACCCAAACGGCAACCAAAGATAAAGCAGCTCGAGTGTGCTCTATTAAGTTGTACACATTGACCTTCAACGCGGGCACGATCAGACTAAGCAAATGACAAACAACGATATTTTACGCCGCCTCCGCTACGTTCTCGATTTCGACAACGCAAAAATGATCGAAACCTTTGCCATGGCAGATATGTCGGTAAAGCGCGGGCGCATAGCCGCTTGGCTACGAAAAGAGGACGAAGAGTCCTATCTGGAATGTGACGATAGAACGCTGGCTGTGTTTCTAAACGGGCTTATCAACACAAAACGAGGTAAGAAAGATGGCCCTCAGCCTGAACCGGAAGAATCTCTGACCAACAATATCATTTTGAGAAAGTTGAAAATCGCTTTCAACCTAGAGTCAGACGATATAATCGCGATTTTGCTACTATCCGATTTCGTTCTCAGTGCTGCTGAGCTTGGGTCATTTTTCCGCAAACCAGGGCATAGAAACTACCGTGCCTGCAAAAGTCAGGTGTTACGAAATTTTCTGATGGGCCTACAAATCAAGTTTCGCGATCAAGAAAAAAAGCGACCGAATTCTGTATGGCCCTCCGGCGACTGATTATTCCCCAACAGAAATCTGTCACCTTGGAACCCCCTAAAAAAATCGATTATTGACTTAAGAACTACTCGCCGTCATTGTGGCATGAATTTTCACCAAAGATTTAGGGAAGCGCAATGTCAGATAGCAACCTCGACACACTAACCGTTTTAGGTGGCGGCGTTTTAGGGGCGCAAATAGCATGGCATAGCGCGTTTCATGGCAAGAAGGTCATAGTCTATGACTTGTATGAGGAAGGCCTAGAAAATTGTCGAGCTGCGCACGAAAACTACTCACAAGTTTACTTGAAAGAGGTAGGCGCAACAGATGCAGATATCCATAGCACTCGGGGCAGGCTTACCTACACCACCAAGCTTCAAGAGTCCGTAGCCGACGCCGATATTGTGATTGAGGCCGCGCCTGAGATTCCTGAAGTGAAAACCAAGTTGTATTTGGATATGGCGCCACATCTGCCTGAACGCACCATTGTCGCCACTAATTCTTCTACTTTATTGCCTAGCCAATTTGCGGAAGCGACCGGTCGGCCAGACAAGTATTGCGCCCTGCATTTTGCCAACCAGATCTGGTCCATCAATTTCGCCGAATTAATGGCCCATCAGGGTACATCGGATCAGGTACTAATAGATGTCGCAAGCTTTTCTATCGAAATTGGCATGGTGCCAATTCCCATAGAGAAAGAGCAGAATGGCTACGTCTGTAATTCATTGTTAGTGCCCCTACTTCAGGCCGCACAAAGCTTGGTTACCAATGGCGTTTCATCACCTGAGAGCGTCGATAGAACCTACATGATCATGAACCGTGGTTGCACCAACGGGCCCTGCGGAATAATGGATATGGTTGGTTTTAAAACGGTGTATGACATATTCAGTTTGTGGGGAGAAGTAAACAAAGACGAGCAAATGCTTGCCAACGCGAAATATTTGAAAGAACATTTTCTGGATAAGGGAATGTTAGGTCTGCAAACGGGCCAGGGGTATTACACGTACCCAAATCCTAGCTTTGAAGCGCCTGACTTTCTCGACGTGCCTGATGTATCAAATGCGAAAGGGCTTGCGATGCAGGCCAAGCTAACTTAAAGCGTTGGCCACAGTTTTGACAGGCCCACCAGATGAACGACTCCGAACCCCAAGCAAATCGCTGAACTCCAAAGCATGAATGATGTGGAATACACCCCAGGTAAACTGACATCCATTTATTGGGCACCTCTTAATTCTTGCCGGCTTTACAATACCAACAAGTCAACGAAACGGCTAAGCTCAGAATCCGATAAGGTTGCTTTGCCACCTGGTTCAGAAAGCATCATACGGCCAACACTTGACCAGTAGAGCATTTGCGCTCGCACTTTGATTTCCTGTTTGGCGACACCCATTGCCTGCAGATTACTTTCAATGTATATCACTCTTTGAGCGTCGACCGTATCCACTATACAAGTGTGTTGGGTAGTTTAGTGTTAATGGAGAATGAATATGCACGATTATAGCTGGGCTTTTATTGCGGCGGGTTGCATCGGAGCATGCGTAGCCATCGCGCATGGCGTGCTAACACACAAGAACATTGTACAGCCCATACTGGCAGGGGCAGACTATCCGCAAGTCGTGCAGCGCCTTTTGCCGGCACTGATGCAATTCAGTACTTTCTGTTGGTTTCTCGGCGGTGTCGCGCTGATTGCTACACCTCTTTTTCCTGATCGCTCATCCGTAATAACCACGGCTGTATTTGTTGGCGTGTTTTATGCATTTGGTGCTGCCGGAAATTTCTGGGGCACTCGTGGACGCCATTTTGGCTGGGTTCTCTTGGCGATCGCTACTGCGCTTATTGTGTGGGGGGCATGGGCTCTCATTAAAGATATAAGCCTTAAGTGATTCAGCTCTAGTCGCCAAAGGTGTTCAGGACGTTTAACACACCAACAAAAACAGATGTTGCTCTGAACAAACACGTACCGTCACGTAATCATCCCGTCTTGATAACCAGCTGGTAACCTTTCGCAACCATCATTGTCGGTATCATCTATAAAAGACATTCATAGCAGCAGGTGGCAGCGTAAACAACGTGAAGTGGGATTCAAGTTTTGACTTTATCGTCGTTGGCAGCGGCGCGGGCGGCATGACCGCTTCCGTTGTGTCTAAAGAGTTGGGCGACGACTGCCTTCTTATCGAAAAAACGGATCAGTTTGGAGGCACCACGGCACTGTCAGGCGGCGTAGTGTGGGTTCCCAATAATGATGGCATGGTGAAGGCTGGGCTGCCCGACTCTGATGAAGATGGCCTCGCCTATATGCAAGCCGTTGTAGGCCCGGACGTTCCAGTAAGCAAACTTAAAGCCTATATTGAGCAAGCCCCTGCAATGCTGCGCTTTATGGAGCAGCACACGAACGTAAAATATTTTGCGGCCGACCGTTACGCTGATTATTATCCCGAGCTGCCCGGTGGAAAAACCGGTGGTCGCTCAATGGATCCAAAGCCAATTAGTCGTCGTAAGCTCGGCAAGGAAGCAGCTAAACAGCGCTACCCCAATTACCTTACCGGCTTCTTACGTTTTGGTATCACCGTTATTGAAAGTCGTGAAGTCATGGACATGACACTCAAGGGTAAGTACTACATGGTGCGCAACATGCTGCGCTATTACCTAGACATTCCTAGCCGATTAAAGGGCTTGCCAGACAACCGCTACACACTCGGTAGAGCCTTGGTCGCATGCTGTCGACTGGCGATGATGGACCGAGATATTCCGTTTTGGTATAACACTGAGGCAAGGAAATTTATTGTAGATGATGGCCGTGTTGTGGGGCTAGAGGTTGCGCGTGACGGTAAGACCTTAAAACTGCAGGCACGCAAAGGTGTGTTGATGGCAGCGGGAGGCATGGGCCAGAATATTACACTGCGTCAGGAATACGGCCAACTGCCTACTGGTGAGTCGTTTAGCAGCGACGCACCTGGCAACGTTGGTGATTCTATTCGCATGGGGCGCGAAATTGGTGCGGCCCTCGCCTTTATGGGCAGCGCGTGGTGGACGCCCGCAACAAAAGACCATAATGGTCATATGATGGCATTAATTTCAGGCAAATCCATGCCGGGTTCAATGTTTGTGGACGCCACAGGCAATCGATTCTGCAATGAAGCCGCCCCCTACGAAGATGTAGTTAAAGCATTTTGGAAGAACCACAATGCGGGCAACCACTGCGTGCCCGCCTATATGGTTTTCGACGCGCGTTTTCGCAAACAATACCCCGCCGGGCCTATTCCACCAGGCAAAGTACAGCCAGATGAAAGACTGCCTGCGGCTATGCGTGACAGTGACTTTTTAACCAAGGCGCCAAGCATAGCGGAGCTAGCTCAAAAACTTAGCATTGAGCCAAGCGCACTCGAGGCCAGCGTTGCAAGGCAAAACGATTTTGCCCGCTCCGGTAAAGATTTGGATTTTGGACGTGGCGATAGTCCCCACGATCGTTATTACAGCGACCCAAGTATTGTGCCTAACCCTAACCTCGCGCCAATCGACGCAGCCCCCTACTACGCCATTGCGGTTTACCCCGGCGACCTGGGTACTAAAGGCGGCCTAAAGTGCGACGAGTTCGCCAGAGTATTGAACGAACAAGATCAGGTAATCGAGGGTTTGTACGCCACCGGCAATTGCGCAGGCTCAGTAATGGGCGACAGCTACCCAGGTGCGGGCTCTACCATCGGCCCGTCGATGACCTTTGGCTACGTGGCGGCACGCCATGCAGCCCAGCAAGCTGCAACATAAGCAGCACTTTTAGAAGCAAATAAAAAAGATCGGTACCGATCAATAAGTAAATAGCACAAGGAGTTTGTAAAGATGGCCACTCGCTACGCCTTCGAACAACCAGGCCACTACGCACGTGGTTGGCACATCGTCTGTTTTTCGCAGGAGCTTGCGATTGGTGACGTAAAGCGATTGCATTACTTTGAGCAAGAATTGGTGTTGTTTCGAGGCGAAAACGGTGAAGCCGTTATTCTTGACGCGTATTGCCCCCACTTGGGTGCGCATCTTGCGGGTACCGGCAGCCGAGTTGAAGGCAACTGTATTCGCTGTCCATTTCACGGATGGGAGTTTGACAAAACAGGTTCTTGTAGCAAAATTCCTTATGCGAAGAACATTCCCGCCAAGGCCAAAAACGCCTTAAAGAGTTGGCACCTTAGCGAAAGCAATGGCTGGATAGCGCTCTGGAATGATCCGGAAGATGGCGAACCGAATTGGCAGCTGCCCCAAATCCCTGATTGGAACGTGGGTGAATTCGGCGATTGGCGATTTAATCGCAAAGTCATCAAATCACAAGGCCGTGAAATTATCGAGAATATTGTAGATGTTGGCCATTTTCCGTCGGTTCACGGTGGCTATGTTCTGCAGTTCGACAACCGCTTTACCCCTTACTCTGTGTCGCAGGAGTCGCGCGTTAAACAAGACTTCAATGCCGATATGATTCAACCAAGAGACAGCAAGATTGACCTCAAAGCAATGCGTCAGGAAATGGATGCGGATCAAGCTGACCAGTGGGGCATTGCGACCTATCACGGTCCCAGCATAATGTACTACTACACAACGCACCAAAACCCTGTGCAAAACCTAAACTACAAAAGTTGGTGGATTAACTACCACGTGCCTATTAACAGTACAGAGGTAGAGCTAACTTCAGGTGTTATTGTATCAAGCTTAGACGACACACCATTGCCAAAAGAGTTTTATGACATGTACCCCACCACCGCTATAACCGCATTTGGTCAAGATGTGGAAGTGTGGGAAACCAAACTCTATCGTCCAAACCCCATCCTGTGCGATGGTGATGGCCCGATCACAAAGCTGCGTCAGTGGTATGACCGGTTTTACCTGCCACGCAGCGAAGAGGCCTGGGATGAGCCCGAGCGAATAATTAGTTCGGTGCGCGACTAACCAACCCTTCTTTCGATGCCTTTCCAATAAGGCTAGCGCAGATCTTTCTTCAATATTTTTCCTGAAGCGTTGCGAGGTAGCAGGTCGATAAACTCAAACTTACGTGGCACTTTATAGCCTGCCAGTCGCTCCCTGCAGAAAAATCATGTCGTCAATGAAGGACAAGCCTAAAGGGGCAACCCTGGAAAAATCAACAAGCAACTTGTATACCGGCGAGCCTATGGTCAGGATAATGTTAATCTAGCTGTAACTGCTAGCTAAGCACGTTCACCGATTGTCGTCTTTAAGGCATTCTAATTGAGGAAATTTTTATGAGCGCCGATACAGTATTTCTGATATGCAACTATGGTGTTATTCCTGCATGGCTTTTGCTCGCGCTACTGCCTCGACACAAGATTACTGAAAGAGTCGTTCACTCTATTTGGATTCCCGGATTACTCGCAGGCTTTTACATCTGGGCATTTGCTAGCGGTGAATCTGCTGCCGACGGGGCGGGGTTCGGATCGTTGCAAGCATTGGCGTTGCTATTCCAAAGCCCTACCGCGCTGCTGGCGGGCTGGATTCATTACCTGGCCTTCGATCTTTTCGTTGGCGCCTGGCAAGTGCGTGATTCAGGTCGCCGGGGAATCAATCATTGGCTTGTGCTGCCCTGCTTGTTTTTCACTTTGATGGCTGGCCCAGTAGGTTTGCTTTTGTATCTTTTATTGCGTGTTGTAACGACTAGAAACACAGGGCTTGATGAAGTTTCTGCATAAGAGATTCAAAAACAAACTGCTGGGTTTTTGACATGAATATTTTTGTATTAGATACCGATATCAATAAGTGCGCGCAGTACCACTGTGATCAACACGTGGTTAAAATGATACTGGAAAGTGCACAAATGTTATGTACTGCACTTAACAAGAAAGGGTTTACGACGCCCTATAAGTCGACGCACATAAATCATCCCTGCGTTCTCTGGGTTGAGGAATCTTACGACAATTTTGCATGGCTGCAGCGCCTCGCGCTCGCATTAAACAGTGAATACCGGTTTAGATACGATAAGGATACCGATCACAAATCGGTGGCTGTACTCAATAAACTTGCAGGTTTCGAATATGACAGCCGTGGGCTGACTGAGTTTGCACAAGCAATGCCAGAGAATTACAAAGACTCTGGAAATGCTGTTAAAGCTTATAGGCAGTTTTATGCTGGAGAAAAAATGCGCTTCGCCAAGTGGACCAAAAGGGATATTCCCGAATGGCTAATGTAATCAACCAAACGTAACTAAATAGTTGATCAGCCGCGAGGATGTTCAATCAGCCAATCCACAAATGAATCTTGAGCGCTTGGTACCCATGGCGCAGGAATATGTGGGCCACCCACAATAGTCCAAAATTCTACGCTGGTGTCATCACTGCAATTAGAATAAGAGAGCACGGTTGTTTCTGAGCCATCTATGGCGCCCACTACATCTATATCGTCGAGCATAAGCGGATTGCCGCTATCACAACCTGCAAGTGATGCAAATCGTTCGCTGGTTTCAATAGCGCCAGGAAATGTAAACGAGGTTAAAGATGAGCCGTCGTAAGGAATAGTCCCGTCTAGGTCGCCGTGTATTGTGAGCACGCTTACCGGATTAGTCGCTGGCGCGCAGGTGGCAGAATCTTCAAACGTAGAGCCGGCGAGACTGACGAGTGCAGTGACATAATCAGATGACTCACAGGCCATTCGCAGAGCCATAAAACCTCCATTTGAGTGACCAAACAATCCAATACGAGTGGTATCTATGCTGTAGGTCGCAGCGGCTTCCTCAATCAGGCTTCGAATATAGGCCACATCATCTATTTGGCTATAGTCTTCACCGGCATTGTCACTTTGTGCCGCAACGCCAGCACAACACGCCGGCGTAGCATTCCAGAACCTGGTTCCATTGGCATTGGCTGTGCCGTCGGGTGCAACAAGCACATACTGCTTGCTGTCCACTCGATCGCTCAAGCCAATATAGGCTGATTGCACCGCACCAGATGCGCCATACCCATGCAACACAATAATGAGTGGGTAGCGAGTGCTCGCCGTGTAATCTGATGGTATCTGCACTTCAGCCGGTCTCTCGGTGCCGATCATAGTGGGAGGATTGGAGGCACAGCTTCCATCATCCGCGCAGCCAGGCAATACGATAACGGGGGCAGCTTCTTCAACAAGCTCTTGAAAGCCATTGGAATCGTCACTGCCGCCGCTACAGCCAGAAAAAAGCGCAAAAGCGGCTATGGCCAATAGTATACGGGGCGATTGATAAATGGGGTACCAAAGTGCAGGCGTTTTCATAATAGTATTTCGTGTTTGCTAGGGCCGACTGCGGCCATCCGTTGCCAGACAATATACCCTCGTTTGACCTCCTGTGAAGGTCGAATGGGGACAGGCCATAAAAATGACATTCTAGCACTCGAGTCAACACTCGCGAGAGACGCTCTGTGCACCACACCGGTGATGTTAATACTGAGGGCTGACTCTAGCGGTGTTATTCAACTATTGCGTGCCTAAAAATTCGCCCTAAGCGCATCTTCTTTGTTGTGCTAAAATTGCTGGCTATCAAGAAGCACCATTAAATGTATGGTCAGCTAAGCACCCTCACCCGCCAGTTAAGGTTCGAACGGCACTCAAATACGGACTAAAAGTGCCCTGCGCGACGAAATATTCGTTTTCCCAGTACTCTATCGACAGCTCACATAACTAGATGGCACAGACTCTTCCCAAATCAGATCATCTGCAACAAATGTTGCATGCGCCAGTACTTCCTTTGCTGTTTCGCATGTCTACCCCGAGTGTTCTGGCGTTTATTCTTCAAAGTGTTGTAAGCATGGCCGAAGTTGGCTTCGTAAGCCAACTCGGAACCACGCCTCTGGCGGCTATGGCATTGCTGTTTCCAGGGCTTATGCTTACACAGATGCTTTCAAACGGAGCCATTGGTGGCGCCGTTGCTAGCTCTGTTGCCCGAGCACTTGGTGCCGGAGATAAGGCACGCGCCGACAATTTGCTGTGGCATGCAATGGCTATTGCTCTGCTGGCGGGCATCGGCTTTTTCTTGCTATACGCATTGTTCGGCAAGACGTTGATTTCAGCCAGTGGTGTTTCGGCCGAAGTCGCGCACGCAGCGAATGAATATGGATTGATCCTTTTTGCCGGTTCAGCAATTATTTGGCTGATGGCTTTGCTGAGTTCAATTTGTCGCGGTACTGGTGACATGAAAACGCCCGCGCTAGTGCTTGTGGTCGGCTCGTTGGTTCAAGTGCCCCTATCTGGCGCACTGATCCTCGGTTGGTTCAACGTTCCCGCAATGGGCTTAAAAGGCGCAGTGGTCGCACTTCTTATCGTAGGCGTCTTTTCGAGCCTGTATCTATTGCTTCGCATATTAGGCAATCGCACCGTGTTGCGCCCTAGCCTAGCCAGTGCTCGCTTGCAATATGATCTGTTTGCAGACATTTTTAAAGTCGGTGCCTTGGCTACTTTGTCTCCAATTCTCACTGTTGCAATTGTGTTCGTGAGTAACTCGCTTGTCGGCTCCTTTAGTGAAAGCGCTCTTGCTGGTTATGGCATTGTATCGCGTGTAGAGTTTTTACTTATCCCCCTGGTCTTCGGAATCGGTGCGGCGCTAACCGCACTGGTGGGAACGAATATGGGAGCCGGTCAACGACAACGCGCGGTTCGCATCGCACGGACAGGTGGCTACGTTTCCGCAATCTTAACGGGATCAGTAGGCCTGGTCTTGGCTGTGTTCCCAGGCTTACTGCTTGATTGGTTCTCAACCGACCCACTAGTATTGGAAGCAGGAAGCCAATACCTTCATATTGTTGGCCCGGCATTTGCTTTTCAGGGAATTGGTTTCGCTTTGTACTTTGCTGCTCAAGGAGGCGGAAATGTGGCTCTTCCGGTCGCCGGATCTATTCTGCGATTTTTGATAGCCGCTGTCATAGGGTATATCGGCGTACGTCATCTGGGTTTTGGGCTTAATTATTTGTTTGCTTGCCTGTCAGCGGCGATGATTGCATACGGATTGACGACCATTAGCTCGCTACGCTTTGGTTGGGGACGTTTAACGTTGAGTAGTTAACTCCGGAACAATAGCGCACACCGAAAACGCGCGAATGCCATAAGCGTTAACAAAATTGGCACTCGGAACGAACATCTAGCGCCTATTCTGTCTGAGAGTGCGAAGGTCAGTCTGATTAACACGGTTGTACAAAGCGATGGTTGCGGCGCTATCACTCTGCTCTGGTACTCTAATTCTAACCACACCATTCAGATTGTTATACCAAAAGGGATAGTTGTGATCCTGGGCTACTTTAGTATTAGGGTGAGCCCAGTCGATGTCGCCAAAGGTGTTGGCTGCGCGGCCATTGTATAAGGGCTTCCACGGGCTGTGCGGAAGTCTCTGTCCCTGGTACCAGCTCTTATCGAGTTTTTCAGGCCAGGTCCCTTTTAGATGGTATTGCTCGTCAAGCTTTACCCTTATTGCACGCAAAGACGCCTGCGCCGCCGACACATCGGCTTCCTTTAAGGCATTTAAAATTTGTGGAACAGTTAGGGCCGATAGAATGGCGAGAAGAATAACGACTACTAACAATTCTACCAATGTAAAGCCCAGCTTATGGGTTTTGGTCATAGTACTAATTATAGAGCTTATACGAAGTTACCGTCCATACCATTTTTTACACTCTAAACTCACCCTTATGTTGCACCGCTCCTTTTTATGGTGACCTGAGACTCTGTTTCACTGTACCCTGACACTTTGATACAGCCTCATTATCAACAAGGGAACTGGCCTGAGCCCACGCTAGGACTGCATAGGCGAGGCACAACTTTTAGCAGTCAGCGCACTACATGATGATTAAGAACAAGCTTTTACTGGCACTACTAGCAGTGGTCGCACTTATCTTTAGCCGCGTGGACACTATGGCCGCGTCGCCTAAGGAAAATACTTCAAAATCGCAAACTATCACGGTAACAGCGATGAACTATGTTCGCGCTAAAACGGCACTACAGTTTGATAAGTATTTGGCCAGGGCCGGAGGAGTAAATCAGTTTAGTCACACCCGTAGCGTTGTAGGCATTGATAATAGAAGTAGTAGACGCCTTAATCGTGACACCCTATACAGTGTTGCCATCGTCGATATCAGCGAAGGTGCTACGGTGCAGTTGCCGAAGGTAGGCAATCGTTATATGTCGATGCAAGTAGTTAATGAGCATGGATATACAAACGCTGTATTTCACGGTGGGGGGAACTACAGTCTTACCCAGCAACAGTTCGATACACCTTTTGTATGGCTACTAATTCGCACGTTGGTTTCAAGCTCTGACCTTACCGACTTGAACATTGCTCGCGGCATTCAGGATAAGTTGCGTATTTCCAGCTCTTCAAGCCGCATTTATCAGCATCCAAACTACGACCAAAAGAGCTTTGACGCAACTACCCACCATTTGATCGAGCTGGGGCGAGGGCTGACTGACAATGCTAAAGCCGCAGGCTCAAAGAACGAAGTGGACCCCATAAAGCAGCTTTTGCTATCAGCCTATGGCTTTGGCACTCTCCCTGAAAGTGAATCGCTGCTGATCACTGTGCAACCCGACCTTCCAAGTGATAGCGCTTATGTGCTGAATGTGAAAGACGTGCCAGTGGACGGGTTTTGGTCTCTTGCGATGTACGACAAAGACGGTTATTTTAAAAGAAATGACACGGGCATCTATGGATATTCGAACCAGTCTGCAACCAAAAACAAGGATGGGTCCATTAGCTTACATTTGGGCGGTGACCCTAGCAGCATCAATCACATTCCTCTCTCAGAGGGTTGGAATTACGTTGTGAGACTGTATCGTCCAAGAGAGGAGCTACTTAACGGCGATTGGGTGTTTCCTGAAGTCAGAGAGATCAAAACAAAGCAATAAAAATACAATAATGAAAATAAAAGCAAACGCTAGTCGAGACTCTGCAATAAAAACCGTCCTCATACTCACGTGGTTAGATCTCGTATTTTGCGCGGCCTTCGGCATACCCTTTGTGTCGGACGCGAGTCTGTCGCTATTAAATAGTGCAAGCATGCAAATGAATCTTCCTTCGGTCATCGTAGAAACGAGCTCCGCCCGTTTTTTTGTTAATCTCGCGGGGTTTTTTGGAGTGCTCTGGAATGTTGCCATGCTCAGATCATTCGACCCAAACCTACACAAAATAGATCTCATCGCACGCGCCTGGCTTATCGGGCTTGTAGTGTTCCATATTATTATGTCCGGGCTATCCCCCATCTTCTCGGTGTTCATTCTTACTGAAATCATTGGCGGCGTTTTTAAAATCAAATGGTTGCGAACAATCAATCCTAGCTGACTTTCTTATTTGATCGAGATAGCCTTCAAGATAGATTGCTTGTGGCAATTTATTCCTAGACACTGACTGCATGAATAACCTGTTGCTTGTAATGCTCGCCCTGATCATGTTCACCATAACCTCTGTGCTACTCAACGAGGCTAGTTTGGGCATACCCAAGCTGTTTTATTCGGTGGCTATGTTTGTTCCGGCGCTTATACTGGTTATGATTGGGCGCAGTAAAAATAATTAACGATAAGTACTTTCGATGTTGCACCATCGCTGCGTAAACTAATAGGCTACAGCTCCGTTCGGCTTTGCTCTTTACCCAAAAGCTATCGGAGCTAGTTGTCACCCTTTTTACCTTTAGGAACCATCTATGAAGTATTTTTCACCGCTAATTATTTTTGTAGCCGGCTGGGTCTTACTGCTACTTAGCGACAGTTTCGCGTCAATGAGTTTAATTAATGGCTTACTTCAAATGCTGTTGTTTGCCTTGGTGGTTTGCATACCTGTCTGGCGCACTGGGCGAATGTCTTATGTCGACATAGGCTGGCCCTGCGGCTTGGTTTTGATAGGTATTGTCACCTGGATTTATAGCGAAGGCGATTCCATTAGAGTGTCCGTGGTTAGCACTGTTTATATTTTTGTGGGCGGCAGAATGGGGCTGGGTGCACTTAAGATGTGGAAAATGGGCCTGCTGAAAAAAGAATTTCCTCGGTACGAGTATCAAAAACGCCGTTGGACCAAAGCCGGCAAAACCAATACCGCTCTAGCTATGCAGATTGACGCCGTTTTACAGGGTATGGCTAACGCTTCCTTTCTTGCGATACCGGCGTTTGTAATTGCGAGTAATCCCAACGCCGCTGTTTCGCCGCTTGAAATTATTGGTCTGTTGATTTGGCTTGGCGCATTTACCATGGAATCTGTTGCAGACATGCAAAAGCTTGCGTTTTTGAAGTCGATGAAAAAGTCGGGGCAAAAGAACCAAGTGTGCAACGTTGGCTTATGGAAATACAGCCGCCATCCAAACTACTTTGCTGAGTGGATGGTATGGAACGGCCTTGTTATTGCGGCCATACCTTCTTGGTTGCTCTTGTACAGCCATGAGCCGCTCGCTATTTGGGTTCTGCTAGGCGCCGGACTTTTAATGGCGTCAAGAATGATGTATGCCACGCTGGTATACCTTACAGGGGCCGTGCCCTCAGAGTACTACTCTAAGCTGAAACGACCGGGGTATGAGGCCTACCAGAAAACAACTAACATCTTCTTCCCTGGTCCCAAAAAGAGCAGCGAAACCTAACCACTGGGCGGCAAGCCATGCTTGAAGGCAGACCACTCTTCACACTACGCAACCTTTGACAGGGTTTAGTATAGAAATTCAGGTAGACTCTAGAGGCGCCGGATCTCAACGATGCCCACAACAGCTACAAAGCGCTGCACCAAATTAACCTATACGCCAATCAATGAACAAGACCACAGCAGTTGAAAAATCAATTTATTTAGCATCCAATTCACCACGGCGACAGGAGTTGCTACATCAAATAGGTGTATCGTTCGACCATCTCTCTGTCGAAATCGATGAATCACGCAAAGCTGGTGAAACGCCATCGGAGTATGTTGTTCGTATGGCCATGGAAAAAGCCGACGCCGGGCTCACCATTGCACACGACAGCAAACCGATTCTAGCGGCGGACACTACCGTTGTGAGTGGCAACGACTGCCTTGGCAAACCGCAAGATGAGGAGCACGCGAAAACCATGCTGCGCCAGCTTTCCGGAGCAACGCACAGTGTCATTAGTGCAGTTGCGGTGTTTGCCAATGGAGAACAGCACTGCTTAAGCAGCCTCAGTCACATTACTTTTCGAACTATAAGCGATGCCGAAATCAGTGACTACTGGCGCAGCGGCGAGCCTTCTGATAAAGCCGGCGCCTACGCCATTCAAGGCAAGGGCGCTCTATTTGTTACCGGGCTTGTTGGCAGCTATAGCGGCGTAGTGGGTTTACCTCTGCACGAAACGGAACAGCTCCTCGCAAGGGTTGGCATTAGTTGCTGGAACTGAGCAGCGCCCTGCTCGCCCCAGCTGTCAAGCACTTAATTCGCTAAGCGATACACGCGGTACTCAACACCTTTGCCTTCAATCATGCGCCCTTCGCCAATAAAAAACGTGGTGTTCATCCAGGCGTAGCGCTCATCGCCTATTTCTACTCTTGGTTGCGTAAAGAAATACTGGTCGTCAAATTCAGTTTTTCCGCCGGTGTTCGTCGCATTCTGCACCGCTTTGTTCGATTCGAGCAGACCACCATATTGCATGTAGAAATTGGCTCCATCATGCGTTTGTCCCTGCAAGCGAACATCAACTTGGGTGAAACCATTGCTACCAACTAGGGCCCACTCGCCGCCGCCTAATACTTTACCGCTAAAACGTTCGCCTTCAATAACACCCTCGGTCACTTCAAGGTATACACGTGTACCCGCAGCCACCTTGCCGATGGGCAGCGGTGCTTTTAGCATAGCGTTGTAGGAAAATTCGTAAACTAAATTCATAATCAGTATTCTCTTTAACTCAATGTGGCCATAACTTACAGGAACATTAGCTGTAAGGACCGTCGGTCGTAGAATATATGAAAATCGCAATGACTGATAAGGGTAATGCCTCGATTGATTTTGCCATAGGTTAACTATGAACCTCACATTTACGATGTACCGGAGTTTTAACGCCAATCAGAAAGCATGAAGAACGAATTCAAGCCCTTCTTCTCTGCACCCATCAGGGATCATTTATTTAAAGTCCGTATCCAGGCCAATCGACTTGCTGCGTGTACAATACTCAGAAGCTATTCTCTCAAGCTAATAGACTGCGGGGTATCGAATAGTAAACCCATGCTTACTCTGCCATTTACCGCTAGAATGAGCAGTCTTTCTTTAAGTACCGCGGACAAAATCGGGAGTATTTTTCAACGTAATGAATGAGGTCAGCTTAAGAAAAGCGTCATTGAGTGACAAGATCACATTGCTAGCCTTAGAGCAAAAAGTGCTAGAGGCAGAAAGGCCATTTAACTCGACAATTAAAATGGAAGGCGCACACTACTATGATTTACACAGTCTCCTGACCAATGATAAATCGCACCTTATAGTTGCTGAATTAGGAGCGAATGAGCACAGCGGAATTATTGGCACAGGCTATATAGATATTCGTCGTTCCAAGCAATCGTTTATTCACGAGTATCATGGCTATCTTGGCTTTATGTACGTCGACTCCGAATATCGCGGACTTGGAGTAAACAGAAAGATAATGGATGCATTGATAAACTGGGGCAAGAAGCAAGGCGTATCAGATTTCTATTTGGATGTTTATGCTGAAAATCAGGCCGCTGTACGGGCTTATGAAAAAGCGGGGTTTGTAGCATCAATGGTTGAAATGAAGCTAAGTGTGAATTCGAAAATTGACTAGCTTCAGATCGTGCTAGAACTAGAACAAGTACACAATTTAATATCACATCTCAAAATTGAGTGTTAACAGGAGTCACCACCTATGAAAGTCGTCGCTCTAAACACCCTTGCTCTCGTCGTTGGTCTTGCTTTAGGCAGCGCTGTGAACATGGCTTTAATAACTATTGGACCGCAATTAATTCCGCCACCTGACGGTGCGGATGTAACGACCATGGAGGGACTTAGCGAAACAATGCATTTGTTCGCGCCAAAACACTTCCTGTTTCCATTCCTAGCTCATGCGCTAGGTACTCTTGTCGGTGCTTACCTCGCTTACCTGATAGCGTCATCGCGCAAACAAAGTATGAGCTTTCTAGTAGGAGGCTTTTTTCTGGTCGGCGGTATTTCAAGCGTGTTTATGCTCCCCTCGCCTATTTGGTTTAATGCTTCGGACCTTCTATTGGCCTATATTCCCATGGCATGGCTTGGCATCAAGCTTGGCGAAGTGACGGCTAGTAAGTAGCGTTAAGAAGTTAGCCACGCAAAACGAGTGGGTGAATAGTTCAGCACGCTGATAACTCTTCAAATGTGCGATGCTAAGAAATAGGGCATAATTGCATGGTAATTAGCTGCCAACTTTTAGATTCTAGCGCGGTGAATTGGGCGGCGTTAGTTGTGCGCCATAAAATATGAGAATGCTGGTTAATGGGAGAAAAAATATGAGTGGTGATCGCGAGTATATTCTAAACGTAACGTGTACGGCTGATACCGGATTAATAGCGGTTATATCGACCTTTCTGGCTGACCGTGATTGCTATATTTGTTCTCTAGAACAGTTTGATGACGAATCTACAAACAAGTTTTTCATGCGAGCCTTATTCAGACTGCAAGCTGGGTCACCCAGCATCGAAGAGATTCATACCGCGTTCGAAACGCTGGCTGTTAAATACGGACTGAATTGGAAAATTTTCAATCCGGCTGAGCCAGTGAAAACCGTCATTATGGTCTCAAAATTTGACCACTGCCTGGATGATTTACTGTACCGATGTCGTAACGGCGATCTAAATATGAATGTCACGGCGGTGGTCTCCAATCACCAAGATCTGCGCCCAATGGTTGAACGTGAAGGCATCCGTTTTATTCACCTTCCGGTAACCAAAGACAGTAAGCCACAACAAGAAGCACGTTTACTCGAAATTGTTGCGGAAACCGAATCTGAGTTGGTAATACTGGCGCGCTATATGCAAATCTTGTCTGATGAATTGACAAAGAACCTGTCTGGCCGCTGCATAAACATCCATCACTCTTTCCTTCCAGGTTTCAAAGGTGCAAAGCCTTATCATCAAGCCTTTGATCGTGGAGTAAAGCTTGTAGGTGCCACCGCGCACTACGTGACGTCGGATTTGGATGAAGGCCCTATTATTGAACAAGCGCTAACCCGTGTGGATCACAACTCCGACGCAGTGCAATTGACGCGAATTGGCCGCGACAACGAAAGCAAGGCACTAGCCGCCGCGGTGAAATACCATATTGAGCGCCGTGTTTTTCTGGATGGTAACAAGACGGTTGTCTTTTTGGCCGGCTAACGATCAATGAGGAGAACCAAATGATTGTGGGTATGCACCACGTCGCGATAGGCGTTAATGATTTCGATATGGCTTTGAAGTTCTATACTGAAGCTCTGGGCTTTGAGATCGTGCAGCAAAGCGAATTCGATGACGACGCCTATGCGAATAATGCTATAGGACTAAAGGCTATTAAGGCAAAAATGGCGATGCTGAAAGCCCCAAATGCTTTTATTGAGCTGTGGCAATACAGCAATCCTGAACCTAAAGATTTACGCTCGCGACCCTGTGATCACGGTTACCCTCATATTGCATTGCAGGTTGACGATATACAGATGGAATATGATCGGTTGAAAACACATGGCATGGAGTTTGTTGGTGAGGTAGTTCACTTCGGTGACAGTGCTTCAGCCATTTACGGCCGAGACCCCTGTGGGAATGTTATTGAGCTGTATGAGATAAAAACGGAAGACATGGCGCAGTTATCCCGTTAAGAGCTTCAACATGAGCTTGCTATGTTAAAGCATCGAGTTAAATAAGTTCGCAGCGCCGTACAGATTATAAGAGAAAGCCGTTTATGAACCGCTGGAAACTAATTGGGCTCACTATTGTATTCCTCTGGTTTATGATTGGTGGTATTACTCATTTCACTCAGCCAGAGTTTTTTGTCGCCATCATGCCGCCCTACATTGGCTATCATCTGCCAATAGTTTATGGCAGCGGAGTACTGGAAATTCTAGGCGCCCTGGGCATTCTAATTCCGCGCTTTCGGGAGTGGGCTGGCAATGGTCTCTTCCTACTTACAATATTAGTAACGCCGGCCAACATTCATATGTGGCTGCACCCTGAACTGTTCCCAGACGTGCCAGAGGAAATGCTCAGCATTCGCCTTGCTGTTCAGGTGTTGCTTTTGTTCTGCATTTGGAAGTCGACACGAGCAGCGTCAGTAGCTGACGGACATCTCACTTAGTGGCGGCGCGCAGAAGGAAAATGAAGAAAACAACATTCTATAGGACAACGCCTTAACCACACCAGACACTAGCTATCCGCAGGCAAACCCGGCGCAATCCATTTACCGTCCCCGTCGGCATCAATATAAATCGGATTACTAAACGCAAAAGGCACGAAATCCGGCGCAAGAAGTTCGTACAACTCTGACGCTTTGCCTGTTACCTGGACCACAAGATAGCTGTCTTTCGCTAATTTCAGCGGCAACTCTATGGTTTGACCGCGTTCAACAGGAAACTGTTCGTATAGCTCACCATTGAGGTAAACAGTCATTTCCCCAACCGGCACCCAAGAAGCAGCGCGTACTTCAACAGATAGCGTAAAGTGGAGGCCACTCGCCATTTCACCCATGCCTGTCGTTCCGGTTTCACCGCTAAGCTCAATATTCAGTAACGGCCCCGTCGTACCAAACACTTTTCCATGCTTCACCGCTTTTAGAAAATCACTTTCTGTGTACTTGGCCAACTGCACATAACTTTGCGGAATGGCTACTAAATAGCTATTGCCATGGGTATCGCTGTTCGCCGTAGCTACAATTCGTTCCCCCTGGTTCAGTAACGAAAACCAATCTTCTCTGACTCGCAAGTAATTGTCGTAGTAAGGGCCGTTCGCTACTTCAAGCACATCGAAATCGATATCTCGCAGCCCGGTTACCACGTCTTTTTCAATGAGTGACTGATTGCCCTCGGCTGACAGCGGCGTTTCAGGGTTATAACTTTGCCCTACGTTCAAGTGGTCGAAATAATTTGAATCTTGATCTGCTCCCAAAGGGTCAATTGAACGAGGATGGTTTAGCTGAAACAGACGGCTGTCTTTCTCACTTGCAAGTGCTGCAAACAATTCTCTTAACCGCATGCCTTCATGCGCCGGAAGCCCGCCTGCAAACTGATTTGGGGAAGCCTGCATTGGAAACACATTGAGGTGACCGTTGGTATAAGGCGCTGACGGAGTGCGCGCCATACCCGTAAGTTCAGTGCCACTCAGTATATTGACCACGTCTTGCAATCCAGTGCGTACCAGGTCTTCTCTATAGTCCACAAGCACATTGTGCTCGGTGGCTACCAACACATCACCGCCCTGCGCAACAAAGCCACGCAAACGCTCGTCAATCGCGATGTATGAATCAAAGCTGGGGGCTGAGTGAACATGGAAGTCGGCGGCTAATAGGCCTGTAGTAGATAATTCCCGCTTTGGTGTGTTCACGATCAGTGCCGGGTTGTTGCCTGCGGAGAGGTTAATCACTTGCTCAGTAACACCAAAGGCCATGCCACGGCTGGCCAATACCCGATACCGACCTGGCGCCAAGCTTACTGTTTTTGGGTCGCTGCTGGTGCCAGCAAAGTTTAAATAATTGGCCTTCTGAATATTGGGATCCTTGGGCCCTCCAAAGCTGGCATTGAAGCCCTTGGCATAGAAATTTGGATTGGGTGTACCGTTTTGGCCAACAAAGGTTAACCGCAGAGCCGAGTCGTTTTCTATGCGCAATTGCGCTGGTACTCCAGAAGACAGTTCGCCGACATTCAGTGAGTCACCAGCAAGGGCAAAGTCGTACTGCTTCGAGTCGGGCAGCGCTGGTTCCTTGACAGCTAAGCTAACCTTGCGCGTCGCTGAAGGCAGTCGAACGCTGAACAGTCCATCGCTTGAGGGGCGCACACTGGTAATGGCATGCCCTTCTTCAGTAAATACATTAACCACAGCGGCCGCGGATGCCACGGAACCCGACAGCGTGGGGCCAGCGTAAATTTGATTGCTCACTGCGGCAACATCAGCCCTAGCACCCAAGTAAATTGTTTGCTCTAAACGAATTCGCTCACCTATGTCGATATCCATCCATTGGCTTTGCGCAAATTCAAGCACTCCCAGCTTGCCACTGCCGCCCAACCAAGGCGGCCTACTCAACACGCCTTGCATGCTATAGGTATCGGCTGTTTGCTGAAATGCTGGCAAAGCGACAGCCTCGCCATCAGTATCAATCAGCTCAGCCTTGCGCAACTGAATGCCATAGCTCACCTCGCTCAATGCCGCATCACCAACCAGAACATGCACGTCAGCTGGAACCATGGCACGCACCAGAGACAGCATGTCTTCAGTGGTTGACGCAGGGTACTCAAACCCCAAGCTGTAAGCGGGCAAGCTTGTTGAAATAGAAAAGGGGGTAAGCGACATATGCGGGTGCAGCGTTAACAGGCCAAGCATGCCCAGCGACGCGCCTTCAGCAGTGCGCTGTACATCGTGTGTCACACGCATCTCTGAGGGCTTGCCCAGTCCCATTGTGTACTGCGTTGTGAGCTCTAAACCATATCCTTCAGCTTTTACCTGAACCGACGCCTCTGTAGCCGACTGTACAACATGAATGGCACGCGTTGTAAGCAAGGTATTCTTATCAACATTCGGTACGAAATGCTGAAAAGACCATTGATCGTTGCCTGCTTTACAGTCGTAAACGTCAACTAAAGCGCCACCGCCGGCCATTAAACCTGTTTCATGCTTTAGGTCACTGATCACCGCACACATAGTGCCGCTGCTCAATAGCCAGTCGCCAATGCCTCCTATCGCGTCTGGGCCGGCCGACTGAAACTCAGCAATATTACTCTGATTGAGTTGCAGCGCAGTAGGTGCTGCAAAAACTGACATAGACAAGAAAGCCAGGATTATTAAGGCGTTGGCTGTTTTAAACATCGATGGTTTTTCTTGAACGGTAATTGGAGTAATGATAACAGCGATTCAACGCCTTATGAAAATTTGCCTCGGCAAAAGGACAGTGTCCATGATTAGAAGCGTGTGAGGGCATTCTCTGCAGCAGCAACATTAATTAAACGCAGTAATATATCCCGCCGCAGTCGCAAGTGCTATAGTCGAGTCGCAGTTCAAAAACATTCAAAAAAACGGTGGAAAATATGAAAATTAAACTGACGCTTGCGTCTCTATTGTTGTCGCTAACTTCTTGGGCGGCATTCGCAGACCTAGAACCATTTGTTGACTATGAAATGAGTGACTCAGTCTGGGCTCTTAGTACTGTAAAGGTCGATGCAAACATGGGTGATGCTTATCTAGAGGGCTTGAAAAAGACCTGGGTAGCCAGCAATGAGATATCAAAGCAGCTGGGGCATATTGAAAGCTATTCAATATTTCGAAGTGACCTGCCACAAAGCGGCGACTTCAACTTGTTGCTGCTAACAAAGTTCGCAAACACCTCTGATCTTGCGCCAAATAAAAAGCGTTATAAAGAGTTCATGGAAAAGTGGGGCAAAGAAAATAGCGACGAATCTACGGAGATATCGCAGAAGAATTACCCCGGCATGCGAACCATAACCGGCGATTACCTAATACGTGAAATCACGATAAAGTAAGCAATAGGGTTTGGGCGGAGGCCTCGTGAATACGAGGCTTTCGCAATAGCTCCAAATTGCGAGTATTACTCTCGCTGTGTTCATGCAAGCAGCCTCAGCGCATTGCGCTTACTTAAAATAGCTAAACATTCATATCAGGCATCTTACCAAACCAGGGCTGTGCTTGTTCCAGCTGCGCCGCAAGGCGAAACAAAGTCGCCTCATCGCCAAAGCGTGCCGCAAACATAACCCCAATCGGCAAACCCGAAGCGCTCCAATACAATGGTACCGACATGGCTGGCTGACCAGTCACATTAAACAGGTGAGTAAACACTGAAGCATTTACGGCAGCACGCTGGTAAGACTCAAAGTTTGCCCTCAGACTAAGCTCTCCTATCTTTGCTGGCGGGCTGGCCATAGTAGGGCTGAGTATTAAATCGTACTGCGTATGGAACTGCCCTAGCACAGCGCCCATTTGATGAAAAAAACGTCGCGCTTGTGCGTATTGCAAACCCGTTATGGACCTACCTTGTTGCGCTCGGGCGAATGTGATCGGTTCAAGGTCTTCGCGTGTGACTTTACGACCCAGCACCTTCTCTCGAGCAGTAACGGTTGCCAAAGCCCCCACTGCCGATATAACGCCTACAGCTTCATAATACTCTTTAACAGGAACCGCTGGCGCAGCCTCTACTACTTCGTGCCCAAGACGCTCACACAGCCTTGCAGCCTCATCGACGGCCGCACTGCACTCGGCATGAACCGGCATAGGAACAATAGGCTTGGCCATTAATGCTATTCGCAGCTTGCCCGGCTCACGCGTAAGCTCTTCAAGGTATGGACGCTCTGGCGCTGGGGCATGATAAGGCGCGCCTGTTTCTGATCCTTGGCTGATATCTAAAATTAATGCACTGTCTCGCACTGAACGAGTTACTGCGTGCACAACCGATTGGCCATTGCCTCCTTCAAACCTATCTGGCCCGAGCGGCGTGCGCGCTCGTGTTGGTTTCATACCAAATAAGCCACAGCAAGAGGCAGGAATACGGATGGAACCACCCCCATCACTTGCGTTAGCTGCTGGGAGAATTCCGGCAGAGACCGCAGCCGAAGAACCACCCGAGGAGCCGCCGCTGCTGTGTTCCAGATTCCAAGGGTTAAGAGTATCACCCCATAAAGCCGACTCGGTTGTTGCTGTGCCGCCAAATTCAGGGCTATGGGTTTTACCAAAAATCACTAAGCCAGCTTGCTGGTACCTGTCTACCAAGGTGCTGTTATAGTCGGCTGTGTAGTCGGCAAAAAACTGAGAACCGTAAGTCGTTCGGGTACCTTTCAGCTTCATGTGCAGGTCTTTCAGTAACCAGGGCACACCGGTTAAAGGACCCTCGGCTAACCCTGCTTTTATAGCATCGCGCGCCAGGTCAAAATAAGGAAGGTTAATGGCGTTTAGTGTGCCGTTCACCTGGGCACTACGAGCAATGGCAATCTCAAGCAGTTCTTGGGCACTGACCTCGCCCTTGCTCACCAACTCGGCAAGCCCCATGGCATCGAAAGTGACGTACTCATCAAATCGCATAGACGCCGGCTTGCGGCTCATTGCGTTTGCTCCCGTAAGCTTTGGCGCAGACATGGCCGCCACTAAAGTAGCGGCGGAAGCTAAAAAGTCTCTACGTTTTTGAACTCGCATAAAGCGTCATTCCCCTAGTCTTTTTAAATTATTCAATGCCAAGCTGGCGTGTCACAAACGCACGCACATCGTTGAGTAAATCTGTACGCGAAGGTTCATGCACATACATCATGTGTCCACCGGTATAGTAATGGTACTCAACCCTGCCCTGCTTTATTCCGTGTCGGTTTAAAGTATATTCAGCGTCGAAAAACGGTGTAACCAGGTCGTGGTAGCCAGAAGCCACCATTACCTGAAGGCTAGGGTTAACGCGCAGAGCTCTCACTAAATCACCTGCTGTGTTAACGGGCCAAGGTTCCCATCCAGAGTCATCAGGCACGGTACGCCATCGCCATTTGTCGCCTAGCTCATCGTCCGACGGTGATTTATACAGGCGATTCCAATCTATTTTAAGGTCGGTATGCATATAACTTCGCATGGCCGCTTGGAATGCAGCAGAAATGGCGTCGCCAGCAGCGTCACTCTCTGGCTGACTTTCTAGATCATCAATGTCGTCGCGTGTGTAACGTGCATCCAGCAAACCCAGCGCTAAACCTTGGTCGCGCAGCAACTCTTTTGCAAAGCTAAAACCATTAACGCGCAGATTAGCGCGTTCAATGTATTCCGGGCTAAGACCTGTGAACCAAGCAAGACGCTCAGCCACTTGCGCGCGCTGCTCAGAGCCAAGTTGATTACCGTTAAACAGAGCAGGCAGTAATTCATCGGTTGCGAACCGACGTGCATCACGAAGGAATGATTCTGTGCTTTCCGGCGCTGGGCTAATCTTTTTGTGATGCAATGCGGCCGCCGCCATGGTCGGCAAATAGGTTATATAGGAAATAAGGTTGTTGCTCATGTAGGGAGAAGAGCCCGCATAATCCAGCGCTTGCGACACAAATATAAGACCGTTCAGGCTAATATTCATGTCACTCTGCAATACGTCGGCTACGGCCGCTGCCCGCGTTGTTCCAAAACTCTCTCCCAATAGAAAGCGTGGCGCATTCCAGCGGCCATTAGCAGTACTCCAATCCCGAATGAACTCCGCCATAGATTCAGCGTCTTCGTTCAAACCCCAAAACTCGCTGTTCTCATGCTCGCCCAAGGCGGTGGAATAACCCGTTCCCACCGGGTCGACAAATACCAGGTCAGTGACATCCAGAATGGTTTCAGGCGCAGTTAACACGCTATACGGAGGAGGGCCTGGGTATTGAGCATTGCTGGGAACAGACACACGCTTAGGCCCGAAAGAACCTATGTGCAGCCACACTGACGCCGACCCTGGGCCACCGTTCCAAACAAAGGTAACAGGCCTGTTGGCGTTGGCTGGGCCTTTCTTGGTGTAAGCGAAGGAGAATATGCTTGCTTTTGGATTGCCGTCTTTATTTTGCAGGTAGGTTTCACCCGCGGTTACGGTGTAATTAATTTTCTTACCATTGAACACGCCGGAATGCTGCGTAATGAAGGCTGTGGGCTCGGGGATGGATTTCTCTTCATTTGCGCCCTCCTCCTTACCCGCATGCGGTTCTGCGGCGTCAGCAAGGCTGAAGAATGACAGGCTTAAAGCTAGCAACAGCGATAACAGGCGGGTTGATGCCTTAATTGGCCCTTTCATGCGATAAGTCATTATTAGATATTCCTTGAAACGGTAAGAATACAAAAGAAGAGCAACGATGATATTGCCTTTGTGATTCGCTTACCAGCAGCGCATCTCACTACTGAGCATTTCTTAAACATGTAGCAAAAAACGCACAGAATGGCCGCACAACCCACTCATCCTCTCGCCTGTGGGTTCGTTATAAATGCAAATAACCTTCCCAAAAAACTGTACATATACACAGTATAATGTGAGCCCGCTGGAACTCGATTCGAGTAATATAATTCCAACAAGACGTACTTCATCAACCGATTAAATATGTCTTTTACGAGAACAACCCCCCTCTTCTATACGACTAGGGGCCACGGACTGATCTGCCTAATAGTGTTGCCATTATTGCTGCAGATGACAAAGAGAGGTTAATAGAATGAATATTGTTCACTGTGAGCGTCAGCTAGGCGGACCGGTTGCTGAAGAATGGCACACTCGTCTCATTCGGTATGAGGTGGTTACCGGGTCGGTTATGTTTGTAATGGGCGTTGCCTTTGGCGGCTGGGCCCTGTGAACAGGCCTAGCGTTTTTTCATGCAAGCAGGAGTTACAGATACTCTCTGTTGCGGTTGTATGTAGCTTAGTGGTTGTGTTTTCCGCGTGGGGTTTTAGCGAAGACGCTAATGAAGTGAAGTCATTCAGCGCCTATACAATGGCATCGGTAAAAGGTGTCATTAGCGAGGGTTGAATGCGTGCAAATTTCTTTCGTGCTGCACACTCTCAAAGCATAACACTGACTGCCAAACGTCTACCGTCTTTATTATGGCGCAATTAGTGGGCAACCCGCCAAGGTAATACGGTGCATCAAACGCCGCTGTCCTTGATAGTCATTGTTAGCAAAATGCCAGGTGGCGCGATTATCCCAAAAAGCCACAGAACCTGGATGCCAATCGAAGTTACAGGTGAATTCTGACTGGTCGACATGGGCGTATAACTGATCAAGCAAGTCTTTGCTTTCGGTGGAATCCATGCCTTCAATGGCTATTGTATGGCCAGGGTTTACATACAATATAGATTTTTTACTTAAGGGATGCT
The DNA here is from genome assembly GCA_045106985.1 of Pseudomonadales bacterium. Lineage (GTDB taxonomy): Bacteria > Pseudomonadota > Gammaproteobacteria > Pseudomonadales > JAUIET01 > JAUIET01. Next base: position 26,582 of record JBGCFQ010000022.1, on the reverse strand, counting down.
GAATAACAATTGGGTGTGTCGCCCGACCTACTCTGTCACCTTTTGCCACCATGGCCTGGTCAGTAGACTCGTAGTAGCCTCCTTTGCCGTAAATATGCTCGTTGGAATGAATCGCGCGCAGCGAAGCAACCTTGTATTTCAGTTCTTCCGGCAATCCGCTGTAAGCCGCAGCAAGATTAGCAAACCGAGTGTTACCACCGCTATCTGGCAATTCTCTTGCGACAAGAATTGATCCCATCGCAGGCTCATCGTCATAGCTGTGATCGGTGTGCCAACCACCGCCAATATTCATTTCCTGAGTCGGCTCTTTTCTCACTTCGGCAATATCAGGATAGTTACTCACGGGTGTAAAGAATTTGTTCAATACAATGTTGCCAAACTGCTTGGCAAAGCCCAAGTGATTTTCCGGTGACAAGTTCTGGTTTCGAAAAAACAACAAACCGTATTCGCTAAACGCCTGACGAAGATCCGCGAGCTGCTCCGGCCCGAGTGTGGCCAGCTGCATATCTTCAACTACTGCTCCGCAGCCTGCAGAGAATGGCGTTAATTTTATACTCATATGCGCTTTCTTTTAATCACCGTATTTTATCGCCGCTCTTTGTCGCCGCTCTTTGTCGCCGCTTTTTATCTCCACCACAACTCAAGAGGCGCAGGCTTATTGATATTAACTAGTTGCCCAACCTTGGGGACAATTATTTCAATATTACCCTGCTTGGCGTTCGCGTAAAGCTTTTCAACCGGCTCATACCATGGGTGCACAGAAAGTCTGAACATGCCCCAATGAACAGGGAAATAGTACTTAGCGTTAAGGTCCTTGAAGGCTTTAACCGCCTCAGCCGGCATAAGGTGCACGGCTTTCCATTGTTCATTGTATTGGCCCGTTTCCATATAGGCCACATCGAACGGTCCATAGCGCTCACCAATGCCTTTGAAGTGCGTATCGAAGCCGCTGTCGCCGCTGTAAAACACATTGTGACCGCCGGCCTGAATTACCCACGAAGCCCATAGCGTTTTATCCCGATCAGTAAAGCTGCGACCTGAAAAGTGCTGCGCGGGCGTTGCAACGAATTTGGCATCCTCAAACTCTGCGACCTGCCACCAGTCTTTCTCTACAATTCTTTGCTTTGCAATGCCCCACCCTTCTATATGCGCGCCGACGCCGAGTGGCACCACAAACACAGTCTTCGATGGTATAAAATGTTTGATCGACTTCATATCGAGATGATCATAGTGATCGTGCGATATAACGATGTAATCAATATCTGGCAGCTCTTCCAACTCAAGAACGAGTGCCTGAAAACGCTTCACAAACAGCGGAATGGGCGCTGCGTAATCCGAAAACATCGGGTCGATAAGAATGATCACTCCTTTTAAGTTCAAAAGGAAAGTGGAATGGCCCAGCCAAATGGACTTTAGCGTCTCGCTGGGCTCCAGAAAGCGACTGATGTTTGGCTTTACTTCAGGCAGCTTATCTGCCGGCAAAGTATCACCATCCTTATCCATCAACTTCTTCAGCGTTGCCCAAGTATCGCCGTCTTCCGACCCTTCATTGATCGCATTAGGAAGGCGATTTTGAAATACTCCTGTGTCAGTATTGAACTGAGCTGATGACTGAAAACCTTTCGCTTGTTGGTCAGTTGGTGGAGAACCAAATACGGAAAAATCAAACAACATTAGCCCACCTACAATGATCAACACCAGGCCCGCAATAATCTTAGCCAACATCATGACACTCTTCCGTTTTTCAGAACGCTAGTATGTGTCATTTCTCAGGCATTATGCTGCGTATCCACGCACAAAATGCTTGTACTTTTGGGTCGGCCATATGACTTTTGGGGTACACCAGATAATGCGTAATATTATTTGCCTCCTGCATATCGCCGAACGGGCGGACAAGTAGTCCTTTTGCGAGATCGTTAGTGGCAACGGCTGTAGACGAAAGTAAAATACCCTGCCCTTCTATGGCCGCTTGAAGTCCCATTGTTTCATTGGTAAAGCGCGGCCCACGCGCTGCGTGTGGCACATTCACCCCCATCACCTTCAACCACGTTGGCCAGTGCGGTGCCGTGTCGCTAATAGACACCCACTCGGTATGCAGCAAGGTGTGGTGCATCAAGTCTTTTGGGGAACGCACTGCCCGCTTACCTTTGGTGAGTTCAGGACTGCAAACAGGAAACGTGTAGTTTGCAAACAGTCGCTTCGAGACTAATCCACGATAGTTACCTGCCCCGTAGCGTATAGCAATATCGACGTCCTCTTTTTCAAAATCAACTAAGCGGTCAGACGCATCAAGTCGTATATCAAACTTTGGATTTGCATGACGAAAAGACTCCAAATTTGGCACCAACCATTTTGCTCCGAGTGAAGGCGACACACTTACTGTAAGAATAGAAGTATCGGTTTTAGCACGAACCAAGCGAACTGCGTGATGTAACTGATCAAAAGCGTCAGAAGTGTTGGGCAACAACTGCTCGCCACAATCAGTCAAGCTAAGCCCTCGAGGATGGCGATGAAACAAGGGGTAGTCGAAGTAGTCCTCCAGAATCTTTATCTGTTGGCTAATGGCGGCCGGCGTAACGCTGAGCTCGTCTGCGGCCTTACTAAAGCTAAGCAGGCGTGCTGCAGCCTCAAAGGCACGTAAACTGTTTAACGGGGGAAGTTTTCGCATCCGACCATATTAGAATATCTAACAAGCATGTCAAATATAGTCGTTTGCCCACCTATTTTTAACACCCTACTCTTAGCCTGAATAGTTTTACTAATAGGTGATGACATGAAATTGAATTACTCCAGCTTGCTCTCGGTATCAGTGATGGTGACAGTAGCGGCTCTGTGGCAGGCAAGCGCTTATGCCCAGCCTGATACTAAAGACCCACAATTTGAGCTCACCATCTATTCAGATGTAACGGGTGCAGAGGCCATGCTTGAACAGAACTACCCATTGGCCATCACCCAAATGACCAGCGACTATAGTGACAATCGAATATTGATACAGAACAACTTATGCGCAGCGTACATTCTTCAAGGCCAGCTTGGCAGAGCCAATGAAGCTTGCGCCAATGCCTTGGTTGAGAGCGAACGTTCAGACAATTACGGTGGCTGGCTAGAGCGCACGCATTCAACGCGAACCAGGAAGCTGTACAAGAACAGAGCGCAGGCACACTTGCGAGTGCTGCGGGCAGAAGAGGCCAGGCAACTGGCGGCAACGACTAGTGAAAACTAGTGACGGCAAAAGGATTGCCTTGCTAGCTTAACCGGCTTGGGCCAGCGTTTACGCGCGTATTGTGTAGCGTCAGCCCAAACTCAATCGCGTAGCAGCTTAACTCAGCTGCTCGCGGGCGTTACACTGTGCAGACACACCTTTAACACCCAAGCATAAGGTCCAGCACAGCGTGAAGCTTCAAGATCTATTCGACACCCTGCCGCAGGTAGGAGCCATAACATGGATCGGTATACGCCCTGCCCGGCGCGCCACCATGCAAGCGCTTAATGAAGTAGTGCTGACCACTGAAGGTGGCCTGCAAGGTGACCGATATGCAGGGCGATCTCATAAGCGGCAAGTAACGCTTATACAAGAAGAGCATTTAGCGGTTATTGCCAGCTGCCTAAGCCGAGAAGCTATCGAGCCAGAAGAATTACGACGCAACATTGTTGTTAAGGGCGTCAACTTACTTGCCTTGCGCAACAAGACTTTTACCCTTGGTGATGTTGAGCTGGAATACACAGGCCTATGCCACCCTTGCAGTCGAATGGAAGCGATACTCGGCCCAGGTGGCTACAATGCTATGCGTGGGCATGGCGGAATAACGGCTAAAGTGCTTAACAATGGCAAAGTGTCTATTGGTGATGGCCTAAGCTTGCCAAAAGACTCTTTAGTTCGGTGATTAGACGAATAGCCAAACAGAACATCGACTACTTATACACGTCAATCATTTTAGCATCCACGTAGAACGGCAATTGACTGCACAAGCCTTCTTTCATTGGCAAATTTTTGTGCCTCCACAAAGGCTCCCAACAATTATGCTGCTCAAGAATGGCTTTTGCTTGGGCTTGCTCCAACGTGCTTAGCTCTAGAAAATGATCCCGCAGTTTCTGTAAACACCACACACGGTAATGCGACCATCTCGCTCCACGATACTGTACACCGTCTATCTCAGCATCAAATCGCTCTTGTCCCGCCTCTACGGCGTCACAGTTTGCACATAAGTAAGGCAAGTAGGCATTGCCTACCTCATTGAGAATAGGCCCCCAGTCATCTGGAACTCCGTTGAGCAAACTGCCTTCGCACGTTTCCAGCCTGGTGTTCCACAAGCGCGCCACCCACTCAAACACTGCTGGCGCGGTCTGACGCATAATGTCAGCAGGGACGGGGTCGAGCGCAAAATGCCTAAACATTGGACCAGAAAAACCTATATCAGCCAAGCTTGGCTTGTCGCCCAATAAAAATGGGCGAGTTTTAAAAATCGCTTCCAGCTGTGCAAGCGTGCGATGGTAAATAGCTTCTACACCACTGGTCTGATCAACACGAATGCCATCGCCCGAGGTATAACCATTGCGTTGCCGCTGAGTGACTACTCTGCGCTTAATAAACTGCGGCAAATGGCGAGCTGCTTTGGAATTTGTTTCTTCTGCAAGAAGTGTGCTCGCGAACCTGGCCCCCCTAGTGTAAAACCAGCGGTAGTGCATAGCCGGGCGCCAAAGCCATTCGTCTGCGTAGTCTTCCAACAGCAGGCTGAAAAAACGTTGTATTGGTTCAGCGGGCAACACAGAAGGTGTCGGGTATTCCTTTTCAAACCAGCCAATAATGGGCGTGCTGTCACTCATCCATGTGCCATTCGCCAAGCGCAATGCCGGGTTCTGGGTTGAGCCAAGATTCTCGCGAATAAGATCTTCGTGTGCCGGTTCAAAAAGAGGTGTTAACTGATACGGGAACCCCTTTATCTTGAAATAGTTTTCAAGCTTGCCAGTGAAGTAGGAAATGCTGGAACCGTACAAGGTTAAAGGGAGCGCCGAATCATTAGCCATACTTCGAAATATCCTCTGCGGTGACAACGCACTAGTGCTGTGTACGCCGGCTTGATTTAAGCGCATTAGGTGAGCACACGCAAGTTTAGAGGCGCTGGCAAGAGGTGGCCAACCTAGTGATTCCACCGTACTATAGGCCTTACAAAGAGGTCATACCGTTGCGCACGTTTAACTATTGTGAATTGCGTTATGCCTTATTATTGTTGCACGAATAAACATGAATATAAAAACTAAGAGAAAGAGGAAGAAACGATGAAATTTACAGGTGGTTGTTATTGTGGTGAGGTGCGTTATGAGGCCGAAGGTGAACCCATTCTAAAGGGCCAGTGTCATTGCCGCGAATGCCAATACATTTCTGGCGGTTCTGCTAACGTAATACTTGCTCTAGCTGGAGACAGCTTGCAATACACTCAGGGCGCGCCTAAGCAGTTTCAGCGAACCGATATTGAAAACGCGGTTGTGCGCGAGTTTTGTGGCAATTGTGGCACCCCTATTACCAGCCTTGCTGGCGGTATGACCATAGTGAAAGTTGGCAGCATGGACGATGTGTCTCAGTACGGTTCTCCAGAAATGGCTATTTTCTGTGTCGACAAACAAGAGTTTCATCACGTACCCGAAGGCATTCCCGCGTTCGAACGTATGCCTGGATAACGTCAACTAAGCTATGCGGCAAGGTTATGCCGCACACTTAATCAGCAGCAGTGTGCAATCGACTCATAAAGAAAGAGGCAAGAAAACCAATGATCACGTCTAAAACCGAGTGGCGCTTGTTTGCGAAGATACTTTTTAGCGCTGCAACTCTGTCTTTTGTTGCAGCCTGCAATACTCTCGAGGTTTCGAAAGGCGCTGATCATGTTTTCTTAAATGCCAAAGTGTACACCTCAAACTCACAAAACCCTTGGGCTGAAGCGGTTGCAGTGAATGGCAATAAAATAGTTTACGTTGGCAACAAAGAAGGGATTGCTGCACACACAGCAGAGAACAGTACGGTTCACGATCTTGGCGGGCAAATGTTACTGCCTGGCTTTATTGATTCACACATGCATCCGGTTGCTGGTGGCGCTTATGCACAGGCCTTATCGCTAGACACATTTGGCAACGTGGATGATTGGATTACAAGCATAGAGGAATATGCGGCTGCCAACCCTGATGCCGACGTTTTGTTTGGTTATGGCTTCCTTGCGAGCACTTTTGGACCAGAAGGACCTACACGCCAAGCGATAGACGCTGTTGTTAGTGATAGGCCGGTTATTATTATGGACGAAGGCTTTCATGCTGCGTGGGTTAACAGCCGAGCACTGGAACAATTGAATATAGACGCTAATACGCCAGACCCAGTACCTAATTTTAGCTACTACAAACGCGAAGCCAACGGCCACCCCACCGGCTATTTGTTAGAAGACACAGCCTCGTTTGCGATGGACGGTTTAGACGCCATCACAGATGAGGTAGTTACAGAAGGCACAGCCTTGGTGGTAAAAGCGATGAACAGCTTCGGCGTAACCGCTGCTTTCGATGCCGGCACTATTGGCTACGGCGACGTTGTTAAACAAGTTTGGGACGGAATTAACGCTAGCGGAAATATGAGCGTTCGGATTGTGGGTTCTTATCGCCCTGAAGACGCGAGCCAAGCGGCGGACGCCGTTGAAAATGCAAAGCAATGGCGCGACAGCATACAAGGGAGTAACTTCCATTATCGCGTTCTTAAAATTATGCAAGATGGCACTATAGAAGGTCGTACGGCGGCAATGTTTGAGGACTACCAAGGCGAGCCCGGCAACAATGGCGCAACGGTATTTACGCAGCAGCAAATGAACGACATGGTGAGCGGTGCGGCGAATGAAGACATTGACGTACACATTCATGCCCTCGGTGAACGTGCTATACACGAGGCACTGAACGCAATTGAGTTTGCGCAAAAAGCAATGCCCAACAGTGAAACCCGCTACGCTATCTGTCATATACAGGTCATTACCGATGCCGACTTACCGCGGTTTGCAGAGCTCAATGTGGTGGGGCAAAGTACGCCTCTGTGGGCGGCCTACGACACTTATGGCAAGCAATTCGTTAGCGACGATCAGTTCAGTCGCTATTGGCGCTTTAAAAGCCTAAGCAACAGTGGCGCAAAACTGTCCTTCGGCAGCGACTTTCCTGCAAGTGGCGCAGGCATGCTAGGCATGTCGCCCATTTTTAACATTGAAATCGGACATACTCGCCAAGAGCCCGGCGATGCAGATTCGCTTATTCAGCCCTTAATAAGCGAACGATTGAGCGTAGAAGAATTGTTACGAGGCTATACGATTGATGCCGCTTACCAAATGCATATGGAGAACCAAATAGGCTCCATTGAGGTAGGCAAGCTTGCTGACATGGTTCAACTAGACCGCGACATTTTTAAAACGGACCCCTATCAGATTCACACGGTGAAGGTCGTGATGACTATGATGGATGGAAAAGTGGTCTACCGACGCAAGTAGTACGCCAGTTTAACCGCCTACAGTTTTGCTTCAGGCCTGCTTGCTTCAGGTCCGCGCGTAAACATCAAGAGACATACCAATTGCTGCAGCTATATTCTTATGGTTGTCTTGCAGTGCGATTTCGTTGGCGCTGTACAGCACTTTGAACCCGGCAGGCGCGTCACGTAAACGTGCCCAACCGTTTCGGGCTATCCAATAGTCTTCAGTGTCTACCACATGCGCCGTACCATCAAACCCTGCTTCAACATCGGCTCGATAACTTTCATCGGTAATTTCGCCCGGCGAATAGACCGAAAAGTTGGTATGCATTTTTCCAACTGCATCGGGGAAATGACGGAATATCTGAACAAACACGTCTCCCTCTGTAACAGCGCCATAAAAAATGACTGTATTTGGAAATAGATAATGTACCGCCGAAAATTGAGCTCGCGGCCATTCCGACTCCGGTGCATCAAGTAAGCTCTTGTAACTCTGTAACGCCCAACCTATTCGGTGGTGGTTACCAAAAGGATCGTAAAAAGTATTCGGTGCAGACAACAGCGAAACGGTCTCACGATGTAGCACAGGAAAGTGATAGCCCTCGCCATAAGTGTCTAAGGCGTATTTCCAATTGCAATCGGCGTCAAGTCGGCCGGTTTTTACCGGCACAGATTGCTGTAACTCAAGTTGTGCCAGTTCAGGCGCAAACGAGCCAAGGTGTGCCACTATGTCAATCGCATCATCACCTGGGCGCGCTTTAATAAAGATAATTCCATTCCACTCAATGCATGGCACCTTGATCAATGCGCGAGTCGAGCGATCCATATTTGCGAAGGTTTCTGGCGCAGTTAAGCCTGCGAGCTGGCCATCCAGATCAAAACTCCAGCCATGGAAAGGACAAGTTATGCGATTTTTCTCTGCGCACTCCTCCATTAGTTTCGCACCACGGTGGGTACACATATTGAGGAAAGCACCTACCTTTCCGTCTTTATTTCGAGTAATCAAAATCGACTGATCAAGCTCTTCAAACAACATAATAGACCCAGCAACCGGCAGGTCACCAGACAAACCAGCCACCAAGGGCGTGTCGCGAAACAGCACATCCATTTCACGCTCAAATCGCTTGGGATCCGTGTAAACCCTGGCGTCATTTTCCATAGCACCTTCGGCAACGTCACTCGTGCGATTCTTCAGGTGCGTTATCATCCGGCGTTGGTTGTCGCTAGCGATCATAGCTCTGCGCGCAGACCAATCTTGTTCGTTTAGCTCTTCAGGCATGGTCACCTCTTTTCTTCTATTGCACTATTTATTGCACGATTGCGATTGCTTTACAGCTCGTTGCTCGAACGCGCTTAATGCATGATGCGAGTGCAACGAACATAAAACAGTGACGAGATAGGCTCTCGCTGTAAATTCGCACCCATTGATAAAAAAGTCAAGTCTGATTGTTTTTGTCTGCGCCTGATAGGCGCTGAGAGTTGAGAAATGAGAACAAGGGGTAAGCAGAGCGCGACAGAGCTTGTGCCAAAGATGACACAAGCTTCATCAGGCGCGCGCATCACTCAACACGCTCGACACTGAGAACTAAGCGGTAACAGAGCTCTTCTTACTTGCTGGCTTTTTTGTCGCTCTCTTCTTTGCAGCGCTCTTTTTCGTTTCCTTGGTGGCTGCCTTCGCCGCTTTGTCGGCACGTTTTATTGAAGCCGTCGCAGCCGCGTACAACTCATCGAAAGATTCTTGTAAGCAATCGGCGTAAAAGGCTGGGTCCGGCAGCATATCGCGACACGCAGTGAATGAAAGTGTGATTCGCCCTTTTTTATTTTGCACAGCGCTGTACACGATATGGAATAAGCCGACATTGGGTAACAAGGGCCCAAGGCTGAAGGAATCAACGAGCTCGGCACCACACATAAACAAGGCAAAAGGCGCGCCCGGCACATTGGTTACAATAGTGTTTTGAATAACGTTAGCCTCAACCAACCCCGTCGCACTGGCCGCACGGATCGCAAGTGATAGAACATTACCGGGTATCAGCTCGGTAACATCCACCATTACCCTGGGGCCCATAGCTTCGGCATAGGCCTTCGCCGACAAAGACTCTTCATGCACCGCTTTCAAGCGCTTTAAAGGGTCTTCTATTTCTGTGCGCAGGGCCACATTCATGTAACCAATCATATTGCCGCCGGCTGCCCGCTCCTCCGGTGAGCGAACGTCAATCGGGCAGCCAGATACCAATGTGCTGTCTGGTAACTCGTTTTTACTTTGCAAATATTTTCGCAAGCCCCCTGCCACCACCGTCAACATTGCGTCGTTTATGGTCGCGCCAGCAACCGAGTTCTTAATTTCCCTTACCTGTTCAAAGTCAAACTTCCGGCCTTCAACCACTCTGTGGCGAGATATCTTGCCCTGAAAGCGCGTTTTCTGCTTGTCATCAAGCGTGTGGAAGTCTTGCTTACGCTTACCTTCCTTGACGCGTTGATAGGAAGGAATGCTCGCTCTTAACGCATCAAAGGTTTGCTTTGGAGATTTCCAGGCATCTACATAGGCTTTGCCAAGCATTTCTATTTTGGATGGCATTCTTATAACGCGATTAGGGATAGGTCCTGACGGCACAATCTCGGGCGTAAGGTCATGCATTATGTTCATGAATTGCGCGCCGGTAGCGCCGTCCATAGCGCAGTGGTGCACCTTCAGTAACAAAGCAAAGCAGTTACTTGGTAAGCCCTCTACGTTATTCAGGCCTTCTATTACATATATTTCCCAAAGAGGCCGCGACCGATCCAGCGGCCGTGCATGAATTCGAGCTGCAAGTATGCACAGTTGGCGCCAATCACCCGGCTTAGGCAAAGCGATATGCCTCACATGATATTCAAGGTCGAAGTCGGGGTCTTCCACCCAGTAAGGGCGACCTAATCCTAAAGGCACCTCAGCGAGCTTGCGTCGGAATATGGGCGACTTATGCAAGCGGCCTTCCAACATATTTAGTACTTGCTTGAATCGTACTACACCGTCAGGGGCTGTAGATTGGTCATAAATAGATACGCCGCCTATGTGTTGCGGCAGGCCGTCTAACTCGGCGTGCAAGAACATTGCATCCTGACCGGATAACTGTTCCATTGAACGACTCCTTTATAGGCTTTTAGATTTATGCTCCTACATTACGACAGCATTAGGGATTGCTCAAGTATTATTCGGACCGCTTTATGGTGCAAGCCGGCCAAACGGTTCTACCAGTAATTGTTGGCCCAATTACTTGAGTTGAACTCACATGACGCGGGTTATTAACGCAAAGCTAATAAGAAAGGAGAACACTGGCGCATAGGTTTATAAAGCGAGGAAATTACCCAAACCAGTAATCAACAGTCCGAGGCCCGCAGACCAAATTGCGCAAGCGAGTAAGTCAAGCAGAGTGTATTTCAAGGGGCTCGTGCCACTAACGCCAACCAGCATGGGTACCAAGCTTCTAACCGCTGTTAATAGACGCCCAAATACAATGGCCGCGGCGCCGTATTTTAGAATGAAAGCCTCGCCTTTCTGCACTTGAGCCGCACGCTTTTTTACAAATGTTGTGTGCTGCAGCTTCGGCCCGAACCAGCGACCTAAATAAAACCCCACGTGGTCCGCGAGACTTGCCGCTACAAAGGCAAGCGCTAATATCTGGGGCAGCGTTACCAAATTCTCGGTATACAACAGAGTAGAAACCGACAGTAAAATAACGCCAGAGACAAACAGGCCCACGCCTGGGCAAGCTTCCAGGAAGGCCAGCATTGGAATGATCATCCACGAATGCTGCTTATTAGCGCTTAGCCAATCAAATACATAGTCGTCGATGATCAAGTACCGTCACTGTGTTGCTGCGCGGCAACCCATTCTTCAACAATTTCTTCCAACACAGCTATTGGCAAGGAACCGTTGCCAACAACTATATCGTGAAATGCGCGAAGATCGAACTTCTCGCCTAGCTGAGCTTGAGCCTCTGATCGTAAGCCGCGAATGCGAAGTTCACCAATTTTGTAAGCAAGTGCTTGTGCCGGCCAGGTTATGTAGCGATCAATTTCTTTGTTTGCTTCGAACTCACTGGCGGTCGTGTTGCTTAACATGTATTCGAGTGCCTTTTGGCGGCTCCAGCCAAAAGCATGCATGCCAGTATCAACAACTAAGCGTGCTGCACGCCAGGCTTCGTAGCCCAGGCGACCGAAATCACTATAGGGGTCTTTGTAGAAGCCCATTTCTTTGCCAAGAAACTCAGAGTACAAGCCCCAACCTTCACCATGGGCTGCATGATAAAGCGTACGCCTAAAGGCCGGCAGGCCTACCTCCATCGCCAACGCCGACTGTAGATGGTGACCTGGCACGCCTTCATGTAATGTCAGTGCCTCTAGCGTGTAAAAGGGTTGCGAATTAAGTTGGCGGGTATCTATGAAATAGGTACCGGACGTTTTGCCATCCCCAGCCGACGGCATGTAAAACGTGCCACGGCTTGGGTTTGCCTGAATTTTGTAAGTGCCTCTTGGCAGCACGCTGAAAAACTTCGGTAGTTCGCCTTCGGCGGTTTTGCTAATTAATGCTGTTCGACCCAGCAGTTCTGGAATGGATTTGGCGTAGAACTTTGGTTCTGTGCGAAGGAATTCTAGAAAGTCACGAAAACCTCCATCGAAACCCACCTGTTCAATAATCGAATCCATCTCACTGCGAATGCGCTTAATTTCGGAAAGGCCTAACTGATGAATGTCGTCTGGCTGCATGTTCGTTGTTGTAAAATAACGAATCATAGACTGGTAGTAAGCCGACCCTCCCGGCAGCTCGGTAATACCTAACTTGGTTCTACAATTTGCTTGGTAACGCTGTTCAAAAAATTCGCTGAGCTTTTGATAGCCCGGTATTATCGACCTACTTATTAGCGCCGCTCCCTTCTTCACATATTCAGCTTTTTCTTCATCGCTAAACGTAAGCGGAAATTTCGAAAACGGCACAAACAAGGCGCTGTTTTCAGGCGCCGCAACTATGTGCTTATCAATAGTGTTCTGATAGCCTTCAATGCTCTTGCAGTAATGCGTGTAGCCTTTCTCTACGGCCTCTTCCAACAAAGCGATGTGTTCATCATTATAGCGAGGGAAATCCGCCAGACTAATCAGGTATTTGTCGTAGTCTGCAGCGGCTAAAAACGCCATATTGGCAGGCGCTTCTGCAAAGTAAGTGTGGTATCCAAATAGGCTGGTAATCGGAAAATAGTGTCCCAATTGCTGATAGGCTTCTTTTTCGGTTTGGCGTTCGTACCGAAAGACTTTGTAGGAAATTCGGTTCGCATTGCTGAGACCTTGAATATCGATAGTGCCAAGATCTTCAAGCATTTTCTCATTGAAGCTGTTGCGTCTGGCTCTAGCCTTCGCAGTATGTTCAGACAATTTGCCATCCATGCGCCATGCATCAGGATCGTTTCTGAAATAAATCTTTTCCTTAACCGAATTGGCCCAATGGATATCGAGAAGGGATTGGAACTCTTTATCCGAGGACGCCGCCGCTACCGAAGGCAACAGCAAAGGAAAAACAGTTAGCAATAGTGCGAGCGTCTTTAGTGATGTAATCATCAAATGGCCTTGTTGAGATAAATTGCGTATAGCATTCTAATCTAGAATGCCCTCAGCGCTAAATGGGGGGTTGCAGGGCTATTTTTCTAATAGCGATCGCGTGCCGAACTCTTGCTCGGTAAACTCTCGATAGTCATCTTCATAATCCTCATGCCAGCGCGACAGCGCTGGTCGATTATAAATTAAGTCGCCCATCGCCCATTCCATCCGTCGGTTATCCATATCGCGATTTACGTCATTATCCGGGCAGAGAATGTAGAAGTCGCCGAGGTCAATTTTTTCAAGCATAAACTCAACAACTTGCTCTGCTGTCCACGCTGCAGGAGGTTTGTCTGGCATAAAGCGCCGAATCATACCGGTATAGGTAAACCCAGGCACCAGCAAATGGGCGCTTAGCTGACATCCCTCGGTATTTCTCAGGGTATGCTGTAGTGCTTCAGTAAACGATTTAATACCGGCCTTGCTTACGTTGTAGGCCGGGTTGCCGGGAGGCGTGGTAATGCCCTGCTTAGACCCGGTGTTAATAATAAGGCCAGGTGTGTTTTGGGCCAACATCGCTTCGGTAAAAGCGTGCACACCATTGATTACGCCCCACAAATTGGCGCCCAGAGTCTTTTGCCAAACTTCATACTCTGTCCAGCAGCTATTAGAGCCACCGGTGCCTGCATTGTTCATCAACACGTCAACCCGACCCAACTGCGAAAGAACCTTGTCTCGTAGGGCGCTCAGAGCGCTCATGTCAGAAACGTCAACATGCTCTGCCATTGATGCTCCCAGTTGAGCCGCAGACTCGTCGAGCCGCTCCTCATCAATGTCTGCCAGGCATACGCGCATGCCCTTGCCTATCATGCGTTTGGCAGTGGCATAGCCAATACCGTCAGCGGCCCCGGTAATTACGGCGACATTGCCGAGCTTAAAAGCTTCGTGACTGACCATTGCAATATACTCTATGGCTGAATTATCAAAGCGATTGGAAACATTCGATCAGTATATTCTCACACATTTAATGACGGAGCATCTCTTCAATTGAAAGCGTATAGTGTATGGCACATAATTAGCACTGCACAGCAGGGACCACGCTGAAAAGAACACGACTAAAAAACATGCAGCGCTGCGTACACCACACTGATTGAGACACTAAAAAATTAAGCAATCGCATGAACCTAAGCTTATCAACAGCGGCCTATCATGAATCCGCGCACGCCGTGGTTGGCATTCAATTTGGCGGACGAATTACAAAAGTCAGTTCGCTTGCAGTGCTAAAGAAAGAATTTTGCATTGAATTTAAGGACGACTATGGCTCAGAGCTGGATCGGAAAACGTTGCTTTCCAGAGCAATTACTTTCTACGCAGGCTATGAGGCCGACAAACTTGCCGGGTTTGTAGGAAATTACCGGGAAGCTGGCGCCGCAGACGACTACGAAAAGGCAAACGCGCTGCTAATGAAGTGCTGCGAAAACAAGAATCAATTCGACCTGCTACAAGCCAAAGTTCTTCAGTCTACCCGCACTATTGTCAGCAAGAACTGGCCGAAGATAAGCCGCTTAGCGAAGCTATTGCAGAAAAGCGGTGAATTACCGGGCTATAAGGTCATCTCCCTGATTGAAGCTGACAAGCAAGCACTAGATCCGGTTATGAGTTGACGTCAGGCTATCCGTCGCTGAAAACACCTCCATGGTAAACATGCTGAAGTCACCAGCAGCATGATGCTCCAAATCCATCGAGCTCTCTGACGATGAGCGTGAAGCTCTTTTACCTGTAATGGTGCGATAGTACTGCTCTACTCGTTCACTGAAAAAAACCTGGTTGAAAGGGCCCTGATAGCCCACAGCCTCCCCTACTTCAACATCATCTACTGCGTCGCAGCCGCCGTTTTTCTGAGTAACTTCAACACTCAAATTCATATGCGCCTTGCCATCCAGCTGCATCGCGAACAGCACTCGCGATTTTAGAATCGACGGTTGGCATTCAGATAAAAGGTCATCAACATCCTGTACACACTGCTGGATGTAGATTTTGGCGGTTTTCACAAACTAGAATCCTTATGCGGTAATAAAAACAACAACATCAAAAGCGATGCCCTAGGCATTACCGACATAACCTTGTTATTAAATAGATGCTAAACAATATACTTCTATCGTCTCGGTAATCAGAGCTCTCTGATCGAGCGAACAAACCGTTTGTCTGGACTATGGCCTTAGCTATCTTTGGTACATTCTAATGGCCAAAGTTCCTTTTTCTTTCCGTTTTTTATCATCAAGAGCAACAACCCAAAGAAACGGTGCCTTCATTTTCAGGAGCAATGCTGTAAGCGAGATTGCTTACGGCAAGCCAATCAAATCCTGCTTCACTTTGCAAATCGATTTGCGAATACTCGAATTCACAGATTTTTAGTGCGCCGAAGGATTAAATGTTGTCATTCAACGCGAGAATCAGTTCGCATAGTTGATGTAAAACCATGTTCTATCCAACCCTAGCGCCTAAGATAGTAGCGTAAATACTAAGGAGCCTTAATGCACCTAGGCCTCCTATAGCTTACTCACGTCCTTCCTACACCGAGACACCGTAGTAATGCCAGAGAAGAACATTCCAAAGTGCGCAGAGTGCCTAGAAGAGCTGCAATACCTTGAAGACACTACAATGAGACTGGAAGGTGTCGAAATGGACTGCGAGACCTGGCGCTGCCTCACATGCCCGAACGAGCGTTTGCCTGTTATGAAGCGAACCATTCATGTTTTGAAAGGCGCTTTTGGAGCGGGGGCACTTTTGTAACATAGCGCCATTAACGTATTGCACACCCCACCAGAGTCTTCCGGTAAGGTCGGTTACACGCCCAATCGTTACCCGAGTTACTAATATGGGCGTTATCTGGCAGCACCACGGCAACACACTGTTCGGCGTCGGCACTAAATCCACGGTCGCACTTCCAACCAATGCCTCGTGATGAATCGGCTAAATGTCCATTTTTCGGCACGGGTATCGCTGAGCACGATTCTTTATCTGCTTTGAAGCCTCGCTCGCACTTCCACCCATCGTCCATCAGGTAGCCATTCTCGGGTACGCGGATAGCTAAGCATTGTCCACGCTCCTTTTTGTAGCCGCGATCACACTTCCAGCGGCTCTCGGTCAAGTGAGCATTGCTTGGTACTTTAATGGCCACACATTGCTCGCGTGTTTTTCTAAAACCACGCTCACACTTCCAGCTGTCGCCATAGTCTATGTAAGCGTTCTTGGGTAACTCAATTGCTTTGCAAGAATCGTTTGATCGTCGATATCCTCGGCTGCAGTCCCAGCCTCGGCCGTATTCCGCTGAATCCAGATAAGCGTTGGCAGGAACAGCTATCTCACTGCAGTTGTTACCCGACTTTCGAAAGCCGTCGTCGCATCGCCAACCGTTGCCATAGGCCCTAGCTGTGGCGTTTTCAGGAATTTCGATATCGGCTGATTGAGAATGCACAGCAGCTGGCAAACTCAAACAGCTTGCCAAAACCAACAATAAGTATGTGCTTCTCATTTTGCTAGCCATTTACAGGTAGGGGCACTACTGGCACCCAAACTTCCCACTGCGGCTTTTTTGTATTTGGTCATTTCGATTCTCTTGGCTTGCGCCGTGTGCTAATGAGCGCTATTGATTAAACAGCTGAGCTCGCTTAGGAGTGTTGACCATGCGCAACGTGGAATAGACAACAGTATGGTGTACGCCTGGCACAATGCCTAACTTGCACTAACAAGCTAGTAGTCAACGATGAAGCCGACGAGCTGGCGAGAATTGAAGCTCGATAGAGAATCGGAATGAAGTTTCTATTGCGCCAGCAGCATACGCCCTTAGTGTGGCCAGTGGTTGACTTATTTAGGGATTGGGTGTTTATCGTATGAAACTAGGCCGACTATGTTATGGCTAGGGCAGCGAGAGTGATGAACTCAGGCCTGCCCATTTACACCGTCAAGCACGCCTAGCCTTAAGTACACCTCTTCGCCTTAACCAAGCAGGCTTTGCTCAAGCGCGACGAGACATCAGCGATGTGTTGATACCACCAAACGCAAAGTTATTGCTAAATATAAGGTTGCGTTAGCAAAGAAATGACGGCGCAGTTCAATCCTGGCTTACAGCTGCATTGCCTGGTCACGTAACTCCGCACTGTCTTCCGCGCCCGCCCACAAGCTGTCAAAGTGCTCTATTCTTTCTGCCACCGATTTTTCTGCCCTTGTATCCAGCGATGCAAGATCTTCTTCGGGCTTCCGTACTAGCAAGCCGCGTCGATCGGCGAGAATATAGTCTTCCTGAAATCGGCGCGGCTGAGAATTAAGAACTCGCAACTGGCAGAAGCTTGGCAGCTTTTTCGCTAGTTCTATCAAATAGTGCTTAGATGAAAGATCAGCTTCTGGTAGCACCATAACTCGTACAGATGCGCCCTTATGGCTTTTCAGCATCGTAAATAGATTTCTTGCAAGGTCTATATCAGAGTACACATCAGGGTCCAGACTGGCGCTGTAAATTCGAATAAAGGCTCTAGCGTTTGCCACTAGACCGCTGGCCGCCCATTGATAACCATGCGGGTAGCTCAACTCAGCAGATTCGATATGCGCCAGTGCGCCGATAGCCGGTTTTGCGTTCGTTTTCTTAGAGCCAGAATGTCGTTTTATGGTGTCGGATTTAGCGAGCTTCAGACGAACCTGGGCTTTTTCCGTTTTAGGACTACTCTCTTTTTGATCTGCGCTCTCTTCTTTTTGCAAATTACTAATAAAGTCACTGCCGCTAAACTCGGCCGCAATCTTGTTGCTGAAAGGCCCCAAGGGCTCTGCGCCTCGCAGAAGGTAATACCAGCCGTCCTTATCCCATGTAACTCGATCATTTGATCGAAAATACGTGGCTTCCCCTTTGTCATCAGATCGAACCTTTGACATATGTGCCTCCCTAGCAAAATCACTTCCACCCTTAAGACTAGACGCTGACGAAAGGTGCGGATAAGTTGGCGCTCAAAATATGTACTAGATCACATGTAAGCTTATGTATTCTGACGAAAATTTGCCTAGTGCGCGCCTCCTCTCTTAATCCAAAAGGAGATCCAAAGTGGTCAGGCTAAACCTGACCACTTCGCGTGTTTGTAATATCTATGCTTTGAGTTAACTCCTGACTAAAACCTTGACTTAAACCTAAGTTTAAGTCTTATAGTTCTGAGCCACCACTACTCGCAAGGAACGTTACATGGCTAACACTGCCGCTATCCATTGCTCACTCACACAGGAAGACCAACGTAGGCGACGCTCTCAAGTGCGAGCGACAATCGTGCCCCAAGTGCGTTCGGTTAATTCATTAGCTGACGGCTTGCGTATTGACTTCGTTATTGCCGAAGGGCTTCGCGAGCTTGTAGAGGAATTTATAGCACTAGAAAGAGAATGCTGCAGCTTTCTAACATTCACGCTCAGCGTAAAAAACGAAGACATGTCATTGTTGATTCAGGGTCCTCGGGAGGCGGCGCAGGTCATAGACATGTTTCGCCGCACAGCACTAGGAGAAACGTGATGTGCGCACAACGGCAAGCCAGCTCTAGCAAAGTTGTGAAACGAGCCGGGGCAACAGGAATGACAATAGGAGCACTGTCGGTGCTAGCATGCGAACTACCCATAGTGCTAGCTCTTGCAGGCTTTGCTGGAATTGGCGGCTTGGGTGAATTAAGTTCGGACCCATGAATCTTTTCCCTACCGCCAATGGTAGAACGCATTGGTATTGCGATTGGGTTTGCGGGGCTTGTGTTGTTGCTCTTACCACGTGCACTCGCTTTTTTCCTCAGAACATCGAAGGCAAAGCCATGAAAATAGGAGACCTTGCAAAGCAACTTGATATACCCGCATCTACCATTCGTTTTTACGAAAAAGTGGGCCTAATCAGCCCACCAGAACGCGTGTCGGGCAAGCGTGAATTCGCTTCCAATACACTGGTAAGACTACGTTTTATTAAGTTATGCCAGGCGGCAGGGTTTACCATTGAGGAAATTCGACGCCTAATAGATGACTACAGCGCAGACTCTAGTAGCAGTGGTCCTTGGCAACCCGCGGTTGAAACCAAGCAATTCGAAATACAACAACAGATAGCTGAACTTAAGCGGGTAGACTTAGTACTTGGCGAACTCATGAAGTGCCGTTGCAAGTCTATTGAACAATGCGTAGATCTCGCGCTACAAGATCCTCGGTCTGAAGCTAACAGGGATGAATGATACCGTAACTCATTGGTTTGGAGTGTTCTCGGTCACCTTAATGGTAACGTCCTACGCGGCGGAGCAGCGCGGACCAGGTTATATAGCATTGTTCGCATTCGCTTGTGTGCTGTCGGCTACGTATGCGTTGCTGCTGGGCTCGTACCCCTTTGTTTTCGCCGAAGCCGTGTGGGCGGTTATCGCTTTTCGCCGCTATCGCTCATTGATTGCATTAGATGTTTGGAAAAAATGCTGCACTGGATGAGAGTCACACCTGCTATAAGGCACATATCCATTTGAATCGCATACCAATGATTCTGCGTTAGATGTCACAAGTATGACCTCAGGCGCAAACCTTCTTCTAGGCTTTGCTCAAACTATGAGATTCGGCGACAATTGCAGTCGTCATATTGGAGAATCACTAATGAATAAAAAGATCGTGTTTTTACTTAGCTCTGCTCTGCTGGTGGTGGGTTGCTCAAGTGGTAGCGACATCTTATCGGAGGCAAACCCCGGCATTACAATAGCACCCACTGCCAACACGGTGCTGGTTATTGGTGCAGGTATGGCCGGGCTTACGGCCGCAAAAGAGCTGCACAATGCAGGGCACGACGTAAGAGTGCTGGAAGCAAGACAACGAATTGGCGGGCGAACCCATACATCCACCGAGTTCGGTCCACCTCTGGATTTGGGCGCTGCCTGGTTACATGGAGTTGACAATAATCCCCTGTTTGATGTTGCCCAATCGCTGCAATGTGTTTTGGGACAGTTCGCGCGATGTTATCGCATATTTGGGCGAAGAAAATTCTCTATGGAACAACTGGTTTGATTTAAGCGAGTTGACCAGAGAACCTATTCTAGTGTCATTGAATACCGGCAGTGAGGCGGAGGAATTGGAGCTACTGAGCGATCAAGACACAATTGCATCGGCAATGGTCGTACTGCGCAGAATGTATGGTGAGGATATTCCAGAGCCGGTAGACTCCATGATTACTCGCTGGGGTCAGGACGAATTCACTCGCGGTTCTTACAGCTATATAAGAGTGGGGTCTACACCCAACATGCGGTCTGACCTCGCAACCAGTATCAACGACCTTGTATTCTTTGCCGGCGAAGCAACGGCGAGAGATTTTCCAGAGTCGGTTCATGGTGCCTATTTGAGTGGGCTAAGGGAAGCTCGCAGCATTGACGGGCAGCTGTAGTTTTTCTGACTCGCTAAAGGCAGGGGATAGCGCAATTCACATTAGAGACAAGCATGCGTGAAATGCCCAAACTTAAGTTACCTCATTAGTGAATATAAGATCACTAGTGCAGTGATAAATAAAACGGGCAATCTAATCTAGAATAGTTAATCCCTCACTGTCCACTTGCCAGCCGCCAGCTACTTGAACAAAATTTGCTTTTGCTCTAGTCCCTGCAGTATTGATATCAACAACACTTTGTAAAATGGCTTCACCAGGGTGATTGTCACTTCGCATCCAGTCTGCCCCTCGCTGCAGAAACTTAAGCGTAAATTCACACTCGCTAGAATGGCCAACCACAGGGCTACAATTCAATGGAGGTCTTGCCAAAAGACGCAGTCTTACTAACCCGCTCATCGCAGAACACCAATCATCATCGCAATTCCACAAGAGATTTCTTGGGAACAAAGTGGCGGCAGAAAACAAGTTATTCTTCAAGTTTGTTTGTGCTGCCAATGTGCGGTTTATAGCAATCTCAATGACATGTTGTTTGGGCGGGGTATTTTTGTCAAAACCCAAAACATTTCCACTAACAATGCCGCCCAAACCTTCAATCGATGCCTTCATTTCCAGAACTTTACCTATATTCTGTGACGAAGCTATGGGCACGAGATGGCCATTCGCTTGCCATTGTTTGGCAACCTCCGATGGCATATTTGTATTTCCTTTGTAGAGCGAATAGGAGTAGGAATACAACGCATCGTAGAGGCCCGTGATTTCTATAAGTTCTTGTGTAGCTCCCCCGTGCCCCATAGAAGACGCCAGCTCATATAATGGTGTTCCCTGGATACCATCAAGCTGTTTTTCTTTAGCCTCTAGATACGTGATGTGCGGAATCTCGGACGGAGGCGCCGCCTTCTTTAATTGGTCGATTAGTTCGCGATATTCTTTGCGCGCCTCGGGCAAAATCGCACGCCCATTTGCATAGTCTACAAGCCTTATATCTTGTAGCCGCGCATAGCTTTCACCCCACTTTGTTTCTGCGAGAGGCGTATCAACTAACAACTCGAACTTTTTATTAGCAATTTCACTTTGAAAATCAACATAGTCAAACGAATACCGCGAAACCGGAATACCCTCATGCCAGGAAGTAACGGTAACAGGAAAGGCTTTTTCGTTGGCATTCAGGTTTATCAAACAATAGTTTCCGTCGCCCCAATGTTCTATCCAACCCAGCGGCCCTGCACCGTCTCTAACGACCCACTGCTCATCATATGCAAACTTTGCTGTGCGATGATTAATGACGATATTGATTACTGCAGCATCATTTTTTGTTCTACAGTATGGGTCTTCGACGTACCAATCGTAAGCTGGGCTAGAACTAACGAACACCCAATTGTCATGGGCTTTCATCAATGCAAGTTCATTAGGCGTTATTTGCACATCGCTTATTGGCGTATTGCGAACCTCTAGTGCAACATCAGGATTTTGCTCTTCAACAATTGATTCTTTACTTTCCAATCCGTCTGTTTCGACGAGATCACTCGCTGAACGGACGGCTCCTTTTTTCGTTGCATGTTCTACTACTGTCTTTCCTTGAGATGCATCGTTGCACCCGCTAAAAAGCAGAGCCGTAAACACAAGAAAAATAAGCACTGTTATACTTTTTGATCGATACAAGGTGTAATCGTTATAAGACATGATATCGAGGTGTCCAGTATTTTGGGGTTTCGTCAAGGGTCAAAAAATCCATTAGAATTGACGCGCTAGATTTCGCTAGACGTGACTAATGTATGTGAGAATATTTATGCAGAGAGCCACAGAGAAGCAAGGTTTTTCCTGCCTAAGCCGCGACAAGCCTGTGTGCTCGGAAGTGTTAACTAATGCTACGTATACGCGCCAAACTGCCGCTAGATTCTCGTAAAACGAGGCACTTGTCAAACACACAGCCCTTACACCTAAACACCGTCCTCGGACTTAGCCGTATACTGGCAGAGTACTAACATCACAGAAAAGGAGACCGCTGGGTATGGTTAAAGTGAAATTGGAGCAAGCTCAGGTAACACTAGACATGAGCCTAAAAGAGCTTGAGCGGGCCATGCAAATTGACGCTTACATAGACCTAAACTTTGAAGCATAGCTTTAGGGGTCAGGTTGAAGCTCCCCTATCATTTCGGCCACTCTAAATTGGCGGCGTAAAGCATCAGACACGCATCGATTGGCTTCAAGCACGAGCCAAATTGATGAAACTACTGTATAACTCATAGAACCAATTACCGCCAAAGAGAACGCGATGGAGCAGCAAAGTCAAACTCGGAAAAGCGCACCGGATCTCGAAGCTACCATTCATTCACTTCTTGAATGCCAGGTACAATGTGTGCTCGCCACAATGTTTGACAACAGGCCCTACCAGCACCTTATGGCCTATGCATTTGACGTTTCATTGCAGTCCATTTACGTTGCCTCACTGCGCGATACCGAGAAGGTAGAGAATATGCTGCGCGTGCCTGCGGTGTCGTTGTTCTGGGATAACAGAACAGGTAGTATTCAAGATCACACAGAAGGTCTTGCGCTCACCGCATCTGGACATGCTGAACTTTTGGACACCGAGGAACGCAGTTCAGCTAACCATGCATTGCTGGCTCGAAACTCGACACTTGCAAATCTACTGAATAATGTAGATGTCGCCATTTTCGCCATCCGCGTCAGCCGCTACAGCCTCGCACTGGGGTACACATCAAAACAAGAGTACCTGCCCGGATACCGTTCCTACGACCAATAAAAAAGAGTGATGGCTAACCACGATGCAGGTTATGAGAGAAATCAACAAGACAAGACAGAACAGACAGGCTAACCCCAAAATGCGAACTAGGTAGCGCTTTTGCCTAAAAGCGGCCCTTTAGGCTGACCATATAATGGCTCCTTATGATTGCGTCAAAAAGGAATGTGATCTCAATACTGGAAGAAGAGACAAATAAATAATGTACTGGTTACGCTATATGTTCAACGGCTTTTATCTGTGGAATCGTGTGGTGTTGAAAAAGAAGAATAGTAGCGACTTCGAATCCTTTTCGATGGCTTTGCTGCTCACAGTTCTGGTTGTAGCTTTCTACGGTGTCTCTATTTTAATTGTGCTGAAAGATAATGGCATCATCACCGTGGACCAGCTGCCGGGCCTTGCTAACTCAGATGGGTCGAGGGAA
Source organism: Pseudomonadales bacterium (assembly GCA_045106985.1). GTDB lineage: Bacteria > Pseudomonadota > Gammaproteobacteria > Pseudomonadales > JAUIET01 > JAUIET01. The sequence goes on along the minus strand of JBGCFQ010000022.1, from coordinate 2,935 downwards.
TCGTTGATGCCATTTGCTCTAGTGTTTACTGTATTTTTCTATTTTGCCCCATCATTTTATCTTGGGTCAAAAGAGAGGTACAAGCGAATCATAGCGCCATTTTCCAGTCAGTCAGCTGAGCAGAGGGATAAGAATACTAAAGTTGTAGCGATAGTCATTTTTGGTTCATTTTTGGCGTTGTTCTTGGCGTTGTTTGTTGTATAGGAGCTGCGAAGGTAAGCGCTGCTATTGGTACACAACCGAACTAGCTCTTATGACTAAAAGCGGTAATTCAGTTAGTGGTGACTTAGATGGGCTTAACGTCCTTGTGTATGGCGTTGCTAAGTGTTGCAGCGGCAGCTTCAAAATGGAATATCTTCGGAAAATTGAACATCATCGTATAGAAGCGCTTCAGAGACGGCATTAACAAGTTGTTTCGCAGATTTAATAAGCGACTCAATAGTTCTATCATCGACACTCACGGCTACACCGTCGGTGGTTTTACCGTTACGGTGAACTAAATCATGTCTCTGCGCTACAAATCGTTGCATTTCTGAAATATCGGGAAATTCGATATCGAACGTTTGCTGGTACATCGCTCTGACAACAGGCAATTTGTGATAAATAGTTCTAACCATAATTGTCTTTGCCTTTTCCTTTATATTTCTTGATGTAGAAAAAACGTCGCTTACGCTTATTTTTTGTTTTTTGAAATCAGGGTTGGTTGTAACAAACTTCTCCAAGAAGTGTTCAGATGACAAAACTTTATTAATGAAAGCATCAGACAAATAGGTTTCAACAGCACCAATAATGCTTATGAAAAGTTGCCTTAGAAGTACATCCCTCAATCCTTGTTCATCAACCTCTAGCTTGTGTAACCTACCAAGGTTTTCGACCTCATATAAGAAGTTTGATTGGTATTCGGTGTTGTCAAAAATCGCACTCAATTCGTACTCATCATCTGCGCTTCGTTCTAGCGCCCATGTTGGTAGGTGAACTGACAAATTGCTTTCTATTCCTGATACATTCTCTAGCAGCTTCTTGTCATTCTCTTGACTGAAAGTTACTACGTATCCATAAATAAGACCATCCTTGGCCATATTTACTGACACTTCATAATCCAGTGAAATCAACTCTTCCCACGTAATACCGAGTGCATCAGCGAGGCGGATATATTGATCCTCATGATCTTCCAGATATTTTTCTTTCAACCCACCCATGTCTTTTTACACATAACAGCCGAATAACAAGACCCAGATTTTGAGTGGGAGAAGGTCGTTAGTCAAGAAACGTCTTGTTACAGCGTCAAGTACCGCTCTTGGCACCCACCAGATATTCAGCCGGATTGACTAGGGCTGCGGCCTTAGGCGGTCGAACCGCTATTATCACCGTACCTGTTAGCAACGATAGTTGTAAACCTATAGTCCACTAGCGTACGTAAGAATGCACTAAATACACGTTCCATCAAAAGCCCATTCGATAGGATCTACAGTAGGACAATTTGCGCGTTCATTATCTATATGGAAGTGAACAATCTTTGCTAAAGCGTCTGCCTTGAAGTTGCCGATGATAGGTGCTGCTTTAGAGTTAAAGTAATATTGTTCATCTAACGCCCAATTCTCACAAAGATCACGGTTTGCCGAGTGACTAACAGCAGTCCAGTAAGGTATATCACTTGTCCTGTATTGGCTTATTTCGCTGTAACCGGCAACAATATTCCCTTTATGATCTAAGCTTTGCAGGTCTACATACAACCGTTCTGATGGGGTAACGCCTTGAAACGCTAACTCTACGTTAAACCCTAAACGCTCTAAGTCGGAGCGAATCCACTTAATCTCAGAATGGTTCTCTCTAGACACTCCGTCTACACTCCAAATATTAACCCTTAAAGGCCGTGCTGCGTAGCTATGCAAGTCACTAACTGCCGGCCTTGGCGTATAGGTATAGCAGTTAAATTCAGGAGTACAGTCGACAGGTATAAGACCCGTGCTATCAAAGTAAACATTCCGTCCATACCCCTCAAAGAAATAGCCATCCAAACCCCTCTCGGCTTTCAAGAAAAACGAACCTAGTGAGTCTATAAAGCTTTGCCCGTCCTGCTTTATACTAACGTTAATTCGATCCGGCTTAACATCAATCGTACCTTCCTCGAAACAGCCGCTTACACTAAAACAAACTAACAATAACATTAAGTATTTCATTTCCACATGTTCCCGTTAGCCCAGAATTTTTGGATTTTAATTTGTGACAGCATCCAAGCATTATTAGACTTGACTGTAGCGTCCATGTGAGCTGGTTCTAACCCATACGGATTGCACTGAAAAGTGTAGACTTCTAAGTCATCAAGCTCACCCTTGTAGCCATACCCGTTAACGTATTTGCAATCGTCATGTTTTTTAACTTCGAAGTGAGTCAAGTACTTAGACAAGTCACGCCCGCTGATTTTGTACGACCGCTGCTGTCCAGTCGAGCTAGGAGCCAAATACCTTTCTAATACAATTATCCGTAGATACTGCTTGCCGTCCAGTTCAACCAGTTTCGACACTGGGCGGTCATAAGCAACATATCTAGGTTCACTGTATTTAGGTTGCAGGGGGGGCCGATGACGAACAGCCACCAACAACAAATGCCAAACCAATCATCAAGTACTTCATAAAGCCCCTTAACAGAATACTTCGAAAATAATATAGATAAAACCGATAACAAGCATGACAGCAAGCATTTTTAAAAGTATTACTATTTGTCGGCCTGTTACATTGTTTTACAATTCGAACTCTAATCAGCAGTTGAATCGCCCCGGGAATACCGGAGACTCATTGGGGTACTGGGGATTTTCCGTCTAAAAAAGACATAATCCGCTGCAGCCCGTTAAGTCTGGGGCCTGTAGCCTTGGTTAAATACGGTCATTTCAGGCGTCGGCAGTTATTAGGCGCATAATCTCATCCATATCGATCAT
>JBGCFQ010000021.1:0-146026 GCA_045106985.1 Pseudomonadales bacterium | reverse complement strand
AGCAGAGGAACATCAAGCAACGAAGTAACAGATGATACGCGCTCGAACTTCAGCAGGTCGTCGCGTAACAGGCTAATTTCGTTCAGCACCTCATCGGAATACAGATCAGACTTTGGCTCGTAGGTAATGATCAAAAAGTCTTCCGACGCATAACGCTTACCAACCTCGCGAAACACGCGCAGAGACTGGTCGCCCTCTAGAACAAGCGAGTCTGAAGAAGCATCCAACTTAAAGCTTGGTATGTAGGTGGCCAACATGGCCGTAACGACCGCTATCGCCAGCAAAACCATAGTTGGCCTCGCAAGAATTACTCGTTCATAAAGAGAATAGATTCGTTCAGACATTGTGCTGTCATATCCTTAGTAATATACCTGCAGCGCCTATGGCGACTTGCAGCGTCGGTGACTACGTGGAAAGTGTGCCAACTATAACAGTTGGAAACAATCGTTTGAGAGTTGAAACAGCCCTATTCTGTCTGCAGGCGTTCAACCAATTCGTGGTGAATGCCATTGAAGCCACCATTGCTCATCAACACAATGATGTCGCCAGGCTGTCGCGAACTCACCAGAAGTTCGACAATGGCGCTGGTGTTATCCATCACTTCGACTCTATTCGGAGCATCAAGTTGCAGGAAGTCAGGATCCCAATCAAGATTTGGTGCGCTGTACCAGATTGCCCAGTCGGCCGTGTAAACAGAGGCTTTTAGCGCATCGGCATGGCCACCCATTCTCATCGTGTTCGATCGTGGCTCAATCACTGCAATCAGTCTGGCTTTTGGCGTTTTGCGACGCTGACCTTCCAGAGTTAGTCGAATCGCTGTCGGATGGTGGGCAAAGTCATCATAGACTTCCACTCCGTCCTGAGAGAACAGTTTTTCCATACGACGTTTAACGCCAACAAACTCGCCCAGTGCTTCACACGATTGAAGCAAAGAGACACCGACATGATCCGCCGCCGCGATCGCCGACATGGCGTTTGCGCTGTTATGCTCCCCGCTGTGCTGCCAATCCACTTGAGCTTTTGCACCGCGCTCTTGATCGAGAATGGTGATCACCTGGCTGGCCCCTTCCTCGACCGAGTAACGCCAGCGTTCGGTTTCCGCAGTACCGCCAAGAGCAACGCTATCAATAGCATAGCGTTCAATTTCACTCCAGCAACCACGTTCAAGAACCCCCTCTAACGCTGAGCTGCCCGCCGGTAAAACGATTTTGCCACTTGCCGGCAAGGTTCGAACTACGTGATGAAATTGGGTTTGAATGGCACCAAGGTCGGCAAATATATCAGCGTGGTCAAACTCCAAATTGTTCATGATCAGAGTTCTTGGCAGGTAATGTACAAATTTTGAGCGTTTATCAAAAAAGGCGGAATCATACTCATCCGCTTCGATAACAAAGTACTTACCATCGCCGAGCCGCGCCGAAAGCCCAAAATCCTGCGGAATGCCTCCAATAAGGAAACCTGGCTCTAAGCCGGCGTAATCGAGTATTTTTGCCAACATACTGGTTGTCGTCGTCTTACCATGCGTACCCGCTACCGCTAGCACCCAGCGTCCTCGCAGCACGTTTTCACGCAGCCATTCTGGGCCCGAACAATACTTCACATTGCTTTCAAGTAAGGCCTCAACTGCGGGGTTACCGCGCGACATCGCATTGCCTACCAACACCAAATCCGGGTTCAATGCCAGAAACCCATCGTCATAACCCTCATGAAGAGTAATGCCTTGTTCTTCCAGTTGTGTGCTCATTGGCGGGTACACATTTTGGTCAGAGCCGCTTACTGTGCAACCAAGCTCACGCGCAAGAAGCGCTAGGCTGCCCATAAAGGTTCCACAAATGCCGAGAATATGAAGATGCATGGCTTGAATTGATTAGCTAGTCTTACTGAATATACTAGCGTCGCTTCCAACAATGCGCGATGAAATAATCCCTATCGGCCAAGGAGAAATCAGGTGGCAAAAAAACGTAACGCCTTTTACGCACAATCAGGCGGAGTAACGTCAGTTATCAATGCCAGTGCCTGTGGTGTGATAGAAACAGCGCGAAAGCACAAAGACAAGATAGGCAAGGTCTATGCTGGGCACAACGGTATTGTTGGCGCCTTACGCGAAGAGCTGATTGATACGAGCAAAGAGTCCGCTAAGACTATTGCCGCGTTGCGCCATACCCCTTCAGGTGCATTTGGTTCCTGTCGTTACAAGCTTAGAGACCTTGAAACCAATAGGGCTGAGTACGAGCGCCTCATTGAAGTATTCAAAGCACACGATATTGGCTACTTCTTCTATAACGGTGGCGGCGACTCACAAGACACGGCACACAAAGTGTCGCAGCTCGGCGAAAGTATGAATTACCCAATTACTTGTATTGGTGTTCCAAAAACCGTCGACAACGACTTACCGTACACAGATTGCAGTCCAGGCTTTGGCTCTGTTGCGAAATACGTAGCGGTCTCAACCATGGAAGCTGGGCGAGACGTTGCCTCAATGTGCGACAGCTCTACTAAGGTATTCATCCTCGAAGTAATGGGCCGCCACGCCGGCTGGATTGCTGCAGCCAGTGCCTTAGCAAGCCAACAAGCAGGTGATCCGCCGCATATCATTCTATTTCCAGAGATTGCATTCGATAAGAAGAAATTTCTAGCACAAGTAAAACGCGACGTTAAAAAACACGGCTACTGTGTTGTGGTTGCTTCAGAAGGAGCGCAATACAAGGATGGAAGATTTATTGCTGATGCGGGTCGTAAAGATGCCTTTGGCCATACTCAATTGGGAGGTGTAGCACCTGCACTTGCCGGCATGGTAACTGACGAGCTTGGTTTGAAGAACCACTGGGCTGTAGCAGATTACCTGCAGCGCGCCGCACGTCACATTGCTTCCGCCACTGACGTAGAGCAAGCCTACGCCGTAGGCGAAGCCGCTGTAGAATTTGCCATAGCAGGCAAGAATGCCGTTATGCCGATAATTGTTCGCAAGAAAACCAAACGTTATAGCTGGACTATTGATTCGGTTCATTTGAGCAAGGTGGCCAACGTGGAATGGAAAATGCCACGAGATTACATCTCAAAGAATGGCTATGGTGTGACCCAAAAGGGTCTGGATTATCTTGCGCCATTAATTGGTGGTGAGGACTACCCACCCTTTAAGAATGGTGTGCCTGATTACGCTAGGCTTAAGAAGGTGATGGTTGCGAAGAAGCTGAAAAAGAGTTTTAAGGTATAGGGAAAGGTATCAACTTATTGTGCGCTGAATTCGCGCGGCAATCGCAATAATATTTTGCTGCGTGACTTGGCCCCCTCCGGGGTTCCCTCGCTCTGTAAAAAGCCAGTTCTTCGAACCGTCTTTTTACGGCGCTCGGCCGGCGTTCTTACCTCCGCAAAACATTATTGCGATCGCCTCGCTGGGCTCGTGAAAAACTGACGTTAGGCTTTTCAATTTGGTGTGACGACCAAACGAGAAACGGGCCTTGTTTATAACGCTAACTGTTACTGAACGAAGAGGCTTCTAAACAGATTTCCAACAATGGCACTATCAAAGCAGTGCAGAGGTTAAGGTGTTTTGCGAAGGTAAAAGCGCCGACTGAAAGCCGAAAAAAGACTTTGCGCAGCAGAGGCTTTTTTAAGAGAGAAGGAACCCCCGGAGGGGGTCAAGCCACGCAGCAAAATATCTTAGCGACTGCATTGCGACTTCACGTAAGACTTCAAAAGTACTAAATGTGATTGGCAACTTACGTTAGATATCGCCTAGCTAAACTCGAGATTAACCCGAGCCTAGCAGAGGCGAACCGACCTGATTTACAACATCGGTGCGATGACCAAACTAACAATAGCCATCACATTGATCAGAATATTCATAGACGGACCTGAAGTATCCTTGAACGGATCGCCAACAGTGTCGCCAACAACAACCGCAGAGTGCGTGTCAGAACCCTTACCGCCCAGATTACCCTTTTCAACATACTTCTTCGCGTTATCCCAAGCACCACCCGCATTGGCCATCATTAAGGCCATCAACACGCAGCCCAACAAGGCACCTGCCAACATACCGCCCAGTGACTCAGCGCCAAGCGCAAAACCCACAATAGGAGGTGCGCTGACCGCGATAATACCGGGCAGAATCATCTTCTTCAAAGCCGCGGTGGTTGCAATATCAATGCACTTATTATGATCTGGCTCAGCCGTACCCTCGCGCAAGCCAGGAATTTCTCTGAACTGCCGACGAATCTCCTCAATCATTTCCATCGCGGCGTCACCCACTGCCGTCATGGTGATTGAAGCGATCAGGAATGGCAGCATGCCGCCAACAAAGATTCCTATCAAGACCATTGGCTCAGACAGTTCCAATGAAAAGTCTGGATTTTTGGCTGACATAGTTTCAACAAATGCGGCAATGATAGCTAATGCTGCCAACGCAGCAGCGCCAATCGCAAAACCTTTACCAATTGCTGCTGTGGTATTCCCCACTTCATCGAGGCCATCAGTGATTTTGCGTGTTTCCTCACCTAAACCCGCCATCTCTGCAATGCCACCTGCATTATCAGCGACTGGTCCGTAGGCATCCAAAGCCATGGTCATGCCGACAGTCGCCAACATTCCTACCGCAGCGATACCCACGCCGTATAGGCCCGCGAATTCGGTGGATACAAAAATAACGCCGGCAATCATCAAAATCGGAATCACTACTGATTCCATTCCAACGGCAAGACCAGTGATCATGACGGTAGCTGGGCCAGTACTGCCCGATTCAGCAATCCGAACGACAGGCTTGCCCGCAGTGTAATACTCAGTCACCAAACCAATAATTACTCCACCGGCAATACCCGCAATAATGGCCCAGAGAATATTAAGCGATAGGCCCAGTGCGCCAGTCAACCACCAGGCACCAGCGATCAGTAACAGAGCAGATGCTTGATGCCCAAGACGTAGCGCTTTCTCTGGTGCTGATGAAGACTGACTGCGCACCAGGAATATGCCAACCAGCGAGCAGATAAGGCCTACTGAAGACAACAATAAAGGCAACGCCATGAGGCCCTGCTTTCCGCCTTCGGCGGCCAAGGCTTCGATACCATATTGCCCGGTTACTGTGAGTGTGGACGCGATCGCAATCGAAGCGATCATCGAGCCACAGTAGGATTCAAAGATATCAGATCCCATACCGGCAACGTCACCAACATTGTCGCCGACGTTATCGGCTATTACCCCAGGGTTACGTGGGTCGTCCTCAGGAATGCCTTCTTCCAATTTACCAACCAAATCTGCACCAACGTCGGCACTTTTCGTGTAGATGCCGCCGCCAACACGAGAGAATAGTGCTACAGAAGATGCACCCATGCCAAAGCCGTGTATCGCGTGGGCCGTGTGGGCGTCGCCTCCAAAGTACCAGTACAAGCCACCCAGACCTATAAGACCGAGTGAAGCCACGCACAGACCCATTATAGAGCCGCCGTAGAACGCGACTGTCAGTGCCTCTGCTTGGCCTTTTTCGTGCGCAGCAACGGTTGTTCTGGAGTTCGCTTTGGTCGCTGCAAACATCCCTATATAGCCTGCTAGCGCGGAAGATACTGCCCCCGTTACAAAGGCTATACCCGTGTTAACGCCTAAGGGCGATATTACAATCAAAACCAACAACACACCGGCGAATATTGCGAGCATTTTGTATTCACGGTGCATGAAAACCATTGCACCTTCATGGATGGCGTCCGCTATTTTCTTTATCTGGTCTTCACCAGCATTGTATTTGGACATCGTTTGGTAGATTAGGAAGGCCATTACCAGGCCAAGCACGCCAAATGTAGGCGGCAGGTATAATGCTTCACTCATGTTAACTCCCAAGCACGCCGCCCGTAGGCAGCTGTAATTATTAATATTTAACTGCTAGGTGCACCACTACATGGGATTGCTTGTCTTTTAAGCGAGCAATCACGGAACGAAACTATAGTAACGAATCCCTGATGCTAACCACAAGCTAAGTTGGGCGATAAATGCTAGAATCGCGGCCGTTTAGCTGCAAGCTGTATGCCTTGTGCTAGGCTCATTAATAACACTCCGGAAAAATAAAAAACACGCAACAATATGCGCTCGGGATGGTTTTGTCTGTCATTAACTGGAAATTAAAATGAGTTTGGGAAATGTGCCTGCGGGCGATAATCTACCGGAAGAATTCAACGTTATCATCGAGATTCCGTCGCATGCTGACCCGGTAAAGTACGAAGTTGATAAAGATTCAGGGGCGCTGTTTGTCGATCGTTTCATGGCTGCGCCAATGTTTTATCCGTGTAACTATGGCTATATACCGCACACGCTTTCGGAAGATGGTGACCCTATCGATGTGCTGGTTAGAACCCCATCTACAGTAAACTGCGGTTCTGTTATTCGCTGCCGGCCTATTGGCGTTTTGGATATGGAAGACGAGTCAGGTAGAGATTACAAAGTCTTTGCCTTACCTGTTTCCAAGCTGACTCGCTGGTGGGACCACGTAAACGAGCCTGAAGATGTTCCTGAGGTTCTGATGCAACAAATTGTGCACTTCTTCGAGCACTACAAAGATCTTGAGCCTGGAAAATGGGTTAAGGTAAAAGGATGGCTTTCTAGCGAAGAAGCCAGAAAAGTGATTATGGAATCTGCAGCGCGATACGTAGACTAACTATCGTCCAACAAGGCTCCATATCTAACTGCTATTCAGTTAGACAAAAAAGCGGCCAGACAGTTTTACTGTCTGGCCGCTTTTATTTAGGGTTTTGGCTTCCTACTGCCAGTCTTCCAATGCTAGTTTTTACTTCTTCTTGCGCCCACGAGTCGATCGTTTCTTCTTGCTAGCTGTTTTGGGCATTGCTGCAACCAATTGCTTATAGAGCTTAGTGCCTTTGCGAATCTTCTTGTGCTCTGCATAGCTTTCCACTGCCTTTTTCCAGGCCACGTCTTTCCCATGTGCATTAACAGAGAAGCTGGTGCAAACAATTTTCTTCTCAAGCTCTGAGGCTATACCAATTTGAAAGATGGGTGTCTTGGTGCCACTCTTCTCTGTTTTAACAAGGTATGAAATGCCTTTTACACTGCCATCTGGATGGAAACACAATTCAGCTTTGCGCTTTTCTTTAGAAAGGATTTGCTCTTGTCTCAGCTCTTCGTCTCTAACTTTCGCTTTGTTCTCTACAATTTTCGTTGCACGTTGGCTTAATCGCTTGCCATCCTTTTTTAGCGAATAATACTCTTGATAGAGTTTTCCGTTTACGGTTCGGCGTACACGGAAACCATAGAAAGCTTCATTATCAATTAATTTAACACTCAAGGTCTTTCTCCGTCGGTTCGGTTCTTAAGGACTTTTGATTCTCTTATTTTAGAGATTAGCGCCCACTTAGTTTCTTGTTACAAATGCGAATTATGAGCTCCTTGAACGTGCCAATGGCTCATCTTTTTTCTCTTTGCAATCTACATTGCGCTCAACATTCACTCAACTTTCATTTCACGAATAGGTCGCCAACGCAGAATGCGTCGTTGCTCAAATATACTCCAATGTAGATTAAAAACAACTGCCTTAAGGGGCCGCCGAATAGAGCTACACTACAATTTGATGGTCTGACCGAGCGCCAAAGAGTCGTCTATCGTGCGCTAAAACCTAGCTCAAATCCTGGTTCATTTCGCGCGCGGGCTCAGCATCAGCAGACTTGCCAACCACCTTAGCGGGCACACCAGCCACGGTTGTATGGGCGGCCACATCGGACTGAACCAGACTGCCCGCCGCTATTTTTGCACCAGTACCAATCTCTATGGCACCGAGCAAGGTTGCCCCCGCAGCAAGCAGCACACCATCGCCAATAATAGGGTGTCGCAAATTTGAATCAGTACCTGTTCCACCTAATGTCACCTGGTGCAATATTGATACATTGTTGCCAATCCGGCTGGTTTCGCCAGCTACCAAGCCGGTAGCATGATCAAGCATCACCCCATAGCCAATCCGTACAGCAGGATGAATATCTACCGAGAACACACTGGCAGCCGTAGCTTGCAAATAAAGCGCAAGAACTTTACGTCCCTCATTCCATAAAAAATGAGTTACTCGTTGGGTTTGAATAGCCTGGAACCCTTTAAAAAAAAGGAATGGCATAATGAATGTATCGCAGGCTGGGTCACGTTCACGATAGGCGCGGATATCGAGTGCTGCCGCTTCAACCAGGCTCTCATCTGCCCGCAAGGCATGCTCAACAACATCCCTTATTAGCATATCAGGCACATCATCATTGCCCAATTTTGATGCTAGTTGATACGCCAACGCGCAGATGAAAGTTTTGTGATTTTTTACCGTTGCATGGTAGAAGCTTGCCAGCACCGGTTCTTGCTTGCTTGCTAACGTTGCCTCCTCGCCTATTTCCTGCCACAACAATTCGATACTCAACCAATCATCTTCCACTATTCATACTCCCCTCGCAGTGCTGCGACGCGCTGTTGTAAGGTGGCGGCGGACACGGCTTCTGGAGCCACCGGGACCCCCGCCACTATCTTCACCCTTGACCAAAATCTCCTTGGTCTAGTGGTTAGCGCTTGACCATCTCGATGGCTGAAAAAGCTGCCCCACAAACCCTGCAAAGCAAGCGGAACTACTGGCACAGGTGTTCGCTCAATAATCCTCTCCACACCGGTTTTGAACTCATTAATGTCGCCATCAAGTGTCAATTTCCCCTCCGGAAAGATGCATAACAAATCACCGGCTTCCAGCCCACGAGCAATTTCATCGAAAGCTTCTTCAAATGCTTTTGGATCAATGTGTTGTGAAATTATAGGAATGGCGCCACCCGTGCGAAAAACGAAATTTAAGACAGGGATGTCATAGATCGGTTTGAACATAATAAAGCGAATAGGTCTTCTGCATGCTCCAGCCAAAAGCAGTGCATCCACATAGCTCACGTGGTTTGACACCAACAGAGCCCCACCCTCCTCAGGAATGATATCGAGGTTCTCGTGATCCACTCGATACATAGTATGGCTTAACATCCAAATCAGAAAGCGCATACCAAATTCAGGAACGCGGGCAAACACCCAAATAGCAACCGCGACATTCATCAATGCGATCACCAAAAACAACTGCGGGATAGTGAGTCCCGCCAGTCCTAACGCCAACATACTAAGCGCGGCAGCAGCCACCATAAAGAGCGAATTTATGATGTTATTTGCCGCTATCACCTGGGCACGCTTATCAACCGGGGTACGTTGTTGAACCAAAGCCATCAATGGAACAATAAAAAAACCTCCGAATATGCCAATCATCACCAAGTCAAACGAAACACGATACGCTCCAGGCAGGGCAAGGAACTCTGATATTCCCAACATCTCTTTTGGACTAATCAATGGCAAAGCAAAATACAGATGGATTGAGGCCAAACTAAGGCCTGCGGCGCCAAATGGAACCAAGCCAAGCTCAACTTTCTTACCTGATAGCCGTTCACACATGAGCGTGCCTATCGCGATTCCCACTGAAAACATGCAAAGAATAAGCGTTGTTACATCCGCTGATCCATGGAGATCGTTTCGTGAGAAATTTGGTATCTGCGTTAGCCATACACTACCGAAAAACCAAAACCAGGAGATTCCTACGATGGAGTGAAACACCGCAGCATCCACCCTTGCATACGACATTATCTTCCAGGTTTGTCGCCACACATTGAAGCTTATCTTCAACTCAGGCACTGGCGGCGGTGCGGGTGGAATGAAGGCGCTCGCAGCTCGGCCCATTATGGCAAGAACAATCACCGCAATACCTATAACTACATCACGATTGGGTAACGCCGTTAAATAGTTAGCTGCTAGCAAGCCCAAAACAATGGCCAAAAAGGTACCCATTTCTACGTGGGCATTGCCGCCTACCAACTCTTCTTCATGCAAGTGCTGAGGCAAAAGCGAATACTTTGCAGGGCTGAAAAAGGTTGATTGCGTACCCATCAAAAACAGAAGCAAGAACAATCCAATCATACTCTCGAAGTAAAAGGCCGCAGCGCCGAAACACATAATAAAGATTTCAGCGCTTTTAACGCGACGCATCAAAAACGCTTTATCGAATTTGTCAGCGATTTGTCCAGCCAGCGCTGAAAATAAAAAGAACGGCAGAATAAAGAGCATGGCCGCTAAGTTAATAAGCAAGTCAGTACTCGCGCTTAGCTCATCGACCAGATAAAAAGCAATCAGTAAAATCAGTGAGTTTTTATAAACGTTATCATTGAATGCACCGAGGAATTGAGTAACGAACAACGGCAAAAAGCGGCGACTACGTAACAGCCCAAATTGACTTGCAATCTCGGGATCTGCGGCTTCTACATCACTCTTCATACCGAAGACCATTGGAAAGGTTCTGGATAAATTGTAGGGTCTACGTTCACATAGCGGGAAAAAACAGTATCAAGCTCTGGCATCAAGTCTCCACTCAAAAGTACATCAGCGCTTATCAAACACTCTCTCAGTTCCATTGCTCCCCAACGCTGTTGATAGCCAGCCGCCAACGGCGCGTAGCTTAAATGCCACGGTTCCGGTGCAATCCCTCCTGAATCTTTCGCATAGGGCAAAAAGAAACCGAAGGCCTCGTTGCGCTTTACTAAGCTACCAAGCCAGCTAGCCAGCTTCGCGAAAGGCCCTGGGGCGTCGTACTCCTCCGGCACCAGTTGGAGAGCGTAGTCTCGGCTCAAGGTAGCCCCATCATAAACATCCAAATCCGTACCCCAGTGATGCCTAGAGGCGCCTGGCAGAGCAGACCAACGCATAATGGCGTGAGCAAGCTCAAGACGCGAAAGCGTTTCTATGTCAACAGCAGCGCCAGCATCATTCAACACCGGTCGCTCGCCACTGGCTTTGGCGTTCCAGATGGCTAACTGGCGATCAAAATCGCGGAAGCCACTGGCAATCAGTAATTCAATACCCTCTTCCCGTGCTGCCTCTTGCAATCGGTCAAAAGCTAACCAGGTATCCAGCTGAAGACCAATTGACCGCTTTCCACCAGTATGAGTGTCGACTGATCGGTACTCAATATGGTGATCTGCCTGGCCTGAGTAAATACTAAAATCCAAATCAATATCCCACTGTGACGGGCCAGTTATTGTCTATGCTTAGAAGAATAAAACTAATTACGAGATCATGCACCATGTCTTCGCATAACAGCTACGACTTATCGCTGGACTTCAGCAACGAATCGGTCAGCACTGAAGCAATTCAGTACCTCAGTTACCCTGCAGGTGCCACCATCATCGAGCAAGGTGACGACTCCACTGACGTTTTTGCCTTGATTGAAGGTCGCGCAATAGCGATACAGGACGGCAAAAAAATAGGGGATCTGCAGCAGGGCGAAATATTCGGTGCTATCGCCGCCTTTACCAATAGCAAGCGACGCGCAAGCGTAGTGGCAACCAAAGACTGCGTAGTACGTGCTATTGCTCAAGATACATTCGTCAGCATGGTTAAAACCCAACCTGAAATAGCAAAATCCATTAAGTAAGAAAACTTTAAGGTAAACGCAGTATTTCAAAATTTTTGGAATCAACATTTGGTAAACCATCATGTACGTTAGCGAACTACGAGAATCCAGCCAGGTACGACAGCTATCCAGACTTGTTGCGGAATTCCTCGAGCAGGTGCCGGCCGCCGGTGAAGTAAAAGAGTTACCCACTGACAGCAATGCGTTTGCCGAACTGCCGGAAGGAGCATCCTTCCTGCTCGAGTCAGGTAATATCGAGGTAGAGCTGGATGGCAAATTAATCTACTTCTTTGAACCTGGAGACTTTGTATCACGACCCCGTGGTAACAGCGCAGCAGACCGACCCACTTTCACATGCACGCAAGACGTTCGCCTAAGGCCATACAATTGGGAAGACATAAAGGCCCAGCTACTTAAAGACGGCAAAGCGCTGCAGGCATGGAGCGACTATCAGGCGACGTTTAACACTATTCTCGTGCAGGCTTTAAGTTTTTACTCATCTCATAGTCGCGACCCTAACAGCGACTACTTAAACTTCGCGCCCGGTGAAAAAATTATTGCTCAGGGAGAAGTTTCCGATCGCGTATTCACATTAATTGAAGGCCATGCCGAGGCATTTCAAGACGACGTGAAGGTAGGCGACATTTACGAAGATGAAATTTTTGGTGCAATGGCCGCTTTCACCTCAGCCAAACGCACCGCTACGGTTATCGCTAAAGAATTCAGTACGGTGAGAGCAATCAAGCAGGAAGACTTTGTCGAAATAGTGCGACTTCAACCCGAAGTGTGCCACACGCTGATTGAAAACATGGCACGACAAATACTGGATTTAAATGACACCATATTGTCAATGCAAGTTGGCAATACCTAACGCACAACCCTAAAACAGTTTCTAACCTCATCAACAAATAAGTCAGGCTGCTCGAAAGCCGCAAAGTGCCCACCCTTATCAAGCTCATTCCAATGAATTAGATTAGTAAAGCGCTTCTCTGCCCAACGGCGTGAGCACAGAAATATTTCTTTCGGGAAAATGCTGCAGCCAGTTGGCATATCAACTTGTTCCAGCGAAGGAGACTTAAAACTCTCCCAATAGAGGCGCGCGGATGATGCCGCCGCATTGTTCAGCCAATAGAACATAACATTATCTATTAGCTCATCTCTACCCAGAACATTTTCCGGATGTTTTACACCATCGCGCTCACTGTCGGTCCAAGACCAAAATTTTTCAACAATCCAGGCCAACTGACCACTGGGCGAATCGGCGAGGCCATAACCCAATGTTTGTGGACGCGTACCTTGCTGCTTGGAATATCCCGAGTCTTCCGCATCGTAATAGCTTATTCCTTCTAACGCTTGCTGCTCTATATCAGAAAGGTTATCCATAGTGTCTGGATCCGGCGCGGCTATTACTAGATTTGTATGGATTGCGGCGCAATGAGTAGTTTCGGTAATGCCCATACTGGTTGTAACCATGCCGCCCCAATCGCCACCCTGGGCAACATAACGCTCATAGCCCAAACGCTGCATTAAAGTGCCCCAAGCTCGACCTATTTTCTCAACATTCCAACCGTCTTCTACTGGCTTACCTGAAAAGCCATAGCCTGGCAGGTTCGGCAGCACCAGGTGGAACGCGTCGCCAGCCTTTCCACCAAACTTGGTTGGATTGGTTAGCGGACCAACAACCTTTAAGAATTCAATGGGAGAACCGGGCCAGCCATGGGTCATTATCAATGGCATAGCGTCTTCGTGTGGGCTACGAATATGAAAAAAGTGGATATCCACTGCATCGATTGTTGTTTGCTGGGGGTTCAACTCATTTAGCTGCGATTCAATTCGCCGCCAATCGTAATCGTTTTGCCAATAGGTACAAAGCTCTCGCACATAACTCAGAGGTATACCCTGGCGCCAATCGCCGCCAGTTGTATCCGCGTCCGGCCAACGTGTTGCTGATAATCGGGCTCGCAATTCATCGAGCTGGGATTGTTCGATGTCGATTGGCGCCGAACGTACATCGCTATTCATCACGTATATCCATCTGCTTAGTTATTGATAATATAGTTACAATTCGCAAAATACGAAGCTCAGCTATAGCCCGTTCAATCGTTCTAAGCCAGCATCCGAAATTTGTCGTGCAGTATCTTTAAATCCAAGAGCCAATTCGGAACTGGCGTTACCGTCCAGGCCCCGCTTGTAAACACCCTGAATAATACTGGCGCTTCGAAACATATTGAAAATCACATAGAAATCCCAGTTTTCGATTATGCCACGGCCACTGGCCGCGCAATAAGACTCAAGCATTTCCTTCTCGGCGGGTACGCCGAAGTCTTGATAGTTTGGAGGCAAAAGGTTGCCACTGCTCGATACGCCGGCATAGGCTTGGCACAAATAAGCCAGATCGCCGAGAGGGTGACCCAAGGTACTTAGCTCCCAATCAAGTACAGCCGATATGCTGGCGTCATTAGGGCTCACGAGCACATTACCAAGGCGGTAATCGCCGTGCACTATCCCGGAATGATCGTCATCGGGAATGTTGTCTGGCAACCAAGTCAGTAGCTTGTCCATGGCTGGCAATTCTTCAGTCTTGGATGCAAGCCATTGCTTGCCCCAGCGATTAATCTGTCGTGCGTAGTAATTACCAGGACGACCAAACTCTTCCAACCCAACCTGTTCCGGGCGAAGAGAGTGTAACTCGCCTAAAATACTGGCGAGATTAAGATAGACACCTCGGCGCTCTTCCGGATTACTATCAGGCATAGCAGGGTCAGTAAAAACACGGCCCTCAACAAAATCCATAATGTAAAAAATGGTACCTAGAATCGATTTGTCTTCACAAAGGCAATACATCGTTGGAACGGGAACTTTAGTATCGCGTAAAGCGTGCATTACACGATACTCACGATCGACTTGATGAGCTGATTTCAGTAGCTCACCTGGCGGTTGCTTGCGCAACACGTAGGTTTTGTTCGGCGTACGCAGCTGGAAAGTCGGGTTGCTCTGCCCACCCTCAAACTGACGCACCTCTATGGGACCACTGAATCCTTCTACATGATCTTGCATATAAGCGCTTAGAACCGCCTCATCGAATTTGTGTGCGTCTCTTACACTGGTAAGTTCAATACTGCTCATTTTAGTAGTCGCCCTTGTATACTGATGGTGTCGCCCGAGAAGCATTATCGCTTGCGGCGCATTGTGTCAAATTCTAAGTCCACTCATAGGCTGCAAACCTTGTGGATTTCGGTGTATGCCGCATGCGAATATCACGTCCTAAGCCATATTACCTTATGGCACTACAAGTGCCAATATTATGAAGTCGGTATCTTTTTTGACCAAAGTTGCGATGACTCACGTCGTGGATGCAATATTAATACATTGAGTGTTTTCACGTTGCAGCTCTGCAAATGGTCCATAGTCTCGTTCATAAAAATGCAGCTGTTTACGATCAAACAATAAAATACTGGTGGTTCGCGTTCCGTAACTATCTCCTGAGATAAAAATGGAGGACAGGCGTTTTTCTATTTCCAATCCTATGCCTGTTTCAGGCAGTACAGTTTCATCAGCTTGAGTGGTGTCGAGCATGTCGGCAAACAAAGCGTCGATGTCCAAGTCTTGATTGACGCGTCTTTTAACATGTGACTCTAACAGACTTACACCCCGAGACATCTTTGGCCAGTAGTCATCCACCGGGCCATTGCTGACAGAATGAAAGCCCTTCTCCAAACAGGTAAACGAATTTCTAACGCTATTAAAAACAGTTAGCTTATCGATTGAACCAAAGATTAAATTGTATGGGTTGTAGTTAAGCCTGTTACTTTGCAACGTTTGTTTAAATTTCGGCGGTGATTGCGAACGCAAATATTCAGGTATTAAGTGACCACGGCTTTCGGCATCATCCCTGTATAACATCGGCTCTCGTAGATTCGTAATGGCCGAAAAAAGTCCAGCACGATTAACTGCCAACCAAGTGCCTCCTGCCCTCAAATCTCGACCACCGTAGATAGTCGGCTCGTCATTCCAAAACTCTGCGTGTTGACTAGGCCTTGAAAATTCCTCGTCGCGATTCGCCGCAACAATAAGCGGATATCGAGGGTGTTGACCCAGAGCTAAGAACAGAATGCACATAACTAACGACCTGATCTTTCTCTATTCAACATCGTCATACATGTTGCCGGAACAAATCAAGAGAGACCGCGCACGGGAACCAACGCCCCATGAACTGCGTTGGCAGCGTCAGAGCCAAGAAAACAGATTACATTGGCTAAATCGCTGGGGGCTACCCAATCCGCTGGATTCACGTCTGGCATACCGGCACGGTTTTGCGGTGTATCAATCACGCTAGGCAACACTGCATTGACATTGATGCCCTGCTCACGTAATTCGCCAGACAAGCTTTCAGTTAACCGCATAACCACGCTTTTAGAGGCTGAGTAAGCTGACATCATAGCGCCGCCTTGCAATGCACCTAAGGCACCAACATTAACTATTTTTCCATGGCCTTGCGACAGCATCACTGGCGTTGCCGCCTTAACCGCGTTGCGTAAGGTCTTAACATTAAGCTTGAACAAAAAATCCCAATCTTCATCATCTTCAGCGTGTGCAGGCGTACCCATGGCAAAACCACCTGCCAGATTAAACAGGGCATCGAAAGGGCCAATTTTTTTAAAGCATTGCTTGCACGCATCAAGATCGCAGAGATCAAGCGCTATACACTGGCGACCTGGACTATTGTTTTCAAGATCCACGTCAGAAAACGCTATATCAAGCAACACTAGGCTCGCGCCCAACGAAGCCGACACTTCAGCAACTGACTTCCCCAGCCCGCCATTAGCCCCGGTTATCACTATTCTTTTGTCGGTCAGATTCATTGATTGTCACCCTACTACTTGTATCATTGCACAGTGTAACATCAGACCACAGGAGTAATTTTGAGGGCAACGGAAGCGTAATAATCAGCGCATTAATTGGCGGGTGTAAAGTAGCGCAACAGGAAACGCAATCATCCAAACGCAGCCTATGCCAAGCAACGCAAATTCTGCGGGAACACCAAATGCTGCCGCATCAAGTCGCACCGCAGCGAAGTACGAAAACGGTGCCGCAATCCCTGCCAGGACACTGGCCAACACCAATTTAGTTTGTAAGCCTTTAAAAGCAACATTTAAAGTGGTCGCCAGCAAGGGCCATAAGGCCGTCATCCACAATGGAGCAAATTGACCACTGCCTTCCGGGATCAGCACAGACTCGCTGAGCATGGCATTGTCGATTGCAAAGCCGAATACAATAGCTGTCATTAATAAAATAACGCCACGCTTTCGCTGCTCCTCGATGCTTAAATAAACAACGAGTATCAGCAATACTACCAGCAAGGAAAACCAGTTTCTAAATAAAACGCATGACCACCAGCCTAAATGAAAGAGGACTCCATTCAGCAGCACCCTAGTCGTGGAACTTGAGATCACGTCCGCTACCCGCTAAGGAATCGCCTGCTCAAGCACTATTGTTTCGCCCACCTGTGTGGCGGCGATATCAGCTTCACAAAAGGGCATGTCGACCCATTCTTTGTTTGAATAAAGTTCAGTCTGGTCTGCATAATTATCAGAAGCAGGGTCTGATGATTGCGAATAACTTAATAAACCAAAGGCATCAGGGCATTCAGTCGAATCCCAACCAACAGTTTGCATAAAACTATTTCCATGCCTAATGCTGCTGTAGCCTTCGTTGTCGTTTAAGTCGGACGTAATTACACTGAACAGCATTGATCCTGAACCGCCGTGAATAGGAATTCTAACGCCGTTGCGTTCTGAAAATTGCACACTGCCCCACTCCGCATTGAGCGGAATATCAGCCGCGAGCAATCGATCTACGCCTGCTACTAATGCATCACGTGCGGCACTTATAACGGCTGCATTTCCTACGTTTACAGTATTGGGTGTGTTTACAGGGTCTGCTGGGTCGAAGGGCACTGACCAAAGATCATCAATATCGCGAGCTGTTTTCCAGAATTCATAAAAAATATGCCCGCCTATGCTGCTATTGTTGTGGCGGGAGTCCCATCCAGCCAGAATGTTACATGCCTGTGTCATATCGGTCGGATTGCTGCTAAACGGCGACCAATCAACTGTGGCAGTACATAAGTTGTTTACATCATCAAGCACCAACTCCGCCGCGTAATTACGACTACCAAACAGCATATCTTGCAACAGCATCGGGGTTACTCCTGGCGCACCCATATCGTCAGCGCCGGCTAGACGCTCTTCCATTTGCACGAAGCCAAGCCGGGTGCGCAAGCTCTGCTCTACTTCTTCCGCTCCAACTATTGACGGAAAACCCGTTAGCAAACTGCTGGGGTTAGTTAACCAATAACTGTCATTTGAGTTCGATACATAAGTGTCGTTAACGAGCTTTGGCAGGCGATCAAAACCAATCACTCCCGGCAGTGGCGCATCGGCGTCCGTTCCAAGCTCACAGGCGGATACACGACCGTCCAAGGTCGTGAGCCCGAAGCCTGTTAGCAATGGTGCTACCGGTCCGGTTATACAATTAGTTTGCTGGTCATCCGTCACATTTGCAGTGGCCGATATATCTCCATAGAACGCCTGCCCGGCTCTGTCGGCGGCAATGGTATTCACCCAAGGTATGCCTAGATCGGCCAATGCTGTTTGTAACTCAGCAATTGAGCTGGCCTGGCCGATACCACGCCAAGTAGTTAAACCGCGCGTGTTGTCTAAATTGATGTCACGCAGTGCGTACACGGTGCCTGTACCTGCTGCAATAGGCCAACCTTCCAACAAAGCATTCACTCCACCCAAATTCAGTATTGGACCAAAATGGGAAAAATAGAAAGTGTGGCTCTGTGGCTCTACGGCACCTGCGCTATCCTGAGTATCAATGGTGATCGTGCGGCTTGTAATCTCTCGCATTTCGCCATCAAATTCATATTGCATGGGGTCGTCAGGATTCAGCTGCAACTCATAGAGCACAAAACGGGAGCCAGTCGATACAGTATGACTCCAAGCCAAGTCAGCGTTGAAGCCAATGCTCACTAGTGGGAATCCATGCAACGCCGCTCCCATTACGTCGTATGTCGGTTCACTCGCCCCTTCAGGCGTAAGTGTTAAATGGACCATGGCAAAACGGTTAGAACCTTCCCATGGAAAATGTGGATTACCAAACAGCACACCACTGTCATTTTGACTTGCTGAGCTCCCCACTGCATAAGCATTACTACCTATCTCTTCCGGTTTGGGAAAATTCATCGCCTCTATACCCTGCTCAATTTTTTTCGCACTACTGAGCAGCAGTTCATCTATATGCGATGGCTTTTTAATGGGGTCTTTTGAGTTTGCGGCGGTCATAGTATTTGGACCATTAGTCGCAAAAATAAACTCAGCCAGCGGATCGGTGCTGGCGCGTACCGCAAGCTTACGCAACACTCTGCCGAAGTCTTGCAAGCTGATCTCACGAACCCAAGGTTCGTTGCGACAACCGGCATCACCCTCAGGCAAATTGGCCGCTCCAGTATCACTTAAATATCGATTAAAACCTGCAACATAACCCCCTGCCAACAAACTTGTATCAGCGTCTAAGTTGTCCAGGAAGGCTGCCTGAATATCTTCTCCGAGCAGGGCGAATACAAAATCACTGCCCAAATTGCCGTCGTCACCGAAAAAGCGTTGCGATTGGCCACTGGCTACAACAACCTCCCTCATTAACACACAATAGTTTTGTGTAGCGTAGGCATAGCCATGGCCAAAACCTAAGCTTCGCCAGTCCGCTGCTGCAACATGGGGAATGCCAAACTCGGTGAATCGAACGCTTGCCTCGTAGCTTTCTTGCGCGGGCGGAGGGCTAGGGTTCTCAGGCATAGGGTCGGGAGTAGGGTCAACGACGACTGGCGTCATTGGCGTGGAGCTTCCTCCTCCACCGCCACAGGCTATCAGACTGGACACAAGGGCTAGGCCTATTGTTTTTACTATAAAATTCAACATCATAAGTTTCGGAAAAGTGACATTTCAAGGCCCATAGTCTAAACAAAGAACTCAGATACGTCATTACTAATTCCATGCCACGACCGCCGAAGTAACACCACTCTGCTTGACGCCGTTTAACGCCGCTCAACAACTAAGTCATAGCCAACACGAGACATTCATCACAAACACACAAAGAGCATCTGCCAACACCCTCCTTTTTCTGGCGGTTTTTCGTACTTTTTGTATGGTTAGTAAACCGACAGTTGCAGGACAAGACAATGGCATACAAACCGAACATGATAATTGCAGCAGGAAGCTTGAGCCTCCTTCTAGCCATGGGTGCAAACCAGGCAGCAGCGCAAGGACCCGACGCCTCAAAAGCCCGAGCCGAAGTTTTCAAGCGCGATGTGCCGGTGAAGCAGGAATCAGCGTCTTTCTCCTTCGACAATCTTACTGAAGCGATTGCCAACTTTTATAAACGTGCAGTAGAAGCAGCAATTTGGCAAGATCCGGCTGCACTAGCTAAAGTTGAAGCAAAAATGCGAAGCGATGCTGCGGAAGCTAAACGCGTTCGAAATGCTGCGATCGCGGCCGCGATCAAGGCCGACCCGTCTGCGCGGGAAGCCGTTGCTGAACGCATGCGCAACGACGCGATGGTAGCTGCTGTCAAAGCCGACCCTGCGGCCGTGGCGATAATTGCCGAACGCAAGCGGAATGAAGCAATAGCAGCAGCGCTTCGTGCCAACCCCGAGCTGTTGAGAAACCAGCAAGTTCCAAGTGTGCCAAACACTGTAACTGACAGCAAAACACCCATTATAGTTAAGCAACCCCCTGTGATCGCTGCCGTCCCCACAACGCCTGTGTCTCCTGTTGTTCCAGTCGCGCCGCCAAAACCTGCACCCGTAACGGGCAGTGCACGCTTGTCATGGAATATTCCAACGCAGCGTGAAAATGGCGAATCATTGAGTTTGAATGAGATTGCGTCTTACGAGATCTACGTAACCGCTGAGAATGCAGGTAGCAGCCGCACTATTCGACTCGACAATAGGAATCAAACCCAGTTTACATTGGAGCCGCTGAGCACCGACACCTATTACTTTTCTATGGTAACGATTGATACTGATGGCATGTACAGCGAGCTTTCCCAAGTGGTAAGCAAAACCATCGGCAATTAATACATACTGATGCTGATGCCGAGATAATTATGCGGAGTATTGATGTGGGATATATCGCACATCAATACCAGCTATCGCCTCTAAACATACCGAACCAGACTGACTAGTATGCTCTAAAGGATTGGGAGCACAGGGATGTCACTTTAACTCCACCATCGCCATCAGCGCGATAGTCCGCCCAGGAAGGGCAGGCTTCAGTAAAATGATCACCCTCCATTTGTTCATACTACCGCTAGAACGCTTTTCCCATGCGGATATTGCTCATTGAGTCTATTATTATCCTGTGGCGCGATGTGACAAGGATAGTATTCAGTCATCCCTCACTTGCCATTTTTTGAATTCACAAGTGATTGATTATAATGAATATTTTACTTACAGGCGGAGCTGGCTTTATAGGTTCTGCTGTAGTTCGTCTGATTATTGAGCACACCGACCACAGCGTTTTAAACATCGACAAACTGACGTATGCCGGCAATTTAGAGAGCTTAGGCTCGTCTAGCGACAGTGACCGCTACAATTTTGCACAGTTGGACATTTGCAATTCGTCGGATGTCAGCGCCGCATTCAACAGCTTCCAACCCGATATCGTGATGCACCTAGCGGCAGAATCGCACGTCGATCGCTCAATCGACGGACCAGCGGACTTTATAGAAAGCAACATAATAGGCACCTTTACCTTACTGCAAGCGGCACGCGCCTATTGGAACGAGTTGCAGGAAGATCGCAAGAGCACATTTCGATTCCATCACATCAGCACTGACGAGGTCTACGGCTCGCTTGGCGAAACAGGCTTGTTTCACGAACACAGTCGCTACGAACCAAACTCCCCGTACTCGGCAAGCAAGGCTTCTTCAGACCATTTAGTGCGAGCATGGCACGCAACCTTTGACCTCCCAGTGGTTGTTACTAACTGTTCAAACAATTATGGTCCCTACCACTTTCCAGAAAAGCTAATTCCCTTGGCCATTCTGAACGCTCTGGATGGCAAACCCTTACCGGTTTATGGCGATGGACAACAGATTCGTGATTGGCTCTACGTGGAAGATCATGCCAGAGCCCTACTGCTCGTTGCTACTAAAGGAGTCGTTGGCGAAACCTACAATATTGGCGGCCATAATGAGCAAAAGAACATTGATGTAGTTAATGAAATTTGTGCCGCATTGGAACGCTTGGCACCCAACAAACCAAACGGCGTGTCACGCTACTCCGACCTAATTACCTTTGTCGCAGATAGACCCGGGCATGACGTTCGCTACGCTATTGACGCAAGCAAAATTGAAAGAGAGCTGGGTTGGACGCCTCTGGAAACCTTTACAACCGGTCTCGAGAAAACGGTGCAATGGTATTTGGACAATGAGGCTTGGTGGTCGCGCGTGCAGGATGGCTCTTATCAGGGGCAACGCCTTGGCCTCGCCAGCAACCAATAAAATGACTCAACAAATTTAAGATAAAATAATAAGGAAACTCAATGAAAGGAATCGTTTTGGCAGGAGGCTCAGGGACAAGACTGCACCCGGTCACACGCGGCGTATCGAAGCAACTGCTACCGGTATACGACAAACCGATGATCTATTACCCGCTGTCGACACTGATGTTGGCGGGCATTCAAGACATCCTAATAATATCCACGCCAGTGGACTTACCTTATTTCCAACGTATGTTGGGCGACGGGGAAAATTTCGGTGTTAACTTTAGCTACGCCGAGCAACCTTCTCCTGACGGTCTGGCTCAGGCGTTTATTATTGGCGAAAGTTTTATTGGCAATGACAGTGTTTGCCTGGTTTTGGGTGACAACATATTCTATGGCGAACATTTCTCAACAACCCTAGAGCAAGCTGCTAATCAAAAAACAGGCGCGACTGTGTTTGGTTATCTTGTCGATGATCCACATCGTTTTGGTGTGGTTGAGTTTGATACAGCCGGGAAGGCGATTTCTATAGAAGAAAAGCCAGAAGAACCTAAATCTGACTATGCGGTAACCGGGCTTTATTTTTACGACAACGATGTTATCAGTATCGCAAAGCAAATCGAACCCAGTTCACGCGGCGAGCTAGAAATAACGTCCGTAAATTCGACCTATCTTGAGGCAGGCTCCTTGAGTGTGAAACGCTTGGGCCGTGGCTTTGCATGGTTAGATACAGGAACCCATGACAGCCTAATGGACGCCGCGCAATTCGTTCGAACAATTGAACTAAGACAAGGGCTAAAAGTCGCCTGCCTTGAGGAAATAGCTTTTTTACAAGGCTGGATCAATAAAGAACAACTGCTGCATGAAGCAGAGCTGTTGGGAAAAACGAATTACGGCCAATACCTAATGAAAGTAGCAAGTGGAAAAACAGAGCTATGAAAGTCATAGAAACAAAACTGGATGGCGTGCTAATCATTGAACCCAAAGTTCATGGCGACCACCGTGGATTTTTCCTAGAGAGCTACCGCGAAAACCAATTTAGAGACGCAGGAATTACTCAACCATTCGTACAAGATAATCACTCACGATCTCAACGCGGAGTATTACGCGGCCTGCACTTTCAAGTAACCCAACCTCAAGGAAAATTAGTTAGGGTAACCCGCGGCAGCGTTTATGATGTTGCAGTCGACATTAACCCGCTATCCAATACCTGCGGACAATACGTTGGCATAGAACTCACCGAAGAGAACCATAAACTATTCTGGGTTCCGCCGGGCTATGCTCACGGTTTTGTTGTTACCAGTGATATCGCTGACTTTCAGTACAAGTGTACCGACTACTATAATCCGGCAGATGAAGGTGGCATCATTTGGAATGATCCGGAAGTCGGAATCGAATGGCCAATCGCCGATCCGCAATTGTCTGGGAAGGACGCTGTTCTTCCAACACTAAGCGAACTGCACAACTCATAGCCGCCTTTTTAGCAGACATTTTTCTAACGACTCAACGAGAACATTAATAATGAAAATATTAGTGGCTGGCGGTTCAGGTCAGCTTGGGTCCGAATTTTCACACTGGAATTCGCCAACGCTTGAATGTATTTGCTTAGGTTCCTCTGAACTTGATATCACCAATGCAGCTGCAATTAAGGCACAACTAGCCAAGCATTCTCCAGATATCGTCATCAATTGTGCGGCCTACACAGCGGTGGACAAGGCCGAAGAAGAAGAAGTACGTGCCTATGCCATCAATTGCGATGGGGTAAAGTACCTCGCTAATGCCTGTTCTTCAGCCGACATCCCCATGTTGCACGTGTCTACCGATTACGTCTTTAGTGGGTCACAGACCAAGCCCTATCTCGAATCGAATGCAACCGATCCGCAAGGAGTGTACGGGGCGTCGAAATTAGCTGGCGAACTAGCACTGAACGAAGCGTGGCATAAGCACATCATTTTACGCGTGAGCTGGGTGTTTGGGCGCTATGGAGCAAATTTCGTTAAAACAATGCTTAGGGTAGGTGGTGAGCGTGATGAACTAAATGTGGTGGCCGATCAACTTGGTGCACCGACCGCCGCCAGAAGCATCGCAGAGAACCTAATTACTATCGCTCAGAACATTCACGCCGGCGAAGACGTTCCCTGGGGCACATATCATTTTCAAAGCGGTCCGTTTACAAGCTGGCACAGCTTTGCAGAAGAAATCTTCGTTCAAGCCACTCAAATGGGTAAACTGTCGAAATCGCCAAAGGTTAATGCTATCAGCTCCTCAGAGTACCCAACACCTGCGGCAAGACCTGCAAACTCTCAAATGCTGAGCGAAAAAAAGCTACCAGGAATTGTGCCCTGTAACTGGCAGGAAGAACTGAAATTAGTACTTAAGGTATTATAAGCCTTCAGGCCAATCCTTATTCACACTGCCAGTCCATTGAGGTGTTCTTTTTTCAAAGTATGCCACGCCGCCTTCAAGCGCATCGGGCTTACGCATGCTGTGATTGAGGGCTAAAGATTCATCTGCAACTGCGGATTCGAAATTGCTGTCTAAACCTTTCCATAATAAGCGCTTGTGTAATCCGCTTACCAATGGAGCGCAATTGTCAGCGTAGTCAGCGGCCATTTCCAGTGCTACCTGAAGAACCTCTTCTGCGGGCACGCATCGGCTAGCCAAACCCGCCTCAACAACATCGGCCCCCGACATCCGTTGAGCTCGGACCAACAACTCAAAAGCTTTCTCAAACCCAACTAGCCGAGGTAGTAACCACGACATTCCAAAATCAACCACGACCCCACGTCGGTTCTGCAGAAAGCCGTACTTAGCCTCCGCAGCAACAATTCGTATATCACATTGCGCGGCAATTCCCATACCCACGCCTATTGCATGACCGTTGCAGGCTGCAATCACTGGTTTGCGGACTTCCCAGGCTTGCATGGCAAGGGGGCAGGAAGAAATATCCTCCCTATCTGAGCTATCGAAAGTCTCGCCGCCACCAGATAGATCTGCGCCAGCACAGAATGCGCGACCAGCACCTGTGACCACAACACAGCGAATTTCATCGTCCTCGTCACAACGCTTGTATGCGGCTCCAAGACCTTCGAGCACGCCATAATTAAAGGTGTTCAAGGCTTCAGGTCTGTTCAGAGTAACCAATGCGACACCATCCGTTACTTCAATCATTACGTCGTCATTCATATCAGGTCGCCCTTTGTGTGAAGGTACTGGGGTTATGCCAGAAATGTCGCGCAGTATCTGGTAGCTCCTGACTGCCGTCAACTGTGCAATCGGTCACATTTCGCCCGAAACGCTGAAAAGAAAAAGCCCGTCAACGAACAAATTTCAACCAATAGCCTAGTCTATTAATTGAGCAACTTATTCGAAGAGCATCGCAAATGCCATCCCAAACAAGCAAAACCAAAACTACCTGTGCGCACAATGTACGCGCCTTTTTTCTGCCATTTGTTTCCGTGTTGCTTATTCAATCAGCGACATTGAAGGCAGAGAATACGCCTGACTTGCACAAGGTGCACGACTCGGTCGCCGAGCACATGGAAACACGATCAACGGCGGTTGTGCTTGATTTTGAAAACGGCACCGATGGAAAGGTCAAGAAGTCTGTGCGCAAAGAACTCGCCGCACGCTTTCTCGACAAGTTGGAAGAGCAAGATGCGTTCGACAACGTGTTAAGTGAAAAGCAAGCAAAGAAGAGTAAGCGCTCAAATCACGACTCTGCAATTGTAGTTGCTGGAGTGATTACTCACTACCAAAAAAAGACGGCAAATATAAGAATTTTGGTTGGCGTAGACGAAGGTATTTCATTTTTTGATACCAAGATCAGACTCAAGCCTGCTAAGGGCTCAGATGGCCTGCAACGAGGCGAAGTAAACGCTATTACGCTTGTCGAAGATACCGTGGTAAACCAAGCGCGAGACAAAGGCGAAACAGTTAAAGAGTATGTAGAAGATACAGCCCAGCTAATAGCCAAAGCCTATCGCGCCGAATCCCGCTCGGCAAACAAGAGCTAAGTTACACAACACGCTCGCGTATATTCAATTGAAGCTTGTTTAGACGCCGCACAAATATACTATTCGCATAAGCCGCACCTTGTGCAACCAGCTCTATAGTCTCCGCGCCATCTAACAAACACTCAATCATAATTTTCGCTTCTAATCTAGCGAGTACAGCGCCAATACAAAAATGCGCCCCACGGCCAAAGCCCGTATGCTGCTTCGCATGCTTACGATCAAGGCGAAGCGCATGCGCTTCTGGCAATGCCTGCCCATCTCGATTAGCAGCGGCCCAAACCAACATCAATCGATCACCGGGTTGCAAGGCATAGCCGCCCAATTCACATTCCGTTTTGACCGATCTATAGTGAAATTTAAACGGCGATTCCAGCCGAACTACCTCCTCCACAAAGCGGTTAATCAGCGAACGTTCAACTCGCAATTGCTGAAAAAGATCGGGGCGTTCAGCCAAGATCTTGAAGCATGATGCAATCAATGCGGCCGTACTTTCACCGCCCGCGCCAAACAAGACGATGGCGATTCCTAGCGCTTCTTCACGTGATATTTGACCTGCCTGCACACCTGCGGCAAGCGTATGCATCAGAGGGGCATCGGACTCACTGCTTATGTTATCAAAGGCACTATCGAAATGGCGCCCCAAATAGTCCGACATTCGCGCAGTCTCAGTTGCAAGAAAGGTGAGTCCTTCACCTGTCACTTCCCCTGCCAACATATCGCCACCCATCATGGCCCAAACACGAAAATCATCCACGTCTTCCACTGGCAAGCCTAACAAATGTGCAACCACTAGAGCCGGCACCCTTTCGCAGGCATCCATTGCATCACCGCCCCCAGCAGCAATCAGAGGCGACAGTACCTGATCGGCCCATTGCTTTACAGGTTGTTCAAATGAGGCGATTGAGCTTGGTGTAAATCTAGCTTGTAGCAATGCACGGTGTACTGAATGACGTGGCTCATCAGCTGTCGCAATAACCGCTGTAGCCACCGACTGAGGCAACTCAAAACAAGCCGGTTGACCATCAGCCCCTCGATACAGTACGCCCGTTAAATTCGCTGAAAAGTCTGATTCGCGATCAAGCGCCTCGTGCACTAGCTCCCAGCTAGTAACCAGGTGCACACCAGACTCGGCAATTCTCGCTACGGGTGAAGAGCAGCGTAGTCGGTCGTAAAGCGCATGTGGGTTAAGGATCGCATGTTCACTTAGCAGTTCGTCAGCTTGGCTGGAGTATAGTGGTGCACGCACTGGTTTCTATCCATCTTTCTTTGAGGCAAGCCGAGTATAATGTTCGACAGATGAAAATACACTTGGTTAAGACTCGGCTGGTCAACAGCTACGTTGTTGAATATGAAACCCAGCTGTTGATTGTTGACGTGGCTATTCGCTGCGAGCGCTATGTGCTTGGTTATGTAGAACAAGAGCTAAAGCGAAACATAGCAGACATTAGCTTGGTTACCTGCACACACGACGACCCTGATCACATGGGTGGCGTTTTTGAACTTGCCCAACTCTGCAACGCCGATGTAGCGTTGCCATTTGCCGCTGGGTCGAGAACGCACAAACTCAAAAACAATGTTTTTGGAATGTTTACTCGATTTACTACTGGTGTACGTGAAGCATTTCGCCCGCGGGCCTGGAAAATGTATATGAGCAAAGAACGCAACATCGAAGCACGTCAACAAGCTCGCTACAATGGTGGGTCCCTCGCACCGCACAAGCCACTAAAAACACTCGAAGACCATCGCCTGCAAGCCAACGATGTTATCCCGCTGTATGCCGACTGGCGCGTTATACACACTCCAGGACACTCCTGGGACAGCGTGTGTTTTTATCATGCTGACAGCCAAAGCTTACTGTCAGGTGATACCTTATTGGGAAGTGGTAGTTTAGGCCGATTGGTAACGCCAGCAATCTATTCCAACGCCTCCCAAACCGAACAGACACTTGATACCTTAGAACAGCTGCCCCTTAAGGTCGTGTATCCAGGACATGGTTCAATCATGCGCGGCGCCCAACTAATAGAAGACACTCGCGTTTAATCAACGGTCTAAATGTGAACCTATTGGTGTAAGCGACTCCGTAACACGTTAAAATATCCTTGTTAGAGATAAAGGAAGCAATGACGTGTTTGATCTGAAAATTGAAGGTGGTCTTGTTGTTGATGGCACTGGCAGTGCCCCATATTCGGCAACTGTGGCTGTGAAAAATGGCAAGATTGTCGAAATTGGCGAGTGCAGTGGAGAAGCAAATCAGACTATTAATGCCAATGGTGCAATTGTGACGCCCGGCTTTGTTGATGTGCATACTCATTACGACGGTCAAATCAGTTGGGACGAAGAACTAAAACCCTCGGTAAATCATGGCGTAACTACTGCCGTGCTGGGAAATTGCGGCGTTGGCTTCGCTCCATGTCGCAGAGAAGATAGAGACAAGTTGATTCGTTTGATGGAAGGCGTTGAAGACATTCCTGGCACAGCCCTGCATGAAGGTATTCAGTGGGACTGGGAGAGCTTTCCCGAATACATGGATGCTATAGAGAAGCTTCCACATAGTATCGATTTTGCGGTACTCATTCCACACGACCCGGTTAGAGTGTTCGCCATGGGCGATCGTGCCGTGTTCGACGAGCCCGCAACAGAGGAAGACGTTGCGACCATGCAAGCCATTGTTCGCGAAGGGCTAGAAGCAGGCGCGGTTGGTTTTAGCACCGGTCGCAGCGACTTACATAAATCTGTCGATGGTGAATGGACGCCTTCCAGTGAAGCGGGCAAAGCGGAATTGGCCGGCTTAGGCGCAGCTTTCAAGGGTTTGACACATGGCGTACTACAAGCCGTAAACGATTTTGATATGGTGCGACCACAAGATAATTTCGAATACGAGTTTGAGCTAATGGAGGCTTATTTTAGAGCGTCCGAAGGTCGTCCTTGTTCAATGTCACTTATGCAGCGAGATTTTGCGCCCGATGACTGGCTTAAAATTATAGATAGGGTTGAACAACTTAACGCCGAGGGTCTCAGGGTACATCTGCAAGTGGCACCCAGAGCGATCGGCGTTTTTCTAGGACTAGAATGCACATTTCATCCTTTAATGGCATTCCCGAGCTATATAGCGATTAAGGACAAGCCGCTCAGCGAGCGGGTTGCCACCATGCGTGATCCAGAGTTCAAGCAAAAAATGCTCAGTGAGACGCCGATTAAACTGGCAGGGCCTGGCTCGCCAATTCCGGAGATTACCGACTTATTAATAGCCTCCTATGAGGCACTGGCAGAGAAACATTTTAAGCTAGAGCGTGATGGTGTAGTGGATTACGAACAAAACAGCGAGAGTTCTGTGGCCGGCATGGCCCGAGCAGATGACGTCAGCATCTGGGATAAAAGTTACGATTTGCTTCTAGAGGATGACGGACGTTCGCTGTTGTACTTCCCCGTATATAACTATACAGAAATGAACTACGACAACGTATATGCCATGCTGCAACACCCGGCAGCCCTACCCGGCTTATCCGACGGCGGCGCGCACGTCGGTACAATTTGCGATGCAAGCTTCCCGACTTATTTGTTGTCACACTGGACTCGTGACCGCGTAAAGCATGGCAAAGACGGCATAGAACTAAGCCGGGCCATTCAGATGTTAAGCAGTGATGGGGCGAGCTACCTTGGCATGCATGACAGAGGTCAATTAAAGGTAGGCCTGAAGGCCGACATAAATATTATCGACTACGAGAAGCTTTCTTTGGGTGTGCCAAAAATGGTTCAAGACTTGCCAGCTGGTGGTCAGCGCCTACTGCAGCCAGTATCGGGTTATCGAGCCACTTTTGTGTCGGGCAAGCAGGTCATCAGTAACGACGAAGTAACATCGGCGCGACCAGGAAAACTGGTTAGAATGACAGACTATAGTTAGAGAAATATTTAGTGAAAGAGCAATTAATAATGACCTCCGCTGAACAAGTGCAACACCTTGTTGCCAATGCCCGCCGCGCGCAAAAAGAAATAGATTCCTACTCGCAAGCACAAGTAGATGAGCTAGTAACCGCTGCAGCCTGGGCCTTAATGAAACCGGCGAACAATGAGCGGTTAGCTACGCTAGCCGTTGAAGAAACAGGCTTGGGCAAAATCGCCGATAAGATTACCAAAAACCATCGTAAAACTCTGGGGCTGTTGCGCGATCTGCAAGATGCAAAAACAGTCGGCATCATAAACGAGAAGCCTGAGTTAGGCTTGGTAGAAATCGCACGGCCAGTGGGCGTAGTGGGCGTTATTGTTCCTTCGACAAATCCGGTGGCCACACCGATGAACAATATTCTGAATGCACTGAAATGCAGGAACGCCATTATTCTCTCGCCGTCTCCAAAAGGGCAACCTAGTTGTGCGCGACTACTCGAATTGATATATGCCGAACTTGATCGCATCAACGCGCCCAGGGACCTGGTTCAACAACTCCCTGCGCCGGTAAACAAGGAATTGAGCCAAGAACTGCTTAAGCAAGTAGATCTGATTGTGGCGACCGGCTCACAGAATAACGTACGAGCTGCCTATACGAGCGGCACTCCTGCGTTTGGCGTTGGCGCAGGAAACGTTGCCGTTATAGTTGACGAAACTGCAGACCTTACTGACGCCGCTGCAAAGATAACCGCCTCCAAAACATTCGACAACGCGACAAGCTGTTCGTCTGAAAACTCGCTCATAGTGTTAGACAGTATTTACGACGATGCAATTGCTGCACTCGTTAGGTGCGGCGCAGACATGCTCAGCGTTGAAGAAAAGCAATCGTTACAAGAAGTGATGTGGCAAGAGGGACGGCTTAACCCGGCCGTGTTGGCGAAGCCCTGCAGTGAGCTGGCGAGTATCGTTGGCCTGTCGCGCAAAGAAAGCGCCGAGGCGACGTTTCTAATGGTAGAAGAGACAAACACCGGCAAGAGTGCACCATTCTCCGGCGAAAAAATGTCATTGGTTCTTACCATTTACCGCGCCAAAGACTTTTCTCACGCCAAACAGATAGCGCGAGATATTTTTAGCTATCAAGGGGCGGGTCATTCGCTTGGCTTGCACAGCAGCATAGACGATCGCGCCTTGGAGCTTGGCTTTGAACTGCCGGTTAGTCGCGTCATCGTCAATCAGGCGCACTGCTTTGCGACTGGCGGCAGTTTCGATAACGGTTTGCCGTTTTCTCTGTCGATGGGTTGCGGCACTTGGGGCGGTAACGTTACCGATGAAAATGTTCACTACAAACACTTCATGAATATTACTCGGGTAGCTCGAACGATTGAGCCTCGAGAGATAAGCGCTGATGATTACTTCGAAGCTTATCGTAAAAAACATGAACTGTTTTGAGTGTAGCTCTGAATAGTGCTTACCGGCGCATCAACCTGCACTAGCGTATAGGCTAGCTAGCGCCGTTGATGCTAACCTGGCCGCCGCTGGGTCGGCTCGCGAGGTTAGAGTAATAGGCACTTTTGCGCCAAGCACAATTCCTGCGGCACAGGCTCCCATAAAGTACACCATTTGTTTAAAAGCGATATTCCCAGCCTCGATGTTGGGTACCACAAGAATATCGGGCTGCCCTGCTACTTCACTGTTCATGCCTTTCATTTCGGCGGCCTCACGAGAGACTGCATTATCAAATGCGAAAGGCCCTTCTACAACGGCACCGGGTTCTTCAGAAAACAGTTCACCAGTTTGCGCTCTAGCTACTATTTCTGCTGCATCAACACTGGATTGCATCGCAGGGCTCGCCTGTTCCGTCGCAGACAGCACAGCAACTTTCGGTTGGGAATTACCCAAGCGATGCAGCAAAGCGATTGCGTTGCGAGTAATGTGAATTTTGTCTTCCAAAGAAGGCAGCACATTGATAGCGCCGTCGGTAATACATAGGCTGTCGTCACTGCCAGCTAAGGTCATGTAAAACACGTGGCTTAAACGATTACCCGTTCGCAAGCCATTGTCTTTTTTGAGCACCGCTTTCAATAGATTGTCGGTGTGCACATCACCCTTCATTAACGCCGCTACCTCTCCGTCGCGGGCTAGCTCTGCTGAACGTTGGGCGGCCTCTTGTTCGCTTTCGGCTGTTACTACACGCAGGGACGTGATGTCCCATTGCAGGCGCTTGGCAATTGCTCTAATGACTTCGCCGTCACCCACTAATACTGGCTCAATCAAACCTTCTTCAAAAGCTAGCTTGGCACTCATCATGGGTAGGTCAGCGCCGGCATTTACGATTGCTGTTGGCACCGAAGCACTTAGCTGTTTTGCTCGGCTTAACAAGCCTGCGGGGCACTCCACGCGCTTATTGCTTAGCATTGATTGCATACAATAGGCCTCCGTACCACTCTCACTCTCGATTTCACTTTTACTTCCATTTTTCTTGCACTCTATTCAGACAACCTGCTATTTACGCAGGAGAGCACGTTGAAGTAGCTTAGCAATGTCTTGCAGATGACTAAGACTAAGCTCACAGGCAGTATCAAACGCTAGGCTATCACGATAATAGGGGCTCAGATCCAGGCCAACCCCTAAAGCGCACAAAGCCGTATCCGCTGAGGCCTCGATCTTCTGCGCTACATATTGTAGATGCTGGTCGAGATAAAACTCACCATTGGTTAGCGCAGTACTGGTATCCATTGGCGACCCATCCGACACGACCATAATAACCTTACGAGTTTGCGGTAAAGCGACGGTCCGCTTATAGGCCCACAATAAAGCTTCGCCATCAACGCCTTCGCGGTACAAATCGGTCCGCAATAGCGCGGCTATGCCTGGCTTCGCGCGACGCCAGGAATGCTCAGCCGATTTGAATACTGTAAGTTTTTGCTCATTCAAACGCCCCGGGTTTTTAGGTCTGCCTAGGGCCAACCAACGTTTATAAACACGTCCACCATTCCAGCTCCCTGTTGTAAAACCAAGCAACTCACTGCTAAGCCCGGCTTGACCAAAAGCTCGGTTGAGCAGGTCGCATAACACGGCGACTCTCACAGAATGCTGCTTCATTGAACCAGAGCAATCTAGCAGTACCGTCACATGGCAGTCGCTCTGCAGTCGGAAGCGCTCTCGTCTGAAGATCAGGTGATCCATCGGATTACTCACCAATGCGCACAGCCTCGCAGAATCGAGATAACCAATCTCTTCTCCACTGCTCCATCCGCCGAGGCTTGGTCTGGCCAGTTGTGTTCTTAGTTCGTTCGCATACCGAGCTACATTAATACCGGCATTGCGAACATGATCGTCGAGCTCAGTTCTGAGTTTTCTCAATTTTTCCGGCCGAACAAGATCAATGGCCGGTCCTTCTTGGTCATACTCTGTAGTGAATACCTGGTAAGTTAAGCCAGCCTCTCCAACAAGTCGTCCGCCTTCAGCAAACGAGGCAAATGGTAGAACGGCAGGCCCTGCATCATCCACATTTAGCAGCGCCATGCCACTCTCACGTAAGTCACGCAGAACTGTCTCAACGTTCTCTTCTAGCTCCACACCTAGCGCAGAACGGTCCCCTGCCTGCGCTTCGCGAAATAGCATTGTTTCTATAGCCGCCGCTATCAACAAAGAGGATTGCGCATAAGCTTGCTGCTGTTTTTTTTGCTTATAGAGCTGCTGCAACACTGGCCCCATCTCTGCACCCAGTCCGGCACGTGTCGCCTCAATAAGACCGTCCACTTCATAGGGAATTTCTTCATTGTTTAATCTGGCCCAGCACGCCACAGCCAAAGTGAAAATTAAAATGCCGGCGTGATTCTCTACCAGGCTCGTCGTTTGTACCTCGGCAGTCCAATCTATAAACCGACGCTGAAGGTTACGGCGCATTCCCGGCAGGCTAGCGAGGCCAGGCTCGGTTGTTAGAGACTCAACTCTCAACTGCTCTAGAATTTCAAACACCAGCAATTGCACACCGTCGTCTGGCCGCAGATTGAAATGCAATTCTTTGTCGTGATGCAGTAAACGCAAACTGAATGCGTCGGCCAGTGCACGCTGATCGCCGATTTGTAATTCAGCAGACTGATGTAAGGCCGGCGTATTTACCGTACTGCTTCCAACGATTAGCTGGCTGGCGCGAAAGAAAGCACTAGGTTGGCCTG
Source organism: Pseudomonadales bacterium (assembly GCA_045106985.1). Taxonomy (GTDB): domain Bacteria; phylum Pseudomonadota; class Gammaproteobacteria; order Pseudomonadales; family JAUIET01; genus JAUIET01. The sequence continues at coordinate 111,957 of JBGCFQ010000021.1, read as the reverse complement.
CCAGCGAGCGAATGCTGGCGGCACATAGTTCTCTAGGTGGCGGCTCTCTAGAAGGCGGGTTTATAGCAGGCAGCTCTCTAGAAAGCCGCTCTTTGGCAACTTGTTCAGCCAAGCTCTTGGTCGAAACATCGTTGATACATTTCTGCCAATAGCGGCTGCTCTTCGCTGTCGCACTTATTCAAAAATGCATACCGCAACGCGCTGTCCAGCCGTTCAAAAATAGCCAAGTTTTCGGCCCAGGCTATGACTGTGCGGGGAGACATAAGTGTTGATAAGTCGCCACCGGCAAAACCGGAGCGAGTCAAACCTGCAAACTGCACCATTGCAGCAACCGTTTGCAATCCTTGTGTTGTGTTCATGAGCGGCACTCTCGCTAGAACAATGTCTCGTTCGGCTTCAGGCGTTAAATAGTTCAACGCCGCAACAACATTCCAACGATCAATTTGAGCCTGGTTCATCACCTGGCTACCGTGATACAAGCCATTCAAATTACCAAGCCCAACTGTATTCGACGTAGCCAATAACCTGAAGTAAGGATGCGGAGTGATGACTCTGTTTTGGTCTAGCAGGGTAAATTTTCCCTCGCGTTCCAAAACGCGTTGAATAACAAACATTACCTCAGGACGCGCCGCATCCAACTCGTCAAACACTAGGGCGACTGGACGCTGTAAAGACCAGGGCACTATGCCTTCCTGAAACTCGGTTACCTGCTGACCTTCTTTGAGAACAATTGTGTCTTTGCCAACCAAATCAAAACGACTGATGTGACCGTCCAAATTCACGCGCACGCAAGGCCAGTTAAGCCTCGCTGCTATTTGCTCTATATGGCTGGACTTGCCAGTGCCATGCATTCCTTGCACTAACACTCTGCGGTTATGCGTAAACCCTGACAATATTGCCAGGGTCACGTCGCGATCAAATTGATAGGCGAGATCAACATCCGGCACATAATCGTTAGCTTCAGCAAATGCTGGAACCGTTAGGCTAGAATCAATACCGAATGTATCTGCTACTGAAACTTTTTGTTGAGGCTCTGCTTCGAAACCGTCGATCATACGTAATCTTTGTATTTCTCTAGATAACGAACTGGCTTACTCAAAGCGTCACGGCGGAAGGGATCACCGAGTTCGCGTGTGCACATAACTTCAATCACTGTGGTTTTACCACCATTCATTTGCATATCAACGGCTTTCTCAAGCGCGGCACCAACTTGCTCTATGTCGTCTACCACAATGCCTTCGGCACCCATGGATTCGCCAATGCTGGCAAAGCTTGGATTATCGAGTAAGCCGCCAACAAAACGACGGCCATAGAACTCAACCTGGTTCTTCTGCTCAGCTCCCCATTGACGGTTGTGAAACACTACGGCCGTTACGGGCAGGTCTTCTCGAACGGCGGTCATAATCTCTCCCATGCTCATGCCCCAAGCACCGTCGCCGGCGTAGGCAATAGCAGGTCGCTCGGGTGCTGCCGCTTTTGCTCCTATCATCGTTGGTAAGGCGTAGCCACAGTTACCAAAACTCATTGGTGCGAAGAAGCTGCGTGGGCGCTCAAAGCGAAGATAGCTGTGAGCAATTGAATTAATGTTACCAATGTCGGTCGATACCATAACGTCTTTTGGCATTGCCTTTTCAAGCTCGCGAAGCACCATTCGAGGGTGCAACCAATTACCGGCCTCGGCCGCCTGCTCAGCAATCATATCCATGCTGTAGTCGTCTTTCTCATGAGTCCATGCGTCGAGTTCTTTCTCCCATTCGGCTTTCTCGCTGGCAATTTCAGCGGCTCGCGCTTCACGCGTAGCGTCGCAAGCTAACTGCATAGTGGCAAGGCGCTGACTCAAAGCGACTGATGCGGCTTTAGCGTCTCCGCATATGCCCACTGAGATTTTCTTAACCAGACCTAACATCTTATGGTCAGCGTCAATTTGAATTATTTGCGCATTGTCTGGCCAGTACTCCAGACCATGTTGCGGCAGAGTGCCAAAGGGCCCCAAACGAGAGCCAACAACTAGCACTACGTCGGCACGGGAAATCAACTTCATACCGGCCTTAGAACCTTGGTAACCCAAAGGCCCACACCACTGTGGATGACTAGCTGGGAACGAATCGTTGTGTTGGTAGCTATTTACAACCGGTGCGCCCAAACGTTCGGCCAGAGCAATAACCTCTTGCACGCCGTCGGCCATGATCACGCCGCCACCTGAAACAATGACAGGGTTGCTTGCTTTCGATAGTAATTCAACCGCTGCATTTAGCGAACTGTCACCGCCGGGCCCACGATCTAATCGTTGTGGCTGAGGTATTTCTACGTTGATGTCACCGTAAAAATGGTCTCGAGGAATATTTAGCTGGGTTGGGCCAATTTCTGACATGGCACGATCAAAACAGCGCGCAGTAAATTCGGCCATCCGATTTGGGTTGGCAACGTGTGCTTGGTACTTTACAAACTCCTGAAACATGGGCAACTGATGTGCCTCTTGAAAACCACCAAGACCAATGTTCATGGTTCCCGCTTCAGGAGTAATCATTACTACCGGACTATGAGCCCAGTAAGCCGCTGCAATAGCCGTTACGCAGTTGCTGATGCCAGGGCCATTTTGACCTATAACAACGCCATGACGTCCGCTGGCTCGTGCATAGCCGTCGGCCATATGGCCGGCACCTTGCTCGTGAACGACTGGAATAAGGCGAATTCCAGCTGGCGGAAAGATGTCCATGGCGTCCATAAACGCCGAACCCATAATACCGAAGATATCGGTAACGCCATGGGCCACCATGGTTTCAACAAAGGCTTCACTGGGGGTCATTCTTGGCATACTAGTGTTCTCGTGAGAATGGTTTAGAAATCATATGATTGGGAGTCACAGCCAGTAAGATTACCCTCTACCGGCAACTCACAATAGGTCCAGTTTTCAGTTCCGCATGGCACCAGGGATCAAAGCAGCTAAGCGCTTGATTCCTTCCGCTATACGTTCGTCGGGAACAGATGAAAATCCCAACCTAAAGTAATTTAGTGGTGGATCTGCCTGCATAAAATGCACCGAGCCAGGTTCGATGATTATACCCTCAGCCAGGGCCAACAGTTTAAGCTTATCGGCGTCCAAATCGGCAGGCCCCTGAACCCAGCAGCTAGAGCCACCAAAGCCCGGCATTCGGGCGGCTCCCGCTAGATCACCATTTAGTTCACTATCGAGAGCATCCATCATTGTTATGCAGCGTTGCCGGTAGGTCTTTGCCAGGTGCCGAGTTAAGGTATCTTGATAACCACGCGCTAAAAACAAGGCTACTGCCCGCTGGTTATTGCTGGCTGGATGTCGCACCATCAAACGGCGCAGCGCCCGTAACTCACTGATTACATTAGCTGGAGCTACGACGTAGCCCATCCGTAAGCCCGGAGCCAACGTTTTAGACAAGCTACCAACGTAAATCACCCTGTCATTGTGATCCAGGCTTTTTAAGGCCGGCGTTGGATTAGCGGCAAAATTAATTTCGCTCTCATAATCATCTTCAATAATCAGCACATCGTGATCGACGGCGCGCTGCAGCAAATCATAGCGCCGAGCGATCGGCATCGTCACTGTAGTGGGCGACTGGTGACTAGGAGTCACATAAATACAATCGCACTCGTTTATTTCAGCATTCACTACCAGACCCTCAGCATCGACGGCTAAGGGTTTGATTTTTGTCTGATTCAACGCCGCGATGTTGCGCACATCAACATAACCAGGGTTTTCCAGACCTAAGGTACTGTCACGATCGAGCATCAAGCGCACTAACATGTAAAGCGCTTGCTGGGCGCCAACGGTAATCAAAATTTGATCTGGCTTCGCCCAGATACCTCGCCGCGGCAATGAGCGTGTTTGAATCTGTTCAATCAGCAATGGATCGTCATAATCGAGCTGATCGGTTGCCCACTCCTTAATGGCAGATACACTAAGAGCATCCCGGCAGCATTCACGCCAATGATTTGTAGGAAATAAGGCGTAATCTAGTTGCCCGTAAGTGAATGGGTAGTCGTACTCAACCCAGTTCTTAGGTTTATCAATGCTTCTGTACAGGCTCGGCGTTGATTTCATCCGCTGCGGCCAGTTGGGCTCACCGCCTTGCGGCAGGCTCAGTTGCGGATCGATCAATGGCGTGGCTAATGTGTCCGGGTTAACGAAATACCCACTTCGCTGACGGCTGAGAATGTAACCGTCTTCCAACAAGTTTTCGTAGGCCAGCACCACTGTATTACGGGCTACTCCTAATTGAGCGGCCAAGGCGCGACTTGAGGGTAGCGGCTTCTCTAGCGGAATCTGGCCGTTTTGAATCGCCGTTACGATTTGCGTACGTATCTGTTTTTGCAGACTAAAGTCGCTATTCGGAGACAAATGAAAAAGCTGGGCAATGCTCATAGGCGTGAACGCTAAACCTGGACCGACAACAGGCGGCTATCTGGCCCTATTCGTGGGCCTTGAAGGCCTTATATTATCGCGTTTTTGCTATACAACAATACGTCGTGTCGTTTTAGGCACATGGACATCGCAATGAACTCTAACAATGATGTCGTTAAAAGCGACAAAAACCATATTTGGCATCATTTAACTCAGCACAAGATCTACGAAGACAGGGACCCGATGGTCATTGTTGAAGGTAAGGGCTTGCAAGTATGGGATAGCAACGGCAATGAATATCTTGACGCCACTTCCGGTGGTTTGTGGACAGTTAACGTAGGCTATGGCCGCGAAAGCATCGCCAAGGTTGTAGGCGAGCAGCTAACCAAAATGTGTTATTTCGCACAAACTAACGGCAACGAACCAGCTGCCCGCTTTGCCCAGCGGCTTGTGGAAAAAATGCCCGGAATGAACCGCGTGTATTTTTCTAACTCCGGCAGCGAAGCTAATGAAAAAGCCTATAAGATCGTTCGCCAGATAGCGCACAAAAAATACGGCGGTGAGAAATACAAAATATTGTTTCGCGAGCGAGACTATCACGGAACGACCATCGCGGCCCTAAGCTCCACCGGTCAGTTTGAGCGCAAAAATCAGTATGGACCCTTTGTACCTGGTTTCATCGAAGTACCCCACTGTTGCGAGTACCGATCACAATATAAAGACGCCAACGGCCAACCTCTAAGTGGCAAAGCTTATGGCGAGCGCGCCGCAGAAGCGATTGAAGAAGCCATATTGCGCGAGGGACCAGATACTGTAGGCGGGCTTGTGTTAGAGCCCATCACGGCCGGAGGCGGTGTAATCACACCACCGGAGGGGTATTGGAAAAAAGTAAGCGCCATATGCAAAAAATACAACATTTTGTTGATCATTGATGAAGTGGTTTGTGGCGTTGGCCGAACGGGAGAGTGGTTCGGTTACCAGCATTACGGCGTAGAGCCCGACATTGTCACAATGGCAAAAGGCGTTGCTTCGGGTTATGCCGCGATAAGCTGCACTGTAACCACCGAAGAAGTTTTTCAGGAGTTTGTTGACGAGCCGAGTGAGAGAATGAATTACTTTCGCGATGTGTCCACCTTTGGTGGTTGCACATCCGGGCCGACAGCCGCGTTGGAAAACCTTCGGATCATTGAAGAAGAAAACCTGTTAGATAATGTTAAGCAGCAAGGCGTCTATCTCTTAGAGAACTTATCGCAGCTGCAAAGCAAATATCCAATCATTGGCGACGTTCGCGGCAAAGGTTTGCTTGCTGGATTAGAGCTGGTAGTTGACCGTGAGAGCAAACAAGCCGTGGAAGAAAGCGTGCTGATGAAAATGGCGGGGCATTGCCTGAACAATGGCGTGATGATTGGTAGAACCAATCGCAGCTTTAAAGAACACAACAACACGCTTGTATTAAGCCCAGCGTTGATCTGTACTCGCAACGATGTTGACCGGATGGTTTCCAGCCTTGATAACGCTTTTAGTGCTCTATAACAAACATAAAGCTCTTAGCTCCCTCTTTAGTCAACGAAGTAGCTAAACGGACTATTTTATTTTTGGCTTTGCGTGTTGGGAATATTCAGTCGACTCAAAAAATAGAGTGAACCTCACTCCTTTGATGATGGTGCAGTAAAGTTGACCTTAAACTAGAACTAGAACTAGAAGCTTGCGCCAACTCCGAATGCCTTAGCAGCGACACGGCAATCGGATGGCGCAATAGCCTGTTAACGATATTTTCGAAACAGGTTTTCAGAATTTGGCGTCCACGGCAGGAGTCGAACCTGCGACCCTTCGCTTAGGAGGCGAATGCTCTATCCAGCTGAGCTACGCGGACACGGCGCGAAGGATACACTTTTTTTAACTTTATCTCACTAGTAGCAACACGCCTTAGACCAATTAACGACGATGTTCAGGAAACAGTTCCAGCAGTGCTTTTTCGCTGGCTTCGCACAACCCGCGCTCAGTAATCAAGCCAGACACCAAAGTTGAGGGTGTTACATCAAAAGCGTCATTTCGATACTGCGTAGGAAAGCTGGCCGCGCTGTTGTCGCAAAGGATAGACTCGATCGGCTTAGCTTCGGAGTTAAGCGACACGATAGTATGAATCTCCTCTGAGCCCCTTTGTTCTATAGGAATTTCGCTGCCCTCGCGCAGTCCATGCCACTCAATGGAGGAGGATGGAACCGCCACATAAAACGGCACCTTGTGCGCATCGGCCGCGAGGGCTTTTAAGTAGGTACCTATTTTATTGCAGACATCACCCGTTACCAAGGTTCGATCAGTGCCCACAATACAAAGGTCAACTAGCCCCTGTTGCATTAGGTGACCCGCAGCATTATCGGAAATCACAGTATGAGGAACCCCGTGGGCCGCTAGTTCCCATGAGGTCAGATACATTCCCTGGTTTCTCGGCCTTGTCTCGGAGACCCACATATGTAAATCAATACCTGCGTTAAAGGCCTTATAAACTGGGGCTAACGCCGTACCCCAGTCCACCGTTGCTAGCCATCCGGCATTACAGTGAGTCATGATGTTCACTGGTCGCTTTTCGCGTTCAGAGATCTCTGAAATCAATACGCGACCGTGTTCTCCTATCGCCTCGCAGCAAACCACATCTTCATTACATATAAGCTCCGCTCGCCGTTTCGCTGCGTCAAGGCGCAAGGTTACAGGCAACGCGGCCAGCTCTTCAGTAAGCAAATTTAAAGCCCAGCGTAGATTAATCGCCGTCGGCCTTGTCGCGAGCAGTTCGATGGCAGCCTGCTTCAGGCCTGCATCCGATGGCTCATCTCGCATAGCCAGGACAATTCCATACGCTGCTGTCGCGCCTATTAAGGGAGCTCCTCGCACCTGCATGGTTGTAATCGCATTGGCCACCTCCTCCAAGGATCGTAATTGAGCGATCTCGAATCGATGCGGCAATTTGGTTTGGTCAATAATGTTAACTGTCGAAGAGATCTCATCAAACCAAATAGTACGATAGTGTTCCTGTCCTACTTTCATTCTGCGCGTCTCTTTTTGAACACTGTTGCTATAGGTTAGTATAGCGTGCCATAAGTCACAAAATGTACGCCATGAATCTGCATGACAAACTGAAGCTTGCCCATGAGAGTGTGGGTAGTGATTACCGGGCCGATGTGTGCTTGATGCTTGGCACAGGGCTGGGTGATTGCTTGAAGGCACTTGAAGAGCGTGGACTTCAAATCGATCACTCTATTCCCTACGATAAAATAAAACACTTTCCACACAGTCAAGTGGTAAGCCATAAAGGTGAGCTATGCATCGCAAGAATGGGCGAGACCCGGCTTGTTATCTTCCAGGGCCGTTTCCACTTGTATGAAGGTTGGTCTGGGCTGGAGGCTGCGATGCCAGCCTACCTGGCTTGGCAAATGGGCGCTCGCGCAATGCTGGTCAGCAACGCCGCAGGAGCTCTTAATACCAATCTCAATGTTGGGAAACTGATGTTGATAGAAGATCATTTGAACTTTACGGGGCACAACCCGTTGCAAGGCTGGCAAGATGAATCAATAGGCCCGCAGTTTGTGGACATGGCGCGCTGCTATGACCCCGAACTCGCACAGATGGCTCATAAAGCGGCTAAAGAGTGTGGTGTGGCTATCGGCCAAGGTATTTACGCCGGCGTTCTTGGCCCATCGCTTGAAACATCAGCTGAACGAAGATGGTTACGCGCCTCGGGCGGCGACGCCGTTGGCATGTCGACCATTATGGAAGTGATCGCCGCCAGACAATGCAAACTGCGTGTTCTCGGCTTCTCGGCGATTAGCAATATTGCCACTGGAGCACCTAATCAACCCAGCGATAGTATTGAGACAGTTGTAGCAAATGCGGCATTGGCTGCCAAAGATCTCGCCAAGTTACTTGCTACATTACTGAACGAAATTAACGCCGCAATTACTGATCGTTAAAGCTTGCCACAAGCAGGAATTGCTTGCCAAATAAAGGCCAAAGAAAAGGCATTCTTAAATAAGTACGTATTAGAAAACCCGGCACTTCCGAGCCAGAACTCATTGTGTAGGGTAAAAACTTAGGTATCTGTGTTTCAACGTCAAATCCCGCAAGCGTTAAACCTTCCGCCAGTGAATTGTCTGAAAGCGGTATATGATGGTCCCAGAAATCCCAGTACTTACCAGGTAAACAGGCCACATTCGGCCCCAGGCAAACTATTTTACCGCCAGGCTTCAAGGCCTTAGCTGCGTGAGCCAAAGTTTGCGCAAGCGCGGCTTTATCTGGCAAATGCTCAAAAAAATTGCTGGTGAATATTACGTCCAGAGACTGGGGTTCTATAGCCCATTCTTCTGAGCAATCCTGTTCGATAAACTCGGCATGATCTGGCAAGAACTGGCGAGAATCGGGATTCAGGTCCATGCAAAGCAAGCGCGAAGCACTGACATTACGACTGAACTCTCCCCATCCACAGCCTAGATCCAGCACTACTTTGTCTACACCAATCCAAGACTGCAAACGACATTGCAGAATTGCCCGCCACACCAAATCGCGATAGCTCTGTTTGCCATCAAAGCGATGACGGTAAATTCCAGCCAACTGCTGCCCAGAGTCATTGTTGTTTTGATTAGCCGAACTATCCACTAGGAAACTTTACTCTCTTTGAAGGTAAGGTATTTATGGCCAAAGTAGCTTGTTACTGCTGGCACTATTACGCCGCATAAGTGGGATAGTGCTTCTCCCGTGTCTACGCCAAGCGTTGGCACAAGCACATTGGCCATAAGTAAAGTGACCACCCAAGTCTGCAGAAGCGCGATGATATTCACAGCTACATAAGCACTAATCTGCCTTCGAACCGAATTATCGGTCGGACCAAAGACCAGTAGCTTGTTAAAAATGAAGCCGCTGGAAAGACCCACAAAAAACGCACAGACTATAGCAAATTCAAATGGCATGAACATTGAGAATACAAAACGACTGCCGAAATTCAATGAGGCCGCGGTACCGCCTGCCATTAGAAATCGTATAAAACGCTTACTGGGCAATGTAGATTCTCAAATTAAAGTACTAGGCAAACAATGCATGCGAACGGGTTATTCTTCGAGCATTTTTGCCAATCGTTTTCCCAGTTTAACACTTTCAGAAATTGAACGATCTTCGGGGTAGTAAAACGATGTATCCGCGATTAGCACATTGCTGCAACCAGTCGGTGTGATAGAGGGCAATATGTCCATGAAATTAGGAGGGCATATTGGCTGAGCAAACTTATACCTGCCTGCCCTAATACTTAATATCTCCTCTGATTTCAGAGTAGGATCTATCATACCGAGATATCGTCTTACTTCGCTCTCGAACCAGCTATTAGGACGCGCATAGTCCGCGTGGTCGGCCGGCATATAAAACGGGGCATAAAGTATGTGCTTTTTCATTGGATACAGGTTGGTGTATTCAATAAAACCCGGCATAGGTATTTTCGGGTCACTAATATTCAACCAAAAGTAGTCTGTCAGTTTTCGGTCTAACTTAATCAAAACACACACTACGGCAATGTTATCCAAACTGTCGTATTTTTCAGTCACCTCTGCTGGTAACGATGGTAAAAGCTCAGAAACGAAAGGCATGGGTATCGTACTGATCACTCTCTCAAAACGTTCTATCCCATCTTCCGTACGCACGCCCGTTGCTCGGGATCCTTCAAAGCAAATTTCCTGAACAGCTTTGCTTAAAACGATCCTATTCCCATTTTTCTCTATCGAGGTTTGCAAACCGTTGAGCAGTGTGGAGGAGCCACCAAGCAGATATCCCATCTGCTCTTGAAATAAGTTTCTGCGCGACAAGCCCACGCGCCGCATGCGAGACCACACCCATGCCGCTGAAAGATTGTTGGTAAACTGATAAAACTTCAGCTCAAAAAGAGGTTTCCAAAGAATATCGTACGCTTCATCACCCACCCACTTTTTTAGCCAGGAAATCGCATCACGGCCATCAAGCGGTTTCCAGTTTTTTCTCTTAGTTGCTGCAAAAGCCATGAGCCCATAGCGTATCTTCGCGATTAAGCTCAAACCGGGAAACCTTAGAAGAGAGATGGGGTCTCCCCAGTCTTTGAGACGCCCTTCATGGAAATAACCCATAGAAGTATCGACCCACCGAAGCTGATGCTCAAGCTCCAGCTCGCGAAGCAATTCGAAATACGGCTCATCGGTTCCACAAATGAAATGATAGAAGCGCTCTATATCAACGCCTTCGAAATCAAAGCTCGCTGTCATCCCCCCAATAACTGAATCTTTCTCATACAGAGTTACTCTATGGCCAGCCAAGCCCAAATAATGAGCCGTCGCCAGCCCCATGGGGCCTGCGCCTATTACTGCAACATTCAACATTCAGAATTCCAATACAACATCGGCAAACTTTGGATCTGTAAAAGTCTCTGCAATCGCTTCCTTAAATGGCGTTGCCTTAACACTAAACTCAGTTTCCCAGTCTGTTTCAGCAAACAACTCGTCAATAACCAAAGCTTCTAACTGGGATATTGTGAAAGGTGGATTCTTATCAAATAGCGCATAGGTTTTTAGCAAAAGGTAAAAGACCACATACGGCAACTTAAGAATTATGCAACAATGCCCCGCAACGGCCCGGATGCACTTAATCATATCAATATATGTTATTTTTTCCTTGCCGCTAATACTGTAAGGGCCACCCTGCTTGCGTTGTTCTATGGACGCAATAATTACTCTGCAAAAATCACGAGCGTAAAGAGGCTGGCGAAGATAGCGTCCGTGTCCTGGCACTGGAAATAGTGGCGACATCGCCATAAAACGAGACAGCCAGCCTAAGTGTTTTCTATCGAACCAACCGAACATTAAAGTGGGCCGCAGTATGACCTTTTGCTGTGGAAGGTCGGCAAAAATGTCTTCTTGCTCGGCTTTGGTTTGAGTATAGAAATCTGCCGCCTGCGAGTCCAACACAGATGAACTGATGTGAACCAAATAGCAATTGGGTGTACCTTTCAAGGCATCGCATATATGTCGGCTAGCGACAACGTTATTGGCAAGAAACTGATGTTCGTCTAAACCGCCAATTTGTGCCTGTAGCGAAATTACCACATCGGCCTTAGCAAGCCTTTCTTGCCACGCACCTTCAATGGAGAGATCTACATGAATGGATTCAATGTTCGCGTGGAGCTGCTTAAGAATATTTAGATTGTTCGCGCTTTTGTCTAAAACAGCAATGTGCGAGTAACCACGCTCAATCAGAAGTTGAACAAGATTTTGTCCAACTAGCCCTGCTCCCCCGGTTATACAAATATCCAACTAATTTCGTGACCCTGAATCCGGAACGCAATATTTGTACTCAAAGTCCAAAAGTCACGAGCGATTGCTAATTAGATAAGCCCTGCCTAGACGGCCCCACTAAGTATGTTTTCCGCAACATGTCTTGGCTTTTCACCGAATTTGCTAAGAAGTGTAGATGCATCAAGAGAAGGGTCTGTCCAAAAAACTTCCCAAGTCAGTTTTAACTCTGAAAAAGCGTCTTCTAGAGTCTCCTCAAATCGACCAGATAACACTCTGTCTTCTGGCGTGCTGCGCTTTTCTAGAAACTGGTCTAGTCGCTCGGTACCTAACACCCAACCCGTTGGCGTAAGATGCCACTCCCAACAATCATTGCTTAGAGGCATTCTTTTCTTCCCATTCATAATTATAAGTATAAGTACTGCTGACGCTAAGCTTTTAATAACAATTGCTTTCTTGTGCGCCAAACCACGTCAAAATAATCCCACAAACACAAGGCCATGCAAAGACTTTTTACAATAAACAATGTCGGCTTCATGATCGCTGTACTTTTACCGCTCAGTGGGCTGTCTGCGCAACATTCGCACGCAACTTGTGTACAATAGCTATCTGTTTGAAAAGCTTCAGCTTTTAAGCTTTCCATGCTTAATATTTAGTCATAATTTGATCTGAGCAACATCCATGAATACTTGGTCACCCGCCAGCTGGCGCGACAAACCCGTACACCAGCAACCCAATTACGCCGACCTAGTCGCGCTACTCGCAGCTGAACAAGAATTAGCCGCAATGCCGCCGTTGGTCTTTGCTGCAGAGGCCAGGGATTTGCGCAAGCAGCTGGCCGATGTAGCCAATGGAAACGCCTTCTTGCTTCAAGGTGGTGATTGCGCTGAAAGCTTTGCGGAATTTTCTGCGCAAAACATTCGGGACATGTTCAAAGTCATTCTTCAAATGGCTGCGGTACTAACGTTCGGAGGACAGAAGCCCGTCGTTAAAGTGGGTCGCTTGGCCGGTCAATTTGCTAAACCGAGGTCGGAAGACAAAGAGACTCGTGATGGTATTGAACTACCGAGCTATAGAGGAGATATAGTCAATGCCACTGATTTTACCAAAGAGGCGCGCGAACCCGATCCGCAAAGATTGCTTAGGGCATACCACCAATCAACAGCAACGCTGAATTTACTGCGAGCCTTTGCCAGCGGCGGCCTGGCCGATTTACATGAAATCAATAAGTGGAATTTGGGTTTCGTTGAAACTAACCCTTTGCGCGATCGCTATGAGGATATGGCTAAGCGCATTGGCGATGCCCTCGATTTTATGAATGTACTAGGCATCAACAGCGAGACTATGCCAACGCTGAAAGAAACCACACTGTTCACGTCACATGAGGCCCTATTGCTGAACTATGAGCAAGCTCTGGTTCGCACCGACAGCTTAACCGGCCTGCAATACGCATGTTCAGCGCACATGCTTTGGATTGGAGAACGCACCCGCCAACTCGACAGCGCACATATTGAGTTTTTTAGAGGCTTGCACAATCCTATCGGCGTGAAGATTGGCCCTAGTACTGATGCCGACACGGTGCTGGCACTTTGCGATGCGTTAAACCCGGACAATGACCCTGGCCGCTTAACTCTGATCAGTCGAATGGGAGCGGATAATGCTGAGAACATTCTTCCCGGTCTAGTGGCCGCGGTTCAGAGAGAAGGCCGGCAAGTTGTGTGGTCCTGTGACCCTATGCATGGCAATACCCACAAGGCCAGCAGCGGCTTTAAAACCCGCTCATTCGACAAAATTCTAAAGGAGATACAAATTTTCTTCGCAGCACTGCGAGCTGAAGGTGCGCATCCCGGGGGAATACATTTGGAAATGACGGGCCAGCATGTCACCGAGTGTACCGGCGGCGCCTACAAAATTTCAGACGATGATTTAGCTGAGTGCTACCGAACCCAATGCGATCCGCGACTTAATGCCGGGCAAGTTCTTGAGCTGGCTTTCTGTGTTGCCGACTTAATGCAAGCAGACACCAAACCGCAGCAGCGGTCATGAATGCAGCACTGCTATCGGATTTACGATCCGAGTTGCCACCTACAGTGATAATTGATGATGCTGATGTTCTAGCAAGCCATGCTTCCGACTGGAGTAAATCAGCAGCCCTAGCACCGCCATATGTTCTGCGACCCGAAACCTCCAAGCAGGTTTCTATAATCCTGCGTTTGTGTAATCAATATAAGCAAGCTGTCGTCACGCAAGGGGGTCTAACTGGCCTTTCTGGTGGCGCGACACCTGCCGAAGGTGAAATAGCCCTATCGCTTTCTCGACTACAAGGTGTGCTTGAAGTGGACGCTAAGGGTCAAACAATTACTGTTCGGTCTGGCACTAGCCTACAAGCTATTCAGGAAGCCGCCGACGCAGCCGGCTTTAAGTTTGCTCTTGACCTAGGAGCGCGCGGCAACTGCAGTATTGGAGGTAACCTGGCTACCAATGCAGGAGGCAATCAAGTTATCAAGTATGGTATGGCTAGAGCACAAGTGTTAGGACTGGAAGCCGTGAGGGCTGACGGAACCATAGTGCGAGCCATGAACAGCATGCTAAAAGACAATGCTGGATACGATTTAAAACAGCTGTTTATTGGCAGTGAAGGAACACTTGGTGTTATCACCGAGTGTGTTTTAAGGCTACACCCCAAGCCACGCAGTGTTAATACAGCTCTGTGTGGCTGTGCCACTTTCGACAACGCAGTCGCGCTTCTAGGCCATGTTCAGTCGCAGCTTGGCGCCGTCAGTTCATTTGAAGTAATGTGGCGAAGCTATTTCGACTACGCCATTGAGAATGTGGCGCATACACGTAATCCAATGAAGGAAGCTCACGAATTCTATGTCCTTGTAGAACAGGAATGCGATGGAACTGACCATGCGCAAGAGCATTTTCTAACCGTGTTGTCTGAGGCAATGGATCAGGGAGTCACAAGCGATATCATTGTTGCTCAGTCAGCGCGCGAGGCGAATGAGTTATGGGATATTCGCGACGCTATAGCCGATATTCTCAGCCAAATAGCACCGCTTGCGAATTTTGATATTGGCGTTCCCATTAAGTATATGGAGGAGTTCATCGATCGCGTTGATCGCGAGTTAAATGAGAAATATTCCAATCTGACTTTTTTTGTATTTGGTCATCTAGGCGATGGAAACCTGCATCTTTGCGCAAGTACCGGGAATGCTGATGACGCGAAATCCATTTACGCACACACCTACCAGATCGCTTCTCTTTTTTCTGCCTCAGTAACAGCCGAGCACGGGGTTGGAACACAGAAGGCAAAGTACCTGCACTATACTCGCAGTAAAGAGGAGCTGGCGATGATGCGAGATCTTAAACGAGCTCTTGACCCAAACAATATACTCAACCCTGGCCGCGTGATTGATATTGGTTAGTTATTTATAGATTCTCAGTAACCGACTGAGCCAATAAAGCGGGTGTTTGGCGGGCTAGGCGAGGAACCAGCGCCAGAGTCACAGTCATTGGATTATGGTCAGAGCTAAACACTGCCTCTACTGCTGCACTGCTGCCTGTCAAACCACGCACAAACACGTGATCCAGCGCCATTCCAAAAGCCTGCTTTCTGTGATCAAAAGCGAACTGAATAACTTCCAGACCCAGAATCTGAATGATGTCATCCACAACAGATAAGCGCTTTCGTCGCCAAGTGTTGAAGTCCCCAGCAAAAATAATAGGGCCGTGGTGATGCAACAGTTCGTCTAACAAAGAATACAACTGCCGCTTAAAACTGCGCACCCCCGCGGTAAAATTGATGGCATGAACATTGGCAACCATTAAAGTAAGGTCGCTGTCCTGAAGTTTAAATTCAGAAATAAGCGCCGCTTTGGGTATACGAGTCCAGGGTTCTCTGTGACTGTGTACACTTCGATTTATCGTCTCGGCAACAGCCATAGTCATTACACCGGTACTATGGTCCGGCCGGGTAAATCCCGGAGCAAAAGACCAACAGCAGTGCTCATTGAACAAAGCAGGCATGTCGTATTCTAACTTCGCCTCCTGCAATAAGGCGATGTCCACCGTTTTGCAGAGGGCCTTAAAGTCTTGTTGCCAGCCCTTATGATTGCCTTTGGCAATGTTCCAGTTCAACAGCGTAATTTGGCTTGGATCGAGTGCGTCTTTGAGCATGTATCGTATCAGTACTGCGTCTGTGGGGGCGCGCGCAATAACCAACAGCTGGATATTGCATTGAATTAGCTACTTTTAGTGTAGCCAATTCAACAACAACTCCAAAGTGGAATTTTGGGTAGGATGTACTCAGCTTTTCTTGCCCTCTTCCTCATCTGCCTGCCCTAGCGATTTACGAGCCTCCTCTCCAATCTCTCTGCATGCCAGCTCCTTGGTCAAACAGACCTCACAATTTCTCATACTCAGTGCTTGATTGTGGTTTGTTGGCATATTACACTCTATAAATTAGAGTTATATATTTTATAGAGTGAATAGCTCCAACCTGCCTGCCCCCATCCCTTTGCAAAACCGAGCCACCCATATGAGCATTAACCCGGAATACTCTATATCTGCGAAAGCGCAAGGCACTCGCTTTGCTCGAAATCCGGCGAATGCCCTCTATCGGCTCTGGGCCGTTTTAGCTTTGTTTTGTTATGGCTCACTCGAGCTCAGCCCACCGATGGCTGCCAAGTATTGGTTGCTGCTACTCTCTCTGGGTGTCATCGTCAGCGTTCTTCTGACTGTAGTCTGGCTACGCAACGCTGATGAACAGTCTCAAGGTCTCGCCAAACCCTGGGTCTTGCATTGGTCAGCACTACTTGTCGTTTGCAGTTTAGCCATGTTCAATGTGGGCACGACGGGCTTTAACACATTGGCGGTTGCACAATCTTTGTTATTGCTGAGCAGTCTTGGCTTGATGACAGCGGGGCTCTATCTGCGATCGAGCATGCTGCCGGCAGGCATAGCGTTAGCTTTTTGCTATCTCTATCATCTTTTGGGCGCACCCTGGTCCGGCGCTATGACTGGCGTGGTCTTTGCCATTGCGCTTTGGCGCCTGACTGCAACGTAGCGTTCTGAAGTTCCTCAATACTCATGAGTACTGACACCAAGCGGCAGCTGGATCTTTCAGGCTATGACCGCTTACTCGAACACCGGTCAAGATTCGTCATATGCGCTCTTCTCGCGAATGAAGCCGACATCAACTTTAGAGAACTAAAACAATTGCTTAAGGAAAGTGACGGCAACCTTGGAGCCCAACTAAGAAAACTGGATGTTGCCGGCTACATAAAAGTAAAGAGAAGCTTCCAGCACCGCCGCCCGGTTAGCAGTTACTCATTGACTCGCAAAGGTAATGCTGCGCTCTCGCGCCATGTATCAACCATACATCGTCTTACTGAAGATTTTCACCACGAAACTCAGTAGACTCATCCACCGATTTTAAAGCTTCCTGGTCTTTCAATGCAGCATCCTGAGACAATCCCCCAACAGAAACTCGAATTCGAGATGCCCTGCGGCTTAAAAATCAAAGCCGATGCCTTTGGCGACGCAGATCGCCCTTCCGTACTCTTGGCACACGGCGGCGGGCAAACAAGGCATTCTTGGGGAAATACGGCGAAGCTCATAGCTGCGCAAGGCTGGTATTCGATTGCTTATGATCATCGTGGTCACGGCGAGTCTGATTGGGCTGCAGACGCCAATTATGATTTGCAGAAATTTGCCGAAGACCAGCTGCATATAGCCCAGTCTCTGCCAGACAAGCCAGTGGTTGTTGGCGCATCACTAGGAGGACTCAGCGCGATGCTCGCTTGTGGGGAGAGTAAGCAAATGCCTTATAAGGCAATTATTCTGGTGGACATAACACCGCGAATGAATCAGGAAGGTGCAAAGGATATCATTGGCTTCATGAGCGAGCGAATGGATGAGGGTTTCGAGTCTCTTGATGAGGCGGCTGATATTATTGCCAACTACACTAAGAGGCCGCGTCGCAAAAATACCGATGGCTTGCGTAAAAATCTGCGCCTAGGCGACGATGGTCGTTACCGATGGCATTGGGATCCGAATTTTACGCGCCAGCGCATGTTCGACGCCAAACTCGGTTTACCTGAGCGCATGGAGAAAGCCGCGGCGCAGATAAGCGAGCCTATTCTGTTGGTGCGAGGCGCCAAAAGCAACTTGGTTACTGAAGAGCTCGCACAAGAGTTTCTGCAAGCCGTGCCTCACGCCGAATTTGTCGACGTAGAGAATGCTCACCACATGGTGGCCGGTGACAAGAACGATATTTTTTCTGCAGCCGTTATCGATTTCCTCAAGCGGCTTTAGGGCAGAAACACATAGGTCCTCGTGCGGTAGTATCCTGATAACGGCTCAGTTGATGAATTTCACTGTGTCAGCGACATCGGCTCGGCCAACTCTGCAATTGTTGGCAGGGTGATCAAGGTCTTCATAACCGAAAGACAAGCCAAACATTACTTTCATGCTCGATGGTAGATCAAGCTCTTCGCGCAACATGTCAGCGCTCATACTCAGCGCTGTTTGAGGGCAACTGGCCAAGCCGTTAGCCACCATGGAGAGCATTACTGTTTGCGCATACATACCCAGATCGGCCGCTTCGCGCAGTCCAAATGGCTCAGGCAGGAAGAAAAAAGCGACATGCGGTGCCTCAAAGAACGTGAAGTTGCGCATAAATGCTTCATTACGACGAACTTTGTCTGCTCGATCGATCGACTGCGCTGAATACAACTGATTTGCTGAGTCGTACTGTCGGTCGCGGTAGACTCCTTCATACTTACCATCGTAAGGGAAGTCCAATTTGATCTGGCCTTGCATAAAAGCCTCGGTAAAGCGAGTTCTAAGCAGGTCACACTTTTCGCCACTGACAACGACGACATCCCAAGGTTGCGTGTTGCAATTAGACGGCGCTTGCTGGGCAATGCGAAACACATCTTCAATAAGATCTTGGGCTACGGGCTCGGCCTTAAACCCTCTTACACTGCGTCTTCCTTCAACAACTTGAGAGAATATCTTACTTGCCTGATCCATCTAATCACCTCTGCTCAAAAGCATTTACATCAACTCATTATTGTCCTTGAAAACACTGTGAAAAGCACTACCATAGCGGGCCGATTTTGAAGAGATAAACATGCAGCAATTCGTACCGGGTCAACGTTGGATTAATGATGCTGAACTGCAGCTGGGTTTGGGTACTGTTCTAGCGGTTGAACACCGAACGGTTCAGATTGTCTTTCTAGCATCGGGGGAAACTCGGGTCTATGCAAAGCAAACAGCCCCCCTTACCCGCGTAACATTCACTATCGGTGACGAGATACGCTGCGACGACGGCAGCCTGCTTAAGGTTAGTAACGTTGTTGAAAACGATGGCTTGATAATTTATCAAGGTGTTACCGATTCAGGCACAGTCACAGACCTGCCCGAAACAATGCTGGACAATTTCATCCAGCTGAACAAGCCGCAGGAAAGGTTGTTTACCGGCCAGATCGATTCCAACAAGTGGTTTGATGTGCGGTATCGAAGCTGGGAAGCAACCGCAAGACTGTCACATTCTGAGTTGCATGGCTTAACCGGGGCTCGCACCAGTCTCATCCCTCACCAACTTTACATAGCGCACGAGGTTGCCCGACGGTTTGCGCCAAGAGTGTTGCTCGCCGACGAAGTAGGCTTAGGCAAAACCATTGAAGCCGGCCTAATCCTTCATCATCAGCTGCTAACCGAACGTGCTCATCGTGTACTGATTTTAGTGCCTGAGACTTTACTACATCAATGGCTGGTTGAAATGCTACGTAAGTTCAACCTGCACTTTAGTATCTTCGACGATGAGCGAATGCTTGCGGAGACCGTTGACGACGTTTTTCTTGAAGACGATTCTGAAGAAGAGCCTACCGAAGCCCAGCTTGCAGCCGAAATTGAGGCCGAGAACCGAAATCCGTTTAGCGACGAACAGCTCGTGTTGTGCAACATTGATTTTCTCATAAACAATGAGCACGCACGAAAATTGGCATTAGAAGCCGATTGGGATCTACTCATAGTCGATGAGGCTCATCACCTTGAATGGAGCGAATCGGCGCCTAGCGACGAATATCAATTAGTTGAGCAACTGGCTGCAAAAACTCCAGGCGTATTGTTATTAACAGCGACGCCTGAGCAGCTCGGAAAAGAAAGTCATTTTGCGCGCTTACGGTTGCTAGACCCCGACCGTTTCAGCTCCTACGAGGAATTTAATCGAGAAGAGCAAAGCTACGAACCCATTGCGAACGCAATCGATATTCTGCTCCAAGATGATGTATCAGAGGGCGAACTAAACGACTCCTTGGCTCAAGTACTGGACGCTGACGAGGATGCTCATTTGCTAGCACGACTGCAGCACAGCACAGAAGACAGCAGTGAAAAGAGTACCGCACGAACTGATTTAATCGATCACTTACTTGATCGTCATGGCACCGGACGCGTTTTGTTTCGAAATACTCGCGCTGCTATTAGTGGTTTTCCAGGTCGCGAACTGCATGCCTATCCACTGACTAAGCCCGACAATTACTCGGCCGAGCTACTGACCCCAGAGCGCCAATATAGAAACTCGGCGCACGCTGGGCCTTGGGTTGACATTGACCCGCGCGTTAATTGGCTTCAAGAGATGGTGAAGAGGCATAGAGGCGAGAAGCTGCTCTTAATTGCCGCCAGCTCCGAAACAGCGCTAGACCTGGCCGAAGCCCTACGAGTGAAAACCGGTCTACAAGCGGCCGTTTTTCACGAGGGAATGAGCATCGTGGATCGGGACCGCGCAGCTGCGTTTTTTGCTGACCTCGATTACGGTAGCCAGATCTTGATATGTTCCGAGATTGGCAGCGAAGGCCGTAATTTTCAGTTCGCACACCATCTAATGCTGTTTGATCTGCCTGCGAACCCGGACCTGCTTGAACAGCGAATCGGACGGCTTGATCGAATTGGGCAGACGGATACGATTCAAATTCACGTACCCTATTTTGAAAATTCGGCTCAGGAAATTGTATTCCAATGGTATCACCAGGGTCTTAACGCCATAGAAAAGGCCTGCCCAGCTGCACATACTGTGTATGTGGACATGAAAACAGAGCTGCGCAAGGCCTGTGAAGCCAACAGCTACACTGAAGAGTTTATCGAGCGAACCAAGTTGCTAACGGCTTCTCTTAATGAGCAGTTACACAACGGTCGAGATCGGCTGCTTGAATACAATTCTTGCCGCAGCCATGTGGCAAGTGCCTTGGCAGAAAAAGCTCGAATAGACGATCAACGCGAAGACTTGGCGCCGTTTATGGAATCGGTGTTTGACTGCTATGGCGTGCACAGCGAACCACACAGCGAAAGCGCCACCATAATACGACCGGCCGAAAACATGTTTGCACCTTTCCCAATGCTGCTCGACGAAGGAATGACTATTACCTTTGACCGCGCAACAGCCCTCGCTAATGAAGACTGGCACTTCATGAGCTGGGATCACCGCATGGTGACTGGCGCACTTGAGATGGTAACCGGCGGCGAAAAAGGCAATTGTTCCGCTATAGCAGTGAAATCAGCTGGGCTAAAGCCTGGCACCATGTTGCTCGAAACATTGTTTGTTATTGAGAGCCCACAGAAATCCAGCCGTTATTTGCCTCCAAGCACAATACGTATGCTGATTAATGAACAAGGTAAGATGTTGCAAGATGCCGTCAGTTTCGACCTACTGAATTCTGCCGCTCAAGTGCTTGATCGGAAAACGTCCGTCAAAGTAGTTAAAGCACGCACCAAAGTTCTTGAAGCACTGATCAAATTAAGTCGGGCTGCGGCAGAGCAAAAATCCAAGGCCCTCATTCAAAGCGCGCACTCGCACGCTGAGCACGCATTAACTGAAGAAATTGAACGACTTCAGGCCTTAAAACGGGTCAATCCAAACGTCAGAGACGAAGAAATCACAGCACACCAAGAGGAATTACTCTCGGTTAATAAACTGATTGATTCAATTGGCTTACGACTCGATGCACTTAGAGTAATAGTCGCTATCTAAAGGGGCTCTTGTGAGCTCTCTTTGCTAGCAATACTAACGGTAGCTCTCTAGTCAACACTGCGTGCGTAAAACTCTTTTCTTTTGGCCACGTAGCTAACCAGGGCCTCATCAGTTGCTGGGTCAGTCTCAGGTTGCTCATATTCCTGCAACAACTGCTTCCAGATTTTGTTGGCCCTAATTGCGGCGTCGTCACTGCCGGCCTCATTCCAGGTCTCGAAGTTACGCCGATCAGATACCATGGGGGTATAAAATGCTGTTTCATATCGTTCTAGCGTGTGCTCTGTTCCAAAATGATGACCACCAGGCTCCACGTCCATTATTGTATCCAGCGCCAGATCTCCCTCACTAAATTCTATCGGCTGCATAAACGCCGTCATCATCTGCAACATTTCAGCGTCAATAATCAGTTTCTCAAATGACGCTGTTAATCCACCCTCCAGCCAACCCGCCGCATGATTAAGCAAGTTTGCATGCCCCATGACAGCCGCCCATATAGACATTTGACTTTCATAACTTGCCTGCGCATCAACACAGTTGGAGACATTGGTATTACTGGAACGGAAAGGCAGACCAAGGCGCCTGCATATCTGGCCGCTCGCCAAAGTAGCCTTACTGTACTCGGGCGTACCCAGTGCAGGAGCACCGCTTTTCATGTCGACATTAGATGCAAATGCGCCATACATTACTGGCGCGCCTGCTCTAACACATTGAGTTAAAGTAACAGCGGACAAAACCTCCGCCGTTTGTTGAATAAGCGTGCCAGCAAGCGTTGCTGGACTCATCGAGCCGGCAAGCGTAAAGGGTGTAATACAGCTCACTTGGCCGCTGCGGGCTAACTCCATCGTAGCCTCAGTCATCGGTACATCAAGCTGCATTGGGGAATTGGTATTGATAATTCCGAGGATTGCCGGTGTGTCAACAAGTTGCTCACGATCTATGCCTAGACCAATAGCCGCCATTTCAATGCCGTCGATTATTCGTTCTCTGCCGAGGGGATAAGCTTGGCAGTTCTTGTCAAGGTACCGATACTGCGCGAGATGTGTATCAAGATGCCGGGTTCTAGGGGGTAAATCCATCGGTTCAAAAGCCATTCCACCTTCTTGGTGCAAAATATTCAGGCTTTGAATGATCTTGAAATAATCACATAGCTCCGCAAATGTGCCTGGGCGGCGGCCTTTATCAAGATCGCTGCAAAAAGCGGGGCCACCCACAGCAGCAAACACCTGATGATTGCCGCCAAGCTTAAGGTTTCGCTGAGGGTTGCGCGCCCTCAGGGTAAAATGGTCTGGCGCCAAGGCGATTTTCTCACGCACCAATTCAGACGGGAAGCGAACCATTTGTGAAGCCTCATCCACTTCCGCTCCGTGTGACTTAAGTAGCGTCCGGCTCGATGGCTCCAAAAACCGCAAGCCTTTTCTTTCAAGCACTAGCAGTGCCGACTCTATGATTGTTTCAACTTGGTCAGCGCTAATCACCTCTATTGGCGCGTACGGATTTGCTATCTGCTGCCACGGTAGCTGGTCTATCTTGCCAACACTGCGACGAACCCTTCTTTGTCTTTTAGACATTCTCTCTCTCTTCAGGGCTCACATACGCTGCTGATGGGTTATGTTCGGTAACCGGTAAATCTCTTAGATAGAGCTCATTGCGGTCTTTACTCAGTTGCTGTGCAAACTCATGGCCACTGTAAACAGCATGCACCAGCGCACCTGGCGCAAGTGCGTCGCCAATGCGCTGTAGAGATTTGAATGGTGTGGCGCCCGTCGATGTTTCTTGATCTCGTAACTGGTGATACAAATCGTCGTTTGGTAGACGTGTACCAACAATCACTACCGCGGCCGCCTGAATATGCGTTTCTTGACCCGAATACATATCAGCAAGGCAAGCTGCTCCGTTGTCGAAAGACTTAAGCAAAGACAAGGTATGACGCGCGACGCCTCGTTCAGACAGGGCTTGATGCACATACGGCTGCTCATTGGTCATAACTGTCCAGGCTGAAACATGCCCCGCTGACGTTGCATAAACCGCCGCCAAACCACGATCCGCTAGTGCCTCGGCGACTAAACCGCCCATATAGTAGTTGTCGTAATCGTACACTAATACAGGACCTTCGCTTGGCCAGTTGCCAGCAGCCAAATCAGTCGGCGTGTAAACCTGCGGACCTTGCATTTCACCAACGGGTATTTCCAAAGAGCTGTAAAGTAGACGAGTCCAGCTCGAGCCGGTCGCAAGAGCTACATGGTCAGGAGCAAACTCAGCAATATCGGCCGCCGTTAATGTGTTCGCTGGGTACAGTGCGACATTGGCCATTTGGCGCAGCGCATATAGGCGGTAGTCGCCTACTCTTCCCCAATTCGACAAACCAGGCAAGGACGTTTCGAATCTTAAACGCCCCCCAAATTCTTCTTTAGAGTCAACCAGCGTTACGTCAAATCCGCGTTTGGCGGCAATTAAGCTGGCTTCAAGCCCTGCTGGCCCGCCGCCAACGACCAATACCGACTCCTTTGCCGGAGCGGATTTCACTCGTTCAGGGTGCCAACCTTTGCGCCACTCCTCTCCTACTGTTGCATTCTGCGTACATCGAACGGGCACACCGTCATGCCAGGAAGCAATGCATATATTACAGCCGATGCATTCACGAATGCTGTCCTCGCGCCCTTCCTTAATTTTGTTCGGCAAGAAAGGGTCGGCAATGGAGGCCCGCGCGGCACCAATCAGATCCAGGACGCCGCGCTTAATTTGCGACACCATTGTGTCTGGCGATGTGAAACGGCCCACGCCTACAACTGGCACATTGGTGCAACTCTTAACAAAATCAATAACCGGTTCATGAGCGCCTTCGGGTCGGAAACGAGAGGCACCGCAGTCTGTTGGACTCGAGTCCATTTTCACGTCCCATAAATCCGGCAAGTCAGACAGCAGTGTGACTACTTCATGGGCCTGAGACTCGTAATGCTCACTGGGTTTGGCTCGCAACTCTTCGAGACTAATACGTAAGGCAACAGCACAATCATCGCCGACGGCCTCTTTGGTCGCTTCTATCATCTCGCGCACAAATCGCGTTCTGTTCTCTACCGAA
Organism: Pseudomonadales bacterium; assembly: GCA_045106985.1. Lineage (GTDB taxonomy): Bacteria > Pseudomonadota > Gammaproteobacteria > Pseudomonadales > JAUIET01 > JAUIET01. The sequence continues at coordinate 87,178 of JBGCFQ010000021.1, read as the reverse complement.
CCACCGTACTCATCTGTTCTAACGTTAGATTCGGGAAGCAGAAACTGATAGCCAAGATAGCCCATGCCAGCATATATGTAGACGATATCGAACTCAGCTGAACGAGCGCGCTTCGCGGCTTCAACCTGCCAACGAATAACATCCTTTATGTCATGTTTATCCATAATACGAGGCTTTGCCTGCCCCATAAACCCGACATGTGTCGGCGCCCAAGGCATTCCCGAGGGCGAATAGGGGCTGATACGCGATGTGCGATTCATGACGGCACCACCGCCATGCCAAAGCTCAACTGCAGCAAGCGAACCATGCTCGTGGATTGCTGCCGTGCTCAATGCGTGTGAACGCACATCATTGTCGTCCCACAGCCGAGCAAAGGGCAGCGGACTGTCGTCAGAAGAGGGATGAATAGATACCGCGCCGGTGGACACCACCCCCCAGCCACCTTCGGCCTTTGTTCCGCGAAAGGCAGCGCGTACATTCGGGTTAGCTTCCGTCATACCACTTGCATGCGGCACTTGATAAAAGCGGTTCGGCGCTGTGACTGGACCTATCTTTACCGGCTCAAACAGTATTTCGTAATGCTTATTCACTATCACTTCCCATGATTTCTCGCCCCTTTTGCATAGCCACCGTTTTGGCCTTTACTTCTTACCAGCCAGCGTAACCATCAGATCGTACCAATACAGCTGCGACTCAAAGAAGGACCAGACTGGCACTCGTTCATTAAGACCATGAGCGCGTGCGTCTTCCGACCCAAGAAATAAGCCTCCAACACCATAGGTAGGGATTCCTGCACCTCGAGTGAACTTGCCGTCGGTAAAGTACGGTGCCATATAGGGAATGACAGGAATGTCGGGATGCCTTTTGTGAACAACAGATTCTATCGCGCTCATAATTAGAGGATTTAGAGGCGATGGCGGCGACGATGTATAGCCATCAGTCAGGCTTACAGAAACACCTTCGTCGTCGACCGCGTTCTCCAAATGCTGTATCACGCTCTCTAGGCTTTCGTCTGGCCAAACCCTGCAGTTCACCGTCGCCTTAGCTGATTGCGGAAGCGCGTTCTCGGCATGACCCGCCTCTAACAAGGTCGCTACGCAGGTGGTGCGCGTAACACCAACGTACTCTGGTTTAGTCGCAAGATAATCGCTAGCCCATTGATCCGTTGGGTCCTTGGCAAAGCGCCTCATAGCCTTGGCAATTTGACCACTTTGCAGCTCAGCACTGCGCTCGAAATACAATTTCGTTGTTTCGTCGCTGCGAACCGGAAACTTGAACTGTGACAATTTTTTCAGCGCGGCAGCCAATTGATAGATTGCGTTATCGGATCTCGGCGCACTGCTGTGGCCACCTCTATTCTTGGTTTCCAGTGCGAATGTCATGTAGGTTTTCTCAGCCGTTTGCACATTGAAACTTGCAGCTTTTGCATTTCTTGACGAGGAGTCGCTGCCTTTGGCTAAGGAACCACCGCCGCCATCCGAATTGATCGCGAACTCGGCATCAATCAGCTCTCGATGATCTTTGATCAATGTTTTGATTGTTGTGCCTGTCGTTTCTTCATCGCCGCTAAAGGCCAAAATCAAGTCTCTTTCGGGAACAAAACCTTCTTTCTTCAAGCGCAAAAACACAGTGGTAAGATTGTTAACACCGGCTTTGTTATCCATAGTGCCACGGCCATAAAAATAACCGTCTTCTTCAAGCAGAGTAAATGGGTCGCGCTCCCAGTCTTTCGGCAAAGCATCAACCACATCCATATGCGCCATAAACAATATAGGCTTCAAACTTGAGTTCGCAGTGCCTCTGAAGCGTACGACCAGCGCTGCGGTATCATCTACAGGCAGCAAATGGACATCTTCGGCCGAAAAGCCCCCCACACGAAATTGCTCAGCCAGCAGGGTCGCCATAGGCAGTACTTGCTTGTGCCCAACGGCCGAACGATATGAGATTAACTTGCTGTAAAGGTCTAGAGATTTCTGTTGCTCTGCCGTGCGTTCGGTTTCGACCGTTTCTGCGGATGCAACGCAACTCAGGGCGAAAAGAAAGGAAGCCTGTAAAAACCTATTGAATGTCATTTTTTATCTCTCATTTGCACTTTTTAATTCGGGTTACTGAATACTTGTTTCACGCACTATATAGCTACTGTCGTCGAGCACCTTGAACAGCGACTCACTTCTACTCCATTGGCCGCCTAGCCAGCTGCCACCATCGGGATCCTTAAGCACTTCACCAACACCACCTGGGTGCCTAACCGTTAGAGATTGCTCGACGGTTGCAAACATCTCTACCGAGGGCTGATTCAAAGCTTGCAAAGCTTCAGCAATAGACGCTGCATCAAAATCAAACTCAATAACTTCGGTGCTAGCTGGGCCAACACGAGGGCACAGAGCTCTATCAATACGAAGTACGGCAATCGTACTCGATATCACTGCCCCATCAGCGTCGTGTTTTTCACTCCAATCTAGAATGCAGCTTTCGAGCACGCTAAATGTCCTATCTAAATCGGCCATAAACTGTAAGTACAATGCTGCTCTCGTTTCATAAATTTCGAGGCGATCAGTCATCTCCACTTTGTACTCTCCAATCAGTGCGGCCAACATCAAGCGCAATAGCGGTGTCGCAGGCAATCCGTCTTGCATCGCCATGGCACGTATTGTTAGAGGCATAATATGACCATGGATAAGGATCATATGCGCGGTAATAAGAAAATAACCGTCTAATCCCTCGTCACGAGGGAACGTGTGGCACGCAACAACGTATTCACCTTTTGCTTTCCCATAGCCCGCAACCGGCACCGCTTCAATCTGATACTCCTTGCGGCGCTCATAGAACTCTGTGCCCGGCAGCAATGTGTAACCAAAGATATTGATGTTCGGAAATGTCGCTAATAAACGATCGAGGTTCTTTTCGAAGTCGGCAAGGTTATCGCCCGGTAAGCCCCAAATTAACTCGGCGGCTATTGGTACACCAGCCTGCGCCATCTCGCGAGCGATCGGTTCGTATTTATTTGCGGCCATGTTCTTGCGATTGGAAAGTTCCAAAGCTAAGGGCGTTAATGTCTGCAGCGCCAATTGGTAATGCGGAAGCAATCCATTTTCGTGCAGCAATAGAACGATTTCTTGCACTTTGGGGCTGTGCTTTTTTGACCAGGATGTCGCGAATGTCCTAGGCAATCCCGTTTGAGCTTTTAACTCACAGATAAGTTTCGTTTTATGAACGTCTTCTTTAAGCGCACCAAAATTCGAGTCAGCCAACCAAATGTTTTCAATGCCAGCCGCCACTACTTTTCGCCAGTCTCTTTCTACTCTCGGCAGCGAATACTGATGCATCTTTGTGCCTATAGCCCCAGTACCCCACTCACAAAACGCACATTTAAAAGGGCAGCCCCGACTGGTTTCATAGGATATCGAATCGTAGAGGGGTGCACCTTGTTCGTCGACCAAGGGAACAATATCCAGTGCCGAGGGCAATCGATCTAGTTCAGTTTCTCTCGTACGCTCAGCAGAGAAAACAACGCCACTGGACTCAGCCCAGGCAAGGCCGTCGATACTTGGCCAATTCTCAGGGCTGGGGTCATCCAGCAGTTCAGTAAACGTTTGCTCGCCTTCGCCCATCACGACCAGATCAATGGGGTCACTCAACAGATAGCTTGCGGCCTCTTGCACATGAGGCCCTCCCACAACGCAGAGAAAGTCGGGCAGCAAACGTTTAAGATCAACAATGAGCTGCAAAAACTCAGCGGCATTCCAGGTGTAAAAACTGAAACCCATAACCGGTTGCACGCCCTCATTGAGGGCTGACCGACAAAGGTTCAGCACTCGCTGCTGATCAGAACTCTGCCACGCGCTTATTTCGTCACTGTCTCTAAAATGCAGTAATTCGAACTCACCGCTCGCAGCGTTTTTTCCGTACTTTTGATAGTAGGCTTGCAATCCGCCTGTAGTTAGCGGAACTGCATGGAATTGGTCAGAGTCCATGCTGAATAGGAAAATGGGACGTTTTAGCACGTGAGGAGAGCCTAGAAATCTCTAAACTGCGAATTTACTCCATTTGGGCCACAGTAACCATGAATGTACGTGCTATATTTGTTTGTTGTGTCCGAATTTTAACGTCTCAAGTGCAGGTATGAATCTACCACCCAGAAAATCAGAAATCCGCAAGCAGATGGAGCGGGAAATGCAGGATTTTCTTGCCAAAGGTGGGGAAGTCAACATGGTGCCGAGAGGACTAAGTGGACGCGACAATGCCGATGGACCCATTAAGCCAAGCAGTTTCGTCCCCAGCGAACCCAACAACGTTGCACCCGAAGACCAGGTTCCGCTACTAAACGTGGTGCAATCAATAGAAGCAAGACGAAAAAGTAAGCCCGCAAAAGCGTCTACAAAAACAATAACGCCAAAACCACGGCGCAAACTCATTTATGACGATTTCGGCGAACCCTTACGTTGGGAGTGGGTAAACGAGTAAGCCGTATACTCTTATGCTCCTTCTAGATAGTTCTTAAGCTCTCAGAAAGGAAACACAATCGGAATGGCGATGAGCGCAGTAATTGAATACGCAATAGCTACAGGCAATCCTGTACGCACGTAGTCCCTTAATTGATAGCCACTAATATTCTGGACCATCAAGTTTGTGGTATATCCGTATGGCGTTAGAAAACTTGCACTGGCACCATAGGCCACCGCCATAACAAAGGGCATCCAGTTAACACCAAAGCTCTCGGCCAAGGTAAATGCAACTGGGAAAGCCAACGCTGCTGCCGCATTATTAGTCATAACTTCGGTGAGAACCAGAGTAGCCAAAAATACGCCCACCAGAGCTACCAGTGGACCCCATGACGACAGAGACTGGTGCAGAACACCGGTGAGCATATCCACCAGGCCTGAATTTGAAAGTGCTTGTGCAATAATGAGTGCCGAAGCAATGATTACCAATAAGCTGTGAGGAAATCGTCGTTTTAAATCGTCGCTGCTCACTACCCGAAAGGCCAACAGCCCACCCAGCAACAGCACAAGACCTTTGAAAAGAGACACTATTTGCAGAGCAGACAAAACTACAACACAGGCAAATGCACCCATTAATAATGCGCTGCCGCGATTCGACAAGCTTCGCTCTATTTCAACGCCGCTTAAAACCGCAAAGTTCTTACTTATGTTCTGTCGCGTGCTGAAATCCGGCCCTACAGCTAGCAAAAGGCTGTCGCCGGCTCGCAATGAGATGCTACCGAGCTTACCTGACAAACGCATACCACCGCGGCGCATGCCGACCACGGCCGAATCAAACATTGCGCGAAAGCCCACCTGTTTGATTGTGCGCCCAGCGATAGTCGCGTTGGGTAAAACAACCACTTCTGTTAAATTACTACCCAACAATCCGCTTGTTGTCGCAAACGTTTCCAACCCTTCAAAGCCTTCAAGCCGACCAACTTCTTTAACATCACCAGAAAATATAAGCACATCACCCAGCTCTAACACTTCATAGGGCGAAACCGGCGTAAGCAGCTTTCCATCACGAATGATCTCTACCAGGAATAAAGATTCCAACTGCCGCAGCTTATTTTCTGCAACCGTATGCCCTATTAGACTCGAACCTTCAACAATTCGAGCTTCTATTAGATATTCAGCAGGCGTTAATTCATCTTCTTTGGTGATGGGCAACAAACGAGCTGAAAATAACAACGCCGTGAGCCCAGCAATAGTTGCGACGATTCCGACAATAAAAAAATCGAAGAATTCAAAGCCCTTTTCGCCCGCATCAATTAGGAAGCTGTTCACGATAAGGTTTGTGGAAGTTCCTATGAGAGTGGTTGTACCACCGAGAATTGCTGCATACGACAATGGAATGAGTAGTCGGCTTGCCGGGTGCTTGCCATTTTTTGTGACACCATTCGCCAGTACAGCGACAACCGCTGTATTATTGAGAAATGCTGATAGCAACGCAGTGATCCCACCCAAGCGCAACAGCGTCATGGTGTAGCTTTTGCTTACCAGGCGACGGCTGACGCGAACCATCCAATCTATTTTTTCTAGCCCAATCGACACCAGCAGCAACAGAACCAAGGTCGCCAGTCCCGGATTAACAACTTTTGATAGTAGCTGCTCGGTATTTACTGCGCCTATGACATAGCAAAACAGGGCCGCAAAGCCAAAGATCCAGGATGGCCGCCACTGCGACAAAATCAGGCTGAGCACTAAGGCGAGCAAAGTAATTGCTACAGAAATTTGGATAAAATCCATAAAATCAATCAGATATAAACGAAAGCCCAGCTTTGAGCATAGGCAAAACAAGCTCTTATGTTACACCATTCGTCTCTTGTCGATGGACCTGCAAGCACCGTACAATGTTTGCTCAAAATTACGTTGTTCGGGGACATCAAGCATGTTTCGCTTTCGCTGCTTCGCAATCATAGGTCTTCTGTGCTCGGCAATAACCTCGGTGAGCGCCGTCGAGTTAGGCTACAGAACCGAGGGCTACACAGCGTTGGCTAATGCCTCTACCCGAAACACTAATAGTGGCCACAGGCATTTCACCAAACCTGCGTACAGCAATTCGTCTTACTACCGCTCGTATCATGCTCACAAGGATGCAGTACTCAGTCGCGCGTACAGCGACGGTGCGCCTTGGGCGTGGGCCTACGCGCCAGGATACTTTGGCCCCGGCAATCTGATAGGACATTATAACTACCCCGTCACAGCGCTAGACACTCCCCTCGATTCAATACCGGTCACAACTCCTGTTCGCCGCTTGCTGAAAACCCAGTCGGGCGGCTGCTACGAGGTACAACGCAATGAACAAAATGAAGAGTTACGCATCGAGCTGAGCGTAGACGACTGTAACTGGTAGCTAAACGCCAGTATCTCGGCTCTCTTCTATTAGTCCCGATCTCTCAACTACAGCAAAGAAGGTTGCTTGCGCTGTATCTCAAGATCCAGAAGTTTTTGTTTTCTCCACAAGCCCCCCGCGTAACCAGTTAGAGTCCCATCTTTTCCCACCACGCGGTGGCATGGAACAATGATGGCCAGCGCATTTTGTCCATTCGCTCTTGCCACGGCACGCACTGCTTTGGGGTTACCAATAGCCTCGGCTTGCTGCGCATAGCTTCGAGTTTCGCCAAATGGAATGTTAATCAACGCATTCCATGCCTGGCATTGAAACGGCGTTCCCGCTAGCTGCAGCGATGTTGAAAACTGCTGCAAATGCCCAGCAAAATATTGCTCTAGCTCACGCTCTAACTGCGTAAAAAGCGAATGCTCTCCTGCAATAAACTGGGCATCCAGAACACGTTGCAAACGCGTTAGCTGACCGTCAAGTGCCTTACGATCATCAAACTCCAGCAAACAAATTCCATCGTCATCTCCTGCAACGAACATGGGTCCGAGTGGGGTTAGTAACCGCTTTACTTTTATGAGTTTGCGATCACGGCCGGCAACTGGTGAACATCCGGCGACTTTGTGAAAAGCTTCGCCAAAACCACTCAGTGAGTCAAAACCCGCCGCAAATGCTGTTTCAGTAACGCTTTGGCTGCCCTTTAGCGAGTCATGTGCCATTGATATTCTCCGCTCTCGCTGCCAGGCCTGAAATGTCAGTCCATAATGTTTTTTGAACCAACGCCGCACTCTTACGGGATCGACTCCTAGCTCCAGAATTTTTGCGTCACTCAACCTCCCCTCTCGGTCAAATTGATTGATCACTTCGGTTACCCAGCCTGGTTGAGTGCCCGCACTTTGAGTGGGCTTACACACTTTACAAGCACGATAGCCTGCTAACTCGGCCTCCTTATTCGTTTTGAAATACTCCACATTTTCAGGCTTAGGGGTACGTGCAGAACAACCCGGCCGGCAGAAAATTCCAGTAGTTTTCACCGCAATAGTAAAAACACCTTCAAAGCTACTGTCTCTTTGAACAATCGCTTGGTACATCACTCCTTCAGTTGGTAACGCTTTAATCATCGGCTTGTGCGCGGCTGCTTGAATAGAGCACATGACATCTTCTCCCGGTTAACCAAACAGTAGTTTGACTGCACTACGCCTAAAACGCAGCTGGAAACTGGACACCCAATTTTATTGCGCACTCGAGAAAACTCTATCGATAAACTTAAACACTTCGCGATTAGCGAGCTGTGCCTCGGGCAGCCGGGGGTCCGCCGAAAACCCATGCCACATTGCATCAAATACTAGAAGTTCAGCTGGAATATTTGCCTCCTTTAACTTCAAGTGCAAACGTACCGTACTACTTAAAAGCAGATCACGCGTGCCTGTGATCAACAAACTGGGTGGAAAACCTTTGCTGTAATCTGCATACACTGGCGATACCAATGGATGTTTTAGGTCATAGTCTCCCGCATACAGCTCGGCTGAAGCTCCGAGAACACCATCATAGGTTGGCAGTATTGGATCAACCCCCGCATTGGTGTAGTAGCTGTCGCCTGTTTTACTCAAATCGGACCATGGCGTGTTCATAATCGCTGCCGCGGGCATTCGCAGCCCCTGATCGCGAGCCTTTAATATACACGCCGCCGTTAAACCACCCCCTGCGCTGCCACCAAAAATAATTATATTCTTCGCCAAATAGGTTTTCAGTAACTCGTTATAGACAGCAACAGCATCATCTACCGCTGCGGGAAAGGGGTCATTAGGCGGCATACGGTAATCAACTGCCACCACCCTATACTGACCGGCAGCCGCATAAGCAATGCCCTCTAGCACACTTAAATCGCCGCCAAAATGAATGTATGCACCGCCATGTAGGTTCATTAGCACTTTATTTTTGTTCGATATTGGTAAGTTCGTCGGCGTAATTATTCTTACAGTAACGCCTGCCATCTTTGTTTTTTCAATTGAAACAGGCGCTGACCTTGCCACCGCCAGCATGTGCTGGTAGTTGCCAGACACACGCTCGATGGACGTCAGCCACTGCTGCTTAGTAACAGGCACCTGGCTAGCTCGGTGCAAATCAATCGGTCGATTCAACATCGCCTTTGCGCTATTGCTTACATGGCTGGGAACAGGATACTTCGGCGGTTGAGGGTCGCCCGCGTCGCTTGCCCAAGACACAGCTGCGCACACGCAGAGCAACAGAGCATAAAAGCACCGATTAACAAGCAACATGATAGGGGGCCTCCTATGAGAGAATGCACGGCCTAAAACCGCAGTGGAACCCAGTGTGTCAGATTCCGATAGCAATAATTCTGTACAAGAACCGCAACAACGACCCCGAGGCAAGGCAAGCTTTAAAGTTCTAGCGACTTTGCTAACTTTTCTAAAGCCTTACAAAGGCCGCGTTATTGCTGCAGCTGCGGCTCTATTGTTCACTGCGGCTATCACTTTGTCCATGGGACAAGGCGTAAAGCTATTGATAGACGGTGGATTCGTCTCGGAATCTGGCGATCGTCTTAACGCTGCAATTGGCATTATCATGGTCCTTGCCGTTGCAATGGCCGCCGGTAGTTATATGCGCTTTTATCTGGTGTCTTGGCTTGGAGAGCGGGTATCAGCTGATCTCCGCCAAGCTGTTTTCGATCATATTGTTACGCTACACCCGAGCTACTTCGAAACGAACTTGAGCGGTGAAATCATGTCTCGGCTGACAGCCGACACAACAATCTTACAATCCATTATTGGCAGCTCTCTTTCACTGGCATTACGTAATTCCATCATGTTGGTAGGCGCACTAATTATATTGTTGATCACCAATCTGAAGTTGACGTTGATCGTTATGGCAAGCGTACCATTGGTTATGCTGCCAATGTTTTGGGTCGGTAGAAAAGTTCGAGAGCTCAGCCGAAAGAGTCAGGACAGCATTGCCGGTGTTGGTAGTTACGCTGGCGAGGCGATTCAGAATATCAAAACAGTCCAAAGCTTCGCTCAAGAAGAGCTCGAAAAAAGCGCTTTCGGCGAGGAAGTAGAATACGCCTTCGTAATCGCACGCAAGCGAATTGCCCAGCGTGGAGCAATGATAGCGATAGCCATTGTGGTGATGTTTGGTGGCTTAAGTAGCATGTTATGGGCTGGAGGACATGATGTTCTTTCAGGTGCAATGACGGCCGGAGAGCTTGGCGCCTTTATGTTTTATGCGCTGATGGTCGGCATGGCAGTGGGCACTTTGTCAGAAGTGTATGGAGAATTGCAACGCGCGGCAGGCGCTACAGAAAGATTGCTGGAGCTTATTAGTGAGCCCAGCGAAATAGTTGCCCCTGCTGAGCCTGCCGCGGCGGCGGCCAAGCTGGACGCTAATGCCAACTTTAGCGCCGTTAGCTTTAGTTACCCATCACGTCCGGATTCTCCCGCATTGCAAGATTTCAACTTAGACATAGTCGAAGGTAAAAGCCTCGCGCTTGTTGGCCCAAGCGGGGCGGGGAAATCCACCGTATTTGAATTGCTGCAGCGTTTCTATGATCCGCAGCAGGGCTGCATACTATTCGGCGGCGTTGATATTCGTGAACTCAACCCTCAGGAATATCGACGTCAAATTGCTGTTGTGGCTCAGCAACCCGCCCTCTTTTCAACTAACGTCGCCAGTAACATTCGCTATGGCCGGCCTGATGCAAGCGATGCAGAAGTCATTGCCGCTGCAAAGGCTGCACATGCTCATGAGTTTATTTCGGAACTACCAGAGGGTTACGGCAGTTTTCTTGGTGACCGTGGTGTGCGCCTGTCTGGGGGGCAACGCCAGCGAATAGCCATCGCCAGAGCCCTGCTTAAAAATCCGCGTGTTCTGTTATTGGATGAGGCAACGAGTGCTTTGGATGCAGAAAGCGAACATCAAATACAACTAGCACTTCAGGAATTGATGCATAACCGTACCACAATCATCATTGCCCATCGCTTGGCAACCGTTCTGCACGCCGACAAGATTGCCGTTCTTGAGCAAGGACGATTGGTCGCCCAGGGCACACATTCGAGTTTGGTTAACAGCTCACCGTTGTACAAACGTCTTGCAGATCTGCAATTTCGTGACGAGCAGCGGGGTTAGAGAGGATAAAACTCAGTCGTCCCAGCCATCCTTGTCTAGCTTACGCAGTTTATTTTTATCGACGTCTTTCAACATGTCTTCGCTCTGCCTGAGCATCCGCCAGCTACTGCGCATCAAACCGCCAACAATTAAAACAGCCAGCGCCACGAAAAATAGGGTTTTAAGTTCTTCGCTCATTTTATTCGTCCTTTTCTGCTTCTAGAAAAACAGAAGTTTTATTATGAACACAATCAATACAGCGTTGAACACACGACGAATCGTTTCGTCTCCTTTCGAAATCGTGACTGTCGCGCCCAGCCATCCGCCAATAGAGTTACCAATGGCAAGACATAAACCGACCATCCAAAGTAATTCTATTTTTGCTGCGAATATGGCCAACGCTGCAATGGTATACATCAGTACGATAAACACTTTGTGCATATTGACCTGCACCAAGCTCAAGCCCAACACTCGATGCAAAATCGGCATCAGTATGAAGCCAACGCCTATTTGAATAAAACCGCCCCACAATCCAGCGCCAAACATGCACAGATGACCAAGAACAAGCCTCTTTGGCGAGACCGAAACTTCTTCTGAGCTCTCCTTTGCGACAGGTTTTTTCTCCGTCGCCATGAGAATCATAACCACTACCATTACTAAAGCAATTATTCGATCAAACCAAACTCCTTGCAATTCGGTGCCGATCAAAGCACCGATGATCGCACCAGGCACGGCCGCTAACGCCAGGCTCAGGCTCAACCTAAAATCTGAATATCCTTTTTTAAAAAAAGTAAGCACTGCTGTAAAGTTTTGGGCCAGTATTGCAATCCGATTTGTACCATTGGCAACAGGCCCCGGTATGCCCATAAACAGCATAATAGGTACAGTTAATAAAGAGCCGCCGCCAGCCATGACGTTCATAAAACCGCTGGCGACCCCTGCACAGGTAAGTACAGCTAACTGCCATATTTCCATCAAAGCGCTCCTGTTGATGGCTAACAAAAAAGAGGCTGGCACGTTACCGTACCAGCATCGCACTGTATAGACCTGCTACTCTGCCGTCCGCGCTTCGCACGCGTCAATAGGTAAGCAACTCGGTTTAGTTTGCTGTTTTCTGAGTACGCGCAATAACATGAAGCTGGCAAACCCCAATATAGGCAGCGCACTGGCGGCCAGCAGCGACAAAGTTAAGTCCATTCCGAGCTGATCCATTGCTAAACCGAGCATTGGACCCGCTATTATGAACACGCCGCGAATGACCAAGTTCAACAAGGAGTTAATCGTCGCACGAAAAGCACTATCAACCCGACTGTTTAATGCATCAAATAGCAATACGGCGTTCATACCTCGACTGACAGGAATGATCAACGCACAGGCAATTGCAGACCAGCCGGAAAAGCCGACCATGCCAGCAAACGCCAGAGCCGGCATCACCGCTACCACAGCCATCAATTGCCTGGTTCCAACCCAAGCCTCAAGACGAGTAGCCAGCTGTGCGCTGACACCGCGCAATACGCAGTGAACCGCCCATAGAAATCCAAAATACTCCAGAGGTATACCTTCTAACTCCCAAAATCGCTGATAAGTCCAAAATGCAAACATCGCGTACAAACCGAAAACAACGGTAGCAATCGCTATCCATAGCACCAGCCGATCAGCATAGAGTAAGGTTCCTATTATTGAACGCATATTGTCCTGCGCACCCGCGTTACTAGTGGTTCGAGGCGGCTCAACAAGAGTCAGCACGATAATCAGTGGTGGCAAACCCAAAAGTAATTGCAAGCCGAGCAACCACTCAAACGTTGTTTCCGAGCCCATGCTTATAAACAACACACTAGCGACAACCGCTGCAACGCCCTCGGATAAAGACGTTAGCGCCACCAATTTTCCAACGGACGCTGGCAACTTAAAGGTCTTGTTGAGCTTCTGCAGTGCCAACTGCGAATCAAATAGCATGGCCATATCAGAGCCTGAGCTCAGACTTAGCGCCACACCCATTACAATTTCAAACACCAAAAAATCAACGAAGGTTTCGGCTGAATAAAGACAGACATAAGAAAGCAGCATCAATACAGCCGAGAGCACCAAGCTAACTTTCCGGCCGTAAACATCAGCTAGATATCCTGAGGGCACCTCAAACATGGCAACAGTCAGTGCAAAGATTGCCTGCGTTTGCAGAATCTCAGACATAGTTAGCCCCTTGCCAAGCAACAGCGGGACAAACACTGGCAATATGAGCTGAAACGAATGGCAGAATCCAATGCCATACACTTTCAAAATATTATGTAGTAATGCGCGTTCCATTTTATTCACCACGATTAACGCAGTCCTTAGCTGCTTCTCATTTCACTTTGTCTAGCGGCTTTGCGTCACCGCGCGTTATATGTTCGTTAAATTCTTTTTAGTCCCGCCATTTCTGTCGCTTAATAACGAAAAAACCCCCGAGAACTTGGTTCGCGGGGGCTTCTTTGAAGAAACTTGGTCGTCACACGACGGCTAACCCCCTGACCCGCTATAGGTGTTTTTCACCAAGCCCAAATCATTTGTAATCACAAGTGCGCAGAGCACACGACACGTCGATGGCGCGCGCTTAGGCGACGTCGACAGGTGCATGCATTTCAATGCGATTGTATTTTGAAGGTTAAACATTGTGTTTTTTGACGGCTACGGGAGCTTTCTCAAGAAGACACTATAAGTTTGGCGCAAACTCAGAGGCAAGGCAAGTGCGAATGGCATTAAAACGCCCCTTTACTGGAATCTTGCGAGTCAGCAATAAAAAGGCTCGTGGTTTAACGCATATTTACTTACCGAACACCAAATCGAAAACTTGGTCGTAATGATCAGCAAAGTGAACTGTTAGGCCCTTCTGCAAATAGTCTGGCAATTCCTCGAAATCTCGTCGGCAAGCTTCCGGCAACAAGAGTTCTTTAATTTTGCTGCGTCTGGCGGCTATGACTTTTTCGCGAATGCCTCCAACGGCCAGCACTTGCCCGGTGAGTGTTATTTCTCCTGTCATAGCCAACGGTCTGGGTATTGCCTGCTTTCTAGCCAGAGAAATAAGTGCGGTGGTCATTGTAACGCCAGCGCTAGGTCCATCTTTCGGAGTGGCGCCTTCGGGAACATGTACATGAATGTAGGACTTGTCGAAAAACTCCTGGTCGCAGTCGTAGTGTTCCAGGTTCGAAATTACATAACTGTGAGCAATTTCAGCAGACTCGCGCATTACGTCACCAAGCTTACCGGTTAACTTAAATCCAGGGTTATTGGTGTGAACGCGGGTTGCTTCTATAGGCAAGGTAACGCCGCCCATACTCGTCCACGCAAGCCCAGTAACCACCCCAATTCCTGACAGAACACGCTCCTGACGAAACATCGGCGGGCCAAGATATTCAGCAACCTCATCTTTTCCGACTCGGATAGATTGCTTGGGATCATCCAATAATTTCACAACGGCCTTGCGTATTATTCGCTTAAGCTGCTTTTCAAGATTACGTACGCCAGCCTCGCGCGCATAACCTTCAATTAGCACTTTCAACGCCCCTTGATTAATTCGCAACTGCCTGGAATTCACACCGGCCTGTTTCAAAGCTCTCGGCCATAAATGGCGTTTTGCAATGCTCAGCTTCTCTTCCGTTATGTAACCTGCAAGTCGAATGGTCTCCATTCTGTCTAGCAATGGGCCAGGAATTGTATCCAGCTGATTCGCCGTGCATACGAACAGCACTTTTGATAAATCTACTGGCATGTCGATGTAATGGTCGCGAAATTCAGAGTTCTGCTCTGGATCCAACACTTCCAGTAAAGCCGAAGCTGGGTCTCCATGATAGGAAGCGCCTACTTTGTCGATTTCGTCCAACATGATTACTGGGTTCGACACTTTTACCTGCTTCAATGCCTGTATAAATTTTCCTGGCATCGCGCCAATATAGGTTCGCCTGTGGCCCTTAATTTCTGCTTCATCGCGCATACCGCCCAAGCTGAATCGATAGAATTCACGGCCCAATGCATCAGCAATTGATCGACCGATTGAAGTTTTTCCCACTCCGGGCGGTCCAACCAATAATAAAATTGAGCCGGCAATCTCGCCTTTAAAAACGCCAACCGCGAGAAACTCCTTAATTCGCTCTTTTACATCATCCAGCCCATCGTGATGCGCATCTAAAACCTTCTGGGCGTTATCAAGGTCAAGCTTATCGTCAGAGTAAACACCCCAGGGAACCGACGTTGCCCAATCAAGATAATTTCGTGTCACCCCATACTCTGGCGAGCCTGAATCAAGCACCGATAATTTATTCAGTTCTTCCTCTATTTTTTCCTGGGCATAGGCTGGTGGCTTAAGCTCTGTAAGGCGCTCTCGAAACTGATCAACATCAGATGTCTTGTCATCCTTGGACAAACCAAGCTCTTTCTGAATTATCTTTAGCTGCTCACGCAAGAAAAACTCACGCTGGTTATCGCTTACCTGCTCGTTGATACGGGCGGTAATTGAGGATTGCAGCTCCGCAACATCCATTTCCTTTCGCAATAGCACCAACACTTTTTCCATGCGAGCACGGATAGGCAAGGTTTCGAGTATGGCTTGCAACTCACTGCCTTTTGCAGAAGTAATTGCCGCAGCGAAATCCGTTAATGGCGAGGGGTCATTTGGACTGAAACGACTCAGATAGTTTTTAAGTTCCTCTGTATACAGAGGATTTAATGGCAGCAGATCTTTGATGGCTTTAACAACGGCCATGGCGTAGGCCTTTATACTATCGCTATTTCCAATGCGTGCCTCGGGATACGATACCTGGGCGAGCATTGGCGGCTTGTCCTTGAACCACTGTTCTATACGAAAACGCTTTATCCCCTGAGCAACAAATTGCAAATTGTTGTCATCGGCTGTGGCATTGTGCACTCTCACCACACAACCGATCAGCGGTAAATCGCTTGCCAATACCTGATCCGGATCCTGATCGCCTACATAAATTAGGCCCAGTGCCATATGCGGGCTTTTAGCCACTCTTCTCAGCGTTTCGGCCCAGCGCTTTTTACTGACTATCACCGGTTGTATTTGTGCCGGGAAAAACGGCCGACTCGTTATCGGAATGATATAAAGTTTTTCAGGTAACACTTCGTCCTGGCGAGCTAAGCCGGAGCCATTACTGATATCAATAACTAGTTGGTCTGAATTATCGATTTCGTCTTCGTACGACATAAAAGCGATCAGATTTCTCCTGATTCAATGGTGGTGAGCAGACTATATTGGGCTGGAAACGAGATTATCAAGCTAGCCAAAAGCACGGCATAGTCACCAACCCTGATGATTGAGTATTCTTTAACCGTTCGCTGCGCATTATTTCCAACCTTGTCTATACTCAGTATGTTCGGCAGCTGCGTTTCGATACCGTTTATCGCACGCAGACAGTGGCCAATAAATACCTGATTTATATAGAATAAATATGATCAACGTGCAGAGTTTTATGCTTCAGGAATTGCAAAGAAAGAGCGATGAGTTTTGCCGAGACCATCTCGCGCTTTTTTATCAAGAATTTGAGTCCAAAAATGAGCAAATCAGCGCATTAGCCAGTCGACAAGGCTCAAATAGCTCACTTCGAGCATTTGTTATTGATAAACGTAATCGATCCTTGTATCAACGCTTCGAAAGCGCGTTCCTGACCGCTATTCACAATACGTTTGCCGACTTTGATGATTTCCTCAAACAACGTGATGCCAGCCGACCTGTCACAAAATCACTGGATAGGGTAATAGAAAGTGAATTGGCGCTGCCTAACATGATTCAGGCTGCAGAGCGGCGGAATGGTCACGCTTTAGTTGATCTTAATCGTCGCCTTTCTGTCATCAGTCAGATGAAAATTTGTGCGCAGCGAAACCCTTTTACACCTCTCAGTTTTGCGCACGCGTTTGAGCAATCCATTCTAAGTCTGCACTGGAACATGCAAACTCGCATACTCGCATTCAGGTTGTTCGAAAATACGGTCCTGCGGCATCTCGACAAGCTCTATAGCTCCATGAACGAGCATCTTTCTGCACAAGGAATTCTGCCAAATTTGCAGGTTAAAGAAGGTCAAGATGGAAAGCATCGGTCCGAGCTGGAAGCACAACAAAAACGTGTGGCAAACTCCAAAGATGAAACCAGTGAGCATGTCCTAACAGACACCAAAATCGAAAATGTTGCTCAAAGCAGCACTCGTCAGGTTGCTCAACTCGTGGGGGAAATTGCAGCAAATGACAGCGCACAGAACAAGCACATTAGAGCAATAGAATCGGTCGGCCGGCTGTTCAATGATTTATTAAGTCACGAGGCTGTCACCCCCGATTTAAAGAGCTTACTAACGCGCTTATATACACCCTACGTTCGCCTTGCTTTGGCGGATGATACTCTCGCAGACAACCCTGACCATCCTGCCCAGCGCCTGCTAATGAGTCTGACAAAAGCCGTCAACTTATACCAGGGTAACGCGGCACCACTGCAACGTCCGGCGCTGTTACTTCAAATCAAAAAAGTAGTGGACCAGTTAAGTAGCCACTCCGAATTAAAATCCAGAGTATTTGCGGAGTTGGCTTTTCGTTTTAGTGCTGAACTCCGACACCACGACAGATTAATACACGCGCAGCTTGATAAGAAGAAGCGGTGTCAAACGGGTTTACGTCAGCTCGACACGCTAAGACAAAGTATACGACGGGTAATTTTATCGAAGATAGACCTGTCAACTGTCCAGGATGGCACGCCAGTAAGCGAGTTTTTACTTGGAACCTGGACCCAATACTGCACTGGGCTTTACGCAAACCCCGACGTTGCTTCGATCGAAGCACAGCAAGCCTTAGCGCTCGTCGAGCGTATATTAGCGTACTCTGCAGGCAAGCCTTTGTCGTCAGGCAAAGAGTTTACCGAACTAGCGCCACAACTTAGAACGGGAATTCTAGCCTGTGGTGGAGAAAGCTTGGAAGTAAGACGCTTTCTGCAGCAGCTTATGCACCAGCATAAACACCCATTGGAACAAAATGGACTTGTACCAGCCAGCCGGACTGCATTGGAGGCAGTATCTAGATGAATATGACCGCCGTGGATTACAGCAATCATCGCAAGCATCAGCGCGTTTACCTTGGAACCGACGTCACAGTTGTTGACGTACTCTCAGGCAAGCATTTGGGCGAGATAGCGAACATTACAATAGAAGGGCTTATGCTTGTGATGCGTGAGCCCCCCCAAGCTGGCAACATATATCAATTGGCAATTACACTGCCTGAGGAAATTGACGAACACTCAGTAATCAGTGTTGGCGCCGATTGTTTATGGGGCAGTGAAAGCAGCATAGCCGGGCAGCACTGGGCTGGCTTTCAAATCATCGATTCCTCTCCAGTGGCAGAGCAGTTGTTGGAACACCTCATAAATACCTATGGAGCTTAGGCAGGGATATTAGTTCTAACTTGGAAGGGCTGTGTGAGCAAGGGCAATCACTCTATTCTTCGAACGGCGAGGGCTTACTATTCTCAGTCTCCGGAATCAACCGGCGCGCGATTGGGCAATGGTAAATGAGCAACTTTGTCATAACCACCCTTGCTCTCAGTAACCTTTCCTACACCTTCACGCTCTACCTCATCAATACGAACAATAGAGTGCATAGGAATATAGCTTCTCGCTACGCCACTGAATTCGTTCTTTAATTTCTCTTCGCCAGGGTCAACCAGCAAGCCGCTGCGCTCACCAAAAACGAATTCTTCGACTTCGACGAAGCCATACATGTCGCTTTGATATATCTCGCGAGCGTATACCTCGAACACTTCGTTCTGGTTCTGGAAAATGACCTTGTAAATAGCCTCGTCTGACATGGTTACAACCTGCTAGTAAAACGCGAGCGCGAAAACCTTCATTATATACCACAACAGGGTCGGCACAGTTATAATGCCGCCCCCTATTCCTAGCCTAATCGTAAACCAGCCAATGTCAGGATCAGCAAAAAAACTCTATATCAAGACACACGGATGTCAGATGAACGAGTACGACTCGAGTCGAATGCGTGATTTACTGCAATTAAGCCACGATTTAATTCCCACTGACAACGAGCAAGAAGCCGATATATTGCTTCTTAACACTTGTTCTATACGAGAGAAAGCGCAAGAAAAGGTATTCCACCAGCTAGGCCGGTGGCGACTGCTAAAAGAGCAGCGCCCAGATATCGTTATTGGTGTGGGTGGCTGTGTGGCTAGCCAGGAAGGCAGTGCTATAAGCGATCGAGCCCCTTTTGTTGACGTGATATTCGGCCCACAAACTTTGCACCGCCTTCCAGAGATGATCGAGACCCGCAAAGCCGGCATTCCGGTTGTTGATGTCACCTTCCCGGAAATTGAGAAATTTGATCGTTTGCCCGAACCGAGCGTAGACGGGCCTTCGGCGTTTGTTTCGGTAATGGAAGGCTGCAGCAAATATTGTACCTTCTGTGTTGTGCCCTACACTCGCGGCGAAGAGATAAGCCGGCCCTTTGACGATGTATTAGTGGAGGTTTCCGGTCTCGCTGCAAAGGGGGTTCGCGAAGTCAATTTACTCGGCCAGAACGTTAACGCGTATCGCGGAGTTAACCATCTTAATGAAATCATCGATTTCGCTGAATTGCTCAGTTTTGTCGCAGCAATACCTGGCATTGATCGCATTCGTTATACAACATCGCACCCTGTGGAATTCAGCGACTCGTTAGTGGCCGCCTACGCAGAAATTCCTGAGCTGGTAAATCATCTGCATTTACCGGTACAAAGTGGGTCTGACGCCGTACTCTCGAGAATGAAGCGAGGGCACAGCGCCGAGGAATACTGCGATAAGATTGATAGACTGCGAGCAATTCGGCCCGATATCAGTTTGTCATCAGATTTCATTATCGGTTTTCCTGGAGAAACGGATGAAGAATTCGAACAGACAATCAATCTAATCGACAAGATTGGTTTCGACCACAGCTTCAGCTTTATTTACAGCGCCCGCCCGGGTACCCCAGCAGCTGAGTTTGAAGACAGTATCCCAATGGACGTAAAAAAGCAGCGGCTGCAGATACTGCAAAGCAGAATTAGCCAGCAAGCACAGCAAATCAGCCGCCGCATGGTGGACAGTCAGCAGACCATTTTAGTAATGGGCGTGTCGAAGAAAGACCCCGGGCAGTTGCAAGGTCGTACTGAGAACAATCGTGTCGTTAATTTTAGTTCGTATAATCAAGCGCTTATAGGCAATTTCGCTGAGGTATTAATCACCGAAGCTCTGCCAAATTCCCTGCGCGGCCAATTGCTCTAGATCCTACCTGCCGTGGGCTAAAAAGTAGTACCCAAAGACGCTATTTCGTTATATTCTGCTCGGCATGTTCTATAAGGCGTTCACGCCTTGGGCTAGAGGTTTGCTGCATTAGTTTAACATTGCTTTTAGCATTGCAGGCCGCACGGTCCGCCCTACACCTACTTGAAACTCAACACCACTCCAGACCCGTCTACCACTGCTTCACCCACACCGGCAACAGAGAATGATTCTGTGGAGTCGACGCGCGCAGGCGGTACTGATAGTCAGTTACGTTTACAACTTACGCCGGACAACACCCGCCGGCTAGCTGATCTATGCGGCCAATTCAATCAGAACCTTTCTCAGATCGAGCGCAGATTGGCGGTTCGTATTCGCAGTCGAGGCAATGATTTCGGCATTGCCGGTAACAAGCCCAACATAGAAGCAGCAGCCAATGTCTTGAGAGAGTTGTATGCTGAAACGGCAACGTCCAGCTTAAGCCCCGAACACGTTCATCTTTGCCTGCAGCAAGCAAATGCGGAGCAAGGCGTTTCGAGTACTGATGGTGATAACTCGCCTGCAGATGCTATTCGCACCCGCCAACAACTTATCAAGCCACGCGGCGCAAATCAAAAGCGTTATGTGCAGATGATCCAGAGCAAGGACATCAACTTTGGCATTGGGCCCGCCGGGACCGGCAAAACCTGGTTAGCTGTTGCCTGCGCAGTTTCTGCATTGGAGCAAGATAAAGTCGGTCGTATCTTGTTAGTACGTCCGGCCGTAGAGGCCGGTGAAAAACTAGGCTTTCTACCCGGGGATTTAGCCCAGAAAATTGACCCCTACTTGAGGCCGCTCTACGATGCCCTGTATGAGATGCTGGGCTATGAAACAGTGGGCAAACTGATCGAGCGTAACGTTATTGAAGTTGCGCCTTTAGCTTATATGCGCGGCCGCACTCTCAACGACAGCTTTATTATTCTCGACGAGGCGCAAAACACGACCAAGGCGCAAATGAAGATGTTTCTTACTCGCATTGGATTTGGTTCCACTGCTGTTATTACGGGCGATCTAACACAAATCGACCTTCCACGTGATACAGCATCTGGCTTAAAACATGCGATTAATGTTTTGGAGCGCATAGGCGAAATTGGCCTAGTACACTTCGAAGCTAAAGATGTTGTTCGACATGCGCTAGTGCAGCGAATCGTCGAAGCTTACGATCGATACGAAGAAAAAGAAGCTACTAAACAGGCTTCGCGTGAACGAAGCGAACAAAAAAATTCCAGAGATCAGCGCTAATGCCCACATTGCGAGCGCGAAACTTGCCGACGCAAAAACTGATGGTGCACCTCGATGACGCTAGCCAGTCCAAAAGCAATCCACAACTTGCCGATTTCCAACGCTGGGGCACCGCATTGTCGTCGTATCTATCCGGCGACTCGTCCTTGTGTTTGAAGCTGGTTACGGTGGAAGAAATGACAACACTGAATCAACGATTTCGAGGCAAGAACGGCGCCACGAATGTATTGTCCTTTCCAGCGGACTTGCCGGATGATCTTCCGAGTGAGGCGCAACACAACGACGAAGCTGAACACGTTGAGGAGTTCCTCGGTGATATCGCTATTTGTTCAAAGATCGTCAGCAAAGAAAGTGAAGAGCAGAGGAAGGGCCTCGACGCACATTGGGCGCACCTGTTTTTACATGGAGTACTGCATCTGTTAGGTTACGACCATCAAGACAGTGTCGCTGCCGAACAAATGGAACAACTTGAAACCGAACTGCTAGCAACGCTGATGTTTCCACCCCCTTATCAGGAATACACTGCTTGAACTCCATGAACGAACCAGTTGGCTCGCGATGAACGACAATTCCAATAACGACGAAAACGAAGACAAGAGCTGGCTAGAGAAGCTGGGTCACGTATTTCAATCAAGCCCAAAAACACGTGGCGACCTGCTAGATGTTTTAAACGAAGCTCAGCAGAACGACCTCATTGATCGCGAGGTCTATGGCATGATTGAGGGTGCAATGGAGGTTTCGGACAAGCAAGCCAGGGATATTTTGGTCCCAGCCGCTCAAATGGTTATGGTCTCTGTTGATGAAACTGCGGTCGACTTCATGCCAAAAATCATTAAGTCTGCTCACTCACGCTTTCCAGTCATCGGCGATAATAAAGACGATGTGCTCGGCATACTATTAGCCAAAGACCTGCTTCCTCATGTGCTTAAAGGCGCCGGTGAGGAATTAAATTTACGAGACCTGCTGCGTCCGGTAACGTTCATTCCCGAAAGCAAGCGGCTCAACGTTTTGCTTCGCGAGTTTCGTGAAACTCGAACCCATATGGCCATTGTGCTCGATGAGTACGGGGACGTGGAGGGGCTGGTAACGATTGAAGATGTGCTTGAAGAAATCGTTGGCGAAATTGAAGATGAGCACGATACACAGCCCGACAGCTTTATTCGAAAAATCTCCGATGCCGACTACCTCATTAAAGCGCTAACACCCATTGATGCGTTTAATAGGCAGTTTAAGGCTGATTTCAGCGAGAGTGAATTCGACACTATTGGTGGAATTCTAATGCAGCAGTTTGGTTACCTACCAAAGCGCAATGAGCTCATCACTATCGGGGACTTTCGCTTTCGTATAATCAATGCCGACAGCCGACAAATTCACTTACTGCGCATGTCGGTCGTGGACAGCTGAAACCAATGAAGTCTCGGTTCGCCCTCTTAGCTGCACCGATCGCAGGGGTATTGCTGACTCTTAGCTTTGCTCCAATTTCATTCTGGCCGACTGCCATTCTAAGTCTTGCCTTGTTGCTGTTTTGCCTCAATGACTGCACGCCAAAAATAGCGTTTTTTCGTGGTTGGTTGTTTGGCCTGGGTTTGTTTGGAAGCGGCGCGTCCTGGGTGTATGTAAGTATCAATCAATTCGGCAATGCTGCACTGCCTTTGGCTCTCTTCTTAACGATCTTGTGGTGCGCAGGTCTCGCTCTTCTATGTGGTTTCACTGCGGCCTTACTACGAACAATCAACCGCAAATCAGCAAGGGGCGACCTTTTACTATTCGCGCCACTTTGGGTATTGGGCGAGTGGCTTCGAACCTGGCTTCTAACCGGCTTTCCTTGGCTGTTTGCAGGCTATGGTCAAATTGATGGCCCTTTACAAGCGCATGCTCCCATTTGGGGGGTGCTGGGCATTAGCTTCGTCCTGGCCTTCACTGCCTCGGTACTCGTTAACTGGCTTAGTTTAAATCTAACTCAAAAGCTTAGTGGGGCGGCGATTGTCTTGATAAGCTGGAGCTTATCGTCTTGGCTACCAGCTGATCAGTGGACCAAAAGCACGGGCAAATCACTTTCGGTGGGCCTAGTTCAGGCAAATATTGACCAGAACGAAAAATGGCAGCCAGCCAAAGTGCCAGAACACATCGCCCTGCAACGTGCGCTCAGCGAGCCGCTATGGGGCAATGATCTGGTGCTATGGCCAGAAGCAGCCGTTCCCGCCATGTACGACCGAGCGCGTCCACTGCTAGACCTTCTCCAACAGCGTGCAGTGCAAAGCAACTCTACTTTTGTTTCGGGCATACCGTATCGCGATAAATCGAGTGGCCGGGTTTACAACAGTGTTGTCGGCTTAAATGCTGACACTCAACTTTACTTCAAACGCAAACTAGTTCCATTCGGTGAGTTTATGCCTCTTGAAAGCGTGCTGCGCGGTATGGTCGATTTTTTCGACCTGCCGATGTCGAACTTCAGTGCGGGAAACTCCGATCAAGCCTATTTACGCATTGGAAACACGACTGCATCTGTGCTCATCTGCTACGAGGCAGTGTTTTTAAACATGGTCAAACAGTCCGGCGAGTTGCCCGACTTTTTGCTGACCATTAGTAATGACACCTGGTTTGGCAGTTCGTTTGGACCGCTGCAGCATTTGGAAATGGCTAGAATGCGTGCGCTCGAATGGGGTCGCAGCATGGCTCGAGGCACGAACAACGGCGTTTCGGCACTGATAGGCCCCAGAGGCGAAATACTTAAACAAACGCCTCAATTCACGCAAACAACGCTGCAGGGCGAAATACCTATACTGACTGGTACAACACCCTATGCCCGATTTGGCACTTATCCTGTATTAGCATTGTGCTTTCTGATGATTCTGGCCTGGTGGACACGGCAAAAGCACTAGCATGAGCAGCAATACATGCTGTCGTGGCGACTACCAATCTCCGCCAACCCACAAACTTCAAGAAATAGCCTTCGCCTCACACAGTTGTGTAGCTCTGGCTTAGGTGCTGCGGTATCCTTATTCTTTTCGCAAACTCGCAGATCCAACTGCATTAGACGTTCAGGCCATTTTAATGGAAGAGTTGTACCACCCAAACCAATGTGAATCCGACGCCCAACAGTATTGGGAGCAAAATGCCTGCTTTGAAGTGAGCGAGGACAGCGACAAGGAAAAGTACTATTGTCTGGCTATGTTCCCCTACCCTAGCGGTAGGGCACATATGGGCCATGTAAGAAATTACACCATTATCGATGTGATAAGTCGCTACCAAAGGATGCTCGGTAAGAATGTGTTAAATCCGATTGGCTGGGACGCGTTTGGTTTGCCTGCCGAAAATGCGGCAATACAGAATAAAGTGCCGCCTGCCGACTGGACATACCAAAACATTGACTACATGCGCACGCAGCTTAAGCAACTTGGATTTGCTTATGACTGGAGTCGAGAATTTGCTACTTGCGACGTAGATTATTATCGCTGGGAGCAATGGTTTTTCATCAAGCTGTTTGAAAAAGGACTGGTTTACAAGAAAGAAGCCGAAGTTAACTGGGATCCAATCGACCAAACCGTCTTGGCAAACGAACAAGTAGATGCCGAAGGTCGAGGCTGGCGATCTGGCGCATTGGTGGAACGTCGCAAAATACCTCAGTGGTTTATAAAGATCACAGATTACGCAGATGAGCTGCTGAGCGGTTTAGATTCTCTGGAGCACTGGCCTAAGCAAGTACGCACTATGCAAACCAATTGGATTGGCCGCTCGCAAGGTGTAGAGATAGATTTTGAGTCCACAGCAGAACAAACTATTACGGTCTACACCACTCGGCCCGACACGTTAATGGGCGCTACCTACATGGCTGTTGCGGCACAGCATCCAATCGCACTGCTCGCGGCCGAAAAAAATGTGGAATTTGCTGAGTTTGTTGGCTCGCTAAATCGCACCAGCGTGGCAGAGGCCGATATAGCCACAATGGAGAAGTTAGGCTGCGACACTGGCTTTAAGGCTATCCACCCTATTAGCGGCGAAGAGATACCAATTTGGGCTGCCAACTTTGTTTTAATGAGTTATGGGTCGGGCGCCGTGATGTCCGTTCCAGCACACGACCAGCGCGACTGGGAGTTTGCAAGAAAGTATGACCTGCCCATAGTACAGGTGGTTGATACCGGTGACGCAAATGTATCAGTAGATGATGGCGCAATCGCCGCTAAAGGCCAGTTGATTAATTCAGGCGACTATAACGGCTTAAGTTCGACAGACGGCTTCAACGCGATTGCCGATGCACTTGGCGAACGTGGTATTGCGAAACGTAAAACACAATACCGCTTGCGAGACTGGGGTGTTTCTCGACAGCGCTACTGGGGCACCCCAATCCCCATGATCAGTTGTGCAGCCTGTGGCTCAGTTCCGGTTCCAGAAGATCAGCTACCAGTCTTGCTGCCCACCAATGTAGAAGTGGCGGAAACGGGGTCGCCATTAAAGCGTATGCCTGAGTTTTACCAAACTCAATGCCCTAGCTGCGGAGCTGATGCTGAGCGCGAAACTGATACTTTTGATACTTTTGTTGAATCGTCGTGGTACCACGCCAGATTCGCCTGTCCGGATGCATCATCAATGCTTGATGAGCGCGCCAACTATTGGACACCTGTAGATCAGTATGTCGGTGGCGTAGAGCACGCCATCCTACACCTGTTGTATGCCCGGTTTTTTCATAAGCTAATGCGCGATGAAGGTTTGGTAAATTCCGACGAACCTTTTACAAGGCTACTGACACAGGGAATGGTGCTTAAAGATGGCACCAAAATGTCTAAATCAAAAGGCAATGTTGTCGACCCACAAGATCTGATCGAAAAATACGGGGCTGACACGATTCGCTTGTTCATGATGTTTGCTGCGCCGCCTGAACAAAGTTTCGAGTGGTCTGATTCAGGCGTAGAGGGAGCGCATCGTTTTTTACGCAAACTTTGGAAGCTCGCTTACCGAAGCGGCTGCCAAAAAGACGCCGAGCTAAAACCATCAGAACTTGGCGCAGAACAAAAGGCATTGCGACGCAAAACGCATGAAACCATACGCAAGGTAAGCGATGATTTCGGTACGCGGATCGTATTTAACACAGCAATCGCGGCTTGTATGGAACTGTCCAACGAAACTGGCAAACTGATTGACAGCAATGCCGAGCAAGATATCGCCGTCGTTAGGGAGGCTGTAGAGACTATGGTGCTTCTATTAGCTCCTGTGATACCGCATATGACCCACACCTTATGGAGGGAGCTCGGGCACGATGGTGCCATTATTGATGCCAAGTGGCCCGAAGCTGATAACTCTGCGATGGTTCGCACGGAAATAGAGATTGCCGTTCAGGTTAACGGGAAATTACGTGCAAGCATTCAGGTGTCTGCCGACGCAGATGAAGAATCAACTAAACAATTGGCATTGAATGAAGAAAATGTTCTGCGCTTCACAGGTGATAAAACAGTTCGTAAAGTTATTTACGTAAAAGGCAGGCTCGTCAACATCGTCGCCAATTAATGATAGCGTCGAACTGAAAACAACAGCCTGAAAGCCGCCAACTGACTTAGTAGAAGAAATAGAGATTTGAAAGAGAATACTAATGCATCGGACTAAAATACTTTTTACCTCTGTTCTGCTAAGTCTTATGTTAAGTTCTTGCGGCTTTCATCTTCGTGGTGCGTTTGAAGTGCCGGATTCGTTGCGGATAGTCCACCTAAGCAGCGAGAACCCTGCCAGCGCAATGCTTAGCAACGTGCGCAGAACAATGCTCGCATCCGGCATGCAAGTAGTGAAATATTCCAGTGAGGCTCCTTATAGCCTTCACCTTAGTGGTGAACGTACTGAGAAGCGATCTATTAGCGTTGACAGCCTTGCTGCCGCGGCAGAATTTCAGCTACGTCAATTCATCAGCTATGAAATTCGGGATGAGCGAAAGCAACTACTGTTGGGACCACTCGAGCTTATCAGCGAAAGAAACTTTCAGAATGATATTAACAACGTAGTAGGTAAACGCGACGAAGAACGCCTTATTCGCGAGGAAATGCATATTCAACTAGCCGCACAAATTATGCGCCGCTACCAATCCATTGATGTGAACCAGTTGAGCCAATCTAGCGCATCAATGAACGAGTTGTAGCAAACACAAGGGGATAACTGATTAACCACTTATGAATATCAGGCCACAACAATTGGCGAACACAGTTGGTGGGCAATTGCCTTGCGTAACTATGCTTAGTTCTCAAGATCACTTCCTACTGCAGGAAGCTGCCGATACCGTGCGCGCTGCTGCTAGAGCTCAAGGTTTTCTCGAGCGTCAAAAACTGCAAGTGGATAAGCCCAGTGACTGGCAAGCATTAATTCAGCAAGCACAAAGTTTGTCATTGTTTGACGATCGTAAGCTGATCGAATTGCATCTTCCCAGCGCGAAGCCTGGCGATGCCGGAGCCAAAGCCATTCTTGAATACCTTGCTATTGCTCCAGAGGAAAACCGTCTGCTGCTGCTACTGGGTAAATTGGAACAAGGGTCTTTACGCAGCAAATGGTACAAATCTCTGGAACAGCAAGCACTCGTGTGCAGGCTGTGGCCCGTCAGCCCTCGCGAAATGCCAGGCTGGATAAACCAAAGACTGCGCAAGCACGGCCTCAAGGCTGATCATGATGCGGTTCAACTACTGATAGAGCGAGTGGAAGGGAACTTATTGGCAGCGGCTCAAGAAATCGAGAAACTGGCGCTCTGTTCTACCGGCCAACTGATTTCGGTTGAAGTCATTGCCAAGGCAATCGGGAGTAGTGCTCGCTACAACCCATTTGAGCTGGTGGAAGCGGCTCTTCAAAGTCAATCAACCACAGCCCTGAGAATGCTCGCAGGACTGCAAGCCGAGGGAGTGGATGCCAGATCCGTACTGTGGGCGTTAAGCAATGAAATTCGAAACATGAACAACGCCATTGGTAGCGAAGGTTCCATTACAAATGCAATGGCGCGCTTTCAAAAACAACGAATGGCTAAAAACAGAATGGCCGCCATTCAAAATTACTTACGTAGAAGCAATACCCAACAACTCCAACAGTTACTTCAATTGAGCGCCGAGGCGGACCGTCGCATAAAAGGCGCTAACCGCGCCGACCCGTGGAGTGTTTTGCGGGAAATTATTCTGATGCTGGGCGGCCACAGGCTTAACCTCGGTACTTAAAGCCCATAGGCCTAATCTAGATACCTAGCTTTAACGCGGAGATAAGGACGAGAGATCCTTGTATTCAGCATCGACTGATAAGACCTGATAACCAAGCTCCTCGGCAAAACTACGAGACCAACTATTCTGAAGCTTCTCAACTAACTCCTTAGTAGAAGCTTGCTCACGATCAATAAAGTCAGTGACATTACACACTTCCAAATCCAAATACCCACAAGGATTAATTCGGCCGAAGTGCTCCTTATTAACCGAGACATTTATACTAAACCCGTGAAAAGAGCAGCCACGACGAATTCTAAGGCCCAATGACGCTATTTTCTTGCCGTCTACGTATACACCCGGCGCTCCTTCTTTCAGCTCACTGTCTATGCCTAGAGACGCAAGACTACTAATAATACAGTGCTCAATACTGTTCACTAAGCCACGTACGTTCATTTTCTTCTGAGCAATATTTATCAGTGTGTAACCCACCAATTGACCAGGACCGTGATAAGTAACTTGCCCACCGCGATCTGACTGAAGCACAGGAATATCGCCAGGAGCGAGAAGGTGCTCAGCCTTTCCAGCCTGCCCTTGAGTGAATACGGCGGGGTGTTCGACAAACCAAAGCTCGTCGCAGTTGTTGGTCCTTGATCGCTCGTCGGTGAAGGATCGCATCGCTTCCAGAACCGGCACGTATGGCTGCACGCCTAAACTACGAACGCGTAAGCCACCAATGTCGCGGGCATTCATCTCTATGTGTCCAACGTCGCTATAGGACCATTTTAACCTGACCGCTCGCTTTTAGCTCATGGAATAAAGCTTGTAACTGCGGCTCACCTGTCGCTGTAATGATCAGCCGAACCGAACGGTAGGCGCCATTTTTACTGTCATTTATTTCAACAGTGGCTGGGTCAAATTGCTGGTCATGCTGTGCCACAATTGATTCCACCAGCTCTCTAAAACCCTCGACTGAAGCCCCTATTACCTTAATGGGATAGGCACATGGAAACTCAATCTTAGGCGCGTCACCCACGTCGGCATCATTTATTTCAATCACCAGCTCCCCCGATAACTCCCTGCACTCTTCGCTTTATAGTATCTGTCATACGCGCAAAGAATCCAGCTTGCTCTATGCTCTGTAATGCAACAAGGGGAGCTGTCGCAAGCACTTCACCGTCCAGTTTTACAATAAGCTCCCCGTAGCGATCTCCTTGTTCGATGGGCGCTACAAGATCGGGGTCGATATTCTGGATCATCTCCAGCTCGGCGTGCTTTCCCTTTGGAATCGTGAGATGTATATCTTCATCCACTCCAAGGTTTAGTTGGTCGACAAGCCCTTCCCAGACCTTTGTGCCGGCGACCACATCATTTGCGGCATATACTTTGTGTGTATCGAAATAACGAAAGCCATACGCCAGTAATTTTTGCGCCTCTCGATTTCGAGCCTCTAATGTCTTAGTCCCAAGCA
Source organism: Pseudomonadales bacterium (assembly GCA_045106985.1). GTDB lineage: Bacteria > Pseudomonadota > Gammaproteobacteria > Pseudomonadales > JAUIET01 > JAUIET01. The sequence goes on along the minus strand of JBGCFQ010000021.1, from coordinate 57,051 downwards.
CTACACTGACCAGGCGCATGTCGCCGCGCTTCCCGGACGCAACAAGGCAATAACCAGCCTCACTAGTGTGACCCGTCTTGAGGCCATCCACAGTGCTATCACGCCACAGCAGCTTATTTCGGTTTTGCTGAGTAATATTATTGAAAGTGAATTCCTTTTCACTATAAATTTCGTATTCTTTTGGGAAACGAGAAATCATCGCTCCAGCCAAAGTAGCCAAATCTCGAGCTGTCATGTAGTGATTCGAATCTGGCAGACCGTGCGCATTCACGAAGTGACTGCCATGCATGCCTAGTTCCTCTGCATGCTTATTCATCACTTCAGCGAAAGCGTCCTGACTGCCTGCGAGGTGCTCCGCTATGGCAACACTGGCGTCATTTCCTGAAGAGATAATAATCCCGCGATGCAGATTCTCGACACTCACTTTAGTGCCGACTTCAATCCACATTAAGGAGGAACCAGGGAATTTTTTCGCCCAGGCATTCTCACTCACATCTACTAAGTCATCTCCCGAGACACTGCCTTGATTCAGTTCGTAGGAAAGCACATAACTGGTCATCAGCTTAGTTAAGCTCGCTGGTGGCAACGATTCATCGGCTTGATACTCTGACAATACCTGCCCGCTGCCAAGGTCTATCAGTAAATGACTGCGCGCATTTATATCAGGCGGCTCGGGAATCACGGCAGCTGACACGGGCCCAACAGCAAAGGCCACTACAAACATTAGAGTGGAGACTACTAAAGCAAAATTAAACGGCATATTCATACAACAAGCATCTTATTGAGTTTGACTTACAAGAAATGGTTTTCCCATTTCAACGGCCAGCATTTCCCTCTGCAGTTTTTCCAAAGGCGCACGGTTCTGATTCGGGCCAATTTGTACGCGGTATATCACCCTAGCCAAATCTTCCTGAGTTCTGATATGAATTGGCAGATCTGTGATGTATTTTAATCGGCTTACCAGCTTCTGTGCAGGTTCAATGCTATAAAAGGCGCCAGCTTGCAACAACCAACTACCCGACAGCGCTTTTGCACCAGGAAAAGGAACAGTGCTAGTTGGCATCCTCTTTGACTTGTTTTCCGCATTTTTAGCTCGCGACTCAGCCACCGGAATGGAACGCGGGCTTAGGCTGGGCGCTTCAACCACCTCTATCTCTACCGGTGCTGTTCCCCGGTCTTCAAAACCTAGCTTTACGGCCGCTGCATAGGAAAGATCTATTATGCGATTACCGTGAAACGGACCTCTGTCATTGACGCGGACAACAATAGTTTTGTTGTTTAAAGTGTTACGTACCTTAACGTAACAGGGTATCGGCAAGGTTTTATGCGCCGCGGTCATAGCATTCATGTTATATACGTCTCCATTGGCCGTATTGCGACCATGGAACTTTGTACCATACCAAGAGGCTGTACCGACGGCTCGATAGCCTCTGGAATTGCTTAATAAATGGTATGTCTTTCCAAATTGAATATAGGGATTCTTATTGCCAGCTCTAGTCACTTTTTCCACTTTAGGAACAGCGTCCGGAACACGTAGAAGCTCAGCCTTATTTACTTTAGGCGCTCCGTCTCTAACCGATATTGCTTGCTGCGCGCAGGAAGATGTGAGACCTATAAGCAAAAGGAAAGAAAAAAACCTAAGCTGTACCTTTGGCCAATACGATAACAAGTAAGGTGCTCGCCAAGCCTCAATCATGTACCGCTCCCTGGGTCCACGGCGATACGTTCGCTCAGTTCCAAGACCGCCATAGCATAAAGGCGACTGTGGTTGTAACGTGTAATCACATAGAAATTCTTCAAGCCAACCACGTAGCGCGGCCCCTGCTTTGACTTGAATCGAAAAAGGGCAACTTTAGCCTCATTGCTCAAGCGTTCAGGCTGATCAAATCCGAAAGCTGGCAGTTGCGCAGCGCGCAAGTTCGGTTTGAGCGAATTATTTAGCACGGCCAAGGTTACCGGTCGGTTATTGCGGGTCAGCGCTATACGAGCCACTCCGCCTTCTCTCCAACCGTGCTCGGCAAAGTAGTTAGCCACGCTGCCGATAGCATCTGTCTTGTTATTCCAAATATCCGCTGTGCCATCACCATCGAAATCTACAGCGTAGCTGCGATAGCTGCTTGGCATAAACTGACCATAACCCATCGCACCTGCATATGAGCCAAGGGGTTGCAATGGGTCTACTCTCTGCTCTCGAGCAAGCAGCAAGAAATGCTCCAGTTCCTTGCGGAAAAACTTGGCTCGCTTTGGATACGCAAAAGCCAGCGTTGCCAGCGCGTCAATCACCCTATGGTTGCCCATCACATTACCGTACTTGGTTTCTACACCAATTATCGCGGTGATTATTTCTGCAGGGACGCCCCAGCGCTCCTCTGCGCGCGTCAGAGCTGGAGCGTTGTCCAACATAAACTGCCGACCAGCTTCTATGCGAGAATCCTGAATGAATATTTTTTTGTACCGCGTCCAATCATAAGTACGTTCTACAGGTTTGCTAATCGCCGCCAGAATGTCGTCTTTAATCACAGCCTTCCCTAACAGGTCGGAAAGTTCGGCTGTCGAAATGTGGTGCTTAGCACTCACTTCGGTAATAAATGCGTGACGCCTGCGCTCAACGTCATCGCCGGTACTTTTACCGGCACTCTCATTCGCGCTAAGCAAACCTGCAAAAAACATCGCGCAGAGTAAGAAGCAAGTAGCTAAAGCAGTGTAACGCTGCTGGGTTGGGAAATATTGGGGCATACTTTGGGTAATACAGCTATTGGGTAATACAGCTATCGGGTGATACGTTTTGCTTCAGTACTAACCGCCATTAGGAGACCAAAGCCCGCCAATAGCGTGATTATGGATGTACCTCCCTGGCTGATGAATGGTAGAGGCACACCTACCACCGGCAGCAGGCCAGATACCATACCCATGTTGACAAATGCGTACACGAAAAACGTGAGCGTAATACTACCAACGACTAATCGGCTAAACGTATCTTGTGCCCTAAGACCAATCATTACGCCGCGGCCAATTATTACTAGGTAAAGACTGATAAGTACTAGCACACCGAATAAGCCCAGCTCTTCGGCCAATACCGCGATAATAAAGTCGGTGTGGCTTTCGGGAAGAAAGTCCAGCTGCGATTGAGTTCCATTCATCCAACCTTTGCCTTGCCACCCACCTGAACCTATGGCTGTTTTAGACTGAATTATGTTCCAGCCTGCACCCAACTTGTCCGCCTCAGGATCAAGCAGCGTTAAGATACGCTGCTTCTGGTAAGCATGCAGTACGTACGTCCAAATTAGTGGTGAGCTAACACCAACAGCCACCACCACCGCCATGACGTAGTACCAGCTAAGACCCGCAAAATACAATACGAATAGACCGGATACAGCCACAAGCAGTGAGGTTCCTAAATCAGGCTGCGCACCAATTAACAACGTGGGAATACCGATCAGTACTACGCACACCAATACCTGGAAAAAGCTGGGAGGCATTGAACGACCCGATAAGTACGTAGCAACCGTAAGTGGCAGCGCCACTTTCATTATTTCAGAAGGCTGAAAGCGAGGTAAGCCTGGCAAGTCAATCCAACGGACTGCGCCTTTGGCGCCGCTGCCATAAAAAATAACGGCGACAAGCAAAGCGACACCCATAAGATACAACAATATCGACCAGCGACGGATAAAGCGCATATTAATCTGAGCAATCATCAGCATTGCAATAAACCCGGCAACGATAAAGCCGGTTTGACGCAACATCGTAGGCCCGTGCTGCCCACTAGCGCTATAGAGTATCGTGAGACCAAAACCGCAAATCGCTAGCAAAGCCAGCAGAAGAGGACCGTCTATGTGCAGTCTCTGCATATGACTTATGCTCGGCGCAAAGCCAGATGCCGCGGTTGGCATACTACGGACGAAATCTCCAGCTCGATTCATTAGCTCGACTCCAAGACAGTTCGTTGCTCAGCAACTAACCTTGCCGCTTCTGCGGCGTCAGCCGTTTTTTCCTTGGTTGCTAATATCGGTTCGAGATAGGCATCCATTACTTTCCTAACTAGCGGGGCGCCGGTTATCTTTCCTGTCTTGCCGCCATTTTCAATCACAACAGCCACTGCTATCAACGGTGCGTCCGCCGGCGCAAAACCAACAAATAACTTATGGTCTCGGTTGCGCTCGGCTAAGGCCTCAGCATCATATTCTTCGCCTTGAGCAATACTCACTACCTGGGCTGTACCTGTTTTACCCGCAATTTTGTAATCCAAATCACGTGAAATACTCCTCGCTGTTCCTCGAGCGCCATGCACAACCGCCTCCATTGCATCTAACACTTGCTGCCATTGCAGATCGGTATTCTCCAACCGATTTGTTATAGGTGGTGGATGAAGCGATGAGACATTATTGACCAAACGCGGCGTAACCCGTTCGCCGCGCCGCGCCAATGCGGCTGTGGCAACGGCTAACTGTAGCGGAGTAGCAAGCATATAACCTTGCCCAATTCCTGCACTAAGCGTTTCACCCGGAAACCAGGGCTGGCCACGGACGTTTCGTTTCCAACTCGACGAGGGCAATAGCCCTGAGCGTTCACTGGGGATGTCCAGTCCCGTTTTCGTGCCTAGACCAAATTGCTCACTAAAGTCATGCAAGCGATCGATTCCCAAATTGAACGCCAGGTCATAGAAAAATATATCGCAGGATTGCTCTATCGCCTGATGCATACCTACCCATGTACCGTGTCCGCCTCTTTTCCAGTCGCGATACTGACGACTATCATTCGGCAAACGATACCATCCACGGTCGCGCACGACATGGCTTTCATCGATCACCGAATAGTGCAAACCTGCCAGAGCAAAGATTGGCTTCAATGTAGAGCCCGGTGGATATTGGCCTTGAATAGCCCGGTTATAAAGCGGCAGGTCCGGAGAGTCGCGCCATTGTGAATACTGCTTGGTGCTCACTCCAGACACAAATTGATTAGAATCAAAACTTGGTGTACTCGCCATCGCTATGATGCCACCGGTCTGAACCTCAATGGCCACTATGGCACCACGGCTGGTGCCGAGAACATCATGGGCAACCTTGTGCACGCGGCTGTCTAAAAATAATTCAAGGTCTTGTCCAGGAACCGGCTTATTACTTTCCAAAATACGAATAATACGACCAAAAGCATTCACCTCAACGTTACGATAACCAACCTCGCCCAACAAGATGTCTTCGTATTGCTTCTCTAGCCCAACTTTGCCTATGTGGTGGGTACCGTCGTACCGCTCTAGGTCGATATTGTCTTGCTCTTTCTTATTTATTCGACCCGTATAACCGACGACATGAGCATACAGCTCCCCCTCCGGGTAGTACCTTGCCAACTCAGCTGTGACATCTATGCCAAGCAATGCATGGCGATTAACGGCGAGAATCGCACGCTGCTCTTCACTAAGATTGAACTTCAAAGGCACCGCTTCAAAGGGGCGTGCAAATCTCAGCTGCTCCTTAAACCTTGCCTGGTCATCTTCTGGAATATCGAGCAAGTTAACCAACGAGGCTAACAAGCTATCCATGTTCTTGACACGCTCTTTTACTAAACCAAGCGTGTAGCTCGGTCTGTTTTCTGCTAACAAGATTCCATTACGATCGGTAATCAACCCTCTTTTCGGTGCAACAGCTTGGACATGAACTCTGTTTCGTTCCGACTCTGTTGTGTATTTACTGTGCTCCAGAACCTGGAGCGAGAAGTAGCGATAGGCAATAATCGAAAGACAGCTTACGACTATAGCAATTGCCAGCGACAACCTGCTGGCGAACAATTGCTGCTCGCTAAAGTTGTCTCTTATTGTTACTGAATCATTCACGAGATTGGATCGCTACTGCTGACCTGACATTGTGACGGTGCCAGCCCCTTAATTACAGGCAAGTATTTTACAAGCGCGGTAAAAAAGTGCTTATTTGTGGTAAGGATGACCCTGTTGTATTGTCCAGGCGCGATAAAGCTGCTCGGCCAGAACAACACGCACCAATGGATGCGGAAACGTTAAGTTTGACAGAGACCAACGCTGCTGCGCGCGCTGCAGGCAACCTTCGCCCAGCCCATCAGGGCCACCAATCAGCAAACAAACGTCGGCACCGTCTTGCTGCCAGCGGTCTAATTTTGTCGCCAGCTGTTCTGTGCTCCAATTTTTACCCTGCTTATCCAATGCTACGACATGATCAGTAGCCTTTATGTGGGCAAGCATGCGCTTGTCCTCTTCGGCCAATAATTGCTGGGTTGATTTAGCCGAACTGCGCTTTGCCGGCGTAATTTCTACCATTTCAGGCGTATAAGCCGACGGTAGGCGTTTTAGATACTCTGCAGACGCTGTCGACACCCAGTCGGGCATACGCGTACCAAATGCAAGCACCTTTAGTTTCAAAGTAGCTCTATTCCATTGGTGCAGGTTTAGCTTCTTCCAGGCCTGACCATAGGCTTTCCAAGTCATAGAAGTCTCTAATGGATGGCTGCATGACGTGAACAATCACATCGCCGAAGTCGACCAGCACCCATTCAGACACATCATCACCTTCTATGCCCAAGGCTGGCAAGCCTGATCTTTTAGCTTCTAAAGCGACGTGTTCAGCAAGCGAGCCAACGTGGCGGTTCGATGTCCCAGTCGCTATAACCATATAGTCCGCAACGTCAGTTAGCGACCCAACATTCAGAGTGCTTATATCTTGCGCTTTAAGCTCTTCGAGGGAGCTCAGGATAAGCTTCAACAGTTCTTTTGAATTCATAGTATGCCTAACAATGTATGCCTAACAATTTATCGGTAGAGCTCATGTTGCTCAATATAGTCACAGACCGTTTCAGGCAGTAAAAACCGTGGCAGCCAACCTCGTCCTATTTGCTCTCGAATCCGCGTTGAGGAAATAGCCAGAGGCGTCATTTCTAAACGAAACAAGGCGCCACATGGCTCCCGGGTTAACACTTCAGATTGTTCGGTCCATTGTGCGTCAAAGGGCAAGTCCACCTTTGATTGCAAGGACAACTCAGACCCTGGGCGACTTAATACTGCGAGATGAGCCAATGACAACAGTTCATCAGCTCGATGCCAGCTTGCTATATTCAAAAATGCGTCAGCACCCAAACCAAAAATGATGGGCGTGGCTTCGCCCAACTCTTCTCGCAAACCACTTAGCGTATCAACCGTAAACGATTTGCCCTTACGCTCCAGTTCCCGTAAATCGATCTGTAGCTCACTGGTGTTAGCAACAGCCAACTCCAACATGCGAACTCTGTGCTGAGCGTCGACATGAGCCCGCTGCCTGTGTGGCGGTTCACCATTGGGAATCAGTACAACCTTTTGCAACTTAAAAGTAAATGCTAATTCCAATGCCGCGCGCAAATGACCGAAATGAACGGGGTCGAAAGATCCCCCAAACACGCCTACAGCTGTATTCTCTGGAACGGCTTTGTCGTTTTGGACGCTCTCGTTTTTGAATGCGCCGTTTCGATTAACGGGCGAGCTGCTCACTTACGCACATGCCCATCGCCTAGAACAAGATACTTTTGCGAGGTTAAACCCTCTAAACCCACCGGGCCACGTGCATGCAGTTTGTCGGTAGATATTCCGATCTCCGCCCCCAAACCATACTCGAATCCGTCGGCAAAGCGAGTTGATGCATTCACCATTACTGAGCTCGAATCTACCGCACGCAAGAAATGCTGCGCCGTACCGTGGTTCTCAGTGACCACGGCATCGGTATGCTTTGAACCATAGTAATTGATGTGTTCTATCGCTTGCGAACTACTATCCACTATTTTAATTGCCAGCACTGGCGCCAGATACTCTTCGAACCAATCACTTTCTTGGGCTGGTGTCGCGCCCGTCACTAATTCAACTGACCGCTCACAGCAACGAAGCTCAACCCCTTTAGTTTGCATTTGCTGTGCTATTTCGGGCAACACTTTTGCTGCTATCGAGCGGTTTATTAACAGCGTTTCCATTGTATTGCAGGTGCCAAAACGTTGTGTTTTTGAATTCACCGCTATGGCTACCGCTTTTTCTAGATTCGCATCTGCATCAATATAAACATGACACACACCATCCAGATGCTTAATGACTGGCACTGTCGCATCCGCACTAATTCGCTCGATCAAACCTTTACCACCGCGGGGAACAATCACGTCAATAAATTCGGGCATGGTTATCATGCTACCAACCGCGGCGCGATCCTTACTGCGTACCAACTGCACGGCGGCCGAAGGCAAACCCGCTCGCGATATGCCTCGCTGCACACAGTCAGCAATTGCCAGATTAGACTGCAGGGCCTCAGAGCCACCTCGCAGAATGACCGCATTACCCGACTTTAAACACAGGCTGGCCGCTTCTACAGTCACATTTGGGCGCGACTCATAAATCATTCCAACAACGCCAATAGGCACACGCATCTTGCCCACCTGAATACCGCTGGGTTGAAACCGCAGATCTGTGATTTCACCCACGGGGTCGTTTAGGCAAGCAACTTGTTCTAAGCCTTCTAGCATACTGTCGACGCGCGCGACCGTAAGTTCCAGCCGATCGAGCAACGCTGCGCTCAGTGCGCGTTGTTGACCTGCTGTCAGATCTTTGGCATTGGCATCTGCCAGCTTGTTGCGATTGAGATTAATTTCTTCAGCGATGTAGCGTAGCGCGGCATTTTTATCGGCGCTTGAAGCGCAGGCAAGCTCTGCAGCCGCCAATCTCGCCGCTTGACCAAGCTCACACATCATATCGTGCATATCTGGGGTATCATTCGCGCTATCGCTGCTGGACACAACATCGCCGGCCGCACATTCAGTTATAGGTGTTTTGTTCATCAAGCCATTATATCCTTGCACAGCCCTTATTGCAGTAGAGAAGCACCCGCTTTGCCAATAGACTCCATTCAAAACAGCGCATTCTATGGCTGGCTGACACAAAACCCGGAATGGATAGCCGCTAGCATTTTGGCCATTGCCTTTGTGGAGTCATTTGCGATTATTGGCATAGTGGTTCCCGGCGTCTTTTTATTGTATGTCGCAGCCTTTATGGCAGGCTCTGGTTTGCTGGACATTCAAAACAGCCTGCTAATGGCATTTTGCGGTGCGGTACTTGGCGATGGATGCAGCTATTTTCTAGGGCGCTACTTCAAGCGGGGTGTGCGAACCTGGCCGCTTATCCGTGACAACCTAGACTGGATGGACACCGGCGAACGTTTTATAGAACGCCATGGAATGAAGAGTATTGTTCTTGCCCGCTTCCTTGGTCCCATTCGTCCAATCATGCCAATGGTTGCCGGCAGCTTATCGATGCCGGCACAGCGCTTTTTTGCTGTGAATGCACTCTCGGCCGTTGCCTGGGCACCCGTGTATGTTATGCCTGGCTTCGCGTTAGGGGCGGCGATGGACATGCCCTTCAGCTCAACCGAGATGACTATTGTGGTATTAATCGGATTGGCTTTACTTGGGGGGGCCTTCTTTCTGATTCGTCGTTGGTTCAATGCAGACCAGGCCTGATACCCCCGTTTGAATCTTAAAGCCGTCTTCTCTTGACAAATACCGCTCAAATCGGAATAATCGCGACCCATTTTCTGGCCTACCGAGTGCTTGTTAAAGTATCTGCCAGGCTAGTTAATCTGCAAAACAGAACTAAACAGAGGATTTACAGTGGCAAATTCGCTTCAAGCACGTAAAAGAGCCCGCCAGGCAGTCAACCGCCGTGCATTGCGCATTGGTCAGCGGTCAGCTATTCGGACTGCAATCAAGAAAGTACTCGCCGCTATCGCAGGTGGAGATCAGAATGTAGCTAAGGAAGAGTACTCGTCTGCAGTGCCCATTATTGATCGCTTGGCTGACAAAGGCGTAATTCACAAGAATAAAGCGGCGCGATTGAAGAGTCGATTGTGCGGTCACGTAAAAGCCATGAGCTAAGCGACAAATTCAAAACCCTCTGCATTGGCGCCATTCGGGCGTCAGTGCAATGAGGACAGCATCCGCTGCTTCTCAGTTGTAATTACCTATCATCCGTTTTGTGCTTATTCAACATCGCTGTTGCTTAGCTGAGCGTCTTGCTGCCTTAAAATTTTATTGGCGCGCCCACGGATTGCATACCTGGTGCCAGCGCGACCCCAAAGTGTTCCAGGATTGCCGGTGCGATAGAACGCAAAGGCAGCTTTTCTTCGCTCACCGAATGCTGACGTGACGGCCCGCACACCCACAACATTCCATCAGGGTGATGCATACCACTTTTGATACTGTCCGCCTGATAAAACAGGTCAAAGAAGCCAAGTGACACCCCATTGGCATCAAGGACTGCCCCCTGCTCAATATCGGAAAAAATTGTACAACCCGCAAATACCTCAGCCGCCTCTCTGCGAGCCTTCATTAATGGTCGCCCGTTAACGGTTAGAGCCAATAAGTCTTTAAGCCCCGCCTCGGCGAGCTTTTCACTTTCAAAATAGACGTGAAACTCTTCCGACATGACAGGAGCTACTTCGCGTACTCCTCGCAACCCAACTCCAGCTACGAACTGTGTGAAGTCTTTGGGTCGATAGAAGTGCTTACCACCTTCGCCGTCTGCCGCTAAATACGGTTGCTGGCTAAGTGCTGATGCAAACACTATTGATGTGTCTTGATCGGCCAATTTCATGGCCTTGCCGACTAGCTTGTCTGTCTCTTTATAAGCAAACAGTATCGCGTTCTTATAACGTCGTTGCTCTTCATCACTTGGTTTCAATTCAAACAGCTCTGGCTCCATATTGCGCCAGAACTTATGCTGAAAATGCGCAACCGAGTTGCTGAAAAAAGTGGCGTAATGAGGCCTATCTTTGCGGTGGTAATGCGCAAATACATCCCACAGTAGTTTGTCGAGAATAACCGCGCGCTTCCAGCTATCACGACCGCGCAATTCATTTGATAATTGAGCCGCAATGTCTTTCACTGTTGCAAAAGACAAACCATGACTAACGAGAAAGCCCAGCACTTTCACATAATCGCCTAAGGACATAGGGGCGTGATCATTACTGTGCTCTTGCACGCTTTGACGCACGAAATTACATAAAGTGCTGAGCTCGGGAGAACTTGGTGTGTTTTGATTGCTCCAGGCGTCCGGCAACACACGTCCGTTGATCGGCTGCTCGTACTTCATGTTCATGCTGCCGCAAATCCAGACTTTATACTCTTCCGCACTGAGCATGTCCCACACCGAAGGCACGGTCATCTTGTGCGCATCGCCCAAGTTGAAGATACCGTGCTCCTCAAAAGACAGGCCCGTGTGGACAGTAATCCACTGTATCCATGGCTCTAAGGTTTCGTTGCGCTCTTCAGCATCGGTAATATAGGTGTGAGACTGATCTCGCAGGGCCTTGAAATTGGGCAGTTCACCTGCCGCAATGAACCTCTCCATCAAGGGGGGGCAAAGTTCGTTGAATTCTAATTGGATAATTTTTGAGGCGGTCATGATTTTCAATTGCAGGCCATGCTAGTCACTAAAAAGTATAGCTTCAATAGGCTCCGAGATTGAACAAAATACACTCAAAAAATCGTTAATTCCGTCGAGCGGTAGTGCTATTTTAGAGAACAACCAGATTGTCACGGTGAATGAGCTCTTCATCTCTTGGACGAAGGTTCTTGGCTGCAATTTCTGTCGAGCTCAAGCCTAACACCTTGCGCACGTCCACAGCGGCATAATTGGCCAGACCTCGAGCTACCTCATGCCCTTTGGTATCCACACAGCTGACAGCATCACCCATTCCAAAATCCCCGTCACAGCGCGTAACACCCACTGGCAATAGGCTTTTTCCAGAGCTGGTAATCATTTTTACCGCGCCCTCATCCAGCCACAATGTTCCCAGCGTCTGTGCTTGGCCGGCTATCCACTGCTTTCGAGCAGCACTTGGTTTTCGGTCAGCCTGAAGATGAGTACCGGGCCAATCAGCCTCCTGCAGGCGCAAAAGCACATTCACTTCGCGCCCCCCAACAATGAAAGTTTCTGTGCCTGAGCTGGCGGCCTGGCGAGCGGCTTGTATCTTTGTTCGCATTCCACCCCTGCCCAGAGCACCCGCCGATTCTCCCGCTTTTGCCAACAAACTCGAGTCGCTCGCCCGTCCTGTTTTGACCAACTTAGCCTCAGGGTTAGCTCGAGGATCACTGTCATAAAGGCCATCTTGGTCCGTCATGATAATAAGCCGATCAGCGTAAATCAGATTGGCAACCAGAGCGGCGAGGCGATCATTGTCGCCAAACCTAATCTCGTCGGTAGCAACGGTATCATTCTCATTAACCACTGGCACAACACCTAATTCCAATAAGGCATTGATGGTCTTGCGCGCATTCAAGTAGCGCTGCCGATTACGGACATCTTCTCCCACCAGCAGAATCTGTGCTGTGTGGGCATCAAAACGCTGAAACTGAGACTCCCAGGCCTGCACCAGACCCATTTGCCCAACGGCAGCGGCCGCCTGTAACTTATGCAACTCACGCGGTCTTTTAGACCACCCTAGTCGACCACAGCCTTCAGCAACCGCACCAGAGGAGACAATCACCAGGTCGATTCCACTGTTGCGCAGATGAGCCATTTGACGCACCCAGTCTGCCATCACATTGGTTGACAAGCCCAAGCCATCTTCAGTTAACAGAGAACTACCGATCTTTATAACCCAGCGTGGCCGACCCGACCGATTATTGGCGCCAGACATTAGTCTCTATACTCCACGTCGGCAGCGTCTGGATCGTCATCAAGCTCGTCTTCAGCCGCAGTTTTCGCAGCACGGCGCGCATCGGCAACAGCGTCAATGCGCTCACGACCCTGCTGCTGAATGAGTTCATAAATGGCCATCTCGGCATCGCGCCACTCAGGATCTTTCATTTGTTCACGATAAATTTCAACGTGGTCCATAACTGCGCGCGCAAGCGCGTCTGTACCATCGCGCTTCAGTGCCGACATACAAAACAATGGTCGGCCTGTGAAACGCTGATCCGCGCTAAGCGACTCCTTTATAAGCTGTATTTGTTCTTCGTCCAACAAATCACACTTATTCAGCACTAGCCAACGTGGTCTCTGGTGCAGAGCTGTGCTGTAACTGGCTAGCTCTTGCTCTAGGCGGCTAGCGAGCTCAATCGGATCACTGCCGTCAGGCGGCAATACATCAATTATGTGCAGTAGCAGCGGCGTTCGCGCCAAATGCTTAAGAAAACGTATTCCTAAACCAGCGCCTTCAGCCGCCCCTTCGATCAAGCCTGGAATATCGGCCATCACAAAGCTTCTCTGGGGGTCTACACTCACCACTCCCAATTTAGGCGCTAAGGTCGTAAAGGGATAATCAGCCACCTTAGGCTGGGCCGCAGAGATAGCGCGAATCAAACTAGACTTACCCGCATTGGGTAAACCCAACAAGCCCACATCAGCCAGCACTTTCATTTCTAAAAGAAGTAAGCGCGTTTCTCCCTCTGTGCCCGGAGTAGTCTTTCGGGGAGCTCGATTAGTACTGCTTTTGAAACGGGCGTTACCCAGCCCGTGAAAACCGCCTTGAGCCACTAATAAGCGCTGCCCCGCTTCCGTTAAATCACCTATAACTTGTTCAGTTTCTTCATCGATAACCGTAGTCCCCACTGGAACCGGAAGCATTAGGTCCTCGCCCGCACGCCCCGTGCAATCCTTGCCGGCGCCGGTTTGACCCACAGTGGCCCTAAAAATACGGTTAAAGCGATAGTCAATCATCGTGTTTAGCGAGTCATCCGCGACGAGATAAACACTACCGCCGTCACCGCCGTCACCACCATCGGGACCGCCTCTGGGTATGTACTTCTCTCGGCGAAAACTCAGACAGCCACTACCCCCGCGACCCGCACTCACCTTTATTCGAGCTTCATCAACGAATTTCACTCAACAACCTCAATCAACCTACGCTTACTAGAACACCACATACAAAAAACCCCGCTCGGTGGCGGGGCTTTTCGCGGAATTGAGCCTCGTACAGCCTACGCTGGTACCACACTGACAAACCGGCGATTTTTCGGTCCTTTTACAGCGAACTCTACCTTACCTGCCGATGTCGCAAACAGTGTGTAGTCCTTACCACACCCCACGTTCTCACCAGGATGAAACTGTGTACCACGCTGACGAATAAGAATATTACCTGCGTCAACAACCTGACCGCCAAAACGCTTTACACCAAGACGTTTAGACTGTGAATCGCGACCATTGCGCGTGCTACCGCCTGCTTTTTTATGTGCCATGTCTAAAACCCTACCGTGTGCTAGTGGCAGTCAGCTTTACGCTGAAATGCCGGTTATTTTAACTGTGGTGTACCACTGTCGATGCCCTTGACGCTTCATAGAATGCTTTCGTCGACGGAACTTAATAATCTTCACTTTATCATGACGACCATGATCGACCACTTCAGCGGTCACTTTGCCGGACTCTAAATAAGGAGCGCCAACTTGAATGCTGTCACCAGCCCCAACAAGCAATACCTTATCAAAATCAATATTCTGCCCAGTTTCAGCCTCTAGCTTCTCCAGCTTAAGGGTTTCACCTTCAATCACTCGGTGCTGCTTTCCACCGCTCTCGATAACCGCGTACATAATTTACCCAACTGTCTGTAATCTTTGTCCAACCGCCGATTCTTAAACTGCCAAAGTTTAGGCAGACAACGTTGGTCGTTTACGAAGGGCGCGAATTTTACGTAAAACTTGGCCTTCAAGCAAGCCCTAAGATCAGTAAACAACGTACTCTTGCAATCCAACCAACAACTTGCGGCATCTGATCTGCTGTTGGAAGCAGATTGCAGACTGGCTTGACTTAACTCCGCGCTGTTCTTAGCATGCTTTGCCCCCGAAGTTCGGGCTTTGCATAGATTGATCATAGCGTAATGAAAACCTTTCTGCTTACAGTACAACCGGAGCTAATGCAGCTTAACTCTGTTATTGAAGACAAACTTCGATCGCAGGTACCGCTGGTGGAAGAAATTGGTGAACATCTAATCGCTGCTGGCGGCAAGCGACTGCGACCGTTGATGACCATACTTGCGGCTCGGGCCCTATCCGCCGACTCAATTCCACCGGCACAAATTTATAGCTTAGCCGCGGTCATTGAGTTTCTGCACACCGCGACGCTCTTACATGATGATGTTATAGATGTTTCTAAATTGCGGCGTGGCAGGCCCACCGCTAATGCCACTTGGGGGAACGCATCCAGCGTGCTGGTCGGTGATTTCCTCTATTCGCGTGCGTTTCAAATGCTGGTTGAAATTGATAATAGTGATGTGATGGCCGAACTTGCCAACACCACTAACCTGATCGCAGAAGGTGAAGTGCTACAGCTCGTTCGGGCGGGTCAAGCCGACACCACTGAAGAGCAATATTTGCAGATCATAGAATACAAAACTGCACGTCTGTTTGAAGCGGCAACCCGGTGTGGAGCGCTACTTTCAAATGCCTCAGCCACTCAAGTGGATGCTCTCGCCAGTTATGGTCATTCACTCGGAATGGCCTTCCAGCTAATGGACGACTACTTGGACTATGCGGGAGACGCCGCCGTGATGGGGAAAAACGTAGGTGATGATCTGGCTGAAGGAAAACCAACTTTGCCGCTGATCAGGGCAATGCAGCGGGCCACCAAAGCCGAGGCTGAGCAAATACGAACCGCTATCACTAATCAATCGGCACAAGAACTAACCAGTATTAGCGAAACCGTGGAAAAATGCGGCGCCCTGGAATATACCCTAGAGGTGGCTCAGCGATACACTTTCGCAGCACAAGAAAGTATTCGAGCATTGGCCGAATCTGACACAAAAAAAGAGCTGCTAAGGCTCGCAGAGTTAGCTGTAGCGAGAAACGCCTAAGCATCTACTGACGCTCGCATCACGTCACTGTCTATTTATTAACCTATCGCGCAACAGCCCGATAGGCCCCTCATCGGCTTTGTGGCATACTTTGTCGTTATTCAACCACTCGTTCGCATTCAAAAACATGGTTTTTGGATTCGGCGATTGCTCTTAAATTGGTGGGTATAAGACATGGAATCGCTAGAGACTCGGGCTAGCTCCGTATTTACAAAAAAGGCTGAAGCTACCGGCTTGCCTACTGTCGTCAGTCAGGTACGCGATGCAGCCATCAGCAGCCTGATTAACCACAATAATCGTCTATTCAGCAGTTGCGATGATGTATTTTTTAAACTCGCAGAAAAAGCACGATCGAACAACGAACAAAGCATGTTTTTTGAGGCAATGCGCGAAATAAGACTGAAGCAGGACTTGGTAATCACCCGCTTCAAAATAAACGTCGAACAAAGCTTTAGCAAACTTCTGCAGGTCGACAATAAGCTAAAAATTGCGCCCAAATCGACCTCTGCTGACGCTATGGACTTAGTGGAATCTGAGGAAATGGAAGCCACAGTGGCCATATCGAGCATGGTGACCAGAAGCCGCCTGGACTGTCAGACGCAACTGTACAACCTTAACAGACGTTTCGATTTCCTGATTCGCACCACAGAAGTGAATGAGTCTAATAATCCTCTGGACCCACAACAAATTGGAGATGCGTTTAGAGCAGCATGTGAAATTCTCGAGCTAGAAATTACCGCGCGAATTGTGCTGTTTAAGCAATTCGACAGAGTTGTTGCCAAACAACTTCATACTGTTATTGGCACCGCGAATCAACAGCTCATCAATGCTGGCGTTTTGCCCAAAGTAAGCCGCTCAGTTCAGAAGCAAAATCACAGCACAGCTAATGCTCCGGACCAGGCACAAAAAACGTCTACTGAAGCAGAGACGAACGCAAGACCACCACAACATACAGAATTTAATCGCCAATTCACAGAATTAAGCCAGCTACTAAGCAGTGTTCGAGAACTGGCCTTAGCAGGTAATCTTGGCTTTCCGTTGTTTATTAGCAATGGCGCCGGGCCTGCAATGAATGCGGAGGAACTGCACGGCATTCTCAGCGATTTGCAACAACGCTCCCCACTGGACAAGAGCGGTACCGACTTACTAAAACCACAGCTTGATTTAAGAGCTCTGTTGGGACAATCGCTAGAGGAGCGTCAACGCAAAGGTGAAAAAGCCAAGGTTCAAAAGTCAGACGAGGACGTTATCAACCTCATTGCGATGTTCTTTGACTTCGTGCTCGACGACAAACAGCTGCCCATTCAGATACAAGCGCTAATAAGCCGCTTGCAAATACCGGTTTTGAAAATAGCGCTTAAAGACAAAAAGTTCTTCAACTCAAGTAGCCATCCCGCCAGACGTTTAATCAATGAAGTAGTTGCTGCTGGTATCGGCTTGAGCGATAAGGAAAGTGAAGCCAAAACATCTCTTGTAGCGAAGATAAGCGAAGTAGTACACGACATACATGATCACTATGACGAAGGAGAATCCGTTTTCCTTACTAGTCTTGAAGTGCTGCGCGCGTTCAGGAAACGAGACGAACAAAAAACGGCTAAGATTGAAAAACGTACCAGTGAATCTGCGGCAGCAGAAGCAAAAACTCGACATACTAAGGCTCTCATTGAAGAGCTTGTTCTTGAGCGCCTTGAGAACGTAGAAGTCCCAAAGCTGATCCAGAGTTTTGCCATCGATGAGTGGCAACAAGTCTTGCTTTTAGCACGGCTTAAGCACGGAGACGGCAGTGCTGAGTGGACCGAAGCCTTACAAACCTTGGACGACCTCATTTGGACATCGCTGATGCATAAGGATGAGAAATCGCGCCAACGCTTGCAACGAATTCTGCCAGAACTGCAGCAGCGTCTCAGTAAATGGCTGGCAACGTCACTGCCTACCGAGGACGCCGCAAAAGAGCGAATGAAAGATATTTCCACTTTACACGAACGATTGCTCCAAGCAAGTGAAGCAAGCAACGTCGGCCGTGAGAAGCTCAACGAACAACAAAAGGCTGCTTTACATTCTGAAACCCGGTCAGACAAGCCATGGAAAGAAATGACGGCGGTTGAACGGCAACAAGTGCAATACCAGGCCCTAACATATGATTTCATCCAGAAGGCCGAAGATCTGACCATCGGAAGCTGGGTAATGTTTGGCAAAACATCAACCAGCGACGCTATACGTTGCAAGCTAATAGCAAAAATTGACACAAACGATTCTTTTGTTTTCGTAAACAGGTTTGGCTTTAAGATTGCTGAAAAGAAGCGTAAGGAATTCGCTTACAACCTACAGCAAGGCCGCGCCAAAATTGTCGAGCACGAATGGTTCTTTGATCGAATGATGAACAAAGTAACGACACTCCTCTCTAGCCAGGTCCACGGTGAACATACTAGCGCTGAGCCCGCTTGACACTCAACCCGATAAACGGCTCGTTCCACTAGTCAAAATTTAGACAACCGAGCATACTCGGTCTAAGCTAAATAGTAACTCTATTAGGCTTCCTGCCACGAGAATAGCCCGTGCCAAACGACGCCAGCACACAATCAATAGACAGCTCAAATTCACTGCCAATTCTGCTCAAACAAGTTTGCGACGGCAGTGCTACTGAGCTGGAGACTCTACTAGAAGAGTTCTTTGCACGCTGCGACGATTCTTTGTTTGATTTTGCCGAGGCCGCAGCCAACAATAAAGATCAGAACTTGTATTTCGAAGCCATGCGTGAGCTTCGAATGCAAAAAGCTGAAGTCACTGAATTCTACATACGGAAACTCAAGCAAGCATTCCAGAATCTCAAAGGTCCCCGTGTACGCCGCAACGCACAAAGTGTGTCTCGACTCGAGATAGACTCTAGTCAATTGGAACTGGTCAAGAATGAAGAGTTAGAAGAAAGCGTTACAGTGAAAGGCATCGTCAACCAGGCGCGCTTACGACACGCAGAAGCGCTGCTTCAACTTTCAGCACGATTCGAACACCTTTTAGAGCAGAGCAAGCTCGATGACGAAGACAATCCGCTTGACCCTGGCAATCTCTTAGAACTTTTCAGCCAAGGTACGGCCTCTCTCGACATTGAATTGAAGCTAAAAGTATTTCTCTATAAGCGCTTTGACCAAGTGGTGATTTCTGAGCTTGGAGCAATCTACAGCAAAGCCAATGAAATCCTGATTGTCGGCGGCGTATTGCCAAAGCTGAAACTGCGCGCCCGAAACGCTGCGAATGATGCCCGCAAGCAAAACACCTCAACTCAACCGTCGAGCGAACACTACTCCTTAACCAATGAGCCTTCGGAATCGGCTATCGCTGAATTGACAGGGTTAACAGACTTGCTCAGCGCTCTCAAGGCTGGCATGCACACCCTGCCCGGCATGTTGAATTTAGGCGAACTGTCTAACGGCCCAGAAGTGACTCAATATGAGCTTGTCGGTTTATTGAATGCAATGGCTGGCGAGTCTGCAAATGATAGCCAGATCGACCCAAAAACAACCCAAGCTACAGGTTCATTATCTGAGCTCGTTACAGGGATCTTACAACAGCGAAAATCAGAAGGCGGATCGACAGCTCTTCGTTCCGCAGATGAACACACTATCAACCTTGTCAGCATGTTCTTTGATTTTGTGCTGGATGCCGAGGCGCTACCCATTGATATGCAGGCGTTGCTAGCACGTTTGCAAATTCCGGTTTTAAAAATCGCTTTGCGCGATCGCTATTTGTTTACAACCAAACAGCACCCCTTAAGGAACTTGATAAACGAAATAGCCCAAGCGAGCTACGGGCGCGATGTAAGCAAACCGGAAGATGCACCTTTTTTCGCTCTTATTAATGAGCAAGTTCAAGGACTGATAAACGAACCGGAGCTGTCAGAGGCCGATTTTGTCGACTTAATTGCCAACCTTCAGGATTTTTTGAGTAGTGAAAACCAGAAATCCGAAGCGATGGAGCAGAGAGTCAGCAGTTCTGCTAAAACCAGCGCCTTGGCTAGACATGCACGCGAGAAATTGAGAATCATTCTGCAAGAGAAATTCAAGAATAAACGTACACCTGACGCAGTTCGCAATTTTCTTTACCTCGATTGGCATAACATTTTACTGTCAACGTACCTCAATCATGGCGAGCAGAGCGCAGAGTGGCTAGAGGTTGAACAGGTTGCCGACGATCTTCTATGGAC
The DNA here is from genome assembly GCA_045106985.1 of Pseudomonadales bacterium. Lineage (GTDB taxonomy): Bacteria > Pseudomonadota > Gammaproteobacteria > Pseudomonadales > JAUIET01 > JAUIET01. The sequence continues at coordinate 37,041 of JBGCFQ010000021.1, read as the reverse complement.
CGCCCAAATGCACACCGATCGCAAGTCTTTGCAACGCATGAACCGAGTGTGTGAACAACTCTATCGCACGATCGAGAGCAATCTCAAGGCGCATCGCACCACAGACCAAGGTTGGAACACACGCCTCGTCAGCATCAAAGACCTGCACCGTCACATTATTAACGGCGATGAAAAAGCCTTCAATGAGGCTCTGTCGACAACCAAAGAGTCTGACACAGAATTGAACATGTCAAACCAAGCCTGGGAGAGTGAGGCAGTTACACCAAATCCGGAGTTTAAAAACTTGCGCCGAATAAAGAAGTTACAACCGGGAGACTGGATTCGCCTTAGCATACCCGGTAGCACGGGGGGTAAGTTTTGTAAGGTGTCAGCCTATCTCGAAACCGATGAGAGCTTTTTATTGGTCAACCGCATTGGTGCGCGCGTAGCAATTCTAGACTGTAAGTCTCTTGCTCAAAGCTTACAGGATGGAAAATTGAAAATTATGGAAAACACCCCATTATTCGACCAAGCTGTGGCAAATATTTCGTCCAAGCTCCGCGGCCTATCTAAAGGCGATCAATAATAACGACAGTATTACACAGTCCTATTCTCACGAATGCGGCATAATGAATAACGACTATCACTAGTGTCTTTTCTTTATGCCGATCGATGAAATAGCTGTCACCAGCCATACGGCGGCCAGCATGCTCTTTCTTGTACTAGCCGTGTTCTTCTTGCGACCTTGGCGAGATGGTATATATTCGCCCATTTTTATCATCGCCAGCCTGATTACTGCACTTTGGCATTTCAGTACGCCAAGCCAAGCGCCTGCCTCGCCTGTAGCTCACTTACAAGCACTATCAACCCTGCACTCAGTAGCATGGATCATGGGCCTGGTGGCAACACTAATGCTCAATATCAGCGACGAAAGCTCTCACAAGAACAGTTACGCATTGTACGCAATGTTGGTCGTTTTTGGTCTAGTAGGAGCTATATACGTACCCTACCTAATCAGCGACGGGCAATTAAGTGTTGGTATTCGCGCTCTGACCTGGAATAGCCTGTTATTGGGCTTGTTAGGTATAGTGGTGGTTGAGCAAGTGGTTCGCAACACTTTAGATCGTCAAAAACAAGCCGTTAGCTTTCTTTGCGCGGGCGCTGCTCTATTTTTTGTATTTGACGTTGTTGTCTACTCAAACGCATTACTTTTTTCCAGAGTAGATCCGACCATCAATGAGTTTCGGCCCATCATAAATTTGATAGCGGCCATTAGCCTCATTTTCGCAACAACTCGAACCAATTATAACAATCAGGTAAGTATATCGCGCAAAGCCGTATTCTACAGCGCCAGTCTGATAGTTGCTGGCATATTCCTGTTTACGATGGCTGCAACGGCTTACTACGTCCGCATATTCGGTGGTAGCTGGGGCATGATCCTTCAGGCTGGCTTGCTAATCGGCGCATCAGTCGGGCTAATTCTAGTTTTCGCATCGCCGGATTGGCGAGCATCGATGAGAGTGTTCATCAACAAGCACTTCTTTTTGCATAAATACGACTACCGCACTGAGTGGTTAAATCTGATCAACATTCTATCGCAGCCCTCCTCAGCCAAAGATGAAAAGGAAATAGCTATTGAGGCGGCCTGTTCCGTATTCCATGGTGATCAAGCTCAACTTTGGTTGAGGGTAGACAATGAATACCACCACAGTGCAAGTACAGCTTTGGAAAATGTCGCTATGCCGAGCGTCAGCGGCGACAGCGACTTCTGCGAAATTTTGGCTTCTGACTGGGTGTTCCACCCGGTCGGTCGCAGCCGCACAAATGACACCAATAATGCAGCACTTCCTGATTGGGTTTTTACAATCCCTTCGGTGTGGATTATCGCACCACTAATATCTCAGCAACGGCTCATCGGTTTTATTGTTCTGAGTAAGGAAGAAGGTAATACCAATTTAACCTGGGAAGACCTCGATGTGCTCAGAACGGTAGGTCGTCAGCTGGGGAGCTACCTTGCCTTACATGTCGCCGCTGAACAGCTCGCTCAGTCCAAGCAGTTCGATACCTATAATAAGCTCACTGCATTCATCATGCATGACCTAAAGAACCTTATCGCCCAACAAGCGCTCGTGGTGGAAAATGCTAAGAAACACAAAGAGAATCCCGCCTTTGTCGAAGATGCTATTAAGACTATCGAAAATTCAGTAACTAGGATGAGCACCTTGCTGAGTAAAATGCAGCAGCGAGGTCCATCGTCTTCCCGCAGTCTCGAACTGAACAAGATACTATTGGAATCGGTTAATAAATGCCGCGAGAAGAAACCAGCCCCGTCGCTTCGAATGGACGATGCTGCGATTTGGGTTACCGGAGATCGCGACCATCTTGCAATGATATTTGCGCACGTCATTAAGAATGCACAGGAAGCAACTCCCGCTAGCGGTTTTGTGGACGTATTTGTGGAAGCTGATAGCAAGACTGCCGTAGTAACTGTTGAAGACAATGGCCAAGGTATGAGCGAACAATTCATTAAGGAGCGTTTGTTCCGACCTTTTGATACTACAAAGTCTGGCCAGGGTATGGGTATAGGTGTATTTCAAACCCGCGAATATATACAAAACCTTGGAGGCGACGTGAAAGTAGAGAGCTCGGAAGATCTAGGCACTACCTTCACTATAAGTATTCCTGTTGTTGAGGAGATAATACAGAATGTCTGATGACGAAAAGAAAACCCTGCTGATTGTAGAAGACGATTTGGGCTTGCAAAGTCAGCTGCGCTGGCACTTTGACCAATATGACGTAGTCATTGCTGGCGATAGAGAAAGTGCGATTAACGAGCTTCGTAAGCACGAGCCAGAAGTTGTTTTACAAGATCTTGGCTTACCTCCCGATGATGAGGGTGTTGAAGAAGGGTTCATGACGTTGGATGAAATTCTGCGCTTAGCTCCTCACACAAAAATCATCGTTGTCACCGGCAACCACGACTATGAGAACGCCGTGCGAGCCGTATCACTCGGCGCATACGACTTTTACGAAAAGCCGGTAAATACCGAAGTGCTCGACTTGATTGTGCAACGCGCTTTTCAAATGCATGAGCTGGAACAGCAAAATCGGAATCTCGCTGCAAACACACGGTCGCCTCTGGATGGCATTATAGCCTCAGCCGCGAACATGCTTGATGTATGCCGAACGGTTGAAAAAATTGCGCCTACCCAGGTTACCTGTCTCGTGCTTGGAGAAAGCGGCACTGGCAAAGAAGTGTTTGCGCGCGCGATTCATAATTTGAGCTCAAACAACGAAGGTCGCTTTGTTGCTATCAATTGTGCGGCAGTGCCAGAAAACCTAATGGAAAGCGAGCTTTTCGGATACGAGAAAGGCGCGTTCACCGGTGCGGCAAAACGCACGCTTGGAAAGGTGGAAGTGGCCGTTGGAGGTACACTTTTTCTAGACGAAATTGGTGACATGCAATTGGCATTGCAAGCCAAGCTCCTGCGCTTTTTACAAGAGCGGGTAATAGAGCGAGTCGGTGGCCGTGAAGAAATTCCTGTTGATGTTCGTGTCTTGTGCGCTACCAATAAGGATCTGGAAGCTATGGTTGCCGAGGGTACCTTCAGGGAGGATCTGTATTACCGGATAAGCGAGATGGTAATAGAAATTCCTCCGTTGAGAGAACGCGGTCAAGACAAGGTTTTACTCGCCCGGCACTTGGTCAGCAAATATAACGCCGAGCTCAAAAGAAAGATAAAGGGCTTGTCGGCTGACGCGGCGATTGCTGTTGAAAGCTATGACTGGCCAGGGAATATTCGTGAGCTGGAGAACAAAGTTAAGCGCGCTGTCATCATGACGGACGAAAACAAGGTAAGTGCTACTGATCTAGGTCTGGTAGATGGCGAAAGTACGACCTTGAATTTGCGCCAGGTACGTCAGGAAGCCGAAGTAAGAGCGATAAACAGTGCCTTGGCGAACGCCAATGGCAACGTCTCGGCCGCCGCGAAACTTCTTGGTATCACGCGTCCGACTTTGTATGACTTAGTGAAAAAATATGAAATCGATATGGAGGCTGATTGAACCGGGGCTTTTTCTCAAGAGCATCTATAGTAAGCCTATAAACTCTGAGAAGGTTTAATTCGCGCCCCCTAAAGTAAGCGCTCGCGCATACTCATATATAAGTTGTTTCCTAGCACGCGTCGAATACCGCCAAGAACTGCGCTACGAAATAATACTCGACGATAAAAGCTTGGATCGCACTCGACTATACGAATGAAATCAGAATCGCTAAGATCTTTTCGTATCGCCGTTCTAGGAATTGCGAATGGAAAATTACGTGGGCCACATGTACCGGTTGAAGAAGTACAAACGTAATCTAAGTCTACGGCCGCTGTGAGCTCGCTAAGCCGCTCTGGTATTTGTCCGCCAGGGGCTGAAAAGCTTTTTGTTTTCAGACCTGTAATGCGAGACAGGATTTGGGCAGAGAGTTGCAATTCATCGAGCGCTTCTTTATAAGTCATATCGTTGAAAAACTTATGAGTATGGCCATGGCTACCCACCTCCATACCTGCGTCACTTAGCAATTTAATCGCTTGTTCTGACATATAGCCAGATTTTCCTATCCAAGCAGTAGTAATAAAGAACACCGCGGAGAACCCATACTCCTGCAATAACGGAAGAGCCACGGCAGCATCACTTGCGTGGCCATCATCGAACGTTATCAAGCAGGCTTTGTGGTCGAAGCCACTATTCGATAGTTCGGCTGGAAGCGCAGCTGTAAAGCCTTGAGCTTTAAGATAATCTAAATGAGTACGAAATTTTCTTTCAGAAACCGTGAAATCGGCGTCGTCATATTGCTGCGTGCCAGTGGCTGTGTTGCCAATGGCGTGATACATGAGCACCGGAATTGTCATCGATAGATAGTGTCGTTAATGCTCAGCTTTATACGCAAAAGACCAGAGCCCTTCTTTATTGCCGCTCGCTAAACGATAAAAACCGACAAGTATTGCCGCATTGAGAATACAGAAAAAGTAGATCAGTCCAGGAATACGCATTCGGCGCAGGTTTTCGGAAAAGAAGGCAGCAACGCCAATCGCATACACCAAGCACTGAAGGGTAAACATAGTCGAGTGCAAATCGCCCTCGACTAAATAGCTGGATATAAACATAGCTAGCAAGCAAAATGGCAGTGCAAGTCGAAGCATTTTATGTGAGATAAACTGGGGCCACACCGGATTCTTGAATGGGTTTAGGAATCCGGGTCGGATCGAAAGCAGCTGCCAGTTTCCCGCTAAGGTGCGGACCTTTCGTAGCCATTCTTTGTTTGTGTCAGTGGGCGCAACATCAAAGGCTTGAGCGTTATCCGCAAACAGCACTCGATAACCCTGTAAGCATATTTGCATAGGGATAACCACATCATCAATAAGGGTTCTTTCTGGTATTGGCTGAAAGAGGTTTTTTCTGATAGCGTAGATAGCCCCGGTCGCTCCGACCGTTGAATGCAGTTTCGCTTCTAACTTGCGCACCAGTTTTTCGTAACGCCAGTACAAACCCATGTCTGCCACTGTTTCAACATCTGTGGGTTCTCGCAAAAAAAGCTCACCACTAACAGCTCCGACATTGGGATCAGAAAATCCTCGGCAAATGTTCCGCAAAGTATCTTGCGAGAAAGTCTGGCGTACATCTGCGAACAACACGAAGTCATGCTCACAGTGCAGCAGAGCTTCATTCAGAATCCGGGGCTTTCCCCGGCGTTCACTGAACGCCATTATCTGGAAGCTTACGCCTAACTGTTCAGCTCTAATTTTTTGTTCTTCCAGTAAGGACACTGTGGAGTCAACAGAGCCGTCAGACCCAACAATGATCTGCAGTTTTGAAAGATCATAATTCTGCTCAAGCAAGTTACTTATGCGACGAACAATATTCTGTTCTTCATTGTATGCCGCGATGACCACACTCAAGCCAGGGTCATTGTCATATTCTGCGAAATCAGTTGAACTAGCATTCTTATTCTTCGATGACAACTTCACTGCAAAGGCCAAGACAAGCGGGTACCCTACAAACATGTAGAGTACGAGAAACGTGCTAAGGCCGAAAATCAGGTCCATCAATTGTGCTTTGTTGCCATATTCTGTCGGTTGTTGTCTTTCAGCACAGCGATCTCTGCGCTTATAAAAAAATGCTTATTAATTTAGTATAAACCGTTGTTTTCGAAGCATTGCGGCTAAGCGCGACTAAATGAAGCCGTCAGATGAACGGTAGTGGCAACTTAAGCAGGAACAAACACACGTTATTTCTTGCGCCTGTCACAGCACTACTCATTGAGCTACCGCTGAACGCCTACCGTCCAATTCGTCCATAACGTTGAAGAAATCCAAGGGGTAAACGAATTCGTAGCCATAGAAGCCATAGTCCTGCTCTCCGCCAACCCAACCACTACGGAAACGTTTCGACTGAGATTTGGCAATACTAAGCCATTTACTCGACGTGTCGTACCATTCAGGGTGAGCAACCAAGCCTTTACTTTTGTCCGACTCCAGCAACTGGTGAAGATAGGCCAAGCTATAGAGAATATGCTCGCTGCCTCCATCTTGGTCATACACGGATTCCGAGTATGCGAAAAACTTCTCTTGCTCATTCCATCCATATTTCACTACATAATTTAGGCCTTGCCACATCATGTCTTTCAATTCTGAATGCTGTATACCCGAGGGTGTCAGTAGATCCTGCTGGTAGAATTGTATGAGGCTGCTCAATAACGCTCCAGCCATCCAAGGATTGGTTCCTGTACCATCTCCATTGTCCATCTCATCCATCGCCCACCAACCAGTGCCACGTCTCGCATCTGTTGTGCCAAGCCGACGACCGTCTATTTCATGCTTCGATGGTGTTTTCCACCATTCAAGTAGATGCTGAACGATCTGGCCAGATACCTCTTTGTGGTACTGGAGATCACCACTCACTTTGACGAGTTCATTTGTAACGTATAAGGGCCATGCGAAATCGCGCTCAGCTTCTGCCCATTGCCTGTCATCAGGATCCTTGGGGCGTGGTGTTGGGAAAAAACGTGACGCCATGAATTTCCACCAATCAGCAGTTAGATCTATTGCATCTTTAGTGCGCTTATCGCCAGTGAGCAGATAATAGTCGGTCATTCCCGATACGTGTGCATGACCTAAATGTACACCACGCGTTGTATGGTCATAATTGCCGTGCGAAATTAGCATGGGCTCACCGGGTGGCGACCAGAACTTTTTACCGTTGAAGCTGTGTCGACCATAGCGACGACTATGAGAAATGTCGATGTCCATGAAATGATGTGTCGCTATTTCAGCCGTGTGCCACCATCTAAGATCACCGGTACGTAGATATTGTTTGAAAAACGTATTTGACCCAACATGGGTATCGTTATAAAAGCCAGGTACTCGCACACCGTTTTCGGTGTCTATCCAACCGTGATAAAGCCGATCACCATAGTCTCGCCAGCCATAAAGAATCGGTATCTTTCCCTCCTTAAAGCTGACCTCGTAAATACTGTCCATTAAATAGTTGTCGAACCGTTTGGTACTGCGATTCGATGGACTGATGTTCCCAAACACGCCTGTACTGGTGTAATAGCTGGAACTTGCAGACATTAACGGTGCATGCTTTTGGAAATGCTTATTATTGGCAACTAGCTGCTTCGCTGGGATGGGGGAATTTTTAAAGACAAGTCTCAACCTTGACGTTTTTGCCATCCCTACTCTCGGTGAGTAAAGAGTATCGGGGCGGTCGTAACGATTGTTACTCTCCGATAAAATTAGCTGATGCGTATCAGGCTCGCCAATAATAGATCTTGCAGGATGAAGTCTAAAAATAAGCGCCTTGGGAGTAATGGACATTTCATTGGGAAACTCCTGCCAAAAATCCTTGACCATAGCGCCAATAGAACTCTTCTGCGATCCAATTGCCAACCAACCACTGGCTTTATCACCTCGGCCAGCGCCGGTGTACTTAAGGCTAAATGGATCGTCTGCATTTAATTCTCCATCTACAAAATTCATTCTGCCAGTTTGCGTCAAAAAATGTTCTCCGCTAATCTGGCCTACATGTACCTTGTTATTGTCACCACCAAAGTGAAACTGCGAGTTACCCAAGGTGTGTGCAAAACGAATCCCTAACTCTTTAACACTTAGTGGAAGCTTCTTAGGCACATCTCTTGCGCTTTGATCATCCCGTGGATCGATCAGCGTATATTCGAGATCAATCTGATCGGAGTTAGCATAGGCGAATATTCGCACCACATATTTGGTAAGCTCTCGAGATGACTGACTAAACAAGCCTCCTTTGGCATTAATGACGACTCGCACCGGTCCGCTCTCTTCAATCGTTACCTCAGGTGTTCTATCCGCCGAAGCTGTATATTGAACGTTGCTTGCCGCATCGATTAAATAGATGTCTCCAATTCCCAGCTGTCGCTCATTAGAATCAAAACTTCCGTTGCCATCAAGATCTCTCCAAACACCCTGCATCACATTGAAGCGCTCTTTGTTAATATTGAACTTGATCAGTCCATTCTGAACCACTATCTGTTTGTCATCCTCTACCACTGTTAATTTCGATGCGGTCGTTCCATCCAGAACTGGTGAACTAGATTCCAAATTTTGCACATTGAGGTTCAGCTTTGCACTTCCTGAACCGGGAGCAACCATAGTCGAAACAAGCATTGATTTAATTGATTGATCAGGCCATCGCGATAAAACGTCAAACTGTGCAGGTACTCTTCGGCCGCTGGAGTTCAACAAGCTGAGTTGCTGCTTACGCATAAGCTTGCCCTGTGCAAACGGTACACCCGTCTTCACAAAAACTGGCGCGCCTGTTTGTGCAGTTCGCGCCTTTAACTCAACAGCGCCAACCTGAAAAGGGACAAGCAGCAATGCAATTGAAAACAGAAAGGGAAGTTTTGACCGCATAACGCATCCAAAGTAAAAGGGTTAACTTAACTATAGACGTATGCAGCGATGATAGGTTATTCGTCCATAATCAGTTGATTTGACCGATATTTAGACAGCAATAGCCGAAAGCAGTTTTAGGTAACTAGAGACAACAATTGCGAAATGAATGCGCAAACTGGATGAACGGTTTAGAATCCTTTTTGGGACTGAATATAAATCGCTTCATCGCCATTTATCCAAGACTTCAACGAGAAATGTTCTTCAGCTCTCGCTCTGCCCGCAGCTCCGAATTTGACACTCATACCAGGTGCTGTAATTGCGACTATTTTCTCTGCTAGGTCATCCACGTTAGCCGCCTCAAAAAGCAAACCCGTGCTGCCTTCATCGACCACTTCTCCGCAACCTCCAATCCTAGGCGCTACTACAGCTTTACCAGACGCCATTGCTTCTCGAGCAGCAAGGGGGAAGGACTCACGCGTGCTCGACAGCGTAAACACGTCAATAATCGAAAGGTATTCAGGAATATTACGTTGAGTACCGGTGAAAGTGATGCAATCGCGCATAGCTAAAGAATCCACCTTAGCTTCCAACTCATCTCGCAGGGGACCATCACCAATCACGAGCAACTTTAACTCTGGGCGCGACTGCCTTGCGATATGAAGCGCTTCGAACAAATAATGGTGGCCCTTTTCTTCCGACAGCCTAGCGACAATACCAAGTACAATATCCTTTTCTGAATTTATGCCCCATTGTTCAAGTAAGTGGGTAGATGCAGCCATAGGTTCGAGCTTGTCGAGATCAATACCGCTGTGCACTACCGAGCTACGTCCAGCAGTTAGTCCCGACGACAATAGACGATCGCGCTCATAATTGGACTCAAAAATTACGTAGTCTGCACATAATCTCAAAATCCAGCCCCCATAGGAAAAATGTACGGGGTTGTGAATGTTATGAATAGTGGTCACCAACGGGAGCTTGCCGTTGCCGCCTTCTATTCTATAAGAAAAAGGCATCAATCTGACTGCTATCCAAGCAACAATTGACGTTCTCACAGATTGAGGGGCCACTACATCAACACCAAGTTTCCGAATCAACAAGCGCAGTTTATTCGCGGCGCTGAGTAAGCCAGCCAAGCCAGAGTATTGAAAATCAATGATATGGAGCTGGCCGCCGTTAGCCTCGAATTCGGGCCTTATCTCACCATCTTTAGTCGCCAGGTGATACTCGTGACCTTTTTCAGTAAAGCCCTTACTCAACGCCAACATATCCGATTGAACCCCGCCAATGCCCAGCGGCTCGGTCATGAGATAAAGAATTTTCACGCGTCAATCTCCTTAGTGGACTCAAGATTTCTAGTGCCGGAAGAGGTAGCGTTGTAATGCTCAGAGGTCACGGGCACTGCAATCGCTTGTTGTTGGAACTGCCGCTTTCGACGCCAATGTAAAAGGCGATGAATTGGATCCATCGCTCCAATTAGCTTGTGGCTGAACATCATTCCTTTGTCTCGATCGGTTACTTCGGTTCGGGTAAGCTCAAAGCGTCTAAACCGCCCGACCACATTCGCGCCTGGTGCGACTGTGACAGCTGCCCGATATTGGCTAGATGCAAGCGTTTTAAGCTCTCTTTCAGAAAAGTCACCACTGGGATAACAAAAATAATCGATATCCTGATCGAGCTCTCTTTCTAGAGTGCTCTTAGAACGCTCTATTTCCTCCCGGGAATGGGCATCGGAAACCGACTGCAAATAAGGATGACTAAGTGTGTGCGAACCGATACTAATCAGAGGATGCTTACTTAGAGCTCTAAGCTGATCCCAATTTAGATGCAGGCTGCCCTGCTCTTGCGGGTATCTAGGATGAGATGCCGATTGATCAGCAAACTCAGTCGTGACAAAAACTATAGCGGGCAGTTGATACTTCTCGAGAATGGGTAAAGCGTTCTCCAGATTGTCCAGGTAACCGTCGTCAAAACTCAATACAACCGTTCCTTGCCTCGGCACATCTCCGGATTCCAAAAGGGCGACAGCCGTTTCCATATCGATAGTACAGTGTCGCGAAGCCAACGCTGACATTTGCCTATCAAATGTTTCTACAGTTACCGTTAGTTGATCATATGCGGCCAAATCAGCAACGCGGTGGTACATTAATATCCGAACTCCCGGACAAAAACGATTGTACACATAGGCAAGTGGCGACAATAACGTGGCTAGCAAAAATCTCATCATATAACTAGCTACTAGTCTCCCCGTAAAGCAACGTCCTGGAAAAACGGTATTTTAGAGCCGCGGAATCCACATTGAAGGCATGCATTTGGCGTAGCTCAAGAGAGTTTGTCTGGGGGTAATTTACGCTTTTTTCGATAGTAAAGGCAATTAGATAACCGGTTTGTTGAAGAACGGCCTTTTTTGTTTCGTTATAATCTTCCCTTCTACTATTGGTAAAGCAAAAACTCTGTTGAGGAAAACCCAAATGCAGTAAATAGTCTCTGCGACCCTCAATCTCTCCTTGAGCTTGTCGCGCGCTTATCTTGCCCAAAATAGGGCGAGCGACGGTATGGGCTGCTATTTCTACATCTGATTCATACAGTGCATGTAGATCATCATTGGTCACGAGAAAGTCACCTTTTTTACAGCTGACGGTAGTCCTAATTGTTCGCGTAAAGCCACTAGCGCTTTATGGTACGTCAAAAAAGGCAAAGCCAAAGTGATGACATCTTTGTAGCCATCATCAAAAGTGCCATGCACATGATAATCAACAACTTGCCGCACGCTAACCAGAGCCCAGTACTTGCTAATGTACTCCATCAGCCCTTCAACCTGGCTCAACAAAGTCACAGTGATAATCGAGTCTTTTCGCTCCGCAATGCTGCCGGTCGATCTGGCAAGTCCACGTTTCAGCTCGATAGTCATATATCGAACTCTGGCGGCTTTTCGTTTCTAAGCCGATAGCTTTTCAAATCCTGATGCAATCGGTTGATAACCAATATATACAAGTAGGCGAAACCGCAGGTTTCCAAGCTTACCATCCGTGACCCAGTAAGATTGAAAGAGGCGACAGCCGCGGCGACGAAAGCCCCGCCCAAAGCAATGGCCTGCACAAAGTTCTGAGAATACTGATTGTATAAGTAGTTACTACGGAAGAAGAGCACAACCCACAACAGTGTGAATATAATAACGGCCGGTATTCCCATCTGTGAACTAATGTATAAATACATATTATGCGGGTCAGATATTTCAATATCATCGCCCGCATACGAATAGATAAGGTTCTCGAACATCTTGAAGCCTTTGCCGAAAATCGGAGCCTCAAGTGACATCTGGACCGCTGACGTCCACATCAAAAATCGCATAGTAGAGCTTTTATCAAGTGCGGGTTCTGCCTCCTCTATGTATACATGGCTTGGATCCTCAGATAAATCCAAACGATCCATCAAAGATGTCGGCACCAAGGAAGGGAATAACATGACTGCCACTAATGCGATAGAGCCCATTGCAAGACTAAACTTAATGCCGCGTACATAACTGGCGGCTATAGTACCAAGCGCAATTGCAACGTAAGCGCCGCGAGAAAAAGTCGCCAGCATGACACGTACCATCAATAACAATTGAAAAGCAAAGGGGGCTAATTTGAAAAACTTAGGCAGCAGTACCATGCACATACCCACAAACGGCGCTGACGTATAAACGACTAAAGCCCCGAAATCATTTGGATTATTGATAGTGCCACTGACCCGCGATTTTTCGATCGACGACAAACCTGCTTTATCAAACGCTTCTTGTAAGCCTAATATTACAATGATCACATGAGCCATCATCATGTAAACGACCAATCGCACGGCGCGTGGACTGTCCTTTATCAGAGCGGCGAATACGAACACCAACAGAAGCTGGTCTACCCAACCTTTATAAGTCAGCAGGTGGTCACTCAATATGTGCCCCACACCGTTCGCAATAATCGCCGTAACGCCAGACAGAGTTGTATAGAACATATAGAATTTTAGCAAAGGGGTATCAACCCCACGTTGCACGTCTGGAAAAATACCAATTTGATCCATATCAAAAGCACCCGAATCTGTGTGATTAAGGGCTGGCTTACGGTCGAGAAATGCCAACGCAATCAACATCATCAGGAATAAGTTAGTGGCGTTGAGGCCTGTAACTATAGACACAGGCATCATGCTTGACAGCGGTATATAGAAGACGAAGCACGCCATCAGATACTCCGGGTTGTCTAGCGATTTCTTAACCAGCGCCAAACCATAGAAAAACGCGAAAATGTAGAGGCCGGCGCGAGGTACCACACCAAGAATCAACGCAAAGAAAGCAAACACCGCTGGTATTGCGAGAAATTTTAGAATCTCTTTGAATTCGTCGGTATTCCAATCAATAAAGAGGGGATCGCTCTGCATCTGTTCAGACTTCGGCACCCCGAATTTACCCTGCGCTTCTTCTATATTGGCGGCTTCATTGGTCATGCTAATTTACGCTCCGGCTCTCGCCCAAACTTTCTGCTTTGCCAAGCGCGTTGCGCGATCTGGCAAAGCACGGAGCAACATTTTTTTCGCGTCACGATCGAATAAAAGTAGCAGCAGTATATAAAGGATAAGTCCTAGAGATCCCTTATAAGCGATCTCCAAGAACAGTTCCTTTGGCGACCAAGCCGAGAGCACCAGAAACATCAGCATTCCTGCTGCAATAGATTTTAGTAGCGACTGCCAAGGCACAGCAATACGTAAGTAACGCCGACTCCAAAAATAACTTGCGGCAATACAACCCAAGTAACAAACAAGTGTTGTTCCTGCCGCACCAATAAGACCATACTTTGGAACACAAATCATATTGAGAACAATATTAGCGACGGCCGTCATCAAAATAATGTAGAACATTTTCCCAGTGTTGCCTGTTAGGTATAGGCCCGCTGCGACCAATTCGAAGACACCGAAAAAAGCGATACCTAGTGCCACCCAAGGCATAATGACGGCGCCAGCGGTATAGGCTTCACCAGCCAAAAGCTCGAGTATCGATTCGCCTGCTGCCGCCAAGATAAGAACAATAGGCACTGCAGCCCAAATATACAATCGAAGTGCACCGGTGACAAAAATGCTAGCGGCATCTAAACCGTCGTCGGTATTAATCCGTAGGAAGGTTGGTATTGCTGATGCAATCAACGCGGTAGCAACGATTCCCTGTCCATAATCCACTAAGGTGTAAGCAGATGTGTATGCACCAACCGCTTCATGGCCTAAATAAGCATCAATAATGTAACGGTCAGCAACGTTCATCAATGCACCGCCAAATTCCATGCCAAACATGGGCACACCGAAAACAACCATTGCTTTAACCAACTTTGGCCGAAAGTTAGCTATACGTATTTTCTTAAACGGAATATGACGATAAGCAAAGATGACTAACATCACAGCCTCAGTGGCCGCCACCGCAATAAAATAGGGAACAAGATCCGCTTTGTAAAAGAACAACACACATAAAGTAACGCCAAGAACCAGGAAGCGTTTGGTTACGCCAAATATCGTGTGTTTCAGCGCCTCCTCTTGAGCTCGCAAAACATTAAGCATTGCACTTTCAAGTATTCGAACAAACACGATGTAACTGCTTATAACAAATAGCACGCAAATAAGCTGGTTTTCGAATATCGTTTCACCAATAGTCATCACCAGCACATTCCAGACTAGGAACAATAGCCCCGCCGATAACAAAAGAGTCAGGTACAGCGTCGAGAAATACTCAGCCATATTCCAATTAGTTTTTGTACTGTTGACATCGGAGTAAAATCGAATTGACGCATGCTGCATGCCGATTTTACCTATTCCTACAAGCAGAGGGATCGTGCCTGTCACTAGCCCAAGCAGGCCATACTCACCCACTTCAAACAAGCGCGTGAGTATCGGGAAGGATATTAGGCTAGCGACTACAGATAAGAAGGACGCAGAGGTATAAAAGCCCGCATTGACAATAAAACTTTTTCTAGCCAAAACGACTCATCCCTACTGCGCTAATTGTATCGACCCACGGCCCTTAAGTTAGGGCCAAACAAGGCACTGATCACCAAAGTCTATAGCTTAAAGCCATCAAAATGGTGTCGTTATCAAAATTCAGATTGAAGTTATCTGCTGGAGGCAGGCCAACAGGCAAAATGGGGCTACTCGACTCATCATGCGCATAAGCTAACGACAATTGCATTCGCCTGAATACTTGCCATTCGAAAGTGAGTGTATATCCAGTTTCTTTGATAGCTAGCGACTCATTATCATCAATTGGAAGTCCCAAATCGGCTCCCAGCAACTTATTTTCTTGATAATTCACGCCAAAAGTAATATTCAAATTCGGAGTGAACGCATAACCCAAACTTGCAGTAGCGATCGAATTTCTCTCAAGTCTATCCGCTGTCTCATAATCGAGTTCTACGTATCCTAAGGTCGCCGCCACAATACAGCTGCGACATAGAATATTGCCTGTGTAGCCAAAGATAGCTTGTTTTTGGGTTAGAAGATCTGCCGCATCAAACACATTGATATTTTGAGTGCCACGGTTGTCGATATTCAGCGCAAAGTTAACATCTGCAATTGCGATAGAGGTATCAGTGAGCTCATCCACCACCGACAATGTATAGGTATGAACTGTTTGTTCGAGGCTTAGGTTAACTCGGATAAACTCCGCCGTAATGCCATCACCTATATCAGGCTCTATATTGCTAGCACCGAGCTGCAGGGTATAATCAAGGACTCGCAGGTCTGCGGTGTAATCAAAAAACAATCTAGTTAATTCGTAATCTGCATCCAGAGCTTCAAAATCGACGTTGCTGTATTCTGTATTTATGGAGAACGTCGACACTGATGTTAATGCCCTACGCCAACCTACCGCTCCACCATAACGTTGACTGTTATTATCATTGGCGTTTTCCTGATCTACATCAACGTAGCGAAGGCTAGTGATAATTTGATCGCCACTTCCCAACCTAAAGTACATAACTGGTTGAGTTGTGATGACCTGCCTTACCTCTCTATTATTCAGTATGTCCTGATCAAGAGCCGTTCTGCGTTCGTTTTGTCTTGAATGCGAAAAACTCCATTCTAATAGGCTAGGCTTAATTCGCCAAATTACGTCGGAAGACCCTACAAATAATGTCTGATCATCATTAGTATCTTCTCGATAATCTATATAAGCATACTGGTAATTTCCACCCACGTCCCAACTGGCTTCTCGATGCTCTATATCCAAGTTTAACCCGTAAGTTAACCCCAGATCGTCCTGTTCATCTATGGGCGCTTGCAAGGCGTTGCTTTCAAATGCTGCTTGAACTTCTGCATTCAGCTCGAATTCCAACGCTGACAACGGCGTAATGACGCTAAACAATGCAACACCGCTAAGAATTTTCTTTATACTAATATTCATCTTGTCCTCGTTCTTCCGATCACGCGCTTGTGTGCTTATACGCGCGTCGTTATGCTAGTTGTTGAAGATCACTCCAACGAACTTATCTCTTCCCACGGTGTCTATGCTGCCCATTATTTGAGCTTGCGTTACTTTTCCATGCGGCACGACGACAATAGCTTGGTCGCAAAGTTGTGCTAACACACGAACTTCAGCGCCTGAAGAAATGGGTGGGGCATCCAATATGATGTACCGATCTGGATATCGTTCTTTCAAAGTGGCTATAATGGTTCGCATACCTTCCGAGGCGAATAATTCAGCTGCCAGTTCAGATCTTGCACCCGCTGGAACCATTCGCAATCGAGGTATTCCGGATGCATAGATTATATCGTCGATTTCAACGTTTGGATTTTGCAGATAATCTGTCAAACCGTAGTCCGGCGGAATACTCAGCATCTGATCAAGATATGGATTCAACACATTGCAATCAACAATGACCGAGGTCTTACTTTGGTCCAGTGCAAACGCTGCAGCCAAGTTAAGGCTTACCATGCTTCCACCGCCACCAGAACATGCGGAGCTAACTAAAACGACAAAGTTATTCTGTTCTTGCCGCTGAAGCAAGCGTGTGCGTAAATTCCGAAACACTTCGAGTAACTCACGATGCACGGTGCCTGCGTGTAGGATTTTGTGCTTGTCAAGCTCATCCGACTCGAGCCCCTTAATATCGGCCATCTGCGATATCGATTTTCTGGTTGCCAATTGGTCGGCAGAATCAATCTGAACAACCCGGCCATCTTTTTTGCTATTTTCCATAGAGCTACGACGCGATTGTTAGTTGATAAACACTTGCTGCTACGTACACCACAACAACAAATAGCAAGGCTATATAATGCGGCAGCAAGTCAGAGCGCATGAAGGTTTGACGTATAGGCGTTGTAATATGCGGAACGACTGCCAACACAGGCACTCTCAATTGTTCTTGAATAATGTTGGCCATACGCACTCGAGGGTCCAGCTCTACATAAAGATAGATTAGAGCTATAGGAACGAGTAGAGCCAAAAAGGGACCCAATACTAGAAAGTGCATGAATCGCAAACCGGACGGCAACAGCGGAAAAATCGGTGGCTCTTCAATTTTATAAGCGTGGCCACCATTTTGCTCACCTAGAACCATTACCATACGAGCCTCTTCAAGAGTGTTTAAGAGTTGCTCATAGATGTTGCTCATAGTGTCGTAGCCACGTGTAAGCTCTGAGTATTCGGCACCGCGCCCAACGATACGATCCATGCGCTCGTATTCCTGCTCTAGCAGAGCTTCATTGGCTCGAAGCCGTTTTTCACTCGTCTCAATTTTCACCCTAACTTTACTTTGTTCTTTTCTTAACTCTTCATATAGAGGGTTAACTGCTCTTTTATTACTTGGCGCTTCGCTCAAACCCGAGAGACCTTGCACATCCTTAGCTAGAATGCCCTTCTCCAAATCAGCGATGGTATCCCGTACGGCTAACACATCTGGATGGGTATCAGTGAAAGCCAATAAGAGCTCATCCAACTTGGCCTGCGCAGCAGACTGCCGAGCCCTCAACTCCTCTGACTCTTTTCGTTTCTTTTGCCATTTGCCTTCCGCGCGTAACTGGCGACCAACAGTTCGAGACTTAATTTGTGCTTCTTCGATGTCCAGCTTCAGCTGCTCGATCTTAGTGCGCAAGTCGGATATACGAGCCGTGGCCGTTGCTTCAGTACCGTCTCTGCTAGAAGACCGAAAGTCCTTTAATCTATTATCTGCGCCATCTAGTTGCTCTTTGTATTCCGTCACCTGCCCTTGAATAAAGTCGAACGCACGTCTACTTTCATTTTGTTTAGCTACTGCACTCTCATCAATAAACACTGAAACAGCTGCGTCTACAATTTGGAACGAGCTCTCGGGTGTTTTGTCTGTGTAGACAATCTCTATGTAGTTCTTGCCTTTCGATCTTACCATCAGCTTACCTCGAATCTTGGCAAGCTCTCGCTCATAAACTACCTTTGAAAGGTTTTCGTCCAAAACCCCTGCTTTTTGCACAACTAGGTCCATAAAACGTCGGGTGCTTATAATCTCTTTAGCGACACCGGCGTGATCTGTTTCGGGAATAGATTCTGGGCCCAATAGAATATTAACTGAGCTGGTTAGGTGCGCGTAAAGAAGTGCTGATGACTTATAGTTTTTTGGCATCACTAGGCCAACAGTCAACATTATGAGACTGATAAAAACCATGCTCACAACAACTCCAGTTCTATGCAACTGGAGTTCGCGTACTACGGCACGCACTCGTTGATCTACTGAATTACTAATCATCGCAATTTCTACTTGAACGGGTTGATTGATTTAAATTACGATACGATTAAAAGCCTCGTTCTGGCACAGTAATAATATCGGAAGGCAGCAAAGGATAGTTTGTCTCCAGCTTTCCCTTCTTCAAGATATCGTTTAAGTAGACTGGGTATACCTTCGTGCCTTCGGCACTTTTGCGAAATAAGTTAGTTCTATTGGGAACCGCAAACTCATTGGTGCCTCCAGCCTCCAAGATAAGATCAAGAACTGTCATGCCATCTCGATAGGCCAATGAAGTAGGCGTTACTACAGCACCGGTTACGCGGACCCGCTGTTGATAGTCGCGACTACTTGCCTGGGTCACAACCACAGTAACCTGTGGATTACGAATATATTGGGAAAGTTTGTCTTCGATAGTTCGGCCTAAATCTTCAGCAGTGACGCCCGCAGCGATAATATCCCCAACAAGAGGAGTGGAAATTCTCCCGTCAGGCCGAACTGGAACTGATGTGGAAAGATCCGGATTACGCCATACCTGAATATCTAACTCATCACCTACACCCAGCACATATGGTTGTTCAGAGTAGTTGGAGACTTCAATAGGTATATCTTGAATTTTGGGTTGCCCTCCACAGGAGGCTAGCACTAGGGCGCCAGCTATTATGGTAACGAGGCGTGCAACAATTTTCATTTCATTATCCTGCAGTTCCTATTATGGTCAGGCGAAAGCGTATTCGCCGCTGGAACATCACAGTTTTTTGATCAATTTAATTACAAACATCGGTCTCGAACAAATTTCAACCGAAAAGAGCGTTCTATCGGACGCCTTTACCAATCAAAACAACTTCGATCGTTTGTATAAGAATTCTCAAATCAAGCAACAAACTATGGTTCTTCACATAGTATAGATCGTATCTGAGTTTTTGCTCCGCATCTTCCGCGGAAGCCCCATAGGGATAGCATAGTTGTGCCCATCCCATAAGACCCGGTCGAACGACGTGTCTAGAGTCGTAAAAAGGAATCTGATCAATAAACGCCTCTACAAATTCTGGTCGCTCCGGACGCGGACCGATAAAGCTCATTTCACCGCGTAGCACGTTGTAAATCTGTGGCAATTCATCTAATCGTATATCACGAATAATCTTGCCTACACGCGTAACTCTCACGTCATTTTGTTGAGCCCATTTCGCCTCACCCGCTTTTTCAGCGTTTTCAATCATGCTGCGAAACTTAAGTAGCTCAAACGGTTTGCCACGTTCACCTACTCGGGTTTGCTTAAACATCACGGTGGAATCCATTCCGTCTTCCAGCTTTATAACTAAAGCCGTCAGCAGCATCAGTGGCCAAACAAGAATAACCAGTATAAGCGATATCACAATATCGAATAGACGCTTAAGAATATCTCGCAATATGTTGAACTTGAAACCGTCCGAATAGATCATCCAACTCATTCTCAATTCGCTGAGTTCTACACACTGGAGTTCGCGTTCGTAAAAACTCATTGCATCGAGAACGCTTATACCGTTCATTTTACATTGCAGTAACTGCTCTTCAGGAAAATACCCGCCGTCTGTTTGTCGACGACTATCCAGTGCGACAACCACTTCATCTATTTCATACCGGGTGACAAGCTGGGGCAAGGAGCGAGCGTCTTTCAGAATATGCTCTTCAGCAATATGTGCTTGCTCAGCACCTGAGGGCAGAAAGCCAACAATCGATATATTGCCATGAAAATCTGGGCGAAAAACGCTTTGCTCAATTCGTTTGGCGCGCTTACCTGTTCCCAGCACTAATACGTTTCGCTTAAACCTAGCATCGCCCATGCCAAGGAAATAGAGGAACCTGAACATAGAAACCAAAACCATTGCTACGGCAACTGAAATGGCCAACACGCCTCTACCAAGGTACAGCGAGGGCATCATGTAATAGAGAATTGTCAGCGCCGAGCAACCCAACAAAGAGTATGACACTAGGGTACGTAACAAAATACCCGTATGACCCTCGCTGAGCCCCGACTCATACACCCGCATTGCGTGAGTGCATAATGAGAGCACAATTGCGAAAGTGAATACTTTTAAACCAATGCTACCGGTAAGTTCGTTACCTAGCTCATCAATGGTTCCAAACCGCAGCCAGATTCCAAGGTATGCTGAAATTACGAGCAACAACCACTCACTGAGTACCACCAGCATGGGCGGCAGTCGAAAAGAATGATTAAAGAGTCTTATATATGCCATTAAGACCGACGAGCTCCAATAGTGCTGCGATTTATATTGCTGTCTTCCAATGCTCGCGATTTTACCGCTTCATTAACCGCACTATTAGACTCTAATGAGTATAGGACCGAAACGATAGAATATCACTGCTGTACAGCAGCAATTGTTAAAAGACTTAAATTTCATCAACGATCTCGCTGGCTGCTTAGCTTAGCCAGCCATGACAGCATTCTTTTTAGACGACCGTTACCAGCTTTATAGTTGTTAGACGTCTATAATTTATAAATTAAATGTCTAGCGATGAAGGAACAGATTTTGAGCAACGAAAATCGAATTGCGATTATCGGATTGGGCTATGTGGGCCTGCCACTTGCGGTAGAGTTCGGCCGGAAAACGAAAACGGTAGGATTCGATATCAATGGTGATCGAATATCTGCCCTGAAACGCGGCGAAGACAGCACACTCGAAATTAGCCCTGAAGAGCTGGCAAGTTCATCGGACTTGAGCTTCACCCAAGATGGGGCTGATTTAGCAGGGTGCAATGTTTACATCGTGACCGTGCCAACGCCTATAGATCAACATCGACGGCCGAATCTCAAGCCTTTGCAATCTGCGAGTGAGTTGATTGGTTCTGTTGTGTCAAAAGGCGATATCGTCATTTATGAGTCAACCGTTTATCCCGGCTGTACCGAGGAAGCATGCATCCCGATCGTAGAACGGGTTTCGGGCTTGAAATATAACGAGGACTTTTTCGCCGGCTACTCACCTGAGCGAATTAACCCGGGCGACAAGGAGCATCGCTTAAGCAACATAGTGAAAGTAACCTCAGGTTCCACACCCGAGGTTGCTGATAAAGTCGACGCACTCTATCGAACGGTAGTAACAGTCGGCACTCATAAAGCAAGCAGCATTCGGGTCGCCGAGGCCGCGAAGGTCATCGAAAATACTCAGCGCGACGTCAATATCGCTTTGATCAACGAGTTATCCCTTATCTTTGGGAAGCTTGGCATCGATACACTTGAGGTTCTTGAGGCTGCAGGCAGCAAATGGAATTTCTTACCCTTTCGACCCGGTTTGGTAGGAGGACACTGTATTGGAGTAGACCCCTACTACCTCACCCACAAGGCACAAGAAATTGGCTACCACCCTGAGGTTATTTTATCGGGCCGTAGAATCAATGACGGCATGGGCGAGCATGTGGCCGACAGCGTCATAAAGTTGATGACCAAGAAACGCATACACGTGGTCGACTCGCGTATTCTCATTTTGGGTTTGGCGTTCAAGGAAAACTGTCCAGATGTCAGAAACACTAAGGTAGTCGATATTATCGAGGCGCTTGGCAGTTATAGCGCGCGAGTAGATGTTTATGACCCTTGGGTGGACGATGATGAAGCTGAAAGCATTTACGGCGTGACCATGGTTAAGGAACCGCGAGAGGACTACTACGATGCAATCATACTGTGTGTTAAGCACGAAGAATTTGAAGCATTAGGGGCAGCAGGCATTCGCAAGTTTGGATTTCGAGAACATGTTTTGTACGACGTAAAATACTTACTGCCTAAAGATGAAGTTGACGGCAGGCTTTAAGCGCGGCATCCACCACTAGACTGAAAAAGAAAACGAGATAAAGAAGAGCAGATGAAAATACTGATTACGGGCACAGCAGGCTTTATTGGATCAACATTAGCGCTTAGATTGTTGGACAGAGGTGACGAAATTATTGGGGTTGATAACCTTAATGATTATTATGATGTAAACCTCAAAAAGGCACGCCTTGCACGCTGCACAGCTCACAAAAACTTTACCGATATACGCGCCAGCATTGAAGACAAAGAAGCGATGGAGGCTATCTTTGAGAAGCACAAACCGCAACGTGTGGTGAATTTAGCAGCACAAGCCGGCGTTCGATACTCATTGATTAATCCGCATGCCTATATTGATGCAAATATTCAGGGCTTTATGAACATACTGGAAGGCTCTCGCCATCACGATGTAGAGCATCTGGTTTACGCATCCAGCAGCTCTGTCTACGGCGCTAACACCAGTATGCCTTTTTCGGTGCACAACAATGTTGACCACCCAGTTAGTCTCTACGCGACTAGCAAGAAGGCTAATGAGTTAATGGCTCATACTTACAGCCACCTGTTTTCTATTCCTACGACAGGTCTGAGATTTTTTACTGTTTACGGCCCATGGGGCAGGCCCGATATGGCCCTGTTCATCTTCACCAAGAAAATTTTAGCCGGCGAGCCCATCGATGTTTTTAACTATGGCAATCATAGAAGAGACTTCACTTTTATCGATGACATCGTCGAAGGCGTAATAAGAACCTTGGACAACGTAGCCGCGGTAAACACCGACTGGAGTGGCGACACTCCGGATCCAGCGACATCTAAAGACCCCTATCGCTTGTATAACATAGGTTCCAATAGCCCCGTCGAGCTTCTGCGATACATTGAGGTTCTGGAGGAATGTCTGGGCAAAAAGGCTGAAAAAAATCTACTGCCATTGCAGCCTGGCGATGTGCCTGATACATACGCCGATGTTGATGCATTGGTCAATGATGTGGGTTACAAACCATCAACCTCTGTGGAAGAAGGAGTCAGTAAATTCGTAGACTGGTATCGAGCGTTCTATAAGGTGTAGAGCCTAACAAGCGCACAAACGCAGTTACAAAAAAGGGGAGGCGCTGTAAACGTCTCCCCTTTCTTTTGATCTTCATGCACTATCAGAACAGTCAGTTCTGCCAGCGCACCAGCTGACGACTACATAAACGCCAGCAGTTCATCACGTTTTTGTTCCATTAAGGAATGGTCCGCTCGGGTCTCTACGTTTAAACGTACTACGGGCTCAGTATTGGACATACGCAAGCTGAAGCGCCAGTTTTCAAATTCCATACTCAGACCATCTACATGTTCTACGCTTATGGCGCTAGATGAGTAGCGGGCCTCAACAGTCTTCAATAGAGCGGCGGGATTTTCAATGTTGCGGTTAATTTCGCCACTAACAGGGTAGGCAAGCATTCGCTCGTCAACCATGCTGCTCATAGATTTTCCTGTAACACATAGCTGCTCTATGACCAGCAGCCATGGAATCATGCCGCTGTCGCAGTAAGCGAAGTCTCTGAAGTAATGATGGGCGCTCATTTCACCTCCATAAACAGCATCTTCCTCGCGCATTCTTTCTTTAATGAACGCGTGCCCTGTTTTACTTTGCACAGCAATACCGTTCGCCTCCTCGGCAAGCTCTATGGTGTTCCAAGTAAGACGCGGGTCATGAACAATCTTTGTACCTGTAGCCTGAGTCTTCAGAAACGCCGATGCCAGCATTCCAACAACATAGTAGCCTTCGATGAATCGGCCATTTTCGTCAAAGAAGAAGCACCGATCGAAATCACCGTCCCACGCCAAACCTAAATCAGCTCCGTGCTGTTTTATTGCTTCAATGGTCGGTGCACGATTTTCTTCAAGCAGCGGATTAGGAACACCATTGGGAAATTCGCCGTTGGGCTCATGATGGACTTTTATAAACTGTAAAGGTAAGTGCTTCTCTAATAGATCTACAGCTAAGCCGGCACCACCATTGCCAGCATTAATAACCACTTTCAGCGGCTTAAGCTTGGAAACATCAACATAACTCAGTAAGTGCTCGACGTACTCGGCGCGCATATCAACTTCGCTATAGATTCCGGGTGTGGAAGCAATAGGATCGAAATCTTCAGTTTCAGCAAGTGCTTTGATGTCGAACAAACCGGTGTCGCCGCTGATAGGTCTTGAACCTTCACGCACAAACTTCATACCGTTATAGTCTTTCGGATTGTGACTGGCAGTAACAACAATTCCGCCGTCATAGCCGCCTGCAAAAGTCGCGTGGTAAATTTGCTCTGTTCCGCACAGACCAATGTCCTCTACATCAACGCCTGAATCCAATAAGCCTTTTGTCAACGCCTGTTTTATGGAAGGGCTGGTAAGGCGAATATCACAACCGACAACAACGCGCTGGGGCATTACAACTTGCGCATAAGCGCGGCCAATTCTATAAGCGATGTCTTCGTTTAATTGTGAAGGCACCTGACCCCGTACGTCATAGGCTTTGAAACAGCTGAGCTCCTGCATGGACTATTCCTTGTACACGTTGTCGTAGTAGTAATTGGTCGCTTCAACAAAACCCGGCACGCTGCCACAGTCGAAACGTTTTCCTTTAAACTTGTAAGCCATTACGCAACCGCGCTTGGCCTGCACCAAAAGAGCGTCAGTAATTTGCACTTCGTTGTTTTTTCCGGGCGGCATGTCACGAAGAATGTCGAAGATATCGGGAGTTAGAATATAACGGCCAATAATTGCCAAGTTGCTGGGCGCTTGGTCAGGGGATGGTTTTTCAACCATATCAGTAACGGTGTACAGGCCCTCTTTGATCATATCGCCTGCAATCACGCCGTACTTATCAGTTTCCTCAGGAGGAACTTCTTCGATCGCGACAATGCTGCAACGAAACTGATTATATAAGTCGACCATTTGCGCTAGCACACCACGATCCTCATTGAAACAAAGATCGTCCGACAACACGACACCAAACGCTTCATTGCCGACTAAGGTCTCGCCAGTCAAAATCGCATGTCCAAGACCTTTCATTTCGCGTTGGCGTGTAGACGAAAAGCTACCAACATCTAACACGTTTCGTATACTGGCCAGATAAACCTCTTTTGCGGTTCCACTTATTTGATGCTCCAGCTCGTAACTGGTGTCAAAGTGGTCAGCAATGGCACGTTTGCCACGACCTGTAACAAAGCCTATATCAGTCAAGCCGGCAGCTATCGCCTCTTCAACTCCGTATTGAACCAGAGGCTTGTTGACTATGGGCAACATTTCCTTCGGCATAGACTTTGTTGCCGGCAAGAACCGAGTGCCATATCCGGCGACTGGAAATAAACATTTTTTAAGCACTTAGTTGTCCTCAGACTATTTGATTATCGACCGTACACATCTTCAAATCGAACGATGTCATCTTCACCCAGGTAGCTACCTGTTTGAACTTCGATCAATTCGAGTGGTATGACGCCTGGATTAGCCAAGCGGTGTTTATTGCCTAGCGGAATATAGGTTGACTGATCTTCGCTAAGAATAAACTCTTCTTCCCCGCAGGTCACCGTTGCGCTTCCTTTTACAACAATCCAATGTTCTGCGCGATGATGGTGCATTTGCAGAGACAAAGTGTGGCCAGGGTTTACAATAATTCGTTTCACTTGAAAGCGATCAGCATTTACCAGTGACTCGTACGAGCCCCACGGACGATATACTCGTGTGTGCGATTCGGCTTCGGCGCGCTCGGCTGATTTTAACTGATTGACGAGTAACTTTATGTCTTGAACCTTGGATTTTTCTGCAACAAGTACAGCATCGGATGTTTCAACAATCACTACATCGCTCAAGCCTAAAGCTGTGGTCAATCTCGACTCGGAATGAATGTAACTGTTTTCCACCCCTTCCAGTAACACATCACCGCGGCAAACGTTATTGTTCTCATCGCGTGCGCCTATATCCCACAAGCTAGTCCACGAACCAACATCGTTCCACCCGCAATCTAGGGCGATCATCAAACCGTCTTTCGTATTCTCCATAACAGCGTAGTCGATTGAATCGCTTGGGCAGGCTGCAAATGCTTCTCCATCAACCCTTATAAAATCAAGGTCTCTTTGGCTATTAGAATATGCCAGGTTGCACTGGCTAACAATGTCCGGTGCATAGGTGTTTAATTGATCAAGAAAGTGCTGCGCTGAAAACAGAAACATACCACTGTTCCAATAGAAGTCGCCGCTAGCGAGATATTGTTCGGCCGTTGCAATATCAGGTTTTTCAACAAATCGATCGATCGAGCCCATGCCGCGAGAATCCAGTTCACTTGCCTGAATATAGCCATAGCCTGTTTCTGGCGCGGCAGGAGCAATACCAAAGGTAACAAGCTTGCCTGATACCGCTTCGGCCTCTCCTGCTTTTACCGCATCAATAAACGCTTTTTTATCGGCGATAGCGTGATCTGCAGGCAGTAAAAGGATAAGAGCATTCGGATCTCTTTCTATAGCGCACAAGGCTGCTAACGCGGCTGCAGGCGCCGTATTTCTTCCACAAGGTTCGAGAATAATATCCAAGCCCTTAACGCCAGCAGACGTCAATTGCTCTGCCACTAGAAAGCGATGCTCTTCGTTGCACACCACTATTGGCGCATGACCACCTAATTGCGTCGTGCGTTCATACGTTGATTGCAGCATAGACTCATCATCGTCAACTAAAGGTAGAAATTGCTTGGGGTACAGTTGTCGGGAAACAGGCCACAATCGGCTGCCTACACCGCCACTTAGAAGAACAGGAATTATCACACTGGGGTCCTTTTCGAATAAAAGCTCATTAAATAATAGACTGTGCACAGTCTTTCGCTAACGTGAAATGGGTAATTGTTGGATTTCATCCTGAAGAGGAAGCGCTGCTAAAAACACTGTACAATCAACGTTCACAGCGAAAGTGCTGAACAAAAAACAACCGGTAATAAGTAATGAGCATGGAACAAACCTATTTTGATAAGCAGGCACTGATTGATTGTGGCATGGGGCGCTTATTTGGTGAGGGCAACGCTCAATTACCTATAGACAATATGCTGATGATGGACAGAATCACGCACATTGACTCGGAAGGCGGAGAATATGGTAAGGGCATAGTCGAGGCCGAACTGGATATCACACCAGAGCTTTGGTTTTTTCAATGCCATTTTCCTGGTGACCCGGTCATGCCCGGCTGCCTGGGCCTCGATGCGATGTGGCAGTTGGTTGGTTTCTACCTAGGCTGGCGAGGGAACCCTGGTCGCGGTCGAGCCTTGGGAGCAGGCGAAATAAAATTCACTGGCCAAGTTTTACCCACGGCCCAAAAAGTAAGCTATCGATTATCTCTTAAGCGCGTGATTGAACGAAAATTAATCATGGGCATTGCTGACGGAGAAATGTTCGTTGATGGCGAGCCGATATACGCAGCGAAAGATCTCAGGGTAGGTTTATTCACCTACCCAAATAACACCGAAAACAAATAAATAATTGACGCTTAGTAGAGGTACATCATGAGGCGCGTAGCAATCACGGGCATTGGGGTGGTTAGCTGTTTGGGGAACGACCAGAAGACAGTTAGCGATGCATTGAAATTTTCCAAGTCGGGAATCAGTTACCGGGAAGAGTATGCCGAAATGGGTTTTCGGAGCCATATATCAGGGCGACCCGATATCGACCTCGCCGAGCATATTGATCGAAAGAGATTGAGGTTTATGGGCGCCGCCGCCGGTTATGCTTATGTAAGCATGCAACAGGCAATAGACGACGCTAAGTTGACCGAAGAAATGGTTTCCAATGTCCGTACTGGCATCATCGCGGGTTCAGGCGGCGCCTCTTCTGCCAATCAAGTAATAGCCGCCGACACGATGCGAGAAAAAGGCGTGAAGCGAATCGGGCCGTATCGCGTAACTCAGACAATGGGTAGTACAGTCTCGGCGTGTCTGGCGACACCTTTCAAAATTAAAGGTGTAAATTACTCAATCTCTTCAGCCTGCTCAACTAGCGCGCACTGCATAGGTAACGCCTATGAACAGATCCAAATGGGCAAACAAGACATTGTTTTTGCCGGCGGTGGAGAAGAAGAACATTGGTCGATGAGTTGTTTGTTCGACGCCATGGGGGCACTGTCCACTAAGTACAACGACAAAGCGGAGCAAGCTAGCCGAGCATATGACGCGGACCGAGACGGCTTTGTTATAGCGGGTGGCGGTGGCATGGTAGTGCTTGAAGAGCTAGAACATGCTCTCAAACGCGGCGCCCATATCTACGCTGAGCTTGTAGGGTACGGTGCCACCTCTGATGGTTACGACATGGTTGCACCGTCTGGCGAAGGTGCGATGCGTTGCATGCAGCAAGCCATGAGCACACTAGAGGGCCCGGTACAGTACATTAACGCGCACGGAACGAGCACACCGGTAGGTGATCTTGCCGAACTGAAGGCCATCCGTGAAACGTTCACGGAAGCTATACCAACAATCAGTTCTACAAAATCTCTTTCCGGGCATTCGCTGGGAGCCGCTGGGGTGCAAGAGGCTATTTACAGCCTGCTTATGCTGGAGGGGGACTTCATTGCCGCCTCAGCTAATATTGACCGCCTGGATGACGATGCTCAAGGCTTGCCTATTGCAATTGATACAATCGAGAACGCCGGCTTGCAACGCGTTATGTCTAACAGTTTTGGCTTTGGTGGCACAAACGCCAGTCTGGTGATGCAACGCTACAGATAGGTGCCACTTATGGCCACTCATTAATTTAACTATGAGCAAAAGCCGACGAGCTCTCTGCTGGCTAAGCCAGAAGTCCTTCAAAGGGAAGGAAGTCAACCAGATCACATGTCTGGAATGTCTGTCCTGGCGGAACAACAACAAACCCATCCGCCCACGATACGCTGCTGAGCACACCTGAGCTCTGATTCGAAAATAGTGCTAGCTCAGCAGTTCCTGCCTCATTGTGCTGGATATTAGCGCGCAAATATTCCTGACGTGTTCCGGCTTTCGGCCAATCAAAAGCAGCCGGTAACTTCATCGCTATCGGTAAAACCCGACCGCTAACGCCCTGCATTTGGAGCAGATAAGGTCTGACCATTACAGCAAACGTCGCAAAAGCTGATACCGGATTACCAGGCAAGCCAAAATAGGGCGTTCCCGAGACTCTGCCGTACGCCAAAGGCTTGCCCGGCTTCATCGCTAATTTCCAGAAGCGCAATTCACCCAACTCGTCTATAACGTTTTTAACGAAGTCAGCTTCGCCAACTGACACGCCACCACTGGAAATAATCAGATCAACATTCTCTGCCAGGCTAAGTACCATAGCTTTCGTGTCATCAAGACAGTCGGGGACTATACCTGCGTCGTGAACTTCAATGCCCAAACGGGTCAATAAACTGTGCAGCAAATAACGATTCGAATTATAGATCTTGTTTGGCTCGGGAGGCATGCCTGGCTCTAAGAGCTCGTCGCCAGTGGACAAAATAGCCACTTTCAACTTTCGATAAACATCCAGCCTCACTTCACCAAGCGATGCAGCCAGACCAACGTCTTGCGCACTCAGACGCTTTCCCGCCGACAGTACGGTCTCACCCTGTCTAACGTCTTGACCTTGCGGCCTAATGTGATCGCCAACCTTGGCTTTTGCCCGAATAGTCAATCGTGACTCGTGCTCTACACAATTTTCTTGCATCACTACAGCGTTAGCATTCTCCGGAATACTAGCGCCGGTAAATATTCTCGCTGCTTCCCCGGCTTCCAATGGCTTAGGAGATGACCCAGCAAAAACCTTCTGCTTTACGAGTAGCAAAGCGTCATTGACGCTATCGGACACGCGAATAGCGTAGCCATCCATCGCACTGTTATCGCAGGGAGGGACATCAATTTGTGAAACTAGGTCACTGGCGAGAACAGAGCCAAGACAATTTCGCAATGACAACGTTACGCACTCTTTAACAGGAATAACATCTGCCAATAACGACGCTTGCGCCTCCTCAACGGGTGCTAACGACACAGTTGGCTACTCGAAAAAAAATAGAGTGATGAAAACGCTACTCTCATTTCGATCATTTGTAGTTTGATTGCTTTGCGCTTATTCATCTATCGTTTGTCGGCTAATGATCTATGGAGAGACAATTTGAGTCCTCGTCTTTAACACACCAACAAAATTGCAGGGCTTATGCCGCGCGTCTAGCTGTTCCTGAAGAATTCCTGACCATGCGGTCTTGCAAGCGCCAGTAGATCCTGGCACGCAGAATATAGCCGTATCATTAGCTAATCCTGCAAACGCACGCGACTGGACCGTGGATGACCCAATTTCTTTAAATGACAGATAACGAAACAGCTCACCAAACCCGTCTATAGTCTTATCAAACAGAGGCTCCATCGCTTCTGGCGTAGAATCGCGTCCAGAAAAGCCGGTCCCTCCAGTCATCAAGACAACTTTAATATCTGGGTTGGCGATCAGTTGTGAGGCACATGCTCGCAACTGATAAATATCATCTTTCACAATAGCTCTACTTAGCACTCTGTGGCCTGCCGCTTCGGCAGCAGATGCAAGGTAATCTCCGGACGTATCATTTTCCGGAGTACGAGTATCTGACACTGTAATAACTGCAATAGCTAAAGTCTGTTCATCATTTGTGGTTACGGTCATAGTCGCAAATCCTATACTTACTACCAGGCGCGCTTCTGCACACCAAAATTGTTGAGCATCTTTTGACAATCTAGTTCAAAGCTAAGTGCATTCTGCTGATCATCAATTCGCAGATAACTCTCTGGCGCGACACTCTCTAATACTCTGGCAGTGCTAATAGCCTCTTTACTGCCAACATGAAAAACTCCAAAATTCTCAGCGCCTGTCTGAATCTGACGGATGATTGCAGCTATTACACGGGCCAATTCCACTGGCGAAATCGGATTTCCGATGGCTTCCAGCACCTTGTCGGGGGCTGCGTGATATCCAAGTGTTTGTTTCAACTCAGAAGAGATATAAGCCTCATTGCGTCCAAGAAGCCACGCAGCTCGTAAAACAACATGCTTATCAAACTGGCTTTGCACGATGGTTTCCCAGCGGCGCCAAACTTTAGCAAGGTCTGACCTTGGACTAGGCTTATCGTCTTCCCGATACGCCCGGCTCAGCTTGCCATCAAAAACCAAGGCACTGCTAACGTGTATAAAGGGTTTGTTTTTGCCTGCTACGGCAACGCACAATTTTTTTACTACATCAACCAAATGTAATCTGCGCCTGAAGGATAAACGACTGAGCGGGATCTGAGGCGTAAAGACGACTAGATCTGCAACCGCTGCCCCTACCCTGCCTATAAGCTCTGCATTCAAAGACTCATCAAGACCCGGCAAATCAACAGATTCTACTGTGCAGCCAATTTCTGGCAGGAGCGCGACTAGCTCTCTTGCTACTCTGTGCTCGGCTCCCAGAAGGAGTACATTCAAAATGGAATATCGTCGTCAAAGTCGTTGAAGTTGTCTCCGGCTGGAGCGGAAGTCGCTTGCGCAGGCGAAGCTTGTGGTGCGCCGCCCTGTGATTGGGACGACGATTGCTGCGCAGGTCGGCCGCTATTATTTGCATTTGAATCAAACCCGCCGCCCTGCTGGCCCCCAGAGCGGCTGTCTAACATTTGCATTTCATTACCGACAATCTCAGTTGTGTAACGATCCGCGCCAGACTGGTCCTGCCATTTGCGAGTACGTAGACTACCTTCAACATAGACTTTCGAGCCCTTCTTCAAATACTCTCCAGCGATCTCACCAAGTCTGTTAAAAAAGACTATTCGATGCCATTCAGTGCGTTCCTGCTGCTGGCCGGTTTGCTTATCCTTCCAACTTTCAGAGGTAGCAATCGTAATATTGGTAACTGCATTACCGCTGGGCAGGTACTTTGTATCTGGATCTTGTCCGCAATTGCCAACCAAGATAACTTTGTTAATTCCACGCGCCATTGCCGCTCTCCTATGTGTACTTCATGATAAGACTATACTGCATTCATGCCAGCTAGGGGAACCAGCTAATCAGCCTGTGGGGCCACTATTTTCGCGCTTGGCACAGTTCTTTCGCTGATCTGATTTGATGCCGGTGAATAGCCCGCCATCCAGAACCACCAAACGATACCAAGCAGGGCAAAGAGTGCGTGCAGATAAGCTGCTCCAAAGTAACTAAGAACAACGCCACCTAAAACCCCTCCGGCAAAAGCACCTAGAAACTGGCTAGTAGAAAACGCGCCCATCGCAGCACCGCGACGCTCCGGAGCAGCCTGTTTAGATAGCTCGCTAGGCATCATGGCCTCAAGCAAGTTAAAAGCGATGAAAAATATAAGAAATGCCAGTGCGCCAATACCCTGCGCGGAAAAAACTACTAACGCCAGCTGAGAGACAATGAGAAGTAAAGCTGCACCACGCATTACCATTCGACTCGCTGCCCGACGTTGTGCATAGATCAACCCTGGAATCATTGCGATGAAGGACACCCCAAATGCCACTAAATACAATTTCCAGTGCTGATCGATGGGCAACGAAAGTTGCTCTTGCAACAATAAAGGAAGCACCATAAAGCTTGCGGTTAACATCATATGCAAGATAAAAACCCCGCCGTTCAGCCTGCGCAGATTTCCATGACTAAAACCCTCAACCCATGCAGACAAAAATCCGGGGCTGGCGTTATTTGACGATATTGCGAGAGGCTTAGACCCTGGAATTAGAAACAGGAGGGCCGCGCCTAAAAGGGCGAACAACGCAGTGGCCCAAAAAAGACCGGACAACGCCCACTGGCCAACCAGCACAGGACCCAACACCATCGCGAGAGCGAATGATAGGCCTATGCTTCCACCAACCGCAGCCATCGCC
This sequence comes from Pseudomonadales bacterium, assembly GCA_045106985.1. Classification (GTDB taxonomy): domain Bacteria; phylum Pseudomonadota; class Gammaproteobacteria; order Pseudomonadales; family JAUIET01; genus JAUIET01. Next base: position 3,793 of record JBGCFQ010000021.1, on the reverse strand, counting down.
TTTGACCTGTGCTCTTCTCGAGTCAAATCACTTAGCAACGCCGTTAAGACGCTTGCAATCGCGCCTGACCCCTGAAGGCAACGACCAGCTATCAACTCATAAATGGTCTCTGCATTGGCCGCTACCACGCTGCCAACAAAAAACAATAACAAGCCAAACAGAATCATCGGCCTGCGGCCAATTCGGTCTGACCAATAGCCAAAAGGAATCTGCAAGGCAGCTTGAGTTAAGCCATAAGCACCAAGCGCCACCCCTAGCAAGGCCGTGCTGCTCCCCAGATAACCATTTGCGGCCAGGCTTATCACGGGCAGAACCATAAACAGCCCCAGCATTCGAAGCGCAAATATGGACGCGAGCACAATAATGGCGCGCTTTTCGGTGGAATTCATGGATACGGAAACCGATGGCGAATGAAATTTCTTGCAGGTCGACAGTTTACCATCTGGCAGAAGAGACCTCACTGAAATATGAGGCTTCACCTGAATAAAGAGCTTTCCCCCCTTATCCAGTACCGCCGCCTAATATAATCGCCCCACACTCTTATTGAGCTGCACTCACTGAAAATAACACTCACTCTTTGCTATGCATGACGCAGGGAGCTTATACTTCGCGGTTCGCCGGCATTCTTGGATACAGCAAGGTTTAATGGATAAAATTATCATTCGTGGGGTACGTACCCACAACTTAAAGAACTTCGATCTGGAATTGCCACGAGATAAGCTGGTAGTAATCACCGGTCTCTCAGGGTCAGGTAAATCATCGCTAGCGTTCGACACACTGTACGCCGAAGGGCAACGCCGCTACGTAGAGTCCCTGTCAGCTTACGCAAGGCAGTTTTTATCAATGATGGAGAAACCAGATGTAGAGCACATCGAGGGTTTGTCTCCCGCTATTTCCATAGAACAAAAATCTACCTCGCATAACCCACGCTCTACCGTCGGTACCATCACCGAAATATACGACTATTTGCGGCTGCTCTACGCGCGAGTCGGCACCCCCCGCTGCCCTGATCACGGTGAGGCTCTCGAAGCACAAATCGTAAGCCAAATGGTGGACACGGTGTTGGCTCTAAAACCAGGAAGCAAGTTGATGCTGCTCTCCCCCTTGGTAAGGGAAAGAAAAGGCGAACATCTGCATGTATTTAATGAACTACGTTCCGGGGGTTTTGTTCGTGCCAGAGTAGACGGTATTGTTGTTGAGCTAGACGAAGTTCCCAAGTTAGATAAGAAGAAAAAGCACACAATAGAAGCAGTAGTCGATCGATTTAAGGTCCGTGACGATCTCCAGCAACGGCTGGCTGATTCATTCGAAACCGCCCTGCAACTCTCAGACGGGCTTGCGGTCATCGCGCCTATTGACGATGGCGACGACGAACAAACCATGGAAGAGGTTTCTTTTTCGGCGCGCTTCGCTTGCCCAGTGTGCGGCTACAGCATCACAGAATTAGAACCGAGAATGTTCTCCTTCAACAACCCTGCCGGAGCATGCAGTGACTGTGATGGCTTGGGTGTAAAACAGTATTTTGATCACGACCGCATTGTGCAGCACCCCGAATCGAGTCTTGCCGAGGGCGCCATTCGCGGTTGGGACAGACGCAGTGTTTATTATTTTCATATGCTCACGTCCTTGGCGGAGCATTATGGCTTTGATATTGACAAGCCCTTTGAGAAGCTCAACAAGAAATACCGTGACGCTATTTTGTATGGCAGCGGAGAAGAGAGCATTAGCTTTAACTATATAAATGATCGAGGCGATGTATTCAAACGCGACCACCGTTTTGAAGGAGTCATACCCAATCTGGAACGTCGTTACCGTGACACAGATTCGCAAATGGTCCGCGAGGAACTGACAAAATACATCAGCAACCAGTCCTGCCCTGGCTGCCACGGTACTCGATTGTCGCTAGCCTCGCGTAATGTCTTTGTGGACAAAGTTAACTTGCCGACCGTCTCAGCAATGCCAGTTGGGGACGCTTACGATTATTTTGCCAATATGAAGCTCGCTGGGCGCAAGGGGGAAATATCCGAACAAATTCTAAAGGAACTGCGCGCTCGATTGCAGTTTCTGGTCAATGTGGGACTGAACTACTTAACTCTGGACCGAAGTGCTGAGACTTTATCCGGAGGAGAAGCACAAAGGATCCGATTGGCTAGTCAGATTGGTGCAGGCCTAGTGGGAGTTATGTACATTCTTGACGAACCATCCATAGGCCTGCACCAGAGAGATAACCAGCGCTTGCTCGATACGCTGATACATCTTAGAGATCTAGGCAACACGGTTATCGTCGTAGAACACGACGAAGATGCAATACGCGCCGCCGATTTCATTGTAGATGTAGGCCCAGGAGCGGGCGTGCACGGCGGCGAAATCGTTGCGAAAGGACAGATAGAGGACATCCTTAAAGCCAAGAATTCTTTAACAGGAAAATATTTATCTGGAAAAGAAAAAATAGACATTCCAAACTTTCGAACTGAGGCGAAAGCCAATAAATACGTTCGAGTACATGGCGCGTCCGGACACAACCTACAGAACGTAAACCTCGATGTTCCTTTAGGACTTTTGACCTGCGTAACCGGTGTATCGGGCTCAGGGAAATCGACACTGATTAACCAAACCCTCTACCCATTGGCCGCTACCGCACTTAACGGAGCAACAACACTTACGCCTGCAGCTCATGAGAGTGTTGAAGGGCTAAATCTAGTCGACAAATGCATAGATATAGACCAAAGCCCTATTGGCCGAACACCGCGATCTAACCCGGCCACCTATACTGGAATTTTTACGCCTGTACGCGAGCTGTTTTCCGGCACGCAAGAAGCACGCTCTCGTGGTTACAAACCCGGACGGTTTAGCTTTAATGTGAAAGGTGGTCGTTGCGAGGCCTGTCAAGGCGATGGGGTTACCAAGGTTGAAATGCATTTTCTTCCCGACATATATGTGCCATGTGATGTCTGTAAAGGTAAGCGTTATAACCGTGAGACTCTTGAAATCAAGTACAAGGGCAAAAACATCGATGACGTTCTAAAAATGACCATCGAGGAAGCAGGAGAGTTTTTCACGAATATCCCTGCAATATCAAGAAAACTGGAAACGCTAATCGATGTAGGATTGTCCTATATTCGCATTGGCCAAGCAGCAACAACTCTCTCAGGCGGTGAAGCACAGCGCGTTAAGTTGTCGCGCGAGCTGTCTAAGCGAGGTACTGGCCAAACTCTGTATATTCTTGATGAGCCTACTACAGGGCTGCATTTCCATGACATCAAGCAATTGCTGCATGTATTGCATCGCTTGCGTGACCAAGGCAACACCGTAGTGGTTATCGAGCATAATCTTGATGTTGTTAAAACAGCCGATTGGGTTATAGACCTCGGGCCTGAAGGCGGCTCCGGCGGTGGACAGATTATCGCTACCGGTACGCCTGAAGAGGTCGCTGAAAATAAACGGTCATATACTGGGCAGTATTTGAAAAAAATACTGGCTTAGCAGCGATACGTACTATTGTCTTTGATCGGCCAAGGTTGAATACACGGAGACTTTTTCTTCTCGCTTTTAAGTCACTTTCAGAGAGCTGCGAACATGCTTAGAGCCGCATGATTCTTTAACTCACGCTTGAGGCCTAACGAACCTATCCTAACGATTATAATAAGCTACAGAAGTTATTTTGAAGCCCATTCCAGCAAACGAATCCTCGCACTCTCCCAGTGCTGCACTTCTTTTCGCCATTGCGCCTCACTAAAACCAGCGGTAACTGCATCAGCCAACATAGTGGGCATTAAGTCGCGAAGCAATTCAT
>JBGCFQ010000020.1:0-295387 GCA_045106985.1 Pseudomonadales bacterium | reverse complement strand
CACCGATGTCGACAATGCTAATACGACCGTAACCTTAACGTTATCCGATACAGCTGCAGGCGCGTTGTCAACGGCAACATCGGGGGCAGTAACGTCAACGTATAATGCAGGGACTGGTGTTTGGAATGCGTCTGGTGCTGTGGCTGACGTTAATGCTTTACTGGCTGGAGTAAGTTTTACTCCTACACTGAACTACAACAGCGATTTCAACATCACTACAGCCGTGGATGACGGCGTGGCTCCAGCTGTCACTGGGCTTAAAATAGTGACAGGCACCGCGGTTAATGATGCACCAACAGCAACGAATCTGACGACTGATGAAGTGTATTCTGAAGACATTCCCCTCGACCTACTGGATATCGTGGTCGCCGACGTCGATAACGCGAATGTTATTGTGACATTGACTCTGTCGAACCCATTAGCGGGAACGCTTAATACCGGTACGGCTGGCGCGGTGAGTTCCAGCTACAATGTCGCCACTGGTGTTTGGCAGGCGTCAGGTCTAACAAGCGATGTTAATACCTTGTTGGCCGACTTGCTATTTACACCAACGGCCAACCTCAGTGTCGATTTCTCGCTTTCCTCTACGGTCAGCGACGCTGTAGCGCCAGATATCAGTGGTACTAAAAACCTGTTTGGTACGGCTGTTAACGACGCCCCAGCCGCAACAAATCTTGATGCGCCGGAAACCTTTGTCGAAGACATGCCGCTGGAGTTGGCCGACATTATCGTCGCAGACATTGACAGTACCAATGTTACGGTCAGTTTAAGCCTGTCTAACATAGCCGCAGGACAGTTAACAACGTCAACTGCGGGTGCCAGCACCTCGACCTTCAACCCAGCCACGGGACTTTGGACCGCCACCGGATTGATTGCTGACGTGAATGCGTTGTTGGTTGATGTGAGCTTTATTCCCAGTGCGAATTTCTCTGAAGACTTTAGCCTTATAACATCGGTTGATGACGGTGTTTCACCAGCAGTTGTTGGTAGTAAGTTGATGAGAAATGTTGCCGTGAACGACCCGCCGACGGTGGTGAATCTCAGTGCGGCGGAAAGTTATACGGAGGATGCTTCGCACGCCCTAACGCCGATTATTATTACTGACGTTGACAGTCCCAATATAACAGTGACGCTGACTTTGTCAGACCCCTCAGCGGGCGTTTTGAGTGTTGATATTGTCAACACTGTGACATCGACATATGATCGCCAGGCGGGAGTATGGCGTGCCTCTGGTGCTATCGGCGACGTCAACACGCTGCTAGAGGGCATAGTGTTTACACCAAGTCTGAACATCAATCACGAACTCAGCATCGACGTCACGGTATCTGACGGCATCGCCATGCCCGTGAGTGGCACGAAACTGCTTACCGGTGTGCCGGTGAATGATGCACCAGTGGGTCAAGGTGAGGCGTTCGAGTTGATTGAGGACGGCTCAATTGAGATTGATCTGTCGACGCTATTAGCCAACGACAGCGATGTAGATGGTGACGAGCTCACTGTTGTTTTAGTTGACCTGCCTCGGTTTGGTCAGCTAACGACAACGGAGAGCGGCACGCTTGTGTACAGGCCTTCTACGGCCTTCAGTGGTCAGGACTTCTTTACCTATCGGGTTAGTGATGGTGAATTCGAATCAGAGTTGCTGACTGTCATATTGACTGTGCAGAACGACGTCGCGGCTGCCGTGATCGATGGCCAGAAGAGGAGATTGAAGAGCCGACGCAAGAAGCTGACGCGACAGAGCAAGGCGTTGTGCCGCTACTGGAAAACACCTTGCTAGAGTTTAGTGATGGAACTGGTGGCGAAGACGGGTTCGACACACTTTTACCCCAATTCACAGTTAGGACAGAAGCCTCAACTGTGAACTTTGTAGACTTCCAGTTTGAGGCTAACTCCATTGAAGATGATGATCAATCAATCAATCAGGCGAGTATTCAGTACTAGCGATGCTAGACAATTGGAGTTGAATGCGTTGGAGACCTTATTTGCTGATAATGATCTATGGCGGAACTTGGAAGAAATCGGTGAAGATAATGAGGCAGATCGCTTGCTGGTTCAAACCTTTGCGAGTGGCGGAGTAGCGCTTAGTAGCGGCGTGGTTGCGTGGATGCTGCGAGGTGGATCATTGATGGCTAGTCTACTAACCAGCCTGCCTGCATGGAAGTCGTTTGACCCTTTGCCAATTATTGCGAAGAAAAGCAGGGATTCTGACAGCGAGGAATCGGATGACAATGCTAAGGCTGTAGAAGCGATGTTTGAGCAAAGCAATGATACCAAATGAAGAATGGTTGATATCAAATTCATCACATCAATAAGAGGCGAGGAACGATTTAACCGTTAGGCGTTTGGTTGAATTTTGAGATGGGGTGAGGCCTCGTTGTTATTACCAAAGCAGAGGGACCTGTTTTTCCGGGTACTCGCTTTCACCTAGAAACCAGCATTCTATGGCGTAGCGCGTGTCGATAAATGAAGGCGAAAAGGATGTTCTGTGTAGATTAAAGTGATCGAAGAACACGGCGTCACCTGGATTGAATGTCGGAGTGAGTGGCATCTGGTTGTTCGCCGCATCGCTTGCTGCCTTTTCTCCCACGCTCCATGTAAAAGAAGCACCCTCAGTGCCTGTTTCAACAATACTATTAAAACGACCGGGCATTATGTCGAGGCCTGGCGCAGTTGCATTGCCACCGCATTCACTCAAGGAAACCCACAGGTTCAGGCTTTTGACCCCTGAGCCCATAAAGGCCCCGTCCTGGTGCCAGTCAGCGGCCCGTGTCAGTGGTTCAATTCGTCGAAGTACCCATTTTTTCACCGAAAGCAGCGCTGGCTCACCAAAGTAATGTTCGCACAATTCCTTGAGCCCTAATCTCTCATACTCCTCAAGCAAGTTATAAACCACTCGGGGAGAATTCAAAGCCCACATGCTTCCGGTTTGTTTCCTCAAATGTACAGCCTGGCACAGCGGGTGACCGGTTAAACCAGCTGGTGGGTTAAACCATTGGCGATCGGCCTCTGGTTCACGGTCAAACAAAGCCTGCTCTTCAAAAACGGAGTCGATCTGTTCGCGGTATTGCTGAGCGAGCGCAGAACTGAAAAGATTACGGACTATCACGGCGCCGTGGTGGTGAACGCCACCTGCAATATTCTCAACACTCAGTTCTTGCCTTGTTATTTCAGGAATTTCTGTCGATGGAACAACAAAAGGAGAAGTGCTTCGCGCAGTCCATGCTTCGATCGGTGAACGCTCCGTAGCGTCCTTGGCAAATTGCAGCCTAGCTTCGGCCAGCAGCAACTCGGTTTCTGTTGACCTGGAAGTCTGATTAAGTTTTGTTAGCTCTTGAATATTGATGCTTGTAACCCTATGAACGTTTTTAGGCAGAAATGCAGTCAAGAAACCATCAGTTTCGACCTACCTTTCTGCTTACCTAGGCATTTCTAACGAGTCCATCATACTAGCACGATAGCTTGTATTTTGGGCAGCTTCGAACTCGCCTTCAGCTCAGTTTCGTACCCGATCTTGGTGCTTCAGTGCTTAAGTTTTCTTCCTTTTTGCCGATACCTAATTCCATACCTAAGGACAATATACGACATGAATACAAGAGAGAAAGCACTCAGAGTTAATCTGACGGATCAAGTTTACGGTAGCTTTGCAGAAATTGGGGCAGGGCAAGAGGTCGTGCGTTGGTTTTTCCAAGCTGGAGGAGCGGCTGGAACTGTAGCGCAGAGCATCTCGGCATATGACATGAAAGTGAGCGACGCTATCTATGGCGAGTGTCAGCGTTATGTGGCCCGTGAACGTTTGGTTTCTATGCTTGAAAAAGAATATTGGTTAAATGTCGAACGCCTGGCCGGAGAGCGTGGCGCTGACACGGCGTTCTTTTCGTTTGCGGATACCGTTTCGGCGAGAAATTTCCGTGGCACGAATGATTGCCATGCGTGGATGGGTATTCGCTTTCAGGCGAAGCCCGGCGATCAGCACAGCCAAATCGTGGTCCATATTCGTATGCTGGATAAATCCAACGCCTTGCAGGCCGATGCCATCGGCATGGTTGGTGTTAATCTCGTCTATGGCTCTGCTTTCTTGTCGGACAAGCCAAATGAGCTACTGAACTCTCTGATGGAAGGGCTGGACCCTGGTCGTGTTGAAATTGACATGGTTGAGTTCTCAGGAGCGGCTTTCAAGGCGGTAGACAACCGTGTGATGACTCTGCAATTGGTCCAGCAAGGTTTTACTGGTGCGGCAATGTTTGCTGCGGATGGAACCGTGTTGCAAGCAGGAGAGTATTTGCGCAAAAAAGCGGTGGTTGTTCATCGTGGTCGGTTTAGACCTCTCACTCACGTTAATATTGACGTGTTGCACTGTGCCGAGAGCCAGTTTATTGCCGATAACCCGGGTTTGAAACCTGTTCCATTAATGGAAATGACGATGCATCAACTGTCGGCTGATGGTGATGTATGTCTTGAAGACTTTATTAGTAGGGTAGATGTGTTGTCGGCTACCCAGCACGCAGTGCTGATCTCAGACTTTCTCAATTTTGATTCACTCGCAGGCTATCTGCGCGATTCGGGAGTGGCCAAAACGGCGTTAGCAATTGGTATGGACTCAGCCCAGCAATTGTTTGATCAATACCCGGCTGAAGACCCTGGTAGCTTGTTCGAAAGTATGGGGCGGTTGATTGGCAAAGATCTCACCATGTATGTTTACCCAGTATTGAACGCTATCACTCAGGAAATACGTTCTGTAGATGATCTAAATTTGGATCACTATAGTGAGAAGCTACTGGGCTATTTGATGGATCTTGGAGCGGTGAAAGCGCTAGATAATTACAATAAAGATCTACTTCACATACAGTCGCCAAAAGTGCTCGAGTATATAGCGGCTAACGATACCACCTGGGAAGAAATGGTACCCGCTGGCGCCGCTGCAATAATACGTGATAGAAATTTATTCGCGGCAAAGTAAGAGCTGAGATAAATGGGGCTTCGAAATCCGCGGTGCGGTGATGCAAATTGCTTGTGCAAAGTGCTTGTACGAAGGGGTGTTATTAAAACCGCATAATTTGTTTACACTGATGCTTGGGAACTGTATCGATAGCAATAGGCAAGGACATGACACCAACAGAGCTCTTTTTCGATTACGCTGCGGCGTTTGAGCAGTCTTATGATGATGACGACTGGTCGCGGGTTTATACGTTTTTTCACGATGACGCGGTTTATGAAATTATCGGGGGGCAATTTGCCTGCGTGCTCAGAGGCCCTAAAGCCATTTTTGTTGGTATGAAGAAATCGCTGGACGGTTTTGACCGGCGCTTCGACAGTCGTAAATTGGCCGCTGACAGCGAATTTGTTGAAGATGGCAGCGAACTGAGTGTGAGCTGGCATGCGACTTACAACAAAGAAGGTTTACCGCAATTTGTGCTTCCAGGAAAAACGGTGATGCGAATTCGCGATTCCAAAATTGAATACATAGGCGATCAATTTCCCGAAGAAGCAGAGCGAGATATGGCGGCTTGGGTTGCCAAAACCGGCTATGAAATCAGTCCAGCATACGACTAAGCGGATAGCATTGGCACACTAAGCGAGCGCTAATTTGCGGGCGGTTGCCAGGCAGTAATCTACATCAGCTTCGCTATTTATAATGCCCGGAGTTAAGCGTGTGTATGTGATAGCGTAGGGTGACTGTGACGCAATGATGTTGTGTTCACGAAAGGTCTTTACGCCGTCTCGTGGCCCCAGGCCCTCAATTTCGAAAGCGGTAATACCAGAACTTAGTCGGCTGTCTATTGGCGTTTTCAAATTCACGCCTTTGATCTTTTCCATGCCTTCCTTTAGTTGAGTGTTAAGCGAATGAATACGCTCAGCAATTCGGGCTTTACCTATTTCCAAATGGAAGTCAAAGGCCTCGTTCATTGCCCAGCGATGCTCATAAGCATGCGTGCCACCTGGCGTCATTCGAATTGCGCCGGGAATGGGCGATTCAGGTAAGAATTTCATCCATTGCAAGAATGCATTGAAATCAAATGTAGGAACCGTCGGTTCCAAGTGCGCCCAGGCGTCATGCTTGCTCCATAAAATACCGGTACCTCTAGGTCCAAACATCCACTTATGCGTTCCTGCGACAAAGAAGTCACAACCCATGTGCTGAATGTCGATGTTTTCTACACCGAACCCATGCACACCATCCACACATAATAGAGCTCGGTCTTTTTCGCTTCGGCCGCGATTGGCGTGGGCCACAACTTTGGCAATCTCATGGATTGGAAGCTTTATGCCGCTACTGGAGTGTACCCAGGTAAGAGCGACTACCCGAGTTTTGGACGTAATGTTGTTTTTTATTCGGCTAACTATCTCATCAGTGGAAGCGCTGGTCGGGTTGTATTGGTCATACAGTTCAATACGTTTCACCGACGCTCCATTCCTCTCAGCACTGAACTGCAGTGATCTGAACATGGCGTAGTGATCGTGTTCCGAAGTGAGCACTTCTTGCCCCGGCCCAATCGAAATGCCGTTGAGCAAAGTCGCCAGCCCTTCAGTGGTACTTCGAATTAAGGCGACATTTTCAGGTACATCATTAATGTAACGAGCGGCTGACTGCAACACTGCAAGTTCCAGCTTGTGGTCGTTTTCCATTAGGAATTGTGCGGGATTGCGGTCCAGCTCAGATCGATACCGGTTAATAGCGGCGGCCACTTGCTTCGGGTGAGATGACAGCAGAAAACAAGCCATATGGACGGGCTCCTCGTCTAATGAGAACTGGCGGCGCAGTGAGGGCCAGTCAGCGGTCGCTAATGCAAGTGTTGGCTGACCACTTGTCTCCTGATTGACCTCATCTCTGATGGCAACAGCTGGCGCAGCTACTGTCCCAGCCGCTGAGGCCAAAGCTGCTAAAGCGGTTTTAAGAATCTTACGGCGATTACTTATTATCATTGCTGGATCCTCTGTGTTTTTATTCTCCTAGTATACAATTTCGAAGCCCCACTGCCTCATCCTGTTCTGAAACTGATTGAGACGCTAAACGCAGCCTTTCGGATGTTGCTATTGCACCACTGAGCGTTAGCAATTTTCCGCCTTTTTTAGCGACTTCACAGAGGCGCCTATGGAGCGTTACACTGGCACAATTAAATTGAGAGCCAGGGAGTACCATCCGTATATGTTATACGCAATAGTGACTGAAGATGTTGAACACAGCTTGCCTCTTCGGCTGGCGAATAGAGCGGCCCATTTGGATCGCTTGAATGAGCTGGACTCCGTTGGCCGTCTATTTGTAGCAGGTCCATTGCCTGCAATTGATTCAAATGACCCAGGAGAGGCAGGTTTTACTGGCAGCTTGATTGTTGCAGAATTTGACTCCTTAGGTGCAGCTCAGGCTTGGGCAGACTCTGACCCTTACGCGCTCAACGGTGTCACAAAACACCACTCTGTAAAACCGTTCAAAAAGGTTCTACCAGCGGAGTAATGTCTCGTCCTTCGGCTTGCCCTTTAGCGGCGGTACAGCGCTTACAATGAAATCGAAATCCTTGCAACATGTTCAGGTAGCAATAGTGGGCGCGGGTATAGCTGGCCTAACCGCAGCTATTGCCCTTCGCCTAAAAGGGCTGCAAGTAACCGTGATCGAAAGGGCTGCTTCGCCTGAATCAAGTGGGGCAGGTTTGCAGATTCAACCCTGCGCTAGCCGTGTGGTAGACGCTTTGGACTTGAGTGAAGAGTTTGCTTCTATTGCCAGTGCGCCGAGCAGCCTCAATTTTATAGAGGCTCACAGCGGGCGGTTGATCATTCAAGGCAGTCCGAATAACCGTCATCGTGAGTTTCCTCACTATCAAGCTCATCGCGCAGACTTTCACAGCATGCTTTTAAAGCGAGCTGGGGAACTGGGCGCTGAACTTCACTTTGGCAGGACAGTGCTTGGCGTGAATCAGGGCGAACTTGAAGCCAGAACGCGCCCCAAGTTGACGTTTGCAGACTCCTCGGCCTTAGCGGCGGACTTGGTTATAGGGGCCGATGGCATCAAATCCCTGGTTAGTCGGTCGTTATTTGGCGAAGATAATCCGACGTTCACCGGCCAGATAGCTTATCGTGCAATGGTTGATGCGTCGCAGCTGGACCGAAAAGTTACAGCCGCTGTGGTGATGGGGCCCAAATCGCATTTCGTCATGTACCCACTACGTGATGGTCGCTACATCAATGTCGTTGCCCAGCAAGATGGCGACAGCTGCCAGGATGAATCCTGGAACACAAAAGGCGAGGTGGATGATTTACGGCGTCACTATAGCGGTTGGCATACCGATGTTGATCAGGTGTTGGGCGCGATGAAAGAAACTTATCGATGGGCTCTCTATACTCGCAAACCAATGCCTCGCTGGTCTATTGGGCCAGTGGGTTTAATTGGCGATGCCTGCCACGCAGCGCTACCTAATTTGGGCGCTGGTGCTGCGATGGCAATGGAGGACGCCTACCTGCTAGCAGAATTAATCGAGCGGCATCCCACGGAGCTCTCTACGGCGCTTAATAAGCTGTATTTGCTGCGCATAGGCCGTTGCAGCCGAGTACAACGTGGCTCGGCTCGCAATGCCAAGCTGTTTCATATTAGCAACCCGGCGCAGCGTTGGCTTACTCACAGAACTCTTGGTTTTGTGAGCAAAAACATACCCTACTTAATTGAGAAGCAACTAACGTGGCTGCAAGATTATGATGTCACGCAAGTGCTGCCCCCTATTGCAAAGGGGGCATACGTTAGCTAATGATGCTGTTTAGCGTCTTGCTTGGCCGCATGACCTCTTCTACCAACTTAAGTGAGGTGTGATAGTAGCCATCTAAATTGGCAGGACTGCATTGAACGGCTGCAAGCTCGGCGACTATTTTTTCTTCGTTTTCCACTAATGCGTTTGCTAGAGGCTTGAATTTGTCAGCAAGTTCAGCATCTTGAGATTGAGCCACCACGGCTTCGGCCCAATATCTGGCTAAGTAGTAGTGACTTCCGCGATTATCTAATTCACCGGCCTTTCTACTTGGAGATTTCTCACTCTCCAGCAGTTTCCCTGTTGCAGAATCAAGTGTTTCGGCAAGAATTTTAGCCGTTTGGTTATCGTTCTTGGTGCCAATATCTTCCAACGAAACCGCTAACGCTAGAAACTCGCCGAGAGAATCCCAGCGGAGGTGATTTTCTTCTTCTAATTGCTGAACATGCTTGGGCGCCGAGCCGCCAGCACCTGTTTCGTACATTCCTCCGCCGGCCAGCATAGGCACTATAGAGAGCATTTTTGCAGATGTGCCAAGCTCCATAATGGGGAACAGGTCGGTGAGATAATCACGCAGTACGTTGCCGGTTACTGAAATAGTATCCAGTCCACGTATCTGACGTTCCATAGAAATACGAATTGCTTCATCGTAGCTCTTCATACTGATGTCTAGGTTTTCGGTGTTGTGGTCTTGCAGATAGGCCTTTACCTTTTTGGTCAGCTCACGATCGTGAGCACGCTCAGGATCTAGCCAAAATATAGCCGGTGTATCAGACTGTCGGGCTCGCGTGACAGCTAACTTCACCCAGTCTTTGATGGCGACATCTTTAGTCTGACATGCGCGCCAAATATCTCCTTGCTCGACTTCATGCTCGGTCAAAACCGACCCGTCAGCATCAACAATGCGCATAGTGCCGTTTTCTTCCATTTCAAAGGTTTTGTCGTGGGAGCCGTATTCCTCAGCCTTCTTTGCCATTAAGCCCACATTAGGAACAGTTCCCATGGTGGTGGGGTCAAATGCGCCGTGCGTTTTGCAGAAGTTAATCATTTCCTGGTAAATACGCGCATAAGTGCTTTCAGGCATCACTGCCTTGGTGTCTTTTAGCTTGCCATCGGGGCCCCACATCTTTCCTGAACTTCTGATCATGGCGGGCATTGAGGCATCAACGATCACATCGCTTGGGACGTGAAGGTTGGATATGCCTTTAACTGAGTCAACCATTGCCAGTTCAGGCCGGTTTGAATAGCAGGCTTGAATATCCTCTTCAATTTCTTCTTGCTGGGAGCGGGGTAAGCTCGAAATCTTGTCGTAAACGCTACCAATACCGTTGTTTGGGTTAACGCCTAACTTATCAAAAAGCTCACCGTACTTTTGAAAAACCTCGTCATAGAAGACCGTAACTGCGTGACCGAATACGATTGGATGGGATACTTTCATCATTGTGGCTTTAACGTGTAATGACCACATTACGTTAGTGTTCTTGGCATCTTCAAGAGTCTCCTCAAAAAACTCACGCAGTTTTTTAGAGCTCATGAACATGCCGTCAAGAATTTCGCCTTCCTCGAGTTGTATTTCCTTTTTCACTTGTACGTCGCCAGCCTCACTGACGAACTCAATACGAACAGGCATTGCCTTTTCGGCAGTGAAAGACTGTTCGCTAGAGAAAAAGTCGCCTCCACGCATGCACGCCGCGTGGGTTTGAGAGGCCATACTCCAATCTCCCATGCTATGGGGAAATTTACGCGCAAATGCCTTCACCGCCGCGGGCGCACGACGATCGGAGTTACCTTCGCGAAGCACAGGATTAACCGCGCTGCCTAATACTTTGCTGTAACGCGCAAAATAATCATGCTCTGCTTCTGTTTCGGGCGCCTCTGGGTAATCTGGCAAGGGGTAACCTTGCGCCTGCAATTCCGCGATGCAGTCTTTGAGCTGGGGTATCGAGGCACTTATATTAGGTAGCTTAATGATATTCGCGTCTTCGTGTTGGGTGAGCTCTCCAAGAAAGGCCAGTCCATCTTCTACACGTTGCTCCTCACTCAATAACTCGGAAAAGCCTGATAATACGCGGCAAGCTAGCGATATGTCCGTAAGCTCAACCTTAATGCCTGCGCTGGCCGCAAAGGCTCTAACAATCGGTAAGAAGGAACTCGTCGCTAGTGCAGGTGCTTCGTCGGTGAGTGTGTAGTAAATCGTTTGCTGCTGAGTCATTCAGATTCCACTGGTGGCAATAAGTCGAAAGTTACGAAGGGCAGGCGTTCAGGATAGTTGCAGAAAAGTGCTGTTGAGGCTGCACAGTTCCTAGCCGTCATTGCTTCGATAAGTCTTTATTTTACACAAATTGAAGCAATCTGTTCAGTGGCAGGAGTACTGATTTGCCTATACGGCTTACAGTTTCGTCGGACAATGAAAAAGTGGTCTAGAAAACAAGCTTTTAAGCCGATCTGAGGGTGGCTGAATAGACCTCTCTGGTCAAGCAGCATAAGCTCGTCACCGCTCGCCGCATTAAGCTATTTGCGCTTTTAGCTCATGGCAGAGCGCAGGCTCTGGATATCATCGTTTGCGGCTGCTAGAAATTCGCTAATGGAAGCTTCTTCAATTCCAAGCCGCTTGTACTCTGGTAGCTCGCTAATTTCATCAAGCGTATTAGGATCATCATTTGCGGCGAGCAGATCTGCCACGGACAAAGTGGCTACCATTTTTGCGTACTCACTTTGTGAGGCATCTTCATAGTGCTGGTAGTGCTCTACTGCTGCAACCATGTCTTCCGGCAAACACCAGCTTTCCAGAATTGACTTGCCGACAGGGCAGTGCCAGGCAGTAAGCAGTTCATCCATCGTTGCCGTGTCAGAAAACAGTTCCTCATTCTGGCTCGCTCTTGACCAAATATAGACTTTGCCAATGCCATGCATCATGCCGGCAAGAAGCGCTGAATCAGCATTGACGCCTTTTTGCCGCCGAGCCAGCGTGTGTGCAATGGCTGCCACATTAACACTGTGTTGAAGCAGTGGCTGAAGTTGCTCAGTTATTGCCAGATAATCTTTTTCCAACTCCAGTTGTCGCATGGCAACCGTCATTGCTGTATTTTGCACAACCTTCAATCCCAGACGATTAATGGCGGATGGCACGTCTACGGTGCGATTGCCACGAGAATACTGAGCTGAGTTAGAGAGTTTTAGCAAACAGGCCGCCAACTTAGGCTCTCGGGAAATAATAATAGCCAACTTGTCTGCGGTGCAGTTATCGTCGTTCAGCGCATTGCGAATTTGTGTTGCGACGTTAGGAAAGGAGGGTAAGGTTAACTTTCTGGAATTGACGTCGTCGGCGAGCGCTTGAATAAAGACAAAAGCGTGTTGGCTGCTCATATAACTTCCTTGTTACATCTCATGATTCTTGTACTGTACGTGCGACCCGCCTACAAAAGGCGAGATCGAGTAGTACTAATATTATTCAGTATAGATCACGAATGTGCCGCTGGCCTATGCGTCTTGTATGCCTTTTATCGCCTATTTTTATATATGACCAGCCATACCTCCGTCAACAGAGATTGCAGTGCCATTAACATAAGATGCCGCCTCTGAGGCCAAGAAGGTGACAACAGACGCAATTTCTTCTGGCGTGCCGTAGCGACCTTGTGGCACGGCTACCGAGTTGCCGGCAAACACTTCTTCTTTGTCACGTTTTTTGGCATCTGCTATTTCTTGTGCGGCACGTTCCCACATTTCGGTACGTATCAGTCCAGGCAACACTGAGTTAAACAGTACATTATCGGCGGCATATTTTTTGGACAGTGCTTTCGCTGTTGCAATCATCGCTGCTTTTGTCGCACCGTAATCAATCAAAGCGGCGCCAGGGTATTTTCCTGCACCGCTACTGATCATAATTACGCGTCCCCATTTTTGTTTTCGCATTGCGGGAAGCAAATGACGAGTACAGCGAACAGCAGACATTAAATTGAGGTCGAACAGATGTTGCCAGTCGTCATCTTTCATGAAAAGAAAGTTGCGTGAAGGACCAATGCCTACGTTATTGATCAGAATGTCCGTCGATCCCTGAGCATCTACCTGATCAAGAAATTGTGAAACCGAGTCGGCCTGGCCCATATCGGCTGAGAAACCGATAACGCTGCCAACGCCGGTTTCGGGCTTATAACCGGCGAGCTCTTGCACAGCGTCCTCGCCTCGCGCACAAAACACTACTTTAGCGCCATGGTCAGCCAGCATGCGCACTATCGCTGCACCAATACCCTGGCTTGCTCCCGTTACGACAGCTTGGCGATTGCTCAAATCCAAATTGATCATAAATCGTTTCTCTTTATCGAATTTGTGCTTACTGTAACAAAAAAGGCGCTCTCAGAGAGAGCGCCTTTTGCCAGGTTTAAACTTACGTTTACTCCACTTCTTATTCCAACTCAGCAGATACCTTTTTATAAGCTAATCCCGCCAGAGCAGCTCCGACAATAGGCGCGACCCAAAATAACCAAAGCTGTGAAACCGCCCAGCCACCAACAAACAATGCGGGGCCAGTACTGCGTGCTGGGTTAACCGAGGTATTGGTTACCGGTATGCTGACTAGGTGAATGAGGGTGAGGCCTAGGCCTATTGCTAATGGCGCGAAGCCTGCCGGTGCCCTAGGGTCTGTGGCGCCGAGAATGATCATTAAGAACATGAATGTCATTACAACTTCCATTAACAATGCCGCAGCCATGCTGTAACCGCCAGGTGAATGTTCACCGTAGCCGTTGGATGCAAAGCCCGCAGCAACGTCGAATCCAGGTGCGCCAGAAGCAATGAAATACAATACACCTGCGCCAGCCACAGCTCCGAGTACCTGTGCGGCGATATAGGGGCCAAGTTCACTGGCGCTGAATCGACCGCCAACCATTAGACCTATCGAAACAGCAGGGTTCAGGTGACAACCTGATACATGCCCGATAGCATAAGCCATAGTTACTACGGTAAGACCGAAAGCTAACGATACGCCGAGCAGGCCGATGCCAACATCAGGAAAAGAGGCGGCCAGCACTGCGCTGCCGCAGCCGCCAAACACCAGCCAAAAAGTGCCTATAAATTCGGCAGTTAGTTTATTAGATAATTGCATAGGGATGCTCCCAAAGCCAAAGTGAAGCGTGATAATCTTTGTTGTGCTCTAAGATAGCAATTGTTTCCTGTCTTGCTTTTAAATTGTTTACAAACTGGGCGAGGTTACTTGTTTCTAAATGCGGCATATTCATCACCCTATTCTAATACTGAGTATTAACATGTACTTGAACTTGTTTCGATTCGACGCAATTGCACTGTCGTTAATGTGCGTTCTTATGACGGCTGGACTGCCCGCACTGGCGCAAAGTGAACTGATCGGTACCGATGTGCTTCGCTCATCACTCACAACTTTCTCAAGCATGCTTGATAGTCGTGTGGAAAAGCGAGGAGAACTTGATCAGCTAAAACAGAAGTTGGCGGCCGCAAAAGATGAGGTGGAGCAAGCGCAGTTGGTTGAAGCTGCTGAAGCCCTGAATCAGGAGTTGGATGAACTCAATGAGCAGATCGGTATTCTCGCGACTGGCGTGTCAGCTAAAGAATTCGATTTGGCTGGCGGTCAAAGTATCAATTTACAGGGTGAATTGGAGCAATTGGTTCAACCGTTTGTCATCATGTTGAAGTCAGCGACTGCTGATGCTCGTCAGATCGAGCAGCTGCGACATAAGTTGTTAGCGGCGCAAGCACATATCTCGGTAGGCGAGAAAGCGCTGGAAGGAATTAAGCCGATGATTAGCACAAACGAGGACGAATCAGTGGCTCAAGAGTTGGATGTGCTCAATACTTTCTGGGAGGGTAAGTTGTCTGAGGCGACGGATTTACAAGCTACTCTAAAGCATCAGTTAAATGCGAAGCTGGAAGCCCAGAGGCATGAAGCCGAAACCTCAGAGTCAGTTTTCGCTAGTTTTTTCCGCGATCGTGGTTTAAGCCTACTTATGGGTTTCGGTGCGGCCGCATTGGTTTTTGCGTTAACCAAAGTATTAGCTTCGGCCTTTAGTTATGCTCGAACTCGTGGCGGTGTAGCTCGATCATTCAAAGTGCGTTTAAGCGCATTACTTTTTAACATTTTTAGCGCGGTTGCAGCGCTGGGCGCAATGCTCTATGTATTCAATGCGCGAAACGACTGGTTGCTGCTGGGTCTTGTTGTGTTGCTGGTATTTGCGTTAATTTGGATGGGCCTGAAAATGTTGCCAGACATGATTGAGCAGATTACCACGCTGCTCAATCTTGGGGCCGTGCAGGAAGGGGAACGTTTGTTGTTTGAAGGCATTCCTTGGCACGTTACCAAGTTAGATTTTTACACTGATTTAGACAACCCAGCGCTAGAAGGCGGGTCAGTTACCTTACCAGTCAGGGAGCTAGCAGGTTTGCATTCCAGGCCTGCTGCCAAGGATGAAGCATGGTTTCCTAGTCGTTCCGGTGATTGGGTGAAAATGGAGGACGGAACTGTTGCGAAGGTTGTTTTTCAAAGTCCGGAAACTGTCCAGCTTGTCGAATTGGGTGGCGCTAGACATACCATCACGGCTCCAACATATTTTGCATCTGCGCCGGTAAACTTATCGTCGAACGCGCGCGTGGAAATTGAATTTGGAGTGTCGTATAAGCATCAAGCTATCGCCGCCCACGAAATTCCCGAGAAATTGGCAGAGTTTGTGCGGCGAGGCTTGTACGGTTTGCTAGAAAAGGATGAGTTGTTGGACGTTAATGTGGAGCTATTGGCGTGTAACGCTTCATCATTGGACTATGAGGTTGAGGCTGACCTTCTTGGTGCGGCTGCTCATAAGTACGAAGACGTAGAACGCGCACTAACGCGATTATGTCTAGAGGCGTGTAATGAATTTGGTTGGGAGATTCCGTTTCCGCAATTGGTCGTTCATTCAAGCTAAGACTTAGCTGTTGGTGTTCCCACTTACTACCGGACTCAATGATTACCCAGAATGTTCTCGCGTTGGTAAAGTCTTACTGCGACATAACATAAGGCTAGCGCGAGTAATGCGCTGCTAACAATTGAAACCGCTATCAGTGGCCAGGAAGGTAACTGGCTTGTTATAAGGGTTTCGATAAGCAAGGACTGTGAAAGACTTGGTACGGCCATAGTTGCAAGGCCTGGTTTGATCGGCATAAAGGTGCCGGCAATCAACGGCATGGTTGGAACCAGAGTTACTAGTGACAGATAAGTTTGCGCTTCCTTAAATGAGTGTGTAAACGAGGCAACCACGGTTAGCGCGCTCGAGGCAATCAGCACGAGCGGTAGAAGCAAAACACACAGCGTTAGGGCTTCACTAATGCCAAAAGTAATATCGATGCCCAACCGCTCAACTGGTACGAAATCCAATGACGCAGAAAACAGCAGCAAGGTAAGCAAGAGCGAAGCCAGGCCATAAGTCGTTGTTGCCGCTATCTTACCTAACACTAAATCTGCACGGCTAATCGGTAGAGTAAGTAATGGCTCAAGTGAACCGTTCTCACGCTCGCCAGCCGTAGTATCAATAGCGAGATAATACACACCCATAAAAATAGACAGGACAATAAAGAAAGGCAGGCTGCTTAAAAGTAATTTTGCGCGCGCTCCAGGTGGAGCCAGGTCGGCTCGGTTAACGGCGATGGGTCTTAAAATAGTAGGATCGATTCCACGGGCTTGAATGCGCAACGCGCTGATAGAGTATGAGTAGCTTCGAAGAACTGACTCAATTCGATAAATTTTTCCTTGTTCGGCCCCCAAACTCTGGCTGTCGTAAAGTAGTTCTAACTGAGCAGGTTTGCCGAGTTTGAAATCTTCTTGAAAATCGTCGCTGATCACTAGAATCATCGCTTCTTCGCCAGAAGTGACGGCCTCAATCGGATCGTCGCTAAACTCGCTGACGTCAATATTACTAATTTTAAAATGCCTAGCGAGGTTCTCGCTTTGAGCGAGGCCAACCACCGGTAACTCGAGAGTATCTTCGGCGACATCGGCCTTCACGTTGATCATGAAATTCAACATAATCGCGAAGAACAATGGCGTGAACACACTTAGACCAAAGCTTGCGGCCAAGGAACGCCAATCGCGTAGGTTGTCGATGACCTCTTTATGCCATATTACTCGCAGCTGGCGAAAGTTCATTGTTGATCAGTCTCGTTTAATGAAGCGTTTACCGCATGCACAAACGCTTGCTCGAGATCATCTGACTGTGTTGATTCAATGATTGCATCAGGTGTGCCAGCCGCGACCACGCTGCCATTCGACACAATAGCGATATTGTCGCAAATCGCCGCGACTTCCTGCATTACATGGCTGGAAAATAAGATGCAGGTACCGCGTTCTTTTAGCGCTAGCAAAGACTCGCGTAAGGATCTAATGGCCATCACATCAAGACCCGTCGTGGGCTCGTCCAGTAACAGACAGGCAGGTTCGTGAATAAGTGCTCGCGCCAATGCAACCTTAGTTTTTTGCCCATGCGAAAAGCCTTGGCAGCGTCGCTCGATAATATCCTGCATCGCTAGTTCGGAACTTAATTCGCTAATCCGATGAGCTATTCGTTCCTCACTAAGGCCTGACAGGCGACCGTAGTAGCTAATATTTTCGCGCGCGCTTAAGCGGGGGTATATTCCTGCGTTATGTGGTAGCACGCCTATTTTTCGCCGGGCTTCTACAGGATTTTCTGACACTCGAATGCCGGCGATTTCAGCGTATCCAGAAGAGGGGCTTATCATTCCATACAGGATGCGCAGCGTTGTCGACTTGCCTGCGCCATTCGGACCGACCAAGCCAGTGATAGCGCCGGCTTCAGCAGAGAAAGACACATTGCGGATTGCATCAACCTGCTTGAACTTTTTTGCAAGTTTATGCGCAATAATCATGGCGCGTAACCTAGAGAATTGATGAAAAATGGCGGACCATCGAGGCGTTCAAAACACTCAGTGTCAAGCTTGGCAACCACGCCTGAGGCTACAAAATCGTTTATCAAGCCTCTTGAGCACGCCGGATGGTAAAGCGAGTGGCCTTGTCCAGGGGCAGTGACTTGCAGAGAGTTCGTGTAGTACTTGGCAGCTAATTCAGCGTTCGATGGAGGCGTAACTGGGTCGTATTCGCCAGATATAAGTAACACTTGATGCTCGCTTTCCAAGGTATCGAAAAAATCGTCATCGATTGCACCTTTTGGCCACGAAGCACAAATACTGCGCATCAGATCGACAAATTCAATACCCAAAAACGTTTGCTCAATTGCTTTTTGTTGAGCGCTGCTCAGGCTCAGCTTGCTCATGTCTTCGCTACACACCACCGAATTGTGCATGCCCGTACTCATTGATTCACTGAGCTGCGTGCTGAAAAGCATTGCTTGTGCGGCTATGGGCTCCAGGTTGCCTTTAGCGGCCTCTTGTAACAATAACGGCAGCAGTGATTTCGATTCAGGCGAATACAGCATCATCCTTACCGCTAGATTGAACGCGCCGTCGTTCAGTTCAAACGGCTCTTTTATTGCAGTTGTCGGATGCGCTAACTCAAGTGTTTGCGGGTTGGCTCTAACGTGCATTCTAGCGACGTTAAAGTGTTCTTTAAGCTTAGGGTAGGCGCTGTGACATTGAGGCGTTGAAGCGCATTGTTCAAATAAATTGTCAAGTGCAGCTTGGGCGTTCAATGGTACGCTGGATACAATTTCTATGCTTGGCGGCACCACTCCTTCCAGAGTGGCCGTTCGCACACTCAAAGGGTAGCGGCGCATATAATGCTGAGCAACCCGTGTTCCGTAGGAGCCAGCAATAATGTTCCATCGCGAGTACTTCAGTGCCGTGCGTAAGCTCTCTAAATCTTTAACTGCAACACTGGTTGAATACTGCCGCAAGTCAGCATTTTTTTGTAGCTGCCCCACACATTGGCTAGCGAGTTTTTGAATTTGGGCGCTGTCAAATGATAGTAATTGGTCATCGTTGAATTCGCAATTCAAGCGTGCTGATTGCCCGGTGCCGCGTTGGTCTAGCAATATGATGTCTCTTTTACGGCGCAAGGCGCTGTTTTGCAGACCAAGAATTATTGCGAGCTCTACGGAAGATCCTCCTGGGCCGCCTTGAATAAAGGTGACCGCATCGTCTTGGGCGGTGTGATGCTTTGAGGGTAGTTTGAACACGCGTAGGCCTATTGTGCGGCCCTCAGGATTGTCGTAATTTTCTGGTACGTGCAAGGTGGCGCACTGGCCGCGTGCCTGGCCATTTCCTGCTGGGCCTTGGATCACACAATCGGTAAAGCTTACAGCGTTGAGGCCTAGCGCTGGTTCAGAATCGCTCCAAGTAGGCGCTGAGGCTGTTGGGAGCGATAACAGAGTGCTGAAGAGCCATGTTGCCATAAGGCGGCTGCGGCCTGCAGACGGCAGGTCAACGGAGCAGGGCCAATTAATTAGGCGGCGGAGAGCACAGAGCGAGAGAGGATAATCCATAGATAGTACAACTCTAGCAGAGCTGCGCGCCAAGCAGGTCAGTTAGGCGATAGGCGCGCCTAACTTTGTGCCGAAACGTGTTGTCCTGAAATGTGCTTGCCGGCGAGGTAGCCGAATACCATTGCAGGTCCCAGTGTCGCTCCAGGACCTGGATAGGAAGGAAGCAGCGCCGTAGTGGTGTTGCCGCAGGCATACAAGCCGTCAATTGTGCTGCCGTCTTCTCGTTCGACTTGGCCATTAGTGTTGATCACAACCCCACCTGCTGTGCCCATCTCTCCAGTGTATAGAGTGACTGCATAAAAGGGTGCTTTGGCGATGGGCGCGAGGCAAGGGTTAGGTTTACATTCCGGGTCGGCGTAGTAACGATCGTAGTTCGAGTCGCCTCTCTGGAAGTCTAAGTCTTTGCCATTTTTGGCAAACTCGTTAAATTTTTTCTGTGTTTCAAGAAGGCCGCTTGCATCTATACCTATTATCCCGGCGAGTTCTTCGAGAGTATCAGCCTTACTCAGAAAGCTAGGCGTCCACCATGCCTTCGGCACGGCCCAATCCGGCATCATGCTTGATTGCAATAACGCCGATGCGACGGGGCGCTTGGCTCTGAAATCCGCATCAAAGATCATATAGGCGGGCACGCAGGGGTTACCATTCTCAGTCTCACGTAACATATCATCAACAAAGGTCACATAGTTCTGGGACTCATTGCTGAAGCGCTGACCGTTAATGTTGACGGTCATGCATCCTGGCAGTCCCTTCTCAATTTGGCTCATATGGGCTTTGACTTTGCCGGGAATGACGGCTGTGGTGAACCACCAGGCCCAGTCCATTTGATGGGTGGCGGCGCCTTTGTCAATCGCGGCGCTGATGGCGTCGCCGGTGTTGTATAGGTTGGCGGCACTCCAATCGGTTTTGGTTGGGTTCGGCAAATACTTTTCGCGCATTTGCTGATTACGCTCAAAACCTCCCGCAGCCAAAATAACACCCTTGTTGGCTTTGATTCGCAGGCTTTCACCGTCACGCTTTATTGTGCACCCAACTATTCGTCCGTTTTCTTCTATCAGTTCCTGCATGGGCGATTCCAGCCACAGCGGGATATTGCGATCTTTGCAAGAAAGAAAAAGACGCGCAACGCCAGCGGGCCCCATCGTTAAACGCCCGTCGCGCTTGGTTTTAAACCGCAGTGGGAAATCCAAAAGGTATTTCAGCACTAATCCGGCGCTCATTTTTATCCAGCCAGGGAGCGCGGCGAGCACGATTTGCCCTTCAACCTGGGTAAAGCTTACGCCACCGGGCATTTGAGTTTGCGGATGTGCGGCTCCAACGTGTTCGAAGTCATCCCCCAGTTGCTTGGCATGCAGCACCTCGGGCTCCATTGACCGATGTCCTGATCTTCCGCCAGGGGCTTCCGGAAAGTAGTCCGGGTAATGTTCAAGTGACGAATAGCGAACCCAGTTAGTGTTTTCGTGAAGATAATCGATCATCTTCGGTCCCTGCTCAATATACGTGTCGAGCAATTCAGATCGTATTTTTCCCTCTGGGCTAACGTGTTCCAGGTAGGCACGGGCTTCCTCTGAAGAGTCCTCTGCACCGGCCGCTTTCGCGTAGCGGTTGTTTGGAATCCATACGCCTCCACCCGAACTAGCGCTAGTGCCACCGAATACAGGAGCCTTTTCCACAATCAGAACTTTGGCGCCGCCGTCGTGAGCAACGATTGCGGAGGTGAGTGCGCCATTGCCACTTCCAATCACCACTACATCATATTCGTGGTCCCAGTGAGTTTGTTCTGCCATGGATTTTGAGCTTCTAGATGATTTACGGAATGCATACGTTACTGTAGGGTTAGCGCCGGCGCAACTGCCGCTCTCATCGGTGTGGGCCGCGCTAACGAATGGTAATCCAAATTAGGCTTTTTACACTTAATAATCAGCAGTTTGTGGTAAATAATTCAGGTATCGAGGAGTTCCAATGTCACGTTTCTTATCCGTTAATCTCAAAACGATCATAGCCGCTCTCATCTCAGTCCTTTTGGTCGCCTGCGGTGGTGACAAGCAAGGCGTGTCCGCTCCGAATAGCGCTGCGCATTCGGCACCTGCGGCCGAGAGTGTTGAGAAGCAGGTTACTCAGGCAATAGCGTCCACCGTTGACGCAACAGCAGTGTCGGATGAAATTAAAACTATCTATCAGAGGTCTTGCATATCGTGCCACTTGAGTGGCGCGGCCGGTGCACCGAAAACACATGATGTAGCAGCGTGGGCACCCAAGATGGAGAAGGGTATGGAAGCCGTAATAGCCAATATCAAGAATGGCTTGAATGCCATGCCGCCTAAAGGCCTGTGCTTTGATTGCAGTGATGAGCAATACGAGGCCTTGGTGAATTTTATGGCAGGGCCCAAATCTTAGACGCCAGCGCTTGAACTTATAGAACGGTAGCAATATGATCCAATCACTCGAACAGCGCGTAGATCGTCTGGAATCGATCGACGAGATTCGCCAGCTTGTATCAAAGTATTCTTTATCGCTGGATATGCGAGATCTTGATGCACATGTTAATTTATTTGCTGAGGACATCCGTGTTAGCCGAGAGCTAACTGGGCGCGCCAGTCTAAAGCGTTGGTTAGACGATACCCTGAGATTGCAGTTCACTGGCACGTCTCACCATGTTGGAAACCATGTTATTGAGTTTGAAGACCCAGACCATGCAATGGGCGTGGTTTACTCGAAAAATGAGCATGAAACCCCAACCGCTGATGGCAGAGCTGAGTGGGTGATCATGCAGATGATGTATTGGGATGACTACGAGCGAATCGATGGCTCTTGGTACTTCCGTAGGCGTTTGCCCTGTTATTGGTATGCCACTGATCTAAACAAGCCACCTGTCGGTGCAAATAAAATGCGGTGGCCAGACCGCGATAGTTACGAAGGGGCTTACCATGAACTTTTTCCCTCATGGACGGAGTTTTGGGCCAGTACGGCTAATGACAATGACGCCGAGGTGGCAGAGCCAGCGCCGCTGGAACACTTTCTTCGAACAATGCGTGCAGGTTCGCCTGATCCAAGAATTAGGGTTCGCTAAGCTATTGGCGAGCATCCGTCGAGCGGAGATAACTTAGCTATATTCTCGAACAACCCTGGCAGGCATCCGCGTAAGCAGCTCGTAACTGATGGTGTTTGCCATTGCGGCGACTTCATCAACGAGCAGCTCTTTTCCCCATAGCTCAGCTGTCGAACCAATAGTAACGTTTTCCAGTTCAGTAATGTCGACAGTGATCATATCCATTGATACTGTGCCGCATAGAGGCGCGCGTTGTCCGTTTATCAAAACCGGAGTGCCCGAAGGTGCAGATCGTGGGTAACCATCACCGTAGCCAATCGCCACTGTGGCGATTTTGCTGGGTTTGCCTGCTCGCCACTTAAGGCCATAGCCAACACCTTCACCAGCAGCCACGTCGTGAACCGCGATGACTTCAGTTCGCAAACTCATAACGGGATTAAGTTCTGTGTTGCTCCTTTGCGGATGCTCTTGTCCAAGAGGAGAGCATCCATACAACATGATTCCGGGGCGTACCCACTCAGCATGGGCTGTTGGGTGTGCCAGAATTCCAGCCGAATTGGCTAAGCTCATTGGAATACTCGATGCCCGATTCAGCTGTGCTAACGCATCTATCTGGGCGCTCGTTACAGCGACCTTTGGTTCTTCTGCACTTGAAAAGTGAGTTGCCAGTACTACGGGAGCTGCGACGTGAGGTGCTTGTGTCAATGCTGCGTGCGCCTTTGGAAACTCGTCAGGCGTGAGTCCAAGCCTATGCATGCCTGTATCAACTTTGAGCCAAATAGTCAGCTCTCGCATGCCCTTGAAGTCCAGAACTTGTTGGACTTGCTCGCCGTTGTGGGTCATTAGCCAAAACTCGTTTTTCGCGGCCAGCTCCAGCTCCGCGGCATTGAAATGCCCTTCCAGCAGTAGGATTGGGGCCTTTATCCCTGCTGATCTTAGAGACAAAGCTTCGTCAATACACGCTACCGCAAGAGCGTTTGATGTGGCCTCAAGCGCTGTTGCGCATTGCTCTGCTCCGTGGCCATAGGCGTTAGCCTTAACAACAGCCGCTATTTTGGAGTTTGGCGCGCATTTGTTAACCTGCGCGAGATTGGCTTGTAGTGCCGCGAGTGAAATGTGGGCTTTTGCTGGACGCACTAGTAGTCGTACTTCTGCTGGCTGAAAAGGGTTTGAGCTGCTTCCCATATAGGTCCAGGAGCGCCGTCGCCAACCGGATCGCCGTCGAGTTCAACAACCGGAATGACTTCTTTGGTTGAGCTACTAAACCATATTTCGTCGGCTTCCCTGGCTTCGTCAAGAGTGACGACACGTTCTTGTACAGCAATGGATTGGCTTTGCTTCAAAATGCTCAGCAATATCTGCCGAGTAACCCCTGGCAGTATTTGATTGTCAAGCGGAGGTGTAGCAATAACACCACCCTTAACCACGAACACATTACAGGCTGCACCCTCAGTTACCTCGTCGCGCTCGTTGAATAGCAGAACCTCATCTTTTCCGCTCGCAGAACCTTGTTGAAAATGCATAACGTTACCCAGTAGAGCAACTGATTTGATATTGCATCTTGCCCATCGCTGATCCAGGCTGCTGACCACTTTAAGCGTCTTTGCCGTGTCGCGTTTTGCTTCTGGCTCTGCGGGTATTTCAAACGCATAGGCGAACACGGTAGGTGCAATTCCGATGGGATAAGCATGGTGGCGCTTGGTATCCGCTCCTCGGCTTACCTGAATGTATATCCCTAGGTTGCCGCCGCCATTACGCACGCTCAACTCTTCGCATATTCCTCGCCAATATTGATCGCTGTCAGTTTGCGCTATTTCAACTGCATTCAGGCCGTCACGCATTCGATTAATATGCGGTAGGAAGCCAACGAGCTTGCCGTTGTAGGAGGGGATAACTTCATAAATGCCATCACCGAAAAGAAAGCCACGGTCCATTGGCGATATTCTAGCTTCCTCCAGAGGCAAGAATTCTCCATTCAGATAAGCAATAGTCATAGTTGTGCCTCCAGGGAACCTAAGCCGCTAGCCTTTGTAGTTGTTCAATCAAAAGTAGGCCTTCCGCCACGTCCAGCCCATCTTCACTGATTGTATTCTTACAGGTAACTCCGTCTACGCTGCCATGCTTCGATAAAAACTGCAGAGTTCTTTCAGGGTCACAGTTAGCCAATAAATCTTGACCAGACCAACGCCCGAGAAAGGCGATGATGCCGTAGGCAGCCCAGTTAGAAACATCAGCTACCAAAAGTTCATCGCAATAACTTACCGACGCTTCGATATCGAGTTTGGCAATTGTGTCTATTACATTGCCCATTCCGATCTCATTGCCGCCGTCACCAATTCCTATCGTCGGACATTCAGCAAGCCGCATGCATTCGTCAAACCAGGCGCACTTATCGCTTATGTCTTCGCGGCGTATATTAAAATACTGGCCCGACGCCGATGGTCCTGGCCTTTCAATCGATAACAAGGCGGTTGGTCGCTGCAGTTCTAGAATACGAGTTGCCTCCTGGGCACGACCTACAGGGCTATTGTCCTTTAGGTCTAGACTTAACTCCTGTGTTCGGTGATTTAGTTGCATTACGTCATACAGAGGTGAACCGCACGCCATTACCGGATTACCGCCCAGTGACTCAAGTGCGTTATAAAGTGCAATCGCACCCACTGGTCCATCTGTTTCGAATGTGCCAGCCACCGGGAAGCCAGTACCAATCATCACTCGTTCGTAGTTGCTGTAAAGCAGTGCTGCCGCTCGTAAACAGTAGCCGGGTGCTAGGGCGGCTTGCACGTAGCGCATGCCGCGCACATTTTTTTGCACCAGCACGTCTTCTATTCTGGCGCTCAGTTCGAGGTCGTTTTTCTGAATCACGGAAGTTTAGCCCTGGCCGAGTAGTTTTCGAATGGCAGCAGTGGATTCGATTGCGTCAGGGTTGTCGCCGTGAACACAGAGACTATCAATGTTGAGCTGTAACTCAGCGCCGCTGCTAGTAAGCACTGTTTGTGCCTCTACTATTTTTTGAGCCTGTGACAGGGTGTTAACTCTATCAAGGACTGAACCTTTAACACTTCGAGGCTGCAGAAAACCATCCTCGGTATACCGTCTGTCGGCAAAACCTTCCAATAAGATTTCTACATCAAAGTTCTGTGCTTGTTGCTTGTGTTGTTCGGCATTCGCCGTGGATAGCAGCATAAGTTTAAGAGGCCGGTGATATTCACCGATCGTTTGCATTATTGTTGCGCGTAGGGCTTCGTCTGCCATCATATCGTTGTACATAGCGCCATGTGGCTTAACATAACTTAGGCTCGCGCCAAGCGTATGGCACATGCCGTCAAGCGCGGCAATTTGATAGTACAGCATTGCCCTTAACTCTTCGCTGCTGCATCGCATGGATCGTCTGCCAAAACCGACTAAATCAGGGTATGAGGGGTGGGCTCCAATTTCCACGCCATGCGAGTGCGCTAATTGAATAGTGTTGAGCATCGTCAGCGGGTCACCAGCGTGGTACCCGCAAGCAATGTTCGCCTGGTCGATATAGGGCATTACAGCATCGTCTAGCCCCATGGACCAGCTGCCATAGCTCTCCCCCAAATCACAATTTAGTTTCATTGCCTACCTTATAATGCCGGAGTCTGGTTTGATTATCTCAATCTTTAACAGCGTCGGTTATTGGAGACTCCAAAGCGCCATTGTTCACCTAGATTTGCTTTCTGTCCAGTACAGAAAACGGCCAGTCGTCCAACAGTGTGAGAGAGGCCAGTCATGCTATGCTTATTCGATAAAAGGCACAAAAATAATTCTTATAACGACGGTATTGGCGAACAATAAGTGATCAGAGCTAGCAGGGAGATGATTGGCTGTCACGATTGTGGGCACATCTATGATATGCCTGCCTGTGATGTTGGGCATGAAATGCAATGCGTACATTGCGGCCATGTAATTCTGCGCAAGCATGCCGAGTGGGAAAGCAAGGTAACCGCGTTAACCTTCACTGGATTAATTCTGTTTGTATTCGCTAATACTTTTCCTTTTCTAGGCTTGGAACAGGCAGGCCAGATTCAGAACACGAATATTATCAGCGGCGTTCAGGCCTTGATTGCGCGAGACCGTTTCATTTTAGCATCGCTGGTTTTCGTGACAATTTTTCTATTTCCTTTACTGGAGTTACTGGGGCTTGCCTACGTGTTGGTCTTCAGGCGTGCTAACGTGAGGGCGCCGTTTCTAGGTCAGATTTTACATCTTCTCGAACTGTCTCGACCGTGGAGCATGTTGGAAATATTTTTGATTGGTGTACTAGTCTCCGCGATCAAGCTCGCCGGTATGGCAACAATAATTCCTGGTGCGGGTCTTTATGCGTTTTTAGGCCTGGTTGTTGTACTTCTCGCGTGTCACATATTCCTGGATAGGCATGAAATTTGGCAGTGGCTGGATGACAAGAATTTCTATGCGCATGAACACAGTGAGCCAGTCTACCCGTGCCGAGGTTGTAACGCGTTGATCAGCGAGAGCGTGTTAGTCGTAGACAATGAATGTCCTCGTTGCAGCAACCAAGTATACATGCGATGGCCTAGAAGCCTTCAAAAAACTGTCGCCTTGTTGTTTGCCGCTACAGTCTTATATATACCCTCTAACATCTTGCCAATTATGCAAACGACCAACCTTGGACAAACCACGTCCGACACTATTTTTTCCGGTGTCGTGCATTTGGCAGAGTCTGGTGATCTACCTATAGCTTTGTTGGTGTTTGTTGCAAGCATTATCATACCCATCGCAAAGCTGCTAGTGATGGCTTATCTTATCTGGAACGTTAGTATTCGGTTCAACGGCAAGCCTGACCAAATGTCCAAGCTGTTTCGTTTAACAGAGCTTGTGGGGCGCTGGTCGATGATCGATGTATTTGTGGTTACAATTTTGGTGGCGATGGTGCAGTTTGGCCTGCTAGCTAACGTTGAGCCAGGTGCCGCCTTATTGTCTTTTGCCGGTGTTGTGGTGTTAACAATGATGGCTACAGAAACATTTGACCAGAAGCTTATCTGGGACGCGTATCACCAGCACCAGAATAGAGTAGCAGCAACATGAATGACAACCATCCGCATTTAACTCGTGTTAGCAACATCTCCCCGATCTGGATTGTACCACTGTTGGCGCTCCTCATTGCGGGATGGTTGGCACTTCGTTCTTGGCAAGAACGTGGCCCTGAAATTCAGATCGTTTTCGATGATGCCGCTGGTATCGCTGTAGGCAAAACCAAAGTAAAGTTTCGTGACGTAGTCGTTGGAGAAGTTATTGAAACACGGTTGAGTTCTAATTTTGAAAAGGTAACTGTTTTTGTAGAGATGGACCCTCAAGTAGCCCCTTTGTTGTCTGAGAGCACACGATTTTGGGTTGTTGCTCCTCGAATTTCACTGGGTGGGGTCAGCGGATTAGATACCTTGCTTTCCGGAGTTTATCTGGAGATGGATCCAGGTGAGCCTGGCGCTAAACAACGTGTATTCGACGGTTTGACTGAGCCTCCTTCTATTCGTTCTTATCAACAAGGCACCCAATACACGTTGCGTTCCGAGCAACTTGGCTCGCTTGATATTGGATCTTTGGTTTATCACCGCCAGGTTCCGGTGGGCGAAGTAACTCGCTTTAAGTTACTGCCAGAGGCTGGCCGGGTGGAAACAAGAATTTTTATCAAAGCGCCATACGACGAGTTGATTATGACCAATACCACCTTTTGGAATGTCAGCGGCTTAAGTTTTGAGTTTGGCTCTGAAGGGCTGGTGGCTGATGTCGAATCTTTCGCGGCGCTTATGTCGGGTGGTCTGGCGTTCAGTACACCACCCGATATTTCGGGAGAGCATGCCAGGGCTGAAGCAGGGGCTCAGTTTCACCTGTTTGATGATCGTGAAGCGGTGGCTGAGGGTGCGTTAACATACTCTTACCCCTATTTATTGAAGTTCGTAGCATCGGTTCGTGGCTTGAGTGTTGGCGCGCCGGTTGAGTTCCGCGGCATACAAGTAGGAAAGGTTGAGCACGTAGGACTCGATGCCGGCATAGCCAGCGATCGAGAGATTGATGTGGTGATTTCGATTCAGCCAGAACGAATTAATCCAGACGACGCTCCCACATTGGCAGAACTTAATGAGTTATTTGCAACTCTGGTCGCCGAAGGTATGAGAGCTCAGTTAAAGACGCGAAGCTTTCTAACCGGGTCACTCTATGTGGACTTGTTACCGGAGCATGAGCGCAAGTTTAAAGGGGAGCTAGCGCCTTTAACCCAGCAGGGCGATTTCTTACTCTTGCCAACCGCTGACAGCGAATACTCGCGAATAGCGCGGCGTCTAGGCGACATCGCGCAGAACATCGCTGAACTGCCCTTTGATTCGATTGGCAAGAATCTGGATAGTAGCCTGCATGAAGTTGCAACAATGATGGGCGATCTTAACAAAGCGCGCATTGTTGATGACGTTGATGAACTTATTGGAGGCCTCAATGGTTCAGCACAGTCATTGGATAAGGCTATTGATGGTATGCGAGATACGATTCACTCAATTGATAGTGTCGTCGCACCAGATTCTGCATTGCAGCATCGACTCACGGAAATGTTGGAAGATGTCAGTGATGCCGCTGATTCCTTGGAAAACTTAACTGATGAGTTAGCTCGATATCCTGACTCTTTGATACGCGGGAAAAACGACAAATGAATACTAAGTGCGTGCACTTCGTTCTAATCTTGTTAGCTCTGTCGGCTTGTTCAAGCCAGCCGCCAACGCGCTACTATAATTTGCAGGCCCTTACTGGCAATGCCCTAGAGATTGAGCTTGGCAATGCTATCGCGTCTGTGGGTATTGGCCCCGTTAATATTCCTTCCGAGTTGGACCGACCAGGTATAGTCTCGCAAGAAGCTGATGGTGGCTTGAAAATCGCTAGCTACAGTATTTGGGCTGGCGATCTTGAAGAAAACTTTACTCGTGTAATGGCGTCTGTGCTGGCCGATCAAACAGGACTTGATCGTGTCTACGCGGCTCCTTGGGATACGCGATTTCGGCCAGTGCATCAGGTGCGTCTGGACGTTCAACACTTCGGTGGTGTGCTGGGAAAAGAGGTGCGTTTGGACGTGCTATGGACATTAAGTGCAGACTCAGGAAGAGAGCTTTTATACAGCAAACGTAGCCGCTTAGTAGGCGAACCTGATGACGCTAGCTACGCTGCGTACGTAACGGCGCTCAGTGAATTGATCGTGGAATTTGGCAAGGAGCTAGCTGGCTACCTCGAGACCGTAAGCCTCGAAGAATCTAGTGAGCTGTCTACGCAGCTCACTCCTTAGCTCTGTCGGTGATAAAAGCCCTAACAATACTAAATCAAACAATAAAGTGTGAAGCATACCCTTCGAGCATCTCTATTTTCTCTTCCAATGTGTGATCTGGCTGCATCGCGTACAGGTCTCTGAAGCCTACTATCAGGTCTGTGACACCAATAGCTTCTAATGTCGCAATACCCTCTTTGCTAAAGCCTTCAGCGCTTCCAGCGTAGATAGAGAAAGGTTTATGTTCCGTGCCGTGCTGCTTGCGTAACTCTTTGAGTTGTTCAATATACGATTGCAGTTGATCTGTTTCGGCTCCTGCACACATCCAACCGTCGCCCTTTAAAGCGGCTCTGTTAAGAGCTACCTTTGAGTGACCACCTACTAACAATGGTGTTCGTTGGCTGGGCACGGGGCGCATACGATTGGCGGGCATAGAGTGCAGCTCGCCTTCAAATCCATAATATTCTCCCGTTTCCAAACCGCGAAGAATGTCCATCTGCTCATCGAGCCGTTTGCCACGTTTTTCCCATGGCGTTTGCATCACAGCGAAGTCTTCCTCCCAAGGACTGATGCCAACGCCAAAATCAAAGCGATTGTTGCTGATGGCCTGAATCCCTTGTACTTGCTTTGCAACGCCTGCAATCTGGCGAACAGCAAGCTTGTAAACGAAGGTGGCGAAGCGCAGTCGTTCTGTGACCGCAGCCATAGCGGTTACTGCAATGAGTGACTCTATGAACGGAACCGTTTCTAGAAATTCACGGCTTCCATCTGCATTGTAGGGATACTTTGAGCTCGCTTCTTTCGGGTAACAAATGCTATCCGGAACAGTGACACCGTGGTACCCAGCTGCCTCAACAGCTTTGGCTAGTGGCAGATAGTGGTCTGAGTCGCACATGCCGATTTGAAAGTGGAATCGCATACTTATGCTCCGTAATGTGTGTCGAATATAGAAGTAGGTTGATGCTGTCAACGAGCAAGAAAGGCTCTCACAACTGACTCAAACTCGTGTTTGCGTTCGATCATGGCCCAGTGGCCACACTTGGGAAATACATGCAATTCGCAATTTGGGATCAGTTTCATAGGCAGCAAAGCCATATCGATAGGGGTAACTCTGTCTTCACGGCCCCAGGTTAGCAGCGTGGGCGCTGTTATGGAGCTGAGGTGGGCTAAACGTTGGGTGGCGTCAGGGCCAGAAAACATTTGTTGCATGCCGTCTAGAGAAGCTTGGGAGTATAGAACACGAGTGGTCTCCAGAGTTTTGCTTTCAGTGGCTTGGCGCATTCTGCGATCAACCAACTCATCGGTTACTATTGCGCGGTCGTAGACCATCGAATTGAGCCAGGCAACGATATGTTCGCGCGTAGGATTCTCAGCAAATTGACTCAGACGCACAAGCCCCTCTGCCGGAAAGGAAGAAAAGATGTTTATACCTAAACCGCCGATTGAAACGAACTTGTCCACTTTATCTGGGTTATAAGCAGCAAACAGGCCGGCTACGATTCCGCCTAGAGAATTACCAATGATATGGGCTTTCTCGATTCCAAGACCGTCCATTAAGGCGATCACTGACTGCACGCATACCTCAATTGGATTGCCATCAACTGAGTCGCTGGCGCCATAGCCAGGAAAGTCAGGAACAATGCATCGATATTCGCCTACAAAGCTGGCTAGGGTGTCTGAAAAATTCTCCCAGCCGGTAACACCAGGGCCAGAGCCATGGAGTAGCAATAGAGCAGGACCTGAACCGGCTTCGTTGTAATGTATTTTTCCAGCTGGCGCATCGAACGATTTTGCAGTGGCTTCAAAGCTATAGTCGGTCACTTTATCTCCTCAGTGTTGGCGATTGTCGGATGCTGGCTTAGCTAGCTCCAAGTATTGCGGCAATTTCATCAGCATCAAATCCGGCCTCTGCCAAAACATCTCGGCTGTCTTGCCCGATTTCTGGCGCAGGGCGGGGCGTTAGTTTACTAACGCCTTCTACCTGCAGCGGACTGCTAACGGTCTGAGCCGCATTAAAACGACCAGAAGGAAGGTCCACCAGCATTGCATTTTCATGCAGCTGAGGGTCCTTGAGCGTTTCCTCTGGCGCGGCTACTGGGAGGTATTGTATGTCATAGGTATCAAAAACGGTCTTCCATTCCGCCCATGTTTTGCTTGCGAAAATGTCATCCAAATGCTCTATCGTGGCAGTCGCGTTCGCATGGCAGGCTTCAGCGCTGGCAAAACGAGGATCGTCTAGCATGCTCGAGCAACCCAGCACAGTGAGGAAATAGACCCACTGACCCTGTACGTCAAAGATCCATGGGTAAAACCAGCGCTTATCCTGGCACTGATAAGGAACGCCAAGAGGCATAGGATTTTGTGCCCTTGGTGGTTCGTAGGCTGTTTTCCCGCCACAGAGTAAGGCTTGAAGCATCATCGAGTTAGACCAAACACCATTGGCAAGCAGCGATGTAGAAACCTTGCTGCCCTTGCCAGTTCGTTCCCTGCGAAACAGGGCCATCATGATGCCAGCAAACACAGAAGTTGATGTGGCATAGTCGCCCCAGGCCGGCGCACCAGCGGCTGGTGGAGAATCTCCAGAGCGCACTAGATCCATCATTCCGGAGCGCGCCCACCACGCGCTTCGGTCAAACGCAGCCTGATTTGCATCTGGGCCTTCTTCACCGTAGCCCGATAGTTGTGCATAGATTAATTCGTCGTTTAGTGCGGCCACATCGCTGTAGCGCACCTTTAGTCTTTTGAGAACCTCAGGCGGGTAATTTGTTAGGAATACGTCTGCTGTCTCAATCAGGCGACATAAGGCTTCGTAGCCTTCGTCACTTTTCAGGTCGAGAACAAGACTGCGCTTGTTTCGGCCAACAAGCAGCCATGGGTAATTGTCTTCTGTAACAGGAAAGCCTGGTATCCCCATAAAGTTTCGGAAAGGGTCGCCTCCCGGCTGCTCTACTTTGATTACGTCAGCGCCAAAATCAGCCATAGCAGTAGCGGCGGCGGGTGCAGCTACCCAGCTTCCAACGTCCAGCACACGAATACCGGTCAGAATATTATCGGATTTCATTGGTTCTTAATATGTAGGTGGATCGGGCGACTTCAGTGCCGCGTCTATTTTCCGACAAGTGTGCAGAAAAGCACCAGCCTTTGTCCAGCGTTAGTTAGTGGCGAAAGTTGGCATGCTCGATGGACATCAAGCAAACCGCTGCCTTAGACATTCGGCTACGCAGATGCGTAAATCAGGTGGCAGCTGTCTGTTATTAATCAGAATCTGTGCCAGTCAGCTGTGTTTCAAGATCTAGTGTAACGTCGTCCAGCGTTATTTCTTCAAAATTGTTGTGCTCGGTGGTTTCGTAGCTGCCGGGCATCACCCCTTCCTCAAATTGGCCATCTAAATAATCAACTTTAAGCCACCACAATTCACTTTGCGCATTTCTATATCGAGTGTCTCTGCGGTCCAGAGTTGCACGCCTACTGGGCGTGCTGGTGCTACGAGATTGATGTCGTCGTCGATCCACTAATTTGCGGCGATCGGCGAACACAACACTACTTGCATCGTTACGGCTATTGTTGCCGTGGGAGTCAGCGCTTGAGGGAAGGGGGGCGCGAGCTTCATCCACGTAAGCACCGCCACTGCTGTTGGCCGCCGTTGTGTCAACTTTTGTTCTTCGCAGAAAGCGGCGCTTCTGATTATTAGACTCCTGCGAGTAGTCCACTAATTCAGAAGCGATGTCCGTATCAACGAAACGATAGAGCTCGCTGGGCTCAATACTCAACGCGTTCGCAACATTAGCAACTCGTGCCCTTGGTATTCCATGTTTTAACCAGCGGTGAACGGCCTGGTTTGATACTCCTACTATGCGAGC
This sequence comes from Pseudomonadales bacterium, assembly GCA_045106985.1. Taxonomy (GTDB): domain Bacteria; phylum Pseudomonadota; class Gammaproteobacteria; order Pseudomonadales; family JAUIET01; genus JAUIET01. The sequence goes on along the minus strand of JBGCFQ010000020.1, from coordinate 262,010 downwards.
TAGATCTTCTGCCTGCATTTCACGTATATCAAGCCAGACTTGAAATCTCAATCGTGCCATTGTTAGCCTCTTATTACTGCCAGCCCACTACAACATTTGGATGGGGCTAAATGGATAATTCCATATTTAACAGTCACTAACAAGCACTTCTTGAAACATATTCTATGCGTGTGCTGGATTTGGTAACTTTAGTACACTGCTTGAGCAGCTGATTATTATTTGATTGGCTGGTGCTCAGTGCTATTGCAACTGGGGCGCTGGGAAGCGAGGGCTTGTTGAGTGGCCGGAGTGCTGCCGTTCGCGTTGTGCAAGCGCTTCAATAATATGCCTCTTGAGTTCGATTTCTTCCTGCAAAATACGGCTGTGCTCTTGTTGGATATGAAGCTCTCTGAGTAGCGCAATATTAGTGAATTCATAGCTCGCCGTGCGGCCAAGGTAGCCACTGACCTGATGAGCAAACGATATCATCAGGATTAGCCAGCAGATTATCACAGCTGCAACAGCTGTATCCTGAGGCTGGCCACGGCTAAAAAGTAATAACGCTGCCGGGAGTGCGGCTGGCAGAGCGAAGTTACAGTAAAGGCGCATGTAGCTATTGTAGGCAACGCTGCTCGCGGTCAAAAGCACGCCAAGTACCATCATCAATACAACTAATTCTGGCGCAGCAAGCTGGCTAGCGGCGTATGCGACTAATGCCCCCCACGAAAGACCATTACAGGTCGCATTGTTGTTGTAGCGCTGGTACCACTGCGAGATATCGGCGTAGCGATCGCGTTTTTTGAAGGCTTTAGCGCCGCGCCATCGGCCCAGCAGTAATATCGTCGCTGCAGTTGCCCATAATGCTAAAGGCAACAGTGGGAGGGTTTTCCAGTAAGCAGCGAGAATCAATGCCAGTGCGACACCATTTCCGATGCAGGAGAACGGTGCTTGATAGTAAAGAAATTCAGTCTTGCGAACATTTATCTGTTGCGCAAGTCCGTCAGATGAGGACTCCATAGTAAATCTTGGAAAATTGCGGTGCAAAAATCATACTACGCGACGCTGGCTCTAACGGAAACTATTGATGGTAATAGTGCGCTTGCAGGTGTTTATTCTGCGGTGCTGGCTAACTGTTCGCGCTTGTCCTTAGCGTGCTCTTGTATGAGTTCTTCAATGTTCTCCGAGCTATCTCGTAGTCGCGCCTCGGCTAATTCTTCCGTTTGCTCGCTTAACTTGATGGTCAACAGCTCAGGCTGGGTAAGCGGCGACTGAGGGATTGCGTCGTCAGAGATTGCTGAGCTGCAAAAGAAAGCGAGCGCAATAGCGGCGATGGTTGGGCGTGTCATGTCATGTTCCTGCGGATGGCAATAGCAATAGTGTGCTAAATCATTTGTTACTATATGTAACATTTCCGAAGAATAGTCTATTCAATGCCTAAAGCAAGCGCTATAGCACCGTTCGTCGAATTTATTGAGCACTTAGGAATAAATAACAATGACATAAACATGAAACTTAAAGTGTTTCTATTTCGCGGGGCTTTCGGAGCTCTAGCATGACGGTAACGAGAATGTTACCAAAAGAAATGTTAACGGAGGAGAGGAGTAGCAAGTACTTGCGAGGGTCGACCCAGTAAGGTTTCAACAATCGTGCGCAACTTCTTATTGCTGACTTTTCTTTCGACCATCAATTGACGCGTGACGTCGTCAATTGAGTATTGACCATTACTTTCTTTTCTTAATTCAATATCAAGCTGATGAATAAGCAATACTGCCCTGGCCGTCGTAGCGCCGGAGGACGAACGAGTGCGCAAGGTATCGACTTTTGCTCCCCAGCGAGCCAGGCTTTTTAGCACTCTATTATGGCGTGCTGGGTTCATGGCCCCAGCGCGCAGCATCAGCTCTATTGAGTAAAACTCCGCTAAGCCCTCTGAAATCCAGTCCGATTGGCTACTGCCGCGAATTCGAGTGATGACATGGCTTAGCTCATGCAACAGCGTACTTGTGCCATTCTCACTAATCAGAGGCCGCCCGGCATGAACATAGAAAGAATTCGGTGAAGAAAGACCTCCACGCCACATCGGATCGCCTGCGGCCACAATTAAAATCTTTGGTGGCAGTTTTTGGAAGGCTCGCTGAACTTCAGGCCAGACGAGGTTTATTAAAGCAAGGGCATTCATCCTTTGCATGTCACTTCCTTGTGGTGCCGCTATCGACAATTCTGTGCCTTGCAGAAAGTCTCGTCGGGAGCCTAATTTCCCAGCGATCATCCATCCTGTCGGTCGATCAAACTGTCGTTCCGGATTATCAATGCGAAACTGCCAGTCCTTCATTTTACGCCAGCCTATATCGACACTGGTCCATTCGGGTGGTAAATCGAAACTCAATGTTGAGACAGAGCTTGCGCCTTTGCGGCTGCGTACTTTGGCTGTAGGGACAATATTGTCACCACGAAAAATAGACCAATCGGCGGTCATTAGCGCATCGAAGCCGCCCTTATTTCGTTCATGACTCACCTTGGCTTGATAACGGAGCACTGCAGCATCATCACCAGTACCGGGCTCCCAGCGAATCGAGCTTTTGAAGCGCTTGAGTTTACCGTCGCCACTGAAATTTTTGTGCCGCTGCTTGTCGTGGCGAAATGAAATTGATTTGACCAGCTCGGGTTTAGAGAGCTGAAGTTCCACGTCTATTACACCCTCTTTGATGTTGGGTGTGAAAACATAGTGAACTCCGTATTCAAGCTTGCCAAGTGCTTCTTCGGCTAATGTTTCTGTGGTGTGAGAGCTCTCAAGTGTTGCCCGCGGTGCAACGCCAGTCACGTCCTCAGCTTTGACAAGGTGACAGAAAAGCCCGTTCGCAACGATAGCGAATGTCAGTAGCGCGGGCCTAACTCTGCTTAGCAAGGTTGTTACAAAAGGCAGCTGATTGAAATAATTTCTAGTCATTTAACCGTACTGAAAAATCTTGTCGTAATTAAAGCAATGATTGAAGTTTGATCAGGCTCGATCAATTGCGCTCTTCTCTGGGTCAGGTGCAGTGTAGTCGCTAGAAGCTTCCGACATTATTAAATAGAGGCAGGGCACAAGAAACAAGGTGATGAAGGTAGCAAAAATCACCCCGAAGGACAGTGATACAGCCATCGGAATAATCATTGCGGTGGTAGGGTTATTGTCACTAATAAGCGGAACCAGGCCAACAAAGGTTGTCAGCGACGTAAGAACAATGGGCCGAAAACGCTCTACACCGGCTTCAGCAACGGCCTCGAATGCGTCAACGCCGCGGCGGCGTATGCGGTTAACATTATCTACCAACACGAGGCTACTGTTAATAACCACGCCAGACAGTGCAACGATGCCCAGTAATGAGAAGAAAACAGGCGGCTCACCAATGATCAAATGGCCAAGAATAGCCCCGACGGCGCCAAACGGAATAACGCTCATTATTATCAGAGGTTGGCTGTAAGACTGCAGTGGTATAGCCAACAGTGCGTAAATGAGTAATAAAGCAAGCAGTGTATATTGAGCTAACTCGTTGACCGAGTCTGCACTCTCTTCTGCTTCGCCACCTAATGAGTACTCAATACGAGGAAAACGCTCCTCAATAGCAGGTCGAATGTTTGCTTCCAAAGACGCTATAACTCTCTCCGGTTCGAGTAAATTTCGGTCTACATCTGCGGTAACTGACACCAAGCGCTTACCGTCCAGCCGCTTGATACTTGAAAACCCTCTGCCTAGCTGAAGGTCAGCCACATTGCCTAGAGCAACTTCTTCTCCATTGGGCGTTCTTATCCGCATATTCTGTAAATCAGCCAACGAGCGTCTTTCTGATGCAGGGTGGCGAACCATTATTTTCACATCTTCGCGACCACGCTGCACGCGTTGGGCTTCTTCGCCATAGTAGGCGTTGCGTATTTGCCGGCCCAATTGTCCAATGTTTATGCCCAAGTGACGCGCTTCATCTTTAAGCTTGAATTGAATTTCCTGCTTTCCAGAACGAAAGCTATCGACAATGTCGACAACCCCTTCAAAGCCTAGCAGGCCAGCCTTTACCATCTCGGCTGCCGCCTGTAAGTCCGCAGAATTATCACCGCGCAACTGAATATCGATAGGATCGCCGAGGCTGAAAAAATTTGCCGTGAAATTCAGCGCAATTGTGTCGGTTATCGGAGGTGTAAGCTCGCGCCACCGGCGCGCAATTTCAGACGGCGAGAGCGAGTGTCGCTCATTGTATGGCAATAGCTCTAGTACCACCTCGGCATAGTTCGCTGACCCACCATCGCTGGGTAAATCAATTGAACCACGAGATATCTGACCACCAATTGCACGCAATACTCGTCGTATGTTCGAGGGCATCTCTTCGTCCTGCTGGGCGTCCAGCTCCTCCTTCAGGCGATATGCAGCCTCTTGAATTTTGTTTGCCTCTCTCTCCAGAACAGAGAACGAAGTGCCGGCAGGGAGAACTAATGTGGCATAGACCCGGTCGGATTCTACTGAGGGAAAGAACTGGAACACGGCACGACCACTCATAAAGACGGCCATTACCAATATAACAATGGACAGCGCAATAGAGATTGTAAGGTAGCGCCAATACAATGCTTTCTTCAACAATGGTAGGTAGCGCTGCTTGGCAAAGCGTCGCATCCCTTGCTCCATTTTTGTTTGAAGCTCTGCCCAGCGCCCAGGGGGCGAATCTGCGCTGCTAGAGTTTGCTCTACTTTTGCTGCGCCGATGTGCGAGATGAGCGGGAAGAATCATTTGGGATTCGACGATGCTCAGCAGTAGGGCAATTATTGCAGTAACCCCAAGCGCCTGAAGAAAAGCACTCATGCCGCTGCTTGACAGCACCAGCGGCATGAATGCTGCCATAGTGGTGAATACGCCAAAAATCACTGGCACCGAAACTTCCTGGGTACCTAATACCGCGGCATCTCTTAGGGAATAGCCGCGTGCCTCAAAGGCGTGGACACGTTCGCCAACCACAATGGCGTCGTCCACCAGTATTCCAAGAACCAAAATGAACGCCATAATGGAAATGGTGCTAATGGATACGTCGAAGGCCGGGAACAGCAATAAAGTACCGATCATGGCAATCGGTAGCCCAACGGCTACCCAAAATGCTATTCGCGGCTGAAGAAACAACGCGAGCACAAGTAATACCAACAGCAGTCCGCCGCCAGCATTTCGTCCAAGTACGCGCAAGCGATCGACTAGATCCCGTGATTCATCTTTCCATACTTCGAATGTAACACCCTGAGGCAACTGAGGTTGCTTCAGCGCGATGTAGTCTTTGACGCGATCAGCTATACGCAGCAGATTGCCATCTCCGGTTCGAGATACTTTTAGCATGACAGCGGGTTTGCGGTCGACTTGAAAGTCTAGTTCGCTCTCCACAAAACCATCTTTGATATCGGCAATATCAGCGAGCGTCACCGTGGTGCCATCTTGCATGGTTTTGATGGCGATTTTTTCAAGCTGCTGGCTTGTGTAGGCTTGGCCTATAGAGCGCAAAAGAATTTCGCCGTCAGCACTTTTCAGGGTGCCGCCGGGAATATCTTGCGAGCCGTCGTTAATTGCTGACGCTACCTGGCTTAGTGTGAGGCCATAGCGTTGCAGCGTATGCTCCGACACTTCAACCGATATTTCATAAGGGCGTGTAAACTGTAGGTCAACCTGTGAAACTTCAGGCAGATCCGCAATGTCGTCGCGAATTTGCTCACCAATCTCTTTTAACTGACGAGCCGGAATCGGGCCAGATAGGGCCATATTGACAACGGTGGCGACAATAACCATCTCTGAGACAATAGGGCGTTCGGTGTCGCGAGGAAGGGTGGTAATTGCATTCACTCGCGCTTCAACATCGCTTGTAACCCGACCGCTGTTTGCTTCCTGAGTCAATTCGATCATTAGAACGCATTGGCCTTCGTAAGCACGGGTATCAAGTTTCTCTACGCCGTGGATGCCGTCAACTGCTTCTTCAAGGCGTTGGCAAACGCCACTTTCAACTTCTTCAGGCGCGGCACCGGGGTAGGGTACAGTCACCTGAACGATGCGCGGGTCGACGGTTGGAAACTCTTCGATCAATATTGATGGGATAGAGACCAGCCCGCCGATCACCAAAATCCACATAAGGAGGTTTGCTGCGACAGGGTTGTCGACAAACCAGCTGATAATAGGCTTCATTCCAGGCTGCCGCTTTCTGCTTCTGCTGCTGCGCTGAGCGGTTCAGTAGGCGTGTCCAGTTGCAGAGATATTGCCTGGTTAGCGACCTGCGGAGCCACCAAGGTGCCAGCCGCCAAGGATGGACTCAAAGAAGTGTTTACCAGGTCCCCGTCCTGTAGGCCTTTATTTACTATCAGGCGCTCTCCCTCTACACGCAACAGAGATATTTTTCGGCTTTGCAGAATGTTGTTGGCGCCAACCACCAGCACGGTATTGTCGTCACGCAATGCAGCGCGCGGAATCGTGGTTACCTTTCCGGTAGTGATGCCGGAAATCTGGGCGCGAACAAAAAGTCCAACAGGAGGAGGCTGGTTTTCATGAGATTGCAGTCGAGCTACCGCAAACACCATTCTTGACGATGTATCAATGGTCGCTTCCAACCGATCAATATAACCTCTCCAGTGCGTATTCACACCGGCGTAATTGGCGCTTAATAGTACGCTGGGTTTGTCTGCTTCGGCACCTGCTTGTAATAAGCGCTGATCGACAAAGGCCAATTCAGAATTGGTGATGGGCAATCTAACTTCGAGATAGTCAGTTGCGTATACTTTAGCGATTGCAGTGCCCTTGCTCACGTACTGGCCCACGTCAATAGACTTGCTTCGAACGAGGCCATCGTAAGGTGCTTTCACGTTAGTACGTCTAATATCACGCTGCGCTTTCGCCACATTGGCTTCGGCCTCAGCGAGGTTTGCCTTGGCAACTTCGAAAGAACGGTTTGCTTCATCTAGCTCCGACTTGCTTGCGAGCTTTCTTGTATGAAGTTGGGTAACACGTTGGTAATCACTGGTAGCTCTGGTCTCTTCCGCACGAGCACGAGCTAGAGCGGCTTTTGCTCTTGCCAGTTCAGTTTCATAGTCGGCGGCGTCAATTCGCAATAATTCGTCGTGTTGAGTAATTTGCCCGCCAGATACCAACTTGCTCGACACCCAACTTACTCGCCCAGAAACTTCGGCTACCAAATCACTTTGCGTGCGCGGCTCAATCGTGCCTTGTGAGTTAACTTTCAGCTGAAGGTTTTGCTCCGCGGTGGCGAAAGCGTCTATAGGCAAAGCCCTTGCCTTCGTTGCTTGTGGTTCAACCGATTTTCCCGTGGCCATCAATAACCACACAATAATGGCAACAACAATTAACAAGGTAATTGGCAATACCAGGCGGGGGTTTAAGCCTTGTTGTTCGAATTTACGAATTGTTAACATACTGCTGAGGGTCCACGGAGTGCTACGACAAGCTTTGATGCTTACACGCAGTTCGCGTATTCTACTGCCTGCACGCACTTTGCGCCATTGTTTCACTGATATCCAATGCCTAGCTGTACTCGTCCCCAGTCTATTTTAACGTCGCTTTTTAGGATTTTACTGGCCGTTGTTCTATTGACTGCGTCTAGTTCTGCCTTGTCAGATCTTTGTCACCCACTTGTGATGGAAAGCCCCATCGAGTTAAAAGCTGACGTAAACGGTTGGGGGTTGGATAATAAGAATAGCCGGTACGTTAGGTCTGAAGAGGCTGGCATTAATGGCAAAAATGTAAGCAGTCTTGAGCTTGACTGGGCGTTCGCACTGCCAGATTCAAAAATGCCTCACTCCCAACCCATGATCACCACGAATGTGGTTTACATTGCGGATGAGCCTGGCGTGATTTACGCGCTAGATCGTCGAAGTGGCTGTACCCGTTGGACCTTTCTTGCGGAGGCGTCAGTTCGAACTGCTATTCGCTTGATTGAGCCATCCGGCTCTGAAGAAGGATCAACGAGACCACTTCTCGTATTCGGTGATGCTGAAGCATTTGTTTATGCAATTGATGCGCTGTCTGGAAAGCTAGTGTGGCGGATCAAGGCCGATTCCCACAAAAAAGCCATGATTAGCGGTTCCCCGGCCTTTCATGAGGGCAGGCTTTACGTACCTATATCGTCATGGGAAGCATTCTGGGCTTTAAACCCGTTTTATAGTTGCTGCACGTTTAGGAGTTCTGTCCTTGCTCTGGATGTGCAAACAGGTACTTCTCTGTGGCGCACTTATACCGTTACGGAAGAACCGAAGCGTATTAAGCAACGATGGCTGTTGCCTGATGTGTGGGGTCCCTCTGGTGCGCCAGTCTGGTCAGCACCCACCATTGATGAAAAGCGCAATACTCTTTATGTCGGGACGGGTGAGAACTATAGCTCGCCAGCTACCGAGATGAGCGATGCCATTATTGCTATGGATCTCGATACTGGCAAAATTAACTGGCATCGCCAGTTTTTAAGCAATGATGCCTGGAATGTGTCGTGTTCCTTGATAATAGATACCAATTGTCCTGAAGAAAATGGCGTTGATCTGGATTTTGGTGCGCCACCGATACTAACGGTGCATGATCGCAAAGCAATATTATTAGTTGGTCAAAAGAACGGGGTTGTTCGGGCCCTAGACCCCAACGACGCCGGTAAGACTTTATGGGAGCGCAAGTTGGGCCGCGGAGGTAAGCTTGGCGGCGTACATTTTGGTATGGCTGTAGATCAGCGACGTGATGTGCTGTATGTGCCAATTAGCGACCGACATGTATACGACCTGGGAGACGCTGAAGATGGTGTGGCCGAACCTGGCTTGCATGCGCTTGCGTTAAGCACCGGTGATACCTTGTGGTACGCGCCGGCGGAACCGTGCGTTGAGGATGAGGACTGCTTTAATGGTTTGTCAGCCGCGGTCACGGCAACTGAGAGCCTGGTTTTTGCTGCATCTTTGGATGGTGTGCTGCACGCATTTGAGTCAACGTCGGGAGCCAGAGTGTGGCGTTATGAAACAGCAAAAAACTTTTCCGCCGTGAATGGAACTGCAAAGGGTGGTTCGGTGGATCTCGGTGGAATATATCTCAGTCGAGATCAGATGTTTGTTACGTCTGGGTACGAAGTTTTCGGTCAAATGGCAGGTAACGCTTTTTTAGCGTTGAGAGTTAAGCAAGATCATAGCATTGAAGATAACGAGCAAGTTGATAGCCAGCATTAGCTTGGCAGGGATAGTGAAGGAATTGAATTTTCGCGTTTTAGTATACTTATGCCTAGCAGGTGCGCTGACTGCTTGCAGTTCTGGCGGTGGTTCTGAGGCTACACCCATTGGAGAGCTTACACCTGTGACGCCCCAGCCAGCCCCAACACCCGACCCAGTGGGGCCTGCGAATACGGACCCGCAAGCGGATGCTGAAGACTTCGAATTCCCTGTGTTTGAATCAGGCCAGGTGAGACCGCTCGCGCTCTCAGCCGATGGCAGTCAGCTCTACGCTGTTAACACTCCGGACAATCGTCTAGAGATTTATTCTGTCGGAGATTCGGGGCTGAGCCATCAACAGTCGGTTGATGTTGGGATGGAGCCAGTCAGTGTCGCTGTACATAATAGCGGAGCGGTATGGGTTGTTAACCACCTTTCAGATAGTGTTAGCATCCTGGACGTTAATTCAATACCGGCAGCCGTTGTTGGAACGCTGCTAGTTGGTGATGAGCCTCGTGACTTGGTGTTCGCTGGCCCAGGCTTCAACCGCGCTTTTATTTCCGTAGCGCATCGGGGGCAGAATGCCCCTTTCGATCCACAGCTCAAGATACCAGGTGTTGGGCGAGCAGATGTATGGGTGTTCGACACAGCTAGCCTAGGCCTGCCGAATGGCGGCACGGCTAGCACCATAGTAAACATGTTTGGAGATACTACACGTGGTTTGGCCGCATCATCAGATGGAAGCCGAGTCTATGCAGCTGTACTTAATTCGGGCAATAAAACCACATCTTTATTTGCAGCCCGGCGTAACGGTGGGCTGGATAAAGCGCCACCTCTTGCAAATTTGGCAGGAGAAAATGCGCCAGAAACCGCTCTCATCGTAAAACACAATGGTACCAACTGGTTGGACAACGGTGACCCAGGTAGCAATACAGCGCCATCGATATGGGATGATCGTGTACGTTTCGAATTGCCAGACAACGATGTTTTTGAAATTGATGCGATGGCTGCCACGCCGGTCGAAATAGGCCGATACACGGGGGTTGGAACCACTTTATTTAATCTGGCAATCAACCCCGTTAATGATCAGGTCTATGTGAGTAATACTGACGCTCGAAATCACGTGCGTTTTGAAGGTGAAGGGAGTTTAGGCACAACAGTTCGGGGTAATATGGCGCAAACGCGCATCACAATATTGGACGGTACCGCGGTCATTCCCCGGCATTTAAACAAACACATACAAAGTTACGAAGAGGACTTAGGCACAGCGGATGAAAAACAGCTGAGCCTAGCGCAAGTCTTACAAATGCAAATCAGCGCGAATGGTGAGCAATTGTATGCGGTAGCATTTGGTTCAGCGAAACTGGCAGTGTTTGATACCGAGCAATTACGCACAGATGGCTTTGTGCCAACAGCGAGCCAGCAAGTCAGGCTCTCTGCTGGAGGACCTAGTGGTCTTGTTTTAGACGAAGTCCGAAACAGAGCCTACGTACTTACTCGTTTTGACAATGGCATTTCGGTTGTTGATACAAATGGGCTGAGTGAACTCTCACACGTCCAAATGTTTAATCCCGAGCCTGAATTAGTAGTGGAAGGAAGGCGTTTTTTGTATGACGCAGAGCTGAGTTCAAGCCGAGGCGATTCGTCTTGTGCGAGTTGCCATATATTCGCAGACATGGACCATGTAGCTTGGGATTTGGGTGAACCTGAAGGTGAGGTTAAAGATAACCCTAGGGAATACCGGATCGACAATGGCACCGCGATACCTTTCTTTCATCCAATGAAGGGCCCCATGACCACCCAATCTTTGCGCGGTACGGCTGGTCACGGGCCTATGCATTGGCGCGGCGACAGAACGGGCGTTGCCCGTGGTGACAACGAAACGTTGGAAGAGCAGGCCTTTGAGGAGTTTAATTCAGCATTTGTAGGTTTGTTGGGGCGAGAGGAAGAATTAGATGCCCTGGAGATGGATTTGTTTGCGCGATTTGCATTGAAAATTCTTTATCCTCCTAATCCAATTCGAAGCCTGGACAATTCTTTAACGCCGGGGCAAGACAACGGGCGCGACATCTATTTCAACGTAGGCAGTACCGGCGGTGGCGCGCTCCGCTGTAATCAGTGCCATGTGCTCGATGTGCAACAGAATCAGTTCGGCACAGCGGGATTGATGAGCGTAGAAGGTAGCGCAGTGTCTGAAGATTTTAAGATTCCACATTTACGCAATGCTTATCAGAAAGTAGGTATGTTTGGCAGCACAAATATATCAACTGATGGCAGACCTTTTATGGGCCCGCAAATTCGCGGCTACGGTTTTTTACACGATGGGGCTGTTGATACCTTAACCACCTTCTTCTCCGGAAATGTTGAAGATGGCGTGGCCAGCGGCGCTGGTTTTGTGTTTGATACCGATGCTGATCGTGAAGACGTCATTGATTTCGTATTTGCAATAGATTCCAATCTAGCGCCTATAGTTGGGCAGCAAGTTACCTTGTCGGCCGATTTTGCTCTCAGTGCCTCGCTGCAGACTCGCTTGCAGTTGCTTCAAGATCGAGCCGCGATTGTTGATCCGCGGGAAGAGTGCGATTTGATCGCTCGTGGCCGTGTTGATGGGGAAGTTCGTGGTGCCTTTATGCTGGATACTGGACGTTTTCAAACTGACCGAGCTGCCGATCCTACCCGGACCTTAGCTCAGCTAATGGACCTCGCGCGAAGACCCGGCAACAGCCTGACCTTCACTTGTACTCCACCGGGCCAAGGAGAGCGAATGGCGCTGGATAGAGACACCGATGGGTCTTTTGACAGCGATGAGCGTGATGCGGGATCCGATCCTTCAGACAAAGGTAGTGTGCCAAACGTCTGACGGCTTTTCGCCTATCAACGAAGGCGAGGCTGTTCGCCTATTCATTCTCCAATCTGAAGCGCTGCCTAAATTGTGCCAAATTTGAGCGGTTGCCAAATGGGTCTTAATCGCTATCATTAGCGGTTGAATACACACTGGGAGGCTTTGTGGCTAGCCGGCTGTCTCGAATTATTGTCTTGTCTATTACTCTGCTGCTGCCCCATGCGGCGGCAGCGCTTACCTATGACCTGCCGCCAGAAGGTGATGATGTTATTGGGGAAATGATAGAAGTGATCGCAAGCCATGAAGATACTTTGCCAAGTATCGCTATGGAACATGGTATAGGCTACCGCGAGATAATTGCAGCTAATCCTGATTTGAACCCTTGGTTGCCTGGTGAAGGGACAATCGTTCATGTGCCCTCTCGGTTCATACTGCCCGAAGGCGAGCGGACAGGCATGGTGCTGAACCTGTCTGAATTACGCTTGTATTACTTCCCGCCAGATGAAAACAAAGTGATTACCTACGCTATCGGTATCGGTCGTGAAGGGTGGAATACTCCCCTTGGTAATACCCGCATAACCACGGCTATCGCTAATCCTACCTGGACCCCGCCGCAATCCATTCGCGATGAGTATGAAGCTGAAGGCACTCCTCTTGAAAAGGTAGTGCAACCTGGACCAGACAACCCATTAGGTGCCTACAAGCTAAACCTTTCCATGCCGACTTATCTGCTGCACGGCACGAACAAGCCCTTAGGCGTTGGCATGCGAGTCAGCCATGGTTGTATTCGTTTGTATCCTGATGATATAGAAGAGCTTTACAATTTAGGGCCAGTTGGCATCAAAGTGCGTATTGTTAAATTACCCTATAAAGCGGGTTGGTCAGAGGGACGCTTATTTTTGGAGGCGCACAAGCCCTTAAGCGAAGAATTCGAAAAAACCGGTCTTGATCTTACACGCATGGTAGGTGCAATAATTGCTGCGCATCAGGGCCGTGACGAGGCGATAAATTGGGATTTAGCCGAGACGAGCGCTCGTCGGCATCATGGATTGCCCGTTCCAATTACGGCACCGGTGGTTTTAACCAGCCCTCCAGAAGTGCTGGCGCCAGAGGAGAAGTTGAGCATCGAACCTGCAGAAACTTTGAGCGATATAAGCCCAAATACTCGCAAGGAAGAAAGCTAGGCAATAAAGTGTAAGCTCTAGGCTGCAAAAATAAGACAAAAAAAACCCGCATACAATAGCGGGTTTTTTTTGCCCACGATTGGCGTTATACCAATCGCAGCCCTAAGGCTTTACTTGCGGCAGCAGCTTTCAGTCATACGCTGAGCTGTTGTTACTGCATTGTTTGCAGCGTCTTGAGCGGCATTAGCAGCACTTTGCGCAGCAGAGGCGTCAGACTGTGAAGAACGTGCAGCAGACATAGCTGCATCGGCCGCAGCTTGTGCTCGGCTGATTGATGCTTCGATGGTGTCCAGTCGTGCAGTATCTTGAGTTGCACAGCCGCCAAGAATCATAAGGCTTAGGCCTGCAACTGCCAGCCCCATTTTAGTTGAACCAATTTTACTCATTAGGAAACTCCCAGGTCTTTATATTAAGATTGGCTCAGCGATCATGTCATTGAGCTCTCGCTATTATGCAACGTTGCCGCGGTTAAGAAAATACTTAGCGATGTGTAATTATTGGATAATTTGACCATTCCCTATACTACAACGTCAGTTTGCCTGCTTTTTACCCTCTTTAATTGCAAGCGTACTACTCAAAACCTTACAGGAGCATGATGTGAAGATAGATTTCACTCCCGAACAAAAAGAACTGCAGCGGGAGGTTCGAGCGTATCTTGCAGAGATGTTTACTCCAGAGCTTACCGCAGAATTAGCCGCTGCTGGAGCCGAAGAAGGTGGCGGACCAGAGTTTCGCAAGGCTTTAAAAAAGCTAGGTGCTGACGGATATATTTCTATGAGTTGGCCAAAGGAGCTGGGTGGCCAGGAAGCCTCTGCAATCGACCAATACATCTTTACAGAAGAAATAGTTCGTACTGGCTTCCCTTACCCATTTCTGACCACTGAAGCGTGCGGTCCGGTAATGGCGCAGCATGCCTCTGAAACTGTGCGTGAATCCGTTGTGAAGGGCATTCTCGCGGGTGAGGTTGTCGTTGCTATTGGCTATTCAGAGCCAGATGCAGGCACGGATTTGGCTGCGCTAAAAACCAAAGCCGTTCGAGATGGAGATGAGTGGTTAATTAACGGGCAAAAAATATGGACTAGCCTAGCTGAGTATTCGGACTACGTCTGGCTGGCTGCACGAACTGACCCGGATGCGCCCAAACACAAAGGCATAACAATGTTTGTGGTGCCTACGAATATCGATGGTTTTTCGATGTCACCAATTTGGACTCTTGGCAGTGTACGGACCAACTCAACGTTCTATGAGAATATTAGGCTGAAAGATGAGTGGCGAGTAGGCGAAGTTAATCAGGGTTGGAAGTTGATCACGGGTCAACTAAACCGTGAGCGCTTGTCACTAGTAACTCATGGCCAAGCTGAGGAATTGTATCTCAGAGTTGGAAGGTGGGCAGCAAACACGAGTGCCGCAGATGGCAGGAAAGTGATGGACCGTGCTTGGGTGAAAAGCAATCTCGCAAAGGTGAAAGTTGGATTGGACGCACTTAAGCTTGTGTGTTGGAAGCAGGCTTGGGCTATGGATATGGGTACCCTACAGATGGCGGATGCGTCCTTGGCCAAGGTTTACGGTACAGAATTCTTTCTCGAGAATTATCGGTTGTTGATGGAGGTAGTGGGGCAGGCAAGTACCTTAAGACGCGGCTCCGAAGGGGCGCTGCTATTGGGCGCGTTGGAACATCGATATAGAACGGGTTCTATTCTTACCTTTGGGGGCGGCACCAATGAAGTGCAACGCGAAATAATCGCAGGAGCAGGGCTCTGGATGCCACGTGGCCGCATGTAAGCACCATCAGCACTAAAAATTGATGGTAAAAGTAGAAAGCCTGGCCTAATAAAATATTGGAGAGTGAGATGAATTTTGAATTGGCGGAAGAGCAAGTTGATGTGCGAGCTTTAGCTCGAAAAATATTAGAGGACTATTGTTCCAATGAGCAAATGCGGGAGTTTGATAGCGGCGAACGCTTTGACGCTAAGCTTTGGCAGGAGTTAGCCACTGCCGGTTTGCTAGGAATTGAAATTGCGCAGGAGTATGGCGGTATGAGTTTCGACTTTGAAACTCTGTGCTTATTGATGGAAGAAGTAGGGCGAACTGTAGCCCCTGTTCCCGTTTTGCATGCGCTGGCAGTAGGCGCACACACGGTGCAACGTTTTGGCTCAGAACAATTAAAAAGGGACGTGCTTCCTTCTGTTGCCTCTGGCGCTGAAACGATTAGCTCTGCTCTGGCCGAAGCTGGCAGCTATTCGGTTATGCCCGCTTCGCTTCGTGCAGAAGCTAATAATAATGGCTGGCTGCTCAATGGCGAGAAGAGTTTCGTCCCCTTTGCCAACCGAAGTAAGTTTTTGTTGGTGGCCGCTGCCACAGTGGATGGTTTGGCCTTATTGGTGGTGAATAACGACGCCGCTGGCCTCACGATGTTAGAACAGACTAGTACAGCAGGCGAAAATCAATACTGCTTACAGTTTAGCGATTGTCAGGTGTCCAACAGTTACTGTTTAGCGAGTGGCGCTGAAGCCTATGCTGTACTGCAACATGTCGAAAATGCCGCTATAGCGGCCAGTGTTTCGCAGATGGTTGGAGTCTGTGATGTGATGATGCGCCTTACGGCCTCCTACACATCAGAACGTGAGCAATTCGGCGTAAAGATAGCGACCTTTCAGGCCGTTGGGCAGCGAGCCGCCGATTGCTATATTGACGTTGAGTGTTTACGGTTGGTCGCCCAACGTGCGGTCTATGCTGTTGAATTTGGCTCTGATAGTGAGGCTACCGAAGCATGCGCTGTTGCAAAAATATGGGCTGGAGATGCGGGGCATAGAGTTAGCCATGCGGCGCAACACTTGCACGGCGGTATGGGTGTTGATCGGGATTATTCGTTATGGCGTTATTGCTTGTGGGCCAAGCAGCTGGAGCACACTTTTGGTAACAGTGCCGAACAGACTGAGCGCTTAGGCGAGTTATTGGCGCAGCAGTTTTCTGCAGGTGCTCTTTAGTAGTCACGATGCTTTAATAGACACGGCGCTTTATGTTTGGCAAGCGGCTCGATAGGACATGTTAAGCTATTAGTATTTTCATAGAATCTGTACCGCCGTGAATTCCCGTTAGCGTTCCTTTGGTGAGTATTACGCTGTCGCCCTTATTCACCAATCCTCGCTGACGCAGTTCGTCCATTGCCGCTTCATTAACGTCATCGATCGCGTAATTTTGTGCTTCGAACGCGATTGCGCTAACGCCGCGATAGAGTGAGACGCGTCGTCGTGCTTCGGCGTTTCTGCTGAATGCGTAGATAGGCAAGCCTGAGCTAAGCCTTGACATCCATAAAGGTGTGGAGCCTGATTCTGTTAAGCAGATGATAGCTCTTACACCATCGAGGTGATTAGCGGTGTACATCGCTGACATTGCTATTGCCTCGTCAATGCGCTGGAAATTGCGTTCCATTCGATGGTTTGATCGACGAATTGATGGTTCTTTTTCAGCGCCTACGCAAGTTTCACTCATTGCTTTTACAGCTTGAAGTGGGTATTGGCCAGCGGCTGTTTCAGCTGACAGCATCACTGCATCGGTTCCATCCAATACGGCGTTAGCGACGTCAAACACCTCAGCTCGAGTGGGTAACGGTGCGTCAATCATCGATTCCATCATCTGAGTTGCAGTGATGACAGTGCGATTTAAAGAGCGCGCGCGACGAATAAGGTATTTTTGTATTCCTATCAATTGCGGATCGCCAATTTCCACGCCCAAGTCACCGCGGGCGACCATCACACCGTCTGATGCGAGAATGATCTCATCGAGAAGCTCTTTATCCGCAACGGCCTCGGCACGCTCAATTTTAGCAATAACTTGCGCGTCACTTTGCTCTTCGCGCATCGCCGCTCTGGCCTGATTGATTTCTTCTGGTGAAGAAGGAAACGAAACGGCGATGTAATCGACACCAATGGCCGCTGCCGTTTTAATATCCTGGAAGTCTTTTGTGGTAAGCGCTGGTGCCGACAGCCCGCCACCAAGCTTGTTAATGCCCTTATTGTTTGAAAGTATGCCGCCAAACTCTACCTTACAGTTAACTCTCGTGCCATCAACTGTCTCGACCTGTAATCGAATTCGGCCATCATCAAGCAACAGCACATCACCCGTCACACAGTACTTTGCCAGGTCTTTGTAATCGATTCCCACTTCATGCTGATTCCCAGCCTCATTATCAAGGCTGGAATCGAGTGTAAAACGAGCACCAGAAGCCAGCGTTATTGGTCCCTTGGCAAACCGTTGAATGCGGATTTTCGGCCCCTGCAGATCACCCAGTATCGCGACCGTGGTATCCAGTTCCATGCTTAGCTTACGAATATTCTTCGCACGCTCTTGATGATCCTCACTACGGCCATGAGAGAAGTTCAGTCGAAACACATTGGCGCCATTAAGAAGTAAGCCCTTTAACATCCCCGGTTTGTCAGTTGCCGGGCCGAGGGTTACAACAATCTTGGTACGTCGAATCAAAGGTGAATCTCCAGAGTGAGATTGGCAGAGCTTACGTTCAGGCCGCTGCTTGTAAAAGTCGTCCTTTAAGGACAGTTGCAACACGATAATGCATGCGTACATCGAATCCTAGCGACCTACAGTGTGATTTTTGCGCACTCTGATATTTGGTGGTTTAGTGCTCAATTGTATTGTTAATGCAGCTTGCATGATTGACCTCGGGGGTCTTAACTTAGATAAGAATAAGGACAGCTAGGTACGTACTAAATGGATATTAGTATTTCTGACATAGAGCAAGCTATTGTTAGTCAGATTGCAGCTGACACTCTCAGTTTGCCGACACTGCCAGATGTCGCTCTGGAAGTTAAACGAGTTGCGGCTGACCCTAACTCCGATATGAGTTCTCTGGTTCGCGTGGTATCTACCGATGCCTCTGTTTCAGCGCGCATGTTAAAAGTGGCGAATAGCCCGATGATGCGACGCAGCGAAAATGAAGTTACCGACTTAAAAGTTGCGTTGACCACGATGGGGATGAAATACGCTAGCAATTTAGCGCTGGGCGTTGCCATGGCGCAAATGTTTGAATCAAGTAACGACCTAATCAATAGGCAGCTCAAAAAAACATGGCAGACCAGCTCAGAGGTGGCAGGCCTGTGCCAGGCTTTTTGCAAATTTGGAACAACGCTAGAGCCATCAGTTGCCATGCTCGCCGGCTTGGTGCACAAAATTGGCGTTTTGCCGGTATTAACCTACGCCGAAGCTAACCCTGAATTAGCCGCTGATGAGACTTTATTGTTAGAAGCAATGCAAAAGCTGCATCCGGTGATTGGAACTCTAATTCTGCGGCGTTGGGCTTTCAGTGATGAGCTAGTGAATGTGTGTGAGCACTACCTCGAGTTTGAACGAGAGGTTGCAGACGCTGATTACGTTGACGTTGTGACAGTCGCTGTACTGCAAAATCATCGCAACGACGATTCGTTTCTTGGTTCTGTAGATACTAGCCTGGTTAAGGCTTATGAGCGATTGAATATGAGTCCCGATAGTGAGGATGAAAGCGTTGAATTGATTGGCACGGCCTCTGATGCGGCCTGGGCGATGGGGCAGTAAAGGGGCATGGTCTTAGACTGAATGTCGAATAGTAAGGCCGCGATTCATAGTCATGCGGTTACTATTCCTTACTTAGCTTGAGTTTCGGGAAATCCAGCTCTGTACTGGTCTACAAATGCGCGACCAATAATATCAATCACCTCTTGAACTGAGGATGTGGTTTTCAAATCGCTGATACGATACTCGATCTCACCCAGAGATCCTGGACTGTGTACGCTAATATCCGCTGTCTCAATAACACCGGCGATATTCAGATAACGAAAACTGACGACACACTTGTCTCGATCGATGCTAATGAACTCGCGAATTGCAGTAATGGCGCGCTGATAATCTTCTTTTGTCTCAGATTTTTCTCGCACTATATCGGATATACGACGGACGAATGCAGCAACTGCATTGGCTAGTAAGTTCCAATACTTGCTGTTACTGACAACATTGTTAGAGTGGCCAATCATCTCAGCCACGTATTCAGCCGTTTTTTCGGCGTGCATGTTTATTTCCAGATTCGCGAACACGCCCGGATTAACTAAATTTGTGATATCACTGTTTGTGGCGATGAATAGTAAGCCGTATTGAGAGCCATGCTCGCTTACAGATTTATGGCAGATGAGAGCGGTCCCCTCGACCTGTCGTCCCTCTAGAGAAAGGATAAAGTCTACCTTTTCGAGCATTTCCAGTTCGAGCTTTGCTGAAATAAAGCTCATTCCATTCTCACTGAAATCTACGGGTAAACTATTTTCGAATCGACCCAGTCCAGCAAAACTGTGCTTTCGAACTTTGATTTCGGTACCTGGAATTGAGTGACGAGTGTCTCGTCGCCGATCGTCGGAATCGTCTTTGGCTTGATCGCCATCGGGTGTATTCATCGGCCTTCCTTTGCCTTTATTAGCGTGCGTGCTGCTGTTCGTCCTGAAGGCAGAAATCACTGCTTATACTATTGGTTTAGCCCAATAAGCGAAACAGCGCCAGCCTTTACCCTTAGCTAAGTGAATTGACGCCAAAATCGGACGGTTAAGTTACCAACTTTTAGCGTGATGGAGGTTCTCAAAAACCAAGAGCTTATGGCAGGCTAAAAGCGAGATACTGATCTCCGGATTGAGTGCCAAGCTTACCGCCTGGTGCGGCTATCACTATGAATTGTTTACCGTTAACGGAGTAGGTAGCCGGCGTTGCATAACCCGCCGCCGGCAGCTTGTACTCCCACAATAGTTCACCGTTGTGTTTGTTAAACACTCTCAACATCTCATCCATGGTTGCCGCAATAATGATCAAACCTCCTGCTGTCACTACGGGGCCTCCGTAATTGCGCGTACCGGTAGGTGGAATGCCTTCAGCGCTTAATTCTTTGTGCTCGCCCAGGGGTATTTGCCATAGGAGCTTGCCGGTTGATAAATTGATTGAGTTAAGTGTGCCCCAGGGCGGTTTAACTGCGGGATAGTAGCGTTGATCGAGGAAATCGGTATAACCCCCAAACACATACTCAGAGTGCTCTGCCGCCGCTGTAGTTTCGGTCACAGAGGAGTCCTTGGAAGAGGATAGCGAGCGGTCTAGATCAAACAAGAAGTCGACAACATCACTACGTGCAGCACTCGGTAAATGCGCAAAAGACATCATTCGACCTTTACCGCTCGATATCGTTTTAAGCGCGTCTTCCCTCGTTAAACGCGACGAGATTCCTCTTAGTTCTGGAGCGTACGGGTAGAAGCCGCGCAGCTCCATTCCATGGCATCCGCTGCATTGTGTTACAAAAGTGAGTTTTCCTTTGCTGGCATCTGTACCGGAGGAAATCGCCAAGGTGTTGAAATTAACTAATGCCGGTACCTCTGTGCCATTTATGTAGTAGATATCAGTTTCAGGGTCGAATGCGCCACCGCCCCAATTTCCTCCGCCATAGAAACCCGGAAACAGTATTGTTTTCTTGGTGTTTATAGGACCGAAGTACTCAAACTTTTCAGTCTGTTCAAAGAGCTTTTTAACATAGGCGTGAGTTTCTTCATTGATATCGCTGAGGTCATCTGCACTGAAAGTTTGCCGAGAGAAAGGCTCGGGCAGCAAAACTTTGGGTTGGGTAGGCCAATTGTGTTGATTGGGCACGTCTGATGTTGAAACCGCTTGCTCAACAATGGGGAATATTGGGCTGCCGTTTTCGCGATCAAGCACGTAGAGAACACCTTGCTTTGATGCTTGAGCAACCACATCAATCTCTTTGCCGTTTCTGTTGATGGTTGCGAGTGTTGGAGCAGAGCTCAGATCCCGGTCCCATAAATCGTGGTGCACGGTTTGAAAGTGCCAACGATAGTCGCCACTGCGGGCGTCTAGTGCAATGACGCTATTGGCAAATAAGTTTTTTCCTTCGCGCTTTGATCCAAGGAAATCAGGTGTGGGTGAACCTGTAGGCACAAACACCAAGCCGCGCCCCTGATCAACACTCATGCCGGCCCATGAATTTGCGCCACCTGCTTCGCTGAGAAACTCCGCCGGCCAGGTATCGGCCCCTAACTCTCCTGGCCTAGGTATTGTATGAAAGGACCAAACTAGCTCGCCAGTCTCGACATGGTAGGCGCGAACATCACCAGGAGCCGCACCCTCAGATTCCAAAACGGCACTGCCCATTATTAGTAGTTTGTCGAAAATAACACCGGGAGACGGCGCGTTAATGCTGACGGTGGAGGGATTGCGGCCTAGTCCTTCACGCAGATCGACAGCTCCGTCCTTACCGAAAGTAGTAATTGGTTTGCCATTCTTCGCATCAATACTGTAAAGCCAATGTCCTGTTGAAAAAAAGAGGCGTGAGCTATCGCCATTCTTCCACATGGTTAGGCCCCGCATATAGGAAAGGCCTGCGTATTGAGCGTCGGGTTGGTGGGTCCAAAGTGCTTCACCTGTGTATGCATCGATTGCGAAGACGTTGTAGTTGGGGTTGCGTCCGTAGAGTATGCCGTTAACAATGAGAGGGTTGACCTGTAATTCGGATGCAACCGGTATAGCCGCTCCTTCTGCGCTTGCGTAGCTCCAGGCCAATTTCAGTTGCGAGACGTTTTCCAGATCTATTTGTTTAAGCGTTGAATACTGACTTGCGTTCGAGTCACCACTGTAGACGGCCCAATCGACTTGGTCCTGTGCGACAGAATTGCCAGGAAGGCTTGGTTCACATGACGCCACAGCTATAGCAAGCATTGAGATAGCTATCGCCAATTTATACTTCGGAACAGGGACTATTTTATTTAGGAATGATGTTGGCTTATTCATGGGCAACCTAAGCAGACTTTATCTGTGTATCATACTTGTTCGGCGCCTTGCTAATTGGCTGCTTAAAAAAAGTAACGGATAATTAAGCCGATTACTTTGTGTCATTTAATGAGAAAAATTATGAGAGTAGTTGCTAAGTTGCTTGCCGGCATACTGGGGTTGCTAGTGATAGCGGGCCTGATACTTCATGAACGCGTTCTTGACCTTTATGAACAGGCCACGCCCATGGAATATCAGTTGTCAGATAGCAGTGTGCCGCTGCCTTCATCGCAGTTGCCTGAAAACACTGTTTGGCAGCCTTTGTTCAATGGCGACAAGCTGGACGGTTGGGTGCCCAAGTTTGCCGGGTTGCCGGCAGGGGAAAATTATAGGAATACTTTTCGAGCTGAGGACGGTTTGCTGAGCGTAGATTATTCAGAATGGCCGGATTTTGATGGTGAGTTTGGGCACCTCGTTACCAGTGCTAGTTTCAGTCGATATATTCTAAGATTTGAGTATCGTTTCATTGGTAAGCAGGTAACTGATGATTCAAGCATGGCCTGGGCGCAACGAAACAACGGAGTAATGTTGCATAGCCAGTCGGCTGAAAGCATGGCCTTAGGTCAGAAATTTCCAGTTTCGATTGAAGCGCAACTTTTGGGCGGGCTCGATGACGGTGCGAGACCTACTGCCAATTTATGTACACCGGCTACAAACGTTGTTCTTGCAGATAAAGTTTATCGCGCGCATTGCACGGAATCTGTATCGGACACTTTTCACGGTGATCAATGGGTGAAGGCTGAGTTTGAGGTGTTGGGAAGTGATCGCATTCGGCATTTCATTAATGGCAAGCTAGTGTTTGAATATGAGCAGCCACAATATGACCCCTTCAGTGGGGACAGTGAGTATCTCGGCCTGACAAGCGGTTTGATTGCCAACGGACACATTGCATTCCAAGCGGAAAGTCATCCAACTCAATTTAGGAATATTGAGTTGATGGTTCTGGACTGAACAACACAGGTTTACCCTAGGCACAGAGTTTTTGCGTTTGTTCGCCGACACACGAAAGGCTAGGGTTGCGTTTGCGTTCAGAGGACCATCCTTGGCCTGTCCCTCGCTACTATCCCTGGCGCTAAGGCTGGTTCCGCGAGCGGAGCGAGTGCTTTCGGTCACAACCCTCCCGTGCGACTAACATTGTGGTAATCAAAATCAAACAAGGACAGCCCAGAGAGCAACAAGCGGATTATATATTCGGGTATTCAAAGGCAGCTGCTTTAAGAGGAACTCTTGCCGAGCAATAAGATTATCTAACCATTCTGGTCCGCAATAGACTGTGCCATCATGCTCAATTCCGCGGCCTTGAATGCATGCGCTTGAGTCATAGCGTTTTCTGTGCGATTGAGGCAATCGAGTATTAACTGCCCAAAAAACGGGAAGCCACTTTTATCAAGACAATCTATTTCATGCTCACCGTCGGCGTCAACCAATAGCATCATAGAAGCTGGTGCCCTGCGTGCAGGATCAATGTACTTTCGCAGTTCAATTGTGCCTTCGCTACCTGTGATAAAAGTGCGTCCATCCCCCCATGTTGCAAGGCCTTCAGGTGTGTACCAATCTACTCTAGAATAAAATGAAGCGCCATTGTCTCCGGTGAGTGATAGCTCTCCAAAATCTTCAAAGCCTGGCTTATCAGCGTTGTTGAAATTGCAGACGCGCGCATGGTTAATGCTCGCGTTTTCGCAGTCAGCGTAGCAGAGAAACTGCTCCACTTGATGAGAGCCTATGTCGGTCAATATGCCGCCGTATGAGTTTTTATCAAAAAACCAATCTGGGCGAGTGTTTTTTGCCAGGCGATGTGGCGCTAGGTTGAGAACCTGTAACACCCTGCCAACGCGCCCAGAACTAATAAGTTCACCAGCCATCCAGGCCGAGTCATTGTGCAGTCTCTCAGCGTAGTAGACCATGTATTTTTGACCTGTGGCATCGCATGTTTCTCTAGCCTGTTGCAGCTGATCCAGACTGGTAAACGGAGATTTGTCGGTAAAGTAATCCTTGCCTGCCTTTAACGTCGCCATACCGATAGCAGCGCGCTCAGAGGGTATGGCTGCCGAGGTGATCAGGTGAATGCTCTTATCGTCCAACAACTCTTCAAAGCTCTGCGCCACTTGCACGTTTGGATAGCGACGGCAGAATGCCTTAAGCCGTTCAGAATCAGTATCATATACTTTGCTAAGTGTTCCTCCGGCGTCATTCAAGCCGTTGCATTGGCCGTAGATATGACCGTGATCCAAATAGGCCGCCGCATAGACAAACTCACCCGGTTCGACGACTCTTTCGGCATTGGCTGACGGCGCGTAATTGGCTCCGTCGCCAATATTAGGGCTGGCCATTAGAGGGCTCCTAGCGCAACGGCTGTTGTGAAGCTAACGCTTGCCAGCACTGTCAAAATGCAAAGTAGCATAGCAATATTGAACAAAAACGCTTTGCGGCCACGAGGTTTGTCCGCCTTTAAATAGTCTTGCTTGTTGTTGAGAATTAACCATCCTATATAGGCGATAGGTAATAAAAACCCACATATTGCTGAGGTTGGCAATACCACATATGCCCCCATGCTTGACCAAAGAAAGACACCAAGTACGGCAGGGGTGGGCAAGAGTAGCGCAAGGCGGTAATTTCTGGAATTAAGTTCCCAGCCGAACAATGCGGAAGCTGCAGCACCGCAACACAGCATATGCATTACCAAAGAGCCTACAGCCATTCCCAGCACGCCTATGGAGAACACCAGTGAGCCAACTGTTTCGCTCATTCCGGCACCAACAAACATCTGGCTAGCTTGGGCTGGGCTCAGTTTGCCCTGCAGGTCAAGGTCGCTGCCATAAAACGCTCCAGCAGCAGCGATAGAAATTAAACCTGTTACCAATACATAGGGGACTACTAAGCCGAGTACAATGTCATAACGAGCTAACTCACGATGTTCCGGCCCCCAGCCCCGTTGTAGGAGCGTGTAGCCATAAACAAAAGTCATGTTAATACCGACTGCCGTACCAAGTGCGGCCATCATGGTTGTGACCCCGGCGGCGTCGGTCGGCAATGAGCGGGGAACTAAACCCGACAAGGCGGCAGACCAGTCAATTTTTCCAGCAGTGCTGGCTGAAATGACGACCCATGCAAAGGATAAAATAACGGCGCCACTTAATAGCTTTATCATGTTTTCGAACAAACGCACCGACCCATTTTCACGATTTGAGCCTTGACCATATTGCCATGCCGTGCGCGCACAAAAAGCCCAGACAATAACGGCCAGTAAAAATAGATAGCCCTCGCGAGCGGTGCTTCCAATTTCGACGCTGAAGCCCGTGCCTACCCGAATGCTCTCTTCTAACATGCCAGCACTCAGCGGGTAATGTGAAAACCCCCAAATGATACTGGCGGCCAGAGACGCAACCGCCCAGCACCATGCTAATGCAGGGTTTACATGAGTACGCATAGCTGAGTAAGGAGCGACTCCGGTGCTGAGCGTCTGATGGGAAAGGGCAAATAGCATGATGCAACCGATCAGCATTGCCAGCGGTTGAACCCAAAGAAACTCGTAACCGTAAACCCCGCCAATGCTTAGAGAGGTAATTGCACTACCGCCACCAAGAGTCATCGCACCCTGAAGCCACCCAGGTCCACTTAACTTCAGGTATCCAGGTAATCTGGCAAGCGTTGAGCGTGTAGCCAAGTGTTCTAGCTGCTTAATCTCTTCTTGGGCGGCAGATGAATTCATTATTATTTCTTTCCAACTCGCTGCTGTTGATATTGACGATAGCCTTGGTGCTGCGATCGTAGATCGTAAAAGTACACCTCTCGGATTTGTGCCGATTATCTGAACGACTTACTTATATCTATGTCGACCTCTATATTTTCCGCAGAACGCAAACTGGAATGTGCAACGCGTTCATTCAAGTGGACCTGATACTCTGCAACGTTCAGTGGCAGTTGCACGCGGCAATTGGTCCAGCTTGATAGCAGCATTGCGTTGGCAAGCTCCAAGCTTTGAATTCCGTCTTCCGCACTGGCGATTAACGCTTCGTCGCCATTAATCGCCGCTACAAAATTCCCTAATATAATCGCGTGCTGATTGTTACTTCGGTCGGGTGTAATGTCTGTAGTTACAGACTTTGGTGTGCCGAACATTTCCGTTGTGGTGTTGCAATACTCAGACGTGTTGGGTTGATTCTTGGTCAGCAGCAACTGCGTCCCATCGAAAACCAGATTGCCGCCGTCGCCTACAATTTCCAATCGATTAAAGCCTGGAGCCTCACCGGATGAACCAACAAATACGCCAGTGGCTCCATTTGAATATTGAAGAAAAGCTGTCGTCTCGTCTTCAACCTCGATCGCATGATACTTTCCAAATTCGCAATACGCTTGCAGTGAAACGGGCATTGAGCAAAGCCACTGAAAAATGTCCAGGTTGTGAATGCACTGGTTGAGTAACAAGCCTCCGCCTTCGCCGCGCCAAGTGGCGCGCCAATCGCTTACTCGAAAATACACTTCTGGCCGAAACCAATTGGTCATAGTCCAATGGGTTCGTGTTATTGAGCCAATTTCACCTTGATCCAGCAATTGCTTCATTCTTTGATAGAGTGGGTCCACTCGCTGATTCAGCATCACTCCCAACAAAGGTTGTTGAGGTTGATCTATAGAGCGTGCTTGGCCCATCAGTTGTTGAGCCTCGCCAATCGACAGGGCTATTGGTTTTTCCATCAGTACATGAAGGCCTGCTGCCAATGCCGCTAAGCCAATCTCGAGGTGGGAGTAGCTGGGCGTAGCAATAAGCACCGCATCACAAGTGCCACTGCTTAGCAGAGCTCTGTAGTCAGAATACCATTGCACCGGCCGATCATTCGCTATCGCTTCTATATCACGTGGTTTGGATCGGCTGCAAATCGCGGTCAGCTGAGCGTTGCATTCAGTCTCTTTAAGCAAATTGCTTATGTGCTGGCGAGCAATATTGCCAAGGCCGATAATTCCGATTCTGATCATAGGGGAATGAGGTGTGTCTGGTGTGAATGACGATAGTATGTGTAACGACTTACCGATAAGATAAGGCCTTTACCAAAAGCGGTCAACTCGACCGCAAATTAACAGAACCCACATACTGAGGTGCTGCCCTGACCGAGATAGCCTTTTCACTGATAGCATTTTGTACATCATTGCTTACCGCTGTGACCGGCCTTGGTGGTGGGTTGATTTTGCTAGGGCTAATGCCAGGTTATGTGCCGGCTGCGGCCTTAATTCCCGTGCATGCTGTGGTGCAACTTGCGAGCAATAGCAGTCGCGCTGTATTTGGATGGCAACATATCTGTTGGCAATACATGGGCGCTTTCTTGTTGGGCTCAGTGATCGGTGGATTGCTGGCGTCTCAAGTTATCCGTTTGCTGAATCTTGACTATATTACACTGCTTATTGGTGTGTTCATTTTGTTAAGTGTTTGGCTGCCAGGTTGGGCTAGCCGGCTGCTGAGCGGTGACAACGAGATGTTGGCGATAGGGGTTTTGCAAACTGGGCTGGGAACGGCCGGCGCAAACACCGGCCCACTGGCGAATGCCAGCCTTATGCGCCTGGGTTGCGAACACGATGAAGTTGTGACCACGGTTGCGGCTCAAATGAGCGTTACGCATTTGATAAAAATCTTTGCTTTTTCGGCCCTAGGTGTCAGTATTTGGCCGTTCTGGCCGATGATGCTGGGCATGTCGATTGGCGTTGTGCTGGGCTCGTGGGTTGGTACGCGTTCTAGAAAAAAACTGGATGTGATGCTGGCGAAAAAATTAATTAAGGGCCTGCTCACCTTGCTGGCACTGCGGATGATTGCATTAACTATTATAGAACTGCTTTGAAAAAGTAGACGTGCAAAGAGCGAAACGCCGAAAAAGCATCGAGCCGAAAAGAAAGAATAAAGAGCAGCAAAACATTTCCAGTTAAGGTGCTACAACTAAAAATAAATAATAGGTAGAAATACGATGAGTTCGAAAAACCTGGCGAGCGATGACAATGCCGATATGGGATTGTTTTGGGGTTGTTGGATTGCGTTGGTTGCTACATCTTTTGGGTTCGTAACTCGAGGCTTAACGGCGGGCGAGTGGGGGGCCGAGTTTGGTTTAACCGATACTCAAATAGGAGAGATACTTGGCGCGGGCCTATGGCCATTTGCGATAAGTATTATTCTTTTCAGCTTGGTGATAGACAAGATTGGGTACCGGGTTGCGATGCTGTTTGGCTTGGCCTGTCATCTGCTTTCGACTGCCATCATCTTATTTGCTGACAGTTATAATACGATGTATGTGGGAACCTTTATTTTAGCGTTAGGTTGCGGCACGGTAGAAGCCTACATAAACCCGGTGGTGACCACAATGTTCAGCAACAGCAAGGCTAAAATGCTGAATGTTCTGCATGCGGGCTGGCCAGCTGGTCTGGTTTTGGGCGGGCTTATAGCGATTGGACTTGGTGATGTGCATTGGAAGGTTAAGATTGGTTTGATTTTGATTCCCACCGCGATATATGCCGTGATGTTGTTAAAGAAGGCGTTTCCAGTAAACGAGCGGGTTGCGGCGGGTATTTCCTATAGAGATATGCTTAGCGAGGTGGGAGCTGTGGGTGCCCTTATTGCTATAACCATGATCGTTATGGAAGTAGGGCGCTTATTCGAATTCTCGCTGCTTTTAATAATTGGGCTTATTGTGGGCGCCACAGCAATTTACGCTTTTTACAGTCGCTCATTGGGCAAGCCGCTGTTTATTCTGATGTTGCTTATTATGATGCCGCTCGCGACAACAGAGCTTGGCGTAGACGGTTGGATTACGTCATTAATGAGCGCAAGCATGGAAGATATTGGTATCGCGGCTGGCTGGGTATTGGTTTATACCTCAGCGATCATGGCGATCCTGCGTTTTTTCTTTGCCGGGCGCTTGATCGATATGTTGACGCCTTTTGGTCTATTGGCGCTTTGCTCCGTAATATCAGCGATCGGCTTATACGCTTTAGCAGGTGCCAGTGGTGCAGGTATGATATTGGTAGCCGCGACAGTCTATGGTGTGGGCAAGTCGTTTTTCTGGCCAACGACTTTGGGCATAGTTGCTGAGCAGTTCCCGCGTGGAGGGGCCTTAACGCTCAATAGTGTTGCTGGAGTAGGAATGTTAGCAGTTGGAATTGTTGGCTCTGCATTTTTGGGTAATATACAGGACAGAGCAGTTTCAGCTGAAATTTCAGCTATCAGTCCAGAGGTTCATACAGCATATGTAAGTCGCACAGAGCAAAGTGTATTTGGTAGCTACAAAGCTTTGGATATGGCTGCTGTTGCCCATGCCTCCGAGTTGGACAAAGCCATAATTGTTGAAGCTCAACAAATAGCGCCGAAGAAGGCCTTAACAACGGCAGCACTACTGCCAATCGGAATGCTCGTTTGCTACCTGATATTGATCGCGTACTTCAAGTCTCGCGGTGGCTACAAAGCCGTAGACATTGATGGCGACTGACCGAGAGAGCTATTAGCAGCTGACTGTCAGTCCGGTGCGTATTCTTCTCTCAATTGTTTCTTCAGTATTTTACCCGAAGGATTACGCGGCAGCGGCTCGTTGCGTGTCCAGATATAGCGCGGCACTTTGTAGCGGGCCAGCAGGCCGGCTACAAGCTCACGTAATTCTTCTTCGCTGGCACTCATACCTGTTTTTAATACCACGGCCGCGCCTACCTCTTCACCCAAGCGGTCATCGGGAACGGCAAACACACCGGCTTCTGATACCGCCGGGTGATGAAAGAAAGCAGCTTCAATTTCAGCGGGGTAGACGTTTTCACCGCCTCGTATAATCATATCTTTTGCGCGGTCTGACAGATAGACATAACCTAGTTCATCAAGATAACCAATGTCGCCCGTGCAAAACCAACCGTCAACGAAGTCTTCTGCATTGGCGTCTGGACGGTTCCAATACCCGTCGATTAGAGCGATGGTTTTTGCCCAAAATACGCCAGCCTGTCCAGCGGGAAGCACATTGCCGTCGTCGTCGCGGGCTTGTAACTCAACAATAGGATGAACAAAACCAGAACTTGTAGGATTAGCGGCCATCGCTTTGCCGGTAAAGGAGCAAACGGATGTGTTGGTTTCAGTCAGGCCCCAACCGCAACCTTGATACGGGGAATCTACTTTTTCAGCAATCATCTCTGTGACTTTGGGCGGAGTTGCAGACCCACCAGCGCCAATATTGAACAGGCTAGTAGTGTCGGTTTCGTCGAATACAGGTGAGTTAAACACTTCCTGCAGCATGGCTGGCGCCACACTAAAAATGGTCAGGCGCTCTTGTTCGATCAGCCTTATTGCCTTGTCGGCTTCCCATTTGTACATCATTACTAATTTTCTACCACCACGAAGGCCTAGTAGTAAGCCCGCATGCAAGCCACTCATATGAAACAGAGGCACAGCGAGAAGACTTGCCTGGTCGTAGCCTTTGGCCAGCATTTTGCCCACAGCTTCGCCATTACACATTGAGCATGCGTAGGCGTTAACGTCAAAGCTGTACATGGCCTGGCTTAGTGCGCGGTGGCTTGTCATTGCACCTTTAGGGCGCCCCGTTGTTCCAGATGTGTACAGCATCAAAAACAGGTCATCGGGCGACACAGCAGGAACAGGTACACTCGCGCCAAGGTGGGAGCCCATTAGCTCTGAGTAATTTGAAACGTTTGGCTTTTCTAGCAGCTCGTTGTTGGTTCTAACGGCGATGGCTTGCACACCCATAGCTGGCAAATCGTCTACTACATAAGATAGGCGTTGCTCGTCAATTAATACTAACTTGGCTTCGCTGTCGGTCAATCCGTATTCTAGCTCTGCTTTTTGCCCCCAGCTGTTAAGCGGAACAATAGTGGCGCCGGTGTAGGCTATGCCAAGAAAACCCACAATCCACTCGGGATAGTTTCGCATCGCTATCGCAACGCGATCACCGGTGCCAATGTTAAAGTCTTTTGCTAGGGCATTGGCGAGTGAATCTGCAGCCGCGTACACCTCGTTATAGGTATAGCGTTCGCCTTCATAAACAAGAAATTCTTTGTCGCCATGGGCACGGCCACTATCAAGATGTGGCAGCATGGTTTCTGGTGCGTTTTTGTAAATCGTGTAGTCATGGCCGTTATGTTGCATGGAGCCAAGCTCAAACATCGCGCCTTCTTTCGTTAGCTCTCCAATGGCGTTATCGTATTCTTGCTTCAGTTCAGCGAGTTGTGTCATTGCGGGCCCATCATTTAATCTGTGAATAGTAGTTATCGTAGCTAATTGAAATATCTTCGCGACCTAACGGGCTGCGAGTGTCACCGGCATTCGCTTATAGCCATTAATATTGTTTGACCGAATCCGTGCAGGAGTGCCATTCAGTTCTATTTTTTTGAATGTTTTGAAAAACTCTTCGAAAAACAATCGTGCCTCCATCCTGGCAAGGTTAGCGCCCAGGCACAAATGAATGCCATAGCCAAAGGCCATATGTGGATTATGCTCGCGGCTAATATCGAAGGCCATGGGGTTCTGAAATTCATCTTCATCAAAATTCGCAGAACTGTACATCATTACAACTCGGTCGCCCTCGCGTATCTTTGCGCCACGTATTTCAGTGTCGCAGGTTGCAGTACGGCGAAAGTAGTGCAATGGACATGTCCAGCGTAACATTTCTTCGATGGCGAGTGGCAAGCCCTTAGGGTCTGCTTCGAGTTGTTGATACAGCTCCGGACGCTGCACTAGCTCCAGCATTCCGCTGCTGATCAGTCCGCGAGTGGTTTCGTTTCCGGCTACCGTAAGTTGTATAAATAAGGAAGCGAAATCGACCTCTGAGACAACGTGGCCGTCCACTTCGCTTTCCAGCAGCTGGCAAATCAGATCATTGCCTCCACTGGCCTTGCGCTCAACGGCCAATTCAAAGCCGTACGTTCCCATCTCTATGGATGCCTGCTGAATAGCTTCAGGGCTGCCACCTAGGTCGGGGTCAGAACCCGCAGTTTGTAAGTCGGACCAGTGCCGAATTTGAGTCCACATGTCTTCCGGAATATCGAGCATCGAACAAATAACGGCAGTGGGTAACTCGCAGGCAAGCGACTCTATGAAGTCAGTGTCAGTCTTGTCGCGCGCACTCTGGACTATACCTTGAGCAATCGAATGAACTTTCGGCTCCAGCTCGGCCAACATTCCGCGGGTAAAGTGGGTGATAACCGCCCGGCGTATTGGGCCATGGTCTGGCGGGTCCATGCCCAACAATTGGCTTTGAGTGCGTTCCAATATTTCCGGAGGCAAATCATCGACCATAACAAAGCCTTTCTGCGCACTGAAAGTTTTGTGGTCGCGAGAAACCCTCATCACATCGGCATGTTTACTTACCACCCAATAGCCGCCGCCTTCAGGATGACTGTGCCAAAAAACGGGAGCATTTTCTCGCAGCCAGGCAAACTCACGATGCGGAATGCCATTCAGGTAGTTATCCGGGTTGTATACGTCGATCGTATCGGCGCTTAAAGAATAGTTAGTGGCCATAGAGTCATTACCGTTTCGAATGCTGCATTTTACAACTGGAGACGGTATTCTGCCCACCAATAGTGGTTCATATATTGGGGGTTTAGATGACAGACACGCAATCACAGGAAGCTGTACATTTCGCTGCGGACGATTTGCCATTTGTTGACATAGGCGATGGCAGCCTGCTCAAAGTGCTTCAGGTAAAAAAAGGCGAGGGGCTTTGGATAATCGAGAACATTTTTCAGGCCGGCTATGAAGTGGACAAACATCGCCATACTGGGCCCGTATACGGCTACACGACCTCCGGCGGTTGGAAATACAAGGAGTACGACTATGTGAACCGCGCGGGCTCGTTTTTGTATGAGCCAGCGGGTTCTGAGCACACTCTTCAGTGCATTGAAGACGATACCCGGGTTTGGTTTCAAATGTACGGTTCAAACATCAACTTGGACGAGGAGGGTAATATCACGTCTGTTGTAGACGGCCTGCTTACCCTTCAATTCTATCTAATGATGTGCGAAGAGCAGGGCTTACCCCGGCCGAATGTGCTGGTAGAGTAATGCGGTTGACGCCCTTCCATTTAGCTATTCAAGTACGCGATATTATTGAGGCCCGCGCTTTTTACGCTGATGGCTTGGGGTTCAGTGAAGGGCGGAGTGCAGATCAGTGGGTGGATTTCAATATGTATGGCCATCAGCTGGTGGTTCATCTGAACCCTGATATCGGCTCAAATGGCCAAGTGGCCTCGATTGCTAATCCGGTCGATGGCCATGACGTACCTGTACCGCATTTCGGTGTTGTGCTTGAATCTGATGATTGGCGCCAGCTTGCACAACGAGCGACTAACCTTATCAGCCAGTTTGTGATTGAACCACATACCCGGTTTAAAGGTGAGCCTGGCGAGCAGTCAACAATGTTCTTCCTGGACCCCAGTGGCAATGCGCTTGAGTTCAAGTCTTTCGAGGATATTGA
Organism: Pseudomonadales bacterium; assembly: GCA_045106985.1. GTDB lineage: Bacteria > Pseudomonadota > Gammaproteobacteria > Pseudomonadales > JAUIET01 > JAUIET01. The sequence goes on along the minus strand of JBGCFQ010000020.1, from coordinate 228,532 downwards.
GACTCAGCTGTTTGCTAAGTGAAGAGTGCATTGGATTCAGTGCAGTAATTACCGCTTAGGTAAGTACCATTAGGCACGACAAGGTGTACTTTCAAGCGATAACAACACTACCAACGCTCAAGGGCTTTTACTCATGCCCTTTATAGTCGCTATACCCCTCAATCGTATTGGTGTACATGTATTCCTGCTTCGGTTCGCTAAGAGGCAAGTCATCTTGCAGTCGCATAACCAAATCTGGATTAGCAATATAAGACGTCGCAAAGGACACCGCATGAGCCCCCTTATCTGCAATAGCTTTATTGCCACTGCTTTTCTTGTAGCCACCGTTTAACAGCAAGGGCCCTTTGAAAATATCATGGCCCATCGCGAATATGTCCAAAGGGCTAGCGCGCATTAAATGAAGATAAGCCAGGCCCAATGGTTGAATCGTATTTAACAAAGCCTCGAAACTTTCCTGTGGGTTGGGGTCTTTTACATTGTTGAATGGAAAACCAGGACAAATTCTAAGGCCTACTTTGTCAGCCCCTGCAACACTGCTCATCGCCCTAAGAACTTCGTCAAAAAAACGAACCCTGTTTTCAAGTGAACCGCCGTAAGCGTCGTCGCGCTGGTTGCTGCCGGGCGACAAAAATTGTGCAGGAAGATAACCGCTTGTACCGTGAAGTTCTACGCCATCGAAATTGGCTGCGAAGGCATTCTCAGTCGACAGGCGATACTCTTCGATTACTTGTGGAATTTCGTCACTGCGCAGTGCGCGGGGCTGGCTGAAGGGCTTCATACCTTCTTCGGTAAACACTTCTCCCTCAGCACCGATGGCCGAAGGAGCGACTGTGTCGGCATCGGCGCGCTTGTTATCAGAGTGCGAACAGCGCCCGCAGTGCATTATCTGCAATACAATTTTCCCGCCTTCTTGATGCACGGCTTCAGTAATGTCAGACCAGGCATCGATATGTTTTTGACTCACGATTCCCGGTGTTCGGCAGTAACCCTTGCCATTTTCCGAAGGGTAAGTTCCCTCGGCGATTATCATGCCGGCGCTCGCGCGCTGTTTGTAATAATCGAGCATCATTGGTGTTGGAGTGCCGTCATCGGCTGCGCGGCTGCGAGTCATCGGCGCCATAACGATTCTGTTTTTCAGCGCTATGCTGCCGAATTCACCCGGTGAAAATAAGTCTGTCATTACTAATCCCAATTTATTCCTGTTGTTTGAACGTTCGCTATTTAAACTCTTAATAACAGCAATCTGTTAAAGCTGCCTTTTCGCGTCGTCTTTTGGTGCTACATTTCAAAATAAAACTGGCTGTACCATTTTCTGAATTTTGCTATTGGACCATCTCCGTCACACAGCAATGGCTTGTCACGGTAGATCTTGTGTTCCCAAATCACAATGTCTTCATTGGTTTGTTTTACGATGTCTCTGATGATAGCCGCAGCGATACCGCCACCTGTTTTCTTACCATCTACAATTTGTTGCGAAAAGGCATAGTTTAATTCAACGGTGTTTTTGTCGATCGGCGTTACGTTACCCAATTCGATCGTTTCACAAAGGCCTGTAAACCGAGTAACCGCTAAGCCCGGACCTTGAGTAATATAGGCAATACGCCCATCCACACGGCCTCTTGGCGTATCCATCGGTGCCTCAATGACGCCTTCACGGCGCGGTCCGCTGTTAAAATCTTGTTTAGAGACTGGGGCATCAGCAACGCCGTGCACAAAAAAGAAGTGGGCAGGGTCTGCGCCATTTTCCGCCATCTCCTGGCAATGTGTTTTGATCGTCCAGCGGTAAGTTTCGAACTCGCTCCAATCTTCGTTCTGGATATCAAGTTCTGCAAAATACTCAACATCCCATTTTGGTGGTTGACCGGCCGGGTGGTACCACATCCAGATCGTTCCATTGCGCTCGCACACTGGCCAGGTCTTTAGCAGTTGTTGGCTTTCTGCTTTTGGCGGCATATTCGTGGCGTATGGCACGTTCTCACAATAGCCGTCGCCATTAAATTCCCAGCCATGAAATGGGCAAACTATTCGATTGCCGGATACCTTCCCGCGGGCACAGCCAGCATTCTCATTGCCACTATGAACCCCGTGACCCAGATGAGCTCCCATATGAGGACAGTAGGCCTCTACGAGTTTAGGTAAGCCATCCTCTCCTCTGAACAATACCATTTCTTCATCGAAATAATGGACTGGGCGAGCTTCTCCTACCTCCAGTTCGTGCGTGTAAGACACCTGAAACCAGCCATAAGGGTAGGGTAGTGAGGACAAGTCGGTCATTATGCTGCGTAAAGTCGCTGTTTAAGGAGTTGAAACTGCCGAAGTAATATTACAGCAATCTTCTTTACACGGCATACCCTGGCACAACACCTTATAATCACTTTCATGTCATTTCAGCCGCGCAGGAACGCTCGCTCATGAATCAAACAAGATCGCTTGGAATATTCGGATTGTGTGCCGTCACCGCTATACTTGTAGCCTGTGGTGGCTCGGAAATTCCAGCCGAGGAGTTTGTTACGTTCGAACAGGGCAATGGCGGTGTGGCCGCTAAGCGTGAACCTTGTGCTGAGAACAATCCCCTCAAGAACGCCTATTTTGGCGATTTACACGTGCATACCTCACTCTCTAACGATGGCTACTCTTTCGGCTCAAGAACCCGGCCTGATGATGCTTATCGCTATGCCTTTGCAAAAGGCTCTGCGACATTGCCTGTAGAGCGTGGTAATGAGCAGTTAAAGCGGGAAGTACAGATCGACCGACCTCTGGATTTTATGGGTGTGACCGACCACGCAGAATTTTTGGGCGAGCAAACGCTGTGTGGACGTGTTGGCAGTGATATTGCGAAATCCGAATTCTGTGCGGCATTTGAAGAAGGTGAAGGGCGCAATCCTAGCTTGTTGAAAAAGATATTTAGCCCCTTTCCCAGTAGAGACGAAGAGCTATGTGGTGCTGATGGTAAACGCTGTACTGAGGCTTCAAAAATCCCATGGAAAGAAACGATAGCGTCTGCGGAAATATGGAATGACATTAGTTCCGAATGCGAACGCACGGCGTTTATAGCTTTTGAATACAGCTCTGTAAGGTTAGGTAGTAATCTACATCGCAATGTAATTTTTAAAAACTCTGTAGTGCCTGCGCGACCTGTTAGTTACCTCGATGCCCCCCGCGAATGGAGATTGTGGGAAATTCTTGAGGAGCAATGTTTGGCCAAAGGGGAGGGTTGCGACGTTCTCGCTATTCCGCACAATTCGAATATCAGCAATGGCCGAATGTTTGCGGTCGACTACGCTGGCGCACCAACCGATGCAGAGCAAGCCGAGCGCGCTTCGTTGCGAATGAAGCTGGAACCAATTGTTGAAGTGATGCAACATAAAGGGGACTCTGAGTGCCGCAATGGACTGAGTGGTGTTCTTGGTGGCGAAGATGAACTCTGTGATTTCGAAAAATTCGAGAACCTGGCATTCAGTGCCGTCGCTGGAACCGACACGCCGGATGACTGTTATACGGGACCGTTTTCTGACTATGTGCCCCATAAGGGCCCCAATTGTTTGAGCCGTAATAGTTATGTGCGTTATGCATTAATTGAAGGGCTGAAAGAGCAAGAAAGGATAGGAGTGAACCCGTTTAAATTTGGTTTGTCGGCCTCTACGGATACACACAATGGGACGGGCGGGGCCGTGTCTGAACAGAGTTATCAAGGTCACTTAGGCTGGGGCGATGGCACAGCAGCGCGCAGGGTGGCATACCAAGCGAAGGTGCCAGGCAATACCAGCAATAATCCTGGTGGACTAATAGGGATTTGGTCGGAAGAAAACAGTCGCTCTGCATTATTTGAGAGCATGCAGAACAAAGAAGTCTTTGGCACCAGTGGTCCGCGAATACAGCCGCGCTTTTTCGCAGGCTGGGATTTATCTACTGAGCTCTGTGCCGACCCCGATATGATTAAGGCCGCGTACTCCAGCGCCGTGCCAATGGGCGGTGACCTGATGAAATCAACAAACTCAAAATCGCCTACTTTTCTAGCGTCAGCTATGGCTGATTTTGGTACCGCTGCTGAGCCGGGTGTCTCGCTGCAACGGTTGCAAATTATTAAAGGCTGGTATGATGACGAAGGCAATCATCATCAGCGCATTCACGACGTCGCAGGTGACGCCAACAATGGCGCTTCCGTTAATTTAGATAACTGCAAACCGCAAGGCCGCGGTCATGAACAGTTGTGTGCCGTCTGGTCGGACCCCGATTTCGATGAGGGTCAAAGTGCGGTGTACTACATGCGCGCTGTTGAAAACCCGACATGTCGTTATTCGGCACGGCAATGCCTAACTATAGCGACAACTGATCGACCAGAAGACTGCAGCAATGATTCGGTGCCGCAAACAATTCAAGAGCGCGCTTGGACGTCTCCAATCTGGTACTCGGCTGAGTGATTGAGTTTGTTCGCTAAGCAAAAATTCAGAGCGTGATAAAATGTTTAACTACCGTTTATCGGTCTGCAATCGACTGATGAACGTAAATCATATGCCCAAAGGTAAGCACGCATAAGTTGCTGACGTTTTTACGATAGTGGTGAGACAGGTGCATCAAAATTGATGACAAGTGGTTTGAGATTGTGAGCAGTGAAACGCAAAATATGGTCTCTTACTGCCCCAAACGGCAGTGTTTTATGCACCTATTGAGTATCAAATGCTGTACAACACTCTTCGATATGAAATATCAGATTCAATATTAACACTCACACTTAACCGACCAGATAAGCTCAATGCATTTACGCTTGAAATGGCGAATGAGCTAATAGATGCATTTAATAAGGCGTCAGAAGATGATGAGGTTGCAGTCATCGTCGTAACAGGTGCTGGGAGGGCATTCTGTGCAGGCATGGATTTAAGCGTAGGCGGCAATGTGTTCGGTCTCAATGAAGAGCTGCAACCGACCTTGCAAGACATTCGTTCTCGCCCCGAAGATCCGGAAATCATTCATGGTGTACGTGATACTGGCGGCCGAGTGGTGTTGGCTATATACGATTGCAAAAAGCCTGTTATCGCTGCCATTAATGGCGCGGCCGTTGGCATCGGTGCAACGATGACCTGCGCCATGGATATTCGGCTTGTATCTGAGGACGCGCGGGTTGGCTTTGTCTTTAACAAAATAGGCGTTACTCCAGAGGCTTGTTCTAGCTGGTTTTTGCCTAAAATCGTAGGTATTCAGACTGCACTTGAATGGTGTTACACCGGAGAGATTTTGAACGCCGACAAGCTAGAAGATGAGCGCTTCGCCAAAGCCGTTTATGAACCCGAAGACCTCTTGCCTGAGGCATACAAGCTGGCTGCCAGAATTGCCAGCCACAGTCCGGTATCTGTCGCATTAACACGACAGATGATGTATCGAAACTCTGCTCAAGATCATCCTATGAAGGCGCACGAAGTCGATTCTTTGGCGATGTACTATGCGAGCAAGGGCAGTGGTAAGGAGGGTGTAGCCTCATTTCTTGAAAAACGTCGACCAGAGTTCAGTGAAAAAGCCTCAACGGATATGCCTCCTTTTTATCCATGGTGGGAATCCAACGAGCCTCTGTAAGCTACTGCGCGGGACTGCTGGATTGTATCCTCGCGCGTAACCACAATGCGCTGAGAAGGCCCAGTAGTCCATTTGATATTGCTGCAGCGATGAAAAGACCATTGATGCCCCATAAGGATTGTCCCAGCAAGGCAAGTGGTATAAACAAGAGCAGTACTCGGCAACTTGATATAAGTAGAGCAGGAAGTGGCATTCCCAAACCATTGAACGACGCACAAACTGACATAACGATTCCATAGGCCCCATAGCTAATCGGCACGATGGTCAAGTAGGCTATAGCAACTCGCTGTATCTCTGATGATTCGCTGAACCAGCCTACGATGGTATTGCTGGCAAAGTACAGCAGCACTGCAATCACCAAGCCTGCAATGAGACAGAAAGAGCTTACGCTTCGCAAAGCTGTGTGCAACCTGTCGGCGCGATTAGCCCCAAAGTTCTGTCCAAAAAAAGGCCCCATTGTGCTCGATAAAGCATAAAAGCAGACCAAAACAATAGGTTCTATACGTGCAGCAACGCCCAGACCGGCAACTGCAGCATTGCCGTATTGCGACACTAGCAAAATCACAACGCCATTCGCCAAAGGGATAATCATGTTTGTGGCTGTTGCTGGCAGGCCAACGTGCAACACTGTTTTCCAGTTTTGCAATCTTTGACGAGTAGGGATGATTAAAGAAGCACGCATCTCGTATTTGCGACACAGCATGTAAAGAACAATCAGTAGGCCAATCCAGCGAGTAATAACCGTTGCCAGTGCGGCGCCCTCTAACTCCATTCTTGGAAAGCCTGCGAGGCCAAATATCAGCAAGGGGTCCAGAAAAACGTTCAGCAGCGAAATGCCGATCATTATTCGCCCTTGAAGCCGGCTAAGCCCCATGGCACGCAAAGTTGCCATGCAAACTTGTGAGATAATCAGTGCCGGGACGCACCAGTACCAGATCCTCATATAATCGTTAAGGAATGGCATTAGCTCTGGGGTAGCGCCAAGCAGGGTGAATACCGATTCGATAAGCTGGAAGCCAAGTAGCGCAAATACTATGGATAGACCGCCAACAAGTACTAAGGCATCGGTAAACACGCGCCGAGCTTCCAGGACGTTGCCGGCTCCTAAAAGCCTAGCCAGAGTTGATGAAGCTCCAGCTCCAGCGCCAATGGCAATGCTGGTAAAGACCATCTCAACCGGAAACGTGAAGCTCATTGCGGCAAGCTGCAAGTCACCCAGTTGAGCTACAAAAAACGTGTCTGCTGCGTTGAAGGACATCATTGCGAATAAGGCCCACACCATTGGTACGGTCATTTCCCGAATTCGCGTTGTTACCGAGCCTTCGGTGAGCTTTACTACCATGAACTACATCTCTGTTTTTAGTGAATCATTATCAGCGTTATCTGGCCGTTTGACCATCGTATTAGTCACGCCTATTAAGCCGCAGATTAAGCCCGCTAGAAAGTCCAGTTACTTCTGTCGGCTCTTCCATAGATTGATAGAAAACGATAAGGTTCATGTTTCTGGCAGCGGCCTCGATGGCTACGATTAGGACAAGAGAGCAACATTATGAATTCTGCGCAACTAAGTGAACAAGTATCAGTATCTGGTCAGCTAAGCGTTGGCGATTTAGAGGCCTTGGTGGAGGCAGGCATAAAAATTCTGGTCTGTAATCGTCCCGACGGAGAGTCCATGGATCAAACGCCTTTTGCTGATATTTGCACTGCGGCAGAAGCATTGGGTTTGGACGTTGTGAATATACCGTTTGCAGGTAGCGAAATGACGTTGGAGCACGCCTCGCAGTTTGCCGATGTTTTGAAATCCGGAAAGCGTGTTCATGCTTATTGCCGCTCTGGAGCGCGATCTGGAAATCTTTTTGCCTTAGCTGGGCAACTAGACGAATAAGATAGAAGACAACCTTAACAAACAGGTTATTTACAACGAGATTGGTGATAGTACTTGATGAATAAAAACAGTCCTTATTCAACCAATCTTGAGCAGAATGAAGCAAACTACGCGCCATTGTCGCCTATTTCGTTTATCAAGCGTGCGTCTGAAGTTTACCCGAATCGTTGTGCTGTAATTTACGGCGACGTGCAGCGCAGCTGGCGTGAAACTTATCTGCGTTGCTGCCAACTGGCCTCGGCACTGAAAAAGATTGGGGTCGGACGAGACGACACCGTTGCGCTTATGCTGCCAAACGTGCCGGCTATGTTGGAAGCGCATTTTGCCATCCCGATGGCGGGTGGCGTAATCAATGCCTTGAATATTCGTCTAGATGCCGATGCAATTGCTTTTATGTTGGAGCATGGCAACGCAAAAGTGCTGTTGACCGACAAAGAGTTTTCCGCCGTTATCGAGCGGGCCGTGGAGCAGTTAGACAGTAAACCAATCATTATTGATGTTGATGACATAAACGTTCTTGACGGCGCCTTGTTGGGCGACCTCGAGTACGAGGCCTTTTTAGCCTCTGGGGACAAAAACTTTGACTGGCAATTACCTGTCGATGAATGGCAGGCGATTGCGCTTGGCTACACCTCTGGCACTACAGGCAACCCTAAAGGCGTTGTCACTCACCATCGCGGTGCCCATCTTAATTCACTATCGAACGTGCTTGCATGGAATATGACGGCATTCCCTATGTATTTGTGGACACTGCCAATGTTTCATTGCAATGGCTGGTGTTTCCCATGGGCAATAGCAGCATTGAATGGCACTCATGTGTGCTTGCGTGCGGTAGTCGCGAATGATGTATTTACCCTTATCAAACGGCATCGCGTGTCCCATCTGTGTGGAGCGCCCATAGTGTTGAATATGCTGAGTAACGCGCCTCAAGAAGTAAAAGAAGGCATCGAGCACAATGTGAGTGTAATGACCGCTGGATCGGCGCCACCGCCCAGTGTTTTGGAAGCAATGGCAGAACTTGGTTTCAATGTTACTCATACCTACGGACTAACTGAGGTCTACGGTCCCGCCGTTGTTTGTTCCTGGCATGAAGAGTGGGATGCGCTCCCCATTACAGAGCAAGCCACCTTAAAAGCCAGGCAGGGTGTTCGCTACCCAATTTTGGAAGAACTTAAGGTAATGGACCCGGATACAATGACGGTTGTGCCATGCGACGGTGAGACAATCGGTGAGATTATGTTTAAAGGCAACGTTGTAATGAAAGGCTATCTCAACAACCCAAGCGCCAGTGAAGCGGCGTTCGAGGGAGGCTACTTTCACTCTGGCGATCTGGCTGTTTGCCATCCTGATGGTTATATAGAAATTAAGGATCGCTCAAAAGATATTATTATTTCTGGTGGTGAGAATATTTCCAGTATTGAAGTGGAAGCGACCTTGTATAGGCACCCGGCAATACTGGAAGCAGCGGTAGTTGCTATGCCTCACGAAAAATGGGGCGAGACGCCATGCGCCTTTGTCACGTTACACGAAAATGCTGAAGTAGTTAGCGAGCAGGAAATTATCGATTTTTGCCAGCAGCATATGGCTCGTTTCAAAGCACCTAAGCGAGTGGTGTTTGGCTCGCTACCGAAAACATCCACTGGAAAAATTCAGAAATTCGAATTAAGACAAAGGCTGTAGTTAAATGAACGACAAGGAATTACGCAGAGTCTTAAGCGATTACAAACGTATAGCCATAGTGGGTCTTTCTGCCAAAGAATCGAGGGCAAGTCATAGGGTTGCACGGTTCATGTTGGAGAAGGGTTATGAAGTAATACCCGTCAATCCGGGTTATGAGGAAGTGCTGGGTTTAAGATGCTATCCAGCACTCGAAGATGTACCAGGTCCTATCGATATTGTAGATTTATTTCAACGATCAGAAAATGTCCCTCCGTTTGTTGATCAGGCCATTGCAATTGGTGCTCGCCTAGTTTGGATGCAGCTAGATGTTATCCACGAAGAATCTGCTCAACGTGCTAGAGATGCTGGTCTTGAAGTGGTTATGGACCGTTGTCCAAAAATTGAATACGAACGCTTGATGTAAAGTAGGCAGGGTTGTGACCCGTGACGTTTAGTTAAGCACGAGTTGACTAACGATCTGTGTCAGCCAGATTGATGTCCTCAGCTGCAGCCCAAGTAGCGTGTGTGCCACTGCTGATTCTGTGTGGCAATATAATTTGGCACACCGGACCATCGTCTACATGTTGTGCGTCTATTAACACGCATTCGGATCGGTTTAGTTTCATATCGGTAACAAAGCTCACCAAGTATCCATCGTCTTCCGACTGGGCATTTATTCTTGGTACGAAAGGCGCCTCCGAAGCATAACGATCGTCTCCAAATTCGTATTCACTGCTCTCGCCAGAAGCTAGGTCGTGTTTTACCAAACCTGTGAACAAAAACCAGCCGGGCTTTGAGGTGACGCTGTAAATATATCGGTGTTTTTCACCAGCGTATTTCTGATTGATTGTGCCAAACTCAACGGCCTGGTCATCATAAAGAACTTCTTCGCTGGTTTTACCTGTCGCTAGATTAAAACGCCAACGATGCAGCTGAGTACCCATTTCATGTAAGCAGATAGCGGCACGTAATCGTCGGTACTCGGGCGCGCCATCGGTCAATGGGTCGGGCGATGGGTTGCGCTGAAAGTACCCGTCCATCACAACCTCGTCACCTTCTTCGAAAGCATTCATAAAATGCAATACGAAGGTTGGTTCGGCCTCAAACCAGCGAATTTCTTTTGGATCTCCATAGCGTGGAATCACTGCAAAACGAGATTGTATGCCTTCATGTAGAACCGGTAGATGTATGTCTTTTTCTAGCAATTCTGCAGACCAAAACAAGGGGAAGTCATTCAGAATGCTGTAGTTTCGTGAAAAGCATAGGTCGTGTGGGAGGCGTGGTCCGGGTAACTCTATTGGCACATAGTGCTTCAGCTTATTGTCTTTACCAACCACACCATAATTCATGAAAGGGAATTGCTTTCCATAATTGAAAAATAATAATTCCCCTGTATTGTCGTCAACTTTTGCGTGTGATGAAACACCTTCTTCAGGTGCCCAGCTGTCTTTACCCATCGGCTCTAGCGTGAAAGGGTTTAAACGGTAAGCCTCTCCACATTGGTAGAAGGTAGACAATGCCATTCCCGCGTGAACAGCAACGTCTGTTGATGACGAGTCTTTGACTGAACCATGAGCTCCCCAGCCTTTGCGCTTTGACATAGAGGGTTTTCCTGCCAGGCCCGACCATAACGATTCGCCGGCCTGTTGCTCTGCGAGAAACCCATCGGTTTCTACAAAGCGATTGCGGTACTCAGCTTTGCCATTTTCAAAGCGCATCATGTGGATCATTCCATCGCCGTCAAATGGATGATAAACCCCTAGAGGTTCGTGCACAGGGTTTTCAGTATTGCGCAGGTAAACACCGTTTATGTCGTTCGGTATCTGACCGATGACTTCCAGATCGGTCGCATTGTATTCACAAGTATTCGGCTGCCACGCGCCATTTAGATAGGGGTGCTCTGAGCTAGCAATAGTAGATTTGAACTTGTTGATTAAAGTAGTTGGCATAAAGGACTGCAAAATCTGAACACAAACATTATTATAACAGAGGGGGCTTATTTTCGTGCGCTTCTCCTTACTGGACAAACGCTTGTTGAGCCAATTGATGCTAGCTAGAGCGAAAAATCGATATCAAAATATGCCTGCAGAAGAGGCCGGTGCAAAAAAAGAGGCGGATAGAAATTGGAGTGCAGGCGGGAACAAAGAAGAAGGCACACCCAATGGGTGTGCCCGTCAATGCTAGGGCTAATTACGCCTTAGCAGGAGTCAGTGTGTCACGGACGGTGTCTACTAGCTCACCAAGATCATCCTTTGCGTCTGCTACGTCGTAGTCGCGAATTGACTTAGTCATGCTCTTACCCGCTTTAGTAAGATCTTTCTGAGCCTTTTCGCCACGCTTTACCAGTGCGTCAAATTGCTTAGGCGCAGTCTTTTGAGCGTCTTCAACTTGATTCATAACTACGTCAAATACTTTGCCGTAAAAACCAAGGCTGGCTACAAGTAGGTTCTTTGGAGTGAATGCAGTTTTTTTCGCTGCAGTCTTCTTGGCAGTTGTCTTTTTGGTCGCTTTCTTAGCTGGCATGGTGTATTCCTCGAGTGATTGATTTGCTGAATAAATGAAACTGACGCAAGAATAGTGATGATTTCTAGAGTAAACATACTAATTATTCAATTAAGCGCGAAATTAGCTAATTAGGGGCTGTAATAGGTCGTTCGATGGGCGACATGTTTTGATTGCTAGTTGATGTTAAAATGGTGAGTTGGTCACTCCGTCTCATTGTGGGTTACTGTAAATTTAATTGTGTGGGGTAGTATCAGTGGAAGATCAATACATAGAAAGCAATGGTTTGCGAATTTGCTATGACGAATTTGGAGACGCATCAAAGCCATGCATCTTGCTCATCATGGGTTTGGGTGCGCAAATGATCGCCTGGCGCGAGACGTTTTGCCAGAAGCTTGCCGGCCAGGGGTTTCGAGTTATTCGTTTCGATAATCGCGACATTGGCTTGTCGGAAAAAATTGAACAAGCCCCACCTGGAATGATGTCCTTAATAGGAGCCGGTCTGTTAGGGCTGCAATTGAACACGCCCTATGATTTGAACGATATGGCCAAAGATGCTGTCGGTGTGCTTGATGCGCTAGATGTTCATGCTGCACATATTGTAGGCGCTTCCATGGGTGGCATGATTGCCCAAATTGTGGCCGCGAAATACTCCGATAGGGTGTTGAGCTTAACGTCAATTATGTCAACGACAGGCGCAAAGCATTTACCGAAAGCTTCGACAAAAGTGAATGTCTTGATGCTGAAACGTCGAGCAAAAAATGAAGAACAAAGACTTAAAAATTCAATGGCCTTATGGCGAGTGATTGGTAGCCCAGCCTATCAACCCAGTGATGAAGAGCTTACAGATAGAATCTTAAGTTCTTACAGGAGGAATTTTTGCCCCGCTGGATACTTGCGTCAGCTTGGCGCAATTACGGTCAGCGGTGATCGAGTGGAGCTGTTGAAAACAGTGAATCTGCCAACCCTGGTTATACATGGCGCTGCTGACGTGCTGGTGCCGGTTGAGGGAGGGCGCCATACTGCCGAGTTGGTTGCTGGGTCACGGCTAAGGATTTATGACGGCATGGGCCATGACTTGCCTACGGAACTGCACGACAATATCGTTAGTGAAATTGTGGAAATTGCTAGCCATTAGGGATAGTGGGCGCCGCGGCGAAGCTATAAAGCGCTGCGGTGTACTTACAAAGAGACCGCGGTTCCACTAATACTCACCATTAGCATGCCACCTTCTTTGCCGACAACTTCGTAGTCGAGATCAATGCCTACAATCGCATTTGCGCCAAGGTTTTCGGCCTCTTCTTCTATGTCTTCAAAGGCAATACGTCGCGCTTTAGCGAGTTCTTTTTCGTAAGCTCCCGAACGACCGCCGACGATGTCGCGAATACCGGCGAACATATCTCTGAATATGTTCGCGCCTAGAATCGCTTCTCCAACGACAACCCCGTGGTATTGTTTGATCGGTTTGCCTTCAACGGATGGAGTGGTTACTTTGAGCATAGAGTCCTCGCTTGAATTACCGCGTTGCATAGGTGACTATTGTGACCTTATGACGATGGTCGTCAAGCCCGTAAATGATCAACTTTGGTCAAATGCAAAACAAGTGATTGTAGTGAGAACGACAGATTAAAATGTTAGAGCAAGTAGCCAACACCGATATATTTACAATAGATGCCGAGTATGAAAAGCCCGACATTGCTGCGATCCACCTAGTACGGGAAGGTGATCAACTTGCAATTATAGACACGGGTACAGTTCATTCGATTCCTGCGCTAGAGCGGGCTCTTGATGAGTTGGGCTTAAGCTGGCAATCGGTTAGCTTTGTAATTCTTACTCACATTCATCTGGATCACGCTGGCGGTGCGGGACACATAATGCAACGTGCTTTGAATGCAAGGTTGGTGGTGCATCAGAAGGGGGCTAGACATATGGTAGACCCATCACGCTTGGTGGAAGGATCAGTGGTTGTCTACGGGAAGGAAGCGTTTGAAAGACTCTACGGTGAGATTGTCAGTATCGATAGTTCGCGTATGCACGTGCCGCACGAAGGCGAAACCATATCTCTTAATGGCCGCGTGTTAGAGTTTTTAGATACCCCAGGACATGCTAATCATCACCATTGTATTTGGGATGCGAAAACACAGAGCATGTTTACTGGAGACACATTGGGCGTGGGTTATAGAGCCTTACGCAGCGAAGACCGGGCCGTGCTGATGCCTTCCAGTACCCCTGTGCAATTTAATCCTGAGGCACTGCATGCGTCTATTGAGAAGGTAATGGATTTCGCGCCAAAGCAACTGTATTTAACTCACTTTGGCGCAATAGAGCCCAACAAGCGTTTGATTGACGGGCTTCACGAGCAAATTGATGCCTATGTGCAAATAACTGAGGAAGTTGCTGCAAGCACAGACGCCGAGACATTTGAGGCTGCCTTGGGCGCACGTTTGAGCAGGTACTTAAGTGAGCGTGCAGCGCGTGAACTAGAGAATGTTCCGGCTTCAATCATCGCTGAATGGGTGCCGTTTGATGCAGAATTAAACGCCTTGGGATTGGCCGTTTGGTGGCGTCAGCAGTCTTAGTTTAATGCTAGGGTCGTCTCTAGTTGTCAGGAGCTAGGCTTCTTTAGGCCTACCGTAACCGGACAACCAGTAATACAGGTAAGAACCGGCGGCGCCAGCAATGCCTTGAAGTAACAGGCCGTCAATTGTCCGCGTCGGCGCAAAGCCGGTAAGGGTGAGGGCAGCTTTCATCAAAAGGTGCAACGCTATCATGCCAACAAAGCCAGCAAGCGCGAAGAGCACTGCAGGACTGACGGATACTCGCTTAGCGATTTGATGACAAACGCTCAAGGCAATTAGCAGAGCCACGACAACCAATGGCAAGTACAGGCTAACCATGCTGGTGGCGTCGTGAGTAGCCGCCTGAAGCCGGACACCAAAATCGACATCCAGGCCCATCTCGGCTATGCGCGCCAAGTTACCCTGGCTTATAAACAGTACGCCCAGCAGGTAGGTGCCTGCTATTGCTCCAAGAAAACCTTTAATTGCATTCATTCATTCGGCCCAGATGTGCTGTGGGTGAGAGTATAATGTGACAAAGCCCCTAATGAATACAGGTCCCATGATAAGAATTTTTATTTTACTGGTATCACTGCAAGCCAACATGCTCGCAGCGCAAGACTATGAACTGGAAACGGTTGCCGAGGGCTTTAGTTATCCCTGGTGCGTTGCGTTCATGCCCGAGGGGCAATTCATAATGTCGATGCGCAGCGGCGAGTTGCGTATTGTAGAAGCTGACGGCCAGATCGGTGAGCCAATAAGCGGCGTTCCTTCCGCGTACGTGGAAAGTCAGGGAGGCTTCTTCGACGTAGTGCTAGACCCACAGTTTGAGAGTAATCAGTTAATTTACCTGGCTTATGCGGACGGCTCCATAGAGGAAAATGCGACCAACATTGTGCAAGCCAGGCTGGTCGACAATGCCTTACAGGATTTACGTTCTATTTTTCGGGTCTCTCCCACTAAGCGCGGCCCCGCACACTATGGCGGAAAACTCGTATTTTTGAGTGATGAAACGCTGTTACTAAGCACGGGCGATGGCTTTGATTATCGTGAGTCTGCTCAAGACCCGTTCAGCCAATTAGGTAAGATTGTTCGCATGAACCGTGATGGCAGTGTGCCTGCGGACAACCCCTTTGCTGACGGTAAGAATGGAGATCCGCTAGTGTGGAGTTATGGTCATCGAAGTCCGCAGGGCCTGGACTACGATGCGGCTACTGGCACAGTTTACATGCATGAACACGGTCCATTGGGTGGCGACGAAGTTAATATTGTGCAAGCAGGCGCAAACTATGGCTGGCCTGCCATCACATACGGCATAAATTACTCCGGCGCTTATGTGTCGCCGTTTACCAAGGCAGAGGGTATGCAACAGCCAATACATTACTGGGTACCGAGCATTGCTCCGTCTGGTATGGCGTACTACAACAGCGATGCGTTTCCTGCGTGGAAGAACAGCTTGTTTGTTGGTGCGCTGGTTGATAAAGAAGTTCGTAGGCTCAGCTTGAAGGGCGGACAAATTATTGCTGAAGAGACATTGTTTGCTGAGCTTGACGCCCGCATACGTGATATTCGAGTAGGGCCAGACGGCTTACTTTATGTTCTTACTGATAGTGAAACGGGTAAGTTGGTGCGAATAAAGCCGCGTTAAGAGATGCGGCAAAGAGTTAAGCATGTCAGCTGGGGCATTCTACTAATCCTGAAAGGCAGGTTCACGGCCGTCTTTGCGCGCTCTTATTGCTTCTTCAAAATTCTTAGTTGTCATGCGTACAAATAGCTGCGCATGACTTTCATGATTCATGTGCGCATGCAAACTGCCGGCTTCTAAACCTGCATTGAGCATTTGTTTGCTAAGTTCCACACCAAGTCGACTATGGCGTTGAATTTGTTCAGCTACATCGAAACAGGCTTCAAGCAAGCTTTCATCATCGGCAACACAACGCGACACAATGCCTTTCCGCTCAGCTTCTAACCCTCCAACATCTCTCCCGGTTAACATTATCTCATTAGACGCTGAAGAACCTATCGCCCTGGGTAGAAGGTAACTAAGACCCAGTTCGGCCGAGGTTAAGCCATTGTTAATTCCAGCGGCGCGAAAAACCGCATCATTGTTGCAGAGTCGAATGTCGGTCGCCATAGCGAGACAGAAACCACCGCCAATGGCAGGACCGTTAACGGCCGCTATTACTGGCTGATGCATGTCGCGTATTGTTTTAATAACGTCATCAAGCACTCGCATAGCGCGCCGCGCTATGCCTGGTACCGTTAGACCATTAAACATATCCAGCCAACCGGGGTCTTGCAGGTCGGCGCCGGCACAGAAGGATGAACCTGCACCGGTGATAACGACAGCCCGAACACTGTTGTCATAACAAATTTCTTCAAGCTGCTCCCGGAACGGAACCATTACATCGAATGCCATGGCGTTCATGCGGTCGGGGCGATTGAGCGTAACCAGCTTGATGCCAGGGCGCGGCTCGGATACTTGTACGAATGACATGATGTTCCCTTTATTGGCTAAGCAGCATTAAAGCCTTGAAAATTAAGGCTTCTCGCTACTAACCGCCCACATTGCAAAAAACTGCGCACTGGCTCCATAGGCATGACCGATGGCCATCTTTGCGCCCTCAACCTGATGAGCATCAGCGGTACCTCGCACCTGGCGCGCGGCTTCGGCAAAACGAATC
The DNA here is from genome assembly GCA_045106985.1 of Pseudomonadales bacterium. Lineage (GTDB taxonomy): Bacteria > Pseudomonadota > Gammaproteobacteria > Pseudomonadales > JAUIET01 > JAUIET01. The sequence goes on along the minus strand of JBGCFQ010000020.1, from coordinate 211,676 downwards.
ATTCCAGATGCACCAATTGCGTTGGTGGACAGAACCCCACCCGAACAATTGAATGGAATTGAACCGCCAATTTCTGTTTCGCCCGCTTCAGTCAGCTTCCAGCCTTCGCCCTCATCGGCAAAGCCGAGGTTTTCCAACCACATAGGCTCGTACCAACTAAATGGTACATACACTTCTGCCATATCAATATCTTTGCGTGGATCTTTAATGCCCGCTTGATCGTAAACGTCCTGTGCGCATGAGCTGCCGGCCCCCGGATTAACTTCGTCTCGGCCTTTGCAGGTCATGGTTTCGCTGCGCATCGCCATGCCGCGAATCCAGGCTGGCTTGTTCGGTCCTTTGCTTGCTAACTCTTCGTTTGAAATAACCATTGCGCAGGCGCCATCTGATGATGGGCAGCTTTCCAGGAATCTAATGGGGTCCCAAAGCATAGGGGAATCCATCACCATCTCAAGCGAGATGTCCGCAATTTGAAGATGTGCCAAAGGATTAAGCAGCGCGTTCTTTCGATCCTTTACCGCGACCATGGGCCCTACATGGGCAGGGGCTCCACTACGACGCATATACTCACGAACATGTGGCGCGAAATGGCCACCGGCTCCGGCATTTAAATGCATTGAAAAAGGGCGGGCAATAGACAAGGCCCACATCGCGTTCGACTCTGATTGCTTCTCAAAAGTGACCGTAAGAATTCGATCAAAAGTGCCACTGGTAACGTGTGTTGCCGCAACAACGGCGGTCGAACCGCCAACACTGCCGGCCGTGTGCACCCTCATCATGGGTTTTCCAACGGCACCAAGTGCATCGGCAAGATACAGCTCAGGCATTACCACACCCTCAAACATATCAGGCGCTTTGCCAATGATCACTGCATCTATGTCATTCCAAGTTAAATCAGCGTCTTCTAATGCTCTGCGAGCGGCTTCGTGAACCAGGCCCGCCATGGATACGTCTTTGCGAGCTGATCGGTATTCGGTTTGTCCGATGCCTACTACGGCAGCTAAGCGGCTCATGATGAGGCCTCCAGTACAGCGACAAGGTTATGTTGCAGACAAGAACCAGATGTTGCGTGCGCCACACCTCGTTTGTAACGTCCGCTCTGAATCATTTTTGCGGCATGGCCAATTCTGTCCAGTCCGGCTGCCATCATAGTGTTAGCGGCGAGCGCTCCACCAGAGGGATTAATGTCGACTGAGTCGCCTAAGCCCAAGGCCCGCTGTAGCAGTATTTCCTGGTGGCTAAAGGGTGCATGTAACTCGGCAAAGTCTACAGCTTTGTCATTAACGCCAGCCGATTTGCCAGCCGTTTCAGTCGATACCGACCGCGTTAGGTCTCGCAGGGTAGGCATTGAACTTTCGATGCGGTTATCTAGGCCGGTGATGAGTACCGGGTTGTCGCACCATTGCTTTGCTTTTTCAGGCGTTGCGATAATCATCACAGAAGCACCGTCAGTAATCGGTGCGCAATCGTGTTTGCGAAGAGGAGAAACAAAGGTTGGTTTTGCCAGCAAATCGTCGATGCTGTAATCGCCACTGAGTTGCGTACCCTCCACATTTTTGGCGTTGGCTCGGCTGCGGGCAACCACAGCGGCCATATCAGCTTCGCTAATAACACCCTTATCAAGACATTGCGAAGCTTGAAGTGCAGCGGCGCTAATTGTGTCCAGCCACAGTGGCGCTAGATAGTAGGGGTCGAGTTGCAAGCTCATGACTGATCGCAATTCTCCTGGTGACGATTTACCAAAGCCGTATATCAACGCGGAGTCGGCTTCACCGGTACGAATCTTCAACACGGCTTCATACAATGCCCAAGCGGCGTCCATTTCAACGTGAGATTCTTTAATCGCCGGAAATGGACCTACGGCCTCAATGGCTTCTACGAAGGCGAAGGCGGCTCCTGCAAGGTAGTCGCAACTGCCAGAACACACAAAGTCCAGGTCATCAAGACTGATATTGGACTCGGCAATAACACCTTGTATTATGCTCTGCAGCATTTGCAGTTCGTTAGTACTGCCGGAATCTCTAACCGCGGGAGTCTGGCGATAATTTACTATTGCTACTTCTCTCATTTTTATTCCTTATTTGCCAGCGCTTCAGACAAGGCGTCAGCCTTGTCGATTGGTGCAAAGAAATGAATGTTAGCTGGGGATAGAGTGCGTTCACTTTCGGGTTTCCAAACCGCTTTTACCCGCATACCCATCTCAATATCCTCATTTTCGCAACCACTGATCAAATGCAGGAAGGTGATGTCGGCGCCATCCAGCAGAATATTTGCTACCACAAAGGGTGGCTTGATGGGATTGTGTGGAATAGGGATGTGAACAATGGTGAACCAGTGAACCTTGCCGGTATCAGGTAGCGTCACCATATTTAGCGCCGGCAATCCTGTTTCAGGGCATACCGGGCGAGGTGGAACGTACACAGGCGAGCCTTCTTTTACCTGGCTGCCAAGAAATTGGCCTTCCTTAATCGCAGAAAGAAACATTGAGGTGTGGTCAGATGCGGTAAATGTGTAATCGAGGTTCACCGGCGCATACATAATGTTGACGCGCTCGGTATTAGGATCTTTTTTATCAGCCATGAATCTATGCTCCTGTTACATCAAATGCGGCAATGTCAGTCATGGTGCCGGTGCGTTCACTTGCCCAGCGCGCTTTAACGCTGCAACCTACCGAAATTTTGCCCTCATCCCCGCAATCAACCATATGGATAAAATCAGTATCAGCCCCTTTGAGCCGAATACTGGCGAATGCGAAAGGATGCTGTAAGTGATGGTTTTTGATTGGGTTTTTTACCCAGCAAAAGCTGGTCACGGTTCCTTCATCACTAACTTCTACCATTTCGCTCAATGGTTCGGTCGTAATCGGGTCAAACTCCATCGGTGGTACCAGAGTGCGACCATCGCTACCTTTGATACCAAGAATTTTCTGTTGGTCGCGAAGTGCTGTCAGGAAGTCGCCAATTACCGGCCCGGTTGAACGGGTGTAGGTGTAACTGACGCTGAAATCTTCCTGCATGATTTCAGGTGAACTCAAGGTTTTCTCCTCAGTGCTGGATAGTTGGATCGAACCCAAGGGTTCGATCTTCGAGTTTGATGGTCGCTAGTGTATCCGAAAGAAAGGCCTATTGACCGATCAGTAACGAATATGAATTCACGATCTGCTAGGTAGCAGAGCGCTTTGGCCCGCCATTTTCACCTGGCCAGCGTGATCCGGATATTACGTCCAGGTGGGGCAAGAAGGCTTCAGCGTCGAGTTGCCCGGCCAATTTAATTTCCCGGTCCAAAAAGGTAGGCCACCAAAGGTGAGCCGACAGCTGCTCACGCATAGGCAATAAGGTTGCTATGGGGTCCCATGGGCTAGGATGCAATATCAGCTGGCCATCGATGGCTTCACGATGTGCGGTGCCATACTTGCTTCGTACATGCACCACATGTGGCGGGAAGTCGTATTCAGGGATTGGCACTACGTTGGCAGCCCGGGACACCTTAATCCACCACTCGTGCTGTTCCCAGTCATCCTTAGGTTCGTTAACCCCGCTCGATACGCCATTGAATTCAACGAAGGTGTAACCTTGGTGTGAACACCTGGCCGTTACCTTATTGCCCATACGATAGTATGTCGTATCACAAGGAAACTTGGGCTGGCCATTCATATGTTGGCTGGTAAAAATAGCTGACTCTTGGTCTATGCCATAGCCCAGAGTGTATTCTCCAGCGATACCATTGTAATCAGCATCAACGGTCATAACGATCCCGTACTCGGGTTCATCGGGTACTGGAAAATTATAGATAGTGACATTAACGTTCGGGTTAGCTCCAGGCTCAATTCCCGGAGGTAACAAGGCCGCTATCTTGTCTTCATCGGTTCTATACACGACCTTTATCATTGGCCAGTTGACGATATCGCCGGTGTTACCCTGTGGTGAAGACATAAGCTTTACTCTCTTTGTTATGAATGGTGCAATAACTAAAAATGGGTTGAATGTGCGAAGCCTCCGTAGGTGCGATATGGATGCCTAACAAAGCGTAACTAAAGTTCCTAGCCTTTTACTTTACCTGCACCGCATCAGCACCATAGGATTGTGCTATTGCGTCCATGCTACCGAAGGGCTGGTACGCATTCCAAGTTAACGAAAAGTTACTCTGAGGCGGCCCCTATGACATTGTCTTTGCAGCAAATATCCGATCGCATAGAAATTGAAGATTTGATTTGGCACTACTCGGACATAATCAACAGAAAGGCTTTTGAAGAACTTCGCTCTGTATTCACCGAGGACGCTCACATCGATTACAGCGTGTTCGGCGGTTCTAAAGGAAGCCTTGAAGATACGATTAAATTTCTCGTTGATGCCATGGGAATATTTCCGTACACGCAGCATCTCAATGCCAATATGCAAGTTAAACTAGATGGAGATACTGCTACGGGTCATATTATGTGTTTTAACCCGCAGGAGATGAGGCTTGGCAAAGGTGAAACACAGACCTTTATGTTAGGTCTTTGGTACAACGATATCTATGTGCGAACCAACGAGGGTTGGAGAATTAAAGAGCGGTCAGAGCAGCGAAGCTGGAAATTTAATACTCCGGAGTTCATGTCTTTCCTTGATGACTGAGGGGCTCACGATCTCACCGTTTACATATCATCGCTGGCAGCAAAGGTCGTTTGGTCGGCACGGCGCATGGCATCTTGCAGACCTTTCAATGGTCTGATCCTTGGGTTCAATGCTTTAACGGCGTCGGGTAACGAGGCAACGGCTGTTTGGGCATCTTCACGATTCTTGTATACGCCCGGTAGTAACACATATAAGGGCTTGCCATTCTGAGCGATGCGAACAGCTGTCAGGTCGTATAGGTCGTGATCTTCAGCAAATCGCTCAACTTGCTGTTTAGTAGACACTGCAAGTAGCTGCACAGCGTACAGTGAACTCGGCATATCAATCACTCGAGTTTCCCTTGTCGGTTTGTAAGCCAGATGCCAATACGCGCCACGATCACTCGCCGTTGCGAAAGTAGACATTGTTGAACAGATAACAATGATTAATGTCAGTAGCCTTTTGTAGGGCGTTGTTGAGCTTGAGTGTTTAAGCATAGTGATGTCCTTAAAACTGACCTTTGGCCAACTACGCGAGGCCGAAGGCTTGTTTATAAATTTCTAGAATGATCCAGCAAAACTGAAGGGGAACCGCACCGAAACGGGAAGGCCTTCGACTTTTGCTTCTTGTGGTAAATTATCTTCTAATTCTAAATTCGCTAGTATTTTCATACTGCGCAGACCAAGCGGCCGGGCAAAGTCAGAAGGTAGCCGATGAGTGATTTCTGGTAAGGATGAAATCTTTGCGGTGACCGTTTCACCGTTGGGTAATTTCACCACTGCAGTTTGCCCTAAGCGTGCGTAGCGGGTGTATTTTGGATCTATGTATGCCACCGCATGGGCTGCATCAGGCTCGCCTATCAGTGCTAAGCCGTCACCGACACGTACTACCTCACTTTCGCGCACAAAAATATCCAATATTCGGCCAGCTGCTGGAGCTCTCTGAATCAGAGATTCTTCGCGCGCATGCAGAGCTCTTAGCTCTGCTTCCAGCTGGGTTAGTTTCAGTGTTTTCTGCGGGGTACTTCTTAGTTCAGCCAGCTGCGTTTGGTAATCCAGCACATTGAGTTTGGCACGCTGAACCGTAACTCGTGCAGCATTGAGGTCGGCCCGCGTGGCAGAACGGCGCTCAAACAGCGTTTTCATAGCCTCATATTGGTCAACATAGAAATTTCTATTCTCTATTGCTAATCGGAGCTTTCGTTCAAGCGAGTCTATGTCCCGCCGGTTGGTTTTACGATTAATGCTGTTTAGCATCAAATCGATTTCCGAACTTACTCTGTCGGTTTCAGCGGCCAGGTGTGGGTCACGTAATCGTGCAAGCACATCGCCTTTTCTTACAGTGTCTCCAACGTTGACCTCAAGTACTGCGATCTCACCGGAAGCCTTGCTGTTAATCTCTATTTTTCCAAGTGAAATGTGGCCGGGTTCAGACACGATTAGCACCGATCCCATAGCGGTAAGAACCACGTACAGCAATGGCGTGCAAACGATCGCCAACACCAGATACCAGGACATTTTCGAGGCGACTCGCTTGGAAGGAGCGTAGGGCAATTTAATACCTTGCTCAGCGTCGGGTTCTAACTTTCTCGGAGAGCTGAATCTAACCTTCATTGACTCATCTCCTCGAGATCAGACCACGATTGCAACAAGATACCGTTGATACTGTAGGGCTCCAGTTTGCTTCTAAGTTCACTTAGACGCATTTCAAGTTTTGGCAGGCTAACATTCGCATGGCTTTCTTCTGAGTTCAGTATCGGCTCAACACTTTGCGCAATGCTAAAACGTAGTGTTGGGTTGCGTCTGGCGATGCGCCGCGCGATTTCAGCTACTCGTTCAGGATTGCTGACGTAAATCATCAAAGTCACTTCTGCAATATCCAGTTTAGTGAGACGGCAACCGAGGCAGTAGGGTTGAGTTGCGTCAAGATCACGGTAGTGCAGACTCATACTGACAGGCCAAGGGCTTATCGCTATAACGCTTTCAACAGTGTCGCCAAGCTGCTTCAATATCTGCTTTCGGTCGTGTAGGCGAGAATCAAACATGCCCGGCTCTATATCCAAATGCAGACCTGAAAATTCCAGCTCACTTAGCTGCTGCACAATGTCCAGTAATCGCTCTCGATGTGATTCCAGAACCCAGGTTGGTTCGCCTAGCAGCAGTTCAACGCTTATGCCTTGTTGCTTGGCTTCCGCAAGGAAATTGTGCAGTCGCATTTTCTGTTTTCTATTCTTAGTAGCTCGAATCTGATGGCCATCAAGCGATAAAAGAACTCGCGATATTTTCTTTTCTTCAAGGTTTTTCCAGAGCTTTTGGCGCGCCTTCTCATCGCTAATGATGCGTCGACTCTTCCAGAGATAGGTGCCGGTAACCGGCGCTTCGCTCTGTTTCATAGTCTCTTGGACAGCAGTAATACTTGGCGCTTTAGCCGGCGGAGTAAAAGACGCTTTTATGAGTCCTCTGGCATCTTCATAGTGCACTCGGCGCCGCGGCAATTTAGCTCTAACCGTTTTAGTGCTCGCTATTTCAGTACTTTTAATCGCCGCTGCAACGACAGTTTCGACGGGCTTCGTTTCGACGGGCTTCCATGTGTCGGTATTCTGAGGTTTTCGAATTATCTCAGTGCGCGTTTTCTTAAGCAGCGCGCCCTGTGAAGGTCGCGGCATGATCACGTCGTAGTAAACACGACTTAACAGACTTGTTGGCCACGGCTCGCTTTCTGACTTTATCTTTATTGTTTTCTTAGACTGGACCTGGCCTGAATTACCTGGGCTCGCTCTGTTTAAAGTTTTAGCTGTTGAATTTGTGTTCGTGTAGCTCGGCACGGCAAACTGAGAAGACGGCGACAATGGTTGCAGGTTCAGCGTAGAAGCCCATTGTCGAGGCAGAGGTCGCGTTAAAATCAATGGCTCGTGTTCTGGCTCAATGTGAATATCAGGTTCCTGTTCCAAGCAGCTGGATTCTGACAGCGCTAATATGCCAATGGTCGATTTCAGCAATAAGCCTTCAGCATCGATCAGGTCGATTGACGTACGGTAAGCGCCAAACTTAGCTTGCTGAAGCTTCTCCAGGGTATCGCCTGCCAGTGAAGCTGCGCGTAGTTGGCGTTCTCGAATGGTTTCCAACGCCGCGGCTACTCTGGTTTCAGCGAAACTCAAGTTCTCAATTGCCGTTCTATATCTACCGATGGCCGATCGAATTCCATTGCGTACTTCCTGGCTGCGCTTGTCGAGCTCGAGGTTTGCGCGTCGCAGTTCGGCTGATTTAGCGTAACGCGAGTACTTTCGTGTACTGAGAAACTCCAGCGGCATTCGAACGTTAACACTCAACGCAAGACCATTGTCAGACAATGAAGAGGGTTCGTCCTGTCCAACCGAAGCGCTAAGATTAACGTTAGCTTCAATGTCAGTACTGCGTTTTCGTAAAGATCGTATCGTTTCGAGACGAGCTCGCAGCAGTTTGATTTCAGGGTGTTGTTGGATAGCCTGTTGCTCCAACGCTACCTTGTCCAAACAGGCATTTGGAAGCTGAGGTGGTTCTGGTTCGAAGTTGTGCAGTGAATCTTCAGTAAGCAGAGCCATAGCGCTATGGCTGCGACTTCGAATTTCCTCATCACTTGCTGCTGAACGTCTGGCGAGATCGAACGCAGTCATAAATTCCAGCCTGTCAGCTTCGAGCAAATGCCCCGTTTTCGTTCGCTCTGTGAGCCAATTATGTGTGTCTGGCTCGATAGACAAGAACTGGCGCGACACCTTGATGCGCTGAATGGCCGACCAATAATCCACATAGCTGCGCCTGAGCGTAGAAAGAGCCCGCCGGCGAGTTATTTCGCGGCGCTGCTCACTGGCGAATAACCCGTCTTCAGCTTCTAACACTGCATTTTTTTCTATCGCGTGCGTTCCAAACAAAGGGTAGCTGAGACCCATTGTCATGTGTCGACGCTGATATTCGCGACGAAGATCGTCTGTAACCACTTCCGAAACATCGGAATAGCCAGCATTTGCAAACAACTTCACACCGCGGCGAAGACGCTCACGTTTTAGCAAATAAATACGTTCTTCAATTTCGGCCGTCGCTATTTCAACCTCCCTAGACGCGTCAAGCATGTCTTCCAGGTTGGGTAAACTTAGGGCTTTTGCAGCCAGTGCCTCTCTGCTTAGCAACGCTAGAACAGTAATGAGTATGAAGGCTCGCTTATTACATCTTACGAGTCGCATTAGAACTTACTCCGTTTCAATACCCACCATGGAGCCATGCTGGAATCGAGGTGAATGCGACGGACTATTTCGTCAACACAGGCAAAAGCAGACCAAGAACGTGTTGCAAAGGTAAAGGCAGGCACAAAAGGCATACACCAAATGAGCTTGAGATCTTCCTTTTTTCTATCTGAAAGTAGAAACACACCCATTAGATACATGAGCAGACTGATAAAAAAATAGAATATGTAAACCAGTAGCAGCACTGCGAGCGTTGAGCTGACTGGCGCTGTCATGAGCAGAAACAAGGTGTAGCTGACGATGATGAATGGCATGATCAATTGAAAAAACAAGCCCATCCACACAACAGCAATAAAATTTCGCCAGCCCATCAGACCAGGCTTTAGACTCTTCTGATGCTTTAGAATATAGAGGTAGAAGAGGTCGCCATCCCAACGATGCCGTTGCTGAAAGAATTCTTTGAACGTACCAGGACCATCGGTATGACCCAATGCATAGTATTCAAAGACTATGCGCATATCGGGGTATCTGGCGAAGTATTTTTTCAAACGAAGTGTAAGATCCAGATCTTCAGCTGTACCAGAGTCCCAGCCACCAATATGCTGCATGACGCTCTTTCTAAAAATACCAAATGCACCAGAAACGTTGTTTACAATGTTGAACTCACTAAGGCCCACTTTGCTGGTGCCGATTGACATCATGTATTCAATTGCCTGCAGCTTAGCTGCTAGGCCGTCACGAATATTGCGCAACCTTAAATTTCCGGAAACCGCAGCAACATTAGGGTCCGCGAAATGCTGTACTGCATTTGCGACCATGTCATTATCGAAGGATGTATCTCCGTCGAGCACCATAATGATTTCGCCTTTAGCAATGGCGAGCCCAGTGTTTTCAGATGACACTCGACCACCCCGAAGCCACTTAGGAATTACCCGAAGCGTTCGACGCGGAATGCGCGCAACCTTTGCGTGCATTTCCTCTGCGGCTTCATAGGTTGGCTTGTTAGCCACTGCACCATCGATCATCGCGAGTATTTCAATATCGCCGGGGTAAATTTGATTGGCCATGGAGCTTATGGTGGTTTGAACGTCCTTGCCTTCGGAATAGCAGGTGACGATGCAACTCACTGAAGGAGAGAAAGTAAGTTGCTTTGGTGGAGTGAGCGCCTTACGCCGGTAATATTTCAGAACTCCAAGAAAGATCAGCAAGTACAAGGGAAGTTCGAACATGGCAATGAATGGCGCCAATTCCATGGCATACACTATGGCGTCGCCACTTCGAAAGTTTGCAATGTAAACTTCGTAGATTGCGAAGGCTTCTTGAGCTATATCAAACATAGGTTTCGATCAACCTCGTTCCAATGCTTCTAGTACAGTGGCGCCGGTGCTGTCTTTTGTGAAGTCTTCAGGCACGCTCAGCCCAAAGATGCGCAAGCTCTCAAGTCCTTGCCCAGGGCGGAGCTTCTCTGCCAGTGTGCGAACTTCGCGAACAAATATTTCCCTATCATGAGCATTGGTTTTAGGTAGAAGAATCCATACCTCCTGCGACCCGACTCTTAGCAACAGATCCGTTTCGCGAGAGAGTTCTGCTATGCGCCTGAAGAACACTTCATTTTGCTCAGTCTTCGTTGAACTGCGCTCTGCAGCCGGGCTTGTATCTGAAAGTTTTAGTACACTAAAACCGTCGGTCTCATAACGCCGAGCAAGCGATACCAGCCAATCGATCATTTGATTGAAGTAGGCGGGCGACGCAAAGTGGCTATGGTCGACAAGCTCTAGTGGTGTTTCCAGCTCTCCTTGTCGTATTGCATAAGGTGCTCTGCTGCTTAATGAATATTCGTAAACTCTTCGCGACCGCAAATGTTCGGGGTCGTTGGTTGTTTCGCACGAGAGACAGCGTGCAATTACTTGTCCGTCTATAAATGCTGATGAGCAAGCCTTGCAGGACAGCTCTTCTAACGGACGATCATAGTCAACGCCAATGTGCCGAAATTTGGTCTCGCACTGTGGGCACTTCAGGCAGTCGCGCCGTATAAATTTCGATTCAGGGGCAACATGACCGCAGGTGAAACAGTGAAAAAACTGCGAGTTTTCAATATCTATACTGCTGCAGTCAGGACAGGTATCTATAAAACTTAGCTGGGCAGATTCGCAGTTAGCACAACTCTTCAGTCGATCAATCAGTTTGCCCTGCGCGAGCAGGTTGCGCTGCTCCAGGTCAGAAATTAGATGGTTTGCGGTTTGCTCACCTGAGGAAAAGGTATTGGCCAGCGGATAGGTCCACACTTCAGTCGTATGGATGGATTGAAGCGGGCTTAGTAAGCTTTCAGGACGAGAGTAAAGATAGGCGCACAATTTGAATTCTGGCGTCGCATTTTTTAATTGTGTCTCGGGTAACTCCTGCAACCGTAGTTGAATGAGATCGAACTTTGACACTAGCTCATCAAGGTTCTGGGGCATTCCATCTGCAAGCGCTTCGGCAATTGCAGTGCCGGGTAGGCTTAGAAAAACGGGTAAAAACCAATATTGCTCACTCTGTCTAACAGCGATCATAGCCAGTTCAGCATCAATAACTCGCGGCGCAGTAATGACTAGGGCCGGTCGGTCTTTCATCAAGGTATTGACGTCGGAGCTACTAAAATGCTCCAGGCGGACGCAATCAAGCTCTCCAAACGCTCGAGCCTGTAAAGCGCTTGCGCCGAGTTCCAAATGCAGAATGGGTGCACTTAGAGATGGATGAGAGTCTGGATTCATTTGTTACCTGTACGTATTGCCAATGTAGTGGGTCGGCCACAACCGGTCGATAAGCAACCTGACTGTTCAGTTATTAAACGAATCCTTGTCGATTTGCCCTTTGGTGTTCTAAGCAATTACATAACACCATCCTAGAAGGCTAATAAATAATCAATTTTTGCTCATTAATTGTATGTATAACAAACAGTTGGCGCGCAAATTTCAATCATTCTCTAAGAGTAGTCAAATAATTGACACGCGCCAGAGCCGTTAGCCTCAATGACGTTTTGAAAGGTAAACTTTTTGGAAAGGTCTCTCTATTGTTCTACGTGGGCTGCTTAGCTAAGCCTGCATTGCACAGGCTGCGCAGATCGGTTTCGGCTACTGGCCGGCCCGTAATGCCTTGCCTAGTTTCTGCTGACCTAAAACTTCCGTGAAATCGTTATCAACCCAAACGGTTTGACCATTTATAAGCACACGGCTTACAACGCCATCGGACCGATTGACCATCTGCTCGTGCTCAAACAATTCGCGGTAAATGAGTTGTCTGTTTTCATTAGAGTCGTACTTCTCCAGAGCTTCAGGGTCTACTAGCGTGATGTCAGCTTGGCAGCCAATATCCAGGCGGCCTGTGTCTAGCCCGAAAAACTCCGCTGGCTCCCTGGTCAGGCGACGTACTACTTTACTAACCATGTCTGTGCCATCTTCCTGGCCTAGCTTTAAAGCCATCAGGTTAACGTCGAAGAAAGCCATATTCGTAATGTGCGCACCAGAATCAGAAAACCCTGGAAGCGCTTGGTCGTGCATCATTAGCTCTTTTACTTTTGACTTGGTGACGTTGCCGACATCTACCCAGTATCTGAAGTTACGATCGTACTCCCGGAGAAGGTGGAGCATGAAGTTTGCATCGTCCTCAATGGGTGAGGGGAACTTATCAAATATTGCTCTTTCTTCGTCAGACCTGGCAGAGTTCGCGTCGCCTTTCTGGAATTTCTCCAATCGATCGAGTAGAGACTGCAGATCCTCGCCATTCCATAGGTCGAGGGGTGCTCGATCGAACACCATGCGCTTCAAATCACGAATCACCAAACTGTCTGGCATACCGAGCTTCGATTTTAGGTGCGCGATAGTATTGCCACGTCTGCCATGATGCCAATCCGTTCTGAACTGCTCTATGAATACGGGGTCATTGAGTAGCGCGAGACGGCCTTCTACATCATCGTACTCTTTAGCTATGAGTTGACACGTTGAATCCAGCTCTTCGTAAAGCGGGCTAACTATGCCATCTGACCAAACTCTAAAATTGGTTGCCAGAGACTGAAAGTGCATGTCGCCCTGGAACAATTTGCTGTTCATCAATTTGGCGAATCCGAGAAAGGCCCCACTGGCATTGGGCATCAACACAAACTCCATCACCGATAACGCTGATGTCTTCAGTGTTTTGCCAAATAGGCGGCCGCTAGTGAGCGCGAAGTAAACGAAAGCCTTGGCGCGGTTTTCAATAATAGGAGTGGTTTGCCATACGCGATTCTTGTTGCGTACCACTTGCAGCAGTTGTTTTAGCTCACCAAACTTTGCAAATTGAGTCGGAATTCTCTGGTCGGTATACGGTTCAGAGGCGAGGAAATGAAATGGAAGCCCATCGGTGCTCATGCCAACATAGCCCTGATCGAGTGCGTCGTCCAAAAGCTCAGTCATTTGCGTAAGTTCTTGTTCTGTTGGATCGCGGCTGACGCTGTCTTTGAGCCCCATAACTTCAATACGCAGCATAGAGTGCGGGAGTAGGGCGGCTATATTGGGGCCGAGTGGCACATTGTCAAAGTGGTCCATGTATTCTGCCGGGCTGTTCCAGGTCACGGCTTCAACGCACTTACGCAGTACCTTTTTGGGTATGTTCTCAACCCGTGTAAAACAATCGACTATGGGATTTTGATTGTCTTCGATCTGCTGGCCGAAGCTCGTGCCCAAACTGCAATTACCAACCAGTACTGTGGTTGTTCCGTGGCGGACCACTTCCGTGAGCCTGGGATCAAGGTCTACTTCTAGGTCGAGGTGAGTATGTATATCTAGAAGCCCTGGCATAAGCCATTGGCCATTGGCATTAATCACCTCGTCGGCCATTTGTGGCGCAAGCACTGACCCTTTGGCGACTATTCGACCGTCCTTAATCGCGATATCCAAAGCTTCCGCTGGCGCGCCAGTGCCATCAAAGACTAGAGCGCCTTGTATTAGGCTGTCCCATACTGTTTCGGTTGCTGGCATTATTCGTGTCTCGTTGAGTTGTTTAAGCAAAAGGATGGTAATCCAATTCGCTTACGATAAACCGTTTGCTGATTGGATGGAAGCCAGCTGGATTACAGAGCTGTGCAGTTTGCAGTTCGTTCTGACATAGATGATAAAATGCCTTCATTTCCTTCGTTGTGGGTCGTTGCTTGTTTTCAGTGTTGGATGAATCATGAAAGTTCTAAGATTATTCGCAGCCGTTCTAGCGGTTGCTGTACTGTTATTTGTTGCAAGCCTCGCATTTTTTAGCAGTCGATTCTACGAACCTGCTTTCGTTGTTCGAAGTACTGTGGCACTGCCCGCAGGTTTAAAGCAGAGCTGGAGTTTACTAAGCGGTTTTTCTTCGTACCCTAAATGGAATCCGTATCTTATAAAAGTTGAAGGACACTTCGCTGTGGGAGGAGTCCTGGAAGTACAGTTGATAGATGGCAACTTTGATGATGTGTTGACGGTGAAGCCCACAGTTAGCGAGATAGTGCCAGGCCAGTCTTTTTGCTGGCGAGGAAAATTAAAATTGCCTGGACTGTTCGACACCCGCCACTGTTTTGTGCTCAAGAAAAGTAATACAGCTGGCACTCTGCTTGAGCAGTTTGAAGAGTTTGGCGGTTTGGTTGCTCATATAGTTCCAGCTGAACAAAATATGACCGCACATGTAGAAAAAGCGTTTAACAAAATGCACCAGGCTATGGTGGTAAAGCTAAGCTCGAGTCATTAGACCGAGCCTGCTTTTACCAAGTTTATTCGCCCTTAAAAACTGGCTCACGCTTTTCCATAAACGCTATAGGGCCTTCCATCGCATCTTTGGATCTCATCACCGTCATACCATGTGCCTGTTCGATAGGATAGGCATCCTCTTCGCTCAGAGCTTCAGTTTCTCGCAAAGTAGCTAGTATTGCTTTGACTGCCAGTGGCCCGTTCTTGGTGAGACGAGTTGCTATTTCACGAGCCTTACCAAGCGCTTGCCCGTCAGCAACGACATGGTTGATCAAGCCAAGCTCATAGGCACGCTGGGCATTCATATCTTCACCGCAGAGCAACATTTCTGCGGCCACAGCGTAGGAAATTTGCCGTCTTAGGCGTACCGCCGATCCAGCCATGGGGAACAGTCCGCGTTGTACTTCGGTTACGCCGAACACTGTGCTTTCTCCTGCAACTCGAATGTCTGTACCTTGCAAAATTTCAGTACCTCCAGCGCGAGCTACTCCTTCCGCGGCCAGGATGATTGGCTTGCTAGGCCTATAGGTTCTAAGCCAGGCCCCCATGATCAGTGCAGGATCTTCCATCGCGCGCTTCATATAATTGCTGTTGGGTTTGCCCGTGCTCATAATCGGAATTTCCGAAAGGTCCATGCCTGCACAAAAAATCGGACCATTGCCGGTCAAGATTGCGCAGCTGAGGGATTTGTCGGAATCCAGTTCTTGCCACGCATCAAACAGGATGCACATTGATTCGCAGTTAATGGCGTTGCGCTTCTCTGGTCGATTTAATGTAACGGTCATTACGCCGTCGTTTTTTTCAATCAATACGGGGTTCATTTTATTCTCGCAGTTTGGTGAATGACAGAAGTCGTGGGGAGAGCGAAATTCAAGTGTTGTTCCAGTCACGCAATACAACCAAAGGAAGCTCTCTTGGAGCGCACATCAACTGGTAGCCTTCGGTTGAGCTGCTCATTCGGCATAACTCGGCGTACAAAGCGTCACGCTCTTCACCACTTGCTACATGCGCGCTCACAGGGCGATTTTTTCTATTTACTCTTATCCATGCATGTTCATTAGCTCGTATGTTATGAACCCAATGAGGATCGGTGGGTCCTCCGCCATTGCTACCACGTACAACAAGATCGCCGCCTACCTGAAAGTAAGGTAGGCAAGCGGTGCGCAGTTGTTTGCTTTTGGCGCCAATGGTTCTGATCATTAAAGTGTCTGTATAAGTTGTTTGATTGGCCCAAGCATACTGGGCTGTCATCAGTGAGTATCCGCTTAACCACACCAGTACATTATCTATTGCCAAGCCCCATTTACCATGGAGAACTAGCATCCATGTGCGCCCCCCGGAAGAGAAGCGCTCTTTTTCAGCCGTGGTTTCCGGACGTTGATCTGGCTTATTATCGTGTTGTTCCATTGTGCTATCTCTGCAGGAATACTCGCGAGCGAGCTCATCGCTCACTGAGTAAATGTGCCATGTGAGTGATTTAAAGGGAAGAGCACAGTTAACATAGCGCATTGCTATAGCGACAGAATCATTGCGTTTCATGTAAGGATTTTGTTCCAATCTTGGGTGGATCAAGCAACGAACGAATCAGTAAAGGAAACAGCATGGGCCCATTACACGGTACTACTATTATTGAAATTGTTGGCTTGGGTCCAGCGCCCTTTGCGGCAATGATGCTTGCTGATATGGGAGCTGATGTCATACGTATTGATCGACCAGGTGGGGGTACGTTTGGCGATTATGATCAGCCACAGTTGGATTTGTTAAATCGTGGCAAGCGATCAGTGTGCGTGAATCTGAAGACGGCAGACGGCGTGGAAACAGTGAAGCGCATGGTGGAAAAGGCGGATGCCTTGATTGAGGGGTTTCGACCGGGAGTGATGGAGAGGTTTGGCTTAGGTCCTGAAGATTGTTGGCAACGCAATGCGGCTTTGGTCTATGGACGAATGACTGGATGGGGGCAGGAAGGCCCTCTCGCGAGCAGCGCCGGGCATGACATCAATTACATTTCTCTGGCCGGAGCCGCACATGCGATTGGCCGTGCAGGGGAAAAGCCAGCTATTCCTCTCAACCTGGTGGGAGATTTTGGCGGTGGTGGGCTCATGCTGGCTTTCGGCTTAGTCTGCGCCTTGTTTGAGTCGAAATCGTCGGCTCAGGGGCAGGTGGTCGACGCTGCAATGATTGACGGGACGGCGGCTTTGATGACCAGCACTTTTGCCGCTTTTCAGGCGAATTACTGGAGCGATAACAGAGGCACCAACATGCTTGATGGTGGCTCACATTTTTACGAAATCTTTGAAACCAGCGATGGCAAGTACATTTCCTTAGGGGCGATTGAGCCTCAGTTTTATGCTGAGTTGCTAGAGAAACTTGGTACGCCTGCCAAAGAGATGTTCGCCGAGCAATACGACATTGCGAATTGGCCATTAATGCAAGATCAAATGGCAGAACTCATAAAACAAAAAACACGTGATGAATGGGATAGCGTGTTTTCAGGCAGTGATGTTTGCTACGCACCGGTACTGTCAATGGCAGAGGTGAGGCAACACCCTCATCATAAGGCGCGAGAGACCTTTGAAGACCAAGATGGCGTATGGCAGCCAAAGCCAGCCCCTCGTTTTAGCCGTACAGAGGCGACAATTCAGCGCCCGCCCGCCACAATTGGACAACATACAAAGGAGGTATTAACCGAACTTGGGTTTCACGCCGAAGAGATATCCGCATTCCTTGAGTCAGGGGTGATTATTCAGAAGGTGTAAAAGTATCATATTAAGGCCTTATGACGCATACGCCTGGTTACTTGGTTGAATTTTGGCTATAATAGATGAAATACATCTATTTCGGAGGTTTCATGCTTAAAGTTCATGCCAACGCTAAATCTGTGCTCGCTAAGGCGCTCTACAGAGCACAGGTAGCCATGGGCGTCGAAAATCAGCAAATGGCGGATATTCTTGGCGTCAATCGCACGACGCTGGCCCGTGTGTACCAGACTGAGAATATTGACCCAGAGCAGAATGCAGGGCGTCTTGCCGCAATTGTGTTGCGTGTTTACCGATCTGTTCACACGCTAATGGGTGGAGATACGAAAAATATACAGCATTGGCTGAACACGCCCAATCATGCATTTGCCGACCAAATACCGTTACAGGTGATGAAATCTGTTGATGGCCTGGTGTCTGTTGCTCAATACTGTGATGCAATGCGTGGCCGTGCTTAGTTCGCTAAGATTCGCCCCTGAACCTATGATGGGCAGGGCGCATCGCCTGGTTGAAAGCCAGGAAGTCACAGCAACACTGCTACTAACAGATTCACTCGCTGAACAAGACTTGTTGGAATCTATTATTGATTCTGCCAAGCCACCTGTACCAGATGATTGCCAGCATATGCATTACTTGCTGTACACGCCATTTAGGTATCCCCCACTTAAGTACGGGTCGCGATTTGGAACACGTGCTGAACGAGGTATATTTTATGCGTCCAGGCAGGCGCAAACCTGCATGGCGGAGGTGGCTTATTATCGATTTTGTTGGTGGCATGACATGCTTGAAGCACCACCTCACGCAATAGACAGTTGCCACACTTTGTTCGAATTTAGCTATCGTAGCGATTCAGGGGTGGACTTCAGCAGCTACGACTACGCGGAATCCTCCGAAGAGCTTAAAGACCGTCGCTCTTACCGGGAAACTCAGTCTTTAGGCAGACGGGTTAGAGAGAGTGCCGTTGAAGTATTAGTGTACCCCTCTGCGCGATGCATCAATGGCGGACGAAATATCGCCTTATTTCATCCGGCCGCTATTTTTTCTAATACACCTGAACTGCCTCAATCTACCTTATGTCATACACGCGCTAATGTAGTGTTTTTTGCCATTATGGAACGTAAGCTTGAATTCAGCCTTGATTCTTTTCTGGTGGACGGTGAATTACTGAGACCGGAAAGCTACTAGGCAGGCCTATGACAGTTCAATCGTCTCTGCGGTTTAACATGACCGGTAGTGAAGCCGACCCTGAATTGCGTTCCTTGCGTTACCGCGCTGCTATCGATATGGCTGAATATGCGGACAAGAATGGATTTACCGCAGTCAATTTCGAAGAGCATCATGGCGCTGCCAACGGCTGGCTTCCTTCCCCTCTTACCATGGCATCAGCTGCAGCAGCGCGGACCGAGCGGGTTAAGATCGGCGTTATGGCCTTACTCGTCGCGCTCTATGATCCCATTCGGCTTGCCGAAGACATAGCGGTTGTCGATCTGTTATCGCGCGGACGGCTGACCTTTATTGCCGGCATGGGTTACCGCGAGCTAGAATTTCGAGCAACCAACAAACCCTTTGAAAACCGTGGTGAATGGATGGATCACGTACTGGATACCTTGCTCAAGGCCTGGTATGACGAACCCTTTGACTACAATGGCATTCGAATAAATGTAACTCCGAAGCCATACAGTCGCCCTCACCCTATGTTCTTGGTTGGGGGAATGAGCAAGCCTGCGGCGCGCAGGGCGGCGCGATATGGTCTGCCCTTTGCTCCGCCGTCCCCTATGCCCGAGCTAGAGGCACTGTACTACGAAGAGCTTGCCAAGCAAGGTAAGCAAGGTTTTGTTTACACGCCGCCTGCCAACTTTTCTTGCCTGTTTATTGATGAGCACCCGGAAAGTGCTTGGGATGAATTGGGAGAGTGTTTCTTGAACGAAGTTGAGGAGTATTCATCCTGGGCGCAGAAGGGACTGTATAGACCGCTCGAAATGCCCGTGCACACTGTTGAAGAGCTAAAACTCAGTAAGCTGTATGAAATCATTACGCCAGAGGAGTGTATTGCGCGACATCAGGCCGACAATGACTATAACGCTCTTCTACATCCCCTTTGCGGGGGTATATCTGTTGAGAGAGGTTGGGACTGTATCAAGCTCTATAAAAAGTCGGTATTAAATGCACTAACCGATTAAAAACCGTTCAGCTACGAGCGTTTATCTTGATATAAGACCGCACAGTCTTTAACAAGCGATATCAAGAGTGTGAATTTTGACAATCGCCTTCGGTGAACTAGTGTTAGTTAGAGATAAATAACACGGCGTAGAGCGTTGAAATCTAAGCGAAGTTCCACCGGTTTAACAATGATAGAGCTGCTAATAGTGCTGGCCATTGGTGGCGTACTTACAGCTGTCGCTGGCCCGCCGGTTACAAACTGGATTCAAAACAATCAGTTACATTCTTCAGCCCAAGCATTGGCAGGGGTTCTGAAGTACGCCCGCAGCGAGGCTATCGCTCGCAATCAATTTGTTACTTTGGAAACGCAAGATGGCAATAAAATTGCAGTTTGCGTGGTTGCCGTAGCGGGTGAAGCCTGCGACCCAGATGGGGATGGATTTTTAAAATCAGTTCAAGTGGCTGGAACTGAGGTAACTATAGAAGGCAACGCGGCGGCGGCCGACGGTGTCAGCTTTACTCCGCGTGGTCGTTTGCAAGAAGGTGGTGGCGCAGTAACGTTTGGTATCTGTGATGAGCGAGGCTCCGGGTATGGTCGGCATGTCGAGATCAATCAAGTCGGTCGTTCTTTAACGCGAAAGCTAGACAGCAGTAGGGGGGATGGATGCAACCCAGCCTAATGACGCGTCTTAACGCTAGCAGTCGTAAATCTCACTCAGGCAATTGTCTTCCTGGCAACTCTGCCGGGTTCACAATGATAGAGCTACTTATCTCCTTACTATTGCTCGGCATCAGTGTGATGGGGTTTAGCGCACTGCAATCGAAATCCATGCAAGAAACCTTAGATACCCAGCAAAGATCCGTAGCACTCTGGCGGGCCAATGGTCTGATTGACCGGATTGCAGCAAATAGAACGGTCGGCTCAATGGAAGCGTATGTTGATGCGGTCACCGGTATGGGCGCCTGTCCTGCTGCGCCGGGAACATCTTGCTCTGCGGCGACCGGTGGATCACCCGCGGAGTGCACGACAGAGCAAATGGCGACCTTCGATGTGTGGAGCTCAATTTGTGGCGGGGGCGTTCCACTGGATCAACAATTATTGGATTTTGACGCTGAACTTTCCTGTGTTGGTGGTTGTGCGTTGGGCGCTGATATGACTTTGGTATTTTCTTGGATATCGAAGGCTGTAGACAGCGATGCTCGACTTAGAGACAACAGCGTGACTATTGGTGGTGTAGCGCGAGATGCCGCTATGGAACGAATTACTCTGACTTTTCGACCATGACATTTACTAATATGACATCTTCAAAGGTAATGACGATTCAAATACAAAAAAGCAAAGGCTTTACGCTCATTGAGTTGTTGGTCTCTATGGGACTCGGCATATTCTTTCTTGGTATTGCTATGTCTTTTCTACTGAGCTCACGAGTTGCTCACAGCACACAAGATGTAAATTCCAGGTTACAAGAAAACGCCAGGTTCGCGATGGATGAACTCGCAAGCTCCATTCGCATGGCCAGTTATGTAGATTTGATGACTAGAGACGCTGAAATTCCTCCAGGCCAGTTCTACGCCGGAGCCTGCGGCAGTTTTGACCCTTGTACAGCCGATGGCGGTGGAACAACCCCAGACCGAATTGCAGTATTGATGAATCCGCCACCTGATGATGGTACCGACGAGGATTGCATTGGATTGCCGCTGGATGTGGACACGGAAACAGCTGCCATTTCGATGGCTGCCTATGTGTACATGATTGGCGATGACGGTGGTGTTAATAGCTTAATGTGTCAGACTTTTCTTGTTGATGAGGACGGTGTTGCCACGGCTGTTAACGCAACACCACAAGTGTTAGTCAGCGGCATCGATAATTTGCAAGTGCTTTATGGTGTAACCGATGTGGAAAATGTTCAAGCTTATGACACACAGATTCAACGCTATATCAACGCTGATGATGTAGGAGGGCTAGATGTTCCAGAAGGCGCGAATACTCCCTGGGTTGATATAGCTGCTGTACGTATTGCTTTATTAGCCAGCAGCGGTTTAGACGACACGAGCGACACTCAAGCATCAAGAACTTTCAAGCTGCTTGATGCGCCAAGTTTGAATTATACGGATAAGTCACGCCGACAGATTTTTACTACAACGGTAACCATCAATAATGCCCGGAGTTAACGCCATGCACCAGAATAGGCCGTTGCTTAGGTCGCCGCATAGTTCCTCGAAAAACCGCGGAGCGGTCTTGATCGTGGTGTTGGTGGTGATGACTGCATTGTCGCTGTTGGCAATGAGCTCCATGTCTGACACAAATATTCAGCTAGCAATGGTGAAGAACGATCAGTTCTATCTTAATGCGCACAGAGTAGCGTTATCTGAAATAAACGCACAATTGGATTTGATTAATGGCAATGCGCCTGACGATCTAGACCCTACTATTCTCGCTTTACTAGAATTCGATGTGGATCAACCATGGGAACTCGATACTGATGAGCTGCTGGGACCGCACGGCGGTGTGGGCGCCTTCGACCAGAACATATCGATGGCGATGGCCTGCGACCCTGATGACTGCTTGGCGCCAGCAGGCTATTCAATTGACAACCAGACCAGAACCTTACGTGTAAACCTGCAGAGCTCAGCCAGCTTTGGCGATACGGGTGCCCGTTCGGATCAAATTCAGGGCTTTTGGTTTCTGTTACCTCAGGGCGGCGGCTGGTAGCCAGCGCATGTTGATAATGAAATATTCGAGTACATATTATGTTTGAACGAAACCATTTTTCTATGCTTGCCGCGTTAATCGCGGCATTGATGTTTGCCGGCACGGTTGGCGCGCAACAAAACGCCAATAGTGGAGTGGCTAACGGTGGTGGGCAACCTCCTCCTATTCAACAGTTAGACAATAAAGATCCCAATAGAATTGTTATAACTCAATTTCGCTTACGCGGCAAAGCCACGCCGTCTCAAAACGAATATTCAATCCCAATTCGGCTGTGGCCAAGCGATTGCACCTCGTGCCAGTTGATCTCTAAGATTACCGAGCGCACCGAGGTTGTTGATGGTGATGGTGATATTCGACAAGTGCACACTTTAAAGGCAAACCATACCTACGAAGCTATCTCAATTCAATTTGATGATGACTCGATTAAAGAAATAGTACACATCCAACTTGTTCCTAAGAACTAGGATATACGAATGAAAATAGCATCGAATGTTCTAAGCCTTCTTTTGCTTACCGCTTTGTTCGCGGCACTACCGGCAATGGCTGACGATACAGAGATTTATACAGATGTGAGCGCTTGCGCAACGGTTAATCAAGAGAAGTACCGATTCGTATTTATCGTTGATAACTCAGGTTCGATGAGTTCTTGGGAGTTTGCTGCCAGTAAAGCAACAATCGATGCGACGATTACTGAAGTTTTAAACAGTGATTTGGACGATATTCAAGTAGCAATTGTCAACTACGGAACGAATCATAACACCCGGGAGCACAAGTTTGATGTAACTGTGCCTTTCACCAATGATATTGCGACCGCGACTAACTGGGGGCGTCATTATGGGCCAGGTTCACCCAGGTTTTGGGATCTTCAAGATCACCAACCAGCGTCACTAGCGGTAATGCGACAAGCGAATATTTATGCTGCAGGTGGTGTTCTGGATGTAAGTGAAGCAACTAACGTTCAGTTCGTGTTTTTCACTGACGCACTTCGCGATTATCCTTGGGGATGCTGCTCATCGTTGGTTTCCACTGGGAGCGCAAATCATAACCTCGGTAATACGCTGTTAGGTTTTGGGGAATATAATGTATTGAAAGATGGAAGTATTCTTCCTAATGGCTTGCAAGCACAGTTTACGATTCTGCATGTTCCACCTGGTGGATCGTGGTACGCTCCGGCGTCAAGAGCCGCCGCTGCTATTGCATCCCCCGGAGGCAACTATACGGGCGATGTGGAATGGAATGCGGGAGACCCGGAGGGCCCTGGCTCTAAACCGCGACGTTATGTTCAAGGCACGTTTGGCGTCTCTGACGCCAGCAAAATTCTCGAGCTGATTCAGCAAGTCATTGAAGAAGTGAAGGGTATTACCTATACCAACGTGGCTCCGGCGGTATCGGTTAACGCATTTAATCAGCTTCAGCATCGCGACGAACTCTACTACTCAATTTTTCAACCGAAGTTGAGTGCGCGGTGGCAGGGCAATATTAAAAAGTTCCGTATTACGCCAGAGGGACTGTTGGTTGACTCCACAGCGTCACCCGCAATAGATGGCAGTTCAGGCTCAATCAGGGAAGATGCGCAGAGTTTCTGGAGCAACGTTGTTGATGGCGCTGAGGTAGAATTGGGTGGTATGCGCGAACAACTTACGAATTCGCGAAACGTCTACACAGATGGTTCTGCATTAACGTCCTCTTCTTCTGGCGAAGTGAAATTACAGACCAACAGCCAGGTGCGCTACGAAGCTTTAGGCATTGGCACAACCGTGGGGTCGGCCTGCGTTGAAGGGGCCGACCGCAATGGCGAGACTATAACCGTTACGTCAGACGGTGTTCTAGCAGAAGATCCGCCGCTGGGAGTCGATGGCGGTCGAATTATTTTATCGTTTACCACTACTGAGGAGGTATTTGCTGAAGTTCGTTACACCCGCACAAGTGGCCCAGACGGTACGGTTTGCGCGTCCAATTACGTTGCCAGCGGTACCGCCCATGTTTGTGAGGCAGCATTGCCAGGCAATGCTGATAGCATAACACTCTGGTTTGATGCCGTGGCTATACCCTCAACGGTCGATTACATGATTGAATACAATCTACCGGCCGTGCCAGTACCTACTGCTTGTCCGACTCTCGCTGAGAAGCGTACTGAGTTGCTGAGTTGGCTATTAGGGCAAGATGTCTACAACGATGATGGTGATACTTCCTACACCGATGCCAACAACTTTGCACCCGACCCTTTGCACGGTAAGCCATTCGTTATTACCTATTCCGGTTCAGATACTAGCAATGCCAAAGACGTGCTGTTTGGAACGGACAATATGGGAATCTTGCGAGCTATAGACCCGAAGGATACGCTTGGTACCGAAAAGTGGGCTTATATTCCGGAAGAGCATTTAGACAATGTTCGCGAGTACGCGGGTAACAAAGCCGGGTCACGCAAGATATACGGTTTTGATGGCGAAGTATCTGTTTTACAGCGAGAGTCATCCACCAGTACGCCGAGCAATTTCCAACTGTCTGAGGTTAATTTATTCCTTGGTGAGCGCCGTGGTGGTAGAAACTATTACTCGCTTGACGTATCGAATGCGGATAAATCCTTTGGCACACCGCAACTAAAATGGAAAATAAAACCTACAGATGACTCGCGCTTTGGCGGCATGGGACAAACCTGGTCTGCGATGTTGCCCCGTAAGATTAAAACCAACTGTTCGGCGCTGGGAACAGGCTGTACTGAAATTGAAGTACTAATTTTCGCTGGCGGCTACGATCCGATTTACGATGACGCTAGCGATGTTCCAAACAGTACCTTGGGTAACGCCATCTATATAGTTGATTTAGCAACCGGCGGCGACGTATTCTTCTGGTCTGCGGGCAACTCTAATCCCAGTGGTACAACTACAGTGGTATCTGGATCGCATTCGCACAATCTTGAGTTGGACATTGACCACTCGATTGTGGCTACACCAACAACAGTTGATACTGATGGTGATGGTTCAATAGACCTCATATTTGCGATAGACATTAGCGGTAAGATCTGGCGAATTGATTTTAATCAAACCGCCGATTCAGCAGCATCTTCTGATTGGTCCAGCGGTGGCAAGATAGCAACCCTGTCGGGTAGCGGAGATAAACGCCGTTTCTACAACCCTATCGATATTTCACGAAGCCATGCGCGTTCAGGTCGTGACAATTTCAACTTGGTCGTTGGGTCAGGATATCGTGCACACCCTAATGATTTTGATGAAGCAGAAAACCGGCTGTATGTGGTATTTGATCCGTATACAAAACGTCGTCGCTTGATCAGTTCACTGGAGAGCAATCGCTACAATTATGTAAAGACGGGTCCTACGTCGTCTAGAGCGATTATAGTAAGTGATTTGACGAGAAAGGTTGTTGGTGGCACTGGCCCAACTGCTTTGCCAGACCACGGTTTCTATATTGCTCTGAGCCAAGGTGAGGGAGAGAAAATCCTGCAACGCGCCGTTACTTTTAATGACACGGTTATTGTGTCGAGCTTTATACCCGCGCAACCTGGCACTGAAGATTGTGCGGTTGGCGAAGGTCGCTCCTACTTCCTCAATGTGGGCACAGGTAACAGCGTGTTCTCTGAACCGTTTGTTGACCTAGTTCATCCTGGTATACCTCCTGAAGTAACCATTCTGCATTTGCCGCAGATAGCTGTTTGCATTGGTACCGAGTGTGTATCGCCTGGCGACACCCCAACTGACCCCACAAAAGGTGATGGCAGTAGTGAGCCAATATGTGACGATGCATCCGCGTTCGAAGCAGATGGTTTTGCAAGTGCTCTGCAAGCGGCTGTAACGGCTGCGACAGCGTGTGTGCCTAAAGGCCGGGCATTCAGATCAAGCTGGCGTGAGAATTAATACCCATTATTTGGTATGAGTAATATTATGAGCAATAAATTACCTACGTGGAAAACTCCGCGACGTGAGTTTCGTACTCGGCAATACGGCATGACGCTGATTGAGCTAATGATTGCAGTGGCAATTGTCGCTATTCTGGCCGCTGTGGCGTTGCCTAGCTACGATAACTTTGTGAAGAAATCTCGCCGTTCGGACGCGGCGTCGCAATTGATGCAAATCATGCAACAACAGGAACGTTTCTTTCTGAATAACATGACTTATACAACAGATCTAAGTGATCTTGGGTATACCTTAAGCGGTGGTGGGGTTGAGTCTGAAAGCGGCTTTTACCGCGTTACTGGGGGCACTTGCACGGGAGCTCCAATCACACGTTGTGTTCAGCTTACGGGTACAGCGCTTGCTGCTCAGGATGGTGATGGTGATATGACGCTGAACAGCCGTGGCGAAAAGACCCATGACGGAGATGAAGGCTGGGGACACTAGCAGCCCATTGAAAAGCTCCAGATAACCTTAGTGAAAATCACGAGACTTGTTTTTAAAGTGCTTTAGGCTGTCGCTGCAATCTATAAGATCGCCAGCGATAACATGTATTACTGAGCCTTTACATTCCATTACACCCTTAACCAGCATAATTTTTGACTGCATTAGTGTTTTTCGGCATCGCTCCTGCAAATTTTTCCAAATAACTATGTTCATGTTTCCAGTTTCGTCTTCCAGTGTTAGAAATACAACACCGGAGGCGCTTCCTGGGCGTTGTTTGCCTGTGACTATGCCCGCTACCCTAACAAATCGGCCATGGTTAAGAAGTTGTAGTTGGTAAGCCGTTTTACAGCGAGAGAAGGGCTTCTGCGTACGCAGCAATGACATTGGGTGTTGTTTGATGCTTAGGCCAGTTGCCTGGTAGTCTGCCAATACTTCTTGCACATCACTTGGTGCAGGAAAGCTAATACCTTCGCTCAATATCTCAGCGCCCGCTTCAAGCAATGGCTGTGGGGCTTCTATAGCGGCCGTTTCCCAATGTGCTTGATGGCGGTGACCGCTTAATGCTCGCAGTGCGTCAGCGCCTACCAATGCCTCAATTTCTTGCCTATTTAATTGCGCTCGTATGGCCAATTCTTCAACGCAGTTAAAGCCCTGAGATTGGCGAAGTTGCTCAATACGATGCGCTGCATTTTTATTAAAGCCTTTTACCAAACGTAAGCCGAGCCGCAGTGCTGGCTGAACATTCATAACACCCGCGGCATTTTTCTGTAAGTCCAGTGTACTGTCCCAATGACTATGCAATACGTCGATTTCAAGTGTTTTTATTTGGTGTCGTTGAGCGTCTTGTATTAGCTGCGATGGCGAATAAAAGCCCATAGGTTGGCTGTTTAGTAGCGCACAGTAAAATGCGCTGGGGTAGTGGCATTTCAGCCACGCAGACACATACACTAGCAAGGCAAAGCTGGCAGCATGCGATTCCGGAAAACCGTAATCGCCAAAGCCTTTCATTTGGTTGAAAAGCCGTTGTGCGAAATCCATGTCATGTCCACGGGCTAGCATGCCGTCAATGACTTTGCGTTCGAAGTGTAATAGGTTGCCATTCTTTCCCCAGCTAGCCATAGCGCGACGTAATTGATCGGCTTCACCACCACTAAAACCGGCTGCCACCATTGCTAATTTAATAACTTGTTCCTGAAAAATAGGTACGCCCAGTGTTCGCTCTAATACGGCTTTAACGTCATCATTTGGATAGCTAACGGCCTCGCTACCCTCACGACGGCGTAGATAAGGGTGTACCATATCGCCTTGAATAGGGCCCGGGCGCACAATCGCTACTTGAATCACAAGGTCGTAAAATTTGTGTGGCTTCAGGCGCGGTAACATAGAAATCTGTGCACGCGATTCGACTTGAAAAACGCCCACACTGTCGGCACGGCACAGCATGTTATAGGTTATTGGATCTTCAGCGGGTACCTTAGACAGGTCAATGGGAATAGGTTGGTAACTGTTGATCAAATCAAACGCTTTGCGAATAGCCGTTAGCATTCCTAAAGCCAATACATCCACTTTTAGTAAGCCCATGGCCTCAATATCGGTTTTGTCCCATTGGATAATAGTGCGGTCAGGCATTGCTGCATTTTCAACTGGAACCAGAGTGCTTATTGGGCTGCGAGTAATAATGAAACCGCCAACGTGTTGCGATAAGTGTCGCGGAAAGCCGAGGATGTCATCTACTCGCTTAAGAAATAACTTGGCCATTTTTGATCCGCCTTCAATGTTGGCTTCTTCAAATCGCTTGTGCAGGTCGCCTTTACGGTCCCACCAAGCCAAAGACTTGGCCAGTTGTTCGACAAACAAAGCGTCTAGTCCCAGCGCTTTGCCAACGTCTCTGATAGCACTGCGTGGTCTATAGGTGATTACGGTAGCAGCTAATGCTGCGTGTTCACGGCTGTACTTTTTATAGATGTACTGAATAACTTCTTCGCGTCGCTCGTGCTCAAAATCCACGTCTATGTCGGGCGGCTCGTCTCGCTCTTTGGAAATGAAACGTTCAAATAATACTGAAATACGGTCGGGATCAACTTCGGTAATAAACAGGCAATAACACACCACAGAATTCGCGGCGGAGCCACGTCCCTGGCATAAGATGTTTTGGCTTCGAGCAAAGTACACAATGTCGAATACTGTGAGAAAATAATACTCGTACTGCAGCTCCCTGATAAGTAATAGCTCCTTCTCTATTTGCTCCTGAACTTTTGGTGGCACACCATTCGTCCAACGTTGCTGCGCTCCCTGATACACCAGTTGGCGTAAATAGGCGTCAGGGCTTTGCCCTGGGGGTACTAGTTCTTCCGGGTAGTCGTAACGCAACTCATCCATTGAAAACTCACAACGTTTTGCAATGCGCAGTGTTTCATTGAGTAGGGGCAGGGGATAGCGAACATCCAGTTCTGCAATGGGGCGAAGGTATTGCTCGCTATTGCTTTGTAGCTTATTTCCAAGTTGCTGAATAGCTGTGTTGTGTTGAATAGCCGTTAACACATCTTGTAGCGGCTTTCGTGCGCGGCAATGCATATGCACATTGCCACAAGCTACTAAAGACAGTTGATAACGTTTTGCCAAGGAATGAAAATATTGAAAACGGTTTAGTGAATCGTCATTCAATCTATTATTGAAGCCAATCCATAAATTGTTCTTGAATACGCTTTTTAAGTCATCAATGTAATGAGTACTGTCTTGCCTGTCTTTTGCCGATAAATTGTCGTGTAAACAACTGGGTAAATAGATAGCCAGTTGCTCGTCTGCACCGCGTTTCAGGTCATTGAGCTTAAGCGAGTATTCGCCTTTTGGGCTGCGGCGGCGTGCCACGGTGATCAGTGTTGATAGCTGGGCATAAGCGTCTCGATGGGGTGCCAGCAGCACCAATTTAATGCCTTCATTCAACACAAACTCGCTTCCAACGAGTAGTTGAATACCACATTCCTTGGCGACCACATGAGCTTTAACAATGCCAGCCAACGAACACTCATCCGTAATGGCTATAGCAGAGTAACCCAGCTCGGCGGCCTGCATCACCAACTCACCAGGATGAGACGCGCCGCGCAGAAAACTGAAATTGCTTATGCAGTGAAGTTCGGCGTAGGCCAACAGAATGTCCTTACTTTTTATAAAGAGTATGCAAAGTATGCAGAGGACTATTCAGCTTAATTCAGATTTAAACTACTGTCTATATATACAGTATATATTATTGACCAGATACAACACCAAATTCGAAGACTGTCTGTGTTTTAAACTCACCGCCGGGGTTTAAACGAGTAGAGGGAAAGAACGGTTGGTTAGGTGAATCAGGAAAATATTGTGTTTCAAAAGCCAGGCCACCGCGGCGTTGATAAGCAACACCTGACTTGCCGGTTGCTGAGCCATCGAGAAAATTGCCGCTATAAAATTGCATGCCTGGTGCATCAGTGTAAATACGCAGTGTGCGTCCTGACGCCAGGTGAACCAGCTTGGCTGCCGCCTCAGGGCCATTTACTACGTCGGCATTGAGTACAAAATTGTGATCGTAACCCTCAGCGTAATTCAACTGTTGATGGTTTTCATTGATGCGGACTCCAACCTTTGTAGCTTGGCTAAAATCTAGAGGTGTTCCTTTAACCGGTGCCAAGTGACCGGTAGGAATTAGCGTGTCGTCGATTTCAGTAAAATAATCGGCATTGATTGTTAGAATGTGTTCAAGAGCTGAGTCAAGTTGACCCGCCGCGTGATGGCCCGCCAGGTTAAAATAACTGTGTTGGCTTAAGTTTACGACCGTTGGTTCAGTAGTCGTGGCGCTATAGGTCACCGTTAAGCGGTTGTTGTCATCCAGTACATAACATACACGACAGCTTAGTGTTCCAGGGTAACCTTGATCACCATGCTCACTTATTAGCTGTAAATCTACGCTGCGCTTGTTGTGGTCACCGCTGAGCTCAGGAATAGGCCGCCAAAGTCTCTTGTTAAAACCTGTAGTGCCACCATGTAAATGATGTTTACCGTCATTGCACGCCAACTGAATAGCTTTTCCATCAATACTAAAGCGCCCGTACGCAATTCTATTCGCATAGCGACCAACAATGCCGCCGAAATACGGTTGGTCGCTTAGGTAATCAGGGAGTGCATCGAAGCCTAGCACTACATCTGCGATTTTACCAAAGCGATCTGGCACTTTCACTGACACAATAGTGGCACCTAGATCCATGATTGCTATTTCAACGCCATTGCTATTGGCCAGCTTAAATAGCTTCATCAACGATGGAACAACAGGGAATCAGGCATTGGTTTGCATCCATGGCAGGTGATTAAGATCCACATTGCCGCCACTAAGAATGAGACCAATTTTTTGACCGCTAAAGCGATCTGAGTTCTTCAAAACCGCAGCAAGAACGGTCGCTGATGATGGTTCAATCACCAGCTTCATGCGCGACCATATTAGTTTCATAGCGTTAATTATTTCGGCGTCGCTAACGCAAACAATCTCATCTACCAAGGCCTGAATAATCTGGAAGTTGAGCTTTCCTGTAGACGAACGCAGGCCGTCAGCAATTGTGTTTGGTGCCAGTTGTGGTTGCCATTCACCTGATACAAATGATAAATAGCCATCATTTGCACCTTCAGGTTCTGCTCCAATAATGCGAGTGCTGGGGCTTAGGCTACTACCCACCAGGGCTGTGCCTCCTAATAAGCCGCCACCACCGAGTGGCGTTATCAGGGCGTCGAGCTGATAATCGACTTGGCTCAATAGCTCAAGCGCTGCTGTTCCTTGACCGGCAATAATTGACGCTGAATCGTAGGGGGGAATCAGCGACGCTCCTGTAGCTTCTACAATTGTAGCGATGGTTTGTTCGCGTGCCGCCATTGTGGCTTCGCAAAAAGTAATGTTACCACCATAGCCTTTCACGGCATCAATTTTGGCTTGAGACGTATTTTCAGGCATCACTATATGGGCGGCCGTACCTAATTGCTTTGCTGCATAACTGAGGGCTGCGCCGTGATTGCCCGAAGAGTGAGTTGCCACACCACGGGCTAATTGCTCAGCTGTAAGTTGTAATAGGGCGTTGTGTGCACCTCGCGCCTTAAAAGCACCGCACTTCTGTAAGTTCTCACACTTAAATACCAGTTCGCAGCCGGCAATACGGTTGATCTGTTCACTGCTGAGCACGGGTGTTTGATGGACATACTTTGCAATACGATTCGCAGCCGCTTGTACGTCATCGATTGAAACGCTAAGCATTTCTACTTATCTCCATTAAGCGTAATGCCGGCTTGATTAACTAGCACACCTGTTGCGGCTTCTTGCAGTTGCGTTCGTACAGAATCAGGAATGCGTTTTTTCTCAAACGATTGAGCATCAACACAGACGTAGACTGTTTCCGCCGTAGCGAGTAGCTTGTTCGAATAGTATTCATACATAGTGAAGCCTAAGCCATACGAGGTATTACCCAAGCGTGCCGTTTCAACCTCAATGGCAAGCACTTCATCAAACCGCGCTGAGGCTTTCCATTCAATGCTTAGCTTCACAGCCTGGAAGTCTATTCCCGCGTCTAGAACGGCCTGATAGCCTCCCACGGTGAAGCGTTGGTATTCGGTGGAGGCAACATCTACATAGTCGCCATAACGTGCGTTGAATACTACGCCTTGTGCGTCGCAGTCGCCGTAACGAACGCGAATAAGACAACGAAACTTCTGTGACATGGATTATGACTCACCAGCAAATTTGGTTCATTAGGATACAATAGAATGATGAGTGATCGAAATTAGTAGATAACATGATTATTGAAACTTGTGCCTATGGCCGTGCCGGTTTGATAGGTAATCCGTCTGACGGGTATTTTGGCAAAACCATTGCCGTTATATTGCGTAATTTCGCGGCGAATGTCGTTTGCTTTGAGTCGCCCCGGCTAAGCATTGAACCTTGCCAGCAAGATAACATGACCTTCAATTCCTTGGCCGAGTTGAGCGAAGACGTACGTTTGAATGGCTACTACGGCGGTCTTCGCCTGATTAAAGCCGCCATTAAACGCTTCAACGACTATTGCGAGTTAAATGACATAACACTGGAAGCTCGCAATTTCACGATGGAATACCGCTCTAATATTCCGGTTCGGGTTGGGCTTGCGGGGTCTTCTGGCATTGTGACAGCAACAATGCGTGCTCTGATGTCTTTCTATAATGTATCGATAGCTGATTATGAGCTTGCCAATTTAACATTGAGCGTTGAGTTGGAGGAATTGGGGATTGGCGCTGGCTTGCAAGATCGGGTTGTTCAGGCCTATGAAGGGGCTGTGTTTATGGACTTCGATAAATCCTTAATGGAAGAGCGCGGCCATGGACATTATGAATCGTTGTCGCCTGAGAGCTTGCCGCCTTTATTTGTTGCCTACCACGACGGTCTTGCTGAAGGCACAGAGCTTAGCCACAATGATTTACGAAGCCGATTTAACCGTGGTGATCCAGCTGTATTGGCGGCGATGGAAGAATTTGCAGGCCTTGCTCAATCAGCTAGAGATTTATTGAGCAAAGGAAAAGGCGATCAAATTGGTCCGCTCTTGAGCGAAAACTTCGCCTTACGCACACGTACCATTGATGTGAGTGAGGGCAATAAACGCCTTGTTCAAATAGCCGAGCAACAGGGAGCGCACGCAAAACTGGCTGGTTCTGGTGGAGCTGTGATAGGCGTTTACGATGGTGATCCTCAGCGCTTTGACTTGTTGTTAAAAGCCTATCAATCTATGGGTGCTAAGACTATTCACCCAACTATAAAGGACAAGGACAAGCGTAAAGGGAAGGGCGAGAGTTAATCGATGACAACATCTACTACGAAAATAACTAAGGCTATTATTCCCGCCGCCGGTCTGGGTACTCGTTTCCTGCCCATGACAAAGAGCAGCCCGAAAGAAATGCTGCCGATCGTTGACAAGCCTGTTATTCAATTTGTTATTGAAGAAGCGGTAGCCAGTGGTATCGAAGACATTTTGATTATTACCGGTCGTGGTAAGCGGGCCATAGAAAATCATTTTGATTCAGCCCCTGGTTTGCAGCTACATCTAGAGAAACAAGGGAAAGCCGCGCTAGCGCATACGGTGCGTGATATTGGCGACCACGCAAATATCTTTTTTGTGCGGCAGAAAGAACAACTTGGCTTAGGCGATGCGGTTAAATTAGGGCGAAGCTTTGCGGGTTCTGATCCATTTGCGCTATTACTGGGCGACACCATTATTGAGCCGGGCGAAGAGAGTGGTATTCACGGTCTTCAAGAACTCATGCAGGTCTACGAGCGCTATCAGTCAAGCGTTGTTGCCGTGCGCGAGGTGCCGGACGAATGGCTCAGCCGATATGGCATTGTCGATGGAAATCCTTTGGACGGTTCTGATGGTCGGCTGTACGGTCTTAACCGACTGATAGAAAAACCAACGGCTGAAGAAGCGCCTACTAATTTGGCAATCGCTGGACGTTATATTTTCACACCAGAAATCTTTAGCTGTTTGGATGAAACTGAAATGGGTAAGGGTAATGAAATCCAGCTGACGGATGCCATGAATATACTCGCTGCTCGCTCGCCGATGCAGGCCTTACACTGGAATGCTGTGCGCTATGACATTGGTAACAAAGCAGACTATGTGCGCTGTTTTATGGAGTTTGCTGCGAAGCATCCGGAAACGCGCGATGAAATGGCAAAATTTCTAAGTGAGAAATTAACAGTGAGTTTATAGCTTGAAGTTCGACAATCAAGTAGTACTCGTAACCGGTGGCAATCGCGGATTAGGTAAGGCGTTTAGTAATTACCTAGCGCAATACGGTGCGACGGTGATTGTTCACAGCAGTGGTCGGGATGATTCCGGAGAGCGGATGGTCTTTGATCTTCGAAATAAAGGTTTGCATGCCACGCACCTGGCGATGGAGCTGGGCGACGGCGGAGCATTAATCTCGGCTGCGAAAGAGCTTCATTCTCGGATTGACGCGATGGTGCACAACGCCGGCTTTGTGCGCGATCGAACCATTGCCAAAATGAGTGACGAGGATTGGACAGCGGTACAACATATTCACCTTGGCGTAGCCTTCCAACTCGCGCGTGCGGCATGGTCGGACTTTAAAGAAGCTTCGTATGGGCGACTTGTTTTTATTTCATCCGCCTCGGGTCTGTATGGCAACTATGGGCAGGCAAACTACGGCGCTGCAAAATTAGGCATGGTTGGTTTATGCAAAACGTTGGCGGTAGAAGGCGCTAAATACAACATTGGCGTTAACTGCGTTGCTCCTATTGGTGCTACAGAAATGAACAGTGCTTACCTTTCTGATGAAATGATTGCTAAATTTCGACCTGAGTTAGTTGCTCCGTTGGTGGCGTATCTTTGTCACCCAGCTTGCAGCGACAGTGGCGGCTTTTTTGAGGCCGGCGGTGGTACTTTTAAGCGCGTGCGCTGGGAACGCTCACAAGGTTTAAAGCTTGACCTTGATACCGCAAACATCAGCATGGATGATATCGCAGCTGGTTGGTCGTCAATTAATGAATTTAACGAGTCTGAACACCCTGCGACTATGGATGAAGCATCGCAAGGTCTCTGATTAATCGCTATAAATTATTGGTTTTGTTGTTTTTCTAATTTAAGAAAACACACCCTGCACATACCAAGTCTTGCTCGGTATGTCTTTATACAGCCAGTACACGCCACCGTCTTCATGTTGAGCGATATAATAATCGCGTTGTTGGGCGCTCTCCCACCAGCCCGTTTCTATTCTCTCGGGCCCTTGCAATAATTCAAGTTTGCCACGCCAATACAGATTTTGATCGCGTTGTTGCACGCGAGCCGGGCTACGCAGTAACCAGGCGGGCCGCACTGCGTAGGGTGTTTTGGGTTCGGCAACTTTGGTTTCGGCGGCTTGGGTTTTATCTTGGCTGTGGGCCGCTTTATGCGTGACAGAGGCAGTCGGGCGATTGTTAAGGCTAAGTAAGAATTTGCTTGCCACGGTTGTATTCGCTCGCTCGGGCAAGTGCTGTTGTTCACAATCGATGCAGTACATAGTGCCTTCGCCCAAGCGAGCCTGTAGCTTGTCGAGCAAGCTGTCGAGTGGTTCGCGGTTTGTATTATCGCTAAGTGTATCGAATAGTTGTTGGCTTTGAGCATTGGCTTGTACAAAGTTTATGGCCTTCAATTCCACTGTGTGTACTGCTTGGCGCAGGTGAATTTTCTCCAGTTGTATTCGCGTAAGGTTTAAAAAAGCTGTTTTGTTAACCTGTGCTTGGCTTAGCTGAATGTCGAGTTGGCTGTGTTTGCCGTTTTTTTGCCGTTGCGAGTGGCCTTGGCGAAGATGCCAACTGAAGTGATTGCACTGTAGTTGGCGAGCAAGAAGAAACTGACACAATTCGTCTAGTAGGCGCTGCATTGGAAACAGCAGCATTTGGCTATTTTCGATAGGTTCTAGAAAAAATAGCTGACTAGAAAAAGATTCTCTAGGTTTGATAAACCGCCGCGGGTCGTTGCGTTGGCCGGTTGTTTTTTGCAGATACTGGAGAAACTCACGACCAAAGCGTTTGCCTAAAGCTTGGCTGGGTAAATCCAATATCTGGCCAATATTTTGCAGGCCCATCTTGCGCAACTTACTGATGTGTCGTCCATCAACCTGCAGGGTTTGAATGCTTAACTGGCGTAACGCGCTAAGGCATTGATCCCGGCTTGGCACCTGTTCAATGGGTGGCGGACGAGACAGCAACAAGCTACCTAGCGCCATCAGCTCCGCGGCTTTTGGGGTATGCGCCAAACCCATTGTGAAGTTATAACCAAAATCGCTTAACCCTGTAGATATAAGATTAAGAATATTTTTTAACTTATGGAATAGCTTAATACTTCCTTGTATCTCGATGAGCAATAAATGATGTTCTTGTTGTTCCTTCTGTTTCTGTTGTACTTTCTTTTCCGGTTGTTCATGGGGAATACATACAGAGGGGCTGAAGTGGTATGCCCAATGCGCTAGGTTATGTAGCTGTTGTTGTTCGCAGTGTAGGTCTCGTTCAAAGGTTTTGAGTTGCGGACTAAGTGCTAATGCGGTGCTGAGCGAGCTATCAATCTGAATGCCTGATCTCAGAGCGTGGGCGTTGGCGTAGCTGACGCGTTGTTGTTGAATAACCACGCAGGGGTTTGCTTCGTTTGTGCCGCGAGTGAATATTTCTAGGGGCAGTAAGGGTAAGTGTATCGCTAGCCAAAGCATTATTTATTGAACCATCGCTCGTTAATAAAGAGTTTGTTGAAACCAGGTCAGTTGAAATCCAGTTGTTCACTTGCAGTGTGTTGGCTAGCAATGCGGCGGGGCGGGGTAGTAACACCTTCTGCCCAGCCCAGCCGCCTTGCTGTTTTAGTATGTCTAACTGCAAGTGTTTTTTTTTAGCCTGTAAGCGAATGCGCAACTTGGCCGGTGAAGATTGTTCGCTCAGTACCGAGGGCCTAAAACTGACCCCCCAACTCTGTCCCTCGTGGGCGGCTAATTGAATTTTTCGCAATTGGGCATAACTGAGCTTATGTTCGTCAAGCCAGCTGATAACGGCCGAAAAATGACCGCTGCGCAATAATTGTTCACTTATCCATAATTTGTCAGCCAAGGAATACGCCTGAACAACCAGCACCCGCTGCACATCAATGCCATGCCTGAGTAATGCCGGAGCGTTAGGTGCATGAGGTGGGGCAACAAGGGCGGTGCAGCGCTGTGTATTGCGTTGACTAAGTGCGTTTAATGCTGGAATCAGCAAACTTAGTTCGCCAATGCCGAATTGATCGCTAAATAACTCTGTACTGCCGCTGCAGGGCCAGCCACCCATGTGTAGCTTGCTATCAAGTTCCGGGTAACTGCTGGACACTGCCTCGGCTGCATTCGAGTTGTCTCTTAGGTGCTGCTCATTCGCCTGCCATATGGAGGGATGTTGCAACAGCATGGCGAGTGCTTCTTGGTTGCCACTCGTTTGAAGACCGGGTGATTGGGGGCCGGATGGTTGGGGGCCATGTAGTTGGGGGCCATGTAGTTGGGGGATAGTTGAAGCCATTGTTACAGCCTAAACCAAAATCAAACCACTGTAAATATATACAGTAGTTTGATTTTTTTGAAATGACCTATATCAAAGCTTAGAATTTCTCGCTTAGTGGTCCCTCACATCAGCGAGCGTTAAGGATTGAGGACGGAAAGGTTTACGCCTGTCGCTGTCTGCCTGCTAATGTTAGATCCTGACAGATCAGCCTGCAGTTGGACGATAAGTTTCTCAAAGGCAGACTTATCGGGCCCTTGCGGCTGGCTTTCTCCATAAGCGCTGTTCATAAGTTGGTTAACAGCATCAAGCAACGAAGTGTGCTCTGCGCCAGTTAATAGCGGACGAAGCGCCCCAGGGCAAGGCTCGCTGGCAAGCTGCGAGGCGACAGATAGCCATTGATACAGTCGCACAACAGCTTGTTGAGAATCTCCGCGCGCATGCGCTGTTAGCATTTGCTGCCGCAAGATTCTCTCTTGGGACGACAAGGCACGCTTTCCCCATTGTTGCATCCATTGTTGTCTAAGAGGCTCAGGAAAACTCCAAAGATTTCTTTTGAAGGTAAAAACAAGCAGTGTGATAAGAAGAGATATGGCAGCCAGCAAATACCAAACTGAGTGTGCCCGAACAGATTCATCGTCGAGTGTTGTTGCAAAAGTGGATGCAGAAGCGCTAAGTTGATGTGAGGGTAGACGGACATACTGGAGCTCGTTGCTGTCAGTATTCCACCATGAGAAAACAAGCTCTGGTAGCGTGTAGTTACCCTCTGCTTCAACAACATAGCTTATCGATTCAAAGCGCATAGCCTGGTAATTGCCGCGGTTTACACGATCTTCTAATCTAGCGGGGTTTTGATAAGAGGCCAAGCCAGCTTGAGGCGCAGAGGATACTGAAGGTAGCAT
This sequence comes from Pseudomonadales bacterium, assembly GCA_045106985.1. Classification (GTDB taxonomy): domain Bacteria; phylum Pseudomonadota; class Gammaproteobacteria; order Pseudomonadales; family JAUIET01; genus JAUIET01. The sequence goes on along the minus strand of JBGCFQ010000020.1, from coordinate 173,206 downwards.
CATCGCGGCGAGATTCTCGGCTTCAATACTGATAGTTCGGCGCACTGCGTCACCCGCTTTCAGCTGATCAAGTGGGCGGTCAAAGTGTTCCTTAACAGAAAATTGGCTGCTAGCAACCCAGTCGTTCAATGCCGTTGTTTTAAGAGACTCGGGTACTGTCGCGTTAAAGGTTAATGCGTCGGTACTGGTCTGCCCCTCGATTGGCTGGCCGTTACTGTCAGCAATAGAAATATTTATAGCCAACGAGGGAATCACAAACTCGCCACCACGCTGTGGGTATATAGTTATCGTCCACAACTGCACCGACCAGGTGGTTCCGGCCTCGCGCCGAGATGAATTAACCGCAAACTTATTACGGCGCAATACAATCGCATTGTTCATTTCGAAACGAGCGATACGAGTGCCTCCGCTAAAAAAGCTGGCCGTTGAGATTTCTATGTTTAGCTCAAGTTGCTGGCGAGCAACAATGTTATCCGCCGGCTGCAGCCAGGTTTTAACTCTAAGCTGATCTGTTGCCAGCAATTGTTTAATGCTTATAACATCGTTCGCGGGCTGTTCCAGTTCAGGGAGACTGTTCTGCGCTGTCACAAATGCTGGCGATACTAATTGCAAGAGAAGCAAACTGCTCAAGTAAAACCAGTGAAAGTGTTTAGTTTTCATCGGGCCGAACCTGGCTATTGATAGGGGATCCGCTTTGATACAGCTGCATCTGAAATTTGATCGACAGAAAGCGTGCAGGGTCTTGTTGTACCTGTTTCATCCATTGTTGCTGAATGCGCTCGTCCGTTAATAATTGTTCTGCATTAAATTGTTCTTGCTCATTTACGCCCCATTGCTGCTGCTCGGCACCATCCGCTCGCTGTGGTTCTGAACCAAGCTCTCGTGATGATTCGCCTGGCTCGGCTTGCTGGCTCTCGCTCATGCGATTAATGTCATCAATTAATTTTTGAATAAGCGCCCGGTTTTTCACCGCTCCCGGGTGGTCTGGCCTGCGGCGTAGTACTTCATCGTAAGCCGAAACTGCCTTAAGATAATGCTGCCCATGCGCCCAGGCATTGCCAAGATTGAACCAACCGTCGCTAGTTTCAATTAGAGAAAATGCATCGGCTGCATTAGCAAAATCTTCAGCCAGATAATAAGCAATGCCACGCCACATAGGTACTTCGAAAAGCTCGGCTGCAAGGTGATAGTGGCCACGTTCAAAATAGAAGCGCGCTCTTTGGTCTGCTGTGAACCATAGGCTGACAAAGCGCTGAGCTAAAGAAGGCTCAGTTAGTAAGGGGCCAGTCGTTGATTGCAAAATCTCTGTAGGGTCTTGTATAGCTACTTGCTGTTTGTCGTTTGCCAATGAGATTGGACTGAACGCTGTGGAACCTATGGACAAAGTGGCCAGTACTAGCAAGTACTGAACCGTCCAGCCACGGCGAAACCATAGAAGACAAAGCAGCATAATGGGCAGTAACAGCACGTAGCCTTTATCAACCCAGGGATGATCGTTATCGTCAACGGTGAGCAAATAATTATCTATTTGCCAGTTGATCCGGCGCACGTCGCTCTTGTCTGTCGAAAAAGCCTGATAGAAGCCGTCGCTGTTTGATGCCAGTTCCTTTAGTGCCGCTTCATCTTGTGCAATAAAGTTCGCAGGTACTTGAGCATTGCTTGAGTCGGTGAAGTCAGTTGTGCCAACACCCCAAACAACTAGCTGGTGCTTACTTTGTTGAAAGAATGTGGAAAAAGCTTCCTGTGTTGCAGAATCTGCGTTGTCAGTTATAAGCAATAACGTTCCTGGTATATCCTTTCTGCCGCCCACTGTTTGAGAAAACATGGAGTCTACAACTGGCAGTACTTTTGCGGCCAGCTTTCCTGACCGGGGCATCATGTCGGGACGTATTGCGCTTAGAAAATTTTGCACAATGTCCAGGTCGCTAGTGATCGGTATAACGCTGTGAGCGCTGCCTGCATAAGCAATCAGTCCGCTTCTAGCGCCCGCACGCAGTGCTAACAAGTCCTGAATCTTTTGTTTGGCTCGCTCAACACGGCTAGGTTGAACGTCTGCTTGCTGCATGGATTGAGACAAATCCAAAGCGATAATCAAGATCGCTTCATCTTCAATAAGTGGTGAGGATTGCCTTTCCCAGGTAGGACCTGATAAGGCCAGCGCTAAAAAGCCGGCTAGTAGGTGCATGCAGGTCAATGGGGTTAGCCAACCTTTATTGCCTGCAGGCATTAGTAGAGCGCTGGCAAGATGCGGCGCGACAATGGTAGGTTCTGCAGTGCTTTGTTTGTCCATTTTCCAAAGTGTGAACCAGAGCGCGGCAACAATGGGTATCGCCAGCAAGAACCAGGGCCGTATGAGGTGGAAATTCTCGAAGAGCTGCTCGGCGTTCATAGCGACTTAACAACTTTGTGGTATCGACGTAGTCTGCAAACAAGCAACACGAGTAAAAGCAGCAGTTGGCCAACAAAAGCAGCACCAAGAGGCCAATGCAACAAGCTATGTCGGGGTCTAAAGCTCAAGGTTTCGAAAAGCTCCGGCTCAAGCTCTGTAATCGCCTGATACGCCGCGTCCAACTGCGTTCGATCCAGCGCTTGGTAAAAGTTGCCTCCAGTGATTTCAGCTATTCGTTGCAATACCTCCAGGTCTAAAGCCTCTTCGCCAACCGTCAGCGGATTGCCAATAGCAATCGTATAGATACGTAGGCCTTTGCTGGCAGCAACTTTGGCTGCCTCAACAGGCGGAACTTTGCTGCCCGTATCATTGCCATCGGTTAGCATAATTAAAACGCGATTTTCACTGTCGCTGTTTTCAAACAATTTAATGGCCAGGCCAATGGCGTCGCCAAACATTGTACTTTGGCCGGCCATACCAATCTGGGTCTCCTCGAGTAATACCAGCCAAGCACGATGGTCTTCGGTAAACGGCGCCTGAAGAAAAGCGGCATCGCCAAATACGATCAAACCCAGGCGATCATGCTGTCGTTGCTCGGCAAATTCGTGGAGCACAGACCTTACTGCTGCTAAGCGGTTAACCTTTTTGCTGGTATCTGTTGTGAGGTGAAAGTCTTTGGTTTGCATCGAGCCCGATAGATCGACAGCAACCATTAAATCGCGCGCTGACTTGGTTCGTTCAATTGGCTCGCCAAGCCAATACGGTGACGCCAGCGCGGTAACAAGTAACATCCAGGCGAGTATCTGCCAAATTCGTTCTATCCAGGAGCGGTGCAGCAATACCGCGCCAGTGCCAGCGCTGTGGTTAGACAAGTGGACCAGTGTCTCAAAGAAAGGCACACGCAAAGCACTTCGTGATTCTTTATAGACAGGCAAAAGCCGTGCGGCCAACCAGGGCAAAGGCAATAATATAAAGGCCCAAGGGTAAGCTAGCTCAAGCATCGGAGGCTTTCCTGTGCTGAACTAACCAACGATGACATAAGGTGAGCAGCTCTTCGGTTTGTGCTTTGCTCGCCGGCCAATGTGCAGGGGTTTGATACGACAAAGCCAGTAAGGCCTGCCCACCATCGGAGCTAAAAGCTTTACCTTGGTAGCAACTATCTAGAAATTTAAGCCATCCTTCTCCGCTCAACGACGCTACTTGCTCACGCGGGTAGGCTTGAAGTGCGGTTGCCTTCATCAGTGTTGGCAGCTTAAGCAAGGCCTCATTCGATGAGGTATCGGTCCGTAATGCGGCTGCTCGTATCTCCTTTAACTGCTGCAGAGCCGCTCTTCGATAAGCATTACTTTGCCAATGTTTCACATACTGCATCAGAGCGAAGCCAATAGCGACCAGTAAAAGCAGGCCAAGTATCTTCCACGCCATCGTGCTTGGCATCCAAGAGACAGCTTGTGCAAACACTATCTCTTCAATGCCGTGCACGGTGTAGTTACCGAAGGTGGCATCTATTATTGCTTCGGAATTTAGCTCGGCTTTCATGAAGTAGCGCTCACAATTCTATCTCCCAGTTTACAAGAGAGCACCGCTAGGAAAAGCTTGAATGTTGTTTACGTACGACGTTAGACGCTTCTGGTAACGCTTGTCTAAGTTGCTGCTCAGAGGCTTGCACAGTATTGAGTGCATAGTACCCAACCCCGGAACGACGAAATTGCGCAGCCAGCGTACTAAGCCATTGCTGAGCCTGAAGCCGGTAGTTGTCTCTAAGCGAGGGTTCGTCGCACCCTACGGCTATCTGCAGCTCGCCATTGCCGGCAATTAAAGAATGTGAGGCAGGCAGGTCCTTCTCGGCAGCGTCGATCGCATGCAGAACGAACACGTCGTTGTGTATAGCAAGGCTTTTAACGAGTGTTTCAGAGTCGTCGTTGTAACCTTGTAGGTCTGAAATCAACACTATCAGATTATTTCTTGGGCATAAGCGCATTAGATGATGTAAAGCTTTGTTCAGAGACGCTTGGCTGGCTAGCGGATCTAACGGATCCGTTTTGCACGACAAAGATCGATTCATGATACTCAATTGCTGAAAAACCTCCAGCAAAGCAGAGCTGCTTCTCTGCGGACTAAATTCAAGCATGTTTGTATCGTTAAACAACAATGAGGCAATGGCATCTCCCAGCGCAAACTGACGCCATGCCAGCAGTGACAGGACCTCGGCCGCCACCACTGATTTCATTTTGTGCTGGCTGCCAAAAAACATCGCGACCCGCTGGTCACAGGCAAGCATTACGGGTCTTTCCCGTTCTTCTGTGTACACTCTTACATGGGGCTTGCCTGTGCGGTTGGTTACTTTCCAATCCATTGTTCTTGTGTCATCGCCGATTCGGTAATGACTCAATTCTTCGAAATTTAATCCGCGGCCACGCTGTTTAGACGGATGGCGACCAACGTATTGGTTTTGGATAAACTGACTTGGGTTTAGCACAAAGCCGCGTGCATGCGCTCGCAGCGCGATTAGTTTCCGAGCGCTCAGGTAAATGCGGCTGTCTTCAGCGGGTGCTGAAAGTGCCGAGTGTGCTCGCTTGCTATTCACTGTGCTCACGGACCTCTCGCGGTTCATACTTCTCTAGCGAATTTTTTGTCTGAACAAAATTCGCAGCAATCGGGCTGACGGTATGGCAGCAACTCTACGCAACAGCAACTTGGCGAAGTATTTCATCGATCACGTCGTCTTGAGTAATGCCTTCGGCAATTGCCTCATAGCTCAACGCAAGTCTATGGCGTAATGCGGGATGAACAACACTGCGCACGTCGTCTGGGTCTACAAAGTCTTTGCCAGTTAGCCAGGCAACGGCGCGACTGCTGCGATCTAAGGCAATACTGGCGCGCGGGCTGGAGCCAACTATAAGCCAGTGATGCAGATCGCTGTTCGTGTAACGCTCAGGGTGGCGTGTGGCCAGTACCAGCGCCACTATGTAACGTTCTATATTCTCCGCTATATGAAGTCCTTTTAGCTCTCGCCGCGCAGCAAATATTTCATCACTAGAAATGGTATCGCTTATGGCCTGCTGAGATTCGCCTTCCTCACTTCTCACCAATCGCATCACGTCAAGCTCGGCGTCGTCGCTGGGGTAGTCAACCAGAACTTTCAATAAGAACCGGTCCATCTGGGCCTCGGGCAGCGGGTATGTGCCTTCTTGCTCTATCGGATTCTGAGTGCCTAGTACCATAAACAAATCTGGCATAGGGTAGCTCTTGCCGGCGACGGTGACTTGGCGCTCTTCCATCGCTTCAAGCAAGGCCGATTGCACTTTTGCGGGTGCCCGGTTTATCTCATCTGCGAGAACCAGGTTGGCAAAAATGGGGCCAGGTTGGAACAGTAGAGTGTTGTTCTCACCTTCGGTATGAAATACTTCGGTACCAGTGACGTCGGAGGGCAGTAGGTCTGGCGTGAATTGAATACGGCTCAAGCTTACGTCCAATATGCGTGCCAATGACTTTACAGCACGAGTTTTCGCGGTTCCAGGCAGGCCTTCAAGCAGTAAATTACCATTGCACAACAAGCCAATCACCAACTGTCGGGCAACGTCATCCTGGCCGATAACCGACTGTTTGATGGCATTTTCCAGATTGTGCAGGCTTTCCAGAGTAGACATTAAAACCCTTTGTTATTCTTTGGAAGTTGTCAGAATCGCTAACATTCCCCCATAAATTACGCCAGCCAAAAGCCAACATTCAAGCCTGCGAGTATACGAACATACGGAAGGTAAGCCAACTACTGCATCGATACAAACTCGCATCGAGCATGCCTCGTAGACGTGACTTAAAAGTCTATAGATGGTATAAAAACGTACCGTGGACGAGCAGCACTGGCGTCTATAGAGAGTATCCTTAAATCATTACGGACACACAGATGAGAACAATAATTCGAAGCTGCATTGGCTTACTGGCAACTTTACTTCTTGTTACAGAAGTGTCGGCAGCAGATAAGCCCAATATCGTTGTAATAATGGGCGATGACATCGGCTTTTGGAACCTCAGTACTAACAATATGGGTATGATGGGTTATTCCACACCCAACATAGATCGTATAGCAAGAGAGGGGCTAAAATTTACCGACTATTACGGCGAACAAAGCTGCACCGCTGGTCGTTCAGCTTTTATTACAGGCCAACACCCAATTCGTACCGGACTTACAAAAGTAGGCGCACCTGGTGCCGATACAGGTCTTAGTCCCAAAGACCCAACATTGGCTGAATTGTTGAAACCACTGGGTTACACATCGGGCCAGTTTGGCAAAAATCATTTAGGTGATCGGGATGAATTTTTGCCAACCAATCATGGATTCGATGAATTTTTTGGCAACTTATATCATTTGAATGCAGAAGAAGCGCCAGAAGATCCAGACTATCCCAAAGATCCGGAATTTAATAAAACCTTCGGCCCGAGAGGCGTCATTCACAGCTATGCCGACGGTCGCATTGAAGACAGCGGCCCGCTAACTAAAAAGCGCATGGAATCAGTTGATGAAGAGTTTCTTGGCGCAACATTGAAGTTCATAGATAAGGCGCACTCAGCGGGTAAGCCTTTTTTAGCGTGGTTCAATTCAACCCGCATGCACTACCATACTTACGTTAAAGATGAGAGCTTAGGACGTTCAGGACAGGGTTTTTATGCCGATGGCATGCTTGAACACGATGATCACGTTGGCTTCATATTAGCTAAGCTTGATGAGCTGGGTATATCCAAGAATACAATTGTTATTTACACCACCGATAACGGCCCGCATTACAATATGTGGCCTGACGGTGGTATAACGCCATTTCGCGGTGAAAAAAATACCAACTGGGAAGGGGGCTTCCGAGTTCCGGCGATGGTTCGATGGCCAGGGAAAATTGAGGCAGGAAGCATCAGCAATTCAGTCATGTCACATCAAGATTGGGTGCCAACCTTAATGGCTGCGGCTGGTGATACTTCGATCAAGAAGAAGTTGCTCAGTGGTCACGTAGCCGGCGCTAAGTCATTCAAAGTACATCTTGACGGCTATAACTTTCTGCCGCATTTAACGGAAAAGAAAGCGGGCCCACGCAGAGAGTTTTTATATTTTAGCGACGACGGCAAGCTAATATCTGCGCGAGTAGACGATTGGAAAATCGTGTACGCAGAACAGCGAGCAAAACGTTTTCAAGTCTGGCGTGAACCATTTATACCTTTGCGAATACCGAAAATGTTTCACCTGCGTCGCGATCCATTTGAACGTGCCGATACGGACTCTAATGCATACAATGAGTGGTGGACAAGAAAGATTCCAATCGCAATGGGTCTAGGTATGGTCGAGGTGAGTAAGTTCATTAAGTCTCTGCACGCATTTCCTCCAAGACAGCGACCCGCAAGTTTCACTATTGATCAAATAATGGAGACCATACCTAAGCCGACCAATTGATGTTGACCAGGTTGGCTTGCCACATTTGCAAAGCGTCAAATGTCGTTGCGAACGCCTTTTTGGCCTTGCTGATGCTTGTGGTTTCTGCCTGTGGTCCGGTTGAAGTAGGTGTTGATGCAAAAAATAAAGTTGCGGATGCCGGAGCAGAGGTAAAGGTAAATAGTGAACAAGAACCGTCGACCTTTGCACCCACGACCAATATAGAGCGAGAGTATGTTGGTTCGGCAAACTGTAAAAGTTGCCACGAACAAGCCTTTGAGTTTTGGCAGCAGTCGCATCATGCATTGGCTATGCAGACCGTGAACAGTGACACGGTTTTGGGCAACTTTGATAATCAAACGGTAACGCATCAGGGCGAAGAGTTTTTCTTCTATCAGCGTGATGGTAGCTATTTCGTTCGAACCAATAATAAAATTGGCGAAAAGGAAGAATTTCCGATTAGTCATGCCTTCGGTGTTGAGCCTCTGCAACAGTACCTCATACCCACTGGGAAAGGTGCTTACCAAGCTCTGAGCATGGCCTGGGATTCTAGACCTGATGCTGATGGCGGACAGCGCTGGTTTCATATGTATCCGGATGAATCGATACCTGCGAGCGACCCCTTGCATTGGACTCGCTTGCATCAAAACTGGAATTATCAGTGCGCTGATTGTCACTCTACAAATTTACGTAAAGGGTATGACGCAAGTTCAGCGTCTTACTCCACTGAATACAATGAAATAAATGTAGGCTGCGAGGCCTGTCACGGCCCGGCATCACAACATCAATCTTGGGCAAGCCATGCCGAGGGTTCTACGCCCGATAGTTCGCCCGCCCATAAGGGGTTTGCTGCGAGTCTTGGCGAGGCTCCCATTCAGCTCGCCAGTTGCGCACGATGTCATTCAAGACGCCGCGTAATCGCAGAGGGCTTTGAGCCCGGCAAGTCCTTGTACGACCACTATGTGCCTGCATTACTGGATCAAGGTTTGTACCATGCCGATGGACAGATTCTGGAAGAGGTATATGTTTATGGTTCTTTTCTACAAAGCAAAATGCATCAAGCCGGTGTTGTTTGCAGCAATTGCCACAATCCTCATTCAGCCGAACTGAAGCTGGAAGGTAACGCGGTCTGTACGCAATGTCATCAGCAATCACCACCGAACCAATTTGGCGGCTTACAGCCCAAAAGCTATGATTCAACGGAACATCATTTCCACCCTGAAGGATCGGCTGCTGCGCAGTGTCGGCAGTGCCACATGCCCGCGAAAATCTACATGGGCGTGGATGAAAGATACGATCATAGCTTTCGTATTCCACGACCGGAGCTGAGCGAAGAAGTTGGGTCACCCAATGTTTGCACCGACTGTCACAAAGATAAATCAAACCAATGGGCTACTAAGGCTATAGCGGCGCATTTTGGCATAACAGGAAGGGAGACTAAACCTCATTTCGCGAGAGCTTTTTCTGCTATACAAAATGGTCAGCCAGCATCCGGGTTACTTCGGTCTGTGTTCAGCGACAAAGACCAAGCGCCCATTGTCAGAGCCTCCGCACTGGCGTTTATGTCTCGTCAGCTAGATGTAGAAGCACTAGAGGATGTGAGATTGGGGCTGGCATCAAGCAATCCAGCAATGCAGTTGGCTGCGCTGCAATCGGTGGAGCTATTACCAGTAGGTCAGCGGTGGGAAATGACATCGCGATTGTTAAGGGACAAACACCTTGCGGTGAGAATTGAGGCCGCCCGTACACTTGCCGATGCATCTTCGAGCTTGTTGAGTGAAAAGGAGAGCAGCTTATTAAGTGGTGTACTTGACGAATACATCAACTCCCAAGAACTGAATGCCGATAGGCCCGAAGCATTGAGTAATTTAGCCTCTCTTGCTGCTCGTCGTGGCAAGACGGCGCGCGCAGAAGAATATTATCGACGAGCTATAAATCTAGACCCGCTTTGGATACCCGCTTATCTGAATTTGGCAGACTTATATCGTGGTATTCAGCGAGATGCCGAGGGAGGCTCTCTATTAGCAACAGCCATCAAACGACAGCCGGACGTTGCCGAGAGCCGTCATGCCTACGGTTTATGGCATTCTCGTCAGGGAAATAAGGATCAAGCGTTGGTAGAATTACAGCATGCGTCTGAGCTCAGTGATTCGTGGAGATACGCATACGTATATGCAATTGGTTTGAATTCCGCTGGCCGAAGCGAAGAGGCAATCAAGCAACTAGAAGCTACGGCCGATGAAAATCCCGGCAATGTTGAGTTGTTGTTTGCGTTAGCGACCATTGAGAGAGACCGTGGCGACATAGCTAAAGCGATGCAGCATGCGCAGGCTCTTGCCGGCGTTAATCCCAGAGACAGCCGTCTGGAGGGTTTGATTAAACAACTAAGTTATATGCAACAACAGCCTGCCCAGTAAATATTTGGGTAACAACAAAAGGATCACTATGAGCATTTTGAATTCTGCCTGGGTGGATGACGAATTACGAATACTGCACGACAGTGCCTTAAGGTTTACCCAATCTGAGTTCGCACCTCATCGGGAGCGATGGGAAAAGCAAGGAATGTGCGATCGTCAAGCGTGGCGCGATGCAGGAGCGGCTGGATTGCTAGGCGCTAGCGTTCCAGAGCAATATGGCGGTGCAGGTGGAGATTACACGCACGAGGCGATCATATATGACGCCATGATGCGAGGCGATGCCGCCGCTTCTGTTGCTGGCGGCAACACTGTGCACAGTCAAATCGTTGCGCACTATTTTATTAACTATGCCTCAGAAGAGCAAAAACTGCGATGGTTACCCAAAATGGTCAGCGGCGAATTGGTTGCCGCAATTGCGATGACCGAGCCGGGAGCGGGTTCTGACCTACAGGGAATAAAGACTAGCGCTATTAAAAAGGATGATCATTACCTCGTTAATGGCAGTAAAACTTTTATCACTAATGGTCAGCATGCTGAACTGATTATTGTTGTGTGTAAAACTGATCCAAGCGCAGGAGCGAAGGGTACATCATTAATTGTTGCTGAAACAGAAGGTCTTGAAGGGTTTAGTCGCGGACGTAATCTGGAAAAGATCGGTTTGAAAGATGCTGACACATCCGAGCTTTTCTTCAGCGATGTTAGATTGCCGCTCAATAACCTAATCGGCGAGAAAGAAGGCCAGGGCTTTATACAGTTGATGAAACAGTTGCCGCAGGAGCGTTTAAGTATTGCCTGCGCTGCGGCAACTATTGCAGAAATGGCCGTAGAGACTACTGTTGAATACACTAAGCAACGCGGCGCTTTTGGTAAAACTGTATTTGATTTCCAGAACACGCGATTTAAATTAGCCGAGTGCAAGACAGAGGCGACCGTTTCGCGTGCATTCGTAGATCAGTGCATTACCAAGCATATGAGCGGTGAACTATCGCCTGAAGAAGCGTCGATGGCAAAATGGTGGTGCACACAAAAGCAGTGCGATGTTGTCGACGAGTGCTTGCAGCTGCATGGTGGCTATGGCTATATGTGGGAGTACCCGATTGCTCGAATGTACGCGGACAGTCGTGTACAAAAAATTTACGGCGGAACAAATGAGATTATGAAAGAACTTATATCTCGCTCGCTCTGACTTTCAGTTAAATGTTTATAGAAAAGTGTAAAAGCAAACTAGTGAAGGCAAAATCAATGAAGAGACAAGCAGCGTTTTCGCGGACCAGTGTTATATTGTTAGTGAGTGTCTTTTTTGGGCTCTCGCCGCTTGTGGTAACCGCGGCTGAGAAGCCAAACATTTTGGTGATATGGGGCGACGATATTGGTTGGTCTAATATCAGCGCCTATCATCGCGGCATGCTTGGCGGAGAAACCCCCAACATAGACCGCATTGCTAACGAAGGCGCAATGTTTACTGACTACTACGGCGAGCAAAGTTGCACGGCTGGGCGCAGCGCATTTATCACTGGGCAACACCCTTTACGAACAGGCCTACTCAAAGTAGGCCTACCTGGTGCTGATATTGGCCTTCGCGGTGAAGATCCAACTATTGCAGAGTTACTTAAACCGAAAGGCTACGCTACGGGGCAATTCGGTAAAAATCATCTGGGCGATAAAGATGAATTTTTACCTAGCAACCATGGCTTCGATGAATTTTTTGGCAACCTCTATCACTTAAATGCGGAAGAGGAGCCAGAAACTTACTACTATCCGAAAGATCCTGAATTCCACAAAAAATTCGCGCCACGAGGGGTTATTCATTCTTATGCTGATGGCCGAATTGAAGACACCGGGCCACTTAGCCGTAAACGCATGGAAACTGCAGATCAGGAATTCACTGATGCTGCTCTGAAATTCATGGATAAGTCCAAGAGCGAAGACAAGCCGTTTTTTCTTTGGTTTAATTCGACGCGTATGCATGTTTGGACACGGCTCGCACCTAAGTGGCAGGGCAGCTCTGGCCATGGATTGTATGCTGATGGTATGAAGGAACACGATCATCATGTTGGTCAGCTGCTCGACAAGTTAGAAGAGTTGGGTATCGCAGACAACACTATTGTTGTTTACTCTACAGACAACGGATCGCAAACGAATACCTACCCCGATGGCGGTGCAGAGCCGTTTCGAGGTGAGAAAGGATCCACCTGGGAAGGTGGCTTTCGCGTGCCAGCACTTATTCGTTGGCCTGGTATGGTTGCAGAGAAAACTGTTATAAATGATATTTTCTCTCATCAGGACTGGTTGCCTACTTTTCTGGCGGCCGCCGGAGAGCCCAATATTGGCGCTAAGCTAAAGCAGGGCTACGCTGCAGGCAGCAAGACATATAAGGTGCATTTGGATGGCTTCGATCAAACAGCGCTGCTGTCGGGCAAAGGCAAAGGTAAGCGGGAAACCTTGTTTTACTTTGACGACAATGCTCAATTGAATGCAGTACGTTGGAATGATTGGAAAATCCATTTCGCGCTACAAATGGAGGGTTGGTCTGGTCCACGCGAGGCTCTCAACTTTCCAAGGGTTATCAATCTTCGTTCTGACCCTTATGAGACCTCTATAGATTCCGGTATGTATTCTCGATTCTTCGCAGACCAGCTGTGGTTGTTTGTGCCAACCCAGCAAGAGGTCGGTAAATGGCTTTCAACTTTTCGACAGTTTCCGCCGCGTCAGGCCACAGCGAGTTTCTCTATCGATCGCATGATGATTCAAATGCAACAGATGCTGGCAAAAGGAGCGCAAGGTCGTTAAGCCCAGAAGCAGATAGTTTGCGGCGTTACTGACGAGAGATTAACTTGCAAGAAACTATTTGCTGAATACTATGTCAGCAAATTTTATGCAGTCCTAAAGAGGTTTGAGTAATGGCATTTAACGGAAAGGTAGCACTGATCACTGGCGGTGGAAGTGGCATGGGGCAGTCAGCAGCGAAAATACTTGCTGACCAAGGTGCTCAAGTAGCCATCTTTGACGTAAATGAAGCGGGAATGGCAGAGACCACTGCGGGCCGAGAAAATATAAAAGCCTACACCGTAGATATCTCTGATACTGATGCGGTTCATGCCGCAGTAGCGCAAGTTGAAACTGATTTAGGTCCTATTGATCGGGTGGCAAATGCGGCTGCTATTATGCCTTTTGGTAAATTACTTGAGCAAGATCCTAAGGTTCAAATCAAGCTCATGGCCATCAATTACAACGGTTTGGTGAATGTCGCGACGGCCGCCGTGCCAGGCATGGTTGAAAGAGGTAAGGGCGACTTCATAAGTTTTTCATCGATGTCGGGAATTATTCCTGGACTGCTTATGGGCGGTTACTGCGCAAGTAAAGCGGCTGTTTCGACGTATACAGAAATTCTCTATCACGAGAATATCAATAGTGGCGTGCGTTTCGTTTGTGTCTGCCCACCGCCGGTTGCAACACCTTTGTGGAAACAAGCCAAAGACACAGTGGTGCCGAAAATTACGCAGGTCGACGTTGTCCTTACTCCGGAAGAAGTGATAGAGCATATTGAAGCGTCATTGGAGAAGGGCGAGTTTCTGTCCTTTCCTGGCAAGGGTACAAAGATTGGCTATTGGGTTAACAAATTCATGCCTGGCCGAATTTGGGATCATGGCCACAAAACAGAGGGGTTCTGAAAATACGCTGTATGACTGGGCGTAGCAGTGCCGGAGCTTAAAGCTGATCTTCGCCGAACAAGACCTCTATGCGTGCTGTGAAACGCGCAACACCTTCTCTGTCGGCGAAGTAGGGCTCTATCACCCCGGGCATTGGGTCTTCCAGATTTCGTCGCCAAACGTACGCCGGCTCTAGTTCAAAAAATAACCACCTGCGTAAGAAATTGCGCCTATAGGTAACGCCAAGACCATAGCTTCGGTTCAATTCATTGGGCCGTGTATCACCCTCAACATTAACGAAGTAAGACAATGCGGACTTATCGTTGATTCGTCGCGCGAGTGACAAAGTACTGCCCCATTCAACGCCGCGCGTCTTTTCGCCCCACTCGAAGCGGTTAGCCCAACGAAGCAGCTTCTTCTGCTCCAATGTCTTATCTAAGTCGAAGCGTGTAAAGGTCCCAAAACCGTCGCCATCCCTAAAGTAAAGCTCTTCACTGAAACGTGCCAAGGTATCATTTTGCAGCGGTAGCTCGTAGCGATAACGAGCAGCCAATTTAACGCGCAAACCAGACCGAAAGCCCAATTTAAAATCTAGTCGAGAACGCTCTTTGTCTATTCCTGTGTATTGCAGGGCAACGTCATTTCGAGGGTTGTTATCTGAGAGTGCCTGTTCCACAGATCCACCAGCGCCCGTTTCGTCGCCACGCTCATCTGAAAATATAAGACCTATGCGTTCGCTCACTCTTGGGAGATTCACCTTCCCCCTAACTCTGAACCCAACGCTGTTACCGTCCTCTTCATCCCACTCATTGTCCATTCGAACACGTAAAAAGGACTGCGCCGATTCAAGATCAGAGCGTGGTACTCCAAAGAAACCGTCAAACCAGCGCACAAGACCGTCGCTCTTTTTGGACACAAAGCGATGACTAGAATCCATCCAGCCCGCTTTATTGCGATCACCTGCCTCAGAATCGCTGCTAGGTAAACCTGTGTCTTCAGAAGAGGGGGCAACTGCTTCTTTGCCAATCATTGGCGCAGTTACATCAGAATGCGCTTCTAATTGAGACACTTGACCGAGAACTTTTGTACCGGTTTGCGGGGCCGCTGATGTTATGGATGAGATGCCGCTCATCCCCAAAAGTACGGTGAATGATAAAGCTGAGACTTTGGGGGCAAAACGCATAGACATTCTTGCAGTTAAGCGCAACCAGAGTAAATATTCAATGGGCAGTTTGGAATCAGAGCGCACTAGGCTACCGGATATTCCTCTGGCCCCTTCATTGATGGCAGATTGCCTTCCAGTATTTCGTCCATTCTGCGCTTAATTAATGGCTTAGAGCCTTCCGGATGCGGAAGAATGTAAAATCGCTTTGACTCAATCGCTTCAAAGGTCATTCTAGCCACCTTACAAGCGGGCATGGCATCGGCGAACAATCCACCGGCTAATTCTTCAATTATTTTGAGTTCGGCCTGTTTTTCTTCATTATCTTCGAAGTCTTTGCGGTTTCTACCTGCCTTATAGATGTTGGTGCTAACAAAGCTTGGGCAAAGCACAGAAACACCAACATTTTTGCCTTCGTTTCGCAGCTCTCCAAACAAACACTCAGACATCGCGACAACGGCATGTTTAGTGGCAGTATAAGGCCCGGAACCTGGCGCTGAAACAAGCCCCGCAATGGACGCGGTATTGATAATATGGCCTTCGTTTTGTTCAACAAGATGTTTAGAGAATACGCGAATCCCATGCACCACGCCCCATAGATTAACGCCTATGGTCCAATTCCAATCGTCAGTAGTCAATTCCCACATTGGTCCGTTGCCGTCTACACCGGCATTGTTAAATACGAGATGAATCGAGCCATAGTGCGCGAGTGTTTGCTTTGCAAAATCGTCCATTTGCTCCGCGTTAGAAACATCGGTTTTTATGGCTAACACTTCTCCTTTTTCTGACAAGGTGATAACCGCTTGGTCTAGAGCTGCTTGTTCAACATCGGCAATAGCCACTTTCATACCACGAGATAGCGCTTCCTCGGCAATCGCATAACCAATTCCGCTGGCCCCGCCGGTAATGACTGCTGTTTTATTACTAAACTCTTTCATTGAACGTCCTTCGGGTATTCATATCTAGTGTTACTCTAAGTTCTTTTTATCGCTTGCGGAAGTGTAGGCTAAATTACCTTTAGCAATTGCTTGCCTTCATTGCTGCCGCTGAAAAGTCTTAGAAAAGTAGCGGGTATATTCTCGAAACCCTCTTGAATATCTTCCTTCCAGAGTAACTTTCCTTCAGCAAGCCAGTTACCCAAGTCAGCGTAGGCCTCATCTATTTTGTCAATGTAATTGAACATTATGAAACCTTCCATACGTACACTGAATTTTACCAGATTCATAAGGTTATTCGGACCTGAGCGCGGCTGTTCGTCATTGTATTCAGAGATAGCCCCACATAGAACGATGCGTCCAAACTGAGCTATGTGCTCGATGCCTGCTTCTAGAGTATCGCCTCCTACATTATCAAAGAACACATTTACTCCTTCAGGACACAATTCCCCAATGCGTTGTTTCATGTTCTCGCTCTTGTAGTCAATTGTGTGGTCTATGCCTACGTCGTCAGTCAACCAGCTGCATTTGGCGTCACCTCCAGCGATGCCAACTACTTTGCAGCCTTTAATTTTTGCAATCTGTGCAACAACGCTTCCTGTCGCACCGGCGGCGCCGGATACCAAAACTGTGTCGCCTTCTTTCAATTCGCCGACGTACAATAGGCCAAAATAGGCCGTTAGAGCGGTGCCGCCCATAATACTTAACAGCATCGTTGGAGGAACGTCGGCCGGCAGCAGGTTGGCTGGGAATAGGCTGGCGTCTCCACCAATAGCATACTCCTGCCAGCCAAACATTCCTTGAACCAAAGAGCCTTCAGGAAACTCTGGATTATTCGATTGAACAATTTCGCCAATAGCGGTGGACCGCATAGGCTCCCCTATGGCAACAGGAGGGAGATAGCTTGGCTTGTCTTCCATCCATCCTCGCATCGCGGGTTCGAAGCTAAAGTAGGTATTGCGAACCAGAAACTCGCCAGCGGCCAAGTCGGGTTTGGGCAGCGGTGTTTCGGCAAGTAAAAAGTTGGCCTCACTGACCATTCCCTCAGGACGTGAATGAAGAAGCCACTGTCGATTTGTTTTGTTCATAAAATGTTCGTTCTAATCCAATTAGTGCTGGTCTTAATGAGCGCTTATAATACGTACTGTAGCCGCTGAAGTCTGAACATCTATCGTTACCGCAATGAAACAACTTCGAATTATTTACCACAGCCAGGGGCGGCATGTAGAAGCAATGGCACAAGCCGTGCTTCGCGGCGCCCTGCAAGAAGATTCGATCCAGACCAGGATGTTGATGGCAAAGGATGCTGTTCTTCAGGATCTACTGGACGCTGATGCGCTTATATTCGGCACCCCAGAGAACTTCGGCTATATGTCGGGTGCGCTAAAGGACTTCTTTGATCGCACCTTTTACCCAGCAGAACCCCACGCACTGAATTTGCCCTATGCCTTGTTTGTAGGCGCAGGCAATGATGGCACTGGAGCTATTGCGGCTGTTGAGCGAATTACCAAAGGCTACCCACTGCGAAAAGTGGCGGAGCCAGTGCTGTCGGTTGGTGAAGCAACGAGCGAAACATTGCAACGATGTGAAGAGCTTGGGCTGAGCATTGCGGCCGGCACCGCGATGGGGATTTTTTAAATCGATCAACGGCGCAAAGTTGGCCTGAATTCTGCAATCTTAATCACATAGTGCTTGGAAGAGAACGTATCTTCATTGAGCAGAACATGGTTGGCGTCAAAAAGTCGTCAAAGCATCCTGCGCTCTGAAGCTTAGTTTACAAGTAGACAGTTTATTGACGTGTTGCTGGCTGACTGCTTTCTGATCATTTGTTCGAATGATGAGCAATAGCTCATCTTATTGCTCACGCTCTTGATTACTGATCAGAGTTGAACCGGGTTGTGATTTTATGGATGTCGGCAGAGTTGATATAAATAATGTGTTGAGCCAAATGCGTGTGATGCGTGAACAGGCCCAGGCAAGTGCCATTCAGCCACCAACGCAGGACGCTGCAGCGCAAAATTCTTTGCAGCTGCGAGGAATTGATCAGGGTGTCCAAAAGCCTGACTTTCAGAATGTGCTGACTTCAGCAATTGATCAAGTTAACGGGGTTCAAAAAGCTTCAGGGGCCCTGCAAAGCGCTTACGAAACAGGTGATACCACGGTTTCGCTCAGTGATGTAATGGTTGCCTCCCAGAAAGCGAGCATCTCTTTTCAAGCTATGACACAAGTACGCAACAGATTGGTTGAAGCGTATCAAGAAGTAATGAACATGCCTATTTAGGCATGTGCAACCAACTAATAAGAACAAGGATGTAACGCGTGGCGTCTTCTGATTCAACCGCTGTACTAGGTTTTGCAGGCTTTAACGGGCTGGGTATCCTGCGTCAGCTCGGCCTTATGATAGGCCTTGCAGCAAGTGTTGCGATGGGCTTTGGTGTAGTTCTATGGAGTCAGGAAGGCGACTATCGCCCGCTATTCGACAATCTTGAATACGTGGATACAAACCAGGCGATAGACATACTCGGTACAAACAACATTCCATACAAACTAGATCCCAGAACGGGGAATCTTTTGGTTGAGGAAGAAACACTGCACAGCGCCAGATTGAAGCTGGCAGCGGCCGGAATAAATGCCAATCCTTCAATAGGCCTTGAAGTACTCGACCAGGAGCAGTCGCTCGGTACCAGCCAATTTATGGAGACTGCACGCTATCGGCGCGGTTTGGAAGGAGAGTTGGGCCGAACTATTAGCAATATTAACTCGGTTCGATCGGCGCGAGTGCATTTAGCGATTCCAAAGGCGTCTGTGTTTGTCCGTAACGCCAAGCGACCGCGTGCATCCATATTTGTTGAGCTCTATTCCGGCAGCTCACTTACCAATCCGCAGGTTCAAGCGATACGCAACATGGTTGCTTTTAGTATTCCTGAGTTAAAGCTTGAAGACGTAACAATAGTTGATCAAAAAGGTAATCTGCTTTCGAGCTCGGAGATAGGTAACGAACTGGAGCAAGCAAGCAAACAGCTAGATTATAAGAACAGGATAGAACAGGACTTCGGTGCTCGGGTAAACAGCATTTTGGGTCCCATCGTCGGCAGTGGCAAATACCGCTCTGAGGTCACCATCGACGTGGACTTTACAGAGATGGAACAGACGGATGAAATATTCAACCCGGATCTTCCATCTATACGCAGTGAAGAAACGCTTGAAGAACAACGTGGCGCTGGAGAAGCCAATGGTGCCGCTGGTGTTCCTGGGGCTTTAACAAATCAACCTCCGCCAGAAAGTCTGCTAACGGCCGATAATCCGGGCGGAACGGGCGCAGCAGCGGCGGGCAAAGGTGCAACTAGTAAACGTCAAGCCACTCGCAATTACGAATTAGATCGCACCATTAGCCATACTCGCCATCAAGTGGGCAAAGTTCAACGCATATCGGTTGCCGTCGTGGTTGACCACAAGTCGGTATTGAATACTGCTGAACCGGTTGTTGAAGAAGGAGCTGACGCAGAAACGAGTGAAGAAGAGGGTGCGGAAAAGGCGCCTGAGTATATTGCGCAGGCCTGGACGGAAGAAGAGCTGGCAAAACTCACTCAATTAGTAAAAGACACGGTTGGTTTTAGTGCTGCCCGCGGGGACTCTGTCAGTGTTATCAACGCAGAGTTTGTTAAACCCGAAGCTGGCCCGGTGTTTGTTGCCCCGCAAATTTGGGAGCAAGCTTGGTTTAAGAGCTTGGTCAAGCAAGGTCTGGGCGGCTTATTCGTGCTGGTTCTAGTATTCACGGTATTACGTCCAACATTGAAAAACCTCAGCAAGGCTGCACCGGCTTCAGCAAGTTCAGCGGCATTGCCATCAGTTGCTGAAGAGCAAGCGACTGCACAGCAAACAGAGAAGGCAGTAGAAGCGGCTCTTGCGGCTCAAGAAGATGCAAAGAGAGAGGCAGCAGGTGCAGGCAATTTGGCGCTGGGCGGAGCCGGCGGTTCTTTCGCAGGGCTTCCTGATGGTAGCAACGATCAGATGGTGCCGGCCTTAGCGGGAAGCTTTGATCAGCAGATGGATTCGATTAAAGGGCTTATTGAGCAAGACCCTAATCGTGTGGCACAGGTGATTAAGAAGTGGGTAGCCGAAAGTGAGTGACGGAAAGGACGAAGTTGGCATTTCCAAAGTTGATCAGGCGGCTATCTTGCTAATGTCTCTTGGTGAAGCGGATGCGGCTGCGATTCTGAAAAATATGGGGCCGAAAGAAGTGCAGGCGATTGGCACGTCAATGACCACACTAGAGAATGTTCAGCAGGAACAAGTGGCCGCGGCAGCTAGCAGCTTACTGCAAGATGTGGGAGGCCAAACTGGATTGGGTGTTGATTCCAATGACTACATACGTAATGTCATGGTTAAAGCGCTGGGAGAAGACAAAGCCAACAGTTTGGTGGACAGAATCAGACTGGGCGGGTCGAGTTCCGGCCTTGAAACTCTCAAGTGGATGGAGGCTCGTAAAGTCTCCGATATTATTCGACATGAACACCCTCAAATACAGGCAATTGTAATAGCGTATTTAGAGGCAGATCAATCTGCAGAAATTCTTGAGTTTCTGCCCGAGCCCACACGATTGGAAATCATACGTAGAGTGGCTGAGCTCGATACCGTGCACCCGGCCGCCTTGCAAGAGCTTAACGAGATACTCGAGCAGCAATTTGCCGGCTACGCAAAAACCCAGGCAAGGCCAATGGGCGGGCGTCGAATAGCGGCTGAAATACTGAATAGTATCGATAAGAAAGTAGAAGCTGATGTGTTGGAGCAACTTAATGAACAGAACGAAGAGCTTACCGGTCAAATCAGAGACTTGATGTTTGTGTTCGAGAATCTTCTCAATGTGGACGATCGAGGTATTCAAGTTGTTCTACGCGAAGTTGATACAGACAAGTTAATTACGGCGTTGAAAGGCGCTAGCGAGGAGCTTAAAGGAAAAATATTTGGCAACATGTCGAAGCGTGCTGCGGAACTTCTGGCGGATGATTTGGATGCGAAAGGTCCTGTTCGAGTCAGCGAAGTTGAAGAAGCCCAGCGCGAAATTCTTATGCAAGCACAAAAGCTCGCTGAAGATGGCGAAATATCACTCGGTGGCTCCGGCGATGAAATGTTGTAGCCCTGCTTGTGGATAGCCTGAGAATTCCATCCGCGGAGCTAACAGACGTGAAAAGCTGGACCTTGCCCGAAATTGGCGATGAAAAAGTAGTGTACGTTGCTAAGCAAGAAGGCGTGGCTGCGGCGCAACTACCTTCATTTGTTAGTGAGCCCACTTCGGAAAAAACAA
Source organism: Pseudomonadales bacterium (assembly GCA_045106985.1). Classification (GTDB taxonomy): domain Bacteria; phylum Pseudomonadota; class Gammaproteobacteria; order Pseudomonadales; family JAUIET01; genus JAUIET01. The sequence continues at coordinate 151,932 of JBGCFQ010000020.1, read as the reverse complement.
ATGAGCCGCATAAAGGTCGTTTGCGGGTTACTGAAAGTGACTTGGAGGAATTACTGAGTGCAGCCCGCGCAGAAGGTTTCGAACAGGGCCGATGCGAAGGTGAAAAAAAGGGTTATGAAGATGCGGCCAAGAAAGGCGCTGAGTCAGCATCAAAAGCGCTGGAGTCGGCAATGGGCGTTATTAGCCAGATTGAGGCATCGTTACCATCAACGATGAACGTACACAATCAACAGGAAAGACAACTTATTCTGCAACTGATAGAAAAGCTCCTCCGTAGTATCACTCAGACCGAACTGCACATCGGGCAAGCCAACATGGAGGCCATCATTGAACAGGCTGTAGGCTGCCTCGCGGATGCAGACCAGGTCATTGAGGTTAGAGTTGCGCAACTAGATTACGACTCACTAGAGAGTTATCAGAGTAGTCAAAACTGGCGCCTAGTTGCAGACCCCACTCTAAAAGCGGGCGATTGCATCATTGAGGCCCGCAGGGCTCTACTTGACCACACTGTGGAGCACAGGATAGATGAAGCAGTCGCAGCCTTGAAAACCCAGCTTGAACCAGCCCGGCTGGGTTAGCCCTTGGATCACTCCAATGTGGTTCCGATCTAACTGACTTATGATCAAAAATGAGAAAGCGAAATGCTTGAAGAACTAAGCCAAGCAGCATCCCAATTTGAATTTACCCCGGAGCCAAAAGCAACTGGGCGAATACATAGGGTCGTTGGTCTGACAATCGAGGCCATCGGGCTGCGTGCAGCAGTGGGTAGCCGTTGTCTTATAGAGCATCCCGAACATAGACCTGTTGAAGCGGAGGTGGTTGGTTTCGAAGATGATCGTTCATTCCTGGTAGCACTTGCTGGTCAGAACCAATTGTTTCCTGGTTCGCGTGTTAGGCCGTTGGATAGCAGCGGATTGATTGGCGTTGGAGACGCGTTACTGGGCCGCGTTATTAACGCGCTTGAAGAACCTCTCGACGATCACGGAGAGATAAAGTGCCAGCAATCAGTTCGCTTTACTGGCCCAAGAATTAACCCTATGCAACGCCAACCTATTAACACGCCCCTGGACGTTGGCGTTCGATCTATCAATAGCCTACTGACTCTGGGGCGAGGTCAGAGAATTGGACTTTTCGCAGGCAGTGGTGTCGGTAAAAGCACTCTCTTGGGCATGATTACTCGCTATACAGCGGCTGATGTCGTAGTGGTTGGGCTGGTCGGTGAGAGGGGTAGGGAAGTGCGGGAGTTTATCGACCACAACATGAATGAAACTACCCGACGCAAAGCCATTGTTGTCGCTTCTCCTGCCGATGAAACGCCGCTGATGCGAATTCGCGCGGCAAACACCGCTACTCGAATAGCAGAACATTTTAGAGACAGCGGCAAACATGTTTTGCTGTTAATGGACTCTCTTTCGCGCTATGCGCAGGCACATCGCGAAGTAGCGCTTGCCGCTGGCGAGCCGCCAGCAACTCGTGGTTATCCGGCCTCTGTGTTTGCTAAGCTTCCTACCTTGGTGGAACGCGCTGGTAATGGTGAACATGGCAATGGCTCATTGACTGCAATTTATACCGTTCTAACCGATGGAGACGAACTTCAAGACCCGGTGGCCGATGCCGCGAGAGCGATCCTGGACGGTCACATCGTTCTATCACGGGACTTAGCTGATGCAGGACACTTTCCGGCTATTGATGTTGGCGCATCCGTTAGCCGGGTAATGCCCAATATTTGTGGTGCCGGACAATTGCAGCAGGCCATGCAATTCAAACAATGGAACGCGGCCTTCAATGATGTTCGCGACTTGATCTCGATCGGGGCCTATCAACAGGGCGCTAACTCGCTTGCTGATGCTGCGGTTGCAAAATGGCCATTTATGCAGGCATTCCTGCAACAGGCAGTGGAAGCCGGAGTTGATATGCAGAGAGCAACCCAAGACCTTGGCCAGTTGGTGAATACACCTATTAACCAGACCTTGCCGGAAACTAGCCAATCGACAGAACTTGAAGCTACATAAGACCTGATGGCTTAGAAAGACGCAAGCAATGGCTACCATCAAACGACTTCAGCGCCGAACTAAAGCGCTCGCAACTGTTCACAAACTGCTCGTCGGCGAAGAGAGAACCGTTGCCCGACAGCTAGGCGAATGCCGACAAAAAGAACATATAGAGCAACAAAAACTATCGAGTCTTCAGGATTACTACAATGAATACCTCGAAAACATGCGCCAGGCACAACTTCAACGGCAGACTGGAGTAAAAGACCGTGTTCGCCAACAACTATTCCTGAGTCGTCTACAAACTGTTATCGAACGACAGCAACTGGAAATACAAGCGATACAAAGCTATACGCAAAGGGCGACAGAGTTATGGATATCGGCCAGTCGTCGTGAACGGAACATGGGAGATCAGTTACACGGTGCTACTCGGCAATTAAATGTGCTGAGTGAGCAAGCGGCAGACCGCCAAACTGAGGAAGAGTCTGAGCAGCGTCGTGCATTCGACCGGCGCTCTAATCGCTAAAATACGAATCAGTGCTGTAAAAATTCGGCAGGAACAGCTATGAAGAGCTAACCTTTAATCTAAGTACATCATTTTTTTAATTGACATGTTTCTTGATCGTCGGCGAACAGTACGCAATCTAGACTCCCGCTCTCAGCCGGTCGGTGATGTGCAGTGTGCCCGCGAACACGGCTGGTTTCTAGAGTTTGAGTTTAAAGGCGTTGAACTGGCGGCTAGCAGTCCTGTTAGCGAAATCCTTGAAGCGCTTGTTAATACGGGTTTACCCTCTTCTGCACGGCAAAATGTTCACACCATAGTTAATGAACTTTACATAAATGCACTGGATTATGGAGTGCTGGCTCTGGCAGATACGGATAAGTCAGACGAAAACAGTTTTTATGACTTTGATAATAAGCGACAGTCCAGACTTCGTCAGCTGCTGAGCCAGGAACAATCGGCGCTAGGCTGGATTAGAGTAGAGTGTATGCTGGATACAAGTGATCGACCTAGCCTTCAAATAATAGTGGCCGATTCAGGCAGTGGATTCCAGAAGTCTTTCGAGGCGCATTCCCGCGCTCAAAGCTTGGAAGCATTTAATGGTCGTGGTTTGACGTTGGTTAAGGAACTAGCGAGTGATGTACATCTGCAGCCTCGATCTAACCAGATAAAGGTTTTATATAAGTGTTAGAATTCGATCTTGCTCCTCAATATTCAGGCAAGACCGTAGATGGCAACTTTGAACAACAGATCGAATCCTAAAATTGATTTTGCAATCTTTGACGAAATGAAATTCGTGATGGAAGGCGATTTTGATGAATTTCTAAAGGCATTTGTAGCCGATAGTGAAAGTCGACTTCGGCAACTTGAAGAATTTCTTGAGCGTAAAGACTCTATTCGAATGGCAGAAGTTGCACATAGCTTTAAAGGGAGCGCTCTAAATTTAGGTGCCGCCGACGTAGCTAGGCATTGCTACGTGCTGGAGTCGGCAGCAAAATCCTCAACTTTATCTTCCAGAACTGGTGCTATGAAATCTGCGTTGGCTGATTTAAAGCAAAGCTGGGCGAGCACGTCTTCTGAGATATTAAAGGCCGTTTAGAAGAAAATACCCACTTGCTCGATAGTTGGCAAAGCACTTGCTTTACTACATCTAGTCAGGGCTTAATCACTGATTGCATTTTGCAAGTGAAGCCCATGAAACATAATGTTTTATTGTCAGGGACCTTCATGAGCAATGCTGTACAACTCTCATTTTTATCCGCTTTAACTGGAAACATAAGCCAGAAGGGCGCAAATGCACTTCAAATAGCCGGCGCTGGAAGCTTTGATGGCGTTTTAAATCAGAGCCTGCAGTCACTGCAGCCCGCCAATAACCTATTACCGCCAACTAGCTTTGCTGCTGGTCTAGCGAATCCTTCTGGCAGCTTATTGCCGCCAGGAGATGGCAGTAATTTGCCGGTGACGACAGCTAGTCTACGCGTTGAAGATATTGATATTGATCAAACCTTAGCATCGCTCGAAATTAGCTTAGGAGCTACCTTTGCACCTTTGGACACTTCAAGCGTCGTGTCTCGAGAACTACTATACGATACTTCATTGCAGAAGGTACTGCATGGCGGCAGCACTGAAGCCACCATTAACGCAAAAGTTGTAAAAGCGCAGCCCTCAACTTTTATTGGGCTTAATAGCGACATCTTAAATGCCAATGTTCAGGCCGGTACCATGTCAAAGCTGCATGCGCCAATAAGCGATGACCAAATGTCAGCTAGTGCGAGAGAGGGACTTGGGATCGGTACTGCTGCTCTTGGAAGTACAAATGCTTCAGTGACTCCTCGAGCGGAAGCTGTCGCTGCCAATGCCGATGCCGCTGGCAAGGCGTCATTGCGCGCCTTTGGTGAAACTGAAACTGGAAGCTTGAGAAGCTCTGAAAAGTGGACGACTTCAACATCCAGTGCAGTGTTCGCGGCTGCTGAAGGTCGAAGCCCGGCTTTAGATGCCACAGCCGGCAGCCTTGGCTCGAGCCCAATAACACGAGTCATCAGTCAATCTACAGTTCTTGGGGAACAGCCAACTCCGAGTAGCGTATTGTCCAAGGGACCTTCAAATACGCAAGAGTCGCTTAGCATTCCACACGAACAACAACTCTTGGCGCGCAGGTCCACGCTTGGGGCAGCTGGGGATGCTGTTATTGCGTCCGGTCGTGCCACTGGCTCATTTGAACTCAACGTCGGTACTAGCGAAGCGCTTGTTCACGCCCGTATAGGTAGACAATCATCTGGTATTGAAGCCGACACCCTAGTGGCTAAACCCATAGAACCCGATGTGATGCGTACACTTGGTAGGGGGTCAAAAGATGCTCTAGCTGCGGCGAGCTCGCCCAATCCGCTCTCTAATCTAACCAATGCGATGAGCAGCTCTGTCGATTCCGCTAAGTTGCTCTCTAATGGTTCCATCATAAATGATGCTGCGAAGGAGCTCTCTAACGCCGCATCGGTGCCAATCGCGGATCCAACTAGTCGTCAGTCGCCTAGCGTCTCAAACACAACGAATTTAGTGCAGGCAACGCCAGTGCAGCCTACGAGTCATGCTCTGAACTTTAGCAATCAAGTCACAGTCGCCCCGAGTATTCTCGGTCAATTTTCACCCAATGCTCGAACTGCCTCATTTAATGCTGATGGGATGCTATCGAAGATGTCTGACGTGCGGTTTATAGACTCGGCAGCTCGTTCTACTGAAGCGAGCTCGGTAGCGGAACTGCCAGACAGGCCGGTTACGGCGCCGTTTGCCACAAGCGGACAGAACAGCGGGTTTTCAGCCGCTGTTAGTTCAACGATGTCGGCCAGCTTCGCCCTGAATATGGGGGACGCAAGCAACCCGGCAAGCAATACTGTGCCGCAGTTGGGGCAACGAATTCAATGGATGATGACCAACGCGGCACAAGTGGCGGAAATTCGGGTCGATCCTCCAGAGTTAGGCTCACTACAGATTCAGGTGAGTTCCGATGAGAAACAGACATCAGTGAGCTTTCTGACTCAAACAAGCGCAGCGCGCGAGTTAATCGAAGCAAGTTTACCTAGGCTTCGTGAACACTTGGAATCAATGGGAATTGAGTTAGGGGATACTAGTGTCGAGCAACAGGATTCAGACGAGCAATCAATGCCCGAAAGTCCACAACAGACAGCTGACCGCGCGCCAGGGACCGGAAGTGACACAGCAATCGACAATAGTTCTGTTGGTAAGACGCCAGAAAGAGACGGTGGAATTGACGCTTATGCCTGAAAACCCTTGCGAGGCTTTGTAATGACCGCCAGTAAATTGACGGGTTTGAACATTAGTTAGCCAGAAGAAGAGTCTCATTACAATAGTAATTCAATAAAAACAATAAGATAGCGTCGAAGTCACAGTTGTGGCATAGCTCTTGCTCTTTAAGATCTGTTACCTAAACAGATTGCACAAGGAAGCAAGGATGGCTGCTACAGAACAAACAGGCGAAGAAGAGAAAAAGAAAAGCAAACTACCGCTGATTATTGGCTTGGTTGTTGTGTTAGCTGGTGGAGGGGCGGGCGCATATTTCAGCGGCATGCTGGGTGGTGGAGATGATGAAAGCGCGGAAAAGGAAACAGTTGATGTTTCGGCGCTGCCCGCGCAATACATCGAATTTAAACCAGATTTCATCAGCAACTATACGGTCAACGGCAAAAAACGATTCATGAAAATCGTGGTGTCTGGTATGACGCGTGATGACGAAACTCGTGTCGCAATGAACAATCATATGCCAGCCTTGCGCAACGAGCTTGTTATGTTGTTCGGCGCCGCGGATTTCGACGCCCTTAGAACCGCTGATGGTAAAGACGCTCTGCGTCAAGCTGCCCTCGAAGTGTGTCAGGGCGTTATCCAAAAAGAGCTGGGCAAGCCGGGCATTGAGCAGATTTTCTTCACGGATTTCGTTCTTCAATGAGTGAAGATAAAGAGAACTCTAATGAGCTTCTCAGTAAGGAAGAAATAGATACACTTCTAACCGGTGTTGATGATGGCAATGTAGAAACTGAGCGCTCTGTCCTTGACGGTGAGGCAAAGTCCTTTGATTTCGCTGAGCAAGACAAGATTGTTCGTGGCCGCATGCCAACCTTAGAGATGCTCAATGAGCGTTTCGCTCGTTTTTTCAGAAGCAGCTTGTCTGACATGTTGCAACGTAATTGCGATGTTCAACCGTTAAAACTTGAAGTTCAAAAGTACTCGGAGTATGCGAGCAGCCTTTACGTGCCCGCCAGCCTGAATTGGATAGAGTTTGCGCCGCTTTATGGTCGAGGCCTGCTAACGTTAGACGCCACTCTTGTATTTAAATTGGTTGATCTGTTTTTTGGTGGCAGTGGGAAAACATCCAAGATAGAGAATCGTGAGTTTACACTTACCGAACAACGAATCATAAGCCGGGTTATATCCGCGAGCTTTCTGGATATAAAGCAGGCATGGCAGTCCGTGGTTGAATTTCAGCCCGTAACGAAGGGGCACGAATGCAACCCTCTGCTGACCAACGTTTTAAGTCCTAGTGAATCCGTTATTGTGAGTCGCTTTGAGGTTGACCTTGACGGTGATAGCGGCGAGTTTCATATTGTAATGCCTTTGAGCATGGTCGAGCCCATTAAAGACACTCTAGGCGCCGGAATTAAGACAGATGTTGATATGACGGATGACCATTGGTCTGAAGTTCTTCAACGAGAGTTAATGTATGCGGATGTAGATATCAGCTGCAAAGTTGCGGAACGAAAAATATCATTGCGGGATATATTGGATTTACAAGAAGGCGATGTAATACCGATAGATCTACCTGATCAGGTCAGCATACTGGCCGGTAACCGATTACTGTATAGCGGAAAATTTGGAGTTTCAGGCGATCGCCTGGCGGTGCAGATTAAAGAAAAACTTACTGATCAAGCCGGGTAGATTTACCGGTGTACTTTCAAATTAACGATTAGCAAAACAGCATTAAAGGACTAGGAGTAAACAATGGATGGTAATGAAGCAACGGAGCCTACAGCAGGGGAGCAAGAGCAAGCTGCCGAAGTCGCAGAGCTCGAAAGTTTGGCTGCCAACGATATGAATAGTGACGCAGTCCCGCAGCTTGATGTGATTCTGGATATTCCTGTTACTGTTTCGATGGAAGTTGGTGCTACGAAAATGCCAATTAGAAAATTATTGCAACTAAATCAAGGTTCCGTGATCGAGCTGGAACGAATGGCAGGAGAACCACTGGACGTGCTGGTAAACGGCACACTAATCGCACACGGTGAAGTAGTCGTTGTTAATGAAAAATTCGGTATTCGTATGACTGACGTCATTAGCCCGTCTGAGCGTATTCAGAAACTATGAGCGAGTTCCCTGAGGCTTCCCAAATTGGAAATTTGCTTTTAAGTTTGCTACTAGTAGTTGGCTTAATTATTGGTTGCCTATGGCTTATTAAACGCTTGTCCAACATAAACCAGCCTAGCGGTGCCAAACTAAAAGTGCTGGCCTCGATGTCACTGGGAACGCGAGAACGAGCGCTTTTAGTTCAAGCGGGTGATACTCAAATGCTGCTTGGTGTAGCACCTGGTCGGGTATCGCAGCTCCATGTTTTTGCGGAGCCGGTGCTAACAGAGAACGATGCGGAGATTGGCACACCATTCGCAAGGCAGTTGGCCAGTTTGTTGCCAAAAGGAAAAGCCAGTGAATAGTCGTAAGCCTGTCCAAGGGGCTGGCATCATGAGCATAATTGGCGTATTAGTTTTCGCACTTTTTCTGGCATTTTCCGGCCAGAGTTTTGCGCAATCTGACGCAGCATCTGTCACACCGTCTGCATTGGAGTCTGTTGCATCCGCCGGTATATCGGCGATTCCAGCGATGAAAGTAATTAGTAACCAGGACGGCAGCTCTGACTACAGCGTAACAATTCAAATACTGGCCTTTATGACGGTACTGAGTTTGTTGCCGTCTATATTGATGATGATGACGTCGTTCACACGCATCATTATTACTTTTGCTATATTGCGTCAAGCCCTAGGCCTACAACAAACACCATCGAATCAAATACTGCTCGGTTTGGCTCTGTTCCTCACTCTCTTTATTATGGCGCCGGTGTTTAGCCAAATAAACGAGCTGGCGGTAAAGCCCTATCTGGCTGAAGAAATGAACTCGATGGATGCTCTAGAAACCGCGTCCGGTCCGTTCAGAGATTTTATGATGGCCCAAACTCGGGAATCTGACCTGGATCTTTTTCTAAGGATCGCAGATCACCCGCAGGTCGATACCCCGGATGACGTGCCTTTTACAATTTTGGCACCTGCATTCGTAACAAGCGAACTAAAAACAGCTTTTCAAATAGGTTTTCTTCTATTCATTCCCTTCTTGGTTATAGATCTCGTGGTTGCCAGTGTCTTGATGGCAATGGGTATGATGATGTTATCGCCTATTATCATCTCGCTACCGTTCAAAATAATGCTATTTGTACTCGTAGACGGCTGGGCTTTGATTATTGGTACCTTAGCTTCTTCGTTTGTTGTTTAACAACGAGTATGTTATGAAAACTAAAAAAAGAGTTGCCATATGACTCCAGAAGTTGTCCTTGATTTACTAAGGGAAGCGCTCTATCTGATCATTCTACTTGTGTGCATAATGATTATCCCCAGTTTGGGTGTGGGCTTGATAGTGAGTGTCTTTCAGGCGGCAACTCAGATTAATGAGCAAACATTGAGTTTCTTGCCGCGTTTGCTAACGACATTCTTAGCGATGATGTTCGCTGGCCCGTATATTTTAATGCGCTTGAGCCAATTTACAGAAAAATTGATCGGCAGCATTCCGTTGTTAATTGGCTAATGATTGAATTTGCTCTTTCTGATATTGAAGCATTGGTGGCCAGCTACGTGTTACCACTGTTTCGTATAGCGGCCTTTTTCATGGTGGTGCCAATACTGGGCACACGCATGGTGCCCAGTAACGTTCGGATGATTCTGGCGCTATTGATTACTTCTATTATTGTACCACTGCTGCCAGCCCTACAATTCGATCCGGGGTTTAATCTGCAAACCGCTGTCGCAGTAGTTCAGGAAGTCTTGGTGGGTGTTCTTTTTGGTTTTAGCCTGCAGATATTTTTTCACGTGTTTGTAATTACAGGTCAAATGATCGCGATGCAAATGGGCTTAGGCTTCGCCTCTATGGTTGATCCGTCAAACGGCGTTTCGGTCGCGGTGGTTTCCCAGTTCTTTGTAATCCTCACAACACTTATGTTCCTTGCAATGAACGGCCATTTAGTGATGATCGAGATCATGCTTGACAGCTTCAAACGCCTTCCAACCGGTGGAGAGCTGCTGGTTGGCGCAAATGCGATGAGTATGCTCCATCAGGGCACCTGGATGTTCGCTCATGCACTGCTGTTGGCACTTCCAGCCGTCAGTGCTCTGCTAATAGTTAATCTCGCTTTCGGCGTGATGACCAAGGCAGCTCCACAGTTGAACGTTTTTTCTCTTGGCTTCCCAACGGCAATTGTGCTTGGTGGCTTTTTTCTTTGGTATACCTTAGCGGGTTTTTCACATTTTTTTCAGCAATTGCTGGAAGCGGCGTTTGCAGCGATGAGCTTGATTGGTTAACTGCTTAACATCAGGCTTTTTATGCTAGAAAGCAGTGCTTGCATCACAGTTACTTAAGCATCTAATTCTCCCTTTCGAGTGTCTCGTTCAAGAAGTTCTCATGAGTTAGTTACAGCTAGGCGCTTTGGGTTCACCTGAGTACTTGTAGTTCAGACAAATGACGGGTTAGCATGCGCGCAGGCCCTGACGGAATTGTGCAACGCGCAGAAGGTTACATGAGCAAAACTATTTACCAATACTACCGTTGTGACGATGAGAGTTTGATTGCAGATATTCTAAGAGCGGCAATAAACTCGGAGGAGGGGATGTTCATTTTGGATGTCTATTCAAAGAGTCCCTCCGGAGGGGTGAAGTGCCAGACAACGGCTCGTACCGTTGACATGCCAGCGTCGAATATGCCGAAAGCCAGTTTTGGACTGGGAGCAGCTGCAAGTTCGGCACTCGCCTGCGCGCTCTTCATGCCAATAAATTCGAGCTCTGGAATAGTCGCTTATTCCAGCCTAGTGTTTATGTCGGGCTTGATCGGCGCATGGGCCGGCGGCTGTTTTAGTCGCACTACTGCGCCCTCCAGACTTCGCAAGGCGATATCGAGATTGCAGCCAGGTCACCTCCTAATTGCGTGCAGGGCCAGTAGGGTTGGCCAACAAAACTTGCAACAGGCCCTCGGGCGATACAGCGGCATTGTGCCTTTTACGGCAAAAGCTAAACTGTTTTCAAAAAAGACAGAAACTGGACAAGATATTGCATCCTAAACTTCCAAATGGACGTTAGTGTCATATTGTTGACGAGGAGCAAGCTTGGCCGAGGAAGATCTTAGCCAGGAGAAGACCGAAGAACCCACCCCCAAACGCCTCGAAGAGGCGCGCAAAGAGGGGCAGATAGCGAGGTCCCGAGAATTAAGCACAGCGGTTCTGCTGATCGGTGGCACTGTCGCAGTATGGTTGTGGTATGGCAACTTGGCGAGCGGCTTGTCGCGTTCAATGCGGGAGAGCTTCACTCCAACTCGCGAAGAAATTTTCGACCCCTCTGCCATGATTCTGATATTACAGCGTAATATCGATGATGTGGCTTACACAACGTTACCTTTGCTTGCAGCCCTTTTTATTCTAGGTGTTGCTGGACCAATGTTGCTCGGTGGTTGGGGTTTCAGCGCTAAGGCCCTGGCGCCGAAGTTAGACCGTATAAATCCCCTAAAAGGGTTAAAGCGCATGTTCTCCGTTAACTCGGTGATGGAGTTATTCAAGGCGATCGGTAAAGTGATTCTGGTAGGGACTATTGCTTGGTTCTGCCTGAACTATTTTAGTGCCGATCTATTGTTGATGGAGAGACTTGGCGTACGTGACGCGATAGTTGCGGCGAGTACAGACATCGGAACAGCGACTATTCTAATTTCTCTCGGAATGCTGCTAATCGCGGCAATAGATGTGCCTTTTCAGATTCAGCAGCATGTAAAGAAGCTGAGAATGACGATGCAGCAAGTCAAAGACGAGATGAAGGAAACGGAGGGACGTCCAGAAGTTAAAGGACGCATACGACAATTGCAACGTGAGTTCGCTAGAGCCAGAATGATGAGCGACATTCCTGATGCAGATGTGGTAATAACAAACCCAACCCATTACTCGGTGGCTTTGAAGTATGCCAGTGAAAGCTCGTCGGCTCCCATTGTAGTTGCAAAGGGTGTTGACCTAATAGCAATGAAAATACGAGAAGTTGCAAATGCTAACGGTGTAGAGTTGGTAGAAGTTCCTGCTTTGGCGCGCTCACTTTATTTTACCACTGAAATTGGTGAGCAAATACCAGACAAGTTGTTCCTTGCTGTGGCTCAGGTGTTGGCGTACGTATTCCAGATTAAAAACACCCTTATTGGTAAGCAAGCGAAGCTGGGCGAGATAGAAATTCCCGAAGAGCTTCAATACGACTAACCCTCATGAGTTGCTTGGGGTGCGAATACCTTAGCTAAACGCGCCGTTGGTCCGAACCAAAAAAATAGAGAACAAAAAATTCAGCTTGAGCACGAATTTTGCAGTAGAAGAGTGGGCAACTGATGATTAAACAGTTTAACGTCGAAAATGACAATTTTTTGTCATGGATAAGAACCATCAGTTTATAAAACACCCAGGTAAATGGTCACAACGGAGTGTGAGCGGAGAATCTGTCAGATAATTGGCAGGCTTTCAATCGCCATAATATGGAAGCAGTAAGTCAACAATCGAGCGCGGCGACAATCGCCAATAACGCCAGGATTTTAGTACAGGGCAATTTCGGGGTTCCGTTACTGCTGCTTATTATCCTTGGCATGATGACCTTGCCGGTGCCGCCGTTTTTGCTCGACGTATTTTTCTCGTTCAATATCGCGCTTGCCATTGTTGTTCTATTGGTTGCTGTTTATGCGTTGCGTCCGCTGGATTTCGCTGTTTTCCCTACGGTCCTACTGGTCGCAACCCTGCTTCGGCTCGCCTTAAACGTGGCATCCACTCGAGTAGTGTTGCTAGAAGGGCATACAGGTGGCGCATCGGCGGGCAAAGTTATTGAGGCCTTTGGCGAAGTCGTTATTGGTGGCAACTACGCAGTCGGTCTTGTCGTTTTTACAATCCTCATAATCATTAATTTCGTTGTTGTGACAAAAGGTGCGGGGCGCATTTCCGAAGTCAGCGCTCGTTTTACTCTTGACGCAATGCCAGGCAAACAAATGGCAATCGATGCCGATATGAATGCGGGTCTGATTGATCAGGAGCAAGCTCGCGTTCGGCGAGAAGATGTTTCTCATGAAGCCGATTTTTATGGCGCTATGGATGGCGCCAGTAAATTTGTACGTGGTGACGCGGTAGCGGGCATTCTTATTCTGCTAATTAACCTAATTGGCGGTCTTGGCATAGGCATGGCACAGCATAGTCTCGAGTTTGCAGATGCTATGCAAAAATACTCGCTGCTGACTATCGGAGATGGTTTGGTAGCTCAAATCCCATCGCTGCTGCTGTCCAGCTCAGCAGCGATTATGGTAACCCGAGTCAATACATCTAAAGACATGGGGCAGCAAATTTACAGCCAAATGTTTCAATCACCACGGGCTCTTAGTATTGCGGCTGGTATTTTGGCCTTGATGGGATCGATTCCAGGAATGCCTCACGTAGCCTTCCTATTGCTGGCTGCTGCAGCTGGCGGTGGCGCTTATTACGTAAATCAAAAAAACATCGCCGATAACGCTGAGCCAGAGCCTGTAGAGACAGCGCCGGTGACGGACGTACCGGCCGAACCGTCAGAGCTGGGTTGGGATGATGTTGCACCGGTTGACAGAATTGGTCTTGAAGTTGGCTACCGCCTCATACCTTTGGTAGATAAAAATCAAAAAGGTGATCTATTGGGTCGAATTCGTGGGATTCGCAAGAAGCTGTCGCAGGACATCGGTTTTTTGATACCACCTGTTCATATTCGGGATAACCTGGATCTTGGGCCGAATAATTATCGCATTGTGCTTATGGGTGTCACTATTGCTGAATCGGAAATATATCCGGACAAAGAAATGGCGATTAATCCAGGGCAAGTATTTGGCGAGCTTGAAGGCGTTAAAACTACAGATCCTGCTTTCGGACTTGATGCTTTGTGGATAGATGCGCAGCACAAGGAGAACGCACAGTCATTAGGCTATACGGTAGTTGATGCAAGCACTGTTGTTGCCACTCACATGAACAGCATGTTGAAACATCATGTTAATGAGTTGTTGGGGCACGATGAGGCTCAACGTATTCTTGAACGTCTAGCAGAGACTACGCCAAAGTTGGCTGAGGAACTTGTTCCCGCAACTGTCAGCATTCAAGTTTTTCTGCGTCTTCTTAAGAATCTTCTTGAGGAGCGAATTCCGATCAGAGACATGCGCAGCATAGCAGAAGCAATTGCCAGCAATGCAGAATTGAAAGGTGACATGGATCAACTAACTAATGCCGTACGCGGTTCGCTCTCACGCAATATTGTGCAAAGTATTTATGGTGACAGCGACAATCTCTCTGTTATCACATTAGATCCTGCGTTGGAGCAAATTCTGCAGCAAAGCCTTAGTACAGCTCGCCAAGGCGGTGACGCAAATATGGACTCTGTTATTGAGCCGAATCTGGCACAGCAGCTACAGCAAGGCTTAATCGATGCCGGCAGAAAGCAAGAAGTGGACGGTAAGCCCGCCGTATTGGTTGTATCACAGCAAATAAGGAGCTTGATGGCCAAGTTTGCCAAGCTGGCTTACAACGAAATGCATGTATTGTCATTTAACGAAGTACCGACGAATAAAAACATAACCATCGAGGCTAGCATAAGTTAGCCACAAAACTGATTTCTATTAATTACCATCGCAAGGAAGCACGCATGACAACCAAAACAATAATAGCCGCAGATATGCAGCACGCTATGAGCCAAGCCAAGCTCGAGTTGGGTGCGGATGCCATTATCGTTAATAGTCGAAGAGTTGGCGACGCCATAGAAGTGACGGTGACGGATGACCCGGGAATTTTCAATTTGCTTATGGCGAAAAAAGATGCGGCGAATGATCCCGCTCCTGAAACTCTGGATCTAGACATCACTGGCGACGCACAGTATGCCGACCTGGTATCTGCTGAAGATCAAATTTCACAAGTGCGAAGTCAAGATGAGAAGGACGATCACGATAAGCCGTTGGACTTTGCTGCAGGGCTGGTAAAAAAGTTTGATGAAATGCCGTCGATACTGGATACATTTGATTCCGCGGACTTGCAACCAGAGTCCGAGTCTCAATCCGAGGCTCAGCCTCTGCCTGATCTACAGTCTAAGTCCTTCGCGCAACACAGTGACACTCCTCCAAAAGTGATCGCTCAGCAGTCAATAAAAAAAGCGGCAGAGACCGTAGATGCAAAAAAATTCGCGTTCAGCTCTATGCATGATCCAGCCCTGAAGCGACTGATCGGTGAGCTAAAGTCAGTGGGCGAATTTTGGAATGAATTCGGCGTTTACTGGGAAAGCCACGCGGAGTCATTTCAGTATCCATGGAGTAAGCAGTTGCGTGAGAGAATAGATTATTTGCATCTCTCAACTGATTTGCGTGACCGACTTGTTCGGCAGTATCAAGAAATTCCCGAGTTCGACAACTCTTGGCAGTTAGTACTGTCTGGCTTACAGCAAAAAATTAATACTAGCCGCAGCGATATTATTCGTACAGGTGGTGCTTATGCTTTAGTTGGGCCCTCTGGAGCGGGCAAGACCACAACTATTGGCAAGTTGGCCGCAGAGTACGTGCTGCAACATGGTGCGGATGAAGTGGGTTTGATTACTACGGATATTTTCCGAATAGCTGCCTACGAACAACTAACCACCATGGGGAAAATTCTTGATGTCGATGTCGAAGTTGTAGACGCTCATCAGGGCGGTTTAGACGAGGCCTTGGATCGTTATTCCAATAAATCTCTGATATTGATCGACACCGCCGGATTGCGTCGTAACGATCGTGATCTTGCCCAACAACTTGCCCAGATTCGTAAGCAAGGTGAACGTTTGCAAACTATGTTGGTATTGCCTGCGAACCTGCAATACGAGTCGATGCAGGCAGCGATGGAGACCTACGAAACCGATGATTATCAAGGCTGCATTTTTACCCGTCTGGACGAATGCACAAGTATGGGTGCGGCAGTCAGTTTCTTAGTCAATACAGGAGTACCTGCCGCCTACTTGGCAAGCGGTCATACAATCCCCGACGATCTTGCCAAGGCTAGCTCCCTAATGATAATTGAACAGTTACTCAGCTTTGCTTGTCAGGAGCTTGACGTGTCAAAAGTAAGTTCCGGAAAACTAGCCAATAGTTTCAGTCCCGCATCCGACCGCCAAATAGATCTTATCTAGCAGGATGACAAATAAAAACGACAAGGAGACTGGCGTGTTAGACAAAAACGGCATACAAGTGATAGCTGTTACCGGTGGTAAAGGCGGTGTAGGTAAAAGTAATGTAAGCATCAATTTGGGATTGGCTCTGTTAAGAATGCATCGCAGAGTGGCATTGCTGGATGCAGATCTTGGCTTAGCTAATATAGATGTTTTGCTGGGTTTGAGACCTGAGAAAACCTTAGAGGATGTTCTCAGCGGCGAGTGTTCGCTACGTGAAGTCTTGATAGAGGGACCACAAGGCATGTGGATTGTACCATCTTCATCTGGCTCTCAATCTATGGTTAATCTAAGTGTGGGGCAACATGCTGCACTGATTGATGCTTTCAATAGCATTGATGACATGCTGGACGTGCTACTCATAGATACGGCGGCCGGCATAGACAATCACGTGATTAACTTCGTTCAAGCTGCGCATGAGGTAATTGTTGTAGTGTGTGATGAACCATCGTCGTTGACCGATGCTTACGCTTTGATAAAACTCACGCACCGCGACTACGGCAAACAACGTTTCAGAATTGTTTCTAACATGACGGATAGTGCGCAATCTGGGCGAGAATTGTTTGAGAAGATACAGCGTGCCACCGATCAATTTCTTGACGTGACCTTACAGTATGCTGGTCATATACCGTTTGATGAACAACTGCGGCGTGCAGTGAGGGCTCAGAAAGCATTGCTGGACTACACTCCTCGTTCCAAGGCGAGTCAGGCGTTCAGAAGTTTAGCGGAAAAGGTAGACCGTTGGCCAAAACCGAGTAGAGCTAATGGTCAGCTGGAATTTTTTCTTGAACGACTCGTAGCAGGTGGTGCGGCTTGAGCCATAGGTTCTAAAGCGCGCAAACGGAGAAGAAATGAGCAGTTCAAAAACAGCTTACAAGGCAGGGGCCGCCGCTGAGGCTCGCCACTACGAACAAGGTGCAGAGTTAAGCGGGCAGCAGCTTGTCGAGCGCTATGCACCATTGGTGAAGCGCATTGCACAACATTTGATGGCTCGTTTCCCTGCCAGCGTACAGATTGATGACTTAATCCAGGCCGGTGTTATCGGTTTGCTCGAAGCGTCTCGAAACTACAACGGTAGTAAGGGTGCGAGCTTCGAAACCTATGCCGGAATCAGAATTCGTGGTTCGATGATTGATGATGTTCGTAAGGGAGACTGGGCACCTAGATCCGTGCACAGAAACGGAAGACGCATTGCGCAAGCAATTCGGTCCGTAGAAGCAACCTTAGGGCGTGAAGCATCTGATGCTGAAATCGCAGAGCAGTTAGAAGTCAGTCTAGAGGACTACTATGCCTATCTGAAAGACAGCGCTAGCAGTCGGCTACACAGTTTGGATGAAGTCGTGTCTCGCGAAGAGAGCAACGAAGAGCCTGTTGACATTGCTGGGCCTACACCTGCTCAGAGTATGCATGATGTCACTTTGAAGGAAGCAGTGCTGGCTGAAATAAAGAACTTACCCGAGCGAGAAAGGTTAGTGCTGTCTCTTTACTATGATGAAGAACTTAACCTGAAGGAGATAGGAGAAGTGTTGGGTGTTAGTGAGTCGCGAGTTAGTCAAATCCATAGCCAGGCCATGTTGCGTTTACGCTCCAGATTAGGTGCCTGGTCAATCTCCAAGGATTAGTAGCGCTAATGGATGCACTAAGCCTTATTGGTATAATTATTGGTTTCGCGGCGATCTTCGGCGGGAACTATCTGGATGGTGGCCAGCTCAACACCTTTCTAAACTTGCCGGCGGCGGTTGTTGTTGTAGGCGGTACATTAGGTGCGGCCATGCTGCAAACATCAAAAGCCCAGTTAGGTTTTGCCTTGCAGCGTTTGCGATGGGTACTTTATCCGCCCCAACAACAGGCGGCTTCGTGGTCGAACAAGATTGTAGAATGGGCCAAACAGGCAAGAAAACTGGGTTTACTTGGCCTGGAGGAAAATGCGGATCGTGAGTCAAACAAGTTCGTGCAACGGGGTTTGCAAATGTTGATTGACGGCAGCGAGCCTGAGCAAATTCGCAGCGCTATGGAAACCGATTCAGCATTGCGTCAACAGCGTGACATGGAGGCAGCCCGGTTTTACGAAAGTATGGGGGGGTATGCTCCAACCATTGGAATTATTGGCGCAGTAATGGGCCTTATACATGTGATGCAGCACCTTACAGATCCTGAGAAGTTGGGACCTGGAATTGCGGTGGCTTTTGTCGCAACAATATACGGCGTAGGCTTAGCAAACCTTATATTACTTCCTGTAGCCGCAAAAATACGTGGCTGCGTTAAAACAGAGGTTCAGGCCAGGGCCTTAACTATCGAGGGCATAGTAGCCATTGCTGAGGGTGAAAACCCAAAGACTATAGAGCGTAAGCTTCTCAGTTTTGTCGATCTGGACAGTTAATGAGTTCCGCTTTGATTCGCGCGCTAAATGAGGAAGAGCCACTTTCGCAGGACCGGTGGTTGGTTTCCTATGCAGACCTGTTGACACTGATGCTTGCCTTCTTTGTTGTGATGTATTCAGTCGCGCAGCTGAACGAGCAGCAGGCCACAGCGTTTTCTGAAAAGCTAAGCGTTGCGTTTAGCACGCGGGTAGCAAGTGCAAGTGACATCGGTGATTCTGAAGCCGAGCAGGTTTCAAGCACAATCATTGACATGGGAGGAAACGCTGGCGAATCCAGTAACGGCGAAAATGTAAGTCAACAGAAAACAGATAACTCTCTTGAAAAAGATGGCGACACCATTCAGCAGCGTTTCAGCGGCTTGAATAACTTACAGATCAGAGGTAACGAAGAATGGTTGCAAGTCGAACTTGATTCCAATTTGTTGTTTCCTGTTGGTGGTACCGAGCTAACGACAGATGCCCTCATCCTGTTAACACAGGTGGCAGAAGTTCTACGTGACTACGAGTTACCAATGAAGGTTGAAGGTTTTACAGACGACTCAACCGTCGCTGGCAGTCGATACGCTTCCAACTGGGAGCTTTCTGCTGCGCGAGCTGCCGCTGTTGTTCGCTTTCTTGCTGATAAAGGCGTTGAGCCTCAGCGGATGGCCGCAGTAGGTTACGGTAAGTATCAACCTGTTGTTCCAAACGATAGCCCTGAAGGGCGGGCACGCAATAGGCGCGTGACTCTTATGATAGCGAAGACACCGGAATTACGCCCCACCATTATTCCCATAGAACCCGAGTTATTTAAAGATGTAAAAAATGATGCAGGTATATTTGTTCAGGGAATCAACAAGAGCGAAGAAGACAGCACTGCGGCCGCAGAGAACCTGGTGGAGAGGGAAATGGGTGAGCGCTTGCAGCAGGGCGCCACGCCTATTTTGCCCGAAGGTTTTACCGAACAAGATTTCCCCGCGTCAGAGCAGCCACCACAATTCGATACAATAGAACTTGAAGGCGGCGGCTTATTGTTCACCAACAAGCCCGGTTTGCCCGCTGCAAGTGCACAACCCTTGAACGCCGACGCTGGCAACTGAGTCATTCTGGCTTTAGAATACGCCTTTACCTAATTCGGGCAACCGCGCACTATATCGCGCTATAGAAGAACGCCATCTTGTTGGAACTTGTCGACATCCGTTGCGAACGCTCGGAAAGAACTTTGTTTTCAGAGCTTAATCTAGGACTTCGGCCTGGCGAGCTGTTGGAGATAAGAGGCGCAAACGGGGCTGGAAAGTCTACCCTGCTTCGAATAGTGGCGGGCTTGGCCGAAAACTACGAAGGCGCGGTTAAGTGGGACGGGACTGCCATTCAGGACAGTCATTCCGAGTATGCCGCTGACAATATCTATCTGGGACACTTGCCTGCGATAAAGCCGAGCTTGTCCGCTCCTGAAAACCTGCGCTGGCTGACTGAACTTAAATCACCCTTTGATGAAGAGAAGGCGAGGCTGGCCCTCGATCGGATGGCAGTAGGTGCCTTTACTGATTTGCCTTGTTATCAGTTATCGGCTGGCCAGCAACGTCGAGTTTCTTTAGCGAGGCTGCTGACCATCAATGCACGTCTATGGGTACTGGACGAACCGTTTACGGCACTTGATGCAAGCGGTATTGAATTATTGGAGGAGTTATTGCTCGAGCACCTGCATGATGGTGGCAGTGTGGTCTTATCGACCCATCAGCCATTAACACGGTTTGCAGATGTACGGCGGCTTGATCTGTGAGGCAAGATTCTCTCCGATCATTGATGAGCAGTGTGTTCAGGCGAGAGTGCTTGCTAACGCTTCGAAATCCTGCTGCTAGTCTTAATTCCGTTTGGTTCTTTATTTTGGTGTGCGGTTTGTTTGGCGTAGGGCTAGGTCCTCAGCCCGAACAGCTAAAAGAAATAGCGCCAAATATCATATGGGTTATTGCTTTATTGGCCACAATGCTAGCAGTAGATGCTTTGTTTCGTGAAGATTACAGCGACGGTAGCCTTGAGCAGCTAATACTGGCGAACAGGACACTGTATTTCGTTTTGCTGTTTCGTTTGTTGATGCAAGCTTTGTTTATTGCCGTTCCATTGGTCATCGCGTCACCGTTATTAGGCGTTATGCTGGGTTTGCCACCGCACAGTTTGCCGGTGCTCGCTGTTACATTGCTAGTTGGCGTGCCAAGCCTGGTGTTTGTTGGCTCGATAGGAGCCGCGTTAACGGTTGGCTTTGAGAGAGGGGGGTTGTTACTCGCGGTGCTGGTCTTACCCTTGTATGTGCCGGTACTGATTTTTGCTACGGCTGCTCTTCAAGCCTCGGTCATAGGGGCTGGAGTTGGTGGGCAAATCGCTGTGCTGCTGGCATTCTTGAGTCTTTCATTGGCTTTGTGCCCGTTAGCAGTTCAGGCGGCTCTAAAGCTCAATTACTACTATTAACAAGGGCGTTCGAGTCGCCATATCGGTATACTTCTCACATGTGGTCTTGGTTTCATAAATGGGGTTCGCCCCGGTGGTTTTATCAGTTTGCTGAGAGAATACTTCCTTGGCTGAAAGGTCTATGTGCGGTCGTTATGTTGGTGGGCGTTGTGTGGGGGCTTGCCATAGCGCCTGCAGATTTTAAGCAGGGTAATAGTTTTCGAATTTTCTATATTCATGTGCCAACGGCCGTTATCTCTTTGATCGGCTATTACGTGATGGCGATAGCTGGGGCAGTAAGCCTAATCTGGAAAATGAAGCTGGCTGACATTGTCATGCGAGAAGCCGCACCTATCGGAGCACTGCTAACTTTCCTGGCGCTTTTTACCGGTGCCGTTTGGGGCAAGCCTACCTGGGGCACGTGGTGGGTGTGGGATGCGCGTGTGACGTCCATGTTGATCCTTCTATTTCTATACCTCGGCGTGATGGCGTTGGGAAAAGCGTTTGATAACCCGGAGCAGAGCGGAAGAGCGTGTGCTTTGTTGAGTCTGGTAGGTACGGTGAATATCCCGATTATTTACAAATCTGTAGACTGGTGGTACAGCCTTCATCAACCGGCAACGATCAAGTTCACCGAAGAATCAAGCATTCATGCCGACATGTTTTGGCCTTTTCTGATTATTACCATCGGTTTCTATCTGTTTTACGCGATGACACTGATGGCGAATACCCAAGTAGCCATTTTAGAACGAGAGTACAAGACCCGGTGGGTTAAGGAGTTAGTTAGCTAATGTACTTTGATAGCGTCGAAGAGTTTATTGCAATGGGCGGCCATGGTTTGTATGTCTGGATGGCCTATGGTGTTGTAGCTGCGTCTGTTTCGATATGGTTGTTGGTGCAAACGCAGCGCCGACGCCGAGTGCTGGCACAATTGCCGGCGCGAATAGCACGCAGCGAGTTGAGTTGAGATCTATGCATCCTAAGCGAAAACAAAGGCTTCAAATTGTTGTCATGATATTGGTGGCTGTTGCTATAGCAACTGGCTTTCTACTCTATGCCCTCCGCGAAAACATTAATCTGTTTTACCCTCCCTCAGACATTGCCGCTGGTAAAGTTGAGGTGGGCCAAAGCATTCGCGCTGGGGGCATGGTTAGGGAGGGCAGCATTAAACGTACTCCTGGTGGATTAGAGGTGAGTTTTGTAGTTACTGACTATGAGGCTGATCTGACTGTGTATTTTGACGGCATTCTCCCTGATCTGTTTGCAGAGGGGGCTGGCGTTGTTGTCGCCGGAAAATTGAATGAGAAAAAGGACTTAATAGCGACTGAGGTGTTGGCTAAGCACGATGAAAACTATATGCCACCCGAAGTGGCTGAAACCTTAAAGAAGAAGCCTGCGGGCAATGGAGCTGCCGATTCATCAGGGGCCTATGGCGAAGGTCTTTATGGTCCAGGCAATAAGGGTGAAAGCTCGACAAGTAAAAACACAGAAGGGGCAGGATATTGATTCCTGAATACGCACATTTCAGTCTTATCCTGGCGCTTGCTTTAGCGCTGCTATTAGCCGTGCTGCCATTACTTGGTGCAATTAAGGGCGACACACGCTTGATGAACACGGCAAGGCCATTGGCTGCTGGACAATTCGTGTTTGTGCTTGTGAGTTTTATTGGCTTGGCGTGGGCGTTTGCTACGGACGACTTTTCAGTCATAACGGTAGCTCAGAACTCTAATTCACAACTGCCTATGCAATTTAAGTTATCAGCCGTCTGGGGTAACCACGAGGGGTCGATATTACTTTGGATTTTAGTGCACGCTTCATGGACTCTTGCGGTTGCCATTTTCAGTCGACAGCTACCGCAGAATATTCTTTCCCATGTGCTTTCAACTATGGGGATGATCAGCATCGGGTTCATTCTATTCTCGCTTTTGACCTCCAACCCGTTTGAGCGGCTGTTTCCCAACGTGCCATTGGATGGCAACGACTTAAACCCCTTGTTGCAAGACATTGGGCTGATTATTCATCCACCGCTACTGTACTTTGGCTATGTGGGTTTCTCCGTAGCGTTTTCCTTTGCTATCGCTGCACTGAGCACAGGGCAGCTTGATAGTGCCTGGGCTCGCTGGTCTCGACCGTGGACAAACATTGCCTGGGCGTTTTTAACCGTTGGTATAGCGCTCGGCAGCTGGTGGGCATACTACGAGCTAGGATGGGGTGGCTGGTGGTTTTGGGACCCCGTTGAAAATGCTTCCTTTATGCCCTGGTTGGTGGGAACGGCTCTGATACACTCCTTGGCGGTGACGGAGAAGCGCGGTGTGTTCAAAAGCTGGACAGTGTTACTGGCTATTTTTGCGTTCTCCCTGTCTTTGTTGGGTACATTTCTGGTTCGTTCGGGAGTGCTAACTTCGGTCCATGCCTTTGCCAGCGATCCTGACAGAGGCCTCTTTATTCTCATCTATTTGCTAGTAGTAATTGGTGGGTCGCTGACTTTGTACGCTCTGCGCGTACCGCAGGTTCGCTCGCGTGTGCAGTTTGCTTACATGTCGCGAGAGTTTTTTCTGCTGCTGAATAATGTTCTCTTTATCGTAGCGGCGTTAACTGTTCTATTGGGCACCTTGTTTCCGCTGCTAATGGACGCCTTGGGGCAGGGACGATATTCGGTAGGCCCGCCGTATTTCAACAGTGTGTTCGTTCCACTCATGGCCATGCTATTTGCACTGGTTGGTTTAGGGCCGCAGTCGCGCTGGAAGTCCACATCTCGTGAGCAATTGCTAAGACCTTTGTTGGTGGCAGCAATTGCCAGTCTGACAATTGCTGTTATTGCCCCGTTTCTACTGCCTGGATCTTTCAAAGTGGGCGTTGTAATAGGTGTTTTGCTCAGCAGCTGGGTAATGCTGACGTCGGTTGTGCAGTTGCGTTCAATGATCCGCACGGCGAGTGGAGGGCGAGATTGGCGCCGATTGCGTCCAGCCCAACTTGGCATGCTGTTAGGACATGTTGGTATAGCGGTTACGGCCTTAGGCGTTGTTCTCACCAGTCACTACACCACCGAGCAGGATTTGCGAATGAAACCTGGTGACAGCGTATCGGCTGGTGGTTACGAGGTTCTATTTGTTCGCGAGGGTGTTGAGCGAGTCAGTAATTATCAAGCTGAATACGGCATTTTTGAGTTACGTCGTAACGGGATTGTCGAAGCCACTTTGCGCCCAGAGAAAAGGCGATATCCGACTCAGCAGAATGTGATGACTGAAGCCGCAATTGACGCTGGAATGCTTCGTGATATGTATATCGCTCTTGGTGAGAAGCTCGAGGGTGATGCTTGGGCCGTGCGGGTGCATTACAAGGCCTTTGTTCGATTCATTTGGCTGGGTGCGCTAATTATGGCCCTGGGCGGAGTAGTGGCCGTAATGGATAAGCGCTACAGAAAAGTGCGTGTGGCTGAAGATGAGCGCGCGAATCCAAAGGCTTCAACGGTTGCCGCCGGTGCGAGAGCATAAATGAAGCGCTTAATGCTTTTTTTGCCATTGTTGATTTTTATGGTGTTAGCCATTTTGCTCTATGGCGCATTAGGCAAAGACCCGCAGTATTTGCCTTCGGCAATGATTGATCGACCGTTTCCTGATTTTAAATTGGCAACGCTCGAAAACCTGAATGAAACTGTTTCTCAGGAAACCATGTTGGGTGAGGTAAAGCTGCTGAACGTTTGGGCCAGCTGGTGTTACGCGTGCAGGATTGAGCACCCGTTCCTAAGCAAAATAGCTAAAGAATACGGCATTCCGCTGTACGGTTTGAATTACAAGAATGATGCCGCAGACGCAAAAAAATGGCTGGCTCAATTCGGTAACCCCTACGCTTTTAGCTTACATGACAGAGACGGACGCTTAGGCATAGATCTAGGTGTTGCTGGGGCGCCTGAAACGTTTGTTATCGATAAAGAAGGCTTAATTCGGTACAGACACATTGGCATTATTGATGAAAAGGTCTGGTTAACGAAACTACAGCCTCTGATCCAACAGCTAAGAGCTAATTAACTATGCACTCATCTTATCTGAAGCTGGCTATCCTGTGTTTCTTGACAGTTCTGGCAGGGCTGCCCGCTGCGAAGGCTCAGGATTCTGCCGGCGCAGTTATGCCGCTTAGTTTTTCTAATGAAACGCAACGCGAGCGTTATCTGTATTTCAGCAAAATTTTGCGTTGCCCAATGTGTCAGAATCAGAACCTAAACGGTTCGAACGCAGGCATAGCCACTGACCTGCGTGCTCAGTTACACCGCTTAGTGCTTGAAAACAAAACTGACGAAGAAGTGATCGATTTCATGCAGTCTCGTTATGGCAATTTTATTTTGTATGAGCCGCCATTGAATAAGGCAACTCTGGTTTTATGGTTCGGGCCAGTCTTGTTATTGTTACTGGGTGTTTTTGTCGCGCGACGACTGGCCCGCAATAATAAAAGCGAAGACAAGGCCGTGCAGCTGAGTGACCAAGAAAAGCGTCGAGCAATAGAAATGCTTGAGTTAGGTTCTTCTTCTACGAATGAGAAAGAGCAAGCAACAGGCAAACAAAAACACAATCAGGCATCGCGATCATAATGGTTTTTGCAATACTCTTCGTTCTGGCGCTGGCCTTTGTTCTTTACCCATTGATGTTTGGCGCTCAACAAGCGACAAAGTCGTCACTTAGAAGTGAGCATAATAAGCGCGTACACGCAGAGCAACTGGCAGATTTACAGAATCAGCTCGACTCAGGGCACATAGACCAAGCGCATTTTCTCGAGTTGCAGAATGAGCTGCTAAGCAGCGTTCTTCTGGCGAGTGGTGAAGAGCAAGCTGCGGCGCAAAGGTCGGTTCGTTCAGGGCATCTGGTGTCTGTAACGGCCGTGTTTTTACTGGTAGCTATTGCAGCAAGTTATGTTTGGCTAGGGTACTACAAGGACCTGCAGTCGCAGCGTGCGCTTGAGCAATTTGGTCAGCGAACAGCGACTGACGGAGACAATCGAGCAGCATTGTTAGTCTTGCTTGAGAGCATTCGTGGACGCGTAGACGCTCGCCCAGGAAACTTAGGATGGCGCTACTTGTTAGCTCAGATGCAATCTGAGTTAAAGAGGCATGCAGACGCCGCCGAAAACTATAGCGAGTTGCTAGAATCGGATAATAACAACGCAGAGTTATGGGCACATTACGGACAGGCGCTCTATCTTGATAATGCACGACGCATGAGCCCGGAAATAGATAACGCACTGCAAAGCGCGTTGCGAATCAACCCCCATCAGCGCACGGCATTGGGTTTGATTGGCATGCATGCATTTGAAGAAGGGGAGTTTGCCAAAGCCGCCTCAACCTGGGAGAAGTTGCTCGGCGGAATGCAGCCCAATACGCAGCAGCATAGCCTTATTAACAATGCCAGAAATGCAGCGTTAACGCGTCTCGCTGAACAGCAAGGCAAGGAAGTAGAAGTACGTGCCGACGACCGCGAAGATGTAGGCAGTGATGCCGAGACAAGTGTGGTTGATGTGCCCGCTGCTAAGCAGTCGGAAGTTGGAGTAGACAGTATTTCGGTTCAGGTAACGCTTAGTGAGGGCTTATCGCTGCCCTCATCTGACTCGGTATTCATTTACGCTCGCGCAGCCAACGGCCCGAAAATGCCTTTAGCTATTGTGCGCCTTAAAGTGTCTGACTTACCGACCCAAGTGCAACTGCACGATGGCTTGGCGATGATGCCGGCAATGAAACTTTCGATGTTCGATGACATCGAGATTATTGCTAGAATATCGGCGAAAGGTACAGCCGCCGCGGCACCTGGCGATTGGCAAGCCAGCAGCGGAATTCTGCGCCGTGACTCGATTTCAGAGACGGTTGTTTTGGATATAGCCGACCAGATTTAGCTGGAGTGCCCGCTCAAGTAGTAAGGCGTATACACAGCGAAACCATGGCTGTTTAGATCGTTTTTAGTCCTTAATGCGTGCCTGTTGGCGCTCTATTTTTCTGATTTGGTTTCCGCGCAGTGTCAAACACGATACACTATCCACCCTTCTGGGGAAGCGGTTGTGAAATCACATTAAGTGTTCCGTTTTTCTTATTAAAAACAATTATTTAAGAAAGATATTTAAAGCAAAATATGCGGTTAAAGTGCATCAAGCTAGCGGGTTTTAAGTCGTTCGTTGACCCGACTACAGTTTATTTTCCGAGCAACCTTTGTGCGGTTGTTGGCCCAAATGGTTGCGGCAAGTCCAATGTCATTGATGCTGTTCGCTGGGTCATGGGTGAAAGCTCAGCCAAGAACCTTCGCGGTGAGTCGATGGCAGACGTTATTTTTGCCGGCTCATCGTCCCGGAAACCGGTGGGACAGGCCTCTGTAGAGCTGGTTTTTGATAATCAAGAAACTCGCCTCACAGGCGATCTGGCGGCTTATGCCGAGATTTCCATTCGGCGTAAAGTTATTCGTGATGGAACTTCCCAGTACTATCTGAACGGTACGAAATGTCGGCGTCGCGATATCACTGATATTTTTCTCGGCACTGGGCTAGGGCCAAGAAGCTACGCGATTATCGAGCAGGGCATGATTTCCAGGATGATTGACGCGAAGCCCGAAGAGCTTCGTGTCTTTATCGAAGAAGCGGCTGGCATTTCGAAGTATAAAGAGCGTAGGCGCGAAACCGAGAACCGAATGCGGAGCACGCGTGAGAATCTCGAACGCCTTGAGGACATTCGTGAGGAGCTAGAGAAGCAGCTGAAAACTCTGAAGCGGCAGTCTGAATCGGCTGCAAAGTTCAAGGAATATAAGAAAGAAGAGCGCCTGTTAAAAGCCCAAGTGCAAAGCATGCAGTGGTTAGAATTAGAAGACCAAGGAAAAATACAGCGCGATACGATTACTGAGCGAGAGATTAAGCTTGAGGCAGGAATTGCTCAACAGAGAACAGTTGATGCTGAAATCGAAGCCAACCGCAGCCAATTAACTGAGAGCAATGAAGCCTTCAATGAAATTCAAAGCCGTTTTTACGCTTTAGGTTCGGATATCGCACGAATAGAGCAAACTATTCAGCATCAAAAGGATCGTTTGAAAGAGCTGAGCGTGGATTTGCAGCAGGCGAGCAGCAGCAGCGAAGAAATTAACGCGCATCTGGATGCCGATCAGCATAAGTTACAAGTGAGTATTTCAACGCTTGCCGACATTGAGCCGCAACTTGGTGAGCTGCAAAGAGTAGAGCAAGAAGCCAGAGATGGATTGCACACCTTGGAAGCGCAAATGCGTGATTGGCAGGCGAGCTGGGACGAATTTAACCAAATGGCCGCCAAGGCTTCTCAGGCAGCAGAGGTTGAGCAGAGCCGAATTCAGCATATTGAGCAGGCTCAGGGCACCATTCAGCAGCGTATACATCGGCTGGAAGAAGAGCAGAGTAATCTGGTAAGCACGGGTGACGAGGAGGACTTGGTCAGTCTCGGCAGTGAACTTTCTATAGCTGAGCTGTTGGTTCAACAGCTTACCGAAGAAAACGAAACGCTGGTCAGTGACATCGAGCAGCGGCGTCAGCATCTGCGCGAAACAAACAACGAGCTCAATTCAACGCGCTCCGAGTTGCAGCAACAGCGCGGCAAGCTGGCCTCATTGGAGGCCTTGCAAGCGGCTGCTCTTGGGCAGCGCAATAATGCGAGTGCTGAGTGGTTGGAGTTGCGAGGCTTTGCCGGAAATAGCAAGCTTGGTGAAACCTTGCAGGTGGAATCTGGCTGGGAAGTTGCCCTTGAAACGGTTCTGGGTAACTGCCTGCAGGCTATTGCAGTGCCTTCTATAGAGCAATATGCGGATCAGCTAACGCAAATTCAATCGGGTAACTTAGTGCTGCTTGACGATAGCGCGAATCCGCCAGAAAGCCCGGTTAGAGTAAATAACAGCTTGTTAAACAAGCTAACCAGTGGAGTGGATGCCCAAGTCAGCGATTTGCTTCATGGAGTGCACGTAGCGGATACGCTCGATCAAGCATTACAAGCGCGCAAGAGTTTAAGTGCCGGTGAGTCCATTATTACTCGCGACGGAGTGTGGCTGGGTGCCGCGTGGTTGCGCTTGGCTCGAGACGACGATGCCCAAGCTGGCGTGCTGTCTCGGCAGGCTGAGGTGCAGACACTCACAAGCCAGGTGCAGGAAAATGAAACGCAGGAGCGAGCATTGCAGGCTCGGGTGAAAGAATCTGGAGAGTCGCTACTTGAGATGGAGCATGGGCTTGATTCTCAGCAACGTAAGCTAACCGAAACGGCGCGCTCGCAGGGCGAAATTAGAGCCAGAATTAGTGCGAAGCGGGTACGTCTTGAAGAGTTTGCGCTGCGTAAAGAGCGAGCTAGCTTAGAGCTTGGTGAAAATCGAGGGCAGCTTGATGAAGAGGCGGAACGTTTATTTGAGTCGAGATCGAAATTGCAGGACGCGCTTGATGAGATGGAAAAAAATGATGGCCAACGAACGGAGTTGCTGAGCAGTCGCGATGCGATGCGTTCGGCCCTGGAGCGAGCCCGAGAAGATGCACGCCTGAAAAAAGACAAGCATCACGAGCAGGCCATGCAAAGCCGCTCTTTGCAATCGGAAATTGCTTCATTGCAGCAGTCTGTCGCTCGCATGAGCATTCAGGCGGAGCAGCTGAATTCCAGGCGCTCTTCCTTAAGCGAAGCCTTGGCCGAGTCTGAAATGCCTATGGCTGAAAGTGCCGAGGTGCTTGAGGTGAAGCTCGAACAACGACTGCGAGTTGAAAATGAGTTGGGCGAAGCGAGAAGGGCGCTTGAAAGTGTCGAATCGCAAATGCGGCAGCTGGACGAGCAGCGCACAAGTGCGGAGCAAGCTGTGCAAGCGGTTCGCTCCGGATTAGAGCAGCTGCGCTTGCAAACTCAATCACTGCAGGTTCGTCAAGAAGGTTTGGTAGAGCAGTTGGCTGAGACACAGCACGAAGTGATGGATGTATTGCAGGGCCTGCCAGAAGAGGCGGAATTGCCAGTGTGGCAGCAAGAGCTGGAGCGTATGGGTAACCGTATTCAGCGTTTGGGCGCTATCAATTTAGCCGCGATAGAAGAGTATGACCAGCAGCTGGAACGTAAAACCTACCTCGACACTCAAAACGATGAATTGCAGGCAGCCTTAACTACTTTAGAAAATGCTATTCGCAAAATTGATCGCGAGACTCGCAGTCTGTTTAAAGAAACGTTTGACGCGGTTAATAGTGGTTTGGGTGAGTTGTTTCCACGAGTGTTTGGCGGTGGCCATGCCTATCTTGAGATGACCGGAGAAGATTTACTGGACACTGGTATCGCGATAATGGCGCGTCCGCCGGGTAAGCGTAATAGCACAATCCATCTGCTTTCAGGTGGTGAAAAAGCGCTCACTGCAATTGCCCTGGTGTTCTCTATATTCCAATTGAGACCAGCGCCATTCTGCATGCTCGATGAGGTTGACGCGCCGCTTGATGATGCCAACGTTGGGCGATATGCAAGGATGGTCGAAGAAATGTCCAAGTCAATTCAGTTTATCTATATCTCGCATAATAAAATAGCGATGGAGATGGCGAAGCAGTTAATGGGCGTTACCATGCACGAAGCAGGTGTGTCCCGGCTGGTCAGCGTAGACGTAGATGAAGCTGTTCAGCTCGCGGCTGTGTAATATTCACTCCATAAGCACTGCATACGGACGCCCAATTCGATTAGCATACTGGTCTTGAAAGCCTAAATGGCTACACCTAAGACAGAGGCTAACAATCGGTGGAACTCGGTATACGTGAATGGATGATCATTATCGGCGTTCTGTTATTGATCGCGGTATTGTTGGATGGCATACGGAAAATGCGCGAAGAGCGGCGCAATCACATCCGGGTTGCTTTCAAGATGGGTGGAGGTGTCTGTGATGAAGACAGCTACGTCGATCCTGTTGATCGCGAAGTAAGCAAACCCCGCGTTATTTCGCCTGCAGCAGAAGCAGCACAAATCAAGGCAGCGAGTCGAGTGGCTAAAAAGGTTGAGCAAAAGAAAGCTCAGCAAAAGCCAGCTAAGACAAGAAAATCCGTACCCGAAAAAATCCAGGAAAAGACAACGGCTTTCGCTAGTGCGGCCTTAAGTAATTCTGCGGCGTCCAAAAGTATTTCAGAAGGTGTTCCGGAGCGAGACAGAATTGAGCCGGACCTTGGTGAAGCGATAGATGTTTATGAAGTGGAGAAGTCTGCGTCTGCAAATGACGATTCTGCGCGTCGCTTTTCCCCACAACAGGCCCAGCAAGCTAAGCATGAAGAACTCGCAGAAAGAGTCAAAGCCAAAGTCGTTAAAGATAAGCGGGCAAATACCAAACAAGCTGCCGAAATTAAAGAATTTCAACCGGCCCCTTCCAAACAGCCAACGCTTGATTACAGTGTGGCGGAAGAGTTTCTTGCAGTTTATGTGCTAGCGAAAAATGAGGACGGGTTTAACGGCGCTGATTTATTACAGATACTGCTAGCCTGCGATTTGCGTTTTGGTAAACGCAATATATTTCACCGGCACGAATATAAAAACGGCACCGGTCCTGTACAGTTTAGTATGGCTAATATTGTTGAGCCGGGAGTGTTCGACCTAAACACCATTGAGTCATTTCAAACTCCAGGCGTGTGTTTCTTTCTTAGCTTGCCTGGGCCAGAAGACCCATTGAAAGCTTTTGACTATATGGTAGAAACTGCAAACTGTATTGTCAGAAACTTAGACGGTGATTTGAAGGATGAAGTCCGAAGCGCTATGACGACGCAAACTTTGTCGCATTACCGTCAGCGCGTTCAAGAGTTTGAGCGTCGCCAACTGACCATGAGTGTGTAGCTGAAGCAGTCTAGCTTTCCGGCTTAACTTTCGTAACTGGTTTTCAACTATGGCAAACAGCTCAGCAGCCGAGCTAGATCGAATTGAGCAACTTCGGTTGCAATTGCATGAGCATAATCACCACTACCACGTCTTAGATGCTCCTCAGATTCCCGACAGTGAATACGATCGCTTGTTACGCGAGCTTCAGGCTCTGGAAGCGAGTCACCCGCAACACTTTGATCCTAATTCTCCCACGCAAAGAGTAGGGGCGCCAATTCTTGATGAATTTAAGAGTATTGAGCATTTATTGCCAATGCTGTCGCTGGACAATGTGTTTAGTGAAGAAGAGCTACATGCTTTTAATCAACGTCTACTAGATCGCCTCAAACTCGATATTGAAATCCCCTATACCTGTGAGCCAAAGCTGGATGGTATCGCTGTTAGCCTGTTGTATCGCAATGGTCGATTTGAGCGTGCTGCAACGCGCGGTGATGGTCGAAAGGGAGAAGATATTTCAGCAAATGTGCGAACTATTGCCTCAGTGCCTTTACAGCTTCATGGATCGTACCCTGCTTTATTGGAAGTGCGCGGGGAAATATTTATGCCGCTGAGCGGCTTTAACTCGTTTAACGAAGAGGCTGTGGGCCTTGGCGAAAAGCCCTTTGTTAATCCACGTAACGCGGCGGCAGGCAGTTTACGCCAATTGGATTCAAGCCTGACGGCTAAGCGGCCGCTGGATATTTATTGCTACGCTATGGGAGCAATGGAGGGCGGGGAGGAGCCGGTCTCTCAATTTGCAACGCTTGAGTACCTTGGCTCTCTTGGCTTTAAAATTAACCCAGAGATACAACGAGTAGAAAATGTAGACGCTTGCTACGAGTACTATTTGATGATGGCAGCCAAGCGCGCCAGCTTAGCGTATGAGATTGATGGCATCGTGTATAAAGTTGACAGCGTAGAATTACAAAAACAACTAGGTTTTGTGTCGCGAGCGCCTCGGTGGGCAGCGGCCCACAAATTTCCTGCACAGGAAGAAATGACCCGCTTGATTGATGTTGAGTTTCAAGTTGGTCGCACTGGCGCAGTTACTCCTGTAGCAAGATTGGAGCCCGTTTTCGTTGGCGGGGTGACTGTAAGCAATGCGACCTTGCACAATATGGATGAAGTTGAACGGCTTGATGTACGAGCGGGCGACACCGTCGTGGTGCGTCGTGCTGGCGACGTCATTCCTCAAGTAGTGCAGGTCGTTAAGAGCAAACGCTTAAAGTCTAGCAAAAAAATACAAGCTCCAGCTAACTGTCCGGTCTGCAACTCCTCTGTAGAGCGTGAACAAGATGCAGCGGTCTATCGTTGCACAGGAGGTTTAGTTTGTGCGGCGCAGCGCAAGGAGGCAATCAAGCATTTCGCATCGCGTAAGGCCATGGATATCGATGGTTTAGGTGACAAGCTGGTTGAGCAACTGGTTGATGCGAGCTTGCTGGATACTGCTGCGGATCTATATTCACTGCAACTTGATGCATTAATAGGACTTGAGCGGATGGCCGAGAAGTCGGCGAGCAATTTGCTAAATGGTATTGAGAAAAGTAAAGCCACAAGCTTCGCCCGTTTTTTGTTCGCCTTGGGAATACGGGAAGTTGGCGAAACGACGGCCGCGAACCTTGCTCAATATTATGGGTCGCTGGAAAAGCTGCGCTCAGCCAGTGAAGAAGAGCTGCTTGAGGTGGATGATGTAGGCCCAATCGTCGCGCGCTACGTCAGTCGTTTTTTCTCACTTGAGAGTAATATTCAGGTTTTGTCTGATTTGCTCGCGGCAGGTATTAGCTGGCCAGACATTGCAGACGCCGCCATTGACGAGCGGCAGCTGCCTTTGAAGGGCAGCACTTATGTGCTCACGGGGACTCTAGAATCAATGTCGCGAGAGCAGGCAAAAAAGCGCTTGCAAGCGTTAGGCGCCAAGATTACTGGTTCCGTATCGGCCAAAACTACTGCTCTTGTTGCAGGCGATAAAGCCGGTTCAAAGCTAGCGAAGGCTGAAAAATTAGGCGTTCCAGTCCTGGACGAAGAAGCTTTATTAAAGCTATTTGAGGCTGAGTGAAAGAGCCTGAAAAATAAGCAGCCACTGTGTATACTAAGTCAAATGCCACAGGACGTATAAGGCAACTAAGTAGTATGCAAAACACTAAAGATTTCGAGCAAGAGAGAGACGCGCTAAAAGCGGTTGGGTTACGTCCAACTCGGCAGCGCATTGAGCTGCTTCATCTGCTGATGTCGCAGGGGGACAGGCATCTGACGGCTGAATCTTTGCATTTGGAAACCCGGCAAGCAGGAATTAGCGTGTCCTTGGCGACGGTCTACAATACTCTCAATCAATTTACTGACTGCGGTTTGCTCGTGAGATTGGCTATAGAGCCCGGCAAAACCTATTTTGATACCAATAATACCGAGCACCATCACTTTTACGACGAAAACCTGCAAGCCTTAATTGATGTGCCGCTTGAGGACATCAGCTGTACCCGGTTGCCAGCGGCTCCGGAAGGTAAGAAAATACGCAGTGTTGATATCGTTGTACGCATATCCTGAACGCTGTTAGCGTGGTTCTGTCTTCGTGATAGCCGCTTGGCAATGTCAGCTTCTTAAGGCCGAAGTTAGAAGGGTTCTAAGCCGTTGACAGCTGTTCATGACTCGCTTAATCTCATACATTCTAGGCCAAGCTCTAGTGCAATTATTTTAAGTAACCATAAGTTTTAACCAATGGCGTGTAAGCGCTAACGCAATAGTAGACTAGGAGAATTTCATGTCGCTACAAGGCAGCAAAACTGAAGACAATCTAAAAGCGGCTTTTGCCGGCGAAAGCCAGGCTAATCGACGCTACCTTTATTTCGCCCAAAAAGCCGATGTAGAAGGCTACAACGACGTGTCCACTGTTTTTCGTTCTACTGCCGAAGGTGAAACCGGTCACGCCCATGGTCACTTGGAGTTTTTAGAAGAGACTGGCGACCCGGCTACAGGCCTGCCTATAGGTTCTACTGCGAACAACCTGGCGGCCGCTGTTGCTGGTGAAACTCATGAATATACAGATATGTACCCTGGTATGGCCAGAACAGCTCGAGAAGAAGGCTTTGACGAAATTGCTGACTGGTTTGAGACTTTGGCTAAAGCTGAAAAAAGCCACGCTGGACGTTTCCAGAAAGCCTTGGACAATCTAGACGCGTAAGTTTCAAAAACCGCCCAGGCTTGTTAGCAAGCCCTCACAGAGTGAGGCGAATGTTGAACGATAAGTCTGAAGGGAGCTCACCCATAGTGGGCTCCCGTTTCTTTTTCATCTCTTAGAGGTAAGCATGCGAGAAGGCAGTTTAGACGCGCCTGTTAGGCATCCCTTGGCTTGGGAAACCGACGAGTTTTACGACGAGAAACTACTCGATGAAGAAACCCGCCGGGTATTTGATATTTGCCACGGCTGCCGTCGTTGTTTCAATTTATGTGATAGCTTTCCCAAACTATTCGACTTGGTTGATGAGTCTGAGAGTGGCGAATTAGATACAGTCGATAGCAAAGACTTTGCACCTGTTGTCGACGCCTGCACAATGTGTGATATGTGCTTTATGGCGAAATGTCCCTATGTTCCGCCTCATGAGTTTGATCTCGATTTTCCGCACCTAATGCTGCGCCATCGCGCGGTCGAGAGACAAAAGAAATCGCTTCCATTTGGCGAAGCTCAGATGATTAAAACAGACAGGAATGGCAAGCTTGGCACCCTAATGTCGGGTGTGGCTAATGCAGCGACCAATCGAAGTAGTAAGCTGCTCCGGCCTGTGATTAATAGGGTTCTCGGTGTTCACGAAGATGCCGAGTTGCCCGAATTTGCCGCCAAAGCACTGACCTCTGAAACACAAGATATTGTGGTCAACGAGCAAGGGGTGGCCTTTGGCCGTAAAGCTGTGTTGTACGCTACTTGCTATGGCAATTACAATGTTACCGAAATAGGGTTGGCGGCCCGAAAAGTGCTGGCACTCCAAGGCGTACAAACAGAAGTTGTGCACCCTGAGTGCTGCGGCATGCCGCAGTTAGAAAAGGGTGACATTGCCTCGGTTGCCGGAAAGGCCAAAAATGTGGCGGCCTGTTTTTCACCCTATATAGAGGAGGGCTATGACGTTATTGCCTTGGTGCCAAGCTGTGCGCTGATGCTGAAATTTGAATGGCCACTGATAGTACCTAATGCGGATAGCGTAATCAGTCTAGCCAAGTCCAGCTATGATCTTGCCGAATACTTGCTGTCCCTAGGAGATTTAGAGGAAGGTTTGAAACCGATTCCCAAGGCGGTTAGCGTGCACATAGCCTGCCATGCGCGGGCGCAAAATATGGGCCATAAAGGTGCGGAACTCCTGCGTAAAATTCCAGAATTAAAAGTTGCTGTAGTTGAACGGTGTTCAGGCCATGGTGGTAGCTGGGGCGTGATGGAAGAAAACTACACAACGGCGTTAAAGCTGGCGGCACCGGTTGTAAAGCAGATTCATAAAAACGAATCCGAAGTGGTGACGTCTGAATGTCCCTTAGCGGGCATCCACATTGCACAAGCTATTGACGATGCGACGCCCGACAATTCTATTGAACACGTGAGTCACCCAATAATTTTATTATCGCAAGCTTATGGCTTGTGACCGAGGATAAACCTATGGCTAACACTGAAATCAGCCGCAATGACATACTGGATTATCAGGCGTACTTGGATATTCGCCCTCAACGAAAGGCGGAGATAATCGCGTTGAAGAAGTTACGCAGAATAGAGATTGGGCCTGTCGCTTGTTGCTACTTTGAAAGCTTCGACACCATGCTATATCAAGTACAGGAAATGCTTTACATAGAAAAGGGTGGCGATGAGCAGGTTGCTGATGAGTTAGCCGCTTACAACCCGATGATTCCGAATGGCACCGAATTGTCCTGCACAGTGATGTTCGAGATTGATGAGCCGATCCGCCGTGCGAATTTTTTAGCCCGCCTTGGCGGCGTTGAAGAGACTATGTTTCTGCGCTTTGGCGAACATGAGGTTGCAGGCAAGCCGGAGGAGGATGTTGATCGCACAAATGCAGATGGAAAGGCTTCTTCTGTACAATTTATACATTTTGCCTTCACGAAGGCTCAAATCCGTGATTTCATTGCAGGTACTCAGGTTGTGATTGGCTTCAGTCATCCGCAATACGCCCATATGGTTGTGCTGCAGGATGAAACCGTCGCTGCACTGGCTAAGGATTTTCATTCCCTCTAAGCTACGCTCAAACGCTCGGTTGTAGAGAGTAAAGAGTAAAAATGTCAGATTTCGAGCAACGTTTTGTTGATACCGTTCTCTCAGGGCAGGAGCATCCTGACCTGCACGATATGCTGATACTGTTGGCTAAATTGGAGCAAAAAAACCTCAATATTGAAGCCTGCGAAGCGCGGCTCGACGCGGTAAATCTGCAAATCCAGACTCGTTTATGTGACCATTCTGTCTCGCAACAGCGTGCTGAAGAACTCTGTCGCGTCATCGGGCATGAGCAAGGTTTTTCTGGAAATTCGGAAGACTACTATAGCCCTGCCAATAGTAATATCGACACTGTTCTGCGAACGCGGCGAGGTATTCCTATAACTTTGGCTTTCATCTACCTGCATGCCGCTCGTAGCGTGGGGTGGATGGCGAATGGTGTCGCTTTTCCGGGACACTTTCTAGTGGCCATTTACGATGGGGCACCCAAGAGCTTACAAGGCGGGGCGCAGGCTGATCGATATGCTTTGCTGGATCCTTTTCGAGGCGTCACGGTATCGAAGCAGGATTGTTTGCAGATGTTGCGCAGGCAATATGGCGAATCAGCCTCTTTGCAAGAGAGGTTCTTTTTCGCTGCAAATAACTCGACATTTATGCGGCGAATGTTGCGCAATTTGAAGCAGTGTTACCTGCACAGAGAAGCGCATGCGGATGCACTAAGGCTCGTGAACCTACTACTTAAGATATCTCCGACGGATGTGGCTGAGTTGCATGATCGAGCGGCGATACTTGAACATATGCAATGTTACTCAGCAGCTGCAGCCGATCTGCAGTCAATCAGTAAGGAGCGTCCAGATCATCCACGTTTGAGCGAAATAAGAAATTCTATCTCGCGCTTAGAAAGTTTATCTGTGCCCACTTTGCATTAGAATATCCTCTCGTTTTTGATTAAAGCTAGCCTTCTCATTTGCTACCGTTAACACGCGGTAATTCTGCACGATTTGCGACACATTCGGCTGAATTTTTAGTCGCATTGTGGTTTACTTGCGCGTGCTTATAATGAAGCAGCACGACGAGCCTAGAGTTGGGTCTTCCCGCAATGCTGCATGAAACCGCATTGAACGGAGTCTCTAGTTGAAGCCTACAAATATTAATGACCCAGAGTATTTTCATAAGGTCATAGACTGCCAGTACGCCTGTCCTGCACATACGCCTGTCCCCGAATACATTCGATTAATCGCTGCTAAGCGTTACACCGATGCCTACATGGTCAATTGGGAATCGAACGTGTTTCCTGGGATTCTTGGGCGAACCTGTGACCGGCCTTGCGAACCAGCGTGCAGGCGCGGCCGGGTAGAAGAGGAGCCCGTCGCGATCTGTCGTTTAAAACGCGTTGCCGCCGATTTTAAAGGCGATGTGACAGACAGGTTACCCGACATTCCTGCTGCAAAGAACGGGAAAAAGATCGCGTTAATTGGTGCCGGACCTGCTTCACTTACCGTGGCGCGTGATTTGATGCCGCTCGGTTACAGTATTGACCTGTTCGATGAGCAAAAACTCGGTGGCGGATTTATGCGCAGCCAAATCCCTTCGTTTCGATTACCCGAAGAAGTACTTAAGGAAGAAGTGGATTACATACTCGATATGGGAGTAGTGACTCATTTTGAAACCTACGTCGAAAGTTTGAAATCAGTATTGAGCAAATCCTACGACGCAGTATTTGTCGGCACTGGCGCGCCGCGTGGCCGTGATCTCAATGTGCCAGGTCGACAGGAGGCGGCGGCCAACGTCCACATTGGAATCGATTGGCTTGAGAGTGTGGCTTTTGGGCATATTGAGTCCATCGGCGAAAAAGTTATTGTACTTGGCGGTGGCAACACCGCGATGGATTGTTGCAGAACGTCGCGGCGCATTGGTGGCAAGCAGGTCAAAGTGGTTGTTCGCAGTCCATTTTCAGAGATGAAAGCGTCCCCATGGGAAAAGGAAGATGCCATCCATGAAGATATCCCCATTATGGAGAATCATGTACCGGTCGATTTTGTCGTAGAGCAGGGTAAATTGGTGGGCATGCATTTTGAAAAAGTACGTGCTGAGTATGACGATCAAGGCAAGCGATCTTTGATACCGCTCGACGAGCCCCACGTATTCATTGAGTGCGATGATGTATTGGTGGCCATTGGTCAAGAAAATTCGTTTCCGTGGATTGAGCGCGACATAGGAATAGAGTTCGATAAATGGGATATGCCCAAGGTTGATAGGGAGACATTTCAGTCAAGCAATAAGCAGGTTTTCTTTGGTGGTGATGCGGCCTTTGGCCCGGAAAATATTATTACCGCGGTCGCGCATGGCCATCAGGCTGCTGTGTCGATCGACAAATTCTGCCAAGGCAAAAAGGTGGAAGATAGGCTAATTCCGGGCACTAATCTCGTGAGTGCAAAAATGGGTGTGCACGAATGGAGCTTTGACAGCGAGGTGGCGGATGATTTGCGGTTCAAAGTTCCGCATGCTGACAAGGCAATAAGTCTGAATGATCGGCATGTAGAGGTGGAATTAGGATTTGATGAGAGCCTGGGCTTCGCTGAGGCGCAACGCTGCCTGAATTGCGACGTACAGACAGTGTTTGTCGAATCTTTGTGCATAGAGTGCGATGCTTGTGTTGATATTTGCCCCACCAAGTGCATTACTTTTACGGCTGAAACCGATGAGGAGAACATTCGCAACGTTCTCTCTGCCCCAGCAAATAATTTAGCGCAAGATCTGTATCTTTCTGATGAGTTGAACACAGGTCGCTTAATGGTTAAAGATGAAGATGTTTGCCTGCATTGTGGTTTGTGTGCTGAACGATGCCCGACCGCGGCTTGGGATATGCAAAAATTTCTGTATACCGTAACGAAAGCGGCAGACGCTTAGTTTTCACCCTCAACCGTCATCGGGAACTTCCCTGGATAAAAGATGAAGCCTATTTCTGCAGTTAATGAATTTGTTATAAAGTTTGCCAACGTCAATGGCACTGGTTCAGCCAGCGCTAACAATATGTTTGCGAAAGCGGTTTTCAGAATGGGCATTCCTGTAAGCCCGAAGAATATATTTCCTTCCAATATTCAAGGCCTGCCTACCTGGTATGAAGTACGTGTAAGCGAGAAAGGCTATCTTGGTCGCCGTGGTGGCGTTGACGTTGTTTTGTCAGTAAATCCGCAGAGTATGAAGGACGATGTGGCTGAGGTTCTTCCTGGCGGATACTTTATTTACGATTCGACCAAACCTCTGGATTTGAGACTTATTCGCGACGATATTAACTACATCGGCCTGCCTTTGACCGAAATTTGCGCTCGA
This sequence comes from Pseudomonadales bacterium, assembly GCA_045106985.1. Classification (GTDB taxonomy): domain Bacteria; phylum Pseudomonadota; class Gammaproteobacteria; order Pseudomonadales; family JAUIET01; genus JAUIET01. Next base: position 111,763 of record JBGCFQ010000020.1, on the reverse strand, counting down.
GAGTATAAAGACCCTCGTCAGCGATTATTGTTCAAAAATGTGATCTATGTAGGCGCTCTTGCTGCGTTGCTCGATATTGAATTTGATGTGTTGAGCCAGATTGTGCATAGCCAATTCAAAGGCAAAGAGAAATTAATTGCGCCAAACATTCATGCGCTTGAGTTAGGCCATTTATATGCCTCAGAAAACTACCAATGCCCTCTAGGGGTGAGAGTAGAGCGCAGAGATAATGTTGGTGACAAGATTCTGATAGATGGCAACGCTGCAACCGCCCTTGGTGCTATATACGCAGGTGCATCGGTGGCGGCCTGGTATCCGATAACGCCATCTACATCGGTGGTCGATGCTTACGAGAAATATGCCAAGCGACTCAGAATTGACCCTGGCACCGGTAAAAATAATTTTGCTATCGTGCAGGCTGAAGACGAGTTGTCTGCAATAGGCATGGTTATTGGAGCAAGCTGGAACGGCGCTAGGGCATTTACCGCGACGAGTGGGCCAGGAATTTCATTGATGAGTGAGTTTCTTGGTCTGGCGTATTTTGCTGAAGTACCTACTGTGTTATTCGACATACAGCGAAGTGGGCCATCAACTGGTATGCCCACTCGTACTCAGCAGTCCGACATTTTGGCTGCTGCGTATGCGTCTCATGGCGACACAAAACAAGTATTGCTGTTCCCATCAAATCCACGAGAGTGTTTTGATTTTGGTAGTGAAGCATTCGAGCTGGCAGAGCAATTGCAGACGCCGGTGATTGTAATGAGTGACTTAGACCTCGGTATGAACGATACGATGTCTGAGCCGCTGCGTTGGGATAATAAGCGGCACTACAATCGCGGCAAGGTTTTGAACGCCGAGCAGCTTGATAATATGGATCGATTTGGCCGCTATAGAGACGTTGACGGTGACGGAATCTGCTATCGCACAATTCCTGGTACGCATCCAACAAAGGGCTCTTTTTTCACTCGGGGTTCATCACGAGACGAGTGGGCAATCTACACGGAGGACGGCAAGGAATATGCTAAGAATATGGAGCGTTTGTTAAAGAAATGGAATACCGCTAAAACAATGGTGCCAGAACCTGAGCTGAGAACAGCGGCAGAGAACACCGGATTGGGTGTGATTTATTTTGGCACCAGCACTGACGCGACACATGAGGCCTTAGACATACTGGCTGATGAGGGCGTGCACCTGGACGCTTTACGTATTCGGGCTTTCCCGTTCAATCAGCAGGTTAGCGATTTCATAGAGGCACACAGCAAAGTGTTCGTGATCGAACAAAACCGGGATGCCCAACTTCGATCTTTGCTACTTATTGAGTGTGACGCCGACCCCACCAAACTGCTTAAGTTGCTTGAGTACGATGGCATGCCTATTACAGCAGGAAAAATACGTTCAGTCGTCAAGCAACACTTGCCTGGTTCGGCGTCTGTTACCCCAATTCGACGGGAGAAAGCGCAGTAGCATGCGCGCATAAAATATGACTTATATAAAACCATCTTTTCGCCACCCCAATTCTCCAACAAATGAACTGGGTTACACAGAAGCAGATTACGAAGGTTCGCTGTCAACTCTATGCGCTGGATGCGGACACGATTCTATTAGCGGTGCTATCATCCAGGCCTGTTTCGAAATGTCGATTGAGCCTCACACCGTTGCCAAGATTTCGGGTATTGGCTGCAGTTCGAAAACGCCGTCGTATTTTCTGGGTAACTCGCATGGCTTTAATTCGGTTCATGGGCGCATGCCTTCGGTTGCAACGGGAGCAAATCTTGCCAATCGAGAACTGACATACATCGGTGTATCTGGTGATGGCGATACTGCTTCTATCGGCATGGGACAGTTTGCACACGTGGTAAGGCGTAATCTCAATATGCTCTACATCGTTGAAAACAACGGTTGCTATGGCCTAACCAAGGGCCAGGATTCAGCAACAGCGGATGTAGATTCCCACAGTAAAAAAGGCGCTCCGAATCAATTCCAATCAATAGATCTCTGTGCCTTGGCTCTTCAGTTAGGCGCGGACTTTGTCGGTCGTTCTTTTTCAGGCGACAAAGAGCAATTAGTGCCTCTTATTAAGGCTGCTATTTCTCACCCCGGATTTGCCTTCCTTGATGTTCTCTCACCTTGTGTAACGTTTAATAACAACCCAGGATCAACTAAAAGTTATGAGTTTGTGCGTGAGCATATGGAAGCAGCGGGCACGATAGATTTTGTGCCCATGAAGCAAGAAATTACAACACGTTACGAAGAAGGTACTAGTCAGGAAGTGTGTTTGCATGACGGTTCTGTTGTTCATCTGCGTAAGAATGGCAGAGACTACAATCTTAGAGATAAGAAGGCGGCGGCGTCTGCATTGTCGGATGCGAGCAGCAATGGCGAAATACTGACGGGTTTACTTTACATGGATCCGGACACTCAAGATTTGCATTCCATGCTGGGTACCTCAGAGACCGCATTAAATAAAATGACAGAGGATGATTTATGTCCAGGTCAACAAGCACTCGATAAGATAAACGAAAGCTTGAGATGATTAGAGCTAAGGCTTTTCGCCTTGCTCAATCAATTGTTAATGGTTTCGACTCATTCTTTGCGGACTATCTAAATCTAACGCTTGGAGCTCATGTTCGCTTCGAGACAGCATCATGGATTGAAGTGCACGATGCACAACAACGTCGCCAGATGTTGTACCAAGAAAAAATAGCTCAAGTAGTTAGATTGGCAGCTGATACTGTTGGTGGTGATCTGCAAGATCCTGAGTTATGGATCGAGGTAAAGAAAAAGTTTATCCCTCTTATTGAACATCACCGTAACATAGAGGTGGTAGAAACCTTCTACAACTCTGTTTACTGCAATATATTTGAACATAAGGTTATTCGCGAAAAATACGCATTTGCTGATTATTCTACGGCTCCTGAGTCTGTAGATATTGATCCAGGAACCTACCGTTCATACGAAGGGGCGTTACCCACCAGTGAGTTGGTTTCGAGCATAGTCGATGATTTTGGGCTTGACGTAGCTTTCGAGAATCTAGAGCGGGATATTGCCTGTATGGAAGATTGTGTTCAGCGTGAGCTAAGCGCAAAACTGCCAACGGGCGCAACCGCCGATGACGTTGAGGTTCAGGTTCTACGCAGTTTGTTCTTTCGAAATAAAGCGGCCTATATAGTTGGGCGAATCTTGAGCCTTGGCCAAATATTTCCTTTCGTTATTCCTATATTGCATGCTGACAGCGATAAGCCGAGCTTGTATCTGGATACGCTACTGCTGGATTCGAGTGATATTAGTATTGTGTTTAGTTTTACGCGTACCTATTTTATGGTGTACACAGATCAGCCCTCACAATATGTGGCTTTCTTGTCTAGCTTCTTACCGCGCAAACCTATTTTTGAAATGTATGCCGCAATAGGTTTCCCAAAGCACGCTAAGACTGAATTTGTTCGCTTTGCTGTTCGCCAGATAACAAGTTCCAATGACCAGTTCGTTACTGCTCCAGGTATAAAAGGCATGGTGATGGTTGTGTTTACGCTGCCATCCTTTAATTACGTGTTTAAGGTGATCAAAGATCGATTTACGCCGCCAAAGTCGATGACACGTCAGCAGGTAAAGCAAAAGTACACCTTAGTGAAGCTTCATGAGCGCGCCGGAAGAATGGCCGACACGCAAGAGTTTGATAACCTGGTATTTGATCGCAGTCGTTTCCCAGAAGAATTGTTGGAAGAGCTCCGTCGAGAGGCCGGATCTTCTCTGGAAGAAAACGGTAAAGTGTTGTTGCTCAAGCACTGTTATGTGGAACGTAGAATGGTGCCCCTGAATTTGTTCTTGCCGGGTAAAAGCGATGATCAGATTGAAGACGTAATTGATGAATATGGCAACGCCATTAAGCAAATGGCGGGAGCGAATATTTTTCCTGGTGACATGCTGTTAAAGAATTTTGGCGTAACACCCCATGGACGAGTTGTATTTTACGACTATGACGAAGTTTGTTTGTTGAGTGAATGTAATTTTCGAAAAATTCCTGAAGCACGCACTGAAGAGCAGGAGATGTCTGGGACGCCTTGGTATAGCGTTGCAGAAAATGATGTTTTTCCAGAGGAGTTCCGATTGTTTTTTACCGGTAACGCCCAGGCCCGAAAGGTATTCGAACGCTTACACGAGGACCTATACGATTATAGATTTTGGCAGGATATGCAGCGAAAAATCCGCGATGGAGAGGTTGAAAGTGTCTATCCCTACCGTCGTAGCAAGCGCTTTCAGCAGCGGTAAGGTTTAACATGCCGAGCTGCAGTATGACTTATGCAAATATCGCCACCAGCCCCACCAACACACAGTAAATACTGAAATAATACAGTTTTCCTGTTTGCACAATTTTAAGCATTGCTGTGCAGGCAAATAATCCTGAAGCAAATGCTGCAACAAATCCTGAGATCGATACGCCTGCGCCCAGAGACCACAGTGAAGGGTCTTTGTAGATATCTATGCCATCGAGCAGAGCTTGACCAAAAATAGGTATGAGCACCATAAGGAAGGAAAATTTAGCCGCTTTAGCCTTATCGATCTGCATAATCAAGGCGACTGCAATAGTGGCGCCAGAACGAGAGATGCCAGGCATAACCGCGAACATTTGTGCAATACCAATGACAACCGCGTGGTGCCAGCCGATAGATTTGCCTGTGCCTTTAATAAAAGTCGTTATCAGCAGCAATGCAGCCGTAATTAACAGCATTGAACCAACCAAGGCCAAGTCGCCCTGGAATAGCGCTTCCACTTCATCTTTATAGAGCAAACCAACAATGGCGACAGGCACGGATGCCAGTATCAACTTTAGCGAGTATTCCCACGACTCGTTGTATCTGAACTTAAGCATGCCTTGAATCAGTTCTACAATCTCTTTACGGAAAACAAGTACTGATGCTAGCGCCGTAGCAACGTGCACAAGAATTGTAAAATCTATACCAACATCCTGAGTGCCAAGTACAGCCTTGCCCAATTCAATGTGGCCGCTGCTGCTCACCGGTAAGAACTCGGTAAGGCCTTGAACTATACCTAGAATGATGGCTTCAATTATGCTCATTAACGCTACCTTTCAACTCTGCGCATTAACCTTGTCGGTCAACTATGTCCATTACATGTTAAAGCTTTTGTGCTTTTCACTACTATCGCTAAAGAGTAGCAAACCTGGAGCTAATCGTTCTGTATAATTTGGCAGCATGAGCCTAATTCGATTACAACAAGCCAAGCTGGAATTTGCCGACCAGATCATTCTCTCTGATGCTGATCTAAGCGTCGAAAAAGAGGAACGCATCTGTTTAATAGGTCGCAACGGTGCGGGTAAAACCACGCTAATGAAGATACTACTTGGCCAACAAGATATTGATAGTGGACAAATGCATGTTACGCAGGGTTTGCGAATTAGCGTGCTGTCACAAGACTTACCCGATGCTGACGAACTATTAGTCAGCGAGCTGGTCGGTCAAGGCCTTGCCGGCCAACAGGCATTGATAGAAGAATATGAAACGCTCAGTATGGCCGCAGATGGTCAAACACCGCGCAATTTGCAGAAGCTGGAGCAGCTGCAATCGGCCATTGAACAGGGCGGGGGCTGGAATACGGAGCAACAAATAGAGTCCACACTCAGCCAACTGGGCTTAGACGGTAATAAAAAGCTCAATGAGTTGAGTGGCGGTTGGCGAAGACGCGTGGCTCTGGCTAAGGCTTTGGTGTCCGCGCCTGATCTGCTGTTACTTGATGAGCCAACTAACCATCTCGATATAAACACCATTGAGTGGCTGGAAGGCAAGTTGCTGTCATACCGCGGCAGCATAATATTGATAACGCACGATCGCACTTTTTTGCAAAAGCTGGCTACTCGCATTGTTGAAGTCGATCGTGGCCAGTTAATAAGCTGGCCTGGAAATTTTCAGAATTACCTCAAGCTTAAGGAGAAAGCGGATGAGGAAGAAGACAGACACAATGCTTTATTCGACAAACGTCTTGCGCAGGAAGAAGGATGGATTCGCGAAGGTATAAAAGCGAGGCGTACCCGCAATGAAGGTCGGGTTCGTGCATTGGAAGCCATGCGAAAAGAGCGTGCAGCTCGCATAAAACGACAAGGCCGCGCACAGATCCAAACCGTAGAGTCTGAGCAATCCGGACGGAAGGTTATCGAGGTTAGAGGTGTAAGCCACGGCTATGACGGCGAAACACTGATAAATGACTTCAGCGCCCGAATAATGCGCGGTGATCGCATTGGCATTGTAGGTAACAATGGTGTCGGCAAGTCGACCTTGTTGTCCATCTTGTTGGGTACCTTAACGCCTGACAAGGGTTCGGTAAAAATCGGGGCGGGCATTCAGCTAGCGTATTTCGATCAGCTAAGAGAACGACTTGATAAGCAGCAATCGGTTGCTGACTTCGTCGCAGATGGCAAGGAGCACGTGACCTTAAATGGCAAGCAGCGACATGTAATTTCTTATCTGCAGCAGTTCCTTTTTAGCCCTAAGCGTTCACGCACCAAGATTAGCGCGCTTTCCGGTGGCGAGTGTAATCGTGTATTACTTGCAAAATTGTTTATGCAGCCAAGCAATGTGCTCATACTCGACGAGCCGAGTAATGATCTCGACGTTGAGATGCTTGAAGCTCTGGAGCAACGCTTGGTTGAATATCCGGGCACTTTATTGCTAGTGAGCCACGATCGCCAACTTTTGGATAATGTGGTAACTAGCACATTTGTGTTCGAAGAAAACGGGAAAATCCAAGAATATGTGGGCGGCTACACTGATTGGCAAAGCACACGACGCAGGCTTGCTGTAGCCGAAGAGGAGCAGCGGGGAACGGCAGCATCGTTGCCCATGGGCAAGGTAAATTCAGAGACTGGCAAAGCGCCGCCGAGTTCAGCTACTGCTTATTCACAGAGCGCGCCTAGTAACAAAGAAGCGACTACCTTGAGCTTCACTCAAAAACATGAGCTGGAGAAGCTCCCTGAGCAAATTTCCAGCATGGAAGCCGAGATTGAAACCCTAAATAGCGCTGCTATGGCTGGGGATTTTTATCAAGGCGATCCTGAGAAGGTAAAGTCTACACTGAATGCGCTGGAAGCGGGCAACAAGCAATTGGAGAAACTGCTAGAGCGTTGGTATGAGCTGGAAGGCTTAGCGGGTGGGTAAATTTACGTCTACTAATATGCCGCAAAGTCGGGCATATTATGGTGAATATCTATATAACTTATACAAACAGAGCAGCACATGAGTTCGCGAACTAACGAAGATATCTATATTGCGGGAACGGGTCTTTTCACTCCGGCAGAGTCTATCAGCAATGAGGAGCTGGTAACGGCGTTTAATGCCTATGTAGAGAATCATAACTCCGCAAATGCCAAGGCCATTGATGATGGCGAGATGGTCGCACTGGAACCGTCCAGCGCCGAATTCATAGAAAAAGCATCCGGAATAAAAAGTCGCTTTGTTATGGATCGCAGCGGCATTGTTAACCCCGATAGAATGTGCCCTAGCCTGTCCGATCGCAGCAATGACTCCGACTCAATTCAGTGTGAAATGGCGATAGCGGCTGGCAGAGAAGCCTTGGAGCAAGCCGGCATGACGGGGGCTGACATAGGTGCGGTTATTGTCGCTTGTTCAAATTTGCAGCGGGCTTATCCCGCGGTTGCTGTTGAAGTACAAGCAGCTTTAGGAATAGACGGCTTCGCCTTCGATATGAATGTAGCCTGTTCATCTGCGACATTTGGTATTCAAACCGCGGTTGATGCAATACGTAACGAGAGTGCCAGTTCGGTGTTGATGGTTAATCCCGAGATTTGCTCAGGGCATTTGAATTTTCGCGATCGCGACAGTCATTTTATTTTCGGAGACGCATGTACTGCTGTTGTACTTAGCAACGAAAAGACAGGCTACAAGGTAATAGGAACACGTTTAAAAACCTTGTATTCAAACAATATACGCAACAATTTTGGCTTTCTGAATCGCGGCGATGAGGATGGCATAGGCAAAGTGGATAAACTTTTTGTCCAAAATGGACGCAAAGTTTTCAAGGAAGTTTGCCCCATGGTTGCTGAGCAAATAAGTCAGCACGTACATGATGAAGGCTTCGAGGCACAAGATCTAAAACGCATGTGGCTGCATCAGGCGAATTTGAGCATGAATCAGCTGATTAGCCGCCGTGTATTGGGCCGAGCAGCCACAGAAGCGGAGGCTCCAGTGATACTTGATCGTTATGCAAACACTAGTTCAGCCGGCTCAATAATAGCTTTTCATCTCCACAAAGATGATTTGGCAACCGGTGATCTTGGCGTTATTTGTTCCTTTGGCGCAGGCTACTCTGTAGGCAGTGTCTTGGTAGAAAAACAGTAACGCAGAAGCCTCGGCCATCCCACGCCTCATCAAGCTGCCTTTCGTGCCATAACTGTCGCTACTCATCTAGTTGTGACAGCCTTCACACTACTAATTTGAATGAGTTCTTAAAGACACCACCTGTCGGTCTTATTTTGCTTAGGCATTAGGCGTTGCCTAGGTTTAAGAGAGCAGAACCCCATTGAGGGGCGCTGGGTGCTTGGCCAACATCTATATTGGCTAAGTTTACAGACAGTAATCGTGCGATAAATTAGTGGAACAAAAGATTGAAAACGCTTAAGACCCAACACCTTGGGTTATTCATGATTGTCGGTACACTGATAGTAATCGGTTTAGTCGCTTATCAATCGATGCTTCATCAGCACAGTTTGAGAACGGCGAGTATTAGGTCGCAAGGCCTCAGTCTGGCGCAGCTGGTGTCAGAAGTGCCGTCGCGAGAAGTGACCAAGTCAGCTTTGCGCAACACACTTAACGTATTGCAGCAGAGCCTCGGTAAAGGAGACTTTGCCTACGCTGTGGTCGTAAACAAAAATGGTCTGCCAATGGCCCAGGTCACAGACAAAGGGGTAATTGTACCTCACGTCGCCATTAGCTTGGAGCCAAGTACCTGGACTGGTGAGCGTTCTATAATCCTCAATAATGAACGCGGTGTTATTGAATTCTTTGCTCCATTACTGCTTCAGTCCGAATTAAAGGGCTCAGTTCGCATCGGTTTTTATCAGCCGACGCTATTACTAGGCATGGAGAATCTTTCCTACATTGCTACCCTGGCATTGCCTGTATTTCTGCTGGCACCGCTATTTTATTTTCTAATGCGCAGTCAACTAAAGCCATTGCAAAGCAGCCAAAGAGAGATCGCACAACAGCTGCGCGAGGGAATGGGGCAAACGGTTGACATCAAGGTTGATGGTGAACTTAGCGATTTCATGGCCAATTTCAATGAATATTTTCGACAGGCTTCTAACCGTATACAAGGGCTAGAGAGCGATAACCACTCCATGTTGGCCTCCAGTAAGGTTCTTCATTACAAGTTTGGTCGTATCGAATCTGTTTTGGAAGCTCTGCCAAGTGCGGTGTTGGTTTTCGATGACAGCGGTAGCTTGATTTACGCCAATAATAAAGTAGCTAGCCTCATAGGTGTTGAAAAGAATGTTGTTCTCAATCAGCCAGTCGCTAGTTGGAGCCCGAATGATGAGATGTTTCGTTATTTGGCACGATGCAGCGACCCGACAAACAAAGTCATGCCTGAGCTTCGAACCGAGATCGGCGAGCAGTCGATCAAAAGTGTTCGTCTCACTGCATACCCTCTAATGTCAGACGATGGTCAGCGGAAAAGTCGCGGTAATCTTGTGCTGATTAATGATGCAAGTAAAGAAGTAGCCGCGGAGTCCAGTCGCGAAGAGTTTGTTGCGCATATTTCACATGAATTAAAAACACCGCTTAATACCTTGATGATGTACGCCGAGTCGTTGCTCGGCGAAGACGGTAAAGATGATCATTTTCGTGTAGAAGGCCTGAACGTCATTTATGACGAGTCTGAACGAATGGCAGGCTTGATAAGCAATTTGCTGAGCATTACTAAAATAGAAATGGGCAGCCTTAATGTAGACCGCCAGCGCGTGAAGTTTAACGAATTCATTGAAGATACATTTCGAACCATTGAAAAGGGCGCTGATGAAAATGGCCTCACATTTCACCTTCAGTTGCCTGACGACACTGTTCCTGTAGCGATAGACAAGGCGCTGATGAGTATTGCCGTTAACAACTTATTGACGAATGCAGTGAAATACAACAAACCAGGCGGAACAGTGTCTCTCGAAGTTGAAGAGTTAGACGAGTCCGTTCGGCTCACCGTACGTGATACTGGAATTGGTATTTCTGAGCCTGACCTGGAGCATGTGTTTGACAAATTTTATCGCAGCGATTCAGACGAAGTGCGAGAACGAACTGGGCATGGCTTAGGCTTGTCTTTAGCCTATGACATAGTTCAGCTGCATAGCGGTCGCCTGTCGGCCAGCAGTGAGATAGGTGTAGGCACTCAATTCACGATTGATTTGTTGAAAGAAAGCGAACTGCTGAGGAAGGTTAGCTAGTGACGCACAGCGTACTGCTTGTTGATGACGAGCCACATGTTATTCGCGTTATGCAGATGGGCTTGCGCCGAGCCGGCTATGAGGTAATTACTGCACGCAATGGCTTGGAAGGCCTGGAGCGCTTTCGAGAGCGGGAGCCAGATGCAATGGTTGCCGATGTCGACATGCCAAAAATGAACGGTGTTGAAATGTGCACCACCATCTGCCAGGAATTTCCGCACACTGCCTGTAAGATGTTCGTCTCTACTTCTAGAGCTGAGGTTGAGTTGCGTACCTGGGCAAAAGATACCGGAAATATCGAATTTCTCGAAAAGCCTATTAGCATTCGCACTTTAACCGCAGAGTTGGATGCCTTCTTCAAGGCTGCTAACGATGGCAGTTGCTGACTGGCGGAACCAATGAACAGCGACCCAATCTTATTCAGTCTTAACCTGCTGCCACTGTGTCAGCTTGGCTTAAGTAACTGGCCAGAGCTACTGTCGGTTTCACTGTGTGGCCAGATTGACACAGACCTTATCGAGGAAACGTGCAATGGAGGCGAGCCGCCAATCATTGAACGGCTGAGGAGCATTGTTGCTAGCCGAGAGCAGGCTAGCCTTGCTTCTGTAGGGGAATTTTTCGAGACAGATGAGGCTGCATGGTTCGCAATCCGCCTGTGTACTTATACCGATACGCCAATTGGAGATCTTGTTCTACAGTTTGCTCCTGGAACTGTTTACACGCCGGTGCAATTTAAGCCCTTTGTTGAATTAATCGTCAGTGATTACCAGCTAAATATGGAGCTGGACTCCGCCACAATGGAGCTCACCGATCGCTACGAAGAGCTTAATCTGATCTACGGCACAGACGACAATGCGGAGCAAGGTGATCAGGGGCAAACGGTACTTGCAAGCCTGGTTTTGCAATGTGCAGAGCGGATGAACGTGAATACAACTATTTTGCTGCTTCCGGACCAGGATATATTCATAGTTGAACAAGATGAAGCCGCTAACATGGCTCAATTGCCGGTAGAACACCTAGCGCATGATGTCTTCATGCCCTGGATCACAGCGGTTGGTGACACAATCATAATTAACGACGAATTCGATGCCGAACTCGAGTTAAATTGCCCTGATATAAGCCACAAACTATTGCTGACTCCGATACTCGGTTATGAACAGAGTATTCGTGGTTACATCGGTGTCTTCAATCCCCTGGATTGCCCTGACTTTACCAACAGCGATCGAAACCTCCTACAAATATTAAGCCGCAAAGCCTCTCGAGTTGTTCGTAACAATTACGATGAATTGACTGGCCTGGCTAACAAAACCAGTTTTGATATTCAGGTAACCGAGTATTTAGCAAAGAGCGTTGATGAAGAAGCGGCACTTCTGGTAACAGACTTGCGCGGTGTTCACATAATTAATGAGTCAGCTGGCAACGATGCTGGTGACGGTCTTATTCGAGAAGTAGGGCAGTTGATCGCCAAGCAATTTGCCAACGATGGCATAGTCGCTAGGATTGAAGGTAATTTATTTGCGGTGGTTCTTCCTCGCATTAACGTGGATAGTGCCCTTCATCATGCAAGAAAGCTTCTGGCGTCTATCAATGCTATGAATTTTACCTGGCATGGAGCTCATATTCATACCAATGCCAGTATAGGCCTGGTGCCCCTGGACGCGGAATTAGGCGGTGAGGAGGCAATGAGTACGGCCAAGATAGCAGTGCAGCTGGCCGGCGAGAAAGGCAATAACGTTATAGAGCTTCAGCGCCCTGATAACACCGAGATATCCATGCGCAAAGAGAGAATGGGCACCTTAAACACAATTCATGCTGCTCTGGAAGGTGATCACTTTGAGTTGTTTTGCCAGGGAATCTACCCGACGCATGCAACAAAGCATCCGCACCATTACGAAATTCTGTTAAGACTGCATGATGACGCGGGGAATTTTATTTCTCCGGATCAGTTTATTCCAGCGGCGGAATACTACAAAGTAATGCCTGATATAGATCGCTGGGTTATTCGAAACACATTGCAGACTTTAAGTAATTCTTGGCACATTCTGGAAAATACCCAACAGAGTTGGGCGATTAACCTATCTGGTCAAACCTTTTCCCAACCTGGGCTTATGAATTTTATTTCAGAAGAGCTTGCCATGTCTGGAATTCCAGCCAGCATGATTGCCTTTGAAGTAACAGAAACAGTGGCAGTGGATGATCTGGACAGTGCGCGGAAAATAATAGAACAGGTGCAAGCCCTGGGCTGCGAGTTTTATCTCGATGATTTTGGAACTGGCTTGAGCTCGTTCACCTATCTGCAGGCCCTCCCTTTTGACTACGTTAAAATAGACGGGAGCTTTATCAAAGATGTAGTAGGGGACGAAGTCGCCCAAGCTATGGTTAAGGCTATATCAGATGTGGCTCACGTTTTAGGAATGAAAACCGTCGCTGAATACGTAGAAAACGATGCTATCGTTGAAAAACTAAAAACCTTGGGCGTCGAGTATTTACAGGGCTATGGTTTACACAAGCCGACTGCCTTGCATAGCGTGCTGACGGAATTACAAGCTTGGCAACATTCCCAAGCTCGAGCTTAAGAAAATGAATGCACCGTTAGAATTAAATCAGCAATTGATTCAGCGCACCCAGATAGGCGTGATGACCTATCTTGCGCCTAAAAGAGCCTTTGACGAACCACATATGTTGGATGCGCTAACAGATGCAATTGAAAAATGCATAGGTCTTCTGCAGGTCAATATTGTGCTCGACCTGGCGTCAATAGCACTCGTCAACAGCGAGGCTATGGAAGGGATGCTCGACGCCCAAGATCGATTGCTGCGTTTGGGCGGGTGGTTGAAAATTGCCAACGCCAGTAAGTTAAGCAAGGAAGTGTTTCGCATCACTGACTTCAGCGACTCGGTAGCAATAATTGACAATGAAGGCGTGCTTGAAGAGCTAGTTCATCAGTCCGGCCCAGCGATGAAGCTGGGCGATATCTTACTGGAGAAAGGGCTTATCACTCTGGCCCAACTTGAGGAGGCTATTGAAGAGCAAAAGAGTAGTGGCAAGAAACTGGGCGAAGTGCTGATAGACTCTGAGCTCGCATCAGAGCCAGAAGTTTACCAAGCCTTAGGCCAACAGCTACAGGTTCCTTTTGTTCGTTTGAAGATGGGCCTGTTCGACGCACCTGTCAGCAAGAGCATCGACCGCGGTATCAGTCAGCGCTTAGGTGTGTTACCGCTGTTCAAAGTGCGTGACGTACTGTATTTGGCAACGTCGAATCCACAGGATGTGCCGACAATTAGTGAAATAGAAGATCGAATTGGTATTCGAGTTGCACCGATATTGGCGGCGCCAGCTGACATCAACAAGCATTTAGTAGAAGCTTTTGATGGGTCCGGTTTTGCGGACAACATTGTGGTGGATCTTGAAGAAGGATTTGAGGTTGTTGAAACCGGTGGCGCAAGTGATTACGACGCTATTGATGAAATGGCAGCGGGCAGCCCGGTAATAAACCTGGTGAACTCCGTCATTCAGAGAGCTGTTCGTGATGGTGCCAGTGATGTGCATATAGAGCCAGGGCGTGCAAAGTCGCGAGTGCGCTACCGAATAGACGGCGTACTGTACGAAGCCATAGCGCCAAGTGTTGAGATGCACCCGGCGATTGTGTCACGCTTGAAAGTGATGGCTAACCTGGACATCGCCGAGCGGCGAATGCCTCAGGATGGTCGTATTCAGGTGCAAACTCAAGGTCGTCAGGTGGATCTGCGTTTTAGTTCTTTGCCGGGTTTGCACGGCGAAAAAGTGGTTCTACGAGTGTTGGACAAAAACCAGGCCATTCTTGATATAGATAAACTGGGTATGAAATCGAACAATGTCAGTAAGTTCCGCGAACTGCTGACGCGAAGCTATGGGCTCGTGTTAGTTACAGGCCCCACAGGCAGCGGCAAAACTACCAGCCTGTATGCAGCTTTAAATCATTTAAATTCGATAGAAAAGAACATTGTCACTATTGAAGACCCTGTCGAGTACCAGCTGGATATCATCAATCAAAACGAGGTGCGCGCCGGCATTGATTTGAGTTTCGCGAAGATGCTCAAACATATACTGCGCCAGGACCCCGATATTGTGATGATCGGCGAAATACGAGACAGAGAAACTGCAGAGATAGCAGTGCAAGCCGCGCTTACAGGCCACCTTGTTCTTTCTACGCTGCATACTAACGACAGTATTGGCGCGATAACTCGAATGATTGATATGGGTGTAGAACCCTATTTACTGTCGTCAGCCTTACTGGGTGTTGTGGCGCAGAGGCTTTTAAGAACCATTTGTCCAAACTGCAAAACCAAGTTCGTAGCGCCACCGCATGTATGCGAGCAGTACGGATTTGACTCAAACAGTCCTGTTCAGTTGGCGCGCGGCCGCGGCTGCAATGATTGCTACGACTCAGGGTATCGCGGACGAGCAGGAATACATGAAATTCTTGAGGTAACGCCTGAACTGCAGGGCTTGATTATGAACAACCCTAGCCGTGATCAGCTCAATGCCTATTTAGATGAACATGCCGTTGACACCTTAATGAACAACGGACTGGACTTGGTGCTAGGTAAAGAGACCACTCTCGAAGAAGTGTCGCGTGTGGTAAACAGTTAATATGGCGATAAATGTTAAACAGATTCAGGACTCGGGCGGCATAACCTCGCAAGCTAAGCAAGCGCTCCCCAATGATGCGGCAAACGATGCGAAGGGGAGTAGCTTAAACCCTGAAATTAATCTCGACTTTCTACAGAGTAAAACTGTAAGCCCGAACGACAGAATGTTCTTTACCGAACAATTATCGTTGTTGCTCGACACAGGTAATAGCCTGCTGGAGTCTTTACGCAGCTTGGCCCGCCATGGCCAAAGCCCACCATTAAAAAAACTGTTAGACCAATTGGCCGCCGATGTAGAGCAAGGGCAATCGTTCTCTCACGCGCTTAGCAAGCATCCGAAGGTGTTTTCCACGACGTACACCAATCTTATAAAAGCCAGTGAGCAAGGCGGCTTTATGTCTGAAGTGCTAGACGAGTTGATGGAGATGGATGAAAAACGCTCAAAGCTGCAAGCGACCATGCAATCGGCTCTTTCATACCCCGTATTCTTACTGGTTTTTTCAGTTCTGGTCGTGATTTTTGTGCTGGTCGTCGTTTTCCCAAAGTTTGCCGAAATGTTTGGCACCATGGCTGACAAATTGCCCGCAACAACAATTGCACTGATGACATTCAGTGAAAGTCTGATTACCTATTGGCCGATTTATATTGGAGCTTCCATTGCTATCGCTGCAGGGGTTTACGTGTTCTGCACTTCCGTCGCAGGACGGTACTTCCTGGATGGCTTGAAATTGAAAATGCCGATTGCGAAGGGTATTTACTCTGAGCTGTATCTGGTTCAATCGATGCGCGTGATGGCAATGTCACTCGGGCGTGGCGTAAGTGTTGTCGATACCTTAGCGGCCTGCCGTGATGTTATACCTAATCAACGCTATCGTGAATTTTTTGTGGGTCTTGAGAAAGACCTACAAGAAGGCAAGGGCATTTCTTCAGGTTTTAGAAAAGCTGATTTCCTGCCAGACGTGGTGAAGCAAATGGTCACCACTGGCGAGGCTAGTGGTAGTTTACCCAAGGTAATGGCGCGTATTGCGAGCTACTACGAGCGCCAGCTCGAAAAACGCTTACAAACAGTTTCAAAGGCTGCAGAACCTATCATGCTCATTGTTATGGGTGCTGTGGTGGGTGTTCTTGTTAGTTCACTCATCCTGCCAATTTTCCAAATGTCGTCTGGTGCACATTAGCGGAGTCTTCTTTAAATAGCACCTACGGCGCTACCTCTTCTGACCGTTTGTCGCGTCAGCCTCACTCGTAAACTCGCGAGATCACATAATTGATGGTCATGGTCTACTATTTATACTGAACAGGGCGCTTTTTTAACGCCTGTAAATGGACAAAAGTGACATGGCTAGTGAAATGAATAGCAGAACGAATAGCGAAGTTCGAGAAACGACCAGTGTAGTAAAAGCGCTTCAAAATGGTTTTACCCTAGTTGAACTACTAATAGTGGTAATCATACTCGCGATTCTGGCCGCTATTGTTGTCCCGCAGTTTTCAGCGAGTACTGACGACGCCAAATTATCTGCTTTAGATTCGAATCTGGCTGCACTGCGCTCGTCTATTAATTACTACTACCAGCAACATGGGGAGTACCCTGGCACAAATTCTTCAGCTCTTGGCGGATTGACCTGTGGTACAGCCCCCGCAGGGAGTACCACGGCACTAGACCCAGCTGTATTTGTTAATCAGCTAACTAACTATACCGCCAATGAAGGTCAGGCATGCGCTCTTAAGCTTGCTGACTTCGATTACGGACCTTACTTGCGCAAGATGCCTGAAAATCCAGTTACTGGCAGCTCAGCTGTGAGAATTACTAGTGTTGGTGCACTTGTTCCAGTAGGCGCTGCAACCCCCGCAGGCTGGCTATTCGATGCGGTATCTGGACGCATAGTTGCGGACGATGCAGCGCACGACGACCGTTAGATTCCTTTTAGGTTGTGTCGCTCCTGCGCCTCGCTTAGAACTCTCAACTCCGAAATGAAAGGTTATACGCTGCTAGAACTTCTGGCAGTGCTCGTTATTCTTGCCATCGTCGCGTCTACCGCAGTACCTTCGTTTATTGGTAGTAATGATGAACAACGACTTATCGCTGCCAGCCAAGAGGTAGTAAATTCCTTACGATTTGCTCGCAGCGAATCTATTCAAAAAAATACTTACCACGCGGTTCGAATTCTAGAAAACACCACAGTGGCGGTGCATGAATTAGCGGCGCCAACGGATGCACTGGAGAGCGAAAACTTGGCGCTTCATCCTCACAGTAAGGCGCCATTCTCGATGCAACTCAATCAACAAGCCAGCGCTCGAGGCGTTATCTTTATTACGTCCGAGGGCGCATTCCAGACTGGACCCACATCATATAGCAGCGATCTTTACTTCACGCCGCAAGGTAGGCCCTTTGTATATGACGGTACGAGCACGGCGACTTTTGTTCGCGATGTTGACTTAACTCTCAGGGTTGGAAGCTTCGGCCGTGTTATTCAGCTTAGCGGTGTGTCAGGCCTTGTCTTGGCTGCGGTGGAATAGCATGCATCGAAAAAGAAGTAGTGCAAATCGTGTTCAGCAAGCTGGTATTTCTTATATCGAAGTACTTATTGCTATTGCGATACTGGCCATAAGCCTGGTGCCAGCAATGGAGGCCTTGAGCACTGCGCAGTTGGGCAGCCGTATTAATGCAGACCTGCAGCGACAACATTACAAAATGCTGGGTAAGTATGAAAGCATGCTAAGCATGCCTTTTTCAGAGCTCGATGCTGAAGCGCAATTGTTGGCAGATGAGAATACACCGAGCACGCTGTACTCTGACAACGCGAGCACGCCAGATCGGCGTTTAGTGTACCTGCAACGTTACGACGCAGATAACATTGATGGCGATAACGATGTATTCACCGGCGGTGATGAGCACATTCTCTGGCTTAAGGTTGAGGTCGCAGGGTCGACCATCGCCCAGGAAACCTTGGTAAGCGGGCTATGAGGATACGATTTTCTAAAGCCGGTTTCACCTTGCTCGAGTTGTTGATTACGCTGGCTATCGCCGGAGTGTTGGTCGCTGGACTAACAAGTATTGTCACTTCGAGCATGAACAGCGCCGTAGAAATTCATCGCAAAAGCAACCTTCAGTCGCAAGCGCATCTGGCCATGCGGCGAATGGTAGAGGCGATACAAAGAGCTGATCGTTTGACCGTACCTCAACGAGATAACGTCAATACCGGATCCATACGAGAGAACTTTAGGCGAGGTGTTTTCCCTGTTCCTGCGGGCTGGAATGATACCGCTGTGTTAGCGGTTACTCTTGATGGCTATTCCGATATTGACTTGGTAGATGGCGCCGATCGTGATAACGACGGCGATGGACGAGTTAACGAAGACCCTCCAGCCGATTGGAATTTTGATTATGCACCTGGCCTTTGGAGGTTAGATGATGATGGCGACGGTGAAATAGATGAAGGCGACAACGATGACGATGACGAGGACGGCACGTCGGATGAAGACTGGCTAGACGGAATTGATAATGACGGAGACGGCCGAATTGATGAAGACCCTGGTGCTGATGTGTTGAATAACGGTTGCCCGGGGTTGTGCGGTACTGATGACGATGGCGATGATTTAGTTGATGAGACATTCTCTGGCGGCGTGGGCAATGACGACGAAGATAATCTGGGCGGTGAGGACTGGCTCGATTTGAGAGTATTTCATATGTCGAATAACCAATTGCTTGAGCGCATCCCTGCACCATTCGAAGTGTCAGGAACACCTCCCATTTCTGGGCGCGATTTCGTCGAAGAAGTGATTGCTTATGATGTGGTCGAGTTGAGCTTTGAACGTCTGGACACTGGAACAAACGCAGAACTTGTTCGTATTGAGCTTAAACTCGAAAATGAAGAGGGCGAACGCGTTGAATTGGAGACGACCATAAGGGTTGGCACAGAGGAGAGTTAACGATGCTGCAAAGCTTAAAACTAAGGCAAGCTAATAATATCCAAGAAGGGTTTGCCCTCGTGCCAGTCGTGTTCATGTTGGCTCTACTGGGCGTTTTCGCGTTTATCTCTACCAGAGAGACGGCGACTACGGCCGCAATGACTGAAAACGAGATGCAGAAAGATAGCAACATTAGCGTTACCGATGCGGCGATGGAGCATGCGAAGTGGTTGGCTCAGAGTAATAATTGTGAACTACCGACAAACAGGGCCGGGATTGGTTTCGCCGGAGGTAGTTATGATCTGCAATTCAATGGCTCACCCAGCGCCTTTACAATAACCAGCACAACAACGAATCGTCACGGAGAGCAAACCGTGGAGGTACTGGAAGACCAGATCTTGTACGATCATGCGAACTCTCGCCTACTCGACGTTGCCGTGGCGGCTGACGCCTATCTAAACCTAAGACCAGGCAAGGAATTTGACAATAAAGGCGATGCCAATGACATGCATCTTAATTCAAAGTCTACTGAGCTTGAGTACCCTGTTTTACGTTTTGATTTATCTTCAATTCCTTCAACGGCAAAGCTTGTCAGTGGCATTCTAAATCTGGCAGTAAAAGCTAATGGCGGGTTGCAAGAGACAGTTCAGCTGCATCGCTTAACCACTCAATGGCAAGAAGGTGACGTATCCTCAGCGGAACCCTGGATCCAGAACGGTGGAGACTACGATGCTACACCGTCCGCTCAGTTTGAAATAACCCAACCCGGAACAAAGTCTGTTGACATTACTCCACTCGCGTCCGAGTGGATTAGCGGGAAGCATGAGAATTTTGGTTTGATTTTGCGTTTGGAGGCTACCGCTGTAAGGAAGCACATGACACTGCACGCCAAAGAATCAGGGAAAGCCAGCGAGTATGCGCGCGTCAGCGTGAGTTATGTGTGCCCTTGTGGCCAGTCTTGCAATGCGGGAGTTGTTATTGAAGATTTCATGCTTGCTACCGACACTGAGGCTTCCCTGCTGGGGCAAAGTTTTGAAGCGAAAGACCTAATGCTTGTCAGTCGCGCGAAGTCTGAGATTGAGTATGAACTGGAAGGCGCATTTAACAGTTTCAGTGAGAACATAACGGCCGTACATAAGCTGTCCAACAATCGCTATCTAATGTCTTTTGCCAATACCTTTACACCTGCAGGTACAGTATTCGAACCTCAAGACTTAGTGGAATACGATGCGACGACCAAGGTGTTTAGAACCTTCATCGATGGTAGTGCTATCGGCATTGTAGATAATATAAGCTCTGTATCAGTCACTTTGGATGGACGCGTTGTTATTTCTCTTGATAAAGAGGCTGACGTATTTGGAACCAGATACCAGAGCAACGATCTTTTTGTGGTTGACACAGCAGCGTCTACTTCTTCGCTGTTCTTCGATGGCGCTGAGCACAGCGTAGACAAGGATATAAGCGGAGCGCATATTTTTGAAGACGGCAATATTGTGCTTAGTTTCAACGAGGACACTTCAGTCGATTCCGTCACAGCCTACGCGGGAGATCTTATATACTTTGACACGGTTGCCGGAACAGCCCGGCTTTACTTTTCTGGCAGTGCTTTTGAAGCTTCCGAAGTGATACAAGCGGTTCACATCGGAGAAGGTATGGGTAACATTAATCGTATGGAGGCACATTTCCCTTTTAATGAGGGTTCTGGGGCAATTGCCAGGGATGTGGTAGGAAGCCGGTCAGCAAGTATTATCGACTCACCTCTTTGGAAACCCGGCGGATGGCAGGGCGCTTTAGGATTTGATGGCGCCGGTGGCGCCCTGCAATTGGCTAGTGACTCTGGCCTTGTGCTTGATCGCAGTTTTACGACGATGCTTTGGTTGCTCAGTGAATCAGGAAGCGTTGGCGAGCAGATTGTCATGAGCAAAGCGGATGGGGCAAACGAGCAGAGCTTTATGCTAGGTTTTGATGCTGGTCAATTTAACTGGAGTCTCTCGAATTCTATGGAAGACATTCGCATGGGGCCATTCCCAGGACTGGCTGATGGCTCCTGGAATCATATTGCGATGGTGTTTGACGCTGATTCAGACACGGCAACTACGTATATTAACGGTGCGGTAGCGAATGTTTTTGATACAGCTTTTGAGCCTGAAGCGAATACCAATAATTTCCTGATTGGCTCTGGCTGGAAAGGCGTGCTCGATGAACTCATCGTTTACAACTATGCCTTGACCGGGATAGAAATCGAAGCCGAAGCATCTAAGTCACTGTCGGGTCCCGATGCACCTCCAGCGTACGCAATGGAGATGGCGTACGAATCTAGAAGCGACGACGCAGTTGCATTTGCAATTGCGGAAAGTTGTGAAGGTGGTGTGGCCGATTTCTTTGATAGCAAATCATATGCAAACAGCAATGGCACAGTTGCCTGGAACGACAACTGGATGGAGTCGAGCGACGATAATGACGCGTTCAATGGTAACGTTAAAATAAGCGGGTCTGGTACAAGTTCTGCTTTGAGCTTTTCTGGAGAAGGTAGTGCAGCTGTCTACCGTAAAATACCTCTGTACGGTGCCACCAAAATGACAATGAGTTTCGATACTAAATCAGCTTGGCTGGGGTCTGGAGATACACTTCGTGTTCGAGTAAGCCCTAATGGACCCGACGGCGATTGGCAAGAGATAGATCAGCTTGATTCGAGCTACAACAGCTTCTCTACCACTCGTAAGGAATACGATATCACTTCTGCTGCTGGCTCTGACACATACATAGCCTTTGAAAGCTCTGGATACAATAGCGGTTGGAAGTCATTTACGATCGACAACATTCTTATTCGTTGTACACAATAGTGCTGGTCAAAAAACACACATAGGTGATCTTGTCCGCAGTCTGCGAAATTGATTGCCGATTCAGGGTCTTATCTCCGCCTCAGAATGGAGGCTCTTGCTTACGAATACTATTATTGAGTGAGCAATCACAAAATCACAGTCGATTGGTTGTCATAGGCGGCGTTTACTAGCGCGCACTGTGCAATCAAGCGCACCAATGCTTAGCGAAAACTAATGAATGCCAGTGTGTGGAACAAAATAAAGCCCAACCGCGCCGCGGACTCAAAAAGCGTAGTCCGTAGCAACATAGGTTTAGAAATTGCACAACAAAGCCTCAATATGGTTCAGCTGGAACAAAACGATGCAGGGAAGATTCGTATAAGTGATTGGGTCAGCATTCCTTTCGCGCAAACCAGAGAAGACCTGATTTACAACAAAAAAGAATTCAAACATCTCGTTAAAAGTGTCAAAGAGTTCGCTCAGTTCAGAGGCAAGAAAATCAATGCAATGATGCCAGCGTCTGAATTAAAAATTCTGTCTGTTAATTTTGAAACGAAAGATGGACAAGATGCTAGCTATGCCATCGCGAATATTGTTGCCGATAGAGTAGAAGGCCCGCTTAGCGATTACGTCATTGATTATCTTCCGGTTAGGCGTGCTGAAAAACACGGTAAAGGCCTAGCTGTTGTGGCGATAGCGAAACAGAAAAACGTCACAGCTTACCTAGATAGCTTATATGGAGCTGGTCTGGAAGTTATGTCGATGGATATTGGACCTGCAGCTATTAAGCGCTTGGTAACAGCCATTGATGGAACGCAAGTCGGTGAGACAGTTCTTGTCATCAACTTTGGTAACGCTATGTCTTACCTATCAATCATCTCCGGTCGTAGACTGTTGTTTGATGAAGAGCTTAAGTTTGGCGAGAGTGAGCTGGTGAATGAAATCGCTAGCGCACTGGATATGGATACTGAAGTGGCTAGAGAGCAGGTTCGGCTTTGTGGACTCGGTTCCTTTGGTCAGGCGGGACTTAATGAGGCAAAGCGCGAGGTGGCCGATACGCTATTGCAAATTCTACGACCTAGTTTCAAAAAGCTTGCGGATAGCTTAAAGCGAGCCTTGGTGTATGCGGTGGCGGAAACACGTGGAGAGCCGATCAGTCAGATCTATCTTGTTGGTAGTGTGGCGCGTTGGCGGGGTGTTGCCGATGTGTTAACGGGACTTATGAATTTACCCGTCACAATCTTACCTGACCCAATCGCGAGGTTCGGCGACAAGTTTGATGAGGAGTTACCTATGATAGGTAGAGGCCACCCTGAAATGGCTTTGGCAACGGGACTGGCACTTAGAGATCTGGATATAAATGGCAAATATAGACCTGGTTCCTGACGAGTACCGCTATTGGATATGGCAGCAGCGATGCATGAAAATCGCCGCGATCGCGGGCGTGGCAGTCGTAGTCTTGTCCCTTCTGCTAGTGCTGCAATTTGGAGTGATGCAAAAGAATGCAGTGAAAGAGTTAGGAATTATTCAGGCTGACCAACAGATTAGCCAAAATCAACAGCTGCGAATGGAACACCTTTCTAAAAGGGAGAAGGACCTAGACAGTCAATGGTCATTGCTAAACGGCCTTCGTGGCGGAGCCACGGTAGAGCACATGTTTCGGGATGTTGATCGGGCGCTGGATAGTGATGCTGTTTGGTTTACACAATGGCGCTTTATTCGTACAGGTAGACGAACCAATAACGGTTCTATGGATGAGGATCAGCGCGATGGCGCGCATGTGGTTTTACTTTCCAATGAGTTGAGAGAAGGCATTAATATTAGCGAAGCCTGGGCGATATTCACCAACTTAAACGTTAGCGGTGGAGCGGATGATCATCAAGCCTTGTCTACTTTTGTAGAACGCTTGCTGAAGCAGCAACGTATTGTTGATGTGAGAGTGCTTAACACCTCTCTTATTCCCGGTGACAAGGAAGGTGAGAAAATCAACTTTGACCTTAGCGTAGTAATCAACAACGCGGGAGAGGTTTGAGCGTGATTCGTGAACATACATTGGCGATGCCAAGAAACAACTTCCTCATGATTGTTAGCTTGCTTTTGCTGGTAGTCTTGGCGGCTAGTGTTGTGTATGGCGTTTTACCAAAATACAAGCAATGGAACAAAGTAAGTCATTCATTGCAGCTACTTAGCGACGCTGCGGCTTTACCAGTAGATATGAATGTGCAGATCTTGCAATTGGAACAAAAAGTGGCTGATCTGGAAAGAAAACTAAGCGGTGATAGTGCAAGCCTACCAAGTAAGCAATTCGAATCACATATTATCGGACAACTTCAGAAGGCCGCATGGCAGTACAGCCTGCAGCTCGAGGGGATTAAGCCTAGCCAAGGTGAAAAAGTCGACAGATTTAGGGAAACTCTGTTTGAGGTAACCCTTTCGGGCGGCTACTTTGCTATACATGATTTGTTAGGAGGTCTGCGCGAAAAACTTGGCTTTGTCGTTGTTAAGCGCTTTAACGTTAAACCTGGCAGCGATGCTGACAGCAAACACCTTGATGTTGATATGGTTCTCGCATCGTATCGCTTGGAGGATGGATGAAATGTGCAATATTCGCGCTTTGATTCGCCCAATAGTTGTGGTTTTTCTTAGCGTCTCCGGCGTGTTAACTCATGCAGCTGACGATAAGCCCGCCTATGAGTACGAGCAAATGGCGCCTATCAAGAATAAGCTTCGTCATAACCCATTTGAGAGAGCGTTCAGAGCCAAAGCGCGCTCTACCCGAGGCTACGGACCCCTTAGTCAAGATATATCGGCCGAGATGGAGCTGAAGGCCGTTCTTTTCGATGAAGTAAATCCTCTAGTTAATGTAGGTGGTCGAATTCTCGCGTTAGGCGAAGAACACCAAGGCTACACATTGCGCGAAGTAACAAGAGAAACAGCCGTCTTTTACAAGCAAGGGAGAGCAACCTTGCTGCAGTTGGAACCGAGTGAAGAAGATTCAACCATGATCGCTAGTGATGATGGCTACCAATGAGAAGTACTATGAACCGACAATCCAGTAATAAGTGTTTACCTGTGAAGCTCGGACTGGGGCAATGGTGCGGCAGAGTAGCCATTGCTATTCTATGCAGTTTAATGATCTGTTTGCCTGTTTCGGCGAAGAACTCTACAGTCGACCTCAGTCTCAGGGATGTCGAGCTATCTGCAGCCATGGAAATGCTCTCTAAAAAGGAAAAGGTTAATGTAGTTTTGGCAGAAGGAGTCACAGGTAAGGTTTCAATCAATCTTTACGGTGTGGGCGTAGATGACGCCATCCATATTATTGCCAATGCCGCAGGATACTCAGTTGAAAAACGTGGTGGTAGTTATCATGTCATAAAGCATGAGGACGTGAATAACTACGCGAGTAGTAATCAATTGCAGATCAAAACCTTTAAGATGCGCTACTCAAGCGCAAGTAGTGTGAGTGAAATCGTGACCGAGTACCTTTCCTCATATGGCACCATGACTCTGCTCGAAGAGCGCAATATGATCGTTATAGAAGATACTCCAGAGTTTCTGCGCAGAATATCGATTTTACTTAAGGAACTTGACTATCGACCTAAACAAATTCTGATAGAAGCGAAAATTCTAGAGATTCGTTTGGACGATAGTGAATCCTTTGGTGTTGAATGGCGTAAATTGCTGAATGGCGAACAAGGCTCTCGTAACACCATTGGTAGCCTCGGCACCCAGGCGTTGGCGGATGAAACCAGCCCAGGTTTGTTTGTTAATGTGGGCGACCTTAATTTTCAGGCCGTGCTGGAAGCTTTAGAAACCAGTGGTAAAGCTAGAACCCTGTCTAGCCCAACACTGTTGACTGTGGAAAATGAACCTGCGTCAGTAATCGTTGGCAACCGATTGGGCTATTTAAATACAGTTACAATAAACCAAGTAACTACCGAAACAACTGAATTTCTTGAAAGTGGCGTAATACTTGAAGTAACGCCCAGCGTGGACGGCGATGGCAACATAAAGTTGGACATCCACCCTGAAGTCAGCACTGGTACCGTTACAGATGGCGTACCGTCGCAAGATACGACTTCTGTTGATACGCAGCTCATTGTGCCGGATGGCGCCACCTCCTTTATCGGTGGGCTAATGCGCCTCCAGGCCTTTGATGATCATCGAGGCGTGCCCGTTTTAGGCAGATTGCCGCTTGCCGGCAAGTTGTTCTCAAGACAGGAGCAGCGAGCTATTCGTACCGAAATTATTGTTTTGATAACGCCTAAGGTAGTGGATCCTTCATCACCTGAGTGGTTTGAAGGGCAGGAGCGCAAGGTCAAGCAGCACGCAGACACCATTGACGCTTCGCTTACGACTTTGGCTGAGTAAGCATAAAAAGCAAAACGAATCATAATGTGATGAATTAAAAGCAATTGGTCTGGGCAGGCTACATGAGCGATAATGGGCTCTGTTTCCAGCCGGATAATCCTTTGAACACACTGCAGTTCCCTCACGATACCCCCCCAGAATTTGGTACGACCCTTGAGATTGCTCCAGATGTCTTCTGGGTCCGCATGCCACTGCCATTGGCGCTGAATCATATAAACCTTTATTTGCTGCGTGACACAGATGGCTGGTACGTGTTGGACACCGGTATGCGCAGCGATGATATCCAAACGTATTGGCAGCAAATATTCGCTAAAGACCTCGATGGCCTGCCGGTAAAAGGGGTCATTGTGACGCATATGCATCCGGATCATGTTGGTCAAGCGGGCTGGATTTGCGATAAGTTCCGCGTACCTCTCTACATGACGAGAGCGGAGTTTTACTCAGCCAGGGTTATGGTAGGCGTGGCCGATGGCCTGAGTTGGAGCAGCGAAGCATTTATGCGCAAATATGGCGCGTCAGAGAAACGCATAGAGGCAGCGCGCTCGAGCAAGTTTCGTATGTCACATATGGTAGAACCCTTACCAATGGCGTATAACAGGCTTCAGGTTGGTGACGTGATGACCATCGCAGGGCGTCACTGGAGAGTTATTATTGGCGAGGGACATTCGCCAGAGCATGCCTGTCTGTATTGTGCTGAGCTAAACGTCCTTTTGTCTGGCGACCAAGTAATAGCAAAAATCACATCAAATGTGAGTGTGATGCCAATGGAACCCGAGGCCAATCCATTGGCTGACTGGATTCGAACGCTAAAACAATTCTACGAGTTGCCGGAGGATGCTTTAGTGCTGCCTTCGCACAATTTGCCATTCTATGGTCTCCACAAAAGAGTAGAAGAGCTAATTCAACACCATGAAGACCATATGGTTGCGCTAGAGCTAGCATGCAAAACACCGGCGGCCTTGCCCGAGTTGCTGCCTATCATTTTTAAACGAAAGCTGGACGACAGCCAGATTGGCATGGCGCAGGGCGAATGCATTGCTCATCTGCATTTACTTATGGATCGTGGCTTGCTTGAACGCTCACTTTGTGACGATGGCTTGTATCGCTATACAACCATTGACCCAAAATTGGCAGAAAAAAAATTGCCTGAGGACTATCATGGCGACGACTCTCCACAAATGGTTTAGGGCTGCAAACAATGTCTGAATTCACCCATTTCGATGCCGCTGGTAACGCTCACATGGTTGATGTGAGTGATAAGCCTGTCACTAGCCGTGAAGCCATAGCCTTAGCCGAAGTTCAAATGCTGCCGGAAACATTAGTAATGATCGCATCAGGAGGGCACAAGAAAGGAGACGTTCTTGCCGTAGCGCGCATTGCTGGTATTCAGGCAGCAAAAAAGTGCAGTGATTTGATACCTCTCTGCCATCCACTTGCATTAACGAAGGTCACAATAGATTTTCAGTTAAATGAAGAAAGCAATAAAGTGCATATTAAAAGTTACTGTAAGGTTGATGGCAAAACGGGCGTTGAAATGGAAGCCTTAACAGCCGCGTCTATTGCCGCATTAACTATCTATGATATGTGTAAGGCCGTCGACAAAGGCATGTTGATTAACAATGTTGGTTTGCAGTTAAAAACCGGTGGCAAGAGTGGCACCTGGCAACGTCAGCAAGATGGGCTTCTGTAGTGAGCGTCTTGTAATGAGAGTAGAGGAACTTAAACAGTGAGCATTAAGGTGTTGTTTTTTGCCTCCTTGCGAGAAAAATTGGGCGTTGCACAGATTGATGTAGCGCTACAAACGTCCGAAACACTGAGTGTTTCAGAGCTGCGCCGGTCCTTGGCGAGCAGGGGGCCCGAGTGGACATTGCTGCTCGACAATGACATCAATGCCGCGGCCAACAAAGCCATGGTTATAGAAGATCATGTATTGAGTCCAGGCGATGAAGTTGCCTTTTTTCCGCCAGTCACGGGTGGATAATATGGATAGCGCTCATCTGGTACGGATCTGCGCCGAAGATTTCTCGATTGACGAAGAAAACCATCGGCTTAGAGGTGATGTAGGCAGCGCCGGAGCTTTGGTTAATTTTACCGGGCATGTACGAGAGAGTAAGGAAGCTGGTCAAAACCTGGTGGCTATGGAACTTGAACATTATCCGGGCATGACGGAAAACAGCATCCATGATGTAATACAGAGAGCTGCGTTGCGTTGGCCATTTCAAGCGGCCACTGTTATACATCGCATTGGACGTTTACAGCTCGGCGAGCAAATAGTTTTTGTTGGCGTTGCGTCGCCGCATCGACAGGAAGCCTTTGATGCCTGTGCATTTATAATGGATTTCTTGAAGACGGAAGCGCCTTTTTGGAAAAAGGAGCACTTCCAAGCTGGAGCATGCAGATGGGTTGACGCTCGACAATCCGATACTATTGCTTTGGCAAAGTGGGGAGTAGAAACAGGCCCATAAGATGGTTTGTAGCGGAGCTGATAGTTGAGCGCAGTCATGTCAGGGTTTGACATAGAAATGCGTTTTTATTGTGGTTTTTTGATAGTTCAACATAAAGGGTATAAATGAGTATTGATAGAATCGAACTGAGGAATGCTTTCGGTCAGTTTGCAACAGGTGTTACTGTTATTACAACTAACCCCGAGGGCTATGAGCCATTGGGCATGACCGTTAATTCCTTTTCTTCACTGTCGTTGGAGCCTGCCTTATTGCTGTGGAGTATTCAGAACGATTCTGAGTGTCTTGCCGCATTTAATGCTGCAGACACTTACGCGGTCAACGTGCTGGCTGACTCCGGAGAAGAGTTATCACGTTTTTATGCTCAGAAGGGGGATCATACACTTCGAGCAGCGGACTATCATATAGGTGAAACGAGTTGTCCCGTATTGAACGCCTGCTTGACTAGTTTTGAGTGCGCCATTGAAGAAAGGGTCGACGGCGGTGACCATACAATATTGATAGGCCGTGTTTTAGCCTTCAATGCGAAACCAGATCTGAAACCGCTGGTGTTTTTTGGCGGTCAATACCAGAGCCTTGCAGAATGATGAAGTTTTGTGGGGAGTGCGGTCATGCCGGTAGCATGCGAGTGCCGCCGGATGATAACCGTGAACGGTTTATTTGCGACAATTGCTGGCACATACATTACGACAATCCGAGAGTGATTGTAGGTGTGCTACCGACTTTAGGTGATCAGGTTTTGTTGTGTAAGCGTGCGATTGAACCGCGCAAGGGTTACTGGACATTGCCGGCAGGTTTTCTCGAAAACGGGGAGTCATGCGCTGACGGAGCTATCCGCGAAACTTGGGAAGAAGCACTGGCCACTGTTGAGAACGAGCAGCTCTACTGTCTGTTTGATCTACCTTACATTAATCAGATATACATGTTTTTCCGCGCAGAAATGACTAAAGACGAGTATTCTTCTGGTCCAGAGAGTTTAGAAGTGGAATTATTTAACGAAGATCAGATTCCCTGGAAGGAGTTGGCTTTTCCAGTGGTGACGTCGACGTTAAAGCACTTTTTTGTAGACAGGATAAAGGGCGAATTTCCTGTTCGCAATGAAACGATGTTGTTTCGTCCTCCAAAGAAATCGTAGGGTCGTACAAAGCACACGTCTTATAATAAATGGATAATATAGATAGGAGCGTTAGCAATGGATTTTCTTAACAACGCCTATGGTCAAACGTTGCGTTATGTAGGGTTATTATCAAGCGACGCTGTTTTTATTGTATTTTGTGTATTGATAGTCGCTACGATGTTGCTGGCGGCTTTACTATTTGGCAAGTATCGGCGCGGGCAGAGAGAGTGGGCCGCGGCTGAGTTAATGCGAGTTGAACAAGAGCACACAGTTACTGAGCTGCGCCACACTCTGGAAATTCAACAGCACGATGCGGAAAGTAAACAAGCACATCTTTCTGAGCAATTGGGTGTTGCGCGACGTAGAGCTGACACTTTAGAGAATAGGCTGCAAGACGCGCAAGCAGCTTATCATTCTGCGCTGAATGAGCGCGATGTCGCACAAGAAAAAAATAAGCAGATTGGCGTTCTAGGCGCAAGAAACGAAGAAATCGAACGTCAGCTTGACGCTAAACGCACTGAGCACGCCATTAGTCAAAGTGAACTTTCTGCCTTGGACGTACGCTTAACCGAGGAGCGCAAGGCGGCCAGCGAAAAGCTAAAAATTCTAGAGGATGCACGCGAACGATTAAGCAAAGAGTTTGAAGTATTGGCTAATCGAATATTTGAAGACAAGAGCGAAAAGATGCTCAAAAGTAATAAACATGCGCTGGAATCGACATTAAGCCCGCTCCGGGAGCAGCTCTCTGGTTTTAAACAGAAAGTAGAGGATGTATACGACAAAGAGACTCGTGAGCGCCTCTCTCTATTGCATGAAGTAAACTCCTTAAAGGATCTAAATCAAAAAATGAGTGCCGATGCACTTAATCTAACCAAAGCGCTTAAAGGTGACAATAAGCAGCAAGGAAACTGGGGCGAATTAATTCTTGAGCGGGTGCTGGAAGGCTCGGGTTTAAAAAAAGGGCGAGAGTACGAGGTTCAAGTCAATCTCAGTTCGGAAGATGGTAAGCGACGTTTGCCGGACGTGATCGTCCATCTACCTGATTCGCGTGACCTAGTAATCGATTCGAAGGTTTCCCTGCTGGATTACGAGCGATATTGCACAGCAGAAAATGAAGATGATAAGCGTCTGGCTCTACAGGCGCATACGCAATCGATGCGGCGGCATATTAAAAGCTTGAGCATTAAGGATTACGCAGGCCTTGAGGGTGTTAGGACGCTGGATTTTGTCTTTGTATTCGTTCCAATCGAACCTGCCTTCCTGCTGGCTTTTGAGCATGACCAAGGTCTTTTCAGAGAGGCTTATGACCGCAACGTTATCGTAGTCAGCCCGACAACTTTATTAGCTACCTTACGCACGGTGCAAAATTTATGGCGTTACGATGCACAAAACAAAAATGCTGAGAAAATTGCTAGTAAAGCTGGTGGCCTGCACGATCAGTTCGTATTGGTTCTGGAATCAATGGAAGATATGGGGCGTCAGCTAGACAAAGCCAGTTCCAGTTATGATTCAATGATGAGCCGATTTTCGAAGGGCCGCGGTAACTTAGTGAATCGAACGCGTGAGCTGGAAAAGTTGGGCGCTAAAACCAAGCGACAAATACCAGAGTCTACAAGCGACCGCAGTGACTCGGAAAAGACGGGCAGAAATAATACAAAGGAAAACCTTAAGCATGAAAAGGCCGCTCTTGAAGGTCTTGCCGAGTAATAGCTCTCTTTATGCTTAAGAACTTAGATCAATGTTTCATACTCAGTACTAACAGACCATATAACAGCACAACCAGAGGAGGTTTTAATGGCCTTACCAAAAATTGGTAATTTGGCACCCGCTTTCACACTAGAAGATCAAGACGGCAACAAGGTGTCGTTGAAGGACTTTAGAGACAAGAGTAATGTGGTGATTTACTTTTATCCAAAGGCGTTAACACCCGGTTGCACCGTGCAAGCTTGCGGCATCAGGGATTACAACAAGGAATACGCCAAGGCCAAAACGGTCGTGTTGGGATTGAGTCCTGATCCAATTAAAAAATTAGGCAACTTCACAACCAAGCATGAGCTTAACTTTCCTTTGTTGTCTGACCCCGAACATGCGATTGCTGACAAGTACGGCGTGTGGGGTTTGAAAAAGTTCATGGGTAAGGAATACATGGGTATCAACCGCATGACTTTCATTGTTGGGAAGGATGGGCGTTTAAAGCACATTATGGAAAAAGTGAAAACCAAATCACACCATGAAGATGTGCTTGCCTACATTAAAGACGAGCTTTAAGTAAGCAAGAGCGGGCATGGAAGCCTTTACAGATTTTCGTAGGTCGCGTATTGCTGACCATCAAATGAGGTAAAGTATTCGCCAAGAGCAGGATGATTGATTTGTTCGTTACAGCTAGCTTCAGATAAGTTTTGTTGTGCTACATAAGCAGATTGTACGCCATTATGAACCAAGACATGATACCAAGGTTGGTCTTGGCTTGGTCGTGATGGGGCCGTGCGTTCATACCATTCGTCGCTGAGCATAAATACAGGATCTATGTCGAATATAACGCCACGAAAGCCTAATAGCTTGTGTTCGATTATCTGGCCGACCGCATAGGGGCTTACAGGGGCTGTGAAGCCGACAGGCTCACGGAAGTCTTGTTTTGCTCGTATTCTGTTCATTGAATTGAGTAGCTTAGTGCTCGTTATCTAATGGCACCGTACTTAGAGTGCTTTGTTTATGTAATAGTTACGATAATGCTGCTAAGTCATTAGTTTGCATTAAGTTTTAGTTTCATGGAAGGGTTTTTTATATGGCCTGCCAGGTATTCGGTACTATTTGGTTGTTTTCTAAGCGAGGAGTAAGTAATGGGTGATAAACCTGTATGTATGGTGACCGGTGCTACCAGTGGAATAGGTACATCAACGGCACTGTCTATGGCCGAGCATGGGTATGAGGTGGTGATGCTAGGTCGCAGCGAGGAAAAGTTGCTCAGTTGCTCGAGGATGATCTCGGATCGAACCGGCAACTTGGATGTCAGCTTTCTCTGCGGGGACTTGGCTTCCTTGAATGATGTGCGTCGAATCGCGGAAGAGTTTTTGGCAAGCGGTAAACCCTTGCATAGGTTCATTAGTAATGCCGGCATAACAAATGCTAAGAGGCAAACGTCGGCGGAAGGTTTTGAAGAAATGTTTGCTGTAAATCACCTGGCTCCCTTCCTGTTAACAAATCTACTGCTTGAACGCATTAATTCAAGCAAAGACGCTAGAATTGTGGTGGTAGCGTCAGGGGCTCACGCTTTCTGTAAGGGTATTAATTTTGACGATGTCAATTTTGAGTCCGGTTTCTCTTCCATGAAAGTTTACGGTCACTCCAAACTCGCTAATATCTTGTTTGTGCATGAGTTGGCCAAGCGCCTGAGCAGCACATCTACAACGGCCAATTCATGTCACCCGGGGGCTGTAGCAACCGGCTTGGGTACCAACAACGGCCTTTTCGGTAAGGTATTGATGGGCGCACTAAAGCCTTTTTTCCGAACCCCGGAACAGGGCGCTGAAACGAGCTTGTATTTGGCGAGTTCGCATGATGTTGGCGATAGCAGCGGTGGTTATTACTATAATTGCAAAATGAAAACGCCCAAAGAATGGGCTCGTGATGATGAGGCTGCCGCGAAGTTGTGGAAACTAAGCGAAGAAATGGTGGCCATTTGAATGAACAAGCGTATGGCAAAGTGATAAGGGCAAGGCGAAAAAGTGAAAGATGATTACTCAGCCGTAAGCGAATCAATGTCGTCTTTGAGTGATCGCATCGGGATAATGACCCACCCCTTATTGCAGCCTGAACGGTGTGGGACGTATCAAATAGCCGTTCAACTGAATGCATTTACAGCTGAAGTCTCCTGCTATGATGCGCAGCTAAATAGGTCCACAGCAAAGGCGCTGTTTCCTGAAAACCGAATGATGTGCAGAACCGATACCGGCTGGGGTTTGCAGCCACTCAAAATTTTGAAATAGAGCAACCAGGAAAACAGTCATGAAAGTAGATGCATCAATGCTGACGCAGAACCCATCAGAAGCGGCGAGCTCTGCAGCCGACTTAGAGCGCTGTGGCTTAGACGGCGTGTACACATTTGAGGGGCAGCATGATCCTTTTCTACCGCTAGCCGTTGCTTCAGAGAATACCGAGAAGCTAGAGCTTATTACGGCCATAGCCGTGGCGTTCGCGCGCAACCCTATGATTTTGGCCAATTTAGGTTACGACTTAAACCTTATGTCTAAAGGCCGATTTATTCTTGGACTGGGCTCTCAGATAAAGCCGCATATTGAACGCCGATACAGCATGCCTTGGTCTAAACCTGCGGCAAGAATGCGAGAGATGGTGCAGGCCATGCGAGCTATTTGGGCGAGTTGGTCAACCGGTGAACGTCTAGATTTTCGCGGCGAATTTTATACCCACACAATGATGACCCCAGTATTTAATCCTGGCCCTAATCCCTATGGCAACCCTCGCGTATTTATAGCTGCTATCGGTCGTTTGATGACTGAGGTAGCCGGTGAAGTAGGCGATGGTATTCTGCTTCATCCCCTGAATACACCGGGTTTTGTAGCGGAGCACACCCTTCCTGCTTTACAAGTCGGTTGGGAGAAAAGCGGTCGAAAGCGCGAGGATTTTGAAATTTCTTGTCAGTTTATGGTTGCCACAGGTGAAACCGAGGAAGAGTTTGAAAGTGCCAAAGCCCTCGTTCGAAACCAAATAGCATTCTATGGCTCAACACCAGCCTATAAACCTGTGTTAGACCATTGCGGTTGGGGAGATTTGCAGCCAACGCTTCGCGATTTGTCTAAAGAAGGCAAGTGGCAGGCAATGGGCGGATTAATCAGTGATGAAATGCTTCATACTATTGGTGTGATCGGAACACCCGAAGAGGTAGCGGCTGAGATTAGAGATCGACGCAGCGACAATGTTGATCGAGTCTCTCCAACCATGTACATGACCAACAATGATTTGCTGGCAAAAGTCGCGCGAATGATTAGAGACGGTCAATGAGTGAATCTGATCGAGCGCTTAACAAAGAGGCCTCAGGAAAAGATCTGGCATCGGCACGCATGACAGGGTTTAACAAGTCACTTGGGATTGAGCCGATTCGCGCTGAAGAAGGCGAGTCTGAGCTTGGCCTCTTACTGCGTCCAGAGCATCTGAATTCCGCTCAAATAGTTCACGGCGGGGTGCTTGCGTCATTGCTTGATTGTGCGGCCGGCGCGGCCATATTCAGCGTGCTGCCAAGCACAGAGTTTGCACCAACCACTACCATGTCGATCAGCTACCTTAGTGCCGTGGGCGAGGGCACGTTGATTGCCAAGGCGAAGGTACAAAAAAAAGGGCGCAGAATGGTGTATTGTGAGTCTGCTGTGTACAGCGAGTCGCTATTACTGGCTACCGCGCAACTGAGTTTTATGGTGATGAAACGGGATGAGTCATTCAATGCTGACAGCTGGCCTGTTAAAAACTAATAGACGCGCCGTTTAGAGACACATCATGAAAATCATAACGTTAAATACTAATGGAATTCGTGCCGCTGCAAAGAAAGGCGTATTCGACTGGTTAGAGGAACAAAAAGCAGACCTGGTGTGTATTCAGGAAACCAAAGCCCAAGTGGACCAGTTGGAAGATCCTCAGTTTATGCCTGCTGGTTATCATTGTTTTTACAATGACGCTGTAAAGAAGGGATACAGCGGCACAGCTGTGTATTCAAAAAAAGCGCCCTTAAAGGTTGTGGACAAACTCGGCCTAGAACTCAGCGACACCGAGGGCCGTTGGCTGCAACTAGACTTTAAAGAGATAAGCGTTGTTTCGCTCTA
The DNA here is from genome assembly GCA_045106985.1 of Pseudomonadales bacterium. Classification (GTDB taxonomy): domain Bacteria; phylum Pseudomonadota; class Gammaproteobacteria; order Pseudomonadales; family JAUIET01; genus JAUIET01. The sequence goes on along the minus strand of JBGCFQ010000020.1, from coordinate 76,161 downwards.
TATGCCTTCTGGATCAAGCAAAGAAGAGCGCCTTCTTCTGAAATTTCAATTCATGGCAGATCTGGAGCCAGTGATGCAAGCGCTGGTTGATAGCGGGCGCCAAGCAGTCATTTGTGCTGACTGGAATATTTGCCACAAGGAAATCGATCTAAAGAACTGGCGGGCCAACAGAAAAAACTCTGGTTTCTTGCCTGAAGAGCGAGAATGGCTGGACCGTATGCTGCGCGAGCAAGGCTGGATAGATAGTTTCCGAACGGTGAACAATGAGCCTGATCAGTTCACTTGGTGGTCTAATCGCGGACAGGCATGGGCCAACAATGTGGGGTGGCGTCTGGACTATCAATTGGTCACGCCGAACATGAAACGCAGAATAAAGAGCGCAGATATTTACAAAGAGCAGAGATTCTCGGATCATGCACCCCAAATTATGCACTACACAGGCAAACTAGTATGAGTTTCTTTATTCCAGAAGCAATGGCCCAAGCGGGAACGCAAGGTCCACCAGAAAATGCAGGTATGATCCAGTTCGCGATGTTGATGGGTATATTTGTCCTATTTTACTTCATTGCTATCCGTCCGCAACGCAAGCGTCAAAAAGAGCATGAAGGCATGGTGGAAGCCCTGAAGAAGGGTGACGAGGTGGTTATGTCGTCAGGTATTCTTGGCAAAGTTACCGCCATAGATGAGCCTTACGTGACCGTTAAGGTAACCGATAGCGTGGAGCTGAAGTTTCAGAAATCAGCTGTACATGCGGTATTGCCAAAGGGCACGATTAAATCGGTGGGCGCGTAAGCGGCTAGGAAATTGAGCCCGCTGACATTTCCAGCGCGGCTCTCGCTCGCGCAGACGCCTACTCCCTTGGTACCAATGGAGAGGTTTAGCGCTTCCCGAGATTTGCCGCGAATTTGGCTTAAGAGAGATGATCTGACCCATTCTGTTGCTGCGGGCAACAAGATTCGAAAACTAGAGTTTAATTTAGCCGAAGCTCAGGCACGGGGAACCGATGTAGTCATCACATACGGCGGGCTGCAGAGTAATCACTGTCGTTCTACCGCGGCTTTATGCGCATCACTCGGCATCAAGACACATCTGGTTTTGCGCAGCAATGGCGTACCAAGCGATGCTGCAGACGGAAATTATCTATTAGATAGAGTCCTTGGAGCCGAAGTAAGCTATGTGAGTGGTGCCGAGCTAAGCCGCAATTTTGAGCAAATAGAAAGCGACCTTGTAGCGCACTATAGAGCGCAAGGGTTAAAAGCCTTTTGTATCCCTATTGGTGCCAGCGATGCGACGGGCCTGTGGGGTTATGTGGCAGCGAGTGCGGAGCTATGCGAGGATTTCAATCGGCACAATATCCGCCCGAACTACATCGTGTGTGCAAGTGGGTCAGGGGGAACTCAAAGTGGCTTGATTGCTGGCGTTGAAGCCTATGGCCTGGGTGCCAAGGTCTACGGGGTTAATGTGTGCGATGACGAGCGATGGTTCACAAACAAAATACGCTCAGATCTCCAGGCATGGAAGTCCAAGTTTAAGCTAGCGCTTGATGTCGACACTCTACCAATACGAATACTCGACGCCCATGTGGGTGATGGATACGCCAAAGCCAGTGACGAAGTCCTGCAGCTGATTGTCGATGTGGCGCAACTTGAAGGCGTAGTTTTCGACCCTGTTTACACTGCAAAGGCTTTTTTAGGTATGCTAAAAGAGCTAGAGAATGGAACTCTTAGCAGTGATAACGACATCGTGTTTATTCATACCGGTGGTCTTTATGGCTTGTTTCCTTTTCGCCAAAGATTGACAGCCTTGGGTCTGTAAACTCTATGAAGCTATCTTTTTACCTACTTTCATCGTATTCACTTCGATTGCCCTTACATCTATCGTCCTCGCTGAAGGGAGGGCTGCGTTTTGTCTGATACGCCAGCAAAAAAACTCACCGTCGCAATTTCGTCACGCGCACTGTTTGACCTAAGCGATAGTCATGCGGTCTACACCAAGCACGGCTTAGAGGCCTACAGCCAATATCAAATTGAGCATGAAGATAAGCCCCTGGCGCATGGTGATGCTTTTCCGTTGGTTCAGAAGTTATTGCGTATTAACCGCCAGCTTCCCGGTGAAAACCGGGTTGAGATTATTCTATTATCGCGCAATAGTGCAGATACTGGCCTGCGTATCTTTAATTCTATTCAACACTATGATTTGGATATCTCCCGCGCAGCTTTCTGCAGCGGCGAAAGTCCGCACCGTTACGTAAGCGCATTTGGTTCACACCTTTTCCTTTCCACCGACGCCAATGATGTTCGCGAGGCATTGGAAGAGGGGATTGCCGCGGCAACGTTACTCACCAAGGGCGCTACTCAGGCGGATAGTGAAATTCTGAGATTTGCATTTGACGGTGATGCGGTACTTTTTTCCGATGAAGCCGAAAGAGTATTTAAGCAGCAAGGCTTAGAAGCGTTTGCTGAGAGCGAGCAGCAATCGGCGCACACACCATTAAGCGGAGGTCCTTTCCGGGAATTTCTGTCTGCTTTGCAGACCTTGCAAGCGGAGTTTTCCAGGGACGAATGCCCTATCCGCACAGCACTCTTTACAGCTCGCTCCGCACCAGCTCACGAACGCGTTATTCGCACACTCAGGGCCTGGAATATACGCATAGATGAATCTCTGTTTTTAGGGGGTATGCCAAAGGCTGAGTTCCTGCGCGCTTATGGCGCTGACGTGTTCTTTGACGATCAACAGGGCCACTGTGATTTGGCAAGCGAACATGTTGCCACCGGGCATGTACCTCACGGCATAGCGAACGAATAGGGCTGCCGGCGACAATCGGTGTGCTGGTTTTTTGATCAGCTGCTAAGCTAAAACAATACCCATCGTTTTGGAATTGACTGGCCCTACCAGCAATTGTTTCAGCATAAATGTTAAGAAAAATACTATTTGCCACGGACTTGGGTCCGTTCACGTCTCAGGTGCTTGAGCATGTAACCAGTATGTCGGCACAGAATGGGGCCAGCACCCATATTTTGCATGTTGTAGACCCAGTAAGTGCCTTCACTCACAACCTTATGGAGTGTCGTGATGGTGGCATTGAAGAGAATTATGCCGCGAACATGAATACGCGAATTCGCCAAACTCTCATGCAGCTATTGGAAAGTGAATACCAGGATGGTAACGAGGCTGTGAAGAACATAGACCAAGTGGACGTTCTGTCCGGCTTACCATCGGCCTTAATTTTGCAGCACAGTCAGGAAATGGCCGCCGACTTGATTGTTTTGGGCAGCCATTCGAACGGTTTCGAAAATCCCGAAAAGCTTGGCTCTGTAGCGGCGGCAGTGTTGCGACATTCCTCAATACCGGTTTATTTAGTGCCGATCATGAAAAGCCAGAGGCTACACATTTCGTCAGTGGCCTAGCTGGCTCTGAACTCCAGTATCAGTTCTCCGTGTCTTCAAAAAATCTCCAAAAGACTTCTTGCGAGAGTAATATTGATGGGGGCCACAATAGCTCTTGCAATCGCTTCTATTCTGTAAAAGAATAGAAGTCCGCTTTCTTATTCTGTAATGGTATAAGTGAGGTGGTGCGGCTCGGTAGCCGTAGTTAGTAAACAGTAGGGGCTAACGTTAGGAGATTAAGATGAAACTGCAACAGCTGCGCTACATCTGGGAAGTCGCTCATCACGACCTGAATGTTTCAGCTACTGCGCAGAGTCTATACACCTCACAGCCTGGCATCAGCAAGCAAATTCGCTTGCTAGAAGATGAGCTGGGAATCGAAGTGTTCGCTCGCAGCGGCAAACATCTAACGCACATCACGCCTGCGGGAGAGGCAGTCTTGCAAACCGCTGGTGAAGTCTTGCGTAAAATAGAGAGCATTAAGCAGGTTGCGCAGGAGTACAGTAACGAAAAAAAGGGCAGTCTCTCGATCGCCACAACCCACACCCAGGCTCGCTATGCTTTGCCTTCCACCATCACTACCTTCATAGAAGCTTATCCTGATGTTGCTTTACACATGCATCAGGGTACGCCAATGCAAATCGCTGAGCTGGCGGCTGACGGGTCTGTAGATTTTGCCATAGCCACTGAAGCCATGGAGCTATTCAGCGACCTGATTATGATGCCATGTTACCGCTGGAATCGTTGCGTTGTGGTTCCAAAAGATCACCCTTTGGCCCAAGTGTCGAAACTGAGTATCCAGGACTTGGCCGAACAGCCCCTGGTGACCTACGTATTTGGTTTCACCGGTCGTTCGAAATTGGACGATGCCTTCGTTAATCATGGTTTGGCACCTAAAGTTGTATTCACAGCGACGGATGCCGATGTGATAAAAACCTATGTCAGGCTTGGTTTAGGAATAGGCATCATTGCACAAATGGCTTACGAACCAGAACTGGATTCTGATCTTGTTGCCCTGGACGCTGCGCATCTGTTTGGTTCCAGTGTCACTCAAATTGGCTTCCGCCGCGGCACTTTTTTACGCGGTTTCATGTACGACTTCATTGAGAAATTTGCACCGCATTTAACTCACGATGTAGTTGCTGAGGCTGTTTCTCTGCACACTAAATCAGAGGTCGACGACCTATTTAATCACCTTGAGCTACCAGAACTGTAGACCATAGCGCAGTGTCTCTTTATGCAACTAGTTATGCAACTAGCCGTGTATTAACGACTGACGCTGTGCCGGAGGAAGCGGTTCAAATATTGATCTATTACTTGAATTTAGCGTTATAACTTGTTGTAAATAATAATATTTAACCATAAGCTGACCGTCCATAAGGTTTTCCTTATTTAAGGCGAGTTGGCAATGACAGTGGAACCAGAAAATACTAAAGGTGAGAGGCGAGGATCACAAGTGCCGACTGAGAAACGTTTTTTCCGGTCTGAGCGCACTGTGCTCATTAATAATTATTGGTATTTCATGAGTCGTGAGTCACCAGCAGAAGGGCCGTTTAAATCGAAGAGTGAAGCAGATGAGGCGGTTGAAAGATACATTCAGCTAGTTACTTCGCCTTTGTTTAACCAAGGTGAGCTAGAGCGAATAAACGCCCTGAGTTACTAGAGTCGACAGTAATTTGGCAATAGAGCGACAAACCTTCATTTTTATAGGAATCGAGTCGACTTTGACAGTGCCTAACGGCTAAAATCTTGCTTCCCTTTTTCGAGCCTAAATCATCATGGAAATTGCTTGCCTGGACCTGGAAGGTGTTCTAGTACCTGAAATTTGGATTGGATTGGCTGAACGAACAGGTATCGAAGAGCTGCGGGCCACAACAAGAGATATTCCTGATTACTCGCAATTAATGCGGCAGCGCTTAGCGCTGCTTGAGCAGCATGGCTTGGGCTACAAGGATCTACAGGAAGTAATATCCGGTTTAGAACCACTGCCCGGCGCAATAGAATTTGTAGATTGGCTTCGTGAGCGCTTTCAGTTGGTCATACTGTCAGATACTTTCTACGAATTTGCTAAACCCTTGATGCGTCAGTTGGGTTGGCCTACCTTGTTATGCCACAAGCTCAAGATTGATGGCAATGGTCGGGTCGTTGATTTTGTGCTTCGCCAGGAAGACCCGAAACGGCATGCTGTGATGGCATTGCAGGGACTCCATTATCGCGTTATTGCTGCAGGAGATTCCTACAACGATACCACAATGTTATCGCAAGCTGAGGCCGGAATTCTGTTTAGCGCACCCAAAAATGTAATCGCAGAGTTTCCCCAGTTTCCCGCGGTACACGACTATGATGCCTTGCGTAAGGCCTTTCTAGAAGCGAGTGTCGAAGTAGACGACTAAAGCTCGGGAGCTTGTGCGTCTCCCAGTATCGTAAGAAGATTGCCAATCTTGTCGTTAATTTCAAGCCACTCTGCATCTGCGGTTGAGTCTAAAACAATTCCACCGCCGCCCCAGCAAAACAGTGTGTCGTTCTCACAAAACACTGTTCTAATTAGAATATTGCTGTCGAACTGCCCCGTAGATGACAGATAGAAAATTGAACCGCAGTAGACTCTGCGGGCGTGAGGCTCAAGCTCTTCGATTATTTCCATCGCTCGGCGTTTGGGCGCGCCTGTAATAGACCCGCCTGGAAAGACAGCTTTAAGCAAGTCCAATGCGTCTGTTCGGCTCTTAAGTGTGCCACTAATGCTGCTGACCAAATGATGGACGGCCGAGAAAGATTGAAGCTCGAACAGTTGCGGAACCTGTATGCTACCCGGTGTGCAGACTTTGCCGAAATCGTTTCTCAGTAAATCAACAATCATCACATTCTCGGCTTGGTCTTTTGTGCTACCTTTCAGGCTTTCGGCATTGGCTTTATCTTCTTTTTCGATACTTGATCTGGGTGCTGTACCTTTGATTGGCTGAGTCAGCAGCTCATCATTTTTTACGCTTACCAGGCGCTCTGGAGACATACTCAGTGTGGTGCTGCACTCGCCATGAAAGTAGGCGGAAAATGGTCCGCTGCTGGCGTTACGAAGTTTTAGATACAGGTCGGCTGGGTGTCCTTGGTAGCTCGCGCTGTATTGCTTTGAGTAATTGATTTGATAACAGTCACCGTCGAGTGTGTAGTCACGAATGCGTGCGAGCGCTGCGGTGTACTCATTGCGACTTAAGTTCGAGGAGAGTTCCGATGAGAGTGTTAATGGCTCAAACAGGGAGCGAGAGGTGAATAGTTTGTTGAGCAGAGCTTCAGCCTTAATTGCGGTCAGGCAGCAAACGAATGTGCACCGTTTCAAACGGTGATCCTGAACAATAGCCCACTCGTACACACCCGCTTCGGCGATAGGTGTTGATGTTTCTTTGCTGCTAGCAACCCCCATTAACTGGCGGCCAAAATCGTAGCCGAGTTGGCCTATAATTCCGCCGGTAAATGGTAAGCTTTCTATTGTCACTGCATGTTGGTGCCGTGCGTTTGCTGTGCGCAGTCTGTCCAGAAAATCGGAGGCTTTCAGCTGCAATTGTTTAGCGCTGGCCTGGGGGTTATGGTGAAGCGCTATCCATTCGACAGGCTCTGCACTTAGAATGTCGTAACGGCCTCGCTCACTGTTACTACTGTCCAGCCATACCGGGTGCGCCAAGCCAGCCAGCTTGGAAAACCAGTCTTCGCTGCTACTCTTATAGGCGATGTTTTTATAAAATAATTGGGTCAAAAAGGGCGCCTCCCAGTAGGCCGAAAAGCATGTTTGCTAAGCGCCAAAAACGTTATTATATCTTAACAGGATTTAAGCAAGGTATTGATTGACAAGTATTTTCCCAAACATTAAGGTGTTTTTCCATTGCTGGCTTACGCTGGCAGTGTGCTCCCCAAAAGCATCATTAGTACCCAGAGCGCTATGCGCACAATTAATTCAAGGCATTTTTGGTCGGTTGCCCAATGTCACCGGTTAGGGTGCTCCTTTAAGTAATATCAAGGTTATTGTATGGCAAAGTCGGACAGTATCATTCCGAGCATTGAAAACCCGTTCGGTAAAGAGGCAGAGGTAGATTTTTCAGTTCCCGGGCAGATCTCTGAAGCACCAGGTTTGTATGAAGAGACTCTAAAGAAGGGCTTTGCATTACAGCAGCGTCCAAAGCTTGCCGCAGGCACTGCGAATACTCGTAAGCAGCACCAAAAGGGTCGAATGACCATTTGGGAGAGAATTCGTGTGCTAAGCGATAAAGAGCCCACTATATTGTTTCAAAATTGGGGCGAAAACCTCGATGGCGCCTCTTTAGTGACAGCAATTCTTAGTATTGAAGGTCGAGACGTTGCGCTTTACGGACACGATTTTACCGTTAGAGCCGGCTCTATGGATGCCACTAACGGTAAGAAGCTAGCAAGATTGTTTGAGCTGGCCGGAAAACGCAAAATTCCCCTCATTGGTCTTAATGACAGCGCGGGCGCTTTTGTGCCGGCGGGTGTTGGCGGTCTTGATGGCTACGCTGAAGCATTCACTGCGCTCAGAAAGATTTCAGGCGTTGTGCCCAGCATCATGTGCATGTTTGGCTTTAACGCAGGTGGGGGCTCTTATTTGCCGCGTCAGGGCAGCTTCTTAATTCAACCAAACGATACTTTTTTTGGTCTTACCGGACCTGGAGTGGTTAAGTCTGTGTTGGGCGAAGACGTTACCCCCGACGAGCTAGGCGGCCCTGGCGTGCACAGCCAGAGCGGCGTGACGGATTTTGTGGTTGAAGACGAAGTCAGCGCTCTGAAACATGTAATAACCCTGTTACGTTACTTACCAGACAATAACTCCGAGCTAGCCTATTTTCAGGCTACTTCCGATCCAATAGACAGAAAAACCTGGGACATCGACTTACTTCTCAAGAAAGCTTTCAATTCACCAACAGGCTTTAACACGCCGGTGGATATAAGCATTGTCATTCAACAAATTTGTGATCATGGTGATTTTCTTGAGATTCAGCCTGACCGTGCCAAGAACACGGTAACAGCGTTAGGTCGTTTGGGTGGCAACGTTGTCGGTTTTGTAGGTAATAACAGTGCGGTTGCGTCGGGACAGATTGATATTGATGCCGCGTATAAAAATGCTCGCTTCATAAGGTTCTGTAACTTATACAATATTCCAATGATATTTATGGAAGACACAACCGGATTTCTTCCTGGGCGCGAGCAAGAATCTAGGGGCATCGTTCAGGCTGGTCGTGCGATGCTTGATGCCATTATTGACTTACGTACTCCGCGCTTTCTTGTGCTGGTCAGAAATGCGTTTGGTGGCGCTTACGCCTCTTACAACAATTACCCCACGGGCGCAGACTTCGTAATCGCCTTGCCATCGACAAGGGCGGCCGTAATGGGTCCTGCGGGCGTTGATTTCGTTTACAAAGACGAGCTTCGCGCCATTCGAGGCTCAGTGAAAAAACGCGTTGCTGACGCCGCCGCAAGCTTGCAGAAGTCTGGTGTTTCAGCAAAGAAATCTGTTGAGCAAGCACAGGCGCAAATAGCGTTATGGGTTAAGGAGCAAGAAGCTCTTTTAACACAACGCTACGAAGCTGAGCTTATGAACCCTAATGAAGGTCTTAGCTTAGGGTCGATATCACAGATCGTTATGCCGTCAGACTTGCGGAAAGTGTTAGCCGAAAATATGGAGTTTCATTTGCGTCATTATGAAGCTGAACCGCTGAACGCTGTACAGCGTGAATTTCATTAAGACGGGGAGAAACCAGTGGTAAATATCAGAGAAGAATCGACCTTGAATACAAAAGAGAATGATGTCTCCATCGCGAAGGCAGATAGCTATTTAAATAATCCGCTTATCCATGAAGATCGACGTTTATCCATGGCCAGTTCAGCATGGGTTCGCAGCTTCAGCTGTGAGACCGTCAAGCCGTTGATAATATGTCGTGGGCCAATTCGTAAAGAAACCATGGATGTTTTTACTGAAATGGGCATTACCGAATTTGGCATTTTACTGTCAGAGAAGGACTCAATTGTTTACCGAAATGCACAGGCCCCTGAACTTCGCGTAATGAAGAATCCTGCACACGTTCATCGCGTACCTGATTACACAGGCGCGTCGCGTGAAGAAAGATTGCAACGAATCGAACAGATTATTGCTATTGCCAGGGCCAATGATTACGACTCCATTTTTGCCGGCTACGGCTTCATGGCTGAAGATGAAGAAATGGTCGCATCGATGGAAAGGGCTGGATTACGATTTATCGGACCGTGCTCAAAAACCGTTCACGACGCAGGTCTAAAAGATGAGGCAAAACGCACAGCTTTGAACGTTGGCGTTAGCGTCACTCCAGGTGTCGATAATGCGACAACGTTGACCTTGTTAGGAAAATGTAAAAACCTGGCAGGACTAAAAGCGATTGTTCAAAAGCACAAACTGAAAGTGGCAAAAAAGCTGCTGGACGATGCGGAGCTAAGTCTGGAAGACAAAGCTGATGCCGTGCTCGCTGCATCGTATGCAAAAGGTATTGATCTTTGCAGCATTAATGAAATTTCGGCACAGGTACGGCTCTGTGTTGAAGATATGTATGCGAAGTATCCTCAAAATAGAATACGGCTAAAGGCCATTAGCGGTGGCGGTGGTAAAGGGCAACGAATATTAGCGGCCCCCGGTAGCTATAAAGCTAAAACAGAAAAAGAGAAAGTCAAACTGGCATCTGAAAAAGTTCCTGGCCTGGTTCTGGAAATTCTCAATGAAGTAAAAACAACAGGTGTCGGCGACAATAAAAATGTTCTGATTGAATTGAATATTGAAACAACACGCCACCAGGAAATTCAGGTAATTGGCAATGGAAAGTGGAGCCTTTCCCTTGGAGCCAGAGATTGTTCCTTGCAGATGCACGAACAAAAACTGTTGGAAGTATCGGTTACTAAAGAAACTTTGCAAGAGAGTTTGACGGAGGCTGAAAGGAATAAAGCCCCGGCAGCAGAGTTGAAGACATTGCGTCAGGACGTGCTTACCTTGGCTGCAATGGAAGAAGAAGCCGAGAGGTTTGGTGAGGCCGTTGGCTTAGACTCGGTCTCCACTTTTGAGTGCATTGTTGATCGTGACAAGCACTTTTTCATGGAGATGAATACACGTATTCAGGTCGAACACCGCGTTACAGAGCTTTGCTATGCATTGGAGTTCGTTAATCCCGATAACAACAAAGAACGTTTCAGAGTAAATTCTTTAGTTGAAGCGATGGTTCTGCTGGCTTTCCATAAAGAGCGTTTGCCAAAACCACAACGAGTACGTCGCTTGGCGGCGTCTGTAGAGGCACGCTTGAATGCGACTAATGCAGCCTTGGTGCCGCATGCTGGCGGAGTAGTGCATTACTGGACTGATCCACAACAAGATGAGATTAGGGACGATCAGGGAATTTGCTTGCATAACCCCGATACTAATGTCTTTATGAAGTACACTTTGGCCGGTGCATACGACAGCAATATTGCGTTGTTGCTTACTCATGGCGAAGACCGACTGGCGAGTTACCAAAAGCTTTCAGATATTTTATGCCGTACTAAAATTCGCGGTAAGGACTTGGCGACAAATCTAGAATTTCATTATGGTCTTGTGAATTGGTTTATTGGCAATAACATTAATGCACGCCCTACGACCCAGTTTATTCTTCCTTATCTAACGTCGGTTGGATTGCTAAAGGAACGTGCAGGGCAAATAGATCTGAATATCTGCTATCGCGAAATTTGCGATACAGCGATGAAAGCAGCTGAAAGTGCAGATCAAAAAAGCGGTTTGTCGGCCGCACTGCAAAGTAAGCAAACAATGCTTATTCGGCCTCTTTCCCTATTGTTGAATGAGCCACATATACTGGCGGGTTGGATTTCGGCCAACAAACATCGCTTCGCGGCCAATGGGAAGAAAGGCAAGATCTCCTGGTTGGATAATCCTCTGGTTGTTGTTAACGATATGTATCGTTTTCTGAATATGTCTTACTCGAATAGCCGTGCCCCAGCGAACATGATCTGGGATCATGACCTCGAGGTGCTTCACGCTGGGCTGGCTTTTTATGCCGAGCTGCAAGCTAAAACAGGAATTGAGTCCTTTACAGAATTGTCGACTGTTCTAAGCGCTAGTAAGCCCTGTAAAGGAATTCGCCAAGGACAATGGAAAGCAGTGCAGAGCGCGCACGCTGGTTTCCAGGCCGGTTTAGAGTTACTTAGTTTATTACCTTATCTGGCATTCCAGACGGGGTTCTTTGATTTAAAGGTTAACGCTGATTTAAGTATTACTATCCCGGAGCGGTTGCAGGACCCCGAATTACAGGCAGAGATGAGTAATGTGCTGGTTCCCCCTCCCGTTGCTAGCTCGGATGAAATTCTCGCCGTTAGCGGCGGTATGTTGTACCCGAGAGAGGCGCCGGGTCTGCCTGAGTTCGTTAACGTTGGCGATCATTTTGATGAAGGCGACCCTATTTATATCGTTGAAGTTATGAAAATGTTCAACAAAGTGTATGCACCATATGCAGGCACTATAGAGAAAATACTGGTTGAAGGCGATGGCGTCATTATCTCAAAAGGGCAACCCCTTTTTAAGATAAAGCCCGATGTTCAAATTGAGCAAGAAAGTCCTGAGGTTGTTCAGGCTCGTGCTAAAAAGGCTGTGTCGGCTTTTCTTTCAGTACTCTAACTCTGATGTACATTTGCGCTGATAAAAAGCAGGATCTACTTCGATCTAAGGCATTGATCAGAGCTATCGCTGAAGAGAAAATTTAAGGATATAAGGTAATGGCAGAATCGAAGGCAGAATCGGCAAAACAAGCCAAGGCTGATATTGAAGCTTGGACGGCATTGGCTGAAAAGCAGTTGCGTGGCAAATCGCTGGACAGTCTGAACTGGCAGACGCCGGAAGGTATTGAGATTAAAGCGCTTTATACCGCCGAGGATCTTGAGGGTGTAGAGCACCCGAACAGCCTTCCAGGCATGCAGCCATACATTCGTGGCCCGCAGGCGACTATGTACGCTGGTAGACCATGGACTATTCGACAGTATGCGGGCTTTTCTACGGCGGAAGAGTCCAATGCGTTCTATCGCAAGGCGCTCGCAGGTGGTGGGCAGGGGGTCTCTGTTGCTTTTGATTTGGCTACCCATCGGGGCTACGACTCTGATCATCCCCGGGTGGAAGGCGATGTAGGTAAAGCAGGTGTTGCTGTCGATTCCGTTGAGGACATGAAAATCTTGTTCGACGAGATTCCTCTCGACAAAGTGTCGGTTTCAATGACCATGAATGGCGCGGTACTTCCTGTGCTTGCTGGCTACATTGTTGCCGCGGAAGAGCAGGGTGTTTCGCAGGAAGCGTTGTCTGGCACGATTCAGAACGACATTCTAAAAGAGTTTATGGTACGCAACACCTATATATACCCGCCGGCGCCTTCGATGCGAATTATCGGCGATATTATTGCTTATTGCTCAAGCAACCTTCCCAAATTCAATACCATTTCAATTTCCGGTTACCACATACAAGAAGCGGGCGCGGACGCCGCCCTTGAGATGGCATACACCTTAGCAGATGGTAAGGAGTATATTAGAACAGCCATAGCGGCTGGTTTAGGCATTGATGATTTCGCGCCTCGCCTGAGCTTTTTCTGGGGCATTAGCATGAATTTCTACATGGAAATTGCCAAAATGCGCGCCGCTCGAATGATCTGGGCTGAAATCGTTGACGAGTTTGGCCCTACTAATGCTAAGTCGAAGATGCTTCGCACCCATTCACAAACGTCAGGATGGTCCTTAACCGAACAAGACCCATATAACAATATAGTACGTACAACTATTGAAGCGATGGCTGCTGTATTTGGTGGTACCCAGTCTTTGCACACCAATGCTCTCGATGAGGCAATCGCTTTACCAAGTGAGTTCGCGTCTAGAATTGCGCGCAATACTCAATTAGTTATTCAGGAAGAAACCGGAATAACCAATGTGATAGATCCTTGGGGAGGCTCCTACATGATGGAGTCACTGACACAGGAAATAGCGGACAAAGCTCGCGCGTTGATTGCAGAGATTGATGAGCAAGGCGGCATGGCGAAAGCCATAGAAACTGGCTTGCCTAAGCTTAAAATTGAAGAGTCAGCGGCTCGTAAGCAAGCGCGTATAGACCGTGGCGAAGACGTTATTGTCGGTGTAAACAAATACATTCTGGAAAGCGAAGACGAGGACGAAGTAGACATTCTTGAGATAGATAATGTTGCTGTGCGCGAGTCGCAAATTGCTCGTTTACAAAAAATGCGTGATAGCCGGGACCAGGTGGCAGTAGATCAAGCGCTGGAAGCCATTCACCATGCTGCGGACTGCGGAGAAGGTAATTTGCTAGATTTGGCTATTAAGGCCACACGCTTGCGGGCCTCTGTTGGCGAGATATCTGACGCAATGGAAAAAAGCTTTGGTCGCTTTAAGGCCCAATCGCAGACCGTATCGGGCGTGTATGGCAATGCCTACCAAGATGATGAAGGGTGGCAAATGATTAGCAAAGATATTGATACATTCGTTGAGCAGCACGGACGCCGGCCGCGTATGCTGGTCTGTAAAATGGGGCAAGACGGACATGATCGCGGGGCAAAAGTCATAGCAACGGCTTTTGCTGATGTTGGTTTTGATATCGATTTGTCGCCGATGTTTTCAACGCCAGAAGAGGTTGCCAGACAGGCGATAGAAAATGATGTGCATGTTGTTGGCGTATCGTCGCAGGCCGCGGGCCATAAAACCTTAGTTCCGGCTTTGATAGACCAGCTTCGGCAACAGGGCGCGGGAGACATTATCGTTATCGCTGGCGGTGTTATACCGAGACAAGATTACGATTTTCTATTTGAAACTGGCGTTAAGGGAATATTTGGTCCTGGTACAAAAATTCCAGTGGCTGCAAGAGAAGTCCTAGATTCAATTAATAACTCTCGACCATAGCATAAATTCCTATGACACTCTCCAGTCAAGCCAATGCCATAAGGCAGGGAGATCGTCGCGCTCTCGCTAAAGCGATTACCCTGGTAGAAAGCACGCGCATAGAACACAGGCGTTCAGCGGAGGCATTGCTGGAGGAGCTGATTCCTTTTAGCGGCAATAGCTTACGTATTGGTATTACTGGCATACCTGGGGTAGGCAAATCCACATTTATTGAAGCCTTTGGAATACACCTTCTGTCGCAGGGCAAGCGGGTAGCTGTGCTAGCGGTTGACCCGAGTTCGCCGATAGCCGGTGGCAGCATTCTTGGCGACAAAACTCGAATGGAAATATTGTCCCGAGAAGCGGACGCTTTTATTCGTCCATCACCTTCTTCCGGGGCACTGGGTGGCGTCGCGCACAAAACTCGCGAAACAATGTTGCTCTGTGAGGCTGCAGGTTACGACCTTGTGTTGGTTGAAACTGTCGGAGTTGGGCAGTCTGAATTTGAAGTTGCGTCGATGGTGGATTTCTTTTTGGTTCTTATGCTGCCGAATGCGGGTGATGAGCTGCAGGGAATTAAGAAAGGAATTATGGAACTCGCAGATGTTCTTGTGATTAACAAGGCCGACGGCGAGAGCGTCAATTTGGCAACCCGCACCAAAACTCACTACCAAAGCGCCTTGCACTTGTTGAGTAACAGTTCGTTTTGGTCTCCAGAGGTTCTGAGTTGCTCTGCGCTGGAAAATAAGGGTATTGCTGAAATTTGGCAGTTGGTAGAAGACTATCGCCAGCAGGCGCTAGCCAATAATCATTTAGAGCAAAAACGGTCTCAGCAGAATCAACAGTGGATGCGTAAGCTAATGCACGACATCCTTGAGCTGCGCCTTAGTGAAAATCCAGAGATTCAACGGCAGCGCCCAGAACTTGAACAACTGGTACTTGAGGGTCGAACAACGCCATTTCTTGCTGCTCGAAAACTGATGGCGTTGCTTTAATACTGCGAATTGCAAATCTGGCTTAAGGGCTAACGCGAACTAATCTCTAGTTCGTCTACGTGTTACACCTGAAATGGCCAGTATCCGACCCGCAATCTCCTCTATAGACAAATGGGTGGTGTCCAGGGATGGGATTTTGAAGCGAGAGAACAAACTTTCGGCCATTCGAATCTCATCATCGCATTGGGCCGGTGATGCATATCGGCTATCCGGGCGGCGTTCCTGGCGGATAGAAGCCAAGCGGTCCCCATCGATATTCAGTCCAAACAGCTTGTCTTTATGTTTGCTAAGCGAATTAGGCAACCTCATATCGTTGAGATCGTCCTCCGTCAGAGGGTAGTTCGCGACATACAAGCCGTACTGCAGTGCCATGTAAATACTGGTCGGGGTTTTGCCACTGCGTGACACACCAACCAACACTATGTCAGCCTTCTCATAGGTAGAGGCGTGCTGGCCATCATCGTTATCGATGGCATAGTGTACGGCATTGATTCTCGAGTCGTATGCCGCATCTTGCACGACTGAATGGCCGCGGCCAACTGTGAAGTTAGATTGCACTTGTAACTCTTGTTCAAGCGGGGCGAGATAGCTGGTAAAAACATCGATCATAAAGCCCTTGCTTGCGGCCAGTTTTGTGCGGATCTCAGCGTTTATGATCGTTTCAAAAATGATCGGCTGATAGTCGCTGCGTTCGGCTTCTCTATTTATCTCACGCACTGCAACTTCAGCGCGCTCTAGCGTATCGACATAGCGCAGCACCTTGGTATCGAACTCAATCTGGTCGAAATGCGCAAGTAAACTGGTGCCCAGTGTCTCCGCGGTGACACCGGTACTATCGGATACAAAATAAGCGGTTCGCTTTTGCATAGCTTTGGATCTGCTTGATGGGCCAATTGTCGTATTTTACTTAAAATGCGCGCCTTTCACTGCCTAATCTATTATTATTATTGTAGTTTTCTAATGTAAGTATCAGGAGGTTGGCTTGAGCGAGTACGTTATCTGGTTTGATAAGCTAGGAATGCAGGATGTGGATCGCGTAGGCGGTAAAAACGCTTCGCTTGGTGAAATGATCAGCAACCTCGCCGGAGCTGGCGTGTCAGTACCTAACGGTTTCGCTACAACATCCCTGGCTTATCGCGACTTCATTGCGCAAAGTGGCCTTGCCGACATGATTCGAAGCGAGCTCGCTGCAGTGGACATCGAGGATGTTAAAGCGCTTGCTCGTTGTGGGGACAAAATTCGTACCGCCATTGTCGCCGCTCCGTTTCCAGAGAAGCTGCATGTAGAGGTCGCTACGGCGTTTGCACAATTGCAAGGTGACAACGATGGTATGGCTGTTGCCGTGCGTTCGTCAGCAACTGCAGAAGATCTGCCCGACGCATCTTTCGCAGGCCAGCAAGAAACCTTTCTCAATATCCGTGGCCTTGATAACGTCATGATCGCCATTAAGGAAGTGTTTGCTTCCCTGTTTAACGACCGTGCTATTTCTTACCGAGTGCATCAAGGCTTCGAGCATGAAGAAGTAGCCTTGTCGGCAGGTATACAGCGCATGGTGCGAAGCGAAACGGGTTCTAGTGGCGTTATGTTTACGCTTGACACCGAGTCTGGTTTCGACGGTGTGGTGTTCATCACTTCTTCCTACGGCTTGGGCGAAACTGTTGTTCAAGGGTCAGTTAACCCTGATGAGTTTTATGTGTGGAAGGAAGGCGTGCGTAAGGGAAGCCCAGCCGTATTGCGACGTAATCTGGGCAGTAAGCGAATTAAGATGGTATACGCAGACAGCTCTTCTGCCGCGCATTCTGTGGATACTGTAGATGTTGACGAAGCGGATAGATTGAGCTTCTCCATTAATGATGAGGACGTAACCTCTCTGGCTAAGCAGGCTTTGATTATTGAAGAGCACTATGGCCGCCCTATGGATATTGAATGGGCGAAGGACGGCGACGACCAGCAGATTTACATTGTTCAAGCGAGACCTGAAACCGTAAAGAGTAGGGCAAGTAATACCAAGATTGAACGCTACATGCTGGCTAACCGTGGTCCGGTTTTATGTGAGGGGCGGTCTATTGGGCAAAAAATAGGCGCCGGCAAAGTACGAGTTGTGTCGGGTATTGAGCAGATGGACCAGGTGGAAGATGGGGACGTGTTAGTGACTGACATGACAGACCCTGATTGGGAACCTGTTATGAAGCGTGCAGCTGCGATTGTAACGAACAGGGGTGGCAGAACCTGCCATGCTGCCATTATTGCGCGTGAGCTTGGTATTCCTGCGGTTGTAGGCTGCGGCAATGCAACTGAATTGCTGGCCACTGCCGGTAACGTAACAGTTTCCTGCGCCGAGGGTGACACCGGTTTGGTGTACGAAGGCTTGCTCGAGTTTGATGTGCAGGCAAATAATGTGGAAAACATGCCTGATCTTCCGTTAAAGCTAATGATGAATGTCGGCAACCCAGACAGAGCGTTTGATTTTGCTGCAATACCCGGAGACGGCGTGGGTCTTGCCAGACTGGAATTCATAATCAATCGTATGATAGGTATTCATCCTAAGGCCTTGTTGGATATCGACTCTTTGGATGATGAGACTGCTGAGAAAATTGCGAAGAGAATAGGTGGTTACGACTCACCGCGTCAGTTCTTTATCGATAAGCTGGTTGAAGGTGTAAGTACTATTGCAGCCGCATTCGCGCCTAAAAAAGTAATCGTTAGAATGTCTGACTTTAAGTCAAACGAGTATGCGCATTTAATCGGAGGCAAAGGTTTTGAGCCGGATGAAGAGAACCCGATGCTGGGGTTTCGTGGGGCGTCTCGCTATATAGCCGATTCGTTCAGAGACTGCTTTGCTATGGAATGCGAAGCGATGAAGCACGTGCGCGATACAATGGGCTTAGACAATGTAGAGATCATGATTCCGTTTGTGCGCACTGTGGGTGAAGCTCGTCACGTGATTGAACTACTAGAGGCACACGGGCTTAAGCGCGGCGAGAATGGTTTGCGACTTATCATGATGTGTGAGCTCCCCGCCAATGCCGTTCTAGCGGATCAGTTCCTGGAATACTTTGATGGTTTCTCAATAGGCTCAAATGATCTAACCCAATTGACTCTGGGGCTCGATCGGGATTCAGGACTAGTCGCGCACTTGTTCGATGAACGAAATGACGCTGTAAAAGTGCTGCTTGAAATGGCCATTCAAGCCTGCAAGAAAGCCGGGAAGTATGTGGGCATATGTGGGCAAGGCCCCTCTGATCACGCTGATTTCGCTAAATGGTTAGTAGATCAGGGTATTGATAGCGTATCGCTTAATCCAGATTCAGTGATAGAGACATGGATGTATTTGAGTGAGGACCTAGCAAAGGATGGATGAGCCTCTACAGCTCAGCACATAGCTTAGAGCAGTGAGGTTTTGCAGACCGTGTTTTACAGGAAAAATACAAACTGCTTCACGTTTACTATCGGCTTATTAGTGTCGCTATGCTTTGGCAACAGCAACGTCTGGCGGAGCTGATAACGGGCCAAACTGGTCTCTTATGTACTCTAGACGCTCATCAACTGATAGCGCAGGACGTTTAGGTTTACAGTAGAGAAATTCGCGCTCTATTTTTTGCAGACGCTGTAGTAAGCCTACCTGATTCGCGATTTGGATATTTAGACCTGGCCGGGCGTTCAGTTCAAGCATCAGAGGGCCACGTTTGTCATCAATGACAATGTCAACGCCAAGGTATCCGAGGTCAGTCATCTCGTAGCAGCGAGCGGACAGCTCAAGAATGTCATCCCAAAATGGTAGCTGTAAACCGCTAAGTTGGTTACCAGTATCTGGATGGGACATTGTTACGTCATTAAACCAAACGCCTTGAGTGGTTATGCCATTGCTAATCTCTACCCCTGCGCCAATCGCACCCTGATGCAAGTTCGCTTTTCCTTGTGATTGCCGTGTTGGTAGTCGCAGCATAGCCATGACGGGGAAGCCTTTAAACACGATGACTCTAACATCAGGAACGCCCTGATAAGCAATTTGCTCGAATACTTTTGACGGACGAATTCGTTCTTCAACCAGTATCACGTCCCTGTGACCACCAAGGCTAAATAGGCCTGCCAGCACATTGGAGCAATGATGTTGCATCTCTTTTTCAGTTACGGCTTGACCGCTGGTTTTAATATAGCGGTTTTTGTGTGTGGCTTGAATAACCAGGATTCCGTCTCCACCGGCACCTTGAGCCGGCTTCACTACAAAATCAGGAAAAGGTTCGAGTACAGAGGCGATGTTTTTCGCTTGTGAGTCAGAGTCAATGTGCGTAAGCAAGCCTGGGACAGACACTCCATGATCTATGGCTAAGCGCTTTGTCTTTAGCTTGTCATCAACCAAGGGGTATTTTTTGCGATCGTTGTAACGCAGAATATAATTTGCATTGCGATTATTAATGCCAAGAACGCCGTTCTGGCTTAGTTTTCGAATTCGCCCAAACATGGCTATTTACTCAAGGCTTTGAAGCGAGCCAACTCGGTTAAGCGATAACCGCTGTAGCGGCCAATCATCAACATAAGCGCAAGAAGAATCAGAGTTACGCCAGGGAACGCAAACAAAATATGTTCAAGACTCTCTATATTGATTATCGCATAGGTGATAGACGCCGCAATTAAACTGCCTATACCTGTTTTTATTGATTCAGCGGCCCCACGTTCCTCCCAAATAATCGACATTCTCTCGATGGCCATCGTCAGAATCACCATTGGAAAAAGTGCAATTGAAAGGCCTCGATCCATGCCGAGTTTATGGCCAAATATACTTATCAGCCCCATACAAATAACCACAACCGTTAAAATAACGGCCATTCTAGGTACCAAAAGTAAGCGCAGTTGCTCTAAGTAGAAGCGGACCAATAAACCAATACTAGTGATTAAGGTGAAAAGAAAAATTCCCCACACTAGTTGAGTTTCTCTAAAAGCCAAGGCTATGAGTACAGGTGTAAATGTACCAAAGGTGATAAGGCCAACGAAACTGCGCAAGAACAAAATTACTAATACACCCAATGGAACTGTTAGAAGTGTTTGATAAACTATTTGTGTTTGTACAGGTAAGCTAGAAAGTGAGAAATCACTGAACATTGATGGGCGTCCGCGACTGCGAATGCGAGCTAGCTCCATCGAGTTAACAACGTCCTTAGACACACTGAACGAAAGTTCAGAATTCTTTGCGCCGGTACTGGTGAATACCGATTCTTCTCCTTGCCACCAAGGTAGCATGTCATCAGGTAAACCCTCATCACCGTTGCGGATATCAAAATACAGCCACTGCTCGCCGTTATAAACTCGAATCCATATTTTAGGTTCAACTTTTACGCCTTGCTTAAGCGGCATTGCATGAATTATCTGAGCTGGTATATGCGCATGAGATAGCAGTTTGACCAGAACGCCAGCACGGGCTGTGGCGGATACAGCCTTATCCAACAGTAGCTGAGCATTGTTATTTTCATTATCACCCAGAGTACGAATGGCGAGGGTAACGAATGTATGTATGTCTGCTGTTTTAGATCGGATTTCTTCAGTCAGCGCTTGTGCTGCCAGTTCTTCTATTGGCGTGCTGAATTGATATTTCTGTGTATATGTTGAGCCTGGTTTTTTTAGGCGTTTTTCGTCGGTCATTTTCGCCAGCGACACGGTGTAATACAGCGATTGTCGACCCTCGGGCTTTCGAATTGACCAGGTAACCTGGCGGTTGTCTTCCTCTTGCTCTTCCTTGATCCCATAGCCATCAGAGACGAAGCGTTCGTGCATTGATTGAAAACGCTCTTGAAACTGAGGTAAATACATCGAGAGCTTCGCCGGACGATTTCTTGAGTCATACACTAAATTCGCTTCTACCGTCCAAATTTCCTCCTTGGCTTCCGGAGAGAATGGAATGCCCAGCATTGTGTGCTGGTAATAGATCAGGCCGGCGCCCACCGCGATGAGTAAGGACACGAGAATATGTAAGTGAAAGCGGTTTGACATTAAGAAGACGACTCCTTGGCTGCTAGCGTCATAATCGGTGCAGTTTAACCAATTTCTGCATGATTAGTTGTTATATTGTGAGTCGACGAAATTCTGGTGTTTCTGCAGCACGATTCCACAAACGGTCAAAGTGATCTATGCGCTCGCGTGCCGCGGCTCGATTTTCAGGGTCATGCCAACCGAGATTTTCGTGTTGTGCCTTCCGATAAAGCACCTCATTGCGGTCGCCAATCAGAAAATCTTCCTTAAACTTATCGGGAGGTTCAGATAATAACCGTATTTTGCAAAGGCTAGGCAGTTGACGGCATAGTTCTACAAGGTGGTGCGTGCGGCTTGCAATCAGTGCGTCAGCCATCACTATTATTCTTGTTTCCGCTCGACGATTAGCCCTTACCATTTGTGACACAGCTGAAACAAAGTCAGAATTGCTGTAAATATCAGCTGAGAGATCAATGCTGAAGATTCGAATTGTTTTCTCGCTACGCGATGCGAGTATCGCTGCTACCTTGGCGAACTGTTCCGGGTAGCTAAGCTCGCTAGCGTCTGTGTGTTTCGGCTCATCCATCTGCTTGCTCCACAATATCGAATGTCCAGACGCCCGCAGTCAGTAGTAGCATCAGAATTCTCAGGTTCCCATTAAACGGGTCTTCGCTTTCCAAACAGCTATCGTGATCGCCTGCTTTCACAACACTATGCCAATCAAGTTGGCCTGGCTGACAAAGCGTCTCTAGCCAGTCAACTGAGCAGTTTGCGGTGTTTGCTATTAGGCCATTGTAGAATAGCTGCGACCCGCTTTCATCAATGAAGTAGCAGGTTCGACATGAGTCATTGTAGCTCAGAGTGCCTCCTACACGAAGATGTTGCAGTACATCGTGCCATACGAGATCAGTAAGCGGCTCAACAGATTGTTCTGCGGAAGGGCGAAGTTCTGTTTGAAGCACACCGAGTGCGGCGGCAATGCTCGCAGGTGAACTCGCTAATGTCGTGAACATTGTTTGCAAGTTAGCCACGCTATGGGCCGGCAGCCGCGCACTTGCTTTACCCTTCGCGCTAAGACTTAGCGGAAGAGTGTCATAGTATCTCGAGTGAGTGCTTAGTCCGTGGGCTACGAGCTCTGCCCACTCTGTGGTGAGTTCAGCCAAAGAAGGTGCCCTAAAACCTATGGAGTAGGTGATCGCGTCTTCCACTGTTGCGCCCCAATGCGCAACGCCAGGAGGGATGTACAAAACGTCTCCTGCTTTCATGCTGTAGCTCGCACTCTCATCAAAGTCTTGCAATATGTTCTGGCCTGAGGAGCTGTCCACTGTCGTTTCTTCGTTACATAGTTGGCCTATTCGCCAGTTTCTGCAACCTTGCCCCTGAACTAAAAAAACATCGTAGTGATCGTAATGCGCACCCACGCCTCCACCTTTGGTGGAGAAGCTAATCATCACATCATCTTTTCGCCATGCAGGAATGAAATCAAATTGAGCGAATAAGGCGGCCACACTGTCATCGAAATGATCAACAGATTGAACCAATAATGTGGCGTTAGATTCGGGAAATTCTGTGAGTTGTTGCTCAGTAAAAGGCCCAAATGAGGTGGCCAGCGTTTCTCCCTGTACCATGCGGCTTTCTACATCGGCCTGCATCGCGAGTGCCGCCAGGTCATCAGGACCGACAAGGTCTTCAAAATCTAAAAAAGCCTGGTTAAAAAAGTGGTGCTTCTTCTGCCAGGCTTCATTGAGAAACTGTTCGCGTTCTCTGACGGAAAGAAAGAGAGTCAGTGGTTTGTTAGACATTTTCCGCCAGTGTTTTTGCGAGGCCTATATAGCTGGCTGGGCTTAGTGCCCGCATAGATTCTTTCGCTTCTTGCGGAACATCCAGACCGTCAATAAAAGTATGAATAACCTCCTCGTTGACGGTTTGGCCACGAGTAAGGTCTTTGAGTTTTTCATACGGGTTGGCTATGCCGTAGCGGCGCATAATAGTTTGCAGCGGCTCAGCCAGCACCTCCCAGCTATTATTAAGGTCTCTTGCAACTACTTCAGCCGAGAGTTCAAGCTTCGACAGGCCTTTCATAGTTGATTGATAAGCAAGGATAGAGTGCCCAAAGCCAACGCCCAGATTTCTTAATACTGTGGAGTCGCTAAGGTCTCTTTGCCATCGAGAAATAGCAAGTTTATCCGCTAGATGCTGGTTAATAGCATTGGCAAGACCGAGATTGCCTTCGGAATTTTCGAAATCAATGGGGTTTACTTTGTGTGGCATGGTTGACGAACCGATTTCTCCTGCGACCGTTTTTTGTTTAAAGTAGCCGATCGAAATATAGCTCCATACATCGCGGTTCCAATCTATCAAAATCGTATTAAACCGATTAATTGCCGAGAACAGCTCGCTGATGTAATCGTGCGGTTCAATCTGGGTTGTATAGTCGTTCCAGCTTAAGCCTAGGCTTTCCACAAAGTCTTTAGAAAAAGACGGCCAATCTATTTCGGGATACGTTGCTACATGGGCGTTGTAATTGCCAACAGCACCATTAATTTTACCCAGGAGGTCGACTTCACCTATTTGCGCATATTGGCGACTTAAACGATGCACGACATTAGCTATTTCTTTTCCAACAGTTGTTGGGCTGGCAGACTGACCGTGAGTTCTCGATAGCATAGGGACATCTGCGTACTGGTGTGCAAGCGAACGTAACTTATCAATCAACTGTTTGGCATGCGGTAGTAAGACTTCTTCCCGTCCTTGGCTGAGCATTAGCGCATGAGAAAGATTGTTGATATCTTCCGACGTGCACGCGAAGTGTACAAACTCTGTGTGGGCTGCCAAATCTGGGCAAAGCGACATTTTATCTTTAAGAAAATATTCGCAGGCTTTTACGTCGTGGTTCGTTGTTCTTTCCGTTTCCTTTATTGTTTGCGCATCGGCAACACTGAAATCAGTTACGATGTTATCAAGGAAAGTTGTTGCCGCGTTTGTAAGAGCCGGTAGTTCGACGATTTCCTTTTGTGCTGCCAATGCTTGCAGCCAACGCACTTCAACGATTATTCGCGCCTTGGTTAAACCGAATTCGCTGAATACAGCTCTCAGAGCCGACGTTTTGCCGCCGTAACGGCCATCAATCGGAGAAATAGCTGTAAGTGAATTTAGTTCTAGGTCTGACATGGTGTCCTCTATGTTTTATAAATCGAGTGTTAGTGATTTTGTTCAAGCTCACTGAGCATCAATCGTGCCTCTGCGGCAAACGCGCGCCGACTCCAGAGCAGCTTGAATCGCGAACCTCCTGACATTCGCCAGAACCGCGCCGCCCGCACAGCGCACAATAGTAGGGCTCGTATTCTGTTTGCGGTTGGCTCATCCTGCAGATGCAGAGCGTTGCCCTTAACCTGAATTCGGTACGATAATGTGCTTAAGGTATCTTGATAGATGCCAGCTACATTAGTCGCCACCGCATGCTCGTCACTCGCGAAATGCTCATTGCGATATGACGCATGTTCGAGCCGGCTCTTAATTACTTGCATCATGTTTGTATTGGACGACAATCGTTTTTCCAAGTGCAGTACAGATATCGCGTATTGAAGTATCGTTTGGCTGTGCTCATCCGCTGTTCGTTCAAGTAGTCCTAGCAATTGCTGTATGCCTGGCTTCATGCCATTAAGGTCGCCGAATGCCTCATCGGTGTTTTCGAAATCCTTGATAAAGAGCTGCTGAACGCACCAAGCAAATTCCTCAAAGTCAACACTGCCACTTCTGGCCAACTGGTCTACTAGTTGGCTATGTTGCACCAAGGCGGCTAGGCATACAGTTTGTTGGCGAAGACTCACGTCCGTTTTTCTCCGACAGCTTTGCTGTTGTGTTTCATACTGTTGGTATCCGACGCCGTAATGCTTGACATGATAATTCCGCCTCCCAAACAATGTTCGCCATTATAGAAAACGCAGTACTGCCCCGGTGAGATCGCCCTCTGCGGTTGAGCGAAGTCAACGACATAACCAGACTCCGACTGTATTAAGCGACAGCTTTGATCAGCCTGCCGATAGCGAATCTTCGCAGAAGTGGCCAGGCTTATATCTTGCTGCTCGTTAATCCATTCAACGCTATCCAAGTGAAGTGCGTGTGCAAATAGAGCAGGGTGGTCATTCCCCTGTGCCACATGTAGTGTGTTAGAGCTAGTATCCTTGCCCGTTACATACCAGGCTTTTTCGGGTTGACCTTTAATGCCGCCAATCCCCAAACCTTGGCGCTGGCCAATTGTGTGAAACATTAGCCCGCTATGTTGCCCTAGTAGTTCACCCTCAACACTGACTATTGGGCCAGGTTGCGCAGGAATGTATTGCGCTAAAAAGTCTTTAAACCGTCGCTCGCCAATAAAACAGATTCCTGTGCTGTCCTTTTTATCGTGAGTGATTAAACCCTGGGCTAGAGCAATACCCCGAACATCTGATTTCTCCAACTCACCAACGGGAAACAGCGCCTGGCTGAGCTGTTTTGAGTGCACGGCATGCAGAAAGTAGCTTTGGTCTTTATTCGCGTCTAAGCCTTTAAGAAGCATGGTTTTGCCAGCCTCGGTCGTTGTGCGCGCATAGTGACCTGTTGCAATGTAGTCGGCACCAAGACTCAATGCGTGGTCGAGAAATGCCCTAAACTTAATTTCTTTGTTGCACAGAATATCCGGGTTTGGGGTTCGCCCCGCGGCGTATTCTTGCAGGAAGTGTTCAAATACGCGGTCCCAATACTCTTCAGCGAAATTTGCTGTATGCAAGCGAATTCCCAAGGTTTGCGCAACATGCGCAGCGTCGGCTAAATCAGTCATTGCCGTGCAGTATTCAGTACCGTCGTCGTCATTCCAGTTTTTCATGAACAGGCCTTCGACCTGGTGGCCTTGCTGCTGCAAAAGCCAAGCAGCCACGGACGAGTCAACCCCGCCAGACATACCAACAATTACTCGGCAAGGCGGCACCGTGCTTTGAGTGAGCGCCAGAGTAGTTGAGGAAATGGTAGAAGAGATGGAATGTGTGCTCATGTCGGTGGTAGGGCAGTTTGCATTGCCCTGATTACTGGCTCAGTGGAATTGCTGCTACAGCACTCAGATCAAAATGCCGGCCTGACAGGTATTCGTCTAATGTGTGAATAACCAATTGGCTTCGCATTTTATCATGTTCGGCCAATAATTCCTCGCGGCTTAGCCATTCAGCTTGAATAATGTCCGGGTCAAGAGCGAGATTTGGGTGGTGATTCAATGGTGTCGCAGAAAAGGCAACCCTGCAGTAGCTTTCGCCACTGGAATTTGTAGAGAGAAACAGGCCGAGAAATGCGGTTAGCTCTACTGTCCATGCCGTTTCTTCCAGCGTTTCTCTTAGAGCTGCCTCAGCGAGTGTTTCGCCTATTTCCCAATGACCTGCCGGTTGGTTAATAACTTCGCGGCCTTTATCTGTTTCTCGCACCATAAGAAACCGACCTGCGCGCTCTACAACGGTAGCCACGGTTAAATGCACATTATTAGTGTTCATAGTTGCTCCTTACGCAGCTCTCCAGGTGGCAGCTCTCCGAGCTCTATATTCCCAATTTTGTGTCTTATGAGTCTAAGTGTTGGAAAACCTATGTTGGCTGTCATTCTTCTAACCTGCCGGTTTCGGCCTTCTGTAATAGAAAGCGATAGCCAACTTGTCATAATCTTCGCGCGATAGCGAATAGGCGGCTTACGTTCCCAGATGGCGGGGGCATCAATCAGTTTCGCGTGAGTTGCTTTTGCGGCACCGTCCTTCAGCAAGACGCCTTTTAAAAGGGCATTTATATCTTGCTCCTGAAGCTCGCCTTCAACTTGAGCCCAATAGTGTTTTTCCGTTCCGAATTTTGGGTGGCTTAGCTGATGCTGCAAGGCACCGTCATCAGTGAGCAATAGCAAGCCCTCTGAATCGTAATCTAGTCGGCCAGCACAATAAATGTTCGGCGTGCTGATGTACTGCGCAAGGCATTGCTTATCGCTGTCGGAGGTGAACTGGCTGAGAACACGAAACGGCTTATTAAATACGTAAAGTTCAGACATTGTTCAATAAAATTTACCTTGGTTGGAAAGCTGCGCACCGAAGTGTCACGCCCCAATGATATACTGTTTCCCGCAGACGGCTTAAAAGAGCCGCAAGAATGAATTGATTGAAGGATTTCAGCATGGCATACCAGCATATTAAGGTTCCTGAGAGTGGTGAGAAGATCGGGCTGAATTCTGACATGTCATTGAATGTACCGGACCAGCCTATCATCCCTTATATAGAGGGAGATGGTATCGGTATCGACATAACTCCGCCGATGATAAAAGTAGTGGATTCTGCGGTAGAGAAGGCGTATGCGGGAAAGCGTGCTATTTCATGGATGGAAGTTTACAACGGCGAAAAAGCGGCAGAACTATACGAAGGCGATTGGTTTCCAGCCGAAACACTGGAGGCAATTCGTGATTATGTAGTTGCTATTAAAGGACCTTTGACTACTCCCGTGGGTGGCGGCTTTAGATCGCTGAATGTGGCGCTGCGACAGGAGATGGATCTGTATGTTTGCCAGAGGCCAGTTAAATGGTTTGACGGTGTGCCGTCCCCGGTAAAGGAGCCGCAAAAAACAAACATGGTTATCTTCAGAGAGAACTCTGAAGATATTTACGCCGGCATAGAATGGAAAGCCGGCAGCGAAGAGGCCGACAAAGTCATTAAGTTTCTGCGCGAAGAAATGGGGGTACAAAAAATACGGTTCCCTGAAGAGTGTGGCATTGGCGTAAAGCCTGTTTCGAAGCAAGGTACTGTGAGACTCGTTAGAAAAGCGATTCAGTACGCGATTGATCAAGACCTGCCTTCGGTGACATTGGTTCACAAAGGTAACATCATGAAGTTCACCGAAGGTGCTTTTAAGGACTGGGGTTATGAAGCCGCGCAAGAGTATTTTGGCGCTGAGATGCTAGATGGAGGCCCATGGTGCACTCTCAAGAATCCTAAGACTGGCAATGAGATCATCATTAAGGATGTAATTGCTGACGCAATGTTGCAGCAAGTATTGCTGCGGCCGGATGAATACAGTGTTATTGCCACATTGAACCTAAACGGAGATTACCTGTCTGATGCTCTAGCCGCCCAGGTTGGCGGTATTGGTATTGCGCCAGGCGCTAACTTGAGTGATGAGGTTGCTTTGTTTGAGGCTACACACGGAACCGCGCCAAAATACACGGGGCAAGATAAGGTAAACCCAGGTTCACTAATCTTGTCTGCAGAGATGATGCTGCGACACATGGGGTGGAACGAAGCAGCTGACCTAATCATTAAGGGTATGGAAGGTGCTATCACCGCACGCACAGTGACCTATGATTTTGAGCGATTGATGGACGATGCCACGCTGCTCAAGTGTTCTGAGTTTGGGGACGCCGTCATTCAGCACATGGAGTGAGGTCCATGTCGTCACGTCGTTCTATAGTCTTGGGGTGGTACCTACTAGCACCACTTCAAGCCATTTCTTCAAGCCTGGGCTCTGCTGCTTCATCTTCAGCCAGCTCATTTGCACGAGTTTCTGTCGCACTATCAGAAGGTGCTGCTGAATCTTCGGCGTCAGAGTCGGACTGGATATTGATGGCGTGCAAGCCTTTTGGACCGTCTTCTGTCTCAAAGCTGACCTTTTGGCCTGCTTTGAGCGTTTTATATCCGTCCATTTCGATGGCTGAGTAATGAGCGAAAATATCGCCATTATCAGCTTCGGGGAGTATAAAGCCGTAGCCCTTAGCGTTGTTGAACCATTTAACGACACCTTTTTGCATGGTATCTTTTCCTTTAAGAAGTTTGCCTAAATGTATAAAAGGCCTTTATTTTTTTCTATCTTTGAACGTACCTCTGAAACCCTTGATGAATCAGAGGCTTATCTTCCTGACAAGCGTTCAGTGAGCATTGTTTAACAAGCAGGGGGTCGTAGTCAAGCACTACCCGCAGCAAGGTATAATGAGACGCTCGTAACATTCTTTAACGAAGGTCCCAAAAAGAGATCAACAGATGGGTCAATTTTATAAACATCGGCTAAGGTTAATTAACGGGTCAGGTGATGAAGATTCACCAGATTACGAAGGTGATCTGGCGGTTCAGGAAGCTCAACCCGTAGTGAGCAAACCACCTCTTTATAAGGTGATATTAATGAACGATGACTACACTCCTATGGAGTTTGTCGTTCATGTATTGGAAAGGTTTTTCTACTTTGGAAGGGAAGAAGCTACCCAAATAATGCTGACGGTCCATACTAAAGGGCGGGCAGTGTGTGGGGTTTTTACTCGCGATGTAGCAGAAACAAAAGCAGCCCAGGTGAATGATTATGCCGGGGAATGTGAACACCCGCTGCTCTGTGAGATTGAAGTAGCAGATGACGAAGATTAAGACGTAGAGGTAGCATCTGAATGTTGAGTAAAGACCTAGAAAATACGCTGAATGATGCATTTCGTGAAGCCAGGTCAAAACGGCATGAGTTCATGACGGTCGAGCATTTGTTGCTTGCCCTTCTAGATAATAGCGTCGCAGCGGATGTTCTTACCGCCTGCGGAGTTGACATGTCCAAATTGCGTGGTGAGCTCGACGATTTCGTCAACTCGACCACTCCAATTATTCCTGACGAGTCGGAAGAGCGTGAAACACAGCCTACTTTGGGCTTTCAACGTGTTTTGCAGCGTGCAGTATTTCATGTGCAGTCTTCAGGAAAAAAGGAGGTATCTGGAGCGAACGTTCTAGTTGCCATCTTCTCTGAGCAGGAAAGCCAAGCTGTTTACTTTCTGAAACAACAGCATGTAGCTCGTATTGATGTTGTTAACTACATTTCTCATGGCATCTCCAAGGTGTCTGGTCACAATGAATCAGCAATGGATCAAGAAGCCGGCCAGGAAGATGAAACTGCGTCAGGCGCTGAACAGCAGCAAAGCAGTCTGGAACGATTCGCACTTAATCTTAACGAAGAAGCCAAAGCAGGGCGTATTGACCCCTTGATTGGCAGAAGTTATGAAGTAGAGCGTGTTGCTCAAATTTTAGCCCGCAGGCGTAAGAATAACCCTCTGCTGGTGGGTGAATCTGGAGTGGGCAAAACGGCCATTGCAGAAGGGCTAGCAAAACAGATAGTTGATGGTGAAGTGCCAGAAGTTCTAAACGGCAATGTTGTCTATTCATTGGACTTGGGCGCACTGTTGGCTGGCACCAAGTATCGAGGTGATTTTGAGAAGAGATTCAAAGCCTTACTTAATGAACTTAAGAATCAAGATGATGCTATCTTGTTTATTGATGAAATCCACACCATCATCGGGGCAGGGGCTGCTTCGGGCGGCGTCATGGATGCGTCAAACTTGTTAAAACCCATACTCGCGAGTGGTAATCTTCGCTGTATCGGCTCAACCACGTTCCAGGAATTTAGAGGCATATTCGAGAAAGATCGTGCGTTAACGCGACGCTTTCAGAAAGTGGATGTTCCGGAACCTAATGTTGAAGAAACCTATGAAATTCTAAAAGGCCTCAAGTCTCGTTTTGAAGAGCATCATGGTCTCAAATACACGAATAAAGCACTTCGCGCAGCTGCGGAATTGTCTGAGCGATATATCAATGACCGCTTTCTACCTGACAAGGCGATTGACGTTATCGATGAGGCTGGCGCGCACCAACAACTGGTGCCTGAGAATAAGCGTAAGAAAACCATTGGCTTGCATGAAGTAGAAGCTATTGTGGCCCAAATTGCACGTATCCCCACCAAGAGCGTTTCTAGTGCCGATAAGAAAGCGTTGGCTAAGCTTGATGAAAACTTGAAGATGGTGGTTTTTGGTCAAGACAAAGCTATCGATACGCTCTCTACCGCAATCAAGCTCTCGAGAGCGGGCCTTAATGCTCCGGAGAAGCCGATTGGTTCATTTTTGTTCGCTGGTCCAACGGGTGTGGGCAAGACAGAAGTTTCGCAACAGCTCGCCAAGATCATGGGGCTTGAGCTAGTCAGGTTCGATATGTCTGAATACATGGAGCGCCATACCGTATCGCGGTTGATTGGTGCGCCTCCAGGGTATGTTGGTTTTGACCAAGGTGGTCTTCTTACAGATGCCGTGACCAAAAATCCGCATTGTGTTGTATTGCTAGATGAAATTGAAAAAGCCCACCCAGAAGTTTTTAACCTGCTCTTGCAGGTAATGGACCACGGCACTTTAACGGATAACAATGGTCGGCCTGCTGATTTCCGTAATGTCGTCCTTATTATGACAACTAATGCTGGAGCGGAATCTATTAGTCGCAGCACTATTGGCTTTACCCATCAGGACCACAGCACCGATGGGATGGAAGCACTTAAGAAAATGTTTACGCCAGAATTCCGTAACCGTCTAGACGGTATCGTGCAATTCGAGTCCTTGCCAGAAAGTGTAATCTTGACTGTCGTTGATAAGTTCCTCGTGACTCTTCAGACTCAGCTTGATGACAAAAAAGTTGTTCTCGAAGTGGATGACGAGGCTAGAAAATGGCTGGTTACTGAAGGCTATGATGTGCACATGGGTGCGAGGCCTATGGCTCGCATCATTCAAGAGAACATCAAGAAACCGTTGGCAGAGGCTGTTTTATTCGGTGAGCTCTCCAGCAATGGCGGAACAGTCCACGTGACCGTTCGTAACAACAAGATAGAATTGGATTTTGAGCAGGTAGAGGCAGGCGCCAGCGCTTAAAAAACGAGCGCCTCTGTTCTTGCGCCTCTGTTCTTGCTACAAAGAAAGAACTAGCGTTCGCGGTAGGTGATACGCCCTTTGCTAAGGTCGTAAGGTGTTATTTCAACCTTCACCTTGTCGCCAGTCAAAATGCGAATATAGTTCTTTCGCATCTTCCCGGAGATATGAGCGGTCACTATGTGACCGTTTTCCAGTTTTACTCTAAACGTCGTGTTAGGAAGGGTATCAACTACCTCGCCTTCCATTTCGATATTTTCTTCTTTCGCCATATTTGGACTGCGAACCTTTTGTGCTTTGGATAAGTATTCCATGCACTTTCAACAAGAATGTGCTCTAGAACGGCGCGGAAGTTTGCCGGAATTCGGCCGAATACGCAAAGGCTAATGCACCTTATCTTGGTGAAAATGCAGCATTTATGATCAGGCTGTGCTTTGTGGAAGCACGTTAATTAGGTCAGTTAAGCAATGCCCACTCATCGTTGACGTACATTTCTAATGGTCGGTACTCAGTCTTGTAGCTCATTTTGGCACACTGCTTTATCCAGTAACCAAGGTACAGCGCAGGAAGCTGCAGCGCTTGTGTGTACTGTATTTGCCATAATATAGCGAAAGCGCCAAGGCTGCGCTTGGGTTCGTCAGGGTCAAAAAATGTGTATACGGCCGAGAGGCCATTATCCATTTCGTCCACTACAGACACAGCCACAGGCTTGCCTTCGGATTTGAAAACGATAAAACGTGTCGATTGCCATTCGCAATTGAGAAAAGAATCGTATTGCTCGCGCGTCGGCGGATACATATCACCATCTTGGTGACGTGCACAAATATAGCGATGATAAAGATCGAAGTACTCATCGCTGTTTATATTCTCCAACAACTCAGTCGTCAGATCCTTGTTTTTTCTAGTGATGCGGCGTTGCCGTCGATTCGGTTCGAACAGCGCTACAGGGATTCGCGCAGGGACACAGGCCTTGCAGTCTTTACAGTGAGGTCTATACAAGTGGGTGCCGCTACGGCGAAAACCTAACTCTGACAAGCGAGCATAAGCGCTGGAATCGATATCCGCGCCGGGATCCACAAACAGCGTGGTCGCTTCCTGGTTTTCCAGGTAGCTACACTCATGGGGGTAGGTGGCAAAAATCTTGATTTTTGACAGAACGGTCACGGCAGAGGGATTTCCTTATGCATTGAGTTTGCTTGCATATTAATCAATTAGCTGTATCTCCATGATATCTCCCACTCTGATGCATGACCACCGTCAGCCGAGTAACGGCGCAAAAAATCGATAAAATCATGCCTCGGCATCAACTCGGCCCCCAGAGATTGAAGGTGGGGGTTGTCCACCTGACAATCAACCAATTCATAGTTCCACAGCTGCAATTGACCTACAAGGTGCACTAGCGCAACTTTCGATGCGTTATCAGCCAAAGAGAACATAGACTCACCAAAAAAAACGCGACCAAGCGCTACGCCGTATAGGCCACCAACGAGCTCCTCGTCTTGCCATACCTCAATGCTGTGAGCATATCCTGCGTGGTACAAGGCGAGGTAGGCCTCTATCATTTCTGGGCTTATCCATGTGTCGCTCGTATAGTTTCTTGGGCCGCTACATTCTTCAATAACCTGTTGAAAGCATGAATCGGCGGTGACAGTAAATCGTCCAGATTTGAGGACTCGTTTGAGGCTGCGCGATACATGCAGTCGATCAAGCCTCAGCGCACAGCGCGGGTCAGGAGACCACCATAGAATTGGCTGGTCTTCCTCGTACCAGGGAAAGATACCCTGGCGATAAGCCGCAAGCAACCGATCAACGCTAAGATCACCTCCTACGGCTAACAGCCCATTAGGTTCGTCCAATGCGTGAGCAACTGGCGGGAAGTCAAGTGAGTTCAGCGTGAGCCAAGGAATGTCCATAATGTTTGTGCTACGTACTCTATGGCTTAATTATGCGAAATACTGGGACGGTACTCTACTG
The DNA here is from genome assembly GCA_045106985.1 of Pseudomonadales bacterium. Classification (GTDB taxonomy): domain Bacteria; phylum Pseudomonadota; class Gammaproteobacteria; order Pseudomonadales; family JAUIET01; genus JAUIET01. Next base: position 42,217 of record JBGCFQ010000020.1, on the reverse strand, counting down.
TGACCGTGGCGTGAATTGTTGGCTGAACCAACACGGGTGGTGGTGGTAAGCTCCTCGGTTGGCTCTGTCTTTAAAGTGATTCACCTTTCAATGTTAAATACCGAAACAAGCATATCGCGGCACTGGGCCCGTGAAGGTATTTTTATCGGCTTGCTGGCAGTAGGACTCTACTTGTTGCTGTCGCTTTTTACCTTTGACCCTGCAGACCCTGGTTGGTCGCATACCGGTGGCGCGGGTGCGGTGCGCAATGCGATGGGAGCCAGTGGTGCCTGGTTTGCAGATGTTTTGTTTTCGCTGTGCGGCATCATGGCCTATTTATTCCCTGCTATGTTGTTATTGCGTGGCTGGATGATTTTTCAAGATCGTGACCCTGACTTCGAGTTTGAATGGGTGACCTTTGTTATTCGTGTTATAGGCTTCATGTTGTTGATGATGAGCGCCACTTGTCTAGTGTCGCTTAACGTTCAGTCTTACAGTGTACTTCCATTTGGACAGGGTGGTTTCTTTGGCCGTGAGTTAGCCGAGGTTTCTGTAACGGCATTTAACCTGCTTGGCAGCCGCGTCATCATGATGGCTATTGGATTGTTTGGGCTTACCATCTTTGCCGACATATCGTGGTTGAAATTAATGGACACCGTTGGCGCATGGTCGATCAACAACTTCGGTGAGGCATGGGGATATTCCCAGCATGAGTTTGATCAGTGGCGTGACCGGCGCCAAGCGAAACAGGTGCAAAAGCGTAGGCACGATGCTGTGGAGGTTCATATTGAACAGCGGAAGAGTCGGCCGGCGCCTAAAATTGAACCTAAGATCAACAAGCCAAAGCCGAGTGAACGCGTTCAAAAAGAAAAGCAGGGGCGCCTATTTGATACCTCTGTTAGCGGAGACCTGCCGGCATTAAATTTGCTGGATGAAGCGCAATCTTCGGATAGAAAAGGTTATTCAAAGGATGCTCTCGAGGCAATGTCCCGGCTTCTCGAACTCAAGTTAGCTGATTTTAATATAGAGGCTCAAGTGGTAGCAGTTTACCCCGGGCCAGTGATTACGCGTTTTGAAATTCAACCAGCAGCTGGCACTAAAGCAAGTCGAATCAGCAGTCTCGCGAAAGACCTTGCGCGATCCTTGTCGGTTATTAGTGTGCGAGTGGTGGAAGTAATACCTGGCAAATCTGTCATTGGTATTGAAATCCCTAACGAGGACAGAGAGATTGTTTTCCTCAGAGATGTGCTGTCTTCAGAGGCCTATGAAAAATCCAAGTCACCGATAACTATAGCGCTTGGTCACGATATCTCGGGAGAGCCTGTCGTTGCAGACCTTGCGAAAATGCCACATCTTTTAGTGGCGGGTACAACGGGTTCTGGTAAGTCGGTTGGCGTTAATGCCATGATTCTAAGCTTGCTTTACAAAGCCGGACCCTCTGAAGTGCGCCTGCTGCTGGTAGACCCGAAAATGCTGGAATTATCGGTATATGACGGTATCCCACATTTGCTAACTCCTGTCATCACCGACATGAAAGACGCCGCTAACGGCTTGCGGTGGTGTGTTGCTGAAATGGAGCGACGTTACAAGCTCATGGCCGCGATGGGCGTGCGTAATGTCGCTGGATACAACAAGAAGGTAGAAGAGGGGGTTGCTGCCGGCACTCCTTTAACCGACCCACTCTGGGTTGCTGATATGCTGCTAAATCCTGATGAGCCAGCGCCTGAGTTGGAAACTCTTCCGATGGTTGTAGTGGTAATCGATGAATTTGCCGACATGATGATGATTGTTGGTAAAAAAGTTGAGCAACTGATCGCGCGTATTGCGCAAAAGGCTAGGGCAGCGGGTATACACTTAATTCTTGCCACTCAACGTCCCTCGGTGGACGTAATTACAGGTCTAATCAAGGCTAATGTGCCTACTCGAATCGCTTTCCAGGTGTCGAGTAAGGTAGATTCACGAACCATTCTCGATCAGGGCGGTGGCGAACAACTACTGGGCCACGGCGACATGCTGTATTTGCCTCCTGGTAGCGGCGTTCCAGTGCGTGTTCATGGGGCGTTTGTTGAAGATGATGAAGTGCATCGGGTCGTTGAAGATTGGAAAAAGCGCGGCACGCCAAATTATATTGATGGCTTGCTGGACGAGGGCAGTGCCGCAGAGGACAGTATGCCCGGTATGGGCGGAACTTCTGGTGGTGATGATGAGTCTGACCCCTTGTATGATGAAGCGGTAGAGTTTGTGACCCATACGCGAAAGGCCTCAATATCTTCTGTGCAGCGCAAGTTACGTATTGGGTATAATCGCGCCGCACGTATGATAGAAACCATGGAGGCTGCGGGCGTTGTGACCGAAATGGGCAACAACGGTGCACGTGAAGTTCTCGCACCAGCTCCTAGGCGCGATTAGTTTCATCGATATCGAACCCATCAATCCTGACTTACTAGGTTCTATGCTATCAACAGAAAGTAACAGCTCGCAAGAGCGTGGATTTGCTATCAATAAACCACTGTTTTGGCAGTGGAGTGCGCGCATTACTGTTGTTGCAGCACTGAGCCTCTCCTTCTCATCGTCGGCGCTGTATGCGTCCGAAGCATTAGCCACTAAGCAATTCCAGGCTTTGTTGTCGTCGATGCAAAGTTTTAGCGCTAAATTTTCGCAAACAGTGTATGACGATCAGGGCGAAGAGCTGCAAGCCAGTGCCGGAGTAACGAAGGTTCGGCGACCAGGTAAGCTTTACTGGGAAAGTACCGAACCCTTCAATGCAGTAACCGTAAGCAATGGTTCAAGATTGTGGCACTACGATGTAGACCTTGAGCAAGTTACCGTTAGTACCTTGTCTGAAGATCTGAGTCAAACGCCAGCTCTAATACTTGGTGGCAACCCTGAAGCGCTAGAAAAGAGTTTTACTATTAGCTTTGTAGCCAGTGACGAAAAAGCATTTCTGTTGACCCCAAGGGTGGCAGACGGTGTGTTCAGTGCAATAGAATTTCGTTTTGGAAGCAATGAACTTTTAAGCGCGATGACGATATTTGATTCCTTACAGCAGAAAACGGAAATCACCTTCAGTGGCGCTTCGCTGAACGGTGAAATTGATGACAGCTTGTTTGATTTTGCTGTTCCTGATGACGTTGATCTGATTGACAATACTTTGACCCAAAGCGGTGGCTGATGCGCCCGTTCATGAACCGCTCGCATCGCTGTTACGTCCTAACAGCATCGAGGAATTCATCGGCCAGCAGCATATTATCGGCGAGGGTAAGCCCCTGCGTCGAGCGATTGAATCCCAGCAGTTGCACTCCATGTTGTTTTGGGGGCCGCCAGGCGTCGGTAAAACCACCTTGGCGCATTTGGTGGCTGCTTCGAGTGATGCAGCCCTAGAGCATCTCTCAGCGGTTCTAGCGGGCGTTAAGGATATTAGGGCCGCCGTAGAGCGTGCGCAGCAACGCCATGCAATAAATCAGCAAGCAACAATACTTTTTGTTGATGAAGTCCATCGATTCAATAAATCGCAGCAAGACGCTTTTCTTCCTTTCGTAGAAGACGGAACGGTTACATTTGTTGGCGCAACAACCGAGAATCCATCGTTTGAACTAAACAATGCCCTGTTGTCCAGATGCCGGCTTTACGTGCTGAAGCCCTTGAGCACCGAGGATTTGGTTCATGTTCTTAATCGTGCACTGCTGAGAATTGATAGCGACCTGATTTTTGACCACGAGGAAATGACACGTCTGGCCCAATCGGCTGACGGCGATGCACGGCGTTCCTTAAATTTACTGGAGCTTGCGGTACAACTTGCCGAACCTGACGAGCAAGGTGTATTGCACATTGGTAAAAGTCAGTTAGATACAGTATTACAGGATAGCTGGCGCAAGTTTGATAAAGGCGGTGATGTTTTCTACGAACAGATTTCAGCTCTACATAAGTCGGTAAGAGGCAGTTCTCCGGATGCAACCCTTTATTGGTTCAGCCGCATGATCGATGGTGGTTGTGATCCACTCTATATTGGCCGGCGAATGCTGCGCATGGCCAGCGAAGACATAGGCAATGCCGATCCACGGGCTCTCAGCCTTTCTCTAGATGCCTTGCAGACCTTTGAGCGATTGGGTAGTCCGGAAGGGGAGCTTGCGATTGCACAGGCGCTGGTTTATCTGGCGTGCGCCCCCAAAAGCAATGCTGTCTATGTAGCTTACAAAAGCGCTGCAGATCATGTACGCAACAGTTCTACACACGAGGTCCCTGTACACCTTAGAAACGCGCCAACTAAATTGGCTGAACGTATGGGCCATGGCGCCGAGTATCGGTATGCACATGATGAGCCTGAGGGCTTTGCTGCCGGTGAGAACTACTTTCCCGAATCACTGGACGATACGCAGTACTATCGGCCTGTCGATAGAGGCTTAGAGCAAAAGATTTCGGCCAAGCTAGAGCATCTTAAAAAGCTTAATGCGCGAGCTACAACGCGCCGTTACCGCCACAAGCCTGATTGAAGAGATTGACAGACATGCTAGGGAATACACTGTGATAACGGTCTTGTTGATTGCTGTGGGTGGGGCAACTGGTGCCTTGGCACGCTATTTCTTAATTAATTTCGCCCAGCAGCGAATTACTCACGAAGTTATGGGCGTTCCCTTATCCACCCTGGTGGTCAATGTTGTGGGGTCAATATGTATTGGCGCACTATATGTTTTGCTTATCGAGCGCTTGCAGCTGTCTCCAGAGTGGCGGCATTTTGTGATGGTTGGTTTTCTTGCGGCGTTCACTACTTTTTCGACATTCGCCCTAGATACTGTTCATATGCTAGAGGCCGGGCACCACAGCGAGGCGTTTATCTATATAATTGCGAGCATGTCGCTGTGTGTGCTTGGCTGCTGGTTAGCTATTGTCACAGCAAGGCTGTTGTAAACTCCTATTATTTAACCTCCGATTTAGTAAACTAAAAAACCAGGAACCCACATGTTAGACGAAAAACTCTTGCGCCGAGATGCCGAATTGGTGGCTAGAGAAATGCAGCGCCGCGGCGCTGATTTTGATGCTGCTCTTTACACAAGCCACGACGTACTTCGAAAGCAATTAGACGTTAAGTTGCAAGACTTGCAAGCAGAACGTAATGCTTCCTCCAAGAAGATTGGCGAATTGATTAAAGGCGGAATGCCAGTTGAGGAGGCCAAACAGCAACAGGCCCAAGCGCTGGGCAAGTTAGACGAGCAGTTCGAGACGGCTAAGCAAGAACAACTTGGTGTTCGCGCTACAATTGATGAGTTATTACTGAGTTTACCCAATATTGCCGATTCGGATGTGCCAGAAGGCAAAGACGAAAGTGCCAATATTGAGCTGTCGAAGTGGGGCACTCCTACGAAGTTCGATTTCCCACCTGTCGACCATGTTGCATTAGGCGAGCGCAATTCATGGATGGATTTTGAAACTGCAGCAAAACTCACTGGCAGCCGATTTGTTGTTATGCGCCAGGATATCGCGCAAATGCACCGTGCTTTGATTCAGTTTATGTTGGACACCCATATTGAACAGCATGGCTACGAAGAGATATATGTGCCTTTCTTGGTCAATGCAGAATCTATGACAGGAACGGGGCAACTTCCAAAGTTTGCCGAAGACAGCTTTGCGATAAAAATGGACGGTGACAGCCAATACTATCTTATTCCAACTGCTGAGGTTCCCGTAACGAACATCGCCCGTGGCGAAATACTGTCCGAGCAAGATAACCCAGCGTTCGGTAACTTGCCATTGAAGCTGGTCTGTCACAGCCCTTGCTTTCGAAGCGAAGCTGGCAGTTATGGGCGCGATACGCGCGGTATGATTCGTCAGCATCAATTTGAAAAAGTTGAAATGGTGCAGTTTGTGCCGCCCGCGGAAAGCCAGCAAGCGCATGAAGACTTGACCGGGCATGCTGAGAATATACTGAAATTGTTAGAGCTGCCTTATCGTAAAGTCATTCTATGCACAGGCGACCTGGGGGCAAGTTCGCGTCGCACTTATGACCTTGAGGTTTGGTTGCCTGGCCAAGACAGCTATCGTGAAATCTCTTCCTGCAGTAATTTCGGTGACTATCAGGCACGGCGTATGGGGGCCAGATGGCGAAACCCTGAAACCGGTAAGCCAGAATTGCTGCATACTCTAAATGGATCGGGTCTAGCGATTGGACGCACATTGGTAGCCGTACTGGAAAACTATCAGAATGCTGATGGAAGCGTTCGCGTGCCTGCAGTACTGCAGCCTTACATGCGTGGTAAAAGCACAATTCTTAGCTAGTTAGCACACATCATGCCGCTTAACCCATCCCTTAATCTTGCGCCAGGCCCCTCAACTGGCCTTCCGCTTAGTTTTGATCTTGAGGACAAATGTTGTTTGCTAATTGGAGGTTGCGGTCAAGCGTTGCCGAACGCACGTTCGCTGGCAAAAGCTGGGGCTATACTTCATGTATTCTCGCACGGTGTCGTTGAGCAAGAATTAGTTGAGTTGACCAATAACAGTGGCGGTACGCTGAATCTGTTTGATTCAAACGTGGATCTGCTTAGTGCAGTGCGCGACTCGCAGTGGCTTGCTACTGCAATTCTATGCGTTGTTGCAGTAGAAGATATCGCTGTCTCAAAGAAGTTTGCGGCATTTTGTAAAGAGCAAACGCTACTCATTAACGTCCTTGATCGTCCTAGTCTATCCAGCGTTACTTTTCCGGAGCTGGTTGATCGCGGCTCGCTAAAAATTGCTATTTCGTCTTCAGGTCGAGCACCTGTTCTATCCAGATTGTTGCGCCAAAAATTAGAAACGTTATTGCCGTTTGAGTATGGGTCACTGAATGAGCTTGCCGCTGAATTCGGTCCATTGGTAGCAAAGGTCCTGCCTGATAAGCAGGGTCGCCAACGCTTTTGGGAGGCAATTCTTGATGGTCCTGTGGCCGAGTTGGTTTTTAGTGGCCGCATTCAACAAGCGAAAACCAAGCTAAACGAAATGCTTGAGCATCATTCCGAACTCAGCCTTGACGGTGAGGTTTTTCTTGTGGGGGCAGGGCCGGGTGATCCTGAACTTTTAACTCTTAAAGCTCTGCGGTTAATGCAGTTGGCGGACGTTGTTATTTATGACCGTCTGGTTTCTCCTGAAATATTGGAGTTGGTTAGTCGTGATGCCAAGCGACTTTACGTAGGTAAACAACGCGCAGAGCATAGTACCTCGCAACAGGGGATCAATGATTTATTACTAAAGCATGCTGTTGCCGGTGAACGCGTGCTGCGACTAAAAGGTGGTGATCCCTTTATATTTGGCCGCGGCGGAGAAGAGATAGAACACCTTGCTCAGCACAACATCAATTTTCAGGTAGTACCTGGCATCACAGCGGCGTCCGGTTGCGCTTGTTATGCAGGCATCCCGCTTACACATCGTGATCATGCCCAGTCTGTGAGGTTTGTAACTGGTCATTTAAAGAATGGCTCCCCGAACTTACCCTGGCATGAGTTTATCGACGCTCATCAAACGCTGGTTTTTTACATGAGTTTGGTAGGTTTGCCCGATATCAGCGCCAGGATGATAGAGCATGGGCGCTCTCCTGACACGCCCACTGCGCTTATACAGCAAGGCACAACAAGTAAGCAGCGCGTAATCAGTGGCACGCTTGCGGAAATACCAGCGCTGGCGAAACAGCACAAAATTCAAGCGCCTACGATCACAATTGTGGGTAGTGTGGTGGAATTACGTGAAAAACTCACTTGGTTTACGCCAAATGATCAAGTTGAATAGACATCGGTCGTTAAAGTAATTAGAACCCCGTGCAATACAGGGGCGCAGAAGGTAGTCAATGTTTTAAACCGGGAGTGAGTTGTACCCAGCCCAAAAGGCGAGGACACATGATCAATTTTCCAGTAATTAACTCGACACGCAGCGCGTCAGAAAACAACAGCAGCAGGAAAGGCGGAGCTGTAAAAGCCAGCAAGGAAACGGCAGAGGTTGCCGCGCAAATGCCAGTAACAACCACAGAACGTCGGCGAGATCCCGCGCACAAGCGCGACAAAGATCGCCCATCTGCTCGAGACTCCGAGCGTGATCCCGAGCATCACAAAGCCAAGTACATTGATATAGAGGTCTGAGCGACCCAAGAATGACGATCGGCTAGCTGCCCATTACGGTAAGACGGAGAATTTAGTCTTAACGCGAAAGAAAAAAGCGTTCGTCTAACGTATAATGCCCTTCTGCAAACAAGGTAGATGAGCAAATGGGCGAAGAACAGACTTACGACTACGATTTATTTGTAATTGGCGCAGGCTCTGGCGGCGTGCGTGCTGCGAGAATGGCTGCTGCGACGGGAGCAAGAGTGGCGATTGCTGAAGAGCGATATCTTGGAGGTACCTGTGTCAACGTTGGCTGTGTGCCCAAAAAACTTTTCGTTTATGCGTCTCATTACGCTGAAGATTTTGAGTCATCAACTGGCTTCGGTTGGAGCCACGGTTCTGCTGAGTTGGATTGGCCTACGTTGCGCGATAATAAAACTCGTGAGATTGAGCGCTTGAATGGTATCTACAAGTCGCTACTTGATAACGCCGGGGTTGAAACACTCCTTGGGCGCGCAGAAGTTGTTAGCGATCGCTCGGTGCGCATTAATGATAAAGTCGTAACCGCGCAGCGAATTTTATTGGCCATGGGCGGCTGGCCTAGCATACCCAATATGAAAGGCAGCGAGCATGTGATTGACTCGAACAAAGTGTTTTTCATGGACAATTTGCCGAGTCGCCCAGTAGTTGTCGGTGGCGGATACATCGGTGTGGAGTTTGCAGGTATCTTTAATGGTTTGGGTTGTTCTACTACATTGCTCTACCGCGGCCCAAAATTGTTGAAGCAATTCGACGCTGATCTTGGTATGCATGCTACTGAAGAAATGCAACAGAAGGGGATTGATATACGTCTAGAAACCGATGTCGCTTCTATAGATAAACGAGGCGAGAATGATTTTCTAATAACACTTAATACGGGTGACACTATTGAGTCAGATTGCATTTTGTATGCGACTGGTAGAAGGCCCTTACTTGATGAAGCCGGGATTGGGGTTTTGAATCTGGATCTTAAGGCGAATGGAAAAATCCTTGTTGACGACGGATATGAAACGTCTGTGCCGGGAGTGTTCGCACTTGGCGATATCATTGATGCGCCAGAGTTAACGCCGGTTGCGATTGCTGAGGCAATGGTTTTTGTTGATCGTCAGTTTGCCGGTGGCAATCGGGTACTCGATTACAGCAATATTCCTACCGCTGTTTTTTGCCAACCTAACATTGGTACAGTGGGCCTCAGCGAGCATGAAGCTAGAGCGCAGTTCGAAGATGTTGCTGTTTATCGCTCGCATTTCCGAGCCCTTAAAAACACTTTAAGTGGCAGCCCTGAAAAGACCTTTATGAAAATGTTGGTCGACAATAAGAGTCAGCGTGTTCTTGGTGTGCATATGGTGGGGCCTGAGGCGGGTGAAATAATTCAGGGTATGGGCGTTGCCTTAAAAGCCGGAGCAAGCAAGCAAGACTTTGATGACACTATTGGCATACACCCTACGTCCGCGGAGGAGTTTGTTACAATGCGCGAACCTGCTTAACTCGCTATAAAAACTTATGTCTAAAGCTCTCCACTGGTTTTGCGCTCTTATTTGTGTGATGTGCATGCACACACTTCATGCGGCGGAGCGGTCAAGCACCGATCAACCCAATGTCATTGTTTTTGTCGCCGACGATTTGGGTTGGAATGATGTTGGCTATCACGGTGGGGACATTGATACGCCGGCTTTAGACCGACTTGCGCGCGAGGGTATGCAACTCAATCGCTTCTATACAACACCAATATGTTCGCCAACACGGGCAGCCTTGATGACAGGGCGCAACCCCATGAGACTTGGCGTAGCCTATGCGGTCATCATGGCGTGGGACACTACTGGTATTCACCCTGATGAGCACTTTATGCCTCAGAGCTTTCTCAATGCTGGGTATCAAACGGCAATGGTGGGCAAGTGGCATCTTGGCCATGCTCAGCAAACCTACCATCCTAATAACAGGGGTTTCGAACATTTCTACGGGCACCTGCATACAGAAGTGGGTTTTTATCCTCCGTTTGCAAATCAGGGTGGTAAAGACTTCCAGCTGAATGGTGAGTCTATAGAGGCAGATGGTTATGAAACCTTCCTGTTAGCCGATGAAGCAAGTCGCTATATTCGAAAGCGCGATAAAACCAAACCATTTTTTATGTATATGCCGTTTATTGCGCCGCACACGCCCTTAGATGCGCCTCAAGAATTGCAGGATAAGTACAAGGACATCAATACCGATTTAAGGCCAGCGCGCAGCGAGCAGACCGATGGCACGCGCCGTATGTCAAAGTTATTGATGCAAAAAAGCGCACGGCCTATGTACGCCGCTGTTGTTGATGGTATGGACCAAGCAGTTATGCAAGTGTTGAACACGCTGGACTCGGAAAACATAACCGACAACACAATCGTGTTGTTCTTTAGCGATAACGGCGGCGCTGCATACTCTGTAGGTGGCGCAGACAATCACCCTTTGCGTGGCGGCAAAGGCGAAACCTTTGAAGGTGGAATACGTGTTGTATCGCTTATGCGATGGCCAGGCCAGATACCGGCAGGCTCGAAACTGGATCATATTATGACGGCGATGGATGTGTTTCCGACACTCGCCGAGGCAGCCGGTGTGAAAGCTGAAAACAATTTTCCCCTCGATGGAACCAGCCTTTGGCAGAGCATTTCCAGTGGCAAGCCTGCGCCAAGAGATGAGTACGTTTTTTTTGCCTCGGAGACGCCAATCTACGGTCACTTTAATTTAACTGTCTTCAATGACGAGTGGAAGTTGGTACAAGAAATTGAGCAAGATCAGCTCACCACAACAGTGACTAATCATCTGTTTCAAATAAGCCAAGACCCCAACGAGTACAATAATCTGGCTCCAACCCAAGCCGATAAAGTAGCGGAGCTTGCTGAAAAAATTCGGGATTGGCGGGCACTGTATCCTATCAGCGGCACTCGCTCACAGTTAATACCCCCTCCTGGTTGGAGAGCGCCTCTTGATTGGGCGAGCTACCCAATCCCGATCGCCGATTTGCAAGAACAGACCGCGCCTGGCATGGCGCCATCACCTATGATTAACAGGGTACTTGATATGCAGCATGGTGAGCGCGGACGGCTCGTCTATGATTGCGAGACAAAATGGTACCTCGGCGGGCTCTGTGCTCAAAATAAGTAGCTAGGTCATAGAGCCCAGCCGCGGCTCTATCTCATTTGGCTGATTGCCTTGCATGGGGTATGTCGCACTATGCTTAACTCGCAAAATGCAAAACGGTTTAGCTTTGACGATTAAGTTACGCTTAGCTGGTAAGTCCCAAGGACTGCAACGTTTCGGCATATTCGTCATCTGAACTGGCCTTGTCGTAGAGCTATTTAATACCTGCTCAACACTAACGCGGACCGCTGTCGTAAGTGCAACGCATCGACGAATTATCATTCAATTCGTGCATTTATCACACGGCAGCCTATAAAAAGCCCTAATAGTGTGACCCCGTTCACACACAAAATGCCAGATAACATGGAGAAACTCGCCTCTAGTGTCGATACTAAAAACAAACCACCAAAGTTTGTCGGAGAACAAACGGAGTGTGCTTAATAAAATTAGAATCAGACAAGTTATTTAGAGCCAAATCAAATGTCGCGATATTCATTACCGGTCATCGGGCTAAGCAGCCTGTTGCTAGCCAGTCAGGTCAATGCACTCGAGCTCGGAAACATACGCGTTTTATCGGGAGAAGATGAACCATTTAAAGCCGACATTGAGCTTACTGAGGTGGGTCGATTGCGCCCCATTGATATTGCGGTAGCCTTAGCAAACGAAGTCGAATACAAGCAAGCGAAAGTTGCTAGAGGGGAGTTTCTTCAACAGCTTAGCTACGATGTGATCCTTAATGGTCGCGACGGCGGCGTGATTCAAGTAAGTAGTCCCGTAGCGATTAGCCAAAACGAATGGCAGCTGTTACTTGAGGCACGGTGGCCAAGCGGTCGCCGCTTGAAACAGTTTATGGTTGATACCGACGAACGCAGCTTCACCGAAGGCGGCAACGGCGTGTTTGTAGATCAACAAGCCGAAGTAGATTCGCCGGCAGTTGAAAGCTCGGTAGCAACAATCGATCCAAGCGCAGACTCAATAGTAACCGAGTCGGATGAGTCGCAGCCGAGTGAACCTGAGGCTGACAAGTCACCAGCTATGCCGGCGCGACCCGAGCCAGAGGTAATGGCAGAAGAAGCCGCGGAGCTTGTTTTTGAAGAAGCGCCCGGCACAGAAGCTGAACTCGACGGTATTGATGCGTCAATCGATGAGCCGGCCCCGGTTGTTGCACAGGGAGATACAGTCTCTAGCTACACTCCCTCAGCTGTCGCTCAGGACGAAACCTACACAACGGAGAGGGGCGACGTACTTTGGCGTATAGCGAACCGCGTGCGGCCTGCCGACGACGTGAGTATTTACCAAACTCTGCTTGCCTTGCAGCAACTGAACCCTTCTGCCTTTGTTAACAATAATGTTAACCGACTAAAAGTGGGTCAGGTACTAAGAATTCCTGCAGAAAGCGACGTTAGATCAAATGGTGGCGACGCTGCCAGACGAGAAATAATCGATCAAATTAGAGTGTGGGAAGAAGAGAAGGGGGCCGTGCGTCAGCTCGATGCTAGACCTGAGGCTTCTTCGTCTAATGTGCCGAAGTCCAATTCAAACCCATCGCTAACGCTGAGCACAAGCGACGGAAGTGCAATGCTGAATAACAGCAGTAGCGACGAAGACATTGCTGCGATGAACCGACAGCTTGAGCGCGCGCTACAACAATTGGAAGACGCCCAACGTAATAGCGCCGAGCTATCCGATGAAATTCAGGAAAAAGATCAAGTAGTATCCGATCTAAGGAATAAGCTGAAAGTACTAAATGCCCAGCTAGCAACATTGCAGTCAAGGCTGGCAGAAGACCCGAACTTCGATCCGGCTTTGATTGATGTTGAAGAGCCTTCGATTGAAGAGACGGATCTTGACGAAAATGAAACAGTCTCAGACAGCTCCGATAGCGATGAACTTGATTTTGACGCTGCAGAAGATCCCGATAGAGAATTCGAAGAAGTAGAAGCTCAACCTTTAGAGCAGGTAGATGCCAGATCGTCCGAGCAGGATGATAAGTCGCAATCGAGTCTATTAGATAGCTTGATGGGCTGGAAAGGAATCGCTGCCATCGCAGGGGTAATAGCTGCAATCGGCTTGCTCCTCTTCGCGCGCAAGCGCCGTGAAGACGAAGACGACTATATTGAGGAAGAATTTGACCTGCCAGAGGAACGACAAGTTCCGCCGCCGCAAGAGCTTAGACAGGAAGACGACGCTAACCTGGCTTTGCATACGGAAGTTGAAGATGAAGAGCTACTTGACGATGCTTCTGAATATGACGAAGAAAACAATGATCCTTTAAAAGAAGCAGATATTTACTTCGCTTATGGTCGCTTCCCTGAAGCCGCTGAATTATTGAATTCAGCGATTTTGGCAGAGCCCGGCAGAGTGGACCTGTTGCAGAAACTGGTTGAAGTTCACACCGCAGCTGGAAACGATGACGCCGCCCGAGAGACTTTGGATCGACTGGTTGAGTTGCAGGCAGACGAATTCGTTGAACCGGTATCTGAGGCAGAGCTTGATTCACTTGATGACTTAGATAACATCGACGGCATAGACAACATTGGCGAGTTAGACGACATCGAAGAATTCTCTACGCCATCAGAAATGCTACTTGATGACACCTTAGACCTCGACGATACCTTAGAAAGTACAGAGACAGCAGATCTGTCTAGCGTCAGTCTAGTTGCAGTGAAGCGATATAATGACTCATTCGAGTCTGAGGACGTATCCAATGAGACGTTTTCTTCCAGTGAATTTGCGACCCCAGAAGTCCTGGGCGACACTAGTGCTGATTTTGGATTAACTGACGGCGACCTTATGGACGGTGCCGAGGAATTTGCCGAAGGTGAGCCAGAACATGAAGAAAATGCTGCCGATTTTGAAATCTCGCTGCAGTCAGCCGATCAGCTTATTAGCGACGGTAAGCCCGCTGCCGCAAGAGCAGTGTTGAAGGCGATGATGGAAACTGGCACCGCGTTACAAAAGCAGCAAGCAAAGGAAATGTTACTTAGTCTCGATTAGTAAGCGCTAAACCAATCGGCAGCCTAACTATTTAGGCTGCCGATTGGTCTTCTTGTAGGTCATTCGTACCGTGGTCATACCTTCCTAACCACTCCGCCCTTTTTCTCTTACATCACACTCCGCATCGGTGCCACCGTCCATTTTTAATGTAATTAGCTCTCCCGACCCCGATTTAACACAGTTTGCTAGATGGGCCGGTTACTGACAGTTACCTATCGCGATTGAATAACGCGACAATAGATGGTGGAAACCTTACTCGTCGTGTACTATTGCTGATCTCGTATTAGATGGATCTAGTGTAGGGGGAACGCATGGACAGTACGGACCGAGAAAGTCGAGAAAAAAATAAAGACCAAGAGAGTGAGCTATTCTCTCCAGAACCGCATACAGAGGCGCATAGATTGGTTGCGCTCCATTCGCTTGGCTTATTAGACAGTTCTCCAAACCCGGCTCTAGACGGTATCGTAAAAGCAGCGGCTGGCTTGTATGACGCGTCAATGGCTCTAATTACCTTGGTTGATGGCGATCGTCAATGGTTCAAAGCCAGTTACGACCCTAGTGCTGTTTTGGGAGATATTCGCGAGACACCGCGAGAAGTCGCATTTTGCGATCGCACAATCCGCAGTGAAGCGCTCATGTTGATTCCAGATGCGAGCCAAGACCTTAATTTTCAAACTAATCCCCTGGTAACATCTAGCCCTAATTTGCGTTTTTACGCAGGTTCACCCTTGAAGACCGCAGATGGCGCGCTCATTGGCGCGCTGTGTGTACTTGATACTGAGAGTAAAGCGGCGAGCCCAGAGCAGAATGAAGCTCTGGCCCGCTTATCTGGTGTTGTTGTGGATTTACTGGTTGCAGAAGCCAGTACCAAGGTATCCATGCCTATCGCAGAAAGCCCAACAGCAGCCGGGGCAATGTCCAGAATATTACATGAAGCAAGCCACCTACTCGCAACAGAGGGAGCGGCGGGTTTCTCTGTCCGAAAAGTAGCAAAAGCATCAAATATTAGCCTCGGGCACCTGCAGCACTATTATGCTGATCGTAAAACCCTAATGTTAGCTATATTGGAGTCGGTGATGATTAGCGTTGACCTCTATCTGCAAGAAACAGTAGCGACGCTGCCTAACCCTAATGACAGAATTATCGCCGTAGCGCAGCACGTTTTGGATCAAGGGTCTGTTGAAGAATCATTCCATCTTACCCGGGAATTCTGGGCGATGAGCGCGAGGGATCCGGCCATAGCAGAAGGCATTCAGGAGTTAAACAATACGGCGCTGCGTTTTTTTAAGAAAACCGTTCTGGAAGCTAACTCGCAGCTCAGCGAGGAGGCGGCCTCAAGTAAAGCCGCGCTAGCGCTGGCGACGCTAGCAGGCGCGTTCCTGTTCAACGGCAAAGATGTGCCTGAAAATGCTAGTTTTCGCCAAGCAGTGCTTGAATCATTGATAGTGTTGCCAGCTTGATGTCCGCTTGTGTGGCCGCTGTGTTCTGCGGCTTTAAAACGCGCAACTCCTAATCCAGCACTTTACCGCGCAGAGTTTTAGTTTTTCCACGCCGGGTTTTGTCGTCTGTACGCCTTCGCTTTGCTCCTTTTGATACACGAGTTGGTCGCCGATTTTTGACTACCGCCACCGCTGAGCGTATTAGTAATTGCAGCCTCGCGAGAGCATCACTTCGATTTTTGTCTTGTGTTCGAAATTGCTGAGCCTTGATAACAACCACGCCGTCTTTGTTAATTCGCTGGTCTTTAAGTGCCATAAGGCGTTGCTTGTAATAATCGGGCAGGGACGACGTATTGATATCAAATCGCAAATGTATCGCAGAAGACACTTTGTTAACATTCTGACCGCCAGCGCCCTGCGAGCGAATAGCTGATAAGGTGATTTCATCGTCCGGTATGGATACTGCGTTGGATATTTCTAGCATAAGGTGTGAGTTTAAAAGACTGTTGCTTATTAGGTACAGATTTGAATGATGGCGCGTTTTCGATCTAAATTCCAAACTTAATAGCATTATAGCAATAAGAAGACTTGCCTTAGCTTGGGCCGGCTTTCCTTTCTGCAAGACAGAGGTTAGGGGTCTTAATTCCGCGTACTGATCGCGCTTTTACAAAAATCCGAGTAACAAAGCCGAATGCTCATTAACTGTCCAAAAAAGAACCAATTGCGGTTAGCTCGATAGATAGCTGCTTCGTATTTGCTTAGCGCTCTGAGCGCTAGCGAGCCGACCGTAAGGGACAAGATGACCAGCCAATCGCTGAAGCTTGGAGAAACGGCTAATATTGGCCACGTGATTAAAGCCTTCGCGATGCCTCGTCGCTTTGCTGTAGACGTGCGTTATGATTCTTAATGGGTGTCGACATATATATTGTGGGACATAAAATAAAAAAGCCCGGTGATTACCGGGCTTTTTTATTTCTAGCTATTCGTCACTTAGTCTAGAAGACTTCAATCTTATTCAGCTGTCCAATTGCTGGTAGTAATCCGAGAGTATTTTTGCGACTTCTGGTCGAGAGAATTCCGGCGGTGGAGCGATACCTTTGCCAAGCATTTCCCGCACGGCGGTGCCAGAAAGAAGTATGAAGTCTTCCTTACTATGGTCAGGTGCGTCGCGCATCATTACCACCCTGTTCAATTTTTTGCTGTAGGCGGTGTGATCCGCTTTGTATATCTCCAGTTGCAGTGCGTTATCAGGCACTTCATCGTCAAAGATAGTTTGGGCATCGAAACCACCGTAGTAGTCACCCACGCCAGCGTGATCACGTCCAACAATCAAATGAGTACACCCGCAATTCTGCCTAAATACAGCGTGCAGCACGGCCTCGCGCGGCCCAGCGTATAGCATGTCAAAACCATAGCCAGTAATCATCACTGTATTCTCTGGGAAGTACACCTCGACCATTTTGCGAATAGAGGCATCGCGCACTTCAGCAGGAATATCTCCTGGCTTGAGCTTACCTAATAGCATGTGAATCAAAATACCGTCGGCTTGTAAGTCGTCCATTGCCATGCGGCAAAGCTCTTCGTGTGCTCGATGCATAGGGTTGCGTGTTTGAAAGGCCACTACTTTTTCCCACCCATGCTTAGCGATCTCTTCGCGTATCTCAACCGCGGTGCGGAAGGTCTCGGGAAAGTCAGCCTGAAAGTAAGAGAAGCTCAATACTTGAATGGGGCCTGACAATAAGATGTTGCCAAGCCCTTTGAACGTAGAAACACCTGGGTGACTATCGTCTTGGGTGCGGAAAATTTGCTCGGCCATAAAATCAATCTGCTCATCTGTAGCCATCTCAACCGCGTCAACTTCCATAATTGCCAGCACGGGATTGCCTTCCATGTTTGGGTCTCGTAACGCAACACGATCTCCCGCTTTTACCGTTGTTTGGTCGGTCATATTGAGAATCGGGACAGGAAAAAACAGACCAGAGTTGGTGACCATTTTCTTCGAAACGCTAAGTGCGTCTGCGAGGTTCATATAGCCTGTTAGCGGGTTGAAGTAGCCACCACCGAGCATAACAGCGTTTGCTGCAGCCGCAGAATTAAGCAGCATACTGGGGAGCCCCTTAGCTTCTTCTAGCAAAGCGGCGCGCTGTTGCTGGTCATAAATATACAAAGGGTTAAGTTCGTCTGAACCGTGGGGTTTGATCATACTATTCTCCAATTACTTGTTGATAATGCCGCGCTCTTTAAGCACGAGCAAAATGGTTCCCACTTCTTCAGCCAAGCTTTGTTGGTCGGAGTGAAGGTGAATCTCTGGCTTGGTTGGTGCCTCGTAAGGGTCGTCGATGCCGGTAAAGTTCTTAATTTCACCTGCTCGGGCTTTCTTGTACAACCCTTTAGGATCTCTGCTCTCGGCCGCTTCCAGTGAGCAGTCGACGAAGACTTCTATAAAATCCATACCCGCCGCTTCATGCAGTTCACGAACCTGCTCGCGGTCTGCACGGTAGGGGCTTATAAAGCTAGACAGCGCTATGGTGCCTGCGTCTACAAACAGTTTTGCAATCTCACCAATGCGACGAATATTCTCTGTACGATCTTCCGCTGAAAAACCAAGGTTTTTGTTAATCCCCATGCGCACGTTGTCGCCATCAAGGCGGTAGGAAACCACCCCCATTTGATGAAGAGCACCCTCTAGCTCAACGGCCACCGTACTCTTGCCGGACCCCGATAAGCCGGTAAACCATAAAGTAGCACCCTTATGGCCCATTAGCTTTTGGCGATGCTCGCTTGTTATATCACCCTCGTGCCAATGTACGTTGGTTGCCTTTTGCTCAGCCATTACCTTTATCCTCTTTGTGCTGGAGTTGGTTTGGAAAGCGCGCAACCTTAGAGACTTTATCGATGCATGTAAAACCGGTTATTATGGACAGTGCTACCGGTTATTCCGATACGCGAGAATTCTGCAACCCTACGAATACTGATCAATGAAATTTACCCTTCGACAGCTACAAATCTTCCTGGCGGTTGCCAGACACCAAAACATATCTAAAGCGGCTAAGTCACTGCATATGTCGCAGTCTGCCGCTAGCGAAGCCTTGCTGAATCTTGAGCACAATTACGAGGTTAGCCTGTTTGACCGGCGCGGCACCGGACTAACGCTTAACGCTACAGGCCAAACCATCCGCCTAGAGGCCGAGAACATTCTAACGCAGTGTCAACGTGTAGAAGAGATGCTGATTGGCCATGCGGATATAGGCCATATAAAAGTGGGCGCCAGTTTTACCATTGGAAACCATCTCGCCACCCGTTATTTAGCCGATTATTTGGGCCAGTACCCCAATGCCAATGTGCAGCTTGATATCGCAAATACACCAGATGTAGTGTCGAAGGTGCTTAATTATGAGGTGGATATCGGCATGGTTGAGAACGAGATCCAACATCCCGACCTTGAGCTCATTCCCTGGCGCAACGACGAGCTGGTGGTGTTTTGCAGCGCTAGTCACCCTCTTGCGGGCAAGAAAACCTTAAATGATAGAGAGATAAAGGAAGCTCTGTGGATTCTAAGAGAACCCGACTCTGGGGCGCGTCATACGTTCGAGCGAGCGATGACTGACCTGATGGCTGATATTAATATCTATCTGGAGTTCAAGCACAATGAAGCGATTAAAAATGCTGTGGAATCGGGATTGGGTATTGGTTGCCTGTCTGAAATTGTGCTCCGCAAGAACTTTGCGCACGGTGACCTGGTGCCGCTAAAGCTGCCGAGACGGAACTTGAGCAGAACATTCTACTTCACACTACCTAAGAAGAGAATTCATCTGGATTCTGTTGATGGGTGGATGAATGTGTGCAGAAACAGTGGTGTTGGCTAGACACGCCTCGTGTGATGTTCTCTATAGGTGTTATAGCCATTGGGGTCTAGTAGTGAACATTATGCTTACCTATGATTCATCCCTTTGAAGAGATGCTTGTGTAGAGGCGGGTGGGCAGGATGAGTGGGACTAACTTCGATGTAACTAGGCTACTGACAGAGACTGTGGAAAGGTCATGACTGGATGATTTTGGCATCGACCATTCTCGTCCAGGGCTAGAAAAGCTGTTGCAGATCGACAGCCGTGGTAGACCGTGTTTATGATCATTTTTTCCTCCCGTATCTTGGCGGGGTGAGAAATGCTATTGCTGCGTATGTTGATGCCCACCCGCGCAGCAAGCACTGCAGCTATGATTAGCACCTAAAAGAGTTCGGTCTTGGTCAATCCGCATACTATTTGAATTATCCAGGTGGGCACTATGACTATATTCTTGAAAGGTTATCGCGTGGGTTAGAATATAGGCAATGGTTTTCTGTTCGCCGTGGCTCGCTAGAAGACATGGCGCAGAGCATTTTTTCTAGTGTTTGATGAAGCACTTTTCGCTGAGGGCGCAATTCTGTCTGCGGATGGTGGCTCGGTCGCAGGATAGAACTGCAGCACAGTAAATGAATAACTAAAAGGTACGGAAAATGGCGGAACAAAACCAGATGGAAATAGAGCAAGTAGAAAAAGATAAGGCAGAATTACGCGCAGCGTGGGACGATCTTATTTCAAACTTGCAAGACGCCAGGGATATTATTGACAGCCCTGATCGTTATGCGCCAGAACCTACCAGCAGGGTTTTAGCAGAGGGCTATCGTTACCTCGCAGGTTTTGTTCATCATGGAATTGAGCGAACTTTTAACGCCGATCCTGAATTCCCATCTTTTCGAAATGCATTATCAATCTTCAACAAGTCGACCATCGAAAATGCTGACGCAATTTATTTCTATGCGCCTATAGATGGCCGAAATCGATACTTGATTAAAGGCAAAGCGGCTGACTTTCGTCATTGGCGTGGAGAGCCCCGAGCACCTGAAGGCCCATACGCGCCGCAGTACTTTATTTTCGAAACCGCCAATGGACCGATGTCAGGTGACAGTGGCAGTTTGCGCGAGCTGACTCCTGGATTCCGCACAGGCTTTGGTACGCTAGATACCTCAAATCTTCAAATTGACGACAACGGTGAGTTCGAGCTACTGCTCGGCCCAGAAAAGCCTGAAGGCTTTACAGGAAATTTCATATGCACCGTTAAGGGCCCCAACAAACGTGACCCGAACGGTGAGGACCGGTACGCCACCTTTATCAGCGGGCGCCAGTTGTTTTACGATTGGGAAAACGAAGAAGCCATTCACCTAAGTATTACCAATCTGGATAGCGCTGGTGGCCATCCTGCGGCACTTACACCTGCTAAGTGCGCGGCCGAGCTGCGAAAAATGGGCTCAGTCGTCAATGGCCATATGCAGTTCTGGTTAGACTTCTACGACAAAGTACTTAACGTGAATGGCAGTCATGGTGCGCCTGAAGACGGAAAATACTTCTACCCCGAGAATGGTTACAACAAGCCCAATTGCGCCTCCAGTGACACGGGCGGCGGCATGAGCACCAACGTGTACGCCGGCGGTCTTTACGACCTGAAAAATGATGAAGCCTTGTATATTGAGGCCACCTATACTGGAGACCCTGTATACGTCAGCGTGCACCTCGGCAATTTGTGGGGCGAGTCCCCAGACTATGCCAACCATCAAAGCAGCATGAACTTACACCAGATGTACATGGGCGAAGATCGCAAGCAGCGCTGGGTTGTTTCACATAAGGACCCCGGCGTGCAAAATTGGCTAGATACCACAGGCTTGCCGCGCGGCTATTTGTCACACCGCTGGGCCTATGCAGAAATTCCGCCTGAAAAAGATTGGCCAACGATTAAAGCTGAGAAGATTCGTTTTGACCAAATCGACGAATACTTCCCTGAAGATATGCCTAGGTTAACGGAGCGGGAACGACGTGATGTTATACAGGTTCGCCAAGAGCACGTGCAGAGGCGGTATAGAGTGTTTTAGATAGCAGAGCATCAAGAGGCGCTGTGTATCTTCTCTGCATGCACCTTGAGGTCATAGGCACATTGGTTAAAACCTTTTTCAACAATTGGGGCAAAGTGTTCCATCATTGCCGCCATCTGAGGTCCCGCGAACTCATCCACGGTCATGTAAGTGCAGCGTGAGTCGTCAATTCGATTAAGGTATTGACTGCGCACAGCATGTACGGGGTCGTCGGGCTTATTATCCATTGCCCAGGCTATGCAGTGGCCCGGCTCGTGGCGGCAAATGTACTCAATCTGCTGAGAAAGCTCTCCGCCAAGGTTTACCATCATATCTACCGCAGACCCCATCTCAAGCGATTCGTTCTTCGCGCTAGGGCAAAAGCTATTCCAGGCTTTGTAATTGTCAAAGTCCATCAGAATCTCCCACACTAGCTCAGCTGGGGCTTCAATGCTTACTTCATCTGAGTAAACTGCGTTCTCGGTAATCATGTGGGACGTTCCTGTTCATCTCGGATTCTACAGGCGTAATCGTAAGCAAAGAGCTGCTTTCCTTCAATCGACTATTTGCCCTAAACGAAACTAGTACTTATTCTCGGTTAGTATCCCATGCGGCGAAAGTCCTTACTGCTGATGAATTAGTCGCATTATCCGATCGGCATTAAACAGAGCCATATCGCCCTTTATTACAAGAAGTGAGGAACAGTCGCCGTTGGATAACTACAGGCCGTATATTGCCGTGATAGTCCGAGCGACTCAGAGAGATCGACGTCATAGTTAGGACCTAAGTTAGGACTACTAAGCATGAAATTCGGCACATTGTCCAGATTGACGAAACGACGCTAGGAATTGCAACCTCACCAGCGCGGGCAACACATGTACAGCCGCCAGTGCTGGATATACGTCTGAACAAACACTCCAAAGCTGGCTTTTGCTAGCGAGCAGAAAACATCACTCCATCGAGCTATTACCAGCGCCACTTTCAATTGGATTATCACCAGCTTATACGTGAAGGAGAGGGTGCCAAAGCCGACCAATATCGAAGATATCGGAGCAAACCATCGCTGTTTAGGTACAGGTATGGAACGCGAAAACCAGTGGTTAGAGAAAACGGTTTCTGATGTGCCTTACCAATCTTTGGGAGTGGGATTTAACGAGTAGTGATGGCACGTGCTTAGTAGCCTATGCCTAGCGCGACATGGATATTCAGTACCCACGCGATATCGGTGTGCGAAGCTAGGAAACCAGCTTCACATAGGTGACGAACCTGGCTAAAAGCAGCTTAGTCAGAGTGGTGGGGTAGGGACTGAAATAACGGGGGCAGTTCACCGCCGTCAATCTGGAACACTTTATCTGTCAGCCAACCCATTTACCCGCTCCAGTAACGATGGCGATTTTGTCAGTGAGCTTAAACCTGCCCATAATCAGGTGCGTTACGCCTGAAACTTTGGTGCCGCGCGGCCGGCTATAAGAGGTAGGTCGAGATAGGTTTTGATGCCAGGGCCGGCGGCGCACACATAAGGTATCGCACTAACGCAATGCAGCGCTGTTACCACAACGCCCTCGTTGCGAATCAGCCCTGCCTCTACACTCGCAGGATGGCAGCCGTGAATGGTCATGCTCATATCCGGGTCGCCTTTGACCATCACGTCGTAACGGGCGCCTTCAGGGCCAAACCCCCAGCCCTGTTCGAGATTATCTTCCCCCATCAACCAGCACACCGAGGCGCTGATAACGGCTTCGCCACCAACCAGCCCCTGCCAGGTGAATTTCTGCCCGGCTACCAAGCCCGGTTCGATAATACCAATGGGTGAATCTATAGGCGCTGTGGCGACAGATATATCGTGGATAGTGCGCTTCTCAGGGTCAAGATTGAAGCCAAGCTCTTTCGCAACCATATCAATGGACTGCATAAACCCGTTGCCCATGAAGCGCACCATAGGGCTTTTGCGAGCGGCTTCCGGTGTGTGACCAAACAACATCATGTCTTTTACGACGTCAGGCGCGCCATACGTGCGAATGTCGGAGTACTCATCCACCTGAACAAGCGTAATGCCGCGGGTTAGCGCCGACAATGTCAGGGGGAATCGTTCTGTCATGCCGCCGGGGTGAATGCCTGTGCCGTGCAGGGCCGAATTACCTTTTGCGCAGGCTTCTTCAAATGGCGTGGTGTCCATGCAGTTGTGCGGATAAACCCAACCTACGGAGGTTACCACTGACTTGCCCGAAGCCAGTATGTTGATGACTTCCTGTTCTTTGGGGAACAGCGGGGTGTAGACCACGCAATCTGCGTCCATTGCGAGGATCGCTTCTTTACTAGAGCTGGCTTGCACGCCAATGGGTGCGATGCCAAGAATTTCGCCTACATCTTTGCCATTTTTGTTGTCGCTATGAACCCAGCAACCAACAAGCTCTAAGTCCGGGTGGTCTAGCACGGCCTCAATCGCGGCTTTACCGACACCACCGGTTGCCCACTGAATTACTTTGTATGTCATCTGTCTAGCCTCTGAGTGCGTAGTTGTTTATGGCATTCCATCTCCCACAATAGAGCGGCAGGTTCAAGTCGAGAACGCCAAACATGGAATACCAGTGATGCCTATGATTACGCTCAGCACCTAGTCTGCGATAGCTAAATTTCTTATAGGTGTTGCTTATAGCTGTTATAGGTATGCCGGCGTAAGCGTTGATTGGGTTTGTAATTAGCGTAAGCGTCTGGTGAACACATTTGAAAGATCGAGAAAGATAATGGCTGGACTGGTTGATAAATACGGTGGCTGGGCTCTGACTACGAACTCACCCCAAGGAAAAGGCAAAAGCTTTGCAAGACGTTTAGTGGCAGAAGCTGTGATGAAGTTTGCCTCCGAGCAGTTCGGCATTCCTGCAGTAATAGCATGGATGAACCTATCTATCTTTAAACTGATGAGCGAAATTATTACAACCTGATTCATGGAGACGATTACTACGACAAAATGCTGGCCATGCTTGATCACGCAGCGTCGCCACCACCGGTGGTGAACTGGTGTGGAAGCCAGACAGTCAGCGCTGAAGATTGGTGCGAATACATGGGTGAATTGCTGGGCAAGACTCCGAAGATTGTTAGGTCAGATAAGATGATTCCGGCTACTCCGTGCGACACTGCCTTGATGCATGAGGTGGTAGGTGAAACTAAGGTTGACTTGGCGTGAAGGCATGCGTCGACTTGTGCAAAAAGGTGCTGTTGATGAGCGGGCATGCGTGAAGAGCAGAGAGTGCAAAGTGACAAAACACAATGCCTAAAACTGTCACAAGCTGACCACGACAGTTAAAGCAAGCTTAGAAAGCTAAGTGGCCAGTAACTAAGAGCACTTGCATCTGTTCTCGTCTTGGCTCTTTTCTTGAGCGGCATTCAAGCCTACACTTTGCGCCATCGCATTTACTGTGGAGGCAGCATTGGATAGAAACCCCATATGGGACATTCCCACTAGACTTATTCATTGGCTGTTTGTGATTGGTGTTGCTGTGGCTTGGTGGAGCGCTGAAACGCAGAGATACGACATTCATGAATGGAATGGCTATGCAATTCTGGTACTGGTGATTAGCCGCCTAATTTGGGGCTTCGTTGGTAGCAAGCATTCGCGGTTTGTTGATTTTGTGCGTGGCCCGCGGAAAGTGTTGAGTTATATTCGCGGAGCACTTTCTAAGAACAAGCTCGATGCCACTCAGAAAAAGCTGGGCCATAATCCATTAGGAGCTTGCTCAGTATTGATATTGCTTGCAACGCTGTTGATACAGGCTATCAGTGGCTTGTTCAACAGCGACGATATTCTTTTCTCTGGACCATTTTACTACGCGGCTGACTCAAGTTGGCAAGGCATCATGGGCGTAGCTCATGAATGGGCTTTTAACGTTTTACTGGCACTGATTGTGTTGCACTTGGTCGCCGTGGCTTACTACCAGAACAAAGGTGGCGATATCATACGCCCAATGTTTCGGGGCTATTCCGGTGGTCGCTTCGCAGCTACCAAACCTGTGACGGTTTGGTATTGGTTATTAATAGTCGGCGTGCTTGCAGCTATTTTGTGGTGGTTGATTCAACAAGCACCACAGCCTACTACGAACTGGTGGTGAAGAGACTACTCAGTACAAGTAGTCTTTTGCTTTGTAATCGTCGTGGCAACCCTTGCAGCTTTTGCCTACGGCGCCAACCTGTTGCGCAACGGCGTTCTTATCGCCGTTAAGCGCGGCAGAATTTAGGCCATCAACAGCACTTATGAGGCTATCCATCTTTTCTTTGAAGTCAGCCTTATTTTCCCAAATTTCAGGTTTTGCCCGTGTGGTGCCCTTGTCTGTGCCGTCGGCAAAACCGCGGTGGATATCCAGCGTCATTAACGCAGACAGGTCGTTTGCATGGGCTTGTACACGTTTCTGGTCATAGGGCATATCACCTTTGATCATGGCGGCTATAGGGCCGAAGTTAGAGGCCACCAATGCAAACCAGGACTGTCGATAGGATTGTGCCATTTCCTTGTCATTGAAATGGGACACCGCCAAAGGAGCCAGCAATATGCTCGCTGTAGCAAGGCTTACCACGAATGCGAATCGTTTCTTAATAGTCACATGATTCTCCAAAAAATTATTCAGAATTGTTTGCTAAAGGAAATAGCATGAGTGAGCCTATCGTGCCATTTACAGGCTCTGAGAGTCAAGTGCGCAGCATTGACTGTATTGGTGGCACTATGAATAGGCCTAGAGAAAGGTGCAGAGTTAAGCTTACTGGGTCATAGTCCAAACTGAAGGAGCATAAATAAGCACTCTAATCTGGCAATAACATCGCGTGATGATATGATTTGGAATTATTGACTTTAGAGAAGCAAACATGAAAAGCCAAGAATTGCGTGGAATTGTTTCGCGTTTGGTCCAAACGCTGGAAAATGAGTCGCTCAGTCCGCAAGCTCAGTCGCTCCTGGATGAATTGCACATGCAGTTGGATACAGTCGACAACTCTGAAGTTGAAAGTCCAATGTTAACTACAACTAAAGCATTGGAAGCTGAATTTGCCGCACATCACCCTGTGGCTGAACGTACTATTCGCGAATTGATAGACACGCTAGTAAAAATGGGTATTTGATTTTTTGTTGGCGCTTGGGCCGAGCTGCGATTTCACCTTCCTTAACGATACGGCATATATAAGAGTGTTCTGCGACATATTAGCTAGCGCAAGTGTTTCTCAACCACAGTAGATTAACATCCTCGAATAGGTTGACGAGCATGCCTTGTACCCCCCATTCTCACAGTAGTGTCACCGGTGTGTTATAGCTTACATTGCCCCTCAAAGCAGTTGTCAGTAGAAGAGACAAATCTTTAAGTAGTGACCAAGGCGCGGCGAGTGTCTTACTCTGCTCACGATAGATGTGTCGGCCTTTTGTTCTTGTTTTCTTACCCTTGCAAATGGAGTATTCTGAATAGTTGTTTTAGTGATCACTTGCATAATTGCAAGTGAGATGCTGTGGCGATTCTTGGCAGGCTTAGGCCCGTATTTAGACTCGGACTAGCAAGAAAGAAGGCCAGAGAGTACATGGAGATATTGGGTGAACGAAAAGCAAGCTTCTAGCGAGCACAAACAGCGCAAGCTTAGTAATAAAGCTGACAGGGCAGAGCCGTTCGAGCTGGCTGGCCACGTTGTGCAACCGGGCGAGCGCATCCTGTTCAATCTGCCAACTGCAAATCTATTCACTCATACGCCGCTCGACATGCAGGTCGAAATTATCCATGGTCGCCGACGCGGACCAGTATTGCTTCTATGCGCCGCCATTCATGGTGATGAGCTTAATGGTGTTGAAATTATCCGTCGAATGAGAACGTTCCGCTCATTGAACACTTTGCGCGGAACGCTTGTTATGGTGCCTGTGGTCAACCTATTTGGCTTTATTCATCAGTCTCGGTATTTGCCAGACCGTCGTGATCTGAATCGTTGTTTTCCAGGTAGTGAAAAAGGCTCTATCGCAGGACGAATGGCCAATATTTTCTTCAACGATGTTGTACGCCATTGCACTCATATTATTGATTTGCACACGGGGGCTGTTAATAGAGACAACCTTCCACAAATACGTGCTGCACTAGACGAGCCAGGTGTGGAAGAAATGGCGTTGGGCTTTTCGATTCCAGTCATTATTAACTCCGGACTTATTGACGGTAGTCTTCGAAGTGAATCGGGAAAGCTGGGTATACCTGTAATTACCTATGAGTCTGGCGAAGCGTTACGCTTAAACGAAAGGGCAATTGTTACCGGAGTACGAGGGATTGTCAGCGTAATGCGCACGCTAAAGATGCTGCCACTTAAGCGCATTCAGACAGTTCCTGCCGAGACCTATATCGCTCGCTCATCGAGTTGGTTTAGAGCAACAAATGATGGAATTTTTCGTCCGCTTGTCGCACTTGGCACGCGCGTAAATGTTGGTGATACGTTAGGAGTTGTTTCTGCTCCCTTTAGTTCCGACGAGACGGTACTGACCGCTGCATTCGACGGAATTGTAATATGCATAAGTAACTTGCCCCTCGTAAATGAAGGGGAGGCACTATTCCACATAGCGCGCTTTAAAAAGGCCGGCGCCGTAGAAACTGAAATTGCATCCCATGTCAGCAATATCGAGGAAGATCGTTTGTTCGAGATCGAATCGGTACCAACGCCTGATATTGACCTCGAAGACCAAAGCGGTGCAGCCCACAGCTAGGTTTGAAAAGCCGAGGCTGATACACTGTGTCTGCAGTGTGTAACAAAGGTTGCAGTATGAATAATTATAAAACATTGGTGATTCCAACGGCCAAGCACGGCTTTTTCAAAGGCTTTAATAAAACGGTCTCTGTAGGATCGATGTTGGTGATATCCCTACTCATATTCTGGGCGACTATAGTCCCAGAATATGCCGGTGAAATGTTGTTGAGCATTCAGCATGCCACCAATGATCTGTTTGGTCGCTGGTATATATACGTTACGGCATTTTATCTAACCACATGTCTATGTCTCGCGCTCTGGCCTGCGACCGGTAAAATTCGCTTGGGAAAAGTGGGTGAAAAACCGGAGTTTTCGAATTTTTCCTGGTTTTCGATGATGTTTGGTGCTGGGATCGGTGTTGGTATGCTTACCTACTCAACGGCAGAGCCCATTTTTCACTTTGCGAATAACCCGGATGTGATTCGGGGCCTTGCTGATCCACTTGCTGAAAATAACGTGCGTAACGCCTATAAATGGGCGTTTCTGCACTATGGCTTAACCCCTTGGGGATGCTACGGCACAACCGGTATGGCATTGGCTTACTTCAGCTATAAGCACGACCTACCTCTTACAATACGTTCAGGGTTAACGCCATTGTTCGGTTCATCTCTGGCCGGTCCTATAGGACACGTCGTGGATATTGTGGCAATTCTTGCAACCATCATTGGAGTAGGTGTAACCATAGGCTACGGTGTTTCTCAATTCGCATCTGGAATGTTTAACATCTCTGGCGCTAGCTGGATTATGCAAGACTCCGGAGCACCGGCTCTGGCTGCTCTGTTGCTGGCTCTAGGCATCATCATGCTGGCGTCAACACTCTCAGCTATGTCTGGTATTGGAAGAGGTATCAAATGGCTTTCTAATTTGAATATGGGTTTGTCATTTTTCCTGTTGGCATTTTTCATTGTGTTCGGTGCCACTCTGTTTGCCTTCAAAGCTTTCTTCCTTACAATTTGGGACTACCTACTGAATATTCCTTCCATGAGCTTCACGGTATGGAAAGACGACGGCTCAGAATTAATGAGCTCCTTAGCGTCTTGGCAGGGAGCGTGGAGCATTTTTTATTGGGCTTGGTGGATTGCATTTGCACCCTTTGTAGGTTTGTTTCTTGCGAGAGTTTCGCGAGGTCGCACGATACGAGAGTATGTATTGGGAGCGATGATTGTGCCTTCCTTGATGTGTCTTACCTGGTTTGCTTTAGTGGGTGGAACCGCGGTAGATCTTGAGTTATCTGGTATAGCGAAAGGTGCTATTGTGAATTCAGACATATCATCGCAATTGTTCCAAACGATTAATTTGCTTCTTGATCCGGCTCTCGCTATTGCGATGTCTGTTGTTATTGTTATTTTGTTATTGACCTATCTGGTTACTTCGGCTGACTCCGCAATTCTAATTATTAATACAATCTCCTCCGGTGGTGATGCGGGTCAAAAAGAAGCTAAGCACATTGTATTTTGGGGCCTACTCCTGACCGCCGCGGTGGCCGCATTGCTTGCGGCCGGCGGCCTAGACGCATTACGCTCGGCAATGATCATTGGTGCACTGCCATTTTCGCTGGTGATGGCGTTGATGGCTATATCGCTAGTTAAAGCATTACTTTCAGACAAGTAACGAGACCTCCTCAGCTAAGATGTTGCAATCGGTAGCACCATTAAATAACTTTCTTCTCTATAGCACTGTTATAGGTGGTCGTATTCACGAGCCTTGTACGCTGTAAGAGCATGAGCAAGTTGCTTAAATATGCTGAAATTCCTGTTCAAGTCATCGGCGAAGCCACTGCTTTTCAGCCCTGGTTTCTAGACCGCGAGGTACATGGCCATCGCGGCTCGCTCGGGTTTGAACTGGAAGCGACAATTCAAATTGCAGGACTTGCTTTTAGATCGGGGGATTCTTAAAGGGCAGGAGAAATTTTTCGTATCCACTGCGCACTCTGATGCTGATATGGATTACGCCATAGCAGCGCTAGCGGATTTAATCGGCGAGCTTAAGGATACCTAGCGCCAGGTTTACTGCGTAGTCCTTGTTGGATAGCTATAGGCACGACCACGGCCGCCAATGCACCGGCCCATACGCCTTTGATCAATGCGTAATTTAACGGCGACAGCGTACTGACGCTAAACAGAGCTAGAATGCCCAGCAGAGGCGGTACAGCTAAACAAGCTCCAAGAACGCCCATCCACGGTGCAGCAAGCCATGAGCGATATGGGAACAGCCAAGTCAAAATTTGACCGTCTTTTCCTGCTGGCACAAGTTGCCCATCGTCTCGTTTGCGACGGGTCATAACGATAAAAATGCCACCTAAAATAGTGCTTAGAAGAAACCCCGTAAGGAGCAGATCAGGGCCGTAACCTTTTTCACCCCAAGCACTAATTTCTGTAAGGCTGTGCATAAGGGCATAGGCGATCGCTGCGTTCAGCACCAGGTTAATAACAATATTATTCCTGGTTTCGTGGTGAATGTGTTCCTGCACGGATTTAATCGCATCTTTTTCCGCCATGATTTGCTTCACTCAGCTATCGATTCCACCTTCTATAGTAAGCTTCTACGCGAGGGTGATCCAGCGACAATGACGCATAGCAGCTATAGGCGAAATAATGCTTTTTCTAATAACTGTCATAGCCTATAAGGGCTAGTCATATGCGCGTTGTCGCGTTACCTTGAGGGTCATTATTAGCCATAAAGGATGTGCCTATGTCTTCGCAAGTATTTAGCGAAGCTGAGCTTGCCCAAGCTGGACGGCTCACTGTCGATCTTATTACTGAGCGACTTGGCGGGGGACGTGACGGCGACGCCAAACAATTAGTAGACCGGTTTCAGGAAGAGCTGTTAACCATGTTTTACAGCTACACAGGCTGGGAAAAATCGATTCTGGACTGCATAACAGAGCTAGCCGGCCAAGCGCGCAGCGATGCAGTACTGGCAACTGTGGAAAATTGGGACATTGCTCCCGAGCGCAAGATCGTAACTCGTGGCGTTGGCAAGCGCTGGGTTGCTGAGCTTGAGCAGGTCAAGCTATTGATCGATAGCGGTAGGGGCAGGCGGGCCAGCGAACGAGTTCACAATTTGCGTGAGCAGGCGCTTACGCTGCACGATGGCATGATGTCTCGAGTCTCGGCTTTGCTGTCGATTCTGTATGAGGACCATGGCGATGCAGAGTTACAGCGCGTGCTGAACATTGTTATGAAGCCGGAAGCCATGGACCCTGACGGCAAATTGCCGTTTCGCGAAAAAGTGGAGAACATCATGCGCTTTACACGGTGCCACTTGTTGCCCTTCACTGTTACGGAAGATGATGAAAAGGTGACCTTTATGCCTGATCCTTGCCCAAGTGGCGCGCGCTTGATTCGCAATGGCCACTACGAAAGCCCCCGGAATAATGCGATTGTGCGTGATACAGGTCCACTAACCTACGGCCGAGCGGAACTACCTGTGTACTGTTGTCACGAACCCGCTATGGAGTTAAGTTCAGTTTTAAAAACCGGCATTCCGCTGTTTATAGTCGATCCGCCAGAGGATGTGGGTATCTCGCCGTGCAAGATTTATGTTTATAAGAACCCCGCGAATATACCCGAGCATTATTACAAACGCCTAGGTTTAGACAAGCCGGAAGATCTTATTGCGAGTTCGCGCAATACCAATAGTTAGACGTTTCACTTACAGACTTTCAGCCAGCTGCAATAGCTTCTCATGACTTTGTATCTTTTCCTTCGCACTAAGTCCTGGCAGACGGGCAAGGGCAATGAAGTGACTGGCATTTAAGCATTCAACATACTCATTCAGCTTATCACGCACGTAGTGAGTATCGCCAATGATGGTCCAGTCTTCCACCTTGGCGTGGTTCTCTCGCATGGTATGTTGAGCTGCGCTTGTTAATGCCTGTTTGACCTCTTTGGTTTTGCTAGTACTGTCACAAACAAAGATCGTGCGCATAAGAGGAACGGTATTGACCGTTTGCGCTTGATGTTCTGCAACTGCGCTATTGTAGAGCGCATAGTTTTTCTTCAGAGTTTCAAGCGTTTCTACGGGCGAGGCCAAATAGGGAAGTCCTAGGGCACCTGCCTGCTTGAGCGCAAGTGGGCCAAAGGCAGCAATCCATAATGGAGGGTGTGGACGCTGAACAGGAAGTGGGGCAAGTACTATGGGTTTACCATCATCTTCTAGTGCGACTGCTTCACCAGCCCATGCCTTGCGCATAATATCGAGGTTCAACTTAAAACGTTTTCTTTTGTCTTTGGTGGGAAGCTCAAACGCAGTGAACATAGCGCTTTGCACTCCACGCCCAAGCCCCAGTATTAGCCGGCCACCCGATAATCGATCCAATACGGCAACTTCCTCCGCAGCCTGCAAGGGGTTACGAACGGTGATCAAGTAGGACGTGGTTCCTAGTTTGATGCTGGATGTACGCGCTGCAATTGCCGCTAATATGGTGAGTGGTTGCGGCACAGACTTATTATCACCAAAGTGATTTTCAGGCAGCCAAAATGAATCGAACCCTAGCGACTCTGCAATTTCGGCTTGTGCGCAGAACTCATTGGCAAGCCCCTCGTTGACTGTCTCCCAGGGGGTTGCTCCAATTTTTATATCACGGCTCATAAATTTCATGCTTCATATCTGCAGGTACTTATAGTCAAAGGTCATAGGCAAAGTTTGCATTGTTTCGCCAGTGCGTATTTCACCTTAGGTATACTGTCTGACAATTCAATTCGAAGACAATAGAAAACGAATCGAAGTTTTTTAACGAAACTACAACTAGCGAAGGAGTATCTATGCATTTTAACATCTATTTGTCTGGCGAAATTCATACCGATTGGCGTGAAAAAATTATAGAAGGTTGCGAGCAGTTAGACTTGCCAGTGTCCTTTTCGTCAGCCGTTACCAACCACGAAGCCAGCGATGCGGCAGGCGACTTACTTGGTGCCGAAGACAATAGCTTTTGGCGCGATCACAAGTCGGCCAAAGTGAATGCAATACGAATTAAGTCTCTAATAGAGAGTTGTGACATTGCTGTCATTCGGTTTGGAGACAAATACAAGCAGTGGAACGCTGCGTTCGACGCAGGTTTTTGTGCCGCGATGAGTACGCCTTACATTACTCTGCACGACGAAGACATTATTCACCCTCTCAAGGAAGTAGATGCTGCCGCAATGGCCTGGGCTAAAACACCTGAGCAGGTGGTGGGGCTACTAAAACACGTTTGCAGCTAGAGTAGGGCATTTATGGGCTTTCACTCAGAAAGTCCAGTACGGCCTATTCCTAGCCGGCACAGTCCTAATAGTATGGTATATCTCGACAGTCTCTAGGGAGTAAGCGTTCTTTTAGTTGGATAACGACCCACAATTTCGTCAAACGCTGGGGCTGAATCCAGCAAGATCAATCCTGCTTCTTGAAGAAAAGGGTCGGTATTGTCCTTTTCTTCTTCCTCAGCCGCGTCATCTGCTGCTGAAGTGCTTTCAGCTGCTGCGGTTTCATCTCCTTCTTCAGAAGAATCATCGGTGTCTTCACTAAGACTTGTAAGCTCCTCTAGGCCTTTCAATCTTCGGCGCTTGTTTTCAATACCCAGTTCAGCCGCCTTATCGCGTTCGCGCTGCGCGATGCGTGCTGACTCGTTTAGCGATACTCTCGTTCGTGCACGAGACTCCGTTAATAGAGCAATCTGGTCTCTCAGATAGATGAAATCTGGGTCTGACTTCACTCGTTCGTCGTGCAGCTTGGTAAGTGCCGGCAATGATTTGTCTAGGGGATGGTAATGCTCATGCCTTACGGCGTGAATTTCATCCCAGCTAAGGGCATGATCCAAAGCACTCTCGCCAACCTGGTCCAGATCATACAGTTCAGGAAATAGGATGTCAGGGATGACTCCGCGGTGTTGGGTGCTGCCACCCGAGACGCGGTAAAACTTCGATTCAGTAAGTTTAAGGTGACCTTCCGTCAGCTGCGTGAGAGATTGTACGGTGCCTTTACCAAATGATCGACCACCGAGAATAATGCCGCGGTCATAATCTTGTATTGCCGCCGCAAATATTTCTGATGCAGAGGCACTGAGGCGATTGATAAGCACAGCTACTGGGCCCGTATAATAGGCTGAGCTGAAACTAGAGCGTGGTTCTTTGTCTACCCGAGAATTGGCATGCCTTATAAGAACAGTTGGTCCAGAGTCTATAAACAATCGCGTGAGTGCATTTGCCTCATAGAGAGAACCGCCTCCGTTGTCGCGTAGGTCGATTATAATTCCTTCTACGCCATCAGCTTGTAACTCACCAATTAACCGCTGTACGTCGCCTGTCGTACTCCTGAAGTTCGGGTCTCCTCGACGTCGGGCGTCGAAATCAATGTAGAAAGTGGGGATGTCTATTACCCCAACCTTTACTAGTTTATCGTCTTTGATCAGCTCTATTGTGGTTGCCTGCGCTGATTGCTCCTCAAGCTTCACCTTGTTACGCACAATCGTTATCACCTTGGACTCTTCACCAGCGGCGGCATTTGCAGGAATTAATTGCAAGCGCACCTTGGTTCCCTTGGGTCCGCGAATGAGCTCTACAACCTCGTCAAGACGCCAGCCCACTACATCTACAAGCTCTTCAGTTTCTCCCTGACCTACCGCAATGATTTTATCAGCCGGCTTCAGTACGCCATGCTTATCGGCTGGACCGGCGGGCACTAGTCGAACTACTTTTGTATTTTCTTCTTCTCGCTGTAAAACAGCCCCAATACCTTCTAGAGACAAGCTCATATTGATATTGAAGTTTTCTGAATTACGCGGCGAAAGGTAACTGGTGTGTGGATCGTAAAGTTGTGTCAGCGAATTTAGGAATACCTGAAAAACATCCTGACTGTTCATCTGCTTTAGGCGCAAAATCTGATTATTAAATCGCTTGGTCAATAAAGACTCGATTTCTTCGTTGTCTTTTTCAGCCAACTTCAGATTCAGCGCGCTGGCTTTTATTCTTTTGTACCAAAGCTCGTCGGCCGCTTTAGCTGTTTTAGGCCAGGGCAGTTCGCTTCTATCTGTTTCGAGTTCCTGATCTTTGCTGTAATCGAAGTTTTTTACCAGCATGGGCAATATACTTAGATTATGCTCAAGCCGGCTTATTAACAGGGCCTGATAGCGGGTAAATATAGTATAGCCAGGACTGAGGTCGCCTTTTTTAAGCTGGTCATCAAGCGTAAAGCGGTATTTCTCAAATCGTTCTACGTCTTGCTGTGTAAAGAAGCTTTTAGCGGGGTCTAAGTTGGTTAAATACTGGTCAAACAGTTTGGATGAAAGCTCGTCTCCAAACTTAATGTCTTCGTAATGGTTGCGGCTGAGTCTTTGAATGACCTCGCGCGCAGTGCGTGATTGCTTCTCAGTAAACTCAATGGTTGTTAGCTGGGCCGCAGAGAGCGCATTTACGCTCCAACACAAGCCTAGAAGCAGTGTGGTTAACCGCATTCGATACGAGGTGATAATAATAATTCTCCGACAGCTCAAGGCTCAAACCATATTGTAGCCCATCAGCACCAGAGCTCCCAGCGTACCCTGTCACACAATAGTGCAGGCTACGCTGGGTATTTTAAAGTTACTGCTTGCTCAATAGGTCTCGTATTTCTGTTAACAATACCTCTTCCGTGCTTGGCTCTGCTGGAGCTTCAGGCGCGGCTTCTTCTTCTTTCTTCATGCTATTCATACCCTTGATCACCATGAATATAGCAAATGCGACAATCACAAAATCAAATACGTTTTGCAAGAATGAACCGTAGTTTATCGTTACTGCTTCAACCTCTGCAGAGGCTTCTTGTAAGGTAATGGCTAGTTTGCTGAAATCTACACCACCGACCATCAGGCCGATTGGTGGCATTACCACATCCGCTACAAAGGATGAAACGATCTTACCGAACGCTGCCCCTATAACGATACCTACTGCCATGTCGACTACATTGCCGCGTACTGCGAAATCTTTAAACTCACTCATCATGCTCATTGTTGGTCCCCTAATCAAAATTGTTGTTGCTTATTATTTGTACTCTCGAAAGGAGCGCACTAGTGAATTTGAACCTAAAGGCTTGTAGAAAGCAAATTATAAAATGTAAAACCGTGTATATAATTTATTCAATTCAATGCTTTAGCTTCACAACATAACGTGAATTACTTATTTGACCAGTGGCCATTGAACTGCGCTACACTTTGAACAAGACGCGTTTAACGCGCTCATTAATTAAGGAATTGGAACCTCTGTATGAATGTAGTGATGATTGGTGCTGGGTATGTGGGCTTGGTCTCAGGAAGTTGTTTTGCCGAGTTTGGCGCAAACGTCTGCTGTGTTGACGTTAATGAAGAACGTGTAAGCAGCCTTAGCCGTGGTGAAATTCCGATTTACGAACCAGGTCTGGACCTATTGGTAGCAAAAAATGTGGATGCTGGGCGATTGCGTTTTTCCACCGACATCAAATCGGCTGTTCCCGACGCAGACATTATCTTCATAGCCGTTGGTACACCAACACGCCGTGGTGACGGACACGCTGACTTGACCTATGTCTACGAAGCTGCAAAGAATATTGCGCCTTTGCTTAGTGGTTATACCGTGATAGTCAATAAGTCGACGGTACCTGTTGGCACAGCTCGCCAGGTTCAGAGAATTGTTAAAGAACACAATCCAGAGGCTGATTTCGATATTGCATCCAACCCTGAGTTTTTGAGAGAGGGCGCTGCGATAAGTGATTTCATGCGTCCAGATCGAGTGGTGCTGGGAGTGGAAACCGAACGCGCTGAAGACCTGCTTCGCGAACTTTACCGACCCATTAATCTCATTGAGGCTCCCATTCTGTGTACTGGCTTGGAGAGTGCAGAACTTACGAAGTACGCTGCCAATGCCTTTTTGGCAACAAAAATAAGCTTTATCAATGAAATTTCAAGCTTATGCGAAAGTGTTGGTGCCGACGTTCATGAAGTCGCGAAGGGCATGGGTTTAGACGGTCGTATCGGTCGTAAGTTTTTACACCCTGGGCCAGGTTATGGCGGATCCTGTTTTCCTAAGGACACTACCGCTTTAATTCGCATTGCTCAGGAAAACGATATTTCACTTAGAATAGTAGAGGCGGTTGTCGACGTAAACGATGCGCAAAAGGCCCGTATGGTTAACAAGATTAAGACAGCCCTCGGCGATGTGGCAGGTAAAAAGATTGCTGTATTTGGTCTTACCTTCAAGCCTGAAACTGACGATATGCGTGACTCACCGTCAATCGCGATAATACCGCCATTGATGGATAAGGGCGCTGTCATTCGTGCCCACGACCCGAAAGGCGTTGAACAAGCCCGTAGTCTTTTGCCCGGTGATGTAAGCTACTTTGATGATGCTTACGAAGCCGCAAAAGGTGTGGATGCGATTGTTCTAATGACGGAGTGGAATCAGTATCGCTCTCTGGACTTACGCCGTCTCAAGAAAGACATGAATGACACGCATTTTATAGACTTGCGTAACGTTTATGATCCGAAGCATATGAAAAAACAAGGCTTCAAATACACCTCTGTAGGCCGCTTAGGCTAGGCATTCTAAACAACGAAGTTTTCCGGTATGTCTGCGCGATAATCAATGTCGCGCAGAATGCCGGCGTCATCAACATTTACATTTACCAATGAATCATTATTTTTGCTAATTAGGGCCTTGGCCTCCTGACTACTCGTGCAGCCGCTCAGTTGTGAAAACAGCGAGCGGTGAAATATTTTAGGGTGGCCGGCCTGTGAGTTGAACGTTGGTTGGATTATCGAACCTGTCCCCAGCATGTGTAATAAAGCTTGAATCGTTTTGGGTTGTATAAAAGGCATATCAGCGAGAGCAATGATTGCATAGTCCGAGGTCAATTTTGAAATCGCATAAGCTCTTGAGGCCCACATGCCCTCGTTTGCGTTTGCGCACTCAATAGCTTCAAACGAATCAGGCAAGCGCTCAGCGAAATACTCTTGTTCGTTGTTCTTTACTACAACTAAGCCGCTTAGTCCGCATGCTGAGTAAAGTCGTAAACTGCTTTGCCAAATAGTTGCCCCACTGGGCATGAGGGCTTTTCTCTTGTCGCCATTGAAGCGTTTGCTGGACCCAGCTGCGAGAAGCACTACTTGGGCATGAGGTACCTTAGACATGCTTGATTAAAGAAGATCGGACAACAGAATGCCTACGCCAAAACGTTCTACATTCGCGTTGTAATCAATCAAACTTTCACCATAGCCATTAAAATACTGGGCAAAGCCTCGAATACCTCGCCACAGCGGAAATGTGTAGTCGAGTTGTACGGCACCCTTATTGCTTGATCGCAGATTATTACGCAGTTTAAGGCTAAATTCCTGATCCTTGCGACGGTAGGAAGTGGTGAATTCAAAATGGCCCAGGTATCTTTCTATGTCGGGATTGTCGTCACCTTCGGCTTGCAAGCGGTCTTCCTTTTCATCTTCAGGAATTCTCCACCAGGGCTTCAAGCTGAACACAAAGCGATTTTTCTCCCAAACGAAATTTGCATATATCCGATTCCAACTTCTAGACAGGGTACCCGTTTGTCCATTTGATTGATGGCTGAAACCGATGCTCATCACATTAGCGTTAAGAGCAAATGGCCGCCAGTCAATGGGGGCTGTCCAAAACAACTCAGGCTCATAGTTTGTCTCACGAAAAGGCGCTGAGATGTCGCTATTGTATGCCTGCCAAAAAGAAAGAGCTGTAAAACCAAAATGCACGCTGTCGTCTTTTAACAACAGATCATTAATTATGTTGAACTTAAGGCTGAGCTGAAATTTTATTTCTGTTGTGTTTAGCTCCCTGTCCGCAGCGAATTCAGGAATGGCATCTCTATAGGGTTCTTCGTTTGGGTCGCCCAAATAAGATACGGGCATCATATAATTTCTGTTATGCGGGGTTAAAATCGAGCGAATGCCCGCCGTTGCGCGTTCGCGAAGCCTGCGGTCTAATACTAAAGACAAGGTTGGGTCATTTGCTCGTTCTTGACACCGCGCTTTCAACTCGCCAATGGTCACGGCATCGCCAGATTGCTTTAATTGGTCCAGCAAACAAGCATCGCTAATGTCTTCGTTAATAATCTCTTCGGATATTGTCTCTGCTTGGGCGGCCTGTGCAAGCCCCAATGTCAGCATAAGGGCTAACGCTAAATAATCTTGCAGCACAGTTGCTCTAATTCCTGCCATTGATGAATCTCGCACAATATTCCTTAAACTGATTGGCAATACCCGCTTCGGTGTACCCATATTCTTCCAAAGTGTACTCGTGTGCAGGACGATCTTCTCGCTTATTCGCCTCTATGTGTTTCTCCATAGCGGCACGCGCCATCGACGTGAATGGCATAGAAAGGAATGAGTACATATTCTCAATGACTTCAAAAGGGCGCGCCACAGTATCGTCAAACCACACATCAAAAAACTGCTTCTCAGCATTTTGCCTAACCGCCATGGTATGACGAACGCCATTGGCAAATAACTCGGACCATTCCGCCGCTACTTCAGCCTTATCGGGCGCGTCCGTTCCAGTAATCCGGAGGTTATAATTCATACTTGTTATAGACGGTATCGATAGGATGGGGTCTCTGTGCGTGGCGATGATTTGCGCATCAGGAAACACCTGTAAAAGTAGGTCCATAAAGTGTAAGTGGTGCGGCGTTTTCAGAAGCCATCTTTCTGCGTGCTCTCCACGCCGCTTTTTCTGCCATTGTAAAAACTGTAATTGTTGCTTTAAGTGCCTATATGCGGGCAAATTATCGTGTTTTTGCACGTATTCTGTATAACTGGGTATATTTGCGAACGCGTTAGGTACATAGCTGTAAAAACTGTGCTCAAGCAACAAAATCTCTTCGTCGGCCCCAAGCGGGTCCATAGGGTGTATTGCAGCGAATTCTGGGTTTACTGCAAGCAGGGCATCTATCTCGCTTTTAGCTTCTTCAAAGCGCTGATCAGGCCCCTCAACATTCCAATCCATATAAGGGGCAGGGTTTCTTACTTCGTACCAAAGAGGTGCATGAAATCGCGTATCGTTTGCCAATATGCGGTGCAGTAACGTTGTGCCTGTTCGCGCAAGGCCAACGATTACGACTGGGCTGTGAATCTCTTCATCTAATATTTCGGGGTAGCGTTCCAACCAAGCTTGCATTCGCAGCCGGTTTCTAAGGCTGTTCAGAATTCGCTGGTAATGTGTAAACCGCCCTACAGCATTCAGACCGGCCTCTTCGTTTAGGGCTTTAATCAATACTTCAAATGCCGGGCGAAAATGATCAGAACCAAAATCGTCCATGTTTTCTAGACGACGGGCCTCAGCCAGTAACTGATCAGTTTGTAAAACTACCTCAGGAATATCGGTCATATGGGCATTGTTAAAGTGTTGCGCGGAGGGTCTAGGTAGCTCCGCTAATCCAATTTTGTAACAGTACATTCTACAGGGTATTGCCGCGAAGTATCAGCCTCAACCCAACGCCACAACATACCTCCTAAGCTGTGACCGCATGTCTCGATATGGTTTTTGTAGTTAGGCCCTGGGTTTCGATGTGCAACGACTAATTTTACACTGCCATCCTCTTCATATTGAGCGGTGTGCTTGTTAAATGACACACAATGGTAGCGATAGTCTAAAGATTCCATCCAGTAATTTGAAAGTTGGAAATTCCAGGTTTTGCATTCCGGAATATCTCGGGCGTGAATTACGAGAGCTTCGTCATCCGCAAGCTGCCAGTAGCTTTGCAGGTATTGAATGCTGGAGTCTCCTCCAGCTTGTTGGCATTTCGCTTGGTCATCATATGGCAATTCGTTTATGTGGCTCGCGTAGCTCTCCATCCAGTTTGCAAAAATATTTGCGGTTCCTTCTACAAAGTTAGCGCTTGATAAAAGCTGCTCAGCGAATGCTTCGGGTTGAAGCGAGGAGGGCGCTGCGCTGTTGAGGCATTCAATGCTGTAAGTGGCGGGGTTCTCCGTTAGCCGGTCGTTGAAGGTTTGTCGTACTATTAAGCTGGAAGTATCTGGTGTCATAGGTAGCCAATTGCCGTCCTGCGGACGCCGCGTGCTAACAATTATCTTGAAGCCCCCACTCGAGTCCAACACTATGTTATCCGCGTCCAGTTGACCAGTGGGCTCCATCGTGCCGGTTGTTGCGTAGCTGCCGGCCTTAGTGCCGAAGCTTAAATAGTTGACCGTTCCACGGTTACCGGTAATTCGATAATCAAGGCTGCCATCAAGATTAGCGTTGTGATAGATATTGTCAGGGTTGTCGTTACCAATCTTGATCGTTTCGTTTGCTAATTGATAGAAACGAGGAAAGTGTGCGTTGCTGGACTCTACCTGACTTTCAAGGCCCGCACGCACAAGCCTACTGAGGTAACGATAACCTTCCGCCGTATCAAATGGGGTTTTCGGAGAGGATTGACGTTGAATAACATCACCGGCGCGCTTTAGCCGGTCACAAAAATCCGCCCAGGTTTGTTCTAAATCAATTTCATTGCTCATCCAGACTTTTCCTCCTTAGTGAAAGTCAGCGCAATATCGCAACAGATTTTACTTGGACCCACACTTTCTGCCCTTCTTTCAGATTTAAGTTGGCTACCGATTTGCGCGTAAGCTGGGCGATAATTTCTGATTCGCCCTTTGTCGCTGCAATGCCCGTCTGCTCTCCATTGCTTAGTTTTAAGCGCACCAAAACTGATGCCGGATTCCGATCCGGGCTTAGGGAGCAAACTATCGCTGGAACAAGGTTGAGAATACTGCTGTCAGAATGCGCGGAGAGTGAAATGCTAATGTCTCGAGCGTATAACCGCAATCTGAACCGTTGGTTTCTTTGCAAAAGATCATCGCGTAACAGTAAGGTTGCG
The DNA here is from genome assembly GCA_045106985.1 of Pseudomonadales bacterium. Lineage (GTDB taxonomy): Bacteria > Pseudomonadota > Gammaproteobacteria > Pseudomonadales > JAUIET01 > JAUIET01. Next base: position 134 of record JBGCFQ010000020.1, on the reverse strand, counting down.
CCTGCTATATTGGCGTGCACTAGGCCCCATTCTTGATCCACTTTTTCAACTACGGCATTGATAAGGACCGAGACTTCATGCCCTGATTCGCCAGAAAAAGTCATGTCGTTAACCACGTCAATTAGCGAGCCGTG